>NZ_JARVWW010000037.1 GCF_029846715.1 Bradyrhizobium nivariense
ATGTACGAAAACAGGCCGCCCTGGTCCTTAAACCTGCCGCGCATGATCGCCTCTGCCGATTCGAGATGGATAAAGTGAATCATCAAGCCCCCTCCGTGGCGAGGGGGTTCTTCAGCAGACTGCTAGAAGATCAGGCGCGCTTTAGAAGATCAGGCTCTTGGCCAGCGAGGCGACGCGGCTGAAGCCGTCATAAACGCCCGGCTCGAAAAAGGCCGCACGCGCTAGCACGATGCCGGCGACCAGCGACCAGAACAGGCCGGTGCCAACCCGAAGCAGCAGCTTTGACCCGCGCGAGCGCGGCTGGGTGTCCGTTGCGGACACCAATTGCTCGCCGAAAGGCTCAAACCCGGTGCGTTCCATAGCGGTCAATCCATCAATTTCTGGCAGAAATGTCGTCGTTTCGGCCCCAAACAGCAATGGAAGCGATTGGCTTTTTTGCCTCCCGGAGGGGAAACTCCTTCCGCCGGAGGGACCCGGAGCAATAGTTTTCTTCTTCCGGCCTATTTGGGCACCGGCGCCCCCGGCTATAGCGCCAGACAGCGGCGGCGGATGCTCCGGCAATGCATGGACCCGCTATTTCTGCCAGCGCGAGGAGCTGCTCGGAGTTGCAGCTACCGCCCGCGCCGCCGAGAGCTGACCTCGAAACCGGGTCTCCCCTCGGGGGCCGCCCACCCCTGGACACTAACATCCGCCAGCGCCTCGAATATAGCCGCTGTGCGTTCCAGCCGGGCGATCGTACGTGCGCCTTCGAGGGCAGCTACCAATGCGGCTGCGGTAGAAGATGCGCGCGCGGAAGTGAAACCGCACCCCCTAAAATGCTCCGCAACTATCTCGGTTGAATCAACAAATCCGCGCGCTACCCGTTTGGTCAGATCAGCGTCGAGTGCAGGAAGCTCATTCGCCAGATTTTGCATGAGACATCCATACTGGAAATCAGAGGCGACCATTTCGGCCGCGAACGTGCCGAAAATCTGACGAACAAAACTCAGGGCATCACCCGTCGTATTCGCCGAGATATCCCGCAATACAGCAATTCTACTCGTAACGTAATGATCGATTGCTTCTTCTGCGAGCTGTGCCTTACCGCGCGGAAAATGAAAATAGAACGATCCTTTAGGCGAGCCGCTTTCTTCAATGATCTGGTTCAATCCCGTCGCAGTGTAGCCTTGGATGCGAAACAGTCGCTCGGCAGTGGCAATCGCGCGATCGCGGGCGTCAGTCTTACGGGGCATCCCGTAAGCATACCACGCCTGGCTTGACACGGCTATGGTGATCGCCATACTATGGCGATCACCATAGTAAATGTGTCCCGCCGTATCACCGTTATCAAATCATAATCCAGAAGTTGCACACAGGCGTGTGCCGCTCCCCCAGATTGCTGCGCAGGAAATACTCAAATGAGCTCGAGCAACTTCGATTTCGGCAATTGTTCTAGCGAACGGGATCACTGAGATGGCCTCTAGAACCTGCTCGATGATGCTTTTAGGAGCTGCCATGTTCACTGCGATGTTCACTCGCGTTGTTTCCGGGGAGACTTCAAGCGATGCCATCTGGCACAATAAAATCCCTGTCGCTTTGAGTGAGCCTGCCGTTGATATCGATAAGGATCCGAACCTTCTGCACAAGTATGCGGACAATGCGGGAACGAAAATCCACTACGTCACAATGGGATCCAATCAGAAACCGCTTATGGTGTTCGTGCACGGATTTCCCGACTTTTGGTATTCTTGGCGAAATCAGATCCAGGCATTTTCAGCAAATTATCAGGTGGTCGCTCTTGATCTGCGCGGGTACGATTTGAGCGATCGGCCAGAAGGTGTCGAGAACTATAAGTTTCCGGTTCTCCTTGATGACATCCGTGCCGTGATCAATGCAGAGGGAAACGGTCGCATGGCCATCCTGATTGGGCACGACTGGGGCGCCGCTTTGTCGTGGCTATTCACCGGGCAAAATCCGGATCTGATCGAAAGACTTGTAGTCATCAGCGTTCCTCATCCTGGCGCCATCACGAGGGAATTGCTCCCTTGGAACCATCCTATCGCGCAGGCTAAGGCCAGCGCCTACGCCACACGGTTCTTCGCTCAAGGCAAAGGCGACAATTTGACTGCGCAAGATTTGGCATACTGGGTTGTAGATCCACAAGTTAAGAGTCGATACATCCAGGCTTTCGCGAAATCTTCCATCTTGTCCATGATGAGTTATTACAAAGCCAACTACGCGTTCTCTCAGCTTGCGCTCAATCTTTTCGATCCAACCATGAAGAAACTCTACGGTGCCGTGATCAAATGCCCGGTCTTGCATGTGCACGGAATCGAGGAGAGCCACGCTTTGCTAAGCACTATTGATTTGGAAAAGTCATGGATTGAAAATCCCGACAATCTCACGGTCAAAATCGTGCCTGGAGTTGGCCACTTCATTCAGCATGAAGTGCCGGACTACCTTAATCAGACGATTGCCTCCTGGTTGAAAGATTTAGGAAGCTGAGCCCGATCTTGCGGTGGCGGAGAGTCAATGGCCGCTAATGTGAAGGTTTTCGGAGCGAGCGCGACGAGCCGTTTTGCGGGATTGTGATACGGTCATGAGGTATCGATCCTGATGACGGTTGTTGGGCCTGTCGGCCGATACCGTGGCGTGGCACCGCGCTTGAACACCTCGATGATGATCATGCGACCGCCGCAGCATGGACAAGTCGACTTGCTGTGATCGACGGCGGCACCGGTGGGCTGGCCTTCAGGTTTTGAAACGGCGAGCAGTTCGCGCGCTTGGGCGATGTTGGCCCCGCGCGCGCCGAGCATGACCGCATCATCGACGAAGCCGAGGCGCTCGGCGTGTTCAGCGTTCCCACCACGGTGTTCAACGGCGAGCTGTGCTGGGGCAGCGACCGCATCGACATGCTGGTCGAGCGCATCGAGAAGCCCGAGACGATCGAGGCCGCGCTCGGCAGCCGCCACCGCAAGCCGGCGTAGGCTCTACATTATTTGAGCATGATCTTTTCGGAAAACCGCCGCGCACTTTTCCGGATCATGCTCTAGGCCGCCAGCCCGCTCTCCACCGGCGCAAACTCCAGCCCGAGGCTTTCCGCCACCGCCTTGTTGGTGATGCGGCCGCGATGCACGTTCAGCCCATTGCGTAGGTGCGGATTTTCCAGCACAGCGGCAAAACCCTTGCTCGCAAGCGACAGGCCGAACGGCAGCGTCGTGTTGTTCAGCGCCTGGCTCGACGTCACCGGCACCGCGCCCGGCATGTTGGCGACGCAATAATGCACGACGCCGTCGACCTCGTAGGTCGGATCGGTGTGCGTGGTCGGATGCGAGGTCTCGAAGCAGCCGCCCTGGTCGATGGCGACGTCGACGAGTACCGCACCCGGCCGCATCGATTTCAGCATCGTACGCGTGACGAGCTTTGGCGCGCTTGCGCCGGGCACCAGCACCGCGCCGATCACGACGTCGGCAGCGAACACCTCCTCCTCGACCGCCTCGATGGTCGAAAAGCGGGTGCGCACCCGGCCGAGAAAGACATCATCCAGTTGGCGCAGACGAGGAATCGAGCGGTCGATCACCGTGACTTCGGCGCCGAGGCCAGCGGCCATGCGCGCGGCCTGCGTTCCCACCACGCCGCCGCCGAGCACGACGACCCGCGCCGGCTGCACGCCGGGAACACCGCCCAGCAGCAGCCCGCGGCCGCCGGCGGAGCGCTTGAGCGCGGCGCCGGCGGCCTCGATGGCGAGGCGGCCGGCGACTTCGCTCATCGGCGCAAGCAGGGGGAGGTGACCGGCCGCGTCGGTGACGGTTTCGTAGGCGATCGCAGTACAGCCGGAGGCGAGCAGACCCCTGGCCTGCTCGGGATCCGGCGCAAGATGGAGGTAGGTAAACAGGATCTGGCTTTCGCGAAGCTGGGCCCATTCGCTCTTCTGCGGCTCCTTGACCTTCACGATCATGTCGGACGTCGCGAAGATGTCGCGGGCACTCTCGGCAATGGTGGCCCCTGCCCGCCGGTACACTTCGTCGGACGCGCCGATACCGCCGCCCGCGCCGGTCTCGACCGTCACCTCGTGCCCGGCAGCGATATATTCGCGGACCGCGCCCGGGGTGAGCCCGACGCGATATTCCTGCACCTTGATCTCCTTGGGCACTCCGACGCGCATCCCGGGTCTCCTTTTGATTCACCTCGTGATCGTAGCGACGTGCCCGGTTTGGTTTCGTGCAAATATCCGCTAGCTTTGGCCTCCCCGCGCCGGCTTCCGGCGCGCAAACGCCCTTTCACGCTGGAAACGAAACCTTGGCCCTCGACCGGAAAGATCTCGCCATCCTCGCGGAACTCACGACCAATGCGCGGGCCAGCCACACCGAGCTCGCCAACAAGGTCGGGCTGTCAAGCACCGCGCTGGCACGGCGGCAGAAGGCGCTGGAGGATGACGGCTACATCCAGGCCTACCAGGCCGCGCTCGATCTGACGCAGTTTGGCCTCACCACCACGGTGCTGGTCCGCATCGCGCTGGAAAGCCAGAGCGACGACGCGCTGAAGGCGTTCGAGGCGGAAGTGGTGAAATGCCCGTCCGTCGTGCGCTGCTTCCTGATGTCGGGGACCGACGACTACATCCTGATCGTACTGGCCCGCGACATCCAGGATTTCGAGCGCATCCATCGCACCGAACTGTCGCGCCTGCCGCGAGTGGCCCGGGTGCAATCGAGCTTCGCGCTGCGCGAGGTCATCAACCGCGCGGTGCCGATTGTGGTGTTCGGCGAAGCGAAGCGCTAACCGCGGCCTCTCGGAAAGGCGAACTGCCGGCAAGGAACCAACCGGCCGGTGGTCCGTTGGGCGCTATTGGCCGGCGGAGGCGGCGTGGCCCCCCGCGTCAACGGGACTTCGACAGGGCTGACGTCCGGCACGGTCGCCGTCGCAGGGAGCAGGACATGGGCAATGTCGCGCATCAGATTCCCGAACGCATTCCGATCCATCTTGTCGTCAATGGCGTCAGTCACACGCTCGATCTCGTGCCCTGGACCACGTTGCTCGACGCCTTGCGGGATCATCTTGCGCTGAGCGGCACCAAGAAGGGGTGCGATCATGGTCAATGCGGCGCCTGCACGGTGCTGGTGGACGGCCGGCGCGTCAATTCCTGCCTTACGCTCGCCGTCATGAAGGACGGCGCGGAGATCACGACCGTCGAAGGTCTTGCCAAGGACGGCACGCTGCATCCCCTGCAACAGGCTTTCATCGACCGTGACGCCTTCCAATGCGGCTACTGCACGCCGGGACAGATATGTTCGGCGGCCGGACTGCTCGTCGAAGGCCGTGCCCGGGATGCCGACGAGATCCGGGAGCTGATGAGCGGAAACCTCTGCCGTTGCGGCGCCTATCCGAACATCGTCGCCGCCATCCAGCAGGCAATGGGCCAGCCATGAACAACTTCCAGTACGCCCGAGCCACGGACGTCGCCGATGCGATCCGCCTGCTCACCGCCGACCCCGGCGCCAAACTGATTGCCGGCGGCACCAATCTGATCGACCTGATGAAAGAGAATGTCGAGCGCCCCTCCCGGCTGATCGACATTTCCCGCCTGCCGCTCCGCAAGGTCGAGGAGACGGCCGACGGGTCCTTGCGCATCGGCGGCTTGGTGCCGAACGCGGATCTCGCCTACCATCCCCTGATCGAGCAGCGCTATCCCCTGCTCGCCAGCGCCATACTGGCCGGCGCCTCGGCGCAACTGCGCAACATGGCGTCGGTCGGAGGCAATCTGATGCAGCGAACGCGCTGCGCCTATTTCTATGACACGGCCACGCCCTGCAACAAGCGAAATCCGGGCAGCGGCTGCTCGGCGATCGACGGCCTCAACCGCAACCATGCGATCCTGGGTACGAGCGCAGCCTGCATCGCGACCAACCCATCCGACATGAGCGTGGCGCTTGCCGCGCTCGAGGCGCTCGTGCACATCGCGGGTCCATCCGGCGAACGCACCATCGCGCTGATCGATTTCCATCGGCTCCCCGGCGACACGCCTCATGTCGATACCAATCTCGGTCCCAGCGAGATCATCACGGGGATTGAGCTGCCGCCGCGCGGCTTTGCTCAAAACTACAGCTATCTGAAAATTCGCGACCGGATGTCCTATGCTTTTGCTCTGATCTCGGTCGCCGCCGCACTCGAATTGGAGGGCAACGCAATCAGCGGGGCGCGCGTGGCGCTCGGCGGCGTGGCTCACAAGCCCTGGCGCAGCCTCGAAGTCGAAGCGACGCTGCGCGGCCAGGCCGCGACGCCCGATCATTTCTCGCGCGCCGCGGATCTCTTGCTCCAGGGAGCAACGACCCGCTCACATAACGGCTTCAAGGTCGAGCTCGCGCGCCGCGCCATCGTGCGGACGCTGACGCAGGCGGCGAATGCCACGCCGCAATCCCAGGCCCACAAGAAGATCGCGTGAGGGACCGATGAACGCCTATATCGGAACGCCAACGTCGCGTGTCGACGGCCGGGCCAAGGTCACCGGGGCCGCCAAATACGCCGGCGAATTCCCGGCCGACGGGCTCCTCCATGGCTTCGTCGTCGAGGCCACCATTCCATGCGGGCGCATTGCCCGCCTCGACGTCAGTGCGGCGCTGCAGGTCAAGGGCGTGCTCGACGTGCTAACACATGCGAACCGTCCGCCGCTCGCCGACAAGGATGAGGCGTGGAAGGACGAGGTGGCGCCCGAGAAAGGCTCGCCTTTCCGTCCGCTTTATGATGACACGATCAAGTTCAACGGCCAGCCGATCGCGCTGGTCGTGGCGGAGGACTGGGAAACCGCGAAATTCGCGGCCACGCTCGTGCGGGTCGAGTATGAGCAGCGCGGCTTTGCGACCGACCTCGAAGGCGAGCGCAGCAAAGCCGCCGAAATGGACGAACCACGCGAGCCATGCGGCGACGCCGCAGCGGCTCTTGCCCGAGCTGATGTGCGCCACGAGGCGGACTACGTGATAGCGACCGAGCATCACAACCCGATGGAGCTCTATGCGACCACGGCGGTCTGGGAGAGCAATGGCAAGCTCACGATCTACGACAAGACCCAAGGCGTCCAGAACGTCCACAAATTTCTCTGCGGCGTGTTCGACAGGAAGCCGGATGACATTCGCGTGGTCTCGCCTTACGTCGGTGGCGCCTTCGGCTCCGGCTTGCGGCCGCAATACCAGGTCGTGCTGGCAACGCTTGGCGCGCTCGCGCTGAAGCGGTCCGTTCGCGTCGTGCTGACGCGGCAGCAGATGTACGGGCTCGGCTACCGGCCGATGACCATCGAGCGCATCGCGCTCGGCGCAAAATCCGACGGTACACTCGACGCGGTCACGCACGAGGCCATTGCCGTCACCTCGCGCTACGAGGATTTTGCACGCAACGATACCGGCTGGGCCGAACAGCTCTACAGCAGCCCGAACAGCCGCTTCTCTCACAAGCTGGTGCATCTCGACGTCTCCACGCCCTGCGACATGCGCGCACCGGGCGCCGCCTCCGGCGTTTGCGCGCTCGAATGCGCGATGGACGAGCTCGCCGTCGCCCTTAAGCTCGATCCGATCGAACTGCGGCTGAAGTGCTACTCGGATCGCGATCAAAGCGAAAATCTGCCCTATACCAGCAAGCAGTTGCGCGAATGCTACGCGCGCGGCGCGGACGCCTTCGGCTGGAGCAGACGCAATCCTGTGCCGCGCTCGATGCGCGATGGCAAGGAGCTGGTCGGCTGGGGCATGGCGACCGGCGTGTGGGAAGCGTTGCAGATGCCGGTCGCGGTGCGCATCGTGCTGACGTCGAACGGACATGCCGAAGTATCCTGCGCCGCCTCCGACATCGGCACCGGCACCTACACCATCGTGGCGCAAGTCGCGGCCGATGCGCTTGGTCTGCCGATCGAGAACATCAGCGTCCGGCTTGCCGATTCCACCCTGCCGCAGGCGCCGGTCGAAGGCGGCTCCTGGATGGCCGCCTCAAGCGCACATGCGGTGCTCGCAGCCGCTCAGGAGGTGCGCAAGGAACTGTTACGCCTGGCCAAGAAAATGCGTGGCTCGCCACTCGGCGATGCCGAGGCGGCCGATACGGTCCTGATCGACGGCAGCATTGCCAGGAACAGTGACAACAGCCGCGCGGTCTCGATCGCCGACGCGATGCGCCATGGCAACGTCGAACGCATCGAGAAGGAAAAGCTCAACCAGTTCGGTGAGGACAAGAAGCACGCGCGCAATACCCATTCCGCGGTATTCGCCGAGGTGAAGGTGGACGAGCAGCTCGGCGTCGTCCGCGTGACCCGGGTGGTCAGTGCAATCGCGGCCGGGCGGATCCTGAACACCAAGACCGGCCGCAGCCAGATCATGGGCGGCGTGGTCTGGGGGATCGGGATGGCCCTGCACGAGGAGACGGTGATGGATCACCGCTTCGGCCGGATCATGAACGCGAACATCGCCGAGTACCACATTCCCGTGAATGCCGATGTTCACGACATCGACGTGATCTTCGTCGACGAGCCGGACGCGCACATCAACGCGCTTGGCGTCAAGGGACTCGGCGAGATCGGGATCGTCGGCGTCCCGGCGGCGATCGCAAACGCCGTCTATCACGCCACCGGCAAACGCATCCGCCGCTTCCCGATCACATTGGACAAGCTCCTGGACTGAGCCGCCGGTCATCCGGCCCAGCCCGATCGGGATGCAGCCTCTGTCATCCAGCTGTCATCAAATGTGTCGAGACCTGTCGGTCTCGCACATTCGGGACATGACATGGACTATTTCAAGCGCTTCAACTTCCTGTTCGCCGCACCTGTGTTCGACGCCGACGATCTCGAAGGCGTCCGCTTCAACCAGATCATCGAGGAGATCCAGCGCTCCGGCTTCGAGGTCGTTCGCGCCCGCAAGCTGGAGGACGCGGAGATGGCGGTGCAGACCGATGCCGCGATCGGCTGCATGGTGGTGGACTGGGGCAAGAAGGGCCTGGAGGGCAAGACCTCGGCGCTGATCAATTTGATGCGGCGGCGCGGCCTCGATTTCCCGATCATCCTCCTGATCCGGCGCAAGCGGTTCGAGGATCTGCCGGTCGAGGTGCTCGATTTCATCGACGGTTATGTCTTCCTGTCCGAGGAAACCCCGACCTTCATCGCCAAGAACCTGATCAGCCGGCTCAAGCAATATGCCGAGACGCTGAAGACGCCGTTCTTCGGCGCGCTGGTCGACTATGCCGAGGAGGGCAACCAGCTCTGGACCTGCCCGGGTCACAATGGCGGCGTGTTCTACAATCGCAGTCCGATCGGGCGGGTCTTCGTCGAACATCTCGGCGAGTCCGTGTTCCGCGACGACCTCGACAATTCCGTGCTCGACCTCGGCGACCTCCTCACCCATGAAGGACCGGCGCTGAAGGCACAGAAGGAAGCCGCGCAGATTTTTGGTGCGGAAAAGACCTATTTCGTGCTCAACGGAACCTCGACCTCGAACAAGGTCGCGCTCGGCGCCCTCGTCACCGACGGCGATCTCGTGCTGTTCGACCGCAACAACCACAAGGCCGCTCATCATGGCGCGCTGATGATCAATGGCGGTGTCCCGGTCTACGTGCCGACCATCCGCAATGCCTGGGGCCTGATCGGCCCGATGCGCTGGGACATGCTCGACGAGAAAATCTTGCGCGAGGCGATCCGCAATCATCCCCTGGTCGCGGACAAGGATGCCTGGCGCAAGGAACGGCCGTTCCGCGTCGCCGTGGTCGAGCAGTGCACCTATGACGGCACTATCCACAGCGCCGAGATGATCTTGAAGCGCATCGGCCATCTCTGCGAGTACATCCTGTTCGACGAGGCCTGGGCCGGCTTCATGAAGTTCCATCCGCTCTATGCCGGCCGCTTCGCCATGGGACTGGCGAACCTTCCCCCCGAGGCACCCGGCATCATCGCGACGCAGTCGACCCACAAGCAGCTCGCGAGCTTTTCGCAGGCCTCCCAAATCCACATCAAGGATCGTCACATCCGCGGCCAGAAGCGGCGCGTCGAGCACCGCCGCTTCAACGAAAGCTTCATGCAGCATGCCTCGACCTCGCCATTCTACCCGCTGTTCGCCTCGCTCGACGTCGGCGCGCAGATGATGAAGGGCCGCTCCGGCGAGGTGCTCTGGGACGACACGATCCGGCTCGGCATCGAGCTGCGCAAGAAGATCCGCGCGATGCGCCGGGAGTTCGAGGAGAAGGAGCAGAATCCGGACCGCCGCTGGTTCTTCGAACCCTTCGTCCCCGATCGCGTCGCGATTCCCGACGTCAGCCGCGCCGGCGCCGCGCACAACGTCGCCTGGGAAACGCTCTCCACCGACGAGCTCGCCACCAATCCCGCGCTGTGGCAGCTCTCCCCCGATAGCGCCTGGCATGGCTTTCCCGGCCTCGCAGAAGGCTTTGCCATGACCGATCCGAACAAGCTGACGCTGCTCACCCCCGGCTTCGATCGCACCACCGGCGCCTATGTCGAGCACGGCATCCCCGCGCCGGTCGTCGCGCAGTATCTGCGCGAGAACCGCATCGTCCCCGAGAAGAACGACCTCAACTCCCTGCTCTTCCTGCTCACCCCGGGCGTCGAGGCAAGCAAGGCCGGCACGCTGATCTCCGGTCTCGTCGCATTCAAGCGGCTGCACGACGACAATGCACTGCTGGCCGACGTCATCCCG
This sequence comes from Bradyrhizobium nivariense, assembly GCF_029846715.1. Classification (GTDB taxonomy): domain Bacteria; phylum Pseudomonadota; class Alphaproteobacteria; order Rhizobiales; family Xanthobacteraceae; genus Bradyrhizobium. Next base: position 10,650 of record NZ_JARVWW010000037.1, read on the forward strand.
GAGTTCTACCAGCGGCGGCAGGCGCGCTATGCCAACGTGCGGCTGCGCGATCTCTGCGGCGAGATGCACCGCTTCTTCCGTGCCGCCGACGTCAGCGCACTCCAGGCCCGACAGTTCATGCCCGAGCACATGCCCGACATCGCGATGTCGCCCCGCGATGCCGCGCGCTACCTGTTCCGCAACGATGTCGACTATCTGCCGATCGAGGCGATCACGGGCCGTATCGCCACCACGCCCTTCGTGGTCTATCCGCCCGGCATCGCCACCATCGTGCCCGGCGAGCGGCTGACGGAACGGGCCAAGCCCATGGTGGACTATCTCAAGATGTTCGAGACCTGCTTCAACACGTTCCCGGGCTTCGATGTGGAAATCCAGGGCGTCTACAAGGAGATCGATGCGCAGGGGCGCATCGGGCTCTATACTTACGTCGTTACCGAGTAGGTGCCGATGAACGAAACTGCGGTTGCGCGCCCGGATGACGAGCCGGTGCTGGTGCGCATCTCACGAGAGAGCGACGTCGACGCGATGCTGGCGATCTACCGCCATCACGTCCGCAACGGCGTGCCGCGCGACGTCGAGGGAACCGGCGCGCCCGAGCCGGACGATCTGCGCGACCGGCGCAAGAACCTGAAGCAGACCCGCCTGCCGCATCTGGTTGCGACCTTTCGCGGTGAAGTCGTGGGCTATGCCTATGCGGTGCTGTTCCGCAAGCGTCCGGCCTATCGCTACACCGCCAAGCATTCGATCTACGTCCACCACGAGCATCTCGGCCGCGGTGTCGGACGGCTGCTGCTCCAGGAATTGATCGATGCTTGCGCCGCCGCTGGCTTCCGCCAGATGATCGGCTATATCGATGCCGACAATGCGCCCTCGCTGGCGCTGCACGAGAAGTTCGGCTTCGCGCGCGCCGGGCTGTTGTGTGGTGTCGCCTACCGCCACGGCCACTGGTCCGACACCGTCATGGTGCAGCGGTCGCTCGGCGCCGGCGTCACCGCGCCACCGCCCGTCACGGCGCCCGGCCGCTAGACCTCACGACGGAAAGTCAGCCGGTCTGACCTGGATGCGGTCGGCATGCAGCGACCAGTGGTGCAACGCCTGGTCCTTGCAAAACCTCGCCTTCGCCCGCTCCCTGGCTTCGTCCTCGTCGGAGGCGTCGATTTCGAGCGAGCCCTGGCACACCTCGATCTGCCGGCCGTACTGGCCGAGCACGTCCTTCATGAACCTGACAACATAAGTTGACATGGGGACCTCCTGCCTGCCTCGGCGGCACTCTAATCCTATTTAGCCTGGATGCGGGAGGGGGATTTTGACGCGGATCAAAGCCGGCAACGGTTCCCGCCGCCGATCCAGGCGTCGGTTCGATCCGTCAACCACCCCGCCCTACCTGGAGCCTGCGGAAGGCGCGCGCGACACGAGCGCCCGCGCCGACATCAGCCATCATGTGGTGATGTCGAGTAGCGACTCTGTCGTTTCGGAATAGGCCTGAATGACCTTCGCATTGGCAATGAAGCTGTACTTCGCGGTCGCCAGTTGAACGAATTCGTTGGCGAGATCGACATTCGGCGCGGCGACCAGGCCGTCCTGGTTTGCGAAGGGAGCGCTTGGGTCGGATTGTGCGGTAAAGCTCGGCGAAACCGTCGACACGGTCGCGACCGTACCGCCCGGCGTCGAGCCGCTCGATTGGTCGACCTGATCGACTCGCAACGGCACATAAGCCGCGGGAAACGTCGGACCAATGCTCGAACTGACCGCACTGGCCGATGTGCTCGATCCGCCTGACGCAGGTAGCGGGCCTGTCGTGCGAACGTTGGCGATATTGCTCGCGGCCACGTTCACACGCAAACTCGCCGCGGAAAGTCCGGATGTCGCAATCGAAAATATGCTCATGAACCCTGATCTACAGGACAAGTCATACGTGTTCACTCACGCCATCAGTAAAATCCGCCGCATTCTGTTTTCATTCTCGTAACCAACGATCGGAGCACGATCAGACTTCGCACGCCCCTACCCCGGCGTCACGCCGAACGCCTGCTTGAAGCGCTCCGCATAAACCGGCCAGACCTCGGGATTGATGATACGTGGCGGGCGCTTGCCGTCGAGTGTCTCCAGCACCTGCTCGGCGGCGATCCGGCCCATGTTCTGGCGCGCCTCGATCGTGACGCCTGCGGTATGCGGGCTCGCCAGCACGTTGTCGAGCTGGAGCAGCGGGTGCTCCGGCGGCGGCGGCTCCTTGGACCAGACGTCGAGGCCGGCGCCCGCAATGCGCTTGTCGCGCAACGCCTGCAGCAGCGCGTCCTCGTCGTGAATGAAGCCCCGGGCCGTGGTGACGAAATAAGCATGCGGCTGCATCAGCGCGAACTCGCGCACGCTGATCATGTTGCGGCTGCCCTTGTTGAGCGGGCAGGAGATCGAGACGAAATCGGCGCGGCGCAGCAGCTCGTCGAGCTCGACCTTCTCTCCGCCCCGCTCGGCCATCACCTCGGCCGTGAGGTACGGATCATAGGCCAGCACCTTCATGCCGAGCAGGCCCTGGCACAGCGCGGCGATGCGGCGGCCGACATTGCCGAGGCCGATGATGCCGACCGTCTTGTGCTCGACCTCGTTGCCGACGAGATCGTTGCGGTTGACGTCGCGCTCGCGGCGCAGCCGGCGGTCCGACTGGATGATGCGCTTGGACAGCGTCAGCATCATCGCCAGCGCATGCTCGGCGACGGAATGGGCGTTGCCGCCGGACTGGTTGACGACCAGCACGCCCGCATCGGTGCACGCCTCGGCGTCGACGGGGTCGAAGCCTGCACCATTGCTCGAGACCAGCAGCAGGTTCGGCGTGCGCTTCAGGAAGGCGGCATCGACGTGGAAATGCGGCGCCAGCTCGTCTCGGGCGGCGCCGATCTGATAGACATGCGCCGCAGAGAGGATCGGAGCATAAAAATCTTCGGGACTCTCGTTTTCGATACGATCCAGCCGGACGTCAGGCCGCGCCTTCAGGATGTCGATGTAGATCGGATTGGCCAGGTAATTGGAGTAGAAGACACGCTTGCTGTTGACGGACATCAGGACCCTTCCGGCTCTCTCCAGGAGATCCGCAGGGTCAGCGCGGCGCGCGCTCCTTTCATGCGTTCCTCCGTTCTCTCGTTATTGCCGCTTATGACACGGCGGCACCGGCCGCGGCAGGCCGTCTGGCGCAGATCACGGTGCAGCCCGGACATGTTGACAATCCCGCCCGCCGCGTCAAGTTCGGCAGACCGCCGCGACGGCCAAGACGACGCCCAAGACAATGGCAAAGACCAAGAAGCATGCGCGGCTGAAGGGAGAACGCAATGGCGATTGCGGAGCAACATACCTCGTCCGAGGCGACGCAGACCTCCAGCGACAAGAGCTGGCACGGCATCGTCCTGCAAACCCTGAAACGGAACGAGATCAGCCTCGTCCCTTACGTGCCCGACCGCGTGCTGACGCCGCTGATCAAGAACCTGCACGCCGATCCCTTCTTCACCACCTTTGCCACCGCCCGTGAGGAGGAGGCCGTCGGCATCGCCTCGGGCGCATGGATGGGCGGACGGCGGGCTGCGGTGCTGATGCAGACCTCCGGCTTTGCCACGCTTGCCAACGTGCTGGCCTCGCTCGCGGTGCCCTACCAGATCCCGCTGATCATGTTCGTGTCCGAGCGCGGCACGCTCGGCGAGTTCAACTACGGCCAGTCGCTGGTCTGCCGCACCATGCGGCCGGTGCTGGATTCGCTGGCGCTGGAGCATCACACCATCACCCGGCTCGACGAGCTCGAATTCATTGCCGACCGATCGATCAAGCAGGCCGTCACGACGCAGGCGCCGGTGGCGCTGATCCTCAACCCGCTGCTCACGGGCGGCAAGGTTTTCGACAAGTGAGCCCGGCCATGAACACGCGCAACACCAAGGTCATGAACCGCCTCGACGTCACCTCGCGTCTGATCGCGAAACTCAAGCACGAGGAAGCCGTGATCGGCGGCATCGGCAATACCAATTTCGACCTCTGGGCCGCCGGCCACCGCCCGCAGAATTTTTACATGCTCGGCAGCATGGGGCTCGCCTTTCCGATCGCGCTGGGCGTGGCGCTGGCGCAGCCGGATCGCCGCGTCTTTGCGCTCGAAGGCGACGGCTCGCTGTTGATGCAGCTCGGCGCGCTCTCGACGATTGCGACGTTGAAGCCGAAGAACCTCAGCATGATCGTGATGGACAACGGCATCTACCAGATCACCGGTGCGCAGCCGACACCGGCCGCGAACGTGGCTGACATCGTCGCCATCGCCACAGGCTCGGGGCTTGCCAACAGCGCCTGGGCCGCGGACGAGGAGGATTTCGAGCGTCTGGTCGAGGAAGCCATGTCGGCCTCCGAGCCAAGCCTGATCGCCGTACGCATCGACGACAAGCCCGGAATCGGCGCCACCCGCCGCGATCCCGTGCAGATCCGGGAACGCTTCATGCACGGCCTTGGCGTGCGCGAGCCACTTTGACGTTTCGTCATTAACTACACGGCGATCTGATCCAGGTCCGGCAACAGGCTGGTGCAAATCCGTGCTAAGGCGCGCGAATGTCCATTTTGCTCCGCTCCCTTGCCTGGCTTCTCGCAGCCGTCGTGGCTTTCGCAACGCTCGGGCCGCCGGAACTGCGACCGCATTCCAGCCTCGGCCAAGACGGCGAGCATGCCCTTGCCTTTGTCCTGGTCGGACTGGCCTTCGGCCTCGCCTACCGGAATCGTCGCTGGACGGTCGCCGCCGTCGCGGTGGTCCTGATCGGCCTGCTCGAGCTGATGCAATTCTGGGCGCCGGGACGGCATCCACGGCTGGAGGATTTTTTGGTCGATGCCGGCACGGCCTGCATCGGCTTTGCGCTTGCCACCGTCACCGATTGGGTACTCAGGCACTTTCGGGCAAATTCGGCCCTGACAAACCAAGGCCCCGCGGAGTAACACTCCGCAGGGCCCAACTCTTCAAAGCCTGGCTCTGACCGATCAGTCGATGATCTTGACGACGCGGCGTGTGCGCGGCTCGACAATCACGCGGCGATCATTGACGACCGCATAGCGATACTCGCTGTAGTTCGGCACGGGCCGCAGCACCACGGTCGGCGGCAGTGGCTCGCCGACCACGACGCGCTCGTGGACCACAACGGAATCATCGCGCGGAATTCCGCCGAGCACCGCATTCGGAATTTCCAGACCAGCGCCGACCGCCGCACCGACGGTACCACCGACCATCGCGCCGACCGGGCCGCCGATGTCTCCGCCCGCACGTGCGCCGCTCCTGGCGCCTTCTTCGGTCGTCGACTGAGCAAAGGCTGCACTCGACGCCAGTAGCGACGCGGCAGCCAACGAAATCGCAAAACGGGTTTTCATGGCCAAATGTCTCCAGTGATTGTCATGCGCTCTCAACCCGCGGGAGCGGACCATTGTTCCGGTTCCCGCGTGACGAAAGATCAGGCCAAATCCGGAGAGTGTTACTGCGTAACACTTACGCCGCGGCGATCTCGTGCCCTGCCATCAGTTCCAGGGCGCGCACCATCGCCGAGTGGTCCCAACCCTTGCCGCCATGCGCGGTGCAGGACGAGAACAATTGCTGCGCCACCGCCGTGCTCGGCAGCGACAGGCCGAGCGCGCGCGCGCCTTCGAGCGCGAGGTTGAGATCCTTCTGGTGCAGCTCGATGCGGAAGCCGGGATCGAAATTGCGCTTCACCATGCGCTCGCCATGCACTTCGAGGATCCGCGACGAGGCAAAGCCGCCCATCAGGGCCTGCCGCACCAGTGCCGGATCGGCGCCCGCTTTCGACGCGAACAGCAGCGCTTCGCTCACCGCCTCGATCGTCAACGCGACGATGATCTGGTTGGCGACCTTCGTCGTCTGGCCGTCGCCATTGGCGCCGACACGGGTGACGTTCTTGCCCATGCGGTCGAAGATCGGCTTCATGGTGTTGAACGCGCGCTCGGGCCCGCCGACCATGATGGTGAGGCTTGCCGCCCTGGCACCGACCTCCCCGCCCGAAACCGGTGCGTCGAGATAATCCGCGCCGAGTGCCTCAATCTTCCTTGCGAACTCCTTGGTCGCCAGCGGCGAGATCGAGCTCATGTCGATCACGATCTTGCCTTTGGAGATGCCGCCCGCGACGCCGTCCTTGCCGAACAGCACGGCCTCCACATGCGGCGTATCCGGCACCATGATGATGACCGCATCCGCCTCCTCTGCGACCTCCTTGCTTGACTTGCAGGCAACTCCGCCCGCCGCGATCAGCTCGGACGCGACCGGCGCGACGTCATGCAGGAGAACGCGATGGCCTGCGGCCAGAAGATGGCCGGCCATCGGCCGCCCCATGGTGCCAAGTCCGATAAAGCCGATGTCGATCATGTCTCTTATTCCTCTAGATTTAGGCTAAGTCGATCCGCGGGCTCCGCTCACCTCTCCCGCTTGCGGGAGAGATCGGCGCACAGTGCCGGGTGAGGGTTATTTCCGCGTTGGGATTCCTTCCGGATATCTCAGCGTATCCCATCGTGGCGACACCCTCACCCCGGCCCTCTCCCGCAAGCGGGAGAGGGAGCGCACCGCCACCTTGCCCACTAGGTCTCGAATGTCTGCGCGGCGTGCCAGGACAGGCCTTCCAGCGTCGTGGTGCGCGGCTTGTATTCACAGCCGATCCAGCCGCGATAGCCGATCGCGTCGAGGTGGCGGAACAGGAAGGGATAGTTGATCTCGCCGGTGCCCGGCTCGTGACGGCCGGGATTGTCGGCGAGCTGGATGTGGGCGATCTTGGGGAGGTATTCCTGCATGGTACGGGCGAGGTCGCCCTCCATGATCTGCATGTGGTAGATGTCGTACTGGACGAACAGATTGTTCGAGCGCACTTCGGAGATCAGCTGCACCGCCTGCTCGGTGCCGTTGAGAAAGAAGCCGGGGATGTCGAGCGTGTTGATCGGCTCGACCAGCAGCTTGATGTTCTCCCGCGCCAGCGTCGAGGCCGCAAAGCGCAAATTCCCGACCAGCGTCTCGTTGAGCTCGCGCGGATCGGCATCGACAGGCGCGATACCGACGAGGCAGTTGAGCTGCTCGCAATCGAGCGCCTTGGCATAGTCGATGGCGCGAAACACGCCGTCACGGAATTCGGCGACACGATCCGGCAGGATCGCGATGCCGCGCTCGCCCGCCGCCCAGTTTCCGGCCGGCAGATTGTGCAGCACCTGCGTGAGCCCATGATCGTCGAGCTGCTCGCGCAGCAGCGCCTTGTCGAAATCGTAGGGAAAGAGATACTCGACCCCGGAAAATCCCGCCGCTTTGGCTGCGGCGAAGCGGTCCACGAACGGCATTTCGTTGAAGAGCATCGTGAGGTTGGCGGCGAATTTCGGCATGATTCTGTTCCCTATTCCGCCGGCTGCAGCACGCCGGGCCGCGCTGTCGCGACCTCATCGAGCGGCAGATCCAGCACCTCATCGAACTCGACGATGTTGTCGATTTCCGTGCCCATCGCGATGTTGGTGACGCGCTCGAGAATGAACTCGACCACCACGGGCACGCGGTGCTTCGCCATCAGTTCACGCGCTGTGGCGAACGCAGCCTGCGAGTCCTTGGGGTCGGTGACGCGGATCGCCTTGCAGCCGAGGCCTTCGGCGACCGCGACGTGGTCGACGCCGTAGCCGCCGAGCTCGGGCGCGTTGATGTTCTCGAAGGAGAGCTGGACGTGATAGTCCATATCGAAGCCGCGCTGGGCCTGGCGGATCAGGCCGAGATAGGAATTGTTCACGACGACGTGGATGTAGGGCAGATTGAACTGCGCCCCGACCGCGAGCTCCTCGATCAGGAACTGGAAATCATAGTCGCCCGACAGCGCGACGATATCGCGATCCGGACACGCCGCGCGCACGCCGAGCGTCGCGGGTAGCGTCCAGCCGAGCGGGCCCGCCTGCCCGGCATTGATCCAGTTGCGCGGCTTATAGACGCCCAAAAACTGCGCCCCGGCGATCTGCGACAGGCCAATCACGGTGACGTAAGTGGTGTCGCGGCCGAACGCCTTGTTCATTTCCTCGTAGACGCGCTGCGGCTTGATCGGGACGTTGTCGAAGTGGCTCTTGCGCAGCATCGTCCGCTTGCGATCGCGGCAGGCTGCGGGCCACGCCTGGCGCTCGCGCAACCTGCCTGACCGGCGCCACTCCCTGGCGACGGTGACGAAGAGTTCGAGCGCGGCCTTGGCGTCCGAGACGATGCCGAGATCGGGATTGAACACGCGTCCGATCTGGGTCGGCTCGATGTCGACATGCACGAAGCTGCGGCCCTTGGTGTAGGTCTCGACCGAGCCGGTGTGGCGGTTGGCCCAGCGGTTGCCGATGCCGAGCACGAAATCGGATTCGAGCATCGTGGCATTGCCGTAGCGATGGCTGGTCTGAAGACCGACCATGCCGGCCATCAGCACGTGGTCGTCGGGGATGGCCCCCCACCCCATCAGCGTCGGCACGACCGGCACGTTGGCGATCTCGGCAAACTCAACCAGAAGGTCGGATGCATCGGCGTTGATCACGCCGCCGCCCGCGACGATCAGCGGCCGCTCGGCCGCGTTGAGCATCTCCAGCGCCTTCTCGACCTGCTTGCGCGTCGCGGTGGGCTTGTAGACCGGCAGTGGCTCGTAGGTCTCGTCATCGAACTCGATTTCGGCGAGCTGCACGTCGAGCGGCATGTCGATCAGCACCGGCCCCGGCCGGCCGGAGCGCATGACGTGAAATGCCTGGCTGAATACGCGCGGCACCAGCGCAGGCTCGCGTACGGTCACAGCCCATTTGGTCACGGGCTTTGCGATCGACTCGATGTCGACGGCCTGGAAATCTTCCTTGTAGAGCCGCGCCCGCGGTGCTTGCCCGGTGATGCAGAGGATCGGGATGGAATCGGCGATCGCCGAATAGAGCCCGGTGATCATGTCAGTGCCCGCCGGCCCCGAGGTTCCGATGCAGACGCCGATATTGCCGGCCTTGGCCCGTGTGTAGCCCTCGGCCATGTGCGAGGCACCCTCGACATGCCGCGCCAGGATATGGCGGATCGAGCCGCGCTTCTTCAGTGCCGAGTAAAGCGGATTGATCGCCGCCCCGGGAACGCCGAAGGCAGTCGAGATGCCTTCCTTCTCCAGAATTCGCACGGCAGCATCGATGGCTCGCATCTTCGCCATATCGGACCTCGCTCAGTTGCATTGGCTCGAGCGAGATCATCGGGCGCGCGGGATACGATCTCAACGAGATCGATTTTATTTTCCACGCTGTGGAAGCAGTTGGAGAAAACTTCCAAAAATCAGAGGGTTGATGGGATCATTTCTTGAAAACCGGCGACCATCGAAAATACCGCTGCTTGGTTGGGAAAAGTAAGTTTGCGCTGCAAAGATACATGCTAGAGTTGCATCGCGTATGGAAGGCAGGAATGTACTGGTTTGGAAGTGATTGGGCGGTCGGTTCATCTGCGGACCAGGGGTGGCGCCAGCTTTGCCAGAAGGCAGCCCAGATCCGGCAAGCGGCCTTCATTCTATCCGCAAGTTTGATCATCCTCGGCTGGGCCGGTGATCCCACCTACGCACAGGATCAGCAGTCTCGTCAGATCGTATCGGCTTGTCGTAGCGATACGCCACCTCTCGCATCCGGCAAGATGCCGGAAGTGCCACCCAAGAGCAGAGAAGCGACGCTTCTTGTCAGGTCTTCAGCCTCTTTTCTATTTGCGGGAGCCTATGAGAAGGTCGTTGAGCGGCTGAACCAAGCTGCGGAACTCGATCCGGACAATGCTCGACTTTACACCTCAAGAGGGCTCGCTCGTCTGAGAAACCGACAGGTCGACAAGGCGCTGGATGACTACAACCACTCGATCTCCCTCGATCCCGGCTCCTCGCTCGCCTTCCTCGGCCGTGCTGAGGTCTATCTCAGGCTGCTCGACCATGACCGTGCGATCGAAGATCTAAACGAGGCCATCAAGCTATTCCCCGGAAACACGCGGGCCTACCTGTACCGTGCTGGAGTCTACGCGACCAAGCGTGAGTACGGCCGAGCCGTCGAAGATCTCGACCAGATCATCAAACTCGATCCGCTTTGCCCGATCGGGTACCACGCCAGGGGCCACATTTTCGAGCTCAAGGCAGATCGCAACCGTGCCAACGCTGACTACGATCGCGCGATTCAGCTCGATCCCAATCCGGGGAATGCGACTGCCCTTTTGCGCCGGGCTCGCTCATATGAAGCCAAGCGCGACCTCCCGCGTGCCATGAGCGACCTCGAACAGGCGCTGAAACTCGAGCCCCGCAATATCTTTGTCTTGAACAATCGCTGTTTCTTCAAGGCGGTTTCCGGCGACGCGGACGGCGCGATCGCTGATTGCAACGAAGCTTTAAAGCTACGGCCGGATGAAGCGAGCTTTTACGATTCGCGTGGCTTCGCCTATTTCAGGAAGGGCTCACTCGATAGTTCCATTGAGGATTACGACGCGGCGCTTCGCATCGATGACAAGAAGGCCATCTCGTTCTACAGCCGCGCGATGGTCAAGCGACAAAAGGGAGACATTGTTGGCAGTCAGGCCGACATCTCCGCCGCCCTGGCAATCCAGCCAAATATCGCCGACGAAGTCGCGCTCTTGATGAGGTGACGTTCCGGACCGGCGCCTCCTCACCGGATGCTACACACGCTCACTCAAACAGCGGCGCCAGCTGCATCTGCGGCACCAGCACGAGGCCCTTGTCGGTGATGCGAATTTCCGGAATGACCGATAGCGGAATCAAATTGAAGCCCATGTAGGGGATGGTGCAGCCGGCTTCCGCCCATTCCTTCTTCAAGACCTTGACCTCCTCGGCCACCTCCGTGACGCGCTTGTCCGAAAGCAGCCCTGCGATCGGCAGCGGCACCAGCGCCCTCACCTTGCCGTCGGCGACGACACAAACGGCGCCCTGGTGCTCCTCGATGGCCGAAATTGCCACCTGCATGTCGGCCTCGTTGGTTCCGGCAACGATGATATTGTGGCTGTCGTGCCCGACGCTGGAGGCCACCGCGCCGCGCTTCAGGCCAAAATGGTTCAGCAGCCCATAGGCGACGTTGCCGGCGGATTTACCATGGCGCTCGACCACCGTGACGAAGCACAGGCCATAGCGCGCAAACAGCGCTGGCCAGTCTTTTGCGGGCTCGATCGCGATCTTCTCGTGGATCAGCGTGATGCCGGGCAGCGCAGTCTTGATCGCGTTGACGGTGCAGGCCTTCGCCGGCAATTCCGGCGTCAGCCTGAGTTTCTTCGGCAGCTTCACGGTCGCATAGGCCGCCTTCGGGTATTGATAGCGCTGCGACAGCGCCTGATCGAGCTGCGGCGTGATCTTGCGGTTCTCGACCACGAGCTCGCCGCCATACCAGGTGCATTGCGGCTTCAGATTGTCGTCCATCAGCACCAGATCGGCGCGGCGCCCGCCGCCGAGGCCGCCGATATCGCCATCCATGCCGAAGCGCGTCGCGCCATGCAGCGAGCCCATCGACCAGGCCTGCTCGGGCGACATTCCCGCCTTTACCGCCTCCCGCACCACCCAGTCGAGGCCGAACAGCAGCAGATCATCGGCGTCGCGGTCATCGGTGCACACGGCCGTGCGCTTGTGCGAGGCGCCGAGCTCGGTGATGGTGCGGATCGCCTGCGGCAGCGAGTGCCATGGCGTGGTCGGCGGCCCGCCGCGCAGGAACACCCAGACGCCGGCATCGAGCAAATCGTCGGCGATGTCGCGGTCGATCGCCTCATGGGTGTCGGTGACGCCGGACGCCGCATAGGCTGCAACGAACTCGCGGCCGTAGACATGGCCGGACACCGGCCGCCCGCGCCTCAGGGCGGCGGCGAGGATGGCGTGGCTTCGCTCATCGCCCATGGCGACAGGCACAAAATCCATCTTCTCGCCGAGCGCGACAGCTTCCGGCCAACGGTCGAACAGGCCGGCAATCTTGTCCGGCGTGAGGTCGCCGCCCGCAGTCTCCAGTTCCGCCGAGGTCGCCGGCACCGTGCTCGGCACCGTCAGGAAAATCGAGAGCGGCGCCTCGCGCGCGTCCTCCAGCATGGCCTCGACGCCTGCGACGTCCATCACGTTGCCGATCTCGTGGCTGTCGCAGAAGATCGTGGTGGTGCCGTTGAGCAGTGCCGCCTCGGCATAGGCGCAGGCCGTCACCATCGAGGATTCGATGTGGATGTGCGGGTCGACCAGCCCCGGCGCGATGATGCCGCCGGCCGCGTCAAAAACCGCAACATCGCTCCACACCTTCTTGGCCGCGCCGGCCGGCTTCACCGCAGCGATCCGCCCGCCAGTGATCCAGACTTCGCGGTTCGCGTGGATGCGCTCGGAATAGGTCGAGAGCACCCGCGCGCCGGTGACGACGAGATCGGGCGCGACACGCGCAGAGGCCACATCGGCGAGACGCCGGGTCATCGAATGCAGCGGTGCGACGGCGAAGCGGGTAAGTCTGGTCATCAGGACCCTCGCGTGGCGTTATGGCCCTGCGATGGTTACGCCCTGAGCCGGACCGGGCAAGCTCAAATATAACGGCACGCCCTGCTCACGCCTTAGGCGGCGAATTGCCTGCCGCCCCTGACCTTGCAGGTCTGCGCGAGTTCCGTCTTCTCGGGGCTGGTTCGGCGGCGGGCTTGACCCGAATCCGCATCGACCTCCCCTTCGACTCGTCGATCTCGAAGGAATTCGTCTTCCGCACGAGGTCACTCAGCTTGCGGAAGCCGAACGTCCTCGGATCGAAATCGGACGCCAGGTTGGCGAGCTGACGGCCGACTTCCCCGAGCGTCACCCAGCCGTCTTCGCTCTCCATCTGGGTGATCACCTTCTTGACGATGGGGGTCGCGGCATCGAGCGGCTGAAGCGACGTCGATCTCGAGGCGGCGTCCAGGGTGTTCGCCGGGGCGGCAAGCAGGTTCTCCGTGTAGACGAACCTTCGGCAGGCCTGCCGGAAGCTCTCCGGCGTCTTCTGCTCGCCGAAGCCAAAGACATCGATGCCCTGCTCCCGGATCCGGGCGGCGAGACGGGTAAAATCGCTGTCCGACGACACCAGGCAAAAGCCGTCGAACCGGCCGCTGTGAAGCAGGTCCATCGCGTCGATGACCAGCGTGATGTCGGACGCATTCTTTCCGGTCGTATAGGCGAACTGCTGCTGCGGGATGATGGCATGTTTCGAGAGGATGTCGGCCCAGCCCCTGGACCTGGCATTGGAGAAGTCGCCGTAGATGCGCCGGACGCTGGCCTCCCCGATCTTGGCAATCTCCTCGAACAGTCCATCCGCGATCTTTGCCGAAGCATTGTCGGCATCGATCAGGACAGCGAGACGGGGCGAACGGAGCTCTGACGGCATGACATTCCCCAAAAGGACGCGACAACGGTGGACGGATATACCGATGTCGGGGCTCTTGCCGCCAGAGCTGATTTCTTCCACCGGGTGGCGGTGGAGCGCCAACCTGGCTCAACCCGGCTTTGCCGCCGGCATCACGCCGCCAAGTGCTGCCGTCAGTTCCGCCGCGACGTCCCGCACGACGCCCCCGATCTCCGGCAGCCGCGCGTCGGTGACCCGGCTGGTCAAGCCGGACACCGAGATCGCGGCGAGCGGTTCGGCGAGCGCGTTGTAGACGACGGCGGCGACGCAGCGCAGGCCCATTTCCGCTTCTTCGTCGTCCACCGCAAAACCCTGCTTCCGGATCAAATTGAGCTCCCGGAACAGATCGCTCGCCCGCACAATGGACTTTTCCGTCAGCCGCGGCATGCCGTGATGGCGGATGATCGCGCCGACGTCCTCGTCCGAATAGGTCGCAAGCACCGCCTTGCCGACACCCGACGTCACCATGGGAACGCGGCCACCGACCTTGGTCAGCGAGCGCATGATCTCGCGGCTTTCCATGCGCGTGAGCACGATGATGAACTCGTCGTCGACGACGGCAAGGTTGGCGGTTTCGCGCGTGAGATCGCGCAGCTTGCGGAGATAGGGGATCGCCTGCGCGGTGAAGTTCCGCCGTCGTGCGAAGCTTGCGCCCACGGTAAAGCTGCGCACGCCGACATGCCATTTGGATTCGGCGCGGTCGAACTGCACGAAGCGGCGGCTTTCCAGCGTCGCCAGCAGCCGATGCACGGTGGAGGCGGACAGGCCGGTGCGGACGGCGAGGTCGCTGAGGCGATAGCCTTCGTCATCCTCGGCCAGCGTCTCGAGGATCGACAGCGCGCGGTCGACCGACTGCACGCCGCCGTCGCGGTCGGCCTCCACAGGCGACCGAGTTTCGAGCGATTTACGCCGGATCACGTTCTTGCCCATCGCGACCTGACTGTTCTCACCCCTCCCCGCATCCGTCCGGCCAAGGCCTCCTTTGCCAAGGCTTCCTTTGACAAGGCTTCCTTTGACAAGGCTTCCCTTGACAAGGCTTCCCTTGACAAGGCTTCGGCGGACACACGCGGGGAGAGGTGAAGTAGCGGCTCAGAGCAGCCCCGCCCCGCGCGCCCATTTGTACTTGGCGCCCAACACCTCGACCGGTAGTTCGGTCGAATAGGCATAGGCCGGGATGCCGTTCTGGTAGAGATATTCGGCGGCCTCCTCGACTTCGACGTCGCCGGCGAGCGAGGCGACGATCGGCTTCACGAAGCCCTTGGCCTCCATCTCCTTCTTCACCTCGACCATGTTGCGGGCGAACACCATCGGCGGCGTGACGATGGTGTGCCAGTAGCCGAGGATCAGCGAATGGACGCGCTCGTCCGTCAGGCCGAGCTTCACCGTGTTGACGTAGGTGATCGGCGGCTCGCCACCGGTGATGTCCACGGGATTTCCCGCCGCGCCAAACGGCGGGATGAACTTGCGGAAGGCCGCATCCAGATCCGGCGGCATCGACATCAGCGACAGGCCGTTGTCGACGCAGGAGTCCGACAACAGCACGCCCGAGCCGCCGGCACCGGTGATGATCAGCACATTCTCGCCCTTCGGCGTCGGCAGCACCGGCACGCCGCGCGCGAACTCGAGCAGCTGCCGCAAGCTGCGGGCGCGGATCACACCGGACTGCGCCAGGACATCCTCGTAGATCTTGTCGTTGCCGGCGAGCGCGCCGGTGTGCGACGAGGCCGCCTTCGCACCGGCCGAGGTGCGGCCGGCCTTGAGCACGATGACAGGCTTCTTCTTGGAGACGCGCTTTGCGGCTTCCGCAAAGGCGCGGCCGTCCTTGAGGTCTTCGCAGTGCTGCGCGATCAGGTTCGTGTTCGGATCCTGCTCGAAGAAGGCGAGCAGATCATCCTCGTCGATGTCGGACTTGTTGCCGAGGCCGACGATCGCGGAGACGCCCATCTTGGCAGAACGGGAGAAGCCGATGATCGCCATGCCGATGCCGCCCGACTGCGAGGACAGCGCCGCATGGCCCTTGACGTCATAGGCCGTGCAGAAGGTCGCGCAGAGATTGGCCGGCGTGTAGTAGAAGCCGTAGATGTTCGGCCCCATCAGGCGGATGTCGTACTTCTTGCCGACTTCGACGATCTCGGCCTGGAGCTCCGGCGCACCGGCTTCCGCGAAGCCGGACGGGATCAGAACCGCGCCGGGAATTTTCTTCTCGCCGCATTCGGTGAGCGCCGCCGCCACGAACTTCGCGGGAATTGCGAACACCGCGGTGTCGATCACGCCGGGCACGTCCTTGACGCTCTTGTACGCCTTGTAGCCGAGGATCTCGGCGGCCTTGGGATGGATCGGATAGATGTCGCCCTTGTAGCCGCCGTTGATGAGGTTCTTCATCACGGAGTTTCCGATCTTGCCGTCTTCGGCCGAAGCGCCGACCACGGCAACCGCCTTCGGCTGCATGATGCGGCTCATGGCCGCGACGATCTCTTCGGTCGGCCGCGGTTTCGGCTTCGGCACGTAAGCGAAGTCGACGACGATGCGGACGTCGGCGGCGATCGCGTCCTTGGCCGTCGCGAACACCGGGTTGAGATCGAGCTCGACGATCTCGGGGAAATCGGTGACGAGCTGCGAGACTTTGACGATGACATCCGCAAGCGCCGTGCGGTTGACCGGCTCGCCGCCGCGAACGCCCTTCAAAATCTCATGCGCCTGGATGCCGTCCAGCATCGACAGCGCATCTTGCTTGGTCGCGGGCGCGAGGCGGAAGGTGATGTCCTTCAGGACTTCCACCAGCACGCCGCCGAGGCCGAAGGCAACCAGCTTGCCGAACGAGGCGTCGGTGATCGACCCGACGATCACTTCGGTGCCGCCGGCCAGCATCTGCTGGACCTGGACGCCCTCGATCTTGGCATCGGACTTGTACTTCCTGGCGTTGCCGAGAATGGTCTCGTAGGCCTTCTCGGCGTCTTCAGCCGTCTTGAGGCCGACGATGACGCCGCCGGCTTCGGTCTTGTGGAGAATGTCCGGCGAGACGATCTTCATCACCACCGGGAAGCCCATCGAGGAGGCCATCTTGCCAGCCTCGCCGGCCGACTTCGCCACACCCTCCTTCGGCACCGGAATGCCGTAGGCGTCGCAGACCAGCTTGCCTTCCGGCGCGGTCAGGCTGGTGCGGTTGTCCGCCTTGACCTGGTCAAGCACCTTGCGGACGGCATCTTTGGAATTGGACATGTGGCTTCTCCCTTGACCTTGGTTCTTGCGTTCTCAAAGCGCGCGCGTGTTGCGGCTGCCCGTGATGCTTGCCAATCGCCGCGCTCTGTTCCATGTCGCGGAACGGAGTGGCATAAGCCTGAAACTACTCCGCCGCTTTGGATCAAAAATGGCTGGCGATGGCATTTGGTATGCCAGAAGCCAACTTGTCAAGCTGCAGCGCAGCTCAGATCGCTGCAAAAAAATAGGCAGCTTGACATACTGGTATTTGGTATGCCAAAAACTTTCCGGTTAATATTCCTGTAAAAGACGACTCCCACTGGAGGAGAATCGTCGTGTCACTGCGGAAACCAACCAAGGCGTTGCCGAACATGGCCGAGGCAGATATCGCAATCGTTCGTATTGCCCCGGAGAGCAGCTTCAAGAACAAGGCGTATGACGCCTTGAAGGAAGCCATCCTCAAGATGGACATCTACTCGACGCCCGAGCCGGTGATGCTCGACGAGCGCGCGCTGTCCGAACGCCTGGGTGTGAGCCGCACGCCGATCCGCGAAGCCATCGCGATGCTCGAGCAGGACGGTTTCGTGAAGACGGTTCCGCGCCGCGGCATCATGGTGGTGCGAAGAACCAAGAGCGAGATCGTCGACATGATCCGCGCCTGGGCGGCGCTGGAAAGCATGGCGGCCCGCCTCATCACCACCACCGCGCGCAAGAAAGACATCACGGCGCTGCGCGACTATTTCAAGGAATTTGGCAAGGACCGCCTGCCCGAGGATCACGTCGAGGAATATTCGCGCGCCAACATCGCCTTCCATCAGGCGCTGATCTCGCTGTCGGAATCGCCGGTGCTGGTCGATCTCACCAACGACCTCCTGCTGCACGTGCGCGGCTACCGCCAGCTGACCATCGGACGCAAGGACCGCACCGCGACTTCGCTACCCGAGCATCTCGGCATGATTGAAGCACTGGAAGCGCGCGACACCGAACTCGCCGAGAAGCGCGCCCGCGACCACACTCTTGGCCTTGCCGCTTACGTCGAAGCGCATGGTCAGGAACTCTTCTAACCAGCAACGTTCACCAGAAGGGCGAACCATTCGCCCCAACGACCTTGAGATCAGGGAGATAAGGCCCATGCTGAATACCGCGACCAAGTCCGAAGCACCGGGCACCGAGCAGGAATTGACGGATGGTTTTCATCTCGTCATCGACGCGCTCAAGCTGAACGGCATCAACACCATCTATAATGTGCCGGGCATCCCGATCACGGATCTGGGCCGCATGGCGCAGGCGGCCGGTATTCGCATGATCTCGTTCCGCCACGAGCAGAACGCGGGTTATGCGGCAGGCATCGCCGGCTACCTCACCAAGAAGCCCGGCATCTGCCTCACCGTCTCCGCGCCCGGCTTCCTCAACGGTCTCACCGCGCTCGCGCACGCCACCACCAATTGCTACCCGATGATCCTGATCTCGGGCTCCTCCGAGCGCGAGATCGTCGACCTCCAGCAGGGCGACTATGAAGAGATGGACCAGCTCGCGATTGCCAAGCCGCTGTGCAAGGCGGCCTATCGCGTGCTGCACGCCCAGGACATCGGCATCGGTCTGGCCCGCGCCATCCGTGCCGCCGTCTCCGGCCGTCCCGGCGGCGTCTATCTCGACCTGCCGGCCAAGCTGTTCGGCCAGGTGATGAACGCCGATGCCGGCCAGAAGTCGCTGGTCAAGGTGATCGACGCGGCTCCCGCGCAGATCCCCTCGCCCGCTTCGATCAAGCGCGCGCTCGATGTTTTGAAGAACGCAAAACGTCCGCTCATCATCCTCGGCAAGGGCGCGGCCTACGCGCAGGCCGACGAGGAGATCAAAACCTTCGTCGAGAAGAGCGGCATCCCCTTCCTGCCGATGAGCATGGCCAAGGGCCTCCTCTCCGACACGCATCCGCAATGCGCAGGCGCTGCCCGCTCGACGGTGCTGAAAGAATCCGACGTCGTGCTGCTGATCGGCGCCCGGCTGAACTGGCTGCTCTCGCACGGCAAGGGCAAGAACTGGGGCGAAGCGCCCAAGAAGTTCATCCAGGTCGACATCGAGCCCAGGGAAATGGACTCCAACGTCGAGATCGTCGCGCCCGTCGTCGGCGACATCGGCTCGGTCGTCTCGGCCTTCAACCAGGCCATCGCTGCTGGCTGGACCGCCCCGCCGGCCGAATGGACCAAGGCCATCGCGTCCAAGCGCGACGAGAACGTCGCCAAGATGGCGCCGAAGCTCATGAACAACAAATCGCCGATGGACTATCACGGCGCGCTCGGCGTGCTGAAGAACGTCATCAAGGATCATCCCGAGGCGATCCTCGTCAACGAGGGCGCCAACACGCTCGACCTCGCCCGCGGCGTGATCGACATGTACAAGCCGCGCAAGCGTCTCGACGTCGGCACCTGGGGCGTGATGGGCATCGGCATGGGCCAGGCGATCGCGGCGGCGCTGGAGACCGGCCATCCGGTGCTCGCAGTGGAAGGCGACTCGGCCTTCGGCTTCTCCGGCATGGAGGTGGAGACCATCTGCCGCTACAATTTGCCGATCTGCGTCGTGATCTTCAACAATGACGGCATCTATCGCGGCACCGACGTCAACGGCGTCAACGCCGATCCGGCGACGACGGTGTTCGTCAAGGGCGCCCGCTACGACAAGATGATGGAGGCCTTCGGCGGCGTCGGCGTGAACGCGACCTCGCCTGACGAGCTCAAGCGCGCCGTCAACGAAGCCATGGCCTCGGGCAAGCCGACGCTCATCAACGCGGTGATCGATCCGGCCGCCGGTTCCGAGAGCGGCCGCATCGGCAACCTCAATCCGCAGAGCGTTCTGCAGAAGAAGAAGTAACCATCCGCCGGGTCATTCCCCGCGCAGGCGGGGAATCCAGTATTCGCCAAATCATCCATGAGGCGAGCACTGAGGCCCAACTGAACCTTCAGCGAATACTGGATGCCCGCCTTCGCGGGCATGACGGAACAGAAGAGTAACAGGAGCAACACGATGACCAAAGCGCTTGAGGGCGTTCGCATTCTCGACTTCACCCACGTCCAGTCCGGACCGACCTGCACGCAGCTGCTGGCCTGGTTCGGCGCCGACGTGATCAAGGTGGAACGTCCGGGTGTGGGCGACATCACCCGCGGCCAGCTGCAGGACATCCCGAACGTGGACAGCCTGTATTTCACCATGCTCAACCACAACAAGCGCTCGATCACGCTCGACACCAAGAATCCCAAGGGCAAGGAAGTCCTCACCGAGCTGATCAAGAAGTGCGACGTGCTGGTCGAGAACTTCGGTCCCGGCGTGCTCGACCGCATGGGCTTTCCCTGGGAGAAGATCCAGGCGATCAACCCGAAGATGATCGTCGCCTCGATCAAGGGCTTTGGTCCCGGACCGTACGAAGACTGCAAGGTCTATGAGAACGTCGCACAGTGCACCGGCGGCGCCGCCTCCACCACCGGCTTCCGCGACGGCCTGCCGCTGGTCACCGGCGCTCAGATCGGCGACAGCGGCACCGGTCTGCATCTGGCGCTCGGCATCGTCACCGCACTCTATCAGCGGACGCATTCGGGCAAGGGCCAGAAGGTGACGGCCGCGATGCAGGACGGCGTGCTCAACCTCGCGCGCGTCAAGCTGCGTGACCAGCAGCGCCTCGCCCATGGTCCCCTGAAGGAATACAGCCAGTTCGGCGAAGGCATTCCGTTCGGCGATGCCGTGCCGCGTGCCGGCAACGATTCCGGCGGCGGCCAGCCCGGCCGCATCCTGAAGTGCAAGGGCTGGGAGACCGATCCCAATGCCTACATCTACTTCATCACCCAGGCCCCGGTCTGGGAGAAGATCTGCGACGTGATCGGCGAGCCGACCTGGAAGGCCGATCCGAACTATGCCAAGCCGGCCGTCCGCCTGCCGCGCCTGAACGAGATCTTCGGCCGCATCGAACAGTGGACGATGACGAAGACGAAGTTTGAGGCGATGGAAATCCTCAACAAGGACGACATCCCCTGCGGCCCGATTCTGTCGATGAAGGAGATCGCCGAGGACCAGTCGCTGCGCGCGACCGGCACCGTGGTCGAGGTCGACCACCCCACCCGCGGCAAGTACATCTCGGTCGGCAACCCGATCAAGCTGTCGGACTCCCCGAGCGACGTGGAGCGCTCTCCGCTGCTCGGCGAGCACACCGACGAGATCCTGCGCAGCGTGCTTGGCTTCTCGGACCACCAGGTCGCCGATATCCACAAGTCCGGCGCGCTCGACCCGCCGCAGAAGCAGGCCGCCGAGTAAGCGGGCCTATCCAAAGACACGAAAGGCCGCCGGTTTCGGCGGCCTTTTTGTTGGTGCGGAAAGGGCCGCATCGCACGATCCGCACGCTTGCCGCGCCGCCAAGGCTGGAATAAACATTGGTCCGCGAGGAACAGATGCGGTGGCCGGCCGTTACTCTCTCGACCGGCGTGCTCCCGGAAATGCGAGCATGCCGTCTCCACAGCGAGTGCAGCGCGCCTCGCAAAGATCTGCCCCACGCTGAAGAATTGGCCGCCTTCGCTTCCGAGGGTGGCAAGTCGACCCTTTCAGCTTAGGCACGGGAGGCGTCGCGTCCGGCACTCGTCAGGACCACGCTCGTTGATCAAATTGAGGGCGAAAATGTTGAAAGATCAATCCTCTGATCGCGCCAAGCGTGAAGCCAACAAGGCGTTCAAGCCTGCGAAAACGCAGAAGCCGATGAATGACTATGCGAAGGACCAGAACTCCTTCAACGAGAATCGCGAGCGGCTGAAAGCGGAGCGATTGGCCCGGGAGGCGAAGCCGGGAAGCCGCTCCGAATAGGAGCGTCGGTACCACGCTCCGATCGCGGATTACGCTGAAGGCGCGACGCCGAAATCCGCGCCTGATCTACAGCATCGACAGCACGACGATCCCGTCCTCGACTGCCCCCGAAGCCAGCTGCGCCCGCGCCATGCGCTCGAATTCGGTCCGGTTCTTGTGGAGATAGCTGAACGCCTGCTTCTGCGTCAGAAATGTCGTCGCAAGACGGCACATCTGTCGGCCCGCGCCAAGCGCGAGAAAGAAGGTGATGGTGCCACCGCCGTCCGACTTAACTCTAGGCACGACCCGCACTCTTTGGCATATGACCGGCCCTCTCCAAGTTGTCGTCGGCGCTATGGAGGGCGACTATGGCGTCACCTTCTTCTTGCGCTTCGTCGGGGCGGGCGCCGGCAACGATGCTTGAAGGGTTGCGTCGGCCGCTTCCTTGGCTTTGCGCAGCTCTCGAAGCCGCGCCATGTTCTTGCGAACATCGACGGCTTGCTTTTCGGCATCCGCCATGGCTCGCACCCCTTCTTCAGCAGCCAAACGCTGACGATTGGAGCGCGCGATGGCTTCAGGTGACGGTTCGGCCGATTTCCTGACGCTCATTGTTCACCCTGTTCTGCAACGGACAAAACCCGCTCAATCCTGGGATCGAGCGGGTAGCATGGCCGTTTCAGTACATCCGTGAAACGGCACCAGGGCTTTAGGCGAGCGAGAGATTCTCTGCGCTGACCTTGCCCCGCATCTTGTCGGTCTTGAGCTCGAAGTTGACCTTTTGGCCCTCAGCGAGACCCGCAAGACCAGCCCGTTCGACCGCGCTGATGTGAACGAACACATCATTACCGCCGTCGTTCGGCTGAATGAATCCAAAGCCCTTCTGGCCGTTGAACCACTTTACAGTACCTGTCGTCATTTTCTTCTCCAAAGCGCATACGCGCGGGTTCCGCGTGATAGTCACGCAGAACAAAATTCTATTCGTCGATGTCTATGGAAAAGGAGCCCGCGGGCGCATTCAACAAGGCACAGCGGCTGAACGAACGGCTCTAACGTATACCTCATCTGCCTCATTTGCAAGGCTTGGCGGATTCGGGGGCTTGGCCGGATTTCAAGGCTTGGCCCGGCTTTCAAGGCTCGGCCGGATTTAACGCCTCAGGAGCTCGGCCGTACGTATCGCGCCGCGAGGAGTCGCTGAAAGTATCGCCAGGATGATTGATGGCGGCAACGACGAAGCCGGCATCGGCCAGAGCCTCCGCTGTGTCGTGGTTGGCGCCGAACCAACCGCCCCGGCCGTGCGAGAACATCACCAGCGGCAGCTTGGCGCCCGTGGCGGGACAATCCTTAACGCCCTTCAGATCGAAATCGGCACCGATCGAAAGACTGCCGAGCGCCACGTGTGTCGGCTCCGCCGCGCACGGATACCAGATCGCGCCTGACAGCGCCGAATCGGACTCGAGAAGCTGAATGCCCGCAGCCTCAGCGGGTGAACCGAGACAGCAGAGCGTCACGGCGAAAGCCCAAAGCATCCTGCGCAACAGAAGCCCTCCTGATTTCGCGCAGGAGTCGAGCGAGGAACGATAGCGGAATTGTGGCTTCAACTCGCTAAGCGTGGACGTCGTGGCTGCCCCGCGGCTACCGTCGGAGAAGCTCTCATCAGCGGCTATGATATTCTCATCGCGTACCTGCAACCCAACATGATCACAGTCGGCGATATCCCGAATTCCGAGATTTTCCCTGCTCGACAGAGTTCTCCGATTCAGAACGCATGCATCGCAATAATGCATTTTTACAAAACGAAGGGGTAACCTAGCTTGATCGATGCCAAGCCGTACGGCTGCGCAATGGAGCGCGACGACGGAGGGATCGACACCGACCGATGCGGCTATTTTTTAATCAGACGTCGCCATACGCCCGCAAGGTAAGGGTTGCCATTCACGAGCTCGGATTAAGCGACGCGATTCAGTTTGTCGAGGTCGCCCCCTGGCTCGAGCCGCGTGACTTCACCGACATCAACCCGCTCTCCAAAGTGCCGGCACTCGTTCTCGCCAACGGGACGCTTGTGACCGAGAGCGACACGATCGGACAGGCCCTGCACGGCCTGACCGTCGACTCGCAACTCATCCCGAAGGAGGAGCCTGCGCGACACCTCTGCCTTGGACGCGCCGCTCTTTGTCAGGGCCTGAAAGACGCAACCTTCATCTGCGCAATCGAAGGGCGCAGGCCATTGGAGTTGCGCTGGGCGGATTGGGTTGCGCGTCAGGAGCGAGCGATTACGCGGACGCTGTCATCGATTGAAGCCCGCTTCGACCTCGATGACCGGCGCTTCGACCTCGGCGACATCGGGCTCGCCTGTGCACTTGACTATATTGATTTTCGCGCGGGGCATCTGTCATGGCGTTCCGAAAGACCAAGGCTTGCCGAAAGACCAAGGCTTGCCGACTGGTTTGAACGCGCGCGCGTTCGGTCATCCATGATCGCGACACGGCCATGCTGAGTTTCGAGCCGGGAACGGTCTTCAGCAGCCGTCACCTCGCCGATATTTTCAGCACCGCGCCGATGCGCGCTATTTTCGGTGAGCGCGCTTCACTGGAGTCGATGCTCCTGGTCGAGGTCGCGCTGGCCAAGGTTCAAGGGCAGCTCGGTGTGATTCCTGCCGAGGCTGCTGCTGTGATCTCCTCCGCTGCACGTACTGAACTACTCGATCTTGACGAATTGGCCGCGGGCACTTTGCGCGCTGGTTTGCCGGTCGTGAATCTGGTCGAGCAGTTGATCCGACTCACCGGCAAACCCCATGGCGAATTCGTCCATTGGGGTGCCACGAGTCAGGACATCATGGACACCGCGCTCGTGATGCAGATACGCGACGCGCTCGAGCTCATCCACCGCGATCTGGAGCACCTGATATCGGCGATTGCGGATCTGGCGCGTACCCATCGCGATACGCCCATGGTCGGCAGGACCAAACTTCAACACGCGATCCCGATCACCTTCGGCTTCAAGGTTTCCGTCTGGCTGTCGGGCCTGCTACGGCACAGGCAACGTCTCGCCGAACTCAAACCAAGGGTCCTGCAGGTTCAGTTCGGCGGTGCGGTCGGCACTTTCGCATCGCTCGGCGACGATGGCGACCGCGTCCGCGCTGCGCTGGCCGGCGAGCTCGGACTCGGCGAGCCGCTGGTGGCATGGCATGCCGCGCGCGACGGCTTGGCCGAGACGGTTTGCCTGCTCGGGCTGATCTCCGCGACCCTGAGCAAGATCGCAACCGATGTCGTGTTGATGGCGCAGACCGAGGTCGGCGAAGTGCTGGAGCCAGGCGGCCAGGGCCATGGCGCCTCCAGCACCATGCCGCACAAGCGAAACCCGATCATCTGCGAGCAGATTCTCAGCACCGGACCGTCACTGCGCCGGCTCGCAAGCGCCATGCTCGACGCTTCGGTCCACGACCACGAACGGGCGACGGGACCGTGGCAAGCCGAATGGTTGCTGCTGCCGGAAGCGTTCGTGCTGGTCTCCCGGGCCATGGATAACGCGGTTCGACTCTGCACCGGACTGGTCGTCAGACCCGATGCGATGCAGGCCAATCTCGGGCGGACACAGGGGCTCATCGCCGCCGAGGCCGTCATGATGGCCCTGGCTCCGCGCGTCGGGCGCCATCATGCGCACGAAATGGTGAGTGCGGCATGCACGCACGCCATCGCTTCGGGCCTGACATTAGCCCAGAGCCTTTCGCGCGATCCGGCCGTGACGGCCCACATCGCCCCGCATGAGATCGAGGCGGCCGCGGACCCGGCGCGATACATCGGCCTGTCCGGCCGTGAGGTCGATCGTGTCCTCGCGGCCTGTGCTGATCGACCAGCCAGCGCGGTGCGAGAGACGACACCATTGACACGGGGTGAGACCGCATGATTCTGAAATGCACGCGCACGGTGCTCGTCGCAGCTGCGGCGCTGACAATGTTGAATGCGGCACAGGCCGAGTCGCCGTTCCCGTCACGGCCGATCATGTTGATCGTCCCGTTCGCGGCTGGCGGCCCCAATGACGTGATGAGCCGGATCGTGTCCGAACACATGTCGCGAACACTCGGGCAGCCGATCATTGTCGAGAACGTCGCCGGGGCCGGCGGCACGACCGGCTCAACGCGCGTCGCGAAAAGCGCTCCCGACGGTTATACGCTGGTCAGCGGTCACGTCGGCACACATGCGGCATCGGTCGCGCTGTATCCGAATCTTCGTTACGATCCGCTGGTTGATTTCACGCCGATTGGCCTGGTCGCGGAAACGCCGATCCTCGTCGTCGCCCGCCGCGACCTCGCCGCAGACAGCATGGCGTCGTTCATCGCGATCGCCAAGGCGCGCGGCCCGGACCTCACCCTGGGCCATGCGGGTGTCGGTTCGATCAGCCACATCAGCTGTCTGCTGTTCACCAATTTGGTCGGGTTCAAGCCGGTTGAAGTGCCCTATCGCGGATCGGCGCTGGCGATGACCGACCTGATCGCAGGCCGCAGCGACTTCAGCTGTGGACTGTTGGGAGACGTTCTTCCCTTCCTGGGTGACAACAATTTGCGTTTTCTGACCGTTTCGGCCCCCGCACGCGTTCCGCAATTGCCGGACACGCCGACGGCCAGGGAAGCAGGGCTTCCGCAGTTTGTCGCATCGAGCTGGTTCGCGTTCTACCTGCCCAAAGGCGTGCCGGAAGCCATTCGCGACCGGTTCTCCGATGCGCTTCGCGCAGCGCTCGACGACGACAGCGTGCGGAAACGGCTTGAACTGGTAGGCTTGATCCTGCCGCCGCCGGATCAGCGAGGCCCCGAACCGCTCAAGCGGCGGATGGCCGAAGAGATCGCGCGCTGGCAGGACATTGTCAAAACCGCGCAGATTCGACTCGATCAATAAACGCAACCGATCCTGGTGTTTGTCAGGTCGCCCGCTCTAGCGCCAATCATCCCTCAAAAAATTCGAGGCGCCCTGTCGGATCGGCAGTATCTCGGTCGTCCTCGGGACATGAATGGGCAGTAGACGCCAATGTCGAGCCCATCAATTCACAGGGATGACCACCATGCCCAGCACTGTCCGCCTGCACCGCGTTCTCTCGACCAGCCCGGAGAAAGTCTATCGCGCCTTCCTGGAGGCGGATGCGCTGGCGAAATGGCTTCCGCCGAACGGCTTCACCTGCACCGTCCATCATTTCGAGCCGAAGGTCGGGGGCACGTTCAAGATGTCGTTCCGTAACTTCACGACCGGCAACAGCCACGCCTTCGGCGGCGAATATCTCGAGCTCGTCCCCGGCGAACGTCTCCGCTACACCGACAGGTTCGACGATCCCAATCTGCCGGGCGAGATCCAGGTGACCGTGATCCTGAAGAAGGTCCTGGTCGGCACCGAGGTAGACATCACGCAGGCGGGCATCCCCGACGTCATCCCGCCGGAGGCCTGTTATCTCGGCTGGCAGGAATCGCTGCGGAATCTGGCACGTCTCGTCGAGCCCGAGATCAATCAATAGCGTCTGAAGCGGAGCGAGCGCCTCGTCCTTCGAGACGACCGCTCCGCGGTCTCCTCAGGATGAGGCTAGCGGCAACGGCGCTCGTCGAGACTGCGGCCACATACTCCGACCTCATCCTGAGGGCCCGCCAAAGGCGGGCGTCTCGAAGGATGAGCCGCCGAAACGGTCGCAAGTGCGATCGCCAGCTCACGAATGGGGCCAGCGATCGAGTGTCATCTCAGCGAGCCTACGCGCTCGCCCCCGACTCGAGCCCGCCGCTTGCGGTCCAGCGGTCCGGGTCGGGACTGTGCCCGATCAAAGCAAGGCCGTAGGCGATCGATTCGAACTGGTCGCCCGACATCAGACGTTCGTTGCCGAATCGCTCGGCGAACAGTTTTCGGACGGCGGGCACGAAGGACGTGCCGCCGGTCAAGAACACCTTCTCCACATCGCGCGCGGTGATGCCGGCTTCGCCAAGCACCTTGTCGACGGTGGCCCCGAGCCTGGCGATATCGTCGGCAATCCAGGCTTCGAAATTCTTCCGCGTGATGGTCGAGCCAATGTCGACCCCGCCGCCCCTGAAGCGGAACTCGACCTGATCCTGCGCGGACAGCGCGACCTTGGCGTCGGACACCGCGCGGTACAGCGAAAAGCCGAGGTCGAGATCGACGATGGTGATGAAATCCTCGAGCAGAGCCGGCTTCAGCGCGGAGCGCGACAACTCCCGGAGCTCGCGCAGGTCACCGTTGCTCTTCATCATCGCGAGCTGATGCCAGCGCGCGAGGTTGGTGTAGTGGCCGGAGGGGATCGGCAGCACCTTGTCGAACGAGCGGAAGCTGGAGCCTTTGCCCAGCCGCGGCGAGACGACGTGATCGACGATGCGGTAATCGAACGTGTCGCCCGCGATCCCGATGCCGGCATGACCGAGCGGCTCGGCGCGCAAGCTGCCGCCTTTGCGAGAGAAACGCATCACGGAGAAGTCGCTGGTGCCGCCACCAAAATCCGCAACCAGCACGGTGGCGTCGCGCTCCAGCCGGCGGGCGAAGGAGAACGCGGCTCCGACGGGCTCGTAGACATAGCGCGCGTGGCCGGCGCCAAGGCGCTCGAACGCGGCCCGGTAGCGCTGCATCGCCAGCGCCTCGTCGGGATTGCCGCCGGCGAAGCGCACCGGGCGGCCGACCGTGATGGTCGATGTCTCGAAGCCGAGTTTATCGCCGCCATGACGCGCCAGCGTCCGCAGGAACGCCGCCAAAATATCCTCGAACTTGTAGCGCTGCCGGAACACCTGGGTGGTGTTGAAGCTGCTGCTTGCGGCGAAGGTCTTGAACGACTGTAGGAAGCGGTAGACATGGCGTCCTTCGAGGAACTGCTCGATCGCCCACGGGCCGCCTTCGGCCTGGGCTCCGGCTCCCGGCCGGTCCTCCCAGAAGCACAGCGCCGACACGAAGACGCTGTGGCGCTGTCCGCCATGGTCGAACCGGATGGCCTCGACCCGGCGGTCGTCCGCCGCAAGGGCTACGACCGTGTTGCTGGTCCCAAAATCGATGCCGATCGAGACGGCGGGCGAGGCGCTCGACATGAACCACTCTGACAGATGATTGGAAGGGGGCAGACCACTATCGGCTTTGCCTTGTCCTGCCAAGACCCCCGAGCCTTTGCTCGTTTCGGCAGCCCTGTCGGGACTTTACGCCCAAAATGGCCCCGTTAATCCCGCGTTATGCTGCAATGCGGGACAGTGCATGCTGCTATGCAATGGCATGCATAGACAGTGGCATCTGGTATACATAGATTGTTCTGGAAATGAGACAGCGATACTGACCGTCTCAAGAAAGGAATTTCCGATGTCCAAGACCGCTGCCGTCGCTCTCGCCCCGTCTTCCTCGCTGTTCGCCCGCCTGATGGCCGCGATCGACCGCCTCCTGATGGCGAGCGCCGAGATCTCGAATCACAACGGCGACCTGCCGCGTTTCGGCCTGTAAGCCGGCGCGATCCCGCGCTGCCGCGCAGCGCGACGGTTTCAGGACCGTTTGCATACTACTTTTGATGAATGGCCCCGCAGGACGGGGCCATTTCTACTTGTGCTGGCCCGAGTCACAGCCGCGGCCGGGCAAGTTGCTGCGGCATTTGCGCACGGTGACCGGACCAGCGCTTGATGCTTGGCATAATGCATACAAGAATGCCGTTCCAGCGCTCGCAGAAAAATGAGAGGCGCCACGGGAGGCTTTATGACGGACATGGTGCAAGCAACCGCCCCTACAGCTGCGCGCGTCAGCGACACGTATCGCTGGGCGCAATTGGCGGTCGGTGTAGCGGCGATGGTGATGATCGCCAACTATCAATACGGCTGGACGTTCTTCGTCCCCGACATCCAGAAGAAGTTCGGCTGGGATCGTGCGTCGATCCAATGGGCCTTTACGCTGTTCGTGCTGTTCGAGACCTGGCTCGTGCCGATCGAAGGATGGTTCGTCGACAAATACGGTCCGCGCATCGTTGTGCTGATCGGCGGCGTGCTCTGCGCCGCCGGCTGGGCAATCAACGCGGAGGCCACAACGCTCAACGGCTACTATCTCGGCATGATCATCGCGGGCATCGGCGCCGGTGGCGTCTACGGCACCTGCGTCGGCAACGCGCTGAAATGGTTTCCGGACAAGCGCGGTCTTGCCGCGGGCATCACCGCCGCGGGCTTCGGTGCTGGCTCCGCGCTGACCGTCGCGCCGATCCAGGCCATGATCAAGGACAGTGGCTTCCAGACCACGTTCCTCTATTTCGGCCTGGGACAAGGCATCATCATCTGCATCCTCGCCTTCTTCCTGCTCGCGCCGAAAGCGGGCCAGGTGCCCGTCGTGGCGGCGAACGCCGCGCTGGTGCAGACCCGTCGTAACTACCAGCCAACCGAGGTGCTGCGTCAGCCGATCTTCTGGCTGATGTACTTCATGTTCGTGATCGTCGGCGCCGGCGGCTTGATGGTGACGGCGAACCTGAAGCCGATCGCGGTCGACTGGAAAGTCGACAGCGTTCCGGTCACGCTGATCGGCATGACCATGACGGCGGTGACGTTCGCAGCCACCATCGATCGCGTGCTCAACGGCCTGACCCGTCCGTTCTTCGGCTGGATCTCTGACATGATCGGCCGCGAGAACACGATGTTCATCGCCTTCGGCATGGAAGGCATTGGCATCTGGTTGCTCTATCTCTGGGGCCACGACCCGATCTGGTTCGTGCTGCTGTCGGGCTTCGTGTTCTTCGCCTGGGGCGAGATCTACTCGCTGTTCCCCTCGACCTGTACCGACACGTTCGGCGCCAAGTTCGCGACCACCAATGCGGGCCTGCTTTACACCGCAAAGGGCACCGCAGCGCTGCTGGTTCCGGTCGCAAACCTGATGCAGCAGGGCTCGGGTCATTGGGACAACGTGTTCATGATCGCGGCCGGCGCCAACATCCTGGCTTCGCTGCTGGCGATCGCGGTGCTCAAGCCCTGGCGCAAGGTCGTGGTCGCCCAATCGACCGTCTGACGCCCATCACCCGCGCGATCTTGCGCATGACGCCCGGCCTCACGGCCGGGCGTTTCGTTTTGTACGAAGCTTCCCAGATTCGCTTAAACCGAACGGAACCGGGCATTTTCTTGCGGCGCGGTCCGACATAGGGCTTGCATTCTGGAATATGGTATACCAAGGTGTCGGCCGCGCTTGCGACGATAAGCCACAATATTTGCGACATCAGGTCATCTTGCAGCCGGTGTCGACCAGACAAGCGCCTTGGGAGGTTGTTGATGATTTCCAGCACGGATGGCGCCGTGACCGCTGCGCCCCTTCGCACAGGTTTCCGTTGGCTCCAGCTCGTCATGGGCATCATCTGCATGGCGATGATCGCCAATCTGCAATATGGCTGGACGCTGTTCGTCGATCCGATCGATCACGCGCACCACTGGGGACGCGCCGCGATCCAGCTCGCTTTCACCATCTTCGTCGTCACCGAGACCTGGCTGGTGCCGATCGAGGCCTGGTTCGTCGACAAATACGGTCCGCGCATCGTCGTCATGTTCGGCGGCGTCATGATCGCGCTGTCGTGGATTCTCAACTCCTACGCCGATAGCCTCACCTTGCTCTACGCGGCCGCGATCATCGGCGGCATGGGCGCAGGCGCGGTGTACGGCACCTGCGTCGGCAACGCGCTGAAATGGTTTCCCGATCGCCGCGGCCTCGCCGCCGGTGCGACCGCCGCGGGCTTCGGCGCAGGCGCCGCGCTCACCATCGTGCCGATCGCGACCATGATCGCAACGAGCGGCTATCAGCACGCGTTCCTCACCTTCGGCATCGGCCAGGGCGTGATCGTGTTCGTGCTCGCCTTCTTCATCCAGCCGCCGCGGCTCTCGATCCCGCCGAAGAAGAAGCAGCTCAATTTGCCGCAGACCAAGATCGACTTCACCCCGCCGCAGGTGCTGCGCGCCCCTATTTTCTGGGTAATGTATCTCGTCTTCGTCATGGTCGCCTCCGGCGGCCTGATGACCGCAGCGCAGATCGCCCCGATCGCGCACGACTTCAAGATCGCCGACACGCCGGTGACGCTTGCCGGCTTCCAGATGGCGGCATTGACGTTCGCGATCTCGCTCGACCGCATCTTCGACGGTTTCGGACGTCCCTTCTTCGGCTTCGTCTCCGACACGATCGGCCGCGAGCACACCATGTTCATCGCCTTCGGCACCGCCGCGGTGATGCTGTTGACGCTGTCGGCCTATGGCCACGTGCCTGTCGTCTTCGTGCTCGCGACCGCGGTCTATTTCGGCGTGTTCGGCGAGATCTACTCGCTGTTCCCCGCCACCTGCGGCGACACCTTCGGCTCGAAGTTCGCAACCACCAACAACGGCATGCTCTACACGGCGAAGGGGACGGCGTCCCTGCTCGTTCCGCTCGCCAGCGTGATCTCGGCAACGTACGGCTGGAAGGCCGTGTTCGTCGTCGCGGTGGCGCTGAACGCGACGGCGGCGCTGATGGCGCTGTTCGTGATCAAGCCGATGCGCCGCTCCTTCATCCTCGGCAAGGAAGCCGAGAGCGCCAACACCGCGACGGCTAACGCCAAGACCGAGACGGCATAACGGCCACATACCTTGCACGGGTGAGACAGGGGCGCAGCGATGCGCCCCTTTCTTTTTGGCGCTTTTTGGCGAACGGCAAACGTCAATATTGCTGCCGCAAGATTTTTCGGATCAGCCAAATCGAGCGCTTGACGATTGGCATTATGTATACCAAACTTGGCCCGTCATTCACCGAGGAGGTTGCAATGCTGGTCGGAGACATTCTGCGCAAGAAGACACCGCGCGTTGTCACGGTGCGAATGAACGAAACGGTGGGTATCGCCGCCAAGCTGATGCGCGCCAACAATATCAGCGCGCTGGTGGTCAAGGACGTGGTCCGCTCCGAGGGTAACACCGCGGTCGGCATGTTCACCGAACGCGACGTCGTGCGCGCAGTTGCCGAGCACGGCGCCAATGCCGTCAACGTCAAGGTCTCGCAGCTCGTCTCGGTGCAGCAGCTCGTGTCCTGCACGTCGAGCGACACGATCGAGCACATCCGCCATTTGATGAACCAGAATCACATTCGCCACCTGCCTGTGATCGACGATTACAGCCTCGTCTCGGTCGTCAGCATGCGCGACATCGCCGCTGCCATGGACGAAGCGATCAACGGCACACCGCGAGCAGCCTAGAGCCTGATCCGGAAAAGCGCGCAGCGGTTTTCCGAAAAGATCATGCTCAAACAATAAACTAACGCGTCACTCTTCCCCTGCGACGACCGGCCCCGGCTCGGACCCTTCCGAGCCGGACCGGATCTTTCGTGCCGAAATCCGGCTTCTGCTGCTTCGCGAGGATTCCATGAAGATCTGCATCTACGGCGCCGGCGCAATCGGCGGATATCTCGGAGTTCAGCTCGCGCGCGCGGGCGCCGACGTCAGCCTGGTCGCACGCGGCGCCCACCTCGCCGCGATGCGCGAGCGCGGCCTGACGCTGCTCGCGGGCGAGGAGAAGCACACCGTGCATACGCGCTGCACCGACGATCCCGCCGAGCTCGGCGTGCAGGACTACATCATCATCACGCTGAAGGCGCACTCGATCACCGGCGTGATCGAGAAAATGCAGCCGCTGCTCGGACCCCACACCCGCATCGTCACCGCCGTCAACGGCATTCCCTATTGGTACTTCTACAAGCACGGCGGCCAATACGAGAACGCGACGCTGGAGAGCATCGACCCCGGCGGACGGCAGTGGCGCGAAATCGGCGCCGAGCGCGCCATCGGCTGCATCGTCTATCCCGCCACCGAGATCGAGGCGCCCGGCGTGATCCGCCACGTCTACGGCAACAACTTTCCGCTCGGCGAGCCCTCCGGCGAAGTCACCTCGGACGTGCAGCGCCTCGCCGACCTCTTCGTCGCCGCCGGGCTGAAAGCGCCGGTGCTCGACCGCATCCGCGACGAGATCTGGCTCAAGCTGTGGGGCAATGTCTGCTTCAACCCGATCAGCGCGCTGACCCATGCAACCCTCGACGTGATCTGCACCGATCCGGCCACCCGCGCGTTGTCGCGCGCGATCATGATGGAGACGCAAGGCATCGCCGAGACGTTCGGCGTCAAATTCCGCGTCGACGTCGAGCGCCGCATCGAGGGCGCACGCAAGGTCGGGGCGCACAAGACCTCGATGCTCCAGGATCTCGAGCGCGGCCGCCCGATGGAGATCGACCCGCTCGTCACCGTCGTGCAGGAGATGGGTCGCCTCACCGGCGTTGCCACACCCGCGCTCGACTCCGTGCTGGCGATGGTGACCCAGCGCGCCCGCATCGCCGGTCTCTACGACGGCATCTCGACGCCATCAGATCCGCGCGCACTGGCGGTGGCATGATGGCTGGCGAGATCAAACAATGGCTCCGCTTCCGCAATAGCGGTGCGACTGGCTTCGGCACGCTGACGTCGTCGGGCATCAGCGTGCACGAGGGCGAGATGTTCGGCCGCCATGCAGCCACCGGCAAGACGCTGGCGCTGTCGGAGGTCGAGCTGCTCGCGCCCTGCG
The DNA here is from genome assembly GCF_029846715.1 of Bradyrhizobium nivariense. Lineage (GTDB taxonomy): Bacteria > Pseudomonadota > Alphaproteobacteria > Rhizobiales > Xanthobacteraceae > Bradyrhizobium. The sequence goes on from NZ_JARVWW010000037.1 coordinate 44,566, forward strand.
CACCCAGCAAGATCGTCGCGCTCTGGAACAATTTTCACGCGCTCGCAGCCAAGCTGAACCAGCCCGAGCCGCCGGAGCCGCTCTATCTCCTGAAGGCCACCACCAGCATCACGACGTCAGGCGCCGTGATCCGCCGCCCCTCTTACTACGACGGCAAGACGACCTATGAGGGCGAGCTCGGCATCGTCATCGGCAAGACCTGCGCCCGGGTGTCGCCGGCGGAAGCAGACAGCTTCATCTTCGGCTACACCTGCGTCAATGACATCACCGCCAACGACATCCTGACCAGCGACCCGACCTTCCCGCAATGGGCCCGCGCCAAGGGCATCGACGATTACGGCCCGTTCGGCCCCATCATCGCGACCGGTCTCGATCCGGCGAAGCTGGTGGTCCGCACCACTCTCAACGGCGCGGAGCGGCAGAACTATCCGATATCGGACATGATCTTTACCGCGCAGGAGCTGGTCAGCAGGATCTCCCACGACATGACCCTGCTCCCCGGCGATCTCATCGCGGTCGGCACCTCCGTCGGCGTCGGCGTGATGAAAGAGCCGGTGAACACGGTGACGGTCGCGATCGACGGCATCGGCGAGCTGACCAACGAGTTTCGGCTGTAGCGCGGGCCGGTTCGTCAGTTGCTGCCGCAAGCTGACGAACCCATTGCTAAGGTGCGATGAGATTGGGATGAAGCGTCATCGCGCCTCAGGTTATTGTTTGAGCATGATCTCTTCGGAAAACCGCTACGCACTTTTCCGGATCATGCTCCATTCCGGCAAAGTGCCTCAGGCTCCCGGCCGCTGTCCGAGCCAGCCGGGGCTCGGCTCGCCCTTCACTTCGCCGAAATAGAGGGCGAAGGTCTGGCGCCACCGTTCCACGAGGGCCCGATCTTCCATGAACCGCGGAAACTCGGCGAAATGGGAGTTGGCATAGTCCCAAACCGGCTTCAGGCCGCCCTGCGGCTGCACGTCAGTGCGAACGGACCAGCCGTTATGGGCTTTGCGCTGGTTCTCCTCCGAAATCTGCCAGTTCATGTACAGTTTGGCTGCCGCCTTGTGCGGCGCGTCCTTGAGGATCGCTGCACGCTGGCCCCACCCAAGGAACGGATGCCCGTCCGCAATGGCCCATCTCACCGGCGCGTTCGCCGGTGTTGTCAGCGATCCGGATCCGCCGACGCCAACGGCCTTCTGATGCTGCGAAATGGCGAGGCCCGGCGAATGCGTGCCGCGCGCAAATTGCAGGCCTTGATCCGCCAGCTTCTGGATCCAGTCCCAGCCATAGGTCTCCGCATAGAGCTTGTAGAGAAAGAGCACGGCGTCATCGTCACGACTGGGTCCTCCGCGATACCGATGGGAAGTCCCACCGGGTACCGATCAGAGGCACGTTGAGCTGCAACAACGGCGACGCGCTGGTCACGGCGGCAGTTGCCGGTACGGGTCTCGTACTTCAGCCCGGCTTCCTCGTGGCCGATGAGATCGCGGACGGACGACTTGTCCCGGTGCTCGCGTCCTACAAGACGAGGCAATTTTTCGTCCAGTCACTTACGATCCCGACAGCGTATCCCCGCAAGGACATTGCCAAGCTTTCGGAATTCCTGTTCGAGACGATGCGGCTCGTGAATTACTAGCACCACGATATGCCGAAGGGCAGTTCGACCCGGATGACACCGCGCTCTCTGGACTTGGAGCGCTTGGCCAACTCCCGGTCAGCCGCCCCCGCGCTCGAACGACCGCGATCGACGCGCCCCTTGATCTCGGTTCCGCTCTCCAATAGCAATCATGGCGAGATTGTGCCGGCGTGAGGAAGTCACGATGTGGCTGTTGTTGCTGTTTGCTTGGTTTGTTCTGCTCGCCGCCATCGCGCTCTTCGCCCAGCAGGCGCTCGGTTACGATGTCGGCCACCTGCCCGCCTGGTTCGGAGGCCTGCCTGTCCCGCAGCGTATCGCGACCGGCGCGATCCTGGCCCTGGCGCTGGCACTGATCGGCGCCTCCGCCTGGCGGCTGTCGCGCCAGGACCGGCGCCTCGACAGTTTGCGCGACCGCCTCAAGAAGACCCGCGAGGACGTCGTCGTCGCCCACGCCCTGCAAAACCACCTCGACGCCACCGTCCAGCACCTGATCGAGAGCGACCCCCGGGAGGCCGTCTCCGCCCTCCACGACAAGCTGGGCGAGACCGAGCAGCGCGCTCTGCTCCAGCGGGGCCGCAACGAATCCACCGACATGCACGACCAGCTCGCTGAAATTCGCCGCCGTCAGCAGGGGGTGCGCGATATGGTCGGCAAGGTCGCCGATCAGCGCCGCGCGGTCGAGCCCGTCTTCACCGAGATCCGCGACCGCCAGAACCAGCTCGAACGCTCGCTGCACGACCTCGAGACCGACGACCGCAAGAACAACCTCGCCGACCGGCTCAAGGACATCGCGCGCGACGTATCGGCGCTGCTGTCGCGGGTGGGCGCGGTCCAGGACACCTTTGCGACCCTGAACCAGTACAAGGAAGATCTGGCGAAATCCCACGCCGAGCTGGTGCCGCTGCGATCAACGGACGCCGGCCTCAATGCCCTGATCGGCGAGCTGAGCCTCAGCCATGACCGCCTCGCCAAGAGCGTCGACGAGCTCGAAACCGGCGGCGAAGCGCCGCTCGGCACCCGCGTCGAGACGCTGTCGAAGAACAAGATCGAGATCGAGCAGCGCCTGGCCCGCGTCGACGACAGCTTCAACATCCTGAAAGGCATCCGGCTCGACTTCGAGGAGCTCGGCCAGCGCCAAGCCCAGCTCGAACGCTCGCTCGCCGGAGTCGAGACCGACCCCGACGGCAAAACGCTTGCCGACCGCCAGAATGCGCTGAACGATTTTGTTCTCCAGTCGCGCCAGCGCCTCGGCGCGTTGCAGGAGACGCTGGCGACGCTGAACGCCTTCAAGGCGGAGCTGTCGAAGTCGCAGGCCGACCTCGTCCCGCTGAAGGCCCCGGTGTTCGGCATCGAGGCCCTGATCGCGGACGTCGGCACCACCCGCGACCTCCTCGCCAAGACCGTCGGCGAGATCGAGGCGAGCGGCGACGTCACCCTCGCCTCGCGCGTCGACGCACTGACCAAGAGCAAGCGCGAGGTCGAAGACCGCCTCGCCCGCATCTTCGACAATTTCAACGCGCTCGACGGCTTGCGAAAGGACATCGGCGGCATCTTCTCGACGATCCGGAACAGCCTGAACCGGATCGGGTGAAAGCCGGGCCGCCGGCTGGTTCGAACCGCGACTGACATCCGTACGACCAATCGCTATGCGCATCATCCTCGGTCTCCTTTCCGGCTTACTCGGCGCACTCGCCGGCTGGTCCGCGCTTGCCGCATTGGTGGTCATGCTGGCGGGGCCGGACCGCGATGGCGGCACCGCCATGGGGGCATTCTTCAACATCGGCCCGATCGGCGGCGTAGCCGGCCTCTTCGCCGGCATCTGGCTATTCACGCGCGTCGGTCTCGTTCGAAACAGCGCGCCGCCCCGCGCGGCGGAATCGCATGAGGCAGCCCCTCACCCCAAGACCCCTCACCCCAAGACACGCGTGTCTTTCCCTTTTGCCATCACGCTTCTGCTCATCACAGGCGGCCTCTCCTGGTGGGGATGGTATGAATTCATCCGCTCGCCCTATCTCAGCCACGGGTTCATGACCCTCGATCTGCAATTCAGGCTTCCGGCCGGCACTATCCTGCCAGACGCCAAGGACGACGTGCGGATCGAAGTGGAGGAAGCGCAGAGACATGCGACCGCCGGACCGGCCGCCAATTGGCGCGCCCATGAAGGTGACCGTCCGGCGATCATCGCCTCCGCCTCGCTGACGTACAAGACGCGCCACCGTGCCGTCAGCCTGACGCTCCCGGGCCTTCCAACGCAAAGCTGGCCGATCGATCTTCCCTCCGATCCCGACCCGACGCCCGGCTATTCGCCCTGGCGCGCTGCGAGCGAACCATCACCTACGAAGATCGAGATGCAATTCCGGCTGAGCGCCGACCGCTGACGCTTGCGCGGCGCAGCCTCGAAACATTCAGACACGTCACATCTGCGCGCGCCCGACAGATGCCGCCAACATGTCGCGCGGATGCCGCAACTTGGACGCATTCGGCCGCCCTTCTGTGAGGCGTGTCTGGGGGCACGGCGGTGCCGTGTTTGGACCAAACTTTCTAGGGGTATGACTGTGAAGAAGATTGTAATTGTCGTGGGTGCTACGCTTGCTCTGGTGACGGCCGCGAACGCTGCGGATCTGCCGCGCCGCCAGCCCGTTCCGGTCTATTCGGAGCAAGCGCCGATCGGCAAGATGCCGATTGGCAAGAGCCCGATTGGTAAGGCCCCGATCGGCAAGGCGCCCGGCCCCGTCGCGGCGCGCTACTGACGCGCAGCGAAATACGCGCAGAATCTGCGTGAGTGGCCGACAGTCCGGGGGCACAGCGTGACGAACAAACCTGATCGATCGGGATCCTGCATCCTCGCGGGATTCGCCCTCGCGGCGATGCTCGCGTGCACGACACCCTCGGCCTCGGCCCACGAAGCGAACAAGCGCGTTGCCGACGCAAATGCGCTTGTCCCGGCCGACACCGGCTCGCGACCGGCGCCGCCATCGACGCGGCGCGCGGTCGCGCGCGCGGAGAAAGGCCCCTATTACGTCGACTTCCGCGCCCGCACGGCTGCGAGCTGGGGCCATGCCTTCGTCTGGTACGGCAAGACCAGCGAGCGCGCCGTCGAGGTCGCGGGCCTGACGCCGTCCGGCGACACTCTTGCTTATGTGCTCGGCCACCTGACCTGGGTGCCGGCGGAGACCGGTGCGAGCTACGGCGATCTCGATCCCGACTATCTGACCGCGAACTACCGCGTCTATTTGAACGAAGCCGACGCCAAGCGCGTGTTCGCCTATATCAAGAAATTGCAGGCGAGCTCGCCGGTCTGGAACGCCGAGACTACCAATTGCACCGGCTTCATCGGCGACATCGCCGAGTACATGGGATTGAAGGTCCCGTACCGCTGGCAACGCCCGGAAAACTTCGTCAACAGCCTCAAGGACATGAACGGCGGCCGCCAGATGGTGCGGCTGTCGGCGGAGTAGCGGCGGTCACAATCGCTGTCATTGCCCGCGAAGGCGGGCAATCCAGTATTCGGAGACAGCGAGGCTGGAATCGAGGAGCCGCGACGTACTGGATACCCCCGCCTGTCGCCTACGCTAAAAGCTTCGGCGCCCCTGGACCTCAACCTCGGCGAAGCCTTGGCGTAGCCGGGTCGCGGGGTATGACGACGGGCAAAACACCCCGCGCAAATTCCCCGCCCCCGCTTGTCAACCCGCCGCGCCAAAAATATTCCGCTTTACCGAAATTCTGATTTACCGTACACACGAGCCACCCTGGCCCGAGACAAGGGGCGGATCGCGATCGTCACGAACCGCGGGCTGGGGTGCGATGGACGCGACGGCGTCGGGCGCGATCGGAATTGCAGGGCGGCTCTTGCCGTGAGCAGTTGCTCTCGCGCTTACGACACGATGCCGACAGCGTGTTCGCATGGCTTCGGGCGTGAGCACACGCCAGCTCCCGAAGTCCCAGCGAGGACGTGCGCGGACGGCCAAGTCGTGTGGTCCTGACGCCCGAATCCGGCGTCAAGTCTCGTGGTGGCGCTCTCTGCCCGACCGGGCGGTCGCCAGCAATCCGCGAGGCGACGGGGGCAATAGGGCTCGACTCCCCGGGGAGAGCGCGAAGTAAGCCGTAAACCATCGCGCAGGGAAGGCCGGGCGTTCGGCTGACCTGTGGTCCACCCCGTGTGCATTTTTTGGCGCACGGACCTGCGGGTGCCACCCGGCGCCCGGCCTTCCCTGCGCCCTTGTCACGACGAGGGCGACGCGATCGGGCAAAGCTCGGGCGAAATGCGCCGCGAGGAGGCGAAGTGTGCGCATTTCAATGCACGTATGAACAGACGCTCTCGTGCCCCGGACGCAGCGCAGCGTCCCTTCGACGGTTCGCTGCAGAGCCCGGGCCCATCTTTCAGAGCGCTCGCCGGGCATGGGTCCCGGCTCTGCGCCGCAACGCTAAGAGGCGTTGCAGCGCGTCCGGTACACGAGCCCGCCTCAATTATCCGCCCCGCGGAATCCCCCCACTCGCCGCATGATCGCCCCGCCTCCACCGCACGCCCTCCCAATAGACTTTTCCCGACCCGGGCGGCATCCTGCCGGCCATCAACCGATCACAGAGCGCCACGCAAGCGGGGGAAACAGAACATGTTGCAGACGCGGTTCACCAAGCTCGTCGGCGTCGAGCACCCCATCGTCCAGGGCGGCATGCAATGGGTCGGACGCGCCGAGCTGGTCGCCGCCGTCGCCAATGCCGGCGCGCTCGGCTTCATCACGGCGCTGACCCAGCCGACGCCGGAGGACCTCAGGAAGGAGATCGCGCGCTGCCGCGACCTCACCGACAAGCCGTTTGGCGTCAACCTCACCATCCTGCCCGCGATCAAGCCGCCGCCTTATGCCGAATACCGCGCCGCCATCATCGAGAGCGGCATCACGGTGGTCGAAACCGCCGGCAACAAGCCGCAGGAGCATGTCGACGAGTTCAGGAAGCACGGCGTCAAGGTCGTGCACAAATGCACCAGCGTCCGTCACGGGCTCTCGGCCGAGCGCATGGGCGTCGACGCCATCTCGATCGACGGGTTCGAATGCGCCGGCCACCCCGGCGAGGACGACACCCCCGGCCTGATCCTGATCCCGGCCGCCGCCAACAAGATCAAGATCCCGATGATCGCTTCCGGCGGCTTCGCCGACGCCCGCGGCCTCGTCGCCGCGCTGGCGCTGGGCGCCGAAGGCATCAACATGGGCACGCGTTTCATGGCGACCAGGGAGAGCCCGATCCACCAGCTCATCAAGGAGAAGATCGTCGCCAACGACGAGCGCGAGACCGAGCTGATCTTCCGCACCATGCGCAACACCTCGCGCGTCGCCAGGAACGAGATCTCGACCAAGGTCGTTGCGATGGAGAAGGAAGGCGCCAAGTTCGAGGACATCCGCGAGCTCGTCGCCGGCGCCCGCGGCAAGATGGTCTATGCGACCGGCAACTCGGACGAAGGCATCTGGTCGGCCGGACAGGTGCAGGGCCTGATCCAGGACATCCCGAGCTGCGCCGAGCTCGTCTCCCGTATCGTGCGCGAAGCGGAGGCCATCATCCGCAGCCGGCTCGAAGGCATGATCGTTCATCCGACGGCGCAAGCTGCGGAATAATCACTGCAAGAAGCGAGAGCAATTCATGAAGGCTTACGTCTACGGCCCTGATGGCGCTACAATTTCCGACGTCGCTCAACCAAAACCTGAAGGCACCCAGGTGCTGGTCCGGGTCCGCGCCTGCGGATTGAATCGCGCCGACACCGGCATGCGCAAGGGCCACGCCCATGGCGCCGCCGGCGGCACCGGCACCGTGCTCGGCATGGAATGGGCCGGCGAGGTCGCCGAGCTCGGACCGGATGCCAAGGGCGTGAAGGTCGGCGACCGCATCATGGGCTCGGGCGGCGCGGCGTTTGCCGAATACACGCTGGCCGATCACGGCCGGCTGTTCCGCGCGCCCTCGAACATGAATTTCGAGGACGCCGCCACCCTGCCCGTCGCGCTCGCGACCATGCACAACGCCGTCGTCACCATCGGCGGCGTGCAGCCCGGGCAGGCCGTGCTGATCCAGGGGGCAAGCTCCGGCGTCGGCCTGATGGCGATGCAGATCGCCAAGCTCAAGGGCGCCAGGCTCGTGATCGGCTCCTCGACCGATGCCGCTCGCCGCGGCCGGCTGAAGGAGTATGGCGCCGACCTCGCAGTCGATTCCTCCGACCCCAAATGGGTCGACGAGGTGCTCAAGGCGACCGGCGGCGACGGCGTCGACCTCATCGTCGACCAGGTCTCCGGCAAGGTCGCCAACCAGAACCTCGCCGCGACCAAGGTCAAAGGCCGTATCGTCAATGTCGGCCGGCTCGGCGGCACCCATGCCGATTTCAACTTCGACCTGCACGCGGCGCGCCGCATCGACTATGTCGGCGTCACCTTCCGCACCCGCACCATCGAAGAGGTCCGCGAGATTTTCGAGGAGGTCCGCAAGGACATCTGGGCCGCGGTCGAGTCGCGAAAACTGCAGCTGCCGATCGACAGGGTGTTTGCCTTCGACGACATCGACAAGGCATTCGAGCACATGGAGGCGAACAAGCACCTCGGCAAGATCGTCGTGACGGTGTGAGGCGCCTTGAGGCGTGGGGCGCTGCGAAGCGAGAGCGACAGGACGCTCCTCTCTCCGTCGTCATGGCCGGCTTGACCCGGCCATCCACGTCTTCGCCGCTCCGAAGAACGTGGATGCCCGGGACAAGCCCGGGCATGACGGGTCCCGCTCCTGCAAATCACTAGCGACTACACCTGTGGATCGTCGCTTGATGTTCACCCATGGGCTGCTAAATCCCGGTCATGACAGCCCAACACGACAAGACCTCGGTCGCGGCGATCTCGATCTTCGCCAGCGGCGGCATGGCGGCGGCCAAGTTCGCGGTCGGGATCGCGATCGGCTCGCTGGCGCTGATCTCCGAGGCGCTGCATTCCTCGATCGACCTGGTCGCCACCATCATCACCTGGGCGGTGGTGCGGGTGTCCGACAAGCCGGCGGACCACGAGCACCATTACGGCCACGGCAAGCTGGAAAGTATCTCCGCGCTCGGCGTCACCGCCCTGCTCTACGTGCTCGCCGGCGGAATCCTGGTCGAGTCCTACAGCCGGCTGCGCGAGGGAACCGCGCCGCCGACCATTTCGGCCGTACCGTTCGTGGTGCTGGTGATCGACATCGTCGTCAATCTCTGGCGCGCCCGCGCCCTGCACCGCGCCGCGCGGGAGACGCGAAGCCAGGCGCTCGCCGCCGACGCGCTGCATTTCGCCTCCGACGTGATGGGCTCATTCGCCGTGATCATCGGCCTGATCCTCGCCGCCCTCGGCTTCTGGTGGGGCGACGCGGCTGCAGCCGCCGCGGTCGCCGTGATGATCGCCCTGCTCGGCCTGCGCATGGCCGGCTCGACCGTGCAGACGCTGGTCGACCGCGCCCCTGAAGGCGCGCATGAGACCGCCACGGCCGCGATCCGCAGCGTGCCGGGCGTTATCGGCGTCGAGCGGCTACGCGTGCGCATGGTCGGTGCCACCATGTTTATCGATACCATCGCGAAGGTGCCGCGCACTTACCCCATCGATCGGGTCGAGGACATCAAGCGCAACGCGCAAGCAGCCGTCGAGAAGGCCTTCGGCGATACCGACCTCACCTTCACTGCGGTCCCCGTCGCGCGCGACAACGAGACCGTGCGCGATCGCATCATGGTGATCGCGCATAATACGGGACTAGCCATCCACCACGTCACGGTGCACGATCTCGGCGGCAAGCTGATCGTCAGCATCGACCTCGAGGTCGACGCCGGAATGCAGCTCGACGCCGCCCACGACGTCGCCAACACGCTGGAGCGCAACATCCAGGAGGAGTTCGGCGCGGACGTCGAGGTCGACGTCCACATCGAGCCGCTGGAACCGGAACTGCCGTTCGGGATCGACGCCGCGCCGGAACGGGTGCAGACCATCGCCGCCGCTCTGACGGAATATGCCGCCAGCGGCGATATCCACGACATCCACAACGTCCGCGTCCGCAACACCGACGCCGGCGAGATCGTCAACTTCCACTGCCGCGCCGAGCCGTCGATGAGCGTGATCAAGGTGCACGAGCATGTCGACGCGATCGAGCGCGCGCTGCGGCGCGCGTTCCCCAGCGTGAAACGCGTGATCAGTCACGCCGAACCGCCGCGCGCGTGACAGAGAATGTGCGAGGAGTCACACGTTCCCGTTTCGGACTCGCCGCGCACGTAAGTTTGCGGACGCGCGATGCGCAAACTGCGCGTTGGATAAGAATAAATTCGCGTTAACGATTCGTTGACTCTCGACAGCCCGCGAAAACTGGATTCAAATCGGGCATGATTCGGAAGCGATGTGGGGCTGCTTCCGAGCTTCAGTTGCAAGCAGGTTTCCAGGGGGCCTAAGGCATGTCGCGTGCAGACGCCGCGAACGCGTGCGTCCAATCCGATTCGATCAAAGGATTGGCGCAATCGATCGCGAAACCTGCCTATCATCGGCTCCTGATCGCGGAGCCGGCGCTGCGCCGCGCCGTGCCGACGCTCATCATCGCGTTCCTGATCACGATCTGTCTCGGCGCATTCGTGCAGGTCGTCGATCAGACGCGCCAGAAGCGGCTGGTGATCCGCCGCGACATCTCGGCACTCGCCGACCTGCTCGCCGAGCGCATCGACCGCCTCACCTCCGCGCGACAGGAACGGCTGAAGAACATCGAGAGCCTGCCGACGCTGCTGCCCGACTTCATTCCGTCCTGGGGCACTGCCTCGGGCCGCCATGTCATCGTCACCTCGGCCGGAATCGATCGCCGCATCCTCGCCCGCATCCCGGTCGACAGCGATCCCTCCGGCAACGACCGTCTGCTCGACGCGATCACGACGGCGCAACTGCTCGCGGCGCCGCCGCGCGACGGCAACATCTCCGAGATGACGCTGCCGAACGGCAACGCCGCGATCGCGACCTCGCGGCAGATCAAGTCGCTGCCCGGCTTCGTCACCGTGATCCAGGAGCGTAACGAGCCGATCTGGGGCTCGGACGCCGCGCTCTCGGTGACGCTGTCGGCCACCACCGGCTTCGTCGTCCTGATCCTCGGCTTCGCCTTCCACTGGCAGTCCACCCGCGCCCGCGAAGGCGACCTGATCAACGACGCCGTGCGCGGCCGGATCGACACCGCGCTCAACCGCGGCCGCTGCGGGCTGTGGGACTGGGACCTGTCGCGCGGCCGCATCTTCTGGTCGCAGTCGATGTTTTCGATGCTCGGCCTCGACGGCCGCAACGAGCTCCTCACCTTCGGCGAGGTCAACGCGCTGGTGAAGTCCGACGACATCGACCTGTTCGAGATCGCCGACCAGCTCATCTCCGGGAAGATCGACCACATCGACCAGACCTTCCGCATGCAGCATGTCGACGGCCACTGGATCTGGCTCCGCGTCCGCTGCGAAAAGACCAGCGGCGCGACCGACTCCAGCGTTCACCTGATCGGGATCGCCGTCGACATCACCGAGCAGAAGAGCCTTGCAGAGCGGACCGTGGAAGCCGATTTGCGCCTGCGCGACGCGATCGAGACCATTCCCGAAGCCTTCGTGCTGTGGGACGCGAGCGACCGCCTGGTGCTCTGCAACTCGCACTTCCAGCGCCTGCACAAGCTGCCCGACTCAGCCGTCATCCCCGGCACCTCCTACGAGACCGTGCTCGAGGTCGGCCGCATGCCGGAGGTGCGCACCCGCCACAACGAAACCGCGAGCCAGGGGCCTGGCGCGCGCACCTTCGAGGCGCAACTCGACGACGGCAGCTGGCTGCACATCAGCGAGCGCCGCACCAAGGACGGCGGCTACGTCTCGGTCGGCACCGACATCACCCGCATCAAGGAGCACGAGCAGAAGCTGGTCGACAACGATTTGCGCCTGCGCGCCACCGTCATCGACCTGAAGCGCTCGCAGGCAGCCCTGGAGCGCCAGGCGGGCGAGCTCGCCGATCTCGCCGAGAAATACCAGCGCGAGAAGACCCGCGCCGAGGAAGCCAACCAGACCAAGTCGAAATTCCTCGCCAATATGAGCCACGAGCTGCGCACGCCGCTGAACGCGATCATCGGCTTCTCCGAGATCATGGGCTCGGGCATGTTCGGCGAACTCGGCTCGGAAAAGTACCAGGAATACTGCCACGACATCCTGACCAGCGGGCATTACCTGCTCGAAGTCATCAACGACATCCTCGACATGTCCAAGATCGAGGCCGGCCGCATGAAGCTCGACATGGAAGAGCTCGACCTGGCGCAGACGCTGGCGGAATCCTTGCGGGTCGTCACCGGCCGCGCGCAGGACAAGCACCTGACGCTCGACGCCGACATCGCAAAATCCATCGCCGTCGTCGCCGACCGCCGCGCCACCAAGCAGATCATCGTCAACCTGCTCTCCAACGCCGTGAAGTTCACGCCGGACGGCGGACGCATCGTGGTGCGCAGCCGGCAGTTCGACGACAGGATCGTGCTGATGATCGCCGACACCGGCATCGGCATCGCGCCGCATTCGCTGGCGCGGCTCGGCCGCCCCTTCGAGCAGGTCGAGAGCCAGCTCACCAAGACCTATCACGGCTCGGGACTGGGGCTTGCGATCGCCCGCTCGCTGGCGCAGCTCCATGGCGGCTCGATGCGGCTGCGCTCCAAGCTCGAAGTCGGCACCGTCGTGCGCGTGACCCTGCCCCGCGACGCGATCAAGGCGGCGTCCGGGATATCGGCGGCGGCCTGAATCCTACATTTGCAGCGACGGCGCGACTTCCCGCGCGACATTGACCAGCGCCGCAATCAGCGGCGTCATCGGATCGCGCTGCGGGATCACCATGCCGATACTGTAATTGACCTCGGGATCGGTGATCGGGATCGAGCGCACCGTATCGGAAAGGCCGAGCGTCTCGGCAAGCTTGGCCGGCATCACACTGGCCCAGCGTCCCGTCTTCACATGCGTGAACAGCACGAGCAGCGAATTCGAGGTCAAGGTCGGCGTCGCCTCCGCGCCGACCGAACGTAACGCACGGTCGATGATCCGGCGGTTCTGCATGTCGGGCGTGAGCAGGCACAGCGGCACCTGCCCGACCTCCTCCCACGTCACCGTCTCCCGATCGCCGAACATTCCATCCGGCGCGGTGAGCAGACGATAGCTCTCGTTGTAGAGCGGAATGGTGCGCACCTTGCCGATCGGCTCGTTCTCGATATAGGTCAGCCCCGCATCCACCTCGAGATTCTCGAGCAGCCCCAGCACCTCGGACGAGGTGGTGGACCGGATACTGAAGCGCACCTCGGGATGCCTGGCGCGGAACGGCGTCGTCAGCGCGGCGACCATGCCGAGCACGGTCGGGATCGCGGCAATACGGATCTCGCCGGAGAGCTGATGCTTCAGCCCGTTGATCTCGTCACGCATCGCGCGGGCATCGCCCACGATCCGACGGGCCCAATCCAGCGCCCGCTCGCCTTCCGGCGTAAAACCTTGGAAGCGGGAGCCGCGCTGGACCAGCATCACGCCGAGGATCTCCTCGAGCTGCTTGAGCCCGGTCGACATCGTCGGCTGCGTCACGCCGCAGACCTCCGCCGCGCGTCCGAAATGCCGCTCCTTCGCCAGCGCCAGCAGCAGTTCAAGCTTGTCGAGCAACCGGTCATCTCCTCGGATTGTGTGGTGGCATACAAGCTAGCATGCCCTCCCCCTCCCAACACGTAAAAACCGCCCGGCGGACGGCTTCAATTGCAATTTCAAATCGACTGATCGCCATCGGAAATCGATCGGAATTCGCAATCGCAGCATGAGACAGCTTTATTGATCTTCGAATGATTCCAAATAGTTTGCGATGAGCAGACGCTCTGGTTGAGAACGAAGAATGACAGCGGTTTACGAACCTTGGGACGAAACGCGCGGCGCCGACATCATCGCCGAACACAGCAAGCAGGAAGGCGCGACGCTGGTGATCCTGCACGCGCTCCAGGAGGCATTCGGCTACGTCGCGGAGGCAGCCATTCCCATGGTGGCGCAGGCGCTCAATCTGTCGCGCGCCGAAGTGCATGGCGTGTTCACGTTCTACCATGATTTCCGCCACAAGCCGGCCGGCCGCCATGTGCTGAAACTCTGTCGCGCGGAGGCCTGTCAGGCGGCGGGCGGCGATGCGCTGGCTGCGCGTGCCGAGGCGAAGCTCGGCGTGTCGCTCGGCGGCACCACGGCCGATAACCGCGTCACGCTGGAGCCGATCTACTGCCTTGGCCTGTGCGCGACCGCGCCGTCCGCGATGCTCGACGGCCGGCTCATTGGCCGGCTCGATGAAAAGCGTATCGATGCGCTTGTCGCGGAGGCGCAGCGATGAAGATGCGGATATTCGTCCCCCGCGATGCGGCTGCAATCGCCGTCGGCGCCGATGATGTAGCTACGGCGCTCGAACAGCTCGCGGCACAGCGCGGCCTGCCGATCGAAATCGTCAGGACCGGCTCGCGCGGGCTTTGCTGGCTGGAGCCGATGATCGAGGTGGCGACCCCCGGGGGCCGCGTCGCGTATGGTCCGGTCGGCCCGGAGGATGTTGCTTCCGTGTTCGATTCGATGGTGAGCAATGGATCCCATCCCCTGCGGCTTGGCGCCGCGGACGAGATCCCCTGGCTGAAGCGCCAGACCCGCCTGACCTTCGCGCGCTGCGGCGTGATCGACCCGCGCTCGCTCGACGACTACCGCGCCCATGGCGGCTACAAGGGCCTCGAACGCGCGCTGTCGCTCGGCTCGGAAGCCATCCTCAATGAAGTGACGGCGTCCGGCTTGCGTGGCCGCGGCGGCGCCGGCTTCCCGACCGGCATCAAGTGGAAGACGGTCGCGCAGGCGAAGGCCGACCGCAAGTTCATCGTCTGCAACGCCGACGAAGGCGACAGCGGCACCTTCGCCGACCGCATGATCATGGAAGGCGATCCCTTCCTCGTCATCGAGGGCATGACGACCGCCGGCCTCACGGTCGGCGCGACCAAGGGCTACATCTACATCCGCAGCGAATATCCGCACGCCGTCGAGGCGATGAACGCGGCCATCGCCGCGGCTCGACGCGGCGGCTATCTCGGCGACAAGATCGGCGGCTCCGCATACAGCTTCGATCTCGAAGTACGCGTCGGCGCCGGCGCTTACGTTTGCGGCGAAGAGACCTCGCTGCTGGAAAGCCTCGAAGGGCGCCGCGGCCTCGTGCGTGCAAAGCCGCCGCTGCCCGCGCATCACGGCCTGTTCGGCAAGCCGACCGTCATCAACAACGTGCTGTCGTTCGCCGCCATCCCCTTCATCCTGGCCGAGGGCGCCAGGGCCTATGCCGATTTCGGCATGGGTCGCTCGCGCGGCACGATGCCGATCCAGCTCGCCGGCAACATCCGCCAAGGCGGGCTGTTCGAGACCGCGTTCGGCGTGACGCTCGGCGAGCTCGTCGACGACATCGGCGGCGGCACGTTCACGGGCCGTCCGGTCCGCGCGGTGCAGGTCGGCGGTCCCTTGGGCGCCTACTTCCCGCGCGCGTTGTTCGACACGCCATTCGACTACGAGGCCTTCGCCGCGCGCGACGGCCTGATCGGCCATGGCGGCATCGTCGTGTTCGACGACGGGGTCGACATGCGCAAGCAGGCGCGTTTCGCCATGGAATTCTGCGCCATCGAATCCTGCGGCAAGTGCACGCCGTGCCGGATCGGTTCGACCCGCGGCGTCGAGACCATCGAGAAAATCATCAACGGCGAGCGCGTGAGCGAAAACCTCGCACTCGTCGAAGACCTCTGCAACACCATGAAATTCGGATCGCTCTGCGCGCTCGGCGGCTTCACGCCCTATCCCGTGCTCAGCGCATTGAAGCACTTCCGGGATGATTTCATCCCGGCCCCGACCACGCTTCAGGCCGCGGAATAGGAGAACGACAATGTCTCTGATCGAAGAAATCGACTTCGGCACGCCGCGCTCGAAATCGGAAACGATGGTAACGCTGACCATCGACGGCAACCAGGTCACGGTGCCCGAGGGCACTTCGATCATGCGGGCCGCGATGGACGCCGGCCATCAGATTCCAAAACTCTGCGCGACCGACATGGTCGACGCATTCGGCTCGTGCCGTCTTTGCGTCGTCGAGATCGAGGGCCGCGCCGGCACGCCGGCCTCCTGCACCACGCCTGTCATGGCCGGTCTGGTCGTGCACACCCAGAGCGAACGTCTGAAGAAGCTGCGCAAGGGCGTGATGGAGCTCTACATCTCCGACCATCCGCTCGACTGCCTCACCTGCGGTGCCAACGGGGATTGCGAGTTGCAGGACATGGCCGGCGCCGTGGGCCTGCGCGACGTGCGTTACGGCTATGACGGCGAGAACCACGTCTTCGCCAAATCCAATGGCGAGATCAACGCCGCCTGGATGCCGAAGGACGAGTCCAATCCCTATTTCACCTACGATCCCTCCAAGTGCATCGTCTGCTCGCGCTGCGTGCGCGCCTGCGAGGAGGTGCAAGGCACCTTCGCGTTGACGATCTCCGGCCGTGGCTTCGACAGCCGCGTCTCGCCCGGCATGAGCGAAAGCTTCCTCGGCTCCGAATGCGTCTCCTGCGGCGCCTGCGTGCAGGCCTGCCCGACTGCGACGCTGACCGAGAAATCCGTGATCGAGATCGGCCAGCCCGAACACTCGGTCGTCACCACCTGCGCCTATTGCGGCGTCGGCTGCGCCTTCAAGGCCGAGATGCGCGGCGAGGAAGTCGTCCGCATGGTGCCCTACAAGGACGGCAAGGCCAATCGCGGCCATTCCTGCGTCAAGGGCCGCTTCGCCTGGGGTTACACCAACCACAAGGAACGCATCCTCAACCCGATGATCCGCGAGCGGATCGAGGATCCCTGGCGTGAAGTCTCATGGGATGAAGCATTCTCGTTCGCCGCGACCAGGATGCGCGGCATCCAGAAGAAATACGGCCGCGACGCCATCGGCGGCATCACCTCGTCCCGCTGCACCAATGAAGAAACCTATCTGGTGCAGAAGCTGATCCGCGCCGGCTTCGGCAACAACAATGTCGACACCTGCGCCCGCGTCTGCCACTCCCCGACCGGCTATGGCCTCTCGACCACGTTCGGTACGTCTGCCGGCACGCAGGATTTCGACTCGGTCGAGGACACTGACGTCGTTGTCGTCATCGGCGCCAACCCCGCTTCGGCCCACCCGGTGTTCGCCTCCCGTCTGAAGAAGCGGCTGCGCCAGGGCGCCAAGCTGATCGTGATCGATCCGCGCCGCACCGAGATGGTGGAATCGCCGCACGTGAAGGCGCTGCATCTGCCGCTGATGCCCGGCACCAACGTTGCGGTGATGACGGCGCTGGCGCATGTGATCGTCACCGAAGGCCTCGTCAACGAACCCTTCGTGCGCGAGCGCTGCGACTGGAGCGAGTTCGAGGAATGGGCGGCGTTCGTCGCCCAGCCGAACAACAGCCCGGAAGCCACCGCAATCCTCACCGGCGTCGATCCGAAGGATCTGCGCGAAGCAGCGCGCGTCTACGCCACCGGCGGCAACGGCGCGATCTATTACGGTCTCGGCGTCACCGAGCACAGCCAGGGTTCGACCACCGTGATCGCGATCGCCAACCTCGCGATGGTCACAGGCAATATCGGCCGTCCCGGCGTCGGCGTGAACCCGTTGCGCGGCCAGAACAACGTGCAGGGCTCCTGCGACATGGGTTCGTTCCCGCACGAGCTCCCCGGCTACCGCCACATCTCGGGCGATGCCGTGCGCGACCAGTTCGAGGCGCTGTGGAACGTCAAGCTCAACCCCGAGCCGGGCCTGCGCATTCCCAACATGTTCGACGCCGCGGTCGAAGGCACGTTCATGGGGATCTACGTGCAGGGCGAGGACATCCTGCAATCCGATCCCAACACCAAGCATGTTGTGGCCGCACTGTCGGCAATGGAATGCGTCATCGTCCATGACCTCTTCCTGAATGAGACCGCGAACTACGCCCATGTGTTCCTGCCGGGCTCCAGCTTCCTCGAGAAGGACGGCACCTTCACCAACGCCGAGCGCCGCATCCAGCGCGTCCGCAAGGTGATGACGCCGAAGAACGGCCTCGCCGACTGGGAGGTCACCATCGGCCTCGCCAAGGCCATGGGCTTCGAGATGACCTACAGCCATCCTTCCGAGATCATGGACGAGATCGCGGCGCTGACCCCGACATTTGCCGGCGTCTCCTACGCCAAGCTCGACGAGCTCGGCTCGGTGCAGTGGCCCTGCAACGAGACGGCGCCCGAGGGCACGCCGGTGATGCACATCGACGGCTTCGTCCGCGGCAAGGGCAAATTCGTCGTCACCGAGTATATCGCGACCGACGAACGCACCGGCCCGCGCTATCCGCTGCTGCTCACCACGGGCCGCATCCTCAGCCAGTACAATGTCGGGGCGCAGACCCGGCGCACCGAGAACGTGGTCTGGCATGCCGAGGACCGGCTGGAGATCCATCCGCACGATGCCGAGCAGCGCGGCGTGCGCGATGGCGACTGGGTGCGGCTGAAGAGCCGGGCCGGCGAGACCACGCTGCGTGCGGAGATCACCGATCGCGTCGCGCCGGGCGTCGTCTACACCACCTTCCACCATCCGGACACGCAGGCCAACGTCATCACGACCGACTATTCGGACTGGGCGACCAACTGCCCCGAATACAAGGTCACGGCGGTGCAGATCTCGCCGTCGAACGGCCCGTCCGACTGGCAGAAGGCCTACGACGCGCAGGCGCGGCACTCCCGACGCATCGCGCCGGCCGAGGCCGCGGAGTAGCGGCATGCACGTTCCAGTCCAGGCCATCGACCGCGAGATCTGGCGCGACGGTGTCGCGTCCGAAGGGGCGCGGCTGATCCCGGAGGAGACGCCGCTGGCGCTGACCTACAATGGCGGCACCTATGCCGTCATGATGGGGACGCCGCAGAACCTCGAAGACTTCGCGGTCGGCTTCAGCCTGGACGAAGGCATCATCGGATCGGTCGACGACATCAAGTCGCTCGAAATGGTCCGCCTCGACGACGGCATCGAGCTGCGCATGTGGCTGGCGTCGGAAGATGCCGCGCGCATCGGCGAGCGCCGCCGCCACATCGCCGGCCCGACCGGCTGCGGCATTTGCGGCATCGACTCGATTGCCGAAGCCGTGCGGCCTGCGGCCGTCGTGCCGCAGGGACAGGCGTTTACGCCCGAGCAGATCATGGCGGCGATGCAGGCCATCGCACCGCTGCAATCGATCAATTTGCAAACCCGCGCCGTTCACGCCGCCGCGTTCTGGTCGCCTGCCGGAGGTATCGTCGCGCTACGCGAGGATGTCGGCCGCCACAATGCGCTCGACAAGCTCGCCGGTTCGCTGGCTCGCAGCCGCACGGCTGCAAGCGGCGGCATCGTGCTGCTGACGAGCCGCGTCTCGGTCGAGATGGTGCAGAAGACCGCCGCCATCGGCGCGCCGGTGATGGTCGCCGTCTCTGCGCCGACCGCGCTCGCGGTGCGCACCGCGGAGGTCGCCGGCATCACGCTGATTGCCATTGCCCGCCAGGACGGGTTCGAAGTGTTTTCGCATGGCGGCCGGGTTGCCGCCCGTCATGCCACGGAGGTTGCCGATGTCGCCTGACCGCCTGATCTACATGGCCAACCAGATCGGCACGTTCTTCCGGAGCCAGGGCCACGACAAGGCCGTGCCGGGGATCGCCGACCACATCAGGAAGTTCTGGGATCCGCGGATGAAGCGCGCGATCTTCGCCCATCTCGATGCCGGCGGCGCGGGCCTGGAGCCGAACGTGCGCGAGGCGCTCACCTCGCTGAAGCCGGCGACGTCCCTTCCAGCAGCGCCCTGAAGACGCGGCGCACCTCGCTCTGCGTCTCCTTCACGCGCGCCTCCAGCGAGGAGAAATCCGGCGCGTCGCCGGCGCGTGCCATCACGCGCAGGAGGTCGGTGCCCGCGGTTTCCGGCTTGAAGCGGTCGCTGACGCAGAGTCGCAGGATCTGCGTCAGGTCGTGATAGAGCCGCGCCGCGGCACGCAATATCTCAGTCTCCGATTGTGCGAGCACGCCGAGCCGACATGCATTTTCCAGCACCTGCGTGGTGCCGACGTCGAGAATTTCCGGCTTCTCGTGCGCATGCACGAGCTGGAGATATTGCGCGATGAAGTCGATGTCGACCATGCCGCCGGCGGCATATTTGAGATCCCAGCAATCGGCCTCGCCCTTCTCCTGGGCGATCGCGCGCCGCATGTCTGCGACGTCGTTGGCGGTGATTGCGGGATCGCGGCGGCGGGTCAGGACATCGCGGACGACGCGCTCGATCCGTTGCCGGAATTCGGGCGAAGCCGACACCACGCGCGCGCGCGTCAGCGCCATGTGCTCCCAGGTCCAGGCCTCGTTGGCCTGGTAGTCCGCGAAGGAGAGGAGGCTCGAGGCCACGGGGCCCGCACGCCCCGAGGGACGCAGCCGCATGTCGATCTCATAGAGCACGCCGTAATTGGTACGCGTCGTGAAGGCGCTGATCAGGCGCTGGGTGAGGCGGGCGAAATAGTGGGCACCTTGCAGTGACTTCGCACCGTCGGAGTCCGGGTTGTCGCTGTCGAAATCGTAGAGCAGGATCAGGTCGAGATCGGACGACGCCGTCATCTCGCGGCTGCCGAGCCGGCCCATCGCGATGATCGCGGTCTCCTGCCCCTTGATCCGGCCGTGCTGGGCGGCAAAGCGGTCGGCGACGAGGCCGTGCACGGTATGAACGATGCCTTCGGCGACGTCGGCGAACGCCGTGCTCGCCTGCTGCGCCGAGACGGTGCCGGACAGGATGCGCGTGCCGATCAGGAACAGGCTCTCCTGCCCGAACAGGCGCAGGCGGTCGAGGAACTCTTCGTACGAGCCGGCATCCTGTACCGTCGTCGCGAGCCGCCCCGACAATTCCTGCCTGTCGGGCATGGCGCCGAAGAAGCGCGGATCGATCAGGCCGTCCATGAGCTGCGGCTGCCGTGCCAGCGTGTCGCCGAGCCGCGGTGCCGCACCCAGGACCAGCGCCACGAGCGCAACGAGATCGCGGTTCTGGCCGAGCAGCGTGATCAGCCGGCCGCCGCGCTGAAGCGCCCCAAGGAAATGATCGAACGCCACGACGGCCCGATCCGGCTCCTCGGCATGAGCGAGACCGTCGATCAGGGCCGGCACGAATTCGACGAAGGCGGTTCGCGTCGCCTCATTGCGGAACACGCGATAGTCGCCGGTGATCCAGTCACGCACGGTCTGCGCAACGGCGGCAGGGTTCTTGAAGCCGAGCGCCACCAGGTGCTGAAGCAGCCGCGGATCGTCGGGACCCGCACTGTAGTCGAGCGCCGGCAGCTTGGCCGTGCCGTTGGGATCGTCGCCCTCGAACAGTTTTTCGTAGTGGCCCTGGACGATCTCGAGCTGGCGCAAGAGGTCGCGGGCAAAGGCCTCGCGATCCGGATAGCCGAAGAACCAGGCGAAACGCTCGAGCGCATCCTTGTCCTCGGGCAGCGTGTGGGTTTGCTCGTCGGCGATCATCTGGAGGCGATGCTCGACCCGGCGCAGGAATTGGTACGCCGTGGCCAGTTCGTCGCGCGCCGCGAACGTGATCCAGTTGCTGGAAGCGAGCACGCCGAGCGCGGCGAGCGTCGGCCGCAGGCGCAGCTCGGGATGGCGGCCGCCGGCGATCAATTGCTGGGTTTGGGCGAAGAACTCGATCTCGCGGATTCCGCCGCGCCCGACCTTCACGTTATGCCCTTCGACCGCGACCTCGCACTGGCCGCGATAGGTCTGCATCTGCCGCTTCATGTCGTGAACGTCGGCAAGCGCGGCGAAGTCGAGATGCTTGCGCCAGACAAAGGGCGCGATCTCCGCGAGCAGCGCCTCGCCCGCTTTGGGATCGCCGGCGCAGGCTCGCGCCTTGATCATCGCGGCGCGCTCCCAGGTGCGCCCTTCCCGCTCGTAATAGTTCAGCGCGGCGTCGCGCGAAATCGCCACCTGCGTCGAGGATGGATCGGGACGCAGGCGCAGATCGACGCGGAAGACGTAGCCGTCATAGGTGCGCTGCTGGAGAATGCGTGCCATCCCCTGCGTCACCCTCACGAAGAATGGCTGGGGCTCGATATCCGCGGCCAGCGTCGTGCTGTCGGGATCGAAGAACACGATGAGATCGATGTCGCTGGAATAATTCAGCTCGCCTGCGCCCATCTTGCCCATCGCAAGCACGATCAGCCCGCAGCCCTCCTCCGGCGCCTCGGGATTGGGCGGCGAGAGCTTGCCGCGTGCGGCTTCCTGCCGCAGGAGGTATTGAAGCGCCGCCTGCACCGAGGACACCGCGACCTCGGTGAGGGCCGCGGTCACCCGCATCACCGGCCAGACCCCGCCGATGTCGCACAGGGCGGTCAGGAGCGCGGCCTCCGCCTTCATACGGCGAAGCAGCCGCATCACCTCGGCTTCGTCGGATGCCGCGAACACCGCGCCGCTCGCCTCCGCGATCAGCGTGGCGAGATGCGGATCGGGATCGCATTGCAGCAGCCGGATCAGGCGCTGCGGATCAGCGCGCACCAGCTCGAACAGATAAGGCGAGAATTCCGCGATGCCGGCCAGGATGTCCCGCGAGAAGGGATGGGCCAGCAGCACTTCAAGACGGGCGCATTGCGCGGGCTCGAGCCCGGCCAGCCAGCTTTCAAAACGTCGTTGGTCGATTGCGGAAGCGGCAATATGGGGAGCCTCCGCGAAGCGTGCGGCCAGGCTCTCACCATGCTTGTCCGCGTTTCCCGGCGCGGAGTGGTTCATGCCACCTTCTGTGGCACATCCTGCATTGGCGGAGCAACCCTGTCGCCGGCCCCCGCGCGCGCCGGCAGCACCAGCGTGGCGACGAGACCGGGCTGGGCGTCACCTAGCCTCAACTCACCGCCATGCAATGTCGCGACCGCCGAGGCGAGACTGAGGCCGAGGCCGGATCCTGGCAGCGTGCGGCTCGCTTCCAGCCGCACGAATCGTTCCACGACATGCTTGCGGTCGGCTTCGGGGATGCCGGGACCGCGATCGGTGACGCTGAGCAGCACCTGATCGCCCTCGCGCCTCGATTCGATCGTGATCTGCCTGCTGTCCATGCTGACCACGGTTCCGGCCGACTGCGCGACCGGCTTGCCGTATTTGATCGCATTCTCGACAAGATTGGCGAGGGCCTGGCTGATCAATTCGCGGTTGGCGTGAACCGGCGTCGGCTCGCACCTGACCTTCAAGGTCATGCCGTCGTCTTCGGCCAGCGGCTCGTAGAGCTCGTGGATGCCGTTGGCGACGGCGGCGGCGTCGAAATCATCCATGTTGCCGCGCGCCTGTCCGGACTCGGCGCGCGCGATCATCAGAAGCGCGTTGAAGGTGCGGATCAGCCCGTCGGATTCCTCGATGGTCCGTTCCAGCGCGGCGCGGTAATCGGCCTCGCAGCCCGATTTCGCCAGGGCCTCTTCGGCGCGGTTGCGCAAGCGCGTCAGCGGCGTCTTGAGATCGTGGGCGATGTTGTCCGAAACCTCCTTCAGCCCCGCCATCAGCGCCTCGATCCGCTCCAGCATCGCGTTGAGGTTTTCAGCGAGGCGATCGAGCTCGTCACCACTGCGTCCCACCGGCAGGCGCTCGCTGAGATCGCCGGTCATGATGCGATGGGCGGTGCCGCTCATCGCATCGATGCGCCTGAGCACGCGGCGCGCCACGAAAATGCCGCCGCCGAGGCCGAGCACCACCACGATCAGGATCGACCATTGCGCCGCCTTCGCCACGATGCCGAACAGCCGCCGCCGCTCGTCGAGGTCGCGGCCGATCAGAAGGCGGAAACCGTTTTCGAGTTCGGTGACGCGCACCAGCGCGCGATGATCGCGCTCGTCCGCATCCTCGATCCGCCGGTAGGCCGTTTCGGTCCAGCCACGCGTCGCCATCACGCCCGGCGCCAGCGAGCCGACATTGCCGGCGATCGCCTGCCCGGTCGGCGTGGTCACGAGATAGAGGTTGGCGCCCGGACGCAGCGCCCGGTACTCGATCGCGAGCACGAGTCCGCGCAAGCCACGGCGGCCGTAGATTTCGTTGATCTCCGAGGTTTCGGCATTGACCGTCTGCGTGATCTCCTCGGTGATCAGCCGCCGCGTATTCCAGGCGAAATAGGCGAGCAGCGAGGCCGCGAACATCGCGAACAGCAGCAGGTAGACCAATGTCAGCCGGAATGCCGTGGTGCGGACGAGTTTACCGAATGCCGTCACGGGTCTTGTTCCTCTAACTGATTGAAAAGGCATCCATTCACATCTGGGACCATACCAGCGGCAAACGGGTGCCCGGAAGTGACAATCTGTTCATGAAGAGCGGCTCGGTAAGCAAAGGCTTAGACCGGACGTGAGTCTCAACGGCAGCAAGACGCGTGCAACCCTGCCTCCGGCTGATCGCCGCACCAGTCGACTTGGATCAAATCTGGTTGTAGGACAGGCATCGTTCTACCTCAGCCGAAAGTGCAGAAAATGGCTCAAATTTCAGGGTGCGTTGTGGTCAGCGTCACCGGACTGGCATCAACCGTCAGCGAACTTGGCCTCAAAGTTGGCGACTGCATTATTCGGGCTGGCGGAGAGACCGAGATTCGAACGCAGGAGACGCAATAGGTGGCTCGCAGTGAATAGCCCTGATTGTAGGACAAAAGCCTCCCAACTCTAAGCAGCTAACAAAGGACTGGTTGCCAGCTAGCTGTGGATGCCCATACCATTGCGCTCTTGGCGCGATTTGCAATTTTGGCTGAAGCAGCGTGCAGAATAAATTGGCGGTCCTGATTGCGCTGGCAAGACGCCCCGGCGGGCGAGCGACGCTTCATGAGCTCAGCGAGGACGTGACACTTATTGCAGACATAGACGAAAAGAACGGAAATACCGAGCAACCCTTTGCGCTCGACCTTATCGAGGTTTTTCGGTCTGGGTTCGTCGCGGCCGAGGACGACAGCTTGTGGATTACCGAGAATGGTTGGTCACTCCTGCGTACGCTGGGGATCCCGGCGCAAGATCATGGGGCTCAGCCGGTGGACCAGAATACAGATCTGACTGCCCCTCACGATAACACAGGCGGCCTGGAAGCTCGGTCAAGCACTCCCCCGCAGGCCGCCCCCCGCAGGCCAGCTGCAGGCAATGACCGTCGCCCCGCTGACGATGCAATCACACATCATAGCGATGGTGAGATCGCCTCGGGTGCTCCTGCTGCCTTGATCCACAAATTCGGCTCCGGGCTGCGCGACGCATCTCCAAGCTCCAATTTCATGAGTAGGCTAACGCAGCGCATGCAGGAAGCCATCCGCTTCTGGCACCACCATCTCCAGCGGGATCAATTACCGACAGAGACCCGGCGCTCAGGCGCAAAGATCGAGCGCGGACTGCTCGTCCTGCTGAGCCTGCTCGCAATCGTGAGCTGCGCTGGCGCGGTCACCGCCCTCATGCAAGTCCGATCTTTGAAATCCGAACTGACCGCCCTACAACGCGAACTGCTTCCGCTCAAGGAGCGCGTAGCCAAGCTCGGTCAGATCGAAAAGAGCAAGGAAGCATCAGACCAGGCCAGCGGCCAAAACAATCAGCCGTCACGAGAAAATCGCGCTGAAGAAGCCGCCCTTCTTCTCTCTCGCGAAGAGATTCAGCTTGTTCGCGACTATATCAAGCCAGCTCCCCTCGTGGACTCTTCCACGGCGCCCATCAGTGTCGGTGATCCCATCACCGGGCCGACCATCCCTTTCCCGTCTGCTCTTACGGAAAAAATCTCCAAATTGATCGGCGCGAGGTTTGCGATCAGAAACGGCGCGATCGTCATCCTCAAAAAGGACAGTCGTCGGGCTGATGCTGTGCTTGGACCGAATTGAGCCTTAGCTGGCCGACGTCCCGGCCGGCCCGCCTCCATCGGCAAGCAAACCAATGCACGTGAAGGCCGGCCATCATTTCCCTGCGATACGAGGCAGTGGCGCGCGTCCAGCAAGACCCCATGCTCCTTCAAATCGCGAACGCGTACCTCGGAGGCAAAGCCCATTCAACAGCAACGCGGATGTGGTGGAGCTTTCCTGTCGATAACCCGACAGACTACGACCTTCACCTTGCGTCTCAAGATCGATTTCACTTCGACCTTAACGATTGGCGGTCGATCAAGTTCTTTTTTATATCCACGGCGTCGATGAAGCCGCTGGCGCACACATCTATGTCAGGGTAGCCATCGCCGCCATCTGTTGAAGCATCAATTCAGCGTCACGGTTGGACATCCCACCGAAGAGATCCTGGAGACTTACGGGAAAGCGGCCTTCGTTCGGCTGACTGGCGCTGCAGGTTTTGGCTACGTCGAGGATCCCTTTGGTTTTCGCACCGGGACGCGGCCGATTACGAGACCTCCACTGGCGCTTGAGTCGCTTTTGACGTGAGCCAAAACCTGCACACCCGATTTTTCGGCGAGCCGAGAGTCGGCCACGACCATCTTGAGGTTGACCGGTGAGATTACGGGAACGCTGCGGGAGTAACGCGCAATATCGAAAGATCGTTATAATTCAGCCCGCTAGCCTACTTACACGCGGGAGAAGGTCGAAGTTCGATCCCTTGTGCGCCCGTATTCACCTTGTTGCCGTTTCAGCTCCAGACCACTACCCGCCCTTCCCCTAACAGCCGAATATGAGCGCTCGGAGAATCGGTTTATGCTCGGTTCAGCCAAACCTCACGGGGGAAGCGGGGAATGGTCAGGCCCGGCGCGCGCGATCACCGGACAAAAACGCGTCGGGCCGCGAGCATTTAGATAGCTGAAAGCCCGTCCGACCGTTGGCGAAACTATCTCGCCTTGGTCGGTTCGCCCGCGGTGCGCACCAGGCGGTCCGCTTTCACCAGCACTCGATCCTCAGCCGGCTGCGGTCGCAGCCAAAAGCTGATCGCGACGAACGCCAGAGAAAACACCAAGCCAACTGCCATCACGCGCCGGTGGGTGGGTCTATCGGCATTATGAAACGATGGGACCATTTGGCACCTTCATTCTAAGGCGGTCCTCGGGACACCATTCTAGTCGTCGGTCTGGGAAGCGATGAGGCTCAAAGCATGAGCCCGCGGTATGGTGGCCTTTTGTCGCGGTCTGTGAACCACTTCAGAAACGCAATAGGTTCGTCTGCTATTAGTAAGCCGTTGTTACACCAAATCATTGCTTCGAAAGCGCCCCCAGCGCGCGAACACTGGGGGTTGAGCTGCTGCCGGTTTGATGGACGCCAAGTTTAGGTGTTTCATGGAGCCGGAGGTAGTGATGCGAAGACGAAAGTTCAGTCGAGAGTTCAAGATCGAGGCTGTCAAGCTTGTCAGGGAGCGCAGGGTGTCTGTGGCGCAGGCCGGCCGTGACCTGGACGTCCACGAGAACGTGCTGCGCAAATGGATCAAGGAGTTCGGCTCCGATCCGGCTCAGGCCTTCCCCGGGCATGGTCAGATGAAGCCCGAGCAGTTGGAGATCGAGCGGCTCAGGCGCGAGGTCAACAAACTGAAAGCGGAGCGTGACATTTTAAAAAAGGCCACGGCCTTCTTCGCGAAGGAAGCGACATGAAGTTCGTCTTCATTGCGAAGCACCGGAATATCTGGCCGGTGGCATGGCTATGCAATGCGATGGGCGTGTCACGGTCGGGCTTCCATGCCTGGCTGAACCGGTCCCCCAGCGTCAGATCCAGAAGCGACGAAGCCGTCAGCCTGCAGGTGAAGGCAAGCTT
>NZ_JARVWW010000038.1 GCF_029846715.1 Bradyrhizobium nivariense
AGGAAAGAACCCTCACCGGCCGCGCTCGTGCGAGCGCGCCGACCTCTCCCGCATCCGCCTTCGCCAAGGCTTCGGCGGACAAGGGCGGGAGAGGCTCAGACCGCGCGGGGCTGGATTTGATCTCACCAATGTTCATTACACTCCAAGCATTCGCGTAAGGGCAGGGGGCATGGCAGCAGACATCTCGCGGGCCGGGGTCGAGAAGGCCTATGGCCGCTGGGCGCCGGTCTATGATCTCGTGTTCGGCAAGGTGTTCGACGCCGGCCGGCAGTCGACCATCATCGAGGCCGACCGCATCGGCGGCCGCATCCTCGATGTCGGCGTCGGCACCGGGCTCTCGCTCTCGGATTACGCGCGCACCACCAGGATCTGCGGCGTCGACATTTCCGAGCCGATGCTGCGCAAGGCGCAATCGCGCGTGCGCGCGCTGCGCTTGAGCAATGTCGAGGTGCTCTCGGTGATGGATGCGAAGAACCTTGCCTTCCCCGAAAACTTCTTCGACGCGGTGGTCGCGCAATACGTCATCACCGCCGTGCCCGATCCCGAAGGCACGCTCGACGAGTTCGTGCGCGTGCTCAAGCCCGGCGGCGAGCTGATCCTCGTCAACCACATCGGCGCGGAAACGGGTTTTCGCAAACTGTCCGAGCTCGCCTTTGCCCCGCTCGCCCGCCGTCTCGGCTGGCGCCCGGAATTCCCATGGCAGCGCCTGGTCGACTGGGGTGCAAAACACGGCGGCGTCACGCTGGCCGAGCGCCGCCCGATGCCGCCGATGGGGCACTTTTCGCTGATCCGCTACCTCAAATCGTAATGTGATATCCGGGAGCGCAGCCAAACCGGCGGTGCGCCCCCTCTCCCGCTCGCAAGCGGGAGAGGTGCACCGAGTTTGTGGCGGCGATCGAGCCTAAATTCGTGACGATCCCAAACCCCGATCACATCGCGTTTCGGCCGGGAACACCAAGCCTGACCCGCGCGTTTCCCTCCCATGCGCACGACATCGAACATCATTCTGGCCAGCCTCCTGATCGCCGCCTCCGGCAGCGCGATCGCGCAGGCTCCGCCCGCCCCGGCGACGCCGCCGCAGCAAACCGCGCCGCCGTCCGCGCAGCACGCCACCAGTTGCACGCCGCAGGATCGCCCGAACCGCTCACCCGACGGCACCACCACCGGCCAGTCCCGGGAACCGCTCGGCGACAAACTGGCAAAGTCCGACGGCGTGCTCTGCCCGCCCTCCGGCGTCGATCCCGAGATGCACGCCCCGGCCCCCGACACCGGCGCCAATACCCCGGTGATCCCGCCCCCCGGCAGCCCCGGCGGCGACCCGACGGTAAGGCCGAAATAGGCCGGTTCCGCCTCCCCAATCTCGTTGTCATGCCCGGGCTCGTCCCGCCTGCGGGGCCGAAGCCCCTTCGGCGCGGCGAAGGCCCGGGCATCGACGTTCTCAGGGCTGCGAATGAAGGCGTGGATGGCCGGGACCCGGCTCCGCCAAGGCTTCGCCGGGCTTTCACTGCCGGGGGGCGGCGGAGCTTTAGCGAAGACGGCAAGCCCGGCCATGACGGATTCGGCGCAAAAAGGGCCAAATTCGACCCCGCCGACTTGTCCGCCGACCCGTCCGCCGAAGCTTTTTAGCGAAGGCGGAAGCCTTGGCGAAGCGGAAGCTTTAGCAAACTCGGATTGACAGCCCGCCGCCCCCTTCCTTATATGCCGCGCGTTCGCGAGATCGGCCTTGTCAGGCCCTCGCGACCCTGTGGCGGGGTAGCTCAGCTGGTTAGAGCACGGGAATCATAATCCTGGGGTCGGGGGTTCGAGTCCCTCTCCCGCTACCAAAGTGTCTTCCGCTCCGTCCCCGAAGTCATGGCGGATCGATCGATTTCAGTCCGTAAGGCTGGGCGAGGCATTGTCCGGCGAAATTCGCTGCGATAGTTCATTGTATCAGATCAGGTCGTCGACCGTGAGCTTCAGGACCGCGGCAAGCTTTTTGAGCGTCGCTGCGGTGCCCGGCTTGTTCCCAGCCTCGATCTCGGAAATGAAGCCCTGTGCGACGCCGCTTGCCTTGGACAAGGTGCCCTGCGTCAGGCCGCGCTTCTTCCTCCAGAAAGCAAGCGGGCTCTTGGCGGCCAACAGTTCCTTCGCCTCGGCGGAGGTCAAGGTCTCGATCTCGCCTCGCTCGATGGCCTTCCGGGAGCGATCGGCAATTTCGCTGTCCCTTTGATCCTCGGCTGCCTCCACCAAGCGCTCATAATCGGCGGCCGATAGCACAACCATGTCCTCGCCGCTGGGACTCTTGATGCGCTGTACCTTGTTCATGGTGCTTTCCTTCAGTCGTAAATCCCGCCGCGTGGTCCGACATCGTGAATGGTGATGGTACGTTTCGTTTCCGAGAAGATCACCCGGAAGTCGCCGACCCGCAATCGGTAGTCCGAACGGCCCTTCAGCTTCTTAACGTTGTTCGCCTGCGCCGCCGGATTCCTCGCATAGGCGTCGATCTTCGCCATGATGGCGGCCTTGCGGTTCGAATGCTGCCGCAACGCCCTGACCGCTTCGACGCTGTAAATGACGTCTTTCATGAATGCATCAATCCCATGCCGCAGCAATGCGGTCAATCCCAATGGAGATAATTATCCAATCCCAATAGAGATTGGCCGCCGCGAAATACTGACTCGGTTTGTAGCAAAATTTGTGCTTGGCAATTCTCTTTCCGAAAAGCGGTTGCCCGTCGGGCAAAACACCCGCCACCCCGTCAACCCCTCCCCGCAAAAATATTCCTCTTTACCGAAATTCGGTTTTGTCGTATGTCTCGCCCATCCCGGCTCATCCAAGAGGGGCGATCTTGTGGTCGTCATTTTCGCGAGCCGGGCTTGCGGTGGACGCGGCAGCGTTCGGGTACGAGAGGCTAAGGGCAGGGCGGATTGCTCTCCGTGAGCCCAAAACTTCGTGCTAGATGAGCGGCGCTGTCAGGTTCGTCTCGTCTGTAAGTTTCCGGCTCCGTCGACAGGGCTGGAAAAACTGCGGCGAAATGGCGAGCCGTGCGTACGGCAAAACCGTGTGGTCCTGGCCGTCGTTGCTACGGTCAAGCCTTTGCGGATTCGGCATTCGCGTCAACCGGCGCGATGTCGGTGACTTCTGCGAAGGCGAGGGAGGCCAGAACGAACTCGGCTCCCGGGAGAGCACGGCATAAGCCGTCCAACCACTGCGCAGGGAAGGCCGAGTGATTGGCACCACCTGTATGCTGCTGTGCGGTTCTTTTGCGCTACATTTTCGCGCAGCGGACCGCGGGTGCGAGGTCAGCACCCGGCCTTCCCTGCGCCCTCTTGGATTTGAGGGTGGAGCGACGAAGCAAAGCTCGGGCGAAATACGCCGCGAGAACGCGAAACTGCGTGTTTCGCCGTAACGCATCCCGACAGTCACGCTATGAAACTGCGCAGTCCGATCGGCCGGGACCGTGACGTTGCGCGGTCCCGACCGATGGATGTTATGTGCACGTGGCTAGCTGCAGCTCAGCGGCAACGGCTGGGCCGGATGCAACTCGTACCAGTCATAACAATCCGGATAGGCGCCGTAGAATCCATCTCCGTGCCGGTAGCGACCGTAGCTGTGAAACGCGTGTTGGCGGAGGCCGCCGGGATGACCGCCGAAGCCGAGATGCTCGCCGCCGAACCGGGCGCCGCCGCCAAAACCTCCCTCATGCCCCATGCCGCCGAAATGCGCGCCGCTGCCAAATCCCGCATGTCCGCCGCCGAAGCCGCCGCCGCCAAAGCCGCCATGGCCGCCGCCACCACCGCCACCGTGCGCGTTGGCCGCGCCGATTGCGAGCGTCGAGGCGAGTGCTGCTGTCGCCAGAATCATGATTGTTCGTGTCATGGAGAACTCCTCTCGTGTTGAGCTGCCCGGCCGTCCCTGAAGCCCGCTTCCGCATCGTGCGCGCGAGGCTGCTGATGGCCGGGCCTGTGATGGTGGAGAGGTAGGAGCGCTGCGCGGCAATCCAACTGAATTCGGAGTCAGACATGAAGCACGCCGTTCGCGAAGATGATCTCGCCGCGCATGGTGGCAACGCGCGAAAGGAGCGGACTGAATGAAACAGCCCGCTCCCCGTCATTCCATGTGCAACGGCCGGCTGGGTCACACGGCCGGCCGCGTTGATGCGATCAGAAGCTGCCGGTGCCCGGCTCGCACGGCACGTTGTTGCCGGTCCACGGCGCGGTCGCGAAGGCGCCGACGCGCGGCGCGGGAATGCAGGCGCGTTCGCCCTGATAGAGGGGGCCGCTCGTTGCGACCGTATCGGCCTCCACCGCAGGCTGCTGCACGACGCGGTGATGCTCGCGGGCCATCACGGGGCCGCCGAGCATCGCGGCTGCAATCAGTCCCATCGACAGCAGTTTGGACGTGGTCATTCGCTCTCTCCTTTGATGACATCAGGCCGAAGCAAGCCGGCTCGCCATCGAGGTGTGAACGATTGGGCCCGATCCAAACGCACGATTTGCTCACCGCAATTCAACCGCCTGTGAGTCGATGCGGCGTCGCAACCACGATCGTGCGAATGCATAACATCCGTGGCCCCTGAAACTACAGCGCGTGCGTTGACAGCATATGTTCGATCCAGCGCAGTTCACAGCGGAGCCCGCAAGATGATCACGACATTGGCAACACGCATCGTCCTTGCATTGGCGCTGCTCGTGAGGCGAGCCGTCCGCAACATGAACTGGAATTCAATGGCAGCGCCGGCGCCCAAAGCCTATCTCGTACCACAGCGAGTGGCCGGCATCAGGCGACGTCAAGGCCGCGGGTTCGACACGCGCGGACGCCGAACATGACACCGCGCGCCGCTGAACCCACGCTTCCCTACCGCGCGCCAAAACGTCGCGCGGAACGTGGAGCGAAGATCATGAACCGGATTCTCCTGATCGAGGACGATGCCGAGACCGCCGAGGCGATTGTGGCCGAGCTTGCCGATCGCGGCTTCGAGGTGCAATGGGCCGGCGACGGTGTCGATGGTCTCGACCGGGCGCGCGCGTCGAGCCCGGATGCCATGATCGTTGATCGCATGCTGCCGGGAATGGACGGGCTCACCGTCATCGAGGCGCTGCGCAAGGACGAGGTCAGGACACCCGTCCTGGTCCTGAGTGCGCTCGGCGCGGTGGACGACCGGGTGCGCGGACTGCGCATGGGCGGAGACGATTATCTCACAAAGCCGTTCGCGCTCGTCGAGCTGGTCGCGCGGATCGAGGCGTTGCTGCGCCGTCCGATCGACAGCCGCGAAACGACCTTGCATGTCGGGCCGCTCGAGATCGATCTGATCGAGCGCACCGCGCGACGCGGCGAGCGCGAGCTCGAGCTGCTGCCGCGCGAATTCCGCCTGCTCGAATACATGATGCGCCGGAACGATCAGCTGCTGACGCGCGCGATGCTGCTCGAAGAGGTCTGGAACTACAAGTTCGTTCCGGCGACGACGAACCTGATCGACGTGCATATGGGCCGGCTTCGCCACAAGGTCGACGGTCCCGGAGAGCCACAGCTCATCCACAACGTCCGAGGCTCCGGCTTCGTCCTGCGCTCGCGGCAATAGGGGCGGGCGATGCACCAGATCCGGTTGATCCGCTCCAGCACGTTCCTCTGGGCTCTGGCCGTGGCGGCCGCCTTCGCGCTGTTCGTGGTCGCGCTGTTCGCGTTCATCTACTGGAAGCTCGACGACTATCTGGTCGCGCGATCCGATCGCATGATCACCACGCAGATCCACTTCATCGCAGACCTGCCGCCGGCCCGCCGCATCAGTGCCATCGCCGATCATCTCGCGCAGGATTCCCGGGGCGTGCAGTACGCGGGACTGTTCGATGCCGCCGGCACCAGGCTTGCCGGCAACATCGACCATTTGCCGCGCGAGCTCAGGCTCGACGGCGCGGTGCAGGGCGTGCGGCTCGATCTGTTCGAAAAGCCGGCAGTCCACGTTCCGGTCGTCAGGGCGGTCGGCACGCGTCTCGACGGCGGCGATGTCCTGGTGATGGGGCGGAACGTCGACGAGACGCGCGAGATATCGAGCGTCGTGGGTCAGGCTTTGGCCCTCGGCCTGCTGCCGGCCTTCAGCCTCTGCCTGCTGGCTGGCGCCTGGCTGAGCGTCCGTGCCGAGAGGCGCGTGGAGCAGGTCAATCAGCGGGTCCAGCGCATCGTGGCCGGCGAACTGCGCGAGCGGCTCCCGAAGGGCAACACGGACGATTCGTTTGCGCGACTGGCGGGAATCGTCAACGGCATGCTCGACGAGATGGAGACGATGATCAATGCGCTTGCCGGCGTCGGCAACGACATCGCTCATGATCTCAGGACCCCGCTCACGCGCGTCCGGCTGGCGCTGGAGCGCGGACGAACCCATGCGGCAACGCTGGAGGAGCTCCAGGAGACCGCGGACAAGGCCATCGCCGGCATCGACCAGTCGCTTGCGATCGTCACCGCCTTGCTGCGCCTGACCGAGCTCGAGAACAACCGCCGCATGGCCGGCTTCGGCGACGTCGCGCTCGACGAGATCGTGCGGGAGGTGTGCGACGTCTACGAACCCATTGCCGAAGACAAGCGCATCGCGCTCGGCGTCGTCATCGATCGCAATGTGCAGGTGTGGGGTGACCGCGACCTGCTGTTCGAGGCCGTCGCCAATCTCGTGGACAATGCCATCAAGTTCACGCCATCAGGCGGACGGGTCGAGCTCGCCTTGGAAGCGGAGGACGACACGGCGCTGGTGCGCGTGAGCGACACCGGGCCCGGCATCGGCGAACAGGAGCGCGAGGCGGTGCTGCGGCGGTTCTATCGCTCCGACAAGATGCGCAATACGCCTGGCGTCGGACTCGGACTGAGCCTGGTGGCCGCCATCGTCAAGCTGCACGGCTTTCGGCTGATCATTGGCCCCGCTCCCGGAGGGCGGATCGAGATCCTTGCCTGGACCGGAAGGGCAGGCAGTCCCATCACGCGCCGGTCGCGGAGATTGATGCACGCAGACGCGAGCCAGATGGCATGAGCCAAATCATGCGCGATGCTTTCGAGATCAACCAGCCGGCCCGGACTATAGGAGTGACAAATGCAGACTAGCCACGAAATTGCGAGGCGCGATCCCGTTGCCGTGCCGGCCGCATCGGTGTCGCCGCCGTTCCTCAGCGCTTATTCGGCGACCATCAGGCGGTTCGACCTGCTTGAGGCGGGGCAGGAGCAGCAGCTGGCACGCCGCTGGCAGGAAACGCGGGACCGGAGCGCAGCGGACGCGCTCGTCACCAGCCATCTCCGGCTCGCCGCCAAGCTGGCGCGAGGTTACAAGGGATACGGACTTCCGCTGGTCGATCTGATCGCGGAGGCGAATCTCGGCCTCGTGATCGCGGCGTCACGCTTCGAACCCGGCCGCGGCGCGCGATTCTCCAGCTATGCGGTCTGGTGGATCAAGGCGGCCATTCACGAGTACATCCTGCGGTCCTGGTCCCTGGTCAAGATCGGGACGACGGCGGCGCAGAAGAAGCTGTTTTTCAAGCTCCGCAGCGAGATCAGGAAAGCCACCGGCAGCGTGATGGCCGGGCTCACGCCTGACGTCGTCGAATTGATCGCCGGCAAGCTCGAGGTCACCGCGCGTGACGTGATCGAGATGGACGCGCGGCTGAACGGCGATTTGTCGCTGAATGCGCGCGTCGGCGACGAGGACGGCGGAACCGAGCTGGAAGCCTTGCTGGTCGACGGCGCGGTCGACGCAGAGACGGTGCTCGCCGATCACGAGCAGACAGAACAGCGCAGCAGGGCCTTGCGTGCTGCGCTGGGCGGGCTCGCGGCGCGGGAACGTCATGTCTTCGAGGCGCGGCGGCTGGCGGAATGCCCGGTCACGCTCGATCAGCTGGCCCGCGAACTGTCCATATCGAGCGAACGTGTCAGGCAGATCGAGATTCGCGCCTTTGCCAAGGTCAAGCGGGCCGTGATGCACGCCGCGCAGGATGCACCACGCGCCGTCGCATGCAGCGTCTGAATTCGATTTCATTTGAACGGGGAACCGACCGTCCTCACCTGTCCGACGATGCTGCGTAACTCGCTCCAGGCAGACCACCATGGGAATTGTTCGCTTCGCGCTACGGCTTCCGCACACATTCTATGTGCTCGCGGCGCTGATCCTGTTCCTCGGCGGCATCGCGATCCGCTCGATGCCGACGGATATTTTCCCGGAGATCCGGATCCCCGTCGTCACGGTGATCTGGAGCTACACCGGCCTGTCGACGCCTGAGATGGAGCAGCGTGTCAGCACCTACAGCCAGTATTCGATCAGCGCCAATGTCAGCGGCATCAAGAATATCGAAGCGCAGACCCTCAACGGCCTGTCGATTCAGAAGATTTACTTCCAGCCGGACGTCAATCTCGATCTCGCGATCTCGCAGATCGTCTCGGCGACCAACGCGATCCGCGCGCTGATGCCGCCGGGCATCCAGCCGCCGATCATCGTGCAGTTCAATGCCTCGAGCGTGCCGGTGCTCCAGCTCAGCCTTGAGTCGAACAGCCTGAACGAGCAGCAGCTCTACGATTTCGGCATCTACCGGGTCCGCCAGCAGCTGGCTCCGGTGGCGGGCGTGACCCTGCCCACGCCCGCCGGCGGCAAGTACCGCCAGATCATGGTCGACATCGATCCGAACAAGCTGCTGTCGCGCGGATTGACACCGCTCGACATCGTCAACGCGGTGAACACCCAGAACCTGACGCTGCCGACCGGCACGACCAAGATCGGCGACACCCAGTACACCGTTCGCACCAACGCGACGCCGGCCACGATCCAGGATCTCAACATGATCCCGGTCAAGTTCGCGAACGGGGCCACGATCTTCCTGAAAGATGTCGCCCAGGTCCGCGACGGCGCACAGGTCCAGCAGAACATCGTGCGCGAGGACGGCCATCGCGCCGTCCTGCTCAGCATCATCAAGAACGGGAATGCCTCCACGCTCGCCGTCGTCAACGGCGTCAAGGCGGCGTTGACGTCGATCCGCGCGGCGGCCCCGGCGGGGCTGAAGATCAATGAGTTGTTCGACCAGTCGATATTCGTCACCCATTCGGTCGATGGCGTGCTGCGCGAAGGCGCGATCGCGGCCGGCCTGACCGCGCTGATGATCCTGGTGTTTTTGGGATCGTGGCGATCGACGCTGGTCGTCCTGATCTCGATCCCGCTGGCGATGCTGTCCTCGCTGATCGTGCTGTATTTCCTCGGCGAGACCCTCAACACGATGACGCTCGGTGGGCTTGCCCTCGCGGTCGGTATCCTCGTCGACGATTCGACGGTGACGATCGAGAACACGCACCGGCTCTGGACCGAGGAAGGCATGCCGTTGCCGGAGGCGACTCTGCACGGAGCCGCTGAAATCGCCATTCCGACGCTGGTCTCGACGCTCGCGATCAGTTGCGTGTTCACTTCGGTCGTCTTCCTGGAGGGCCCGGCCAAGTACCTGTTCACGCCGCTTGGCCTCGCCGTGGTGTTCGCGATGCTGGCGTCATACGGGCTGTCGCGGACGCTCACGCCGATCACCATCGGTCTGCTTCTGAAGAACGAGCGGCGTCATGGCGGGGGCGAGCGCCCGTCGGGCATCTTCGGGCGCGCCTCCGCCGCGTTCGAGCGCGGGTTCGAGCGCCTGCGCGACGGCTATTCCGATCTCCTGCAAAAACTGCTGCGGCGTCGTGCCGTCGTGCCCGTCGTCGCCGTGCTGGTGCTGGCGCTCGGAGCCACCATGTTCGCCTATGTCGGCAGGGACTTCTATCCCCTGATCGACGGCGGCCAGATCCAGCTCCATGTTCGCGCGCCGGCGGGCACGCGCATCGAGCGTACGGAGGCGGTTTTCCAGGCGGTCGAGGACAAGATCCGCGAGGTCATTCCGGAGCGTGATCGGGCGTTGATCGTCGACAATATCGGCCTCCCGGCGCGGGCCTACAATCTCGCATTCACCGACGGTTCCACGATCGGGGTGAATGACGGCACCATTCTGGTATCGCTGAAGGACGGGCACGAGCCGACGGCGGGCTACGTCAGGAAGTTGCGGCAGGTGCTGCCGGCGGCTTTCCCGGAGGACACCTTCTATTTCCAGGCGGCCGACATCGTCACGCAGATCCTGAACTTCGGTCTTCCGGCGCAGATCGATGCCCGCACGGTCGGTTACGGCAGCAACAATCTGGCCGTGGCAAAGGAGCTGCAGAAGAGCCTCGCGGCGATCCCCGGCGTGGTCGATGCGCATCTGCAGCAGGAGGTCGATGCTCCCGCCTTCTACGCCGACATCGACCGCACCCGAGCAGCGCAGCTGGGCCTCAATGCGAGCACGGTGGCGACCAATATCAACGTCAGCCTCAGCTCGTCCGCGCAGGTCTCGCCGAATTTCTGGACGGACCCGACGTCAGGCATCCCCTATTACCTGGCGGTGCAGACACCCGAATACAGGGCCAACTCGCTGAACGCCCTGGGCAACACGCCGGTGTCGGCCTCGGCTGCCGCAAGCGGGCAGACGGTGCCCGGCCTGCTCAGCAATGTCGCGACGTTCAAGCGGGGCACGGTTCCCACCAATTCGAACCAGGCCAATGTCCAGCCCGTGTATGACGTCTATGCGAGCGTGCAGGGGCGCGATCTCGGGGGCGTCGCCGCCGACATCGAAAAGGTGACGTCAAACCTGCAAAAGCAGTTGCAGCCGGGCAATTCGATCCGGATTCTGGGACAGATCCAGAGCATGCATCAGTCGTTCCGCGATCTTGGAATCGGGCTGCTGTTCGCCGCCATCCTGGTCTACCTGCTGATGGTCGTGAACTATCAGAATTTTGGCGATCCCTTCGTCGTCATCCTGGCGCTGCCGGCGACATTCTGCGGCATCGTGACGATGCTGTTCATCACCGGGACGACGCTGAACGTGCCGTCGCTGATGGGAGCCATCATGGCGATCGGCGTTGCCTCGGCGAATTCCATCCTGCTCGTGACCTTCGCGCGTGACGAGCAATTGAAGGGACATTCCGCGTTCCAGGCGGCGCTGAGCGCGGGCAGAACGAGGATCCGGCCGGTGCTGATGACCGCGGCAGCGATGATCGTGGGCATGATCCCGATGGCGATCGGTGGGCCGGGAGAGGAGCAGAATGCGGCGCTCGCGCGGGCGGTCATCGGCGGCCTGCTGTTCGCAACCCCGACCACCTTGCTGATCGTGCCTTATCTCTTCGCCATGCTGCGCAAGGGCAACGACGGCAAGCCTCGCCATGGCGTATTCGAGGAGCAACCGGAATGAGTGACGTTCACGCAAGGACCGATGACGACGGGGCGAGAGACCGCCCGGGGGCGGAGAGCCTCCGGGTCGTGGAACTGCCGGGCAAGGGCGCACGATCCGGACGCCGTTACGGCAGTGCGTTGCTTGGGGGAGGCGTGCTCCTGCTCCTTGCGGGCGGTCTCGGCATCGGCGGATGGCGACACTATGAGGCCGCCCGTGACGTGGCCGCAGTGGCAGAGCAGGTTCGGACCAACGTTCCGGAAGTTCGGGTGGCGACAGTCAAGCCCAGCGGCGACATCATGAAGGTGAGCCTGCCGGCGACGACGACCGCATTCGAGGCGGCCAACATCTTCGCGCGGACCAGCGGCTACATCGAGAAGCGCTACGTCGATATCGGCGATCGGGTCAAGAAGGGCGATCTCCTCGCGGAAATCACCGCTCCCGAGCTGGATCAGCAGATCGCGCAGGCGCAGGCGACGCTCGCCCAGAACCAGGCTGCGCTTCAACAGGCGCAGGCGAGCCGGGATCTGGCCGACGTCACCAACTCGCGGGACAGCAATCTCGTCAAGCAAGGCTGGTTGACGGCACAGCAGGGCGACAATGACCGCCTCACCCTCCGCGCGCAGCAGGGGGCGGTGGGCGTCGCCCAGTCGAACATCACGGCGCAGGAGGCGCAGATTCGCGTCCTCCAGCAGGAGAAGTCCTACCAGCGTGTGGTGGCGCCGTTCGACGGTGTGATCACGCAGCGGAACGTGGACAATGGCAGCCTGGTGCAAGCCGGCTCCACCTTCATGTTCACGATGATGCATTCCAACGTGATTCGAACCCAGGTCTTCGTGCCGCAGGACGAAGCGTTCGGAGTTGCCCCGGGCGTCGATGCCGACATCCGCGTCCCCGAGATTCCGGGGCGGACGTTTGCGGGCAAGGTCACACGGATCGCGACTGCGCTGCAGCCGGGGAGCCGGACGCTGCT
This sequence comes from Bradyrhizobium nivariense, assembly GCF_029846715.1. Classification (GTDB taxonomy): domain Bacteria; phylum Pseudomonadota; class Alphaproteobacteria; order Rhizobiales; family Xanthobacteraceae; genus Bradyrhizobium. The sequence goes on from NZ_JARVWW010000038.1 coordinate 12,193, forward strand.
GACCGAGATCGACGTGCCGAATCCCGATGGCCTGCTCAGTCCGGGTATCTATTGCACGGTCGAACTATCGATTCCGCGCCGGACGCCGTCGATGACGATCCCGTCGGACGCGCTCGTCTTCGATCAGAACGGCCTCCACGTCGCGGTCGTGCGGAACGGCATGGTTCATTTGCAGCAGGTCTCGATCTCCAGGGATTTCGGCACCACGGTGGAAGTGCGCGACGGCGTGCAGCCCGGCGATCAGGTCGTGCTCAATCCTGCGGTTACGCTGGCAGAAGGCAGCAAGGTCACCATTCGCAAGCGTGAGACGAGCTAGGGACACGAAAGATGATGCGGGTCGCGTTCGCAATGATGGTCGCTTTCCTGCTCGGCTTGGCCCCAGGCAAGGCACAAATCGCAACGACCGGCAGTACGGCAATGGGTCTGCCGACGGTGCCGGGCGCGATCGTGATCTCGCCGCTCAACAGTCCGGGACCGTTTTCCGCAACGACCGTGTCAGGTGCGCCGGATACGACGCTGGCGCCCGTTCCGCTCGCGTCGGATCCGACCACGCCAGGGACGGTGGTCGTCTGCGCGCCACCGGTGTCATCGCCAACGCCGGTGCCGGCGACTCCGACCGTATCGCCCACGGGCCTTTCCCCATCGGGCATCGCAGCTCCGATCCTGCCGGTTACAGGGCAGAACGGCAGCTCCATCGGGACAATCTCCGCGGCTGCGCCGGCGGGAACGGGGGCGGCGGTCGCATGCAGCTCAACGCCGGGAGGGCAGGTGACGAGCGCTGCGTCTCTGCCGCTTTCGATTTCGCAAGTGCCCGCAAGCCCCGCGCCCGGCACGATCCTGGCGGACACCAACGGCGCCGGCGGCACAGGCATCGACCCGAATGTCGCCGTCGTGCCGAGCCCTAACAGCTCGGCTTGCGCGGAAGGAGTCTCGATGAATCTGGCGGAGCCCGCGACGATGTTGCCGGCCAACGCCTCAGGCGCAGCGCCGACGCCGGGCGTGTCGCCGATCCTGCCGCCGGGATGCTGAGCTGGACGTGCCCCGGTTGCAAGAACGGCGGCCCTATCGTGAGCCGCCGTCCCTCCTCAGCCGGACTTGCTCCGGTCCGCGAACTCAATAGCCCGACGTGGGCTCGCACGGCGGCCGGCGCCAGGGAGCGGTCGCGTATGCGCCGACGTCGGGAGCACGGGCGCAGCCACGCTTGGCGGTGACCGGAACGCGCTGAGCCGACGCATAGGCGTCGACATTGGTACGCTTCGCGTTGCCTTCGCGAGCCATCACAGGGGAGGCAATCATGGCTGCGACCACGAATCCGGCGGACGAGATCTTCAGTGTAGTCATCGAACATCTCCTTGAGAAAGCGACGCCGGGAACGCCTCGGCCCGCATCTGAGACATGTACATGCGTGCGCCGGATCCGCAGTGCTGATCGAACGAACATTGTCGTCTTCGCACGACGCCGCTGCAGTCCATGGCTCGACCCAAATCGAGCACGTGATCAACGACGGAATTCCGATCGAGGCCGCTGTTTTTGCAGATACCAATCCTGGCCCGCGGGAAATACGGGCGCGGCACCACCGGGCCGCTCGAGCCCCATTCGTCCGGCGGGCGTCAGCGCGCCACCATTCAGAACGTCGCGATCGGGGTACATCGATGCGAAGGCTGCCGGCTCCTGGTCGGCGAAAGACCAGGCTGCGGATGCGGACGATATCGTTGTCGTTGAGATCAGCGCTGTCGCGATCAGAACCTTGAATATACTCATGGCGATTCTCCATTGCTTGCTCCGTGCGGAGAGTCGCTTGGCGATGATCGCTGCTCGGCTGGTGGCGTTTCCGAAAATTGTTTTGATGAGACTTTATGTAGGTAGTCCGGTCGAAGCGTCCCGGCGTATGTGCATCACTCTTGCGAGAAGATTCTGTCATCGTTGTCAGACCCATCGCGCGAATGTGCGTGATCAAACGCGCCCGGTGTCCGTTTCTGGGGAGCAGATCTTGCGAACATCTGGAGTATGAGGAATGAGATCATCTGCTTTCATTTGCGTCGTCGCCTGTGTTGCGCTTTCGGGGGCTGTGTCCGCGCGCGGCGGTACGGGGTCGCACATGTCGATGGAAAGCGGCGGTACGCTCGGCACGAGCGCCGCCGCGCCGGGAACGAATTCACTGGGGACCGCACTTCCGTCGTCCGGCAGCGCCGGTCATGTCATGAAGGGACCGTTGCTTGGCACGGACCCGACCATCGACAAGGACGATGCGCGGCTCGAGAAGATGCTGGAAGGATCGATCTGCCGCGGCTGCTGAAGAGCGCGCATGCGCTGGCCTTGCGCGGAGAGCATCTGAAATGGGCTTAGACGCAGGACGGGTCTTTCGAGCCCCACGGGTGATTCTCGGATCGCACGAATTGTTTCGATAAGGCGCGAAAGCAGATCAGGACGCGCCTTCTTCGCGGCGCGGACAAGCCCGAACGTGCCTTCGCGAAATTGGCGGTGGGTTTCAGAAGATCGCGGCCGTGGTCGGCGGCTACAAGGAACCCGAACCGCTTGACAGAACGAGCCGCCTGGCCGGTCTGCGGGGCTGTTTGCGCATGGCAAGGAGAAGCAGTGAATCAGTCAGGAAATCTGCCGCGTTCGGGGCTCGGCTGGCTCGTGTTGATTGCGGCCGTCCTCGGAGGTGGCGCTGCAGCGTTCGCCTACACGGCGGGGTGGCTCTCGCCCGGGCGCCTGACGCCGGAGCGGATGATTTTGGCGCTGACGCCTCCGAGTGGCGCGCCGCCCGGGCACCGGCGAAATCATGCCAAGGGAATCTGCTTCACCGGCATCTTCGAGTCGAACGGAAACGGCGTCGAGCTCTCGAAGGCCAGAGTTTTCGAGCGAGGCGCGTATCCGGCCCTGGGCCGCTTCAATCTTGGCACAGCCGACCCGAACGCCGTGGATGCGACTGTGCGCGTGCGCGGTTTGGGATTGCGGATCGCAGCGGCGGACGGCGAAGAGTGGCGGATGGCGCTGATCGACCCGCCGGTCTTTGCAGTGTCGACGCCGCAAGCGTTCCACGATCTGCTGATTGCATCCGGCAAGAAGGATCCGGAGGCCATGAAGATTTTCATCCAGGCAAATCCGGAATTTGCTGCCTTCGCGACCTGGGCCAAGACCGCACCTTGGACCGCGAGCTATGCGGAGGATGCCTACAACGGCCTCAACAGCTTCATCTTCACGGATGCGAACGGCGGCGAGCACGCGGTGCGATGGTCGCTGCGGCCGGCCGCGACGGTCGTTCCGGTGTCGCAAGCCGAACTGGAAAAACGCGGTCCGGATTTTCTCGAGCAGGAGATAGCGGAGCGGGTGCGGACCGCTGGCCCGCAACGCTGGACCATGGTCACGACTGTCGCCGATCCCGGTGATCCGACCGCGGACCCGAGCAAGGCCTGGCCCGAGGGGCGTCGTACGGTGCAGGTCGGAACGCTTGTCGTGCAGCGGATCGAACCCGAGCGGGATGGACCCTGCCGCGACATCAACTTTGATCCCACCGTGCTGCCGCGGGGAATCCGGGTGTCGGACGATCCTTTCCCGGCCGCGCGCTCGTCGGTCTACCGCAAATCCTACGATTTGCGCGCGGCCGAAGCCGGCGACTATCCGCGAACCGGGGCGGCCAGGCCATGAGCAACATGCCTCGTCGTTTCGCGCCGATCCAGCGCCTTCTGCATTGGCTGATGGCGGCCTGTATCATCGCGATGCTCTTCATCGGCGTCGGCATGGTGTCCACCGTGGCGCCAAAATACCTGCCGCTCATCCTGATCCACAAGACGCTCGGCTTCGCGCTTCTGGTCCTCGTTGTGATCAGGCTGGCTCTGCGGCTCCATTACGGCGCGCCACCGTTGCCGGCCGACCTTCCGCCGGCGATGAAGCTCGGAGCGAAATTGTCGCATCTGGCCCTCTATGGCTTCATGATCGTCATGCCGCTGCTGGGTCTCGGCATGCTCTGGGCCGCGGCCTATCCGGTTGTCCTGTATGGCGGGATTGAAATTCCGGCGCTGCTGCCGCAGAGCGACCGCGTGCACACACTGCTGTGGAATGCTCATTTTTATCTGGGTTTCGCGTTCTTTGCCCTCGTGCTGCTGCATCTGGCGGCAGCGCTGTTCCACGCATTGGTCCGCCGCGACGGCGTGCTCGGCACGATCGCACCCTTTCCACTGCGGAATAGGACGACGCCGGCAGAATGAGCGCTCGTGCGCCGACGACACGCGCGGCTCAAATTTTTCAACCTCCAGCAAGGATGACGACAATGACCAAAGCAGATATCCAAACCCCAACGGATCTCGGGGCCAATGCGAACCGGGACATTCCAGCTGCCCTGAGGGCGCTGCTGGCCGACGTTTTTGCGCTGTACCTGAAGACCAAGAATTTCCACTGGCACGTGTCGGGCCGGCACTTTCGCGACTACCACCTCTTGCTCGACGAGCAGGCCGAGCAGATCTTTGCCATGACCGACGACATTGCCGAGCGGGCACGCAAGATCGGCGGAACGACGCTGCGCTCGATCGGCCAGATCGCGCGCGAGCAGCGCATTCTCGACAACGACGCCGATTATGTCGAGCCGCAGGACATGCTGGCCGAGCTGCGCAGCGACAATCAGCAACTGACGCGGGAAATGCGCCGGGTCCACGAGCTCTGCGACGAATACGGCGATGTCGCCACCGCAAGCCTGCTCGAAAACTGGATCGACGAGACGGAACGGCGGATCTGGTTTCTGTACGAGACCGGCCGAGGCGGCCCGACCTCGTAAGTACCTGGCATGGAATGCGGCCGGGAAAACGAAGCCGGCCGCTCGCTGCCGCGTATTGCTGGCTGATCGTCTTCGAATTGATCGACCAAGCCGCGCGCCGCGTCCCGATCGGTCGTGAATCTCAAGGCAGCATTCCGCATCGTGCGGATGAAACAATGTCGCTGCATCCTCGAAAGATGACCGGAGGCGGATCTCTATAGGCTTGACCGCATCCATGACCGGCAGGCCGGTCAGACGTACAAAGGTCAAGCCATGACGGATATTTCGAACTCGAAGGCGTCGCTCGGAAGGGCCATTCACGCGATCAGCGGAAAATGGGGCTGGTTCGTTGCGCTGGGGGTCGGTGAACTGATCCTTGGCGGCATTGCATCGGCCAATCTGATGGCGGCGAGCCTCGCCTCCGTGCTCGTCATTGGCGCCACCATGGCAGTCGCCGGGATCTTCCAGATCGCGCATGCCTTTTCGGTGCACGGCCTGCGCGGCTTCCTGTTCTGGCTGCTCGCCGGGATCGTCTATGCCGCGGCCGGAGCCGTCATCCTCTACGATCCGCTCCTGGCTTCGTTCACGCTGTCGCTCGTGGTGTGCGCTTTCCTGGTCGTTGCCGGTGCGACGCGGATCTGGGCAGGTTTCCATATGCGGCCGGCGGCGGGCTGGCGCTGGATCGTGGCAGCCGGCGTTGTGACGTTCTGCGTCGGCGCCATGCTGATCGCGATCTTGCCTGCCGTCGGTCTGTGGCTGCTCGGTGCGATGCTGGTCGTCGATCTGGTTTTCCAGGGTTGGGGCTTTATTGCATTCGGGCTCGCGCTCAGAAGCCGAGCCTCGCGGCATTCGGCCAAGCCAGCGGCGGTGTGAGCCATGATGACAGGGTCGACATTCACGCGGCACCGGGAGATCGCCTGGCGCAGCGGCCGCACGAAATCGACGTCGCGGTTGGTTGCCGAGGAGAGCGCCATCGCGCTCACCTACAATGGATCGACCCATGCCGTGATGATGGGAACGCCGGCCGATCTGGAGGATTTCGGTGTCGGCTTCAGCCTCACCGAGGCAATCATCGACCGCGCAAGCGAGATCAGCAGCATCGAGCTGATCTCGAACGAGCTCGGCATGGAAGTGCGGATGTGGCTTGATGGCGACCGCGCGACGACCCTGGCCGCACGCCGCCGCGCCATCAGCGGCCCGGTCGGGTGCGGGTTATGCGGCATCGAAAGCCTCGAACAGGCGCGTCGCACGCCGTCACGCGTCGAAGGGCGTGGCATTGCCTTTCATGCGCAGGACCTGCTGATTGCCATGCAGGCGCTGTTTCCGCTGCAGATCTTGAATCAGCAGACACGGTCCGTTCACGCGGCAGCCTTGTGGCGCCCTCGCAGCGGCATTGCCGTGATCAGGGAGGATGTCGGCCGGCACAATGCGCTCGACAAGCTTGCCGGCGCAATCGTCCGCGACGGCAGATCAGCCTGCGACGGCGCCGTGCTGCTGACGAGCCGCGTTTCGGTGGAGATGGTGCAGAAGGCCGCGATGATCGGCGCGCCGGTCGTCGTCGCCGTTTCCGCGCCGACCGCGCTCGCGATCCAGACCGCGAACGAGGCGGGAATCACGCTACTCGCCGTCGCCCGCGATGACGGATACGGCGTATTCACGCATCCGCGCCGCGTCCTGCTGCCTGACGAGGCCGCGCCGCGCGCCGGCTGCTGACTTCCGCGGACCCGCGAATATGGCGATGCAAACTGCATCACTGGAGCCCTTGGCCGGGACAAGCGTCGAAGTCTGCGCTCCAGAACGATCGCTGCTGGTTGCCTCTGTGCTGAGCATGTCGGGCGGTTTTCTCGACGCCTTTACCTGGCTGTCACTCGGCGTCTTCGCGAACTCGCAGACCGGCAATGTCGTCTTCCTCGGGATCTATGCGCAGTCTGGGCAGTGGCAGCGCGCGCTTCACCATCTTCTTCCGCTCGCGGCCTTCGTCCTGGGAGCGCTGGTGGCGGTTCGCACCCGGGCGGCGCTACGCTGCCTCATCGGAGAGATCGTCTGCCTCGCCGCGACGATGCTGTTGCTTCATCGCGTTTCGGATGAGATCGCGATCCTCGTCATCTCCTTTGGCGTCGCGTTGCAGTCGGCGAGCTTCAGACAGGTCGGTCGCTGGAAATATCTCTCGGTCACGGTCACCGGGAACATGCTCCGCGCCATGGATCAGTTCGTTGCGGCGTCCGATCGCGACGCGGTGCGTGGCACCGGAACCATGCTCACGCTCTGCTTGATGTTCCTGCTTGGGGCTGCCGTCGGCGGTTGCGTGACGAAATTGCTGGGAACATGGAGCCTCGCGATGCCGATCGCATCGTCGGTGTACGTTCTCTGGCTCTGCCGCCGGCGAAGCCATTCGCACTGATATCGTGCTCGCTCGTTGCAGGTCGAGGCGCGCATCATGCCATTCGGCAAAAGGACGTTCGTTCGCGGAAGCGCGCGCCGTTTTCGCGGATAAGCTGCGGGGTGCGGCCGCGGTCCTCAAGGTCGACAACATTCCGCAGCCGGCCGCTCGCGTGCCTGCGGCCGCGAAGCGGGCGTGAGCGAACGGGAGACTATCCGATGGATCCGACGGCACTCCTCCTGTCGCGGCTGCAATTCGCCTTCACCATCTCGTTCCACATCATCTTTTCGGCATTCACGATCGGGCTTGCGGCCTGGCTCACCGTGCTGGAAGCGATGCACCAGTCCACCGGCAAGCCCGTCTACCGGACCCTGTTCGCGTTCTGGCTCAAGATCTTCGGCGTGGCATTCGGCATGGGCGTCGTATCGGGCGTCGTGATGGCGTTTCAGTTCGGAACGAACTGGAGCGTGCTCTCGAAGATGTCGGGTCCGATCCAGGGCCCGCTTCTGTCCTACGAAACATTCACCGCCTTCATGCTGGAGGCGGGCTTCTTCGGCATCCTCATCTTCGGCCGGTCCCGGGTGCCGCCGTGGTTGTACCTGTTCTCGACCGCGATGGTCGCGCTCGGAACCACGCTGTCGGCATTCTGGATCATGGTCAACAACAGCTGGATGCAGGTGCCGACCGGCTACGTCCTGCAGAACGGCCAGTTCGTGCCTGATGACTGGGCGCAGATCATCTTCAATCGGGTGGTCTGGGTCCGGTTTCCGCACATGCTGCTCGCGTCCTATCTGACCGGCGCGTTCTGCGTGGCGGCGACCGGCGCGTGGTATCTGCTGCGGCGGACCTATCGCGCCGAGGCCCATGTGATGCTGCGGATGGGCCTTGCGCTCGCGGCGGTGCTGCTGCCGGTCCAGCTCTTCATCGGGCATCTCGTCGGCGATTACGTCCACGACTACCAGCCGGCCAAGTTCGCGGCGATCGAGGCACGCTGGCATGACGAGCAGCCGGCCTCGGAGGTGCTGATCGCGATCCCGGATTCGAGCACTGAATCGAACAAATACGCGATATCGATTCCGGTGCTCGGGAGCATCATCGGCAGCATGAGCCTGACCTCGAAGGAGGTCGGCCTGACCAGCTTCGCGCCGCAGGACCGGCCGCCGGTGGCGATCCCGTTCTTCGCTTTCCGCATCATGGTCGGCTGCGGTTTCGTGATGCTGGGGCTGGCCTGGCTCGGATCCTGGCTCGGCCTCACCCATCGGCTCGATCGGAGCCGCCTGCTGCTGTGGGGCATCTTCCTCAGCTTCCCGCTGCCGTGGATCGCGATCCTCACCGGCTGGTATACCGCGGAAGTGGGGCGCCAGCCATGGACCATCTACGGCGTGCTCCGCACTGCGGACGCCGTGACGCCGTTCCTGACCGCGTCGGCTGCGATGGCTTCCCTGATCCTGTTCGTCGCGGTCTACGCCTTCATCTTCTCGTTCGGGACGTATTACATCTATCGGCTGCTGCGTGCCGGCCCGGCGGGACTCGGCGGCAGGCCACGCCACGTTCCCGTGCCCAATCGGCCGATGTCGCTCGCCGATCAGGTGCCGGCCGCACGCAGCTATCTCGAGGCGGGAGAATAGCCATGGTGATGTACTGGGTTGCGCTTCTTGCCATCAGCATTCTGATCTATCTCCTGCTCGACGGGTTCGATCTCGGCGTCGGCATGCTGTTCGGCGTGGCCGGCAGCGAGGCGAAACGGGATGCCATGCTGAGCACGGTCGCTCCGGTCTGGGACGGCAATGAGACCTGGCTGATCGTCACGGGCGTGATCATGTGGGGCTCGTTCCCCGTGGTCTACGCTATGGTGATGTCGGCCCTCTATATCCCTGTCGTCGTGATGCTGCTCGGATTGATCCTGCGCGGCGTGGCGTTCGAGTTTCGCGGCAAGGCGCTCCGTTCGCGCTGGGTCTGGGACGTCAGTTTCGTCGCGGGCTCGTTTGCCGCCAGCTTCATGCAGGGCGCGATGGTCGGCGCTCTCGTCGAAGGACTTCAGTTCTCCAACGGCGATTATACCGGCGGAACGCTCGGCTGGCTGACCGCCTTTTCCGCCCTGTGCGGGATCGGGCTCTGCTTCGGCTATTCGCTGCTCGGCGCGTGCTGGCTGGTCAGGAAGAGCGATGGTCCCGTTCGGGATGCCGCACGGCGCCAGATCCCGCCGCTGGCGATCGGCGTCCTGGTGTTCCTGGTCGTCGTCTTTGCGTATGCGCTTGCCGAACATCTTCCGATTCTGAAGCGCTGGACCGACCGGCCCTATCTGCTCGTGTTTCCCGCGATCGGCGCCGGCGCGGCCGCGATGCTGGCCAAGAGCATCCTGGTCCATGACGATTATTGGCCGTTCCACATGGTTGCGCTGATCTTCGTGGCGGCTTTCGCCACGCTCGCTCTGTCGTTCTGGCCCTACATGATTCCGTTCGTCGTCACGATCGACGAGGCCGCGGCGCCTCATGCAAGTCTCGCCTTCATGTTCTGGGGCGCCGGCCTGTTCGCATTCCCGCTGATGCTGCTCTATGTCGCCGTCGGTTATCGCGTCTTCCGCGGCAAGACGGCGCCTGTTGCCGATCACCACTGACGGCTGCACGCCCGACCGCCGATAAAAGAAAGGCGCCGGTTTCGGCGCCTTTCTCGTTCAGGACCCTTTGCCGGAGCTCTCGGTCAGGACTTGGGCATGACGCCGGGGCTGTTGTCCGGCCATCGGGCGATCGCCTTCTCGTCGATGTTGAAATGCTGGGCGACCAGGCTGGGCGGTGTGTGCGTCAGCCAGTTGGAGAGCGACACCTCCTCGTAGCGGGGCGCTCGGAACACGCCGACGAACTGCAATTCGGTATCGCCGACATTCTCGACATAATGGCCGAGATTGCGCCGGACATAGCCGATATCTCCGGCCGAGAAATCCGTCGTCAGCGCGTTGGGGCCGGTGTCGAACACCGTCATCCGCGCCTTGCCCTTGATGTAGTACTGCCACTCGTCGGCGTTAGGATGCCAGTGCATCTCCCGGACCGCTCCCGGCGGCATCGTCACCAGCGCCGCGGCGACGGTGGTGGCCACCTTGAAGTTCCTGCTGTCGGCGACGCGTATGCTGCCGGCGGAACTCTCCTTCATCGGGGCCGAACTGCCGAGCGAATGGATGAACGGATAGGGCGGTGCCTCCGCATGCTTGGCGATTGCGGCGCGATCGGCAGCCAGATCGCCGGGCACCGTCCCCTGGAAGATCCAGAGATTGTGCAGCGGAATCTTCGCGAATGCATCGACCGGAACACCGAAATTCTTCGCCAGCACTTCGGGGGGCGTATGGGCGAGCCAATCCGTCACCAGCAGTGTGTTGAACTCATTGGCGTGGCCGTCGTCGAAGCAGATCACGAATTCGCAGCCGTCGGGACCCAATCCTTGCAGCGAATGCGGCGCGCCCGGCGGAAAATACCAGAGGTCGCCGGCCTTGAGGTCGCCGACATAGGGGCGCCCCTGCGTGTCGAGCACGGTGATGCGGCAGCTGCCGTAGGTCATGATCGCCCATTCGGCCGCCTGATGCCAATGCAGCTCGCGGATGCCGCCGGCGGACAGCCGCATGTTGACGCCGGAGATTTCCTTCGAGATGGCGAAGTCCTCGACGGTGACTTGCCGCGCCCAGCCGCCATTCTGGATGCGCCTCGGCGCATTGTTGAACGAGGCCCAATCCATCGGCAGGCCGCCGACGTCGGTCGCCGGCGGGGTTTGCGCGGAGGGGAATTGTTTGGCCAATTCAGGATTTTGGGGACCGGGATCGGTCAGGCTTCCGGGGCTCTTGGCGTTCACGGCGCCTTGCGGCGGCTCGTCCGGATTGCCGAAGGTTGCGGCCTGCGCGCTGGAACCGACCATGGCGGCGCCTGCCGCGGACATGGCGAGCAAATCACGTCGTGAAAACATCTCGGGTCGCTCCTGAAAAATGTCGAAAGCCCTCCCGTAACGATGGGGCTCCGGCCGACAAACCTAGTTTCCGGTTGCCGTTTCTGCTTCCGCGAACGGTGCTGTTTTTGCCGGAATGCATGGCTGCTTCAGTCCGCCGCCCGGGACCGAACGTGTGCAATTGCGAAATTCGGCTTCGTTCTGAAAAGACGGCTCTGCCCGCGCGATCCTTAACTGGCCGCGGAATTGCCATATCGAGAGATATCGAGATGACCACGAAATCGGTTCGTCCCTATCGTGAACCCGCCGGCGGCTGGGGCGCACTCAAGGCGCTCAGCGAGGCGCTGCTGGTGCAGCGGGCGCCGCTGAAGGGCGCGGCGACGCTCAGCCGGATGAATCAGCCGGAGGGCTTTGATTGCCCCGGCTGTGCCTGGCCCGATCCGAAGCATACCTCGTCATTCGAATTCTGCGAGAACGGCGGCAAGGCGATCGCCTGGGAGACAACATCGAAGCGCTGCACGCCAGAATTCTTCGCCGAGCATACCGTCACGGAGCTCGCGAGCTGGAACGATTACGATCTCGAAATGGTCGGGCGGCTCACTCATCCGGTGGCCTACGACGGCGCATCCGACCGCTATCTCCCGGTGGAGTGGAGCGATGCATTCGACATGATCGGTCGCGAGCTCCGGGCCTTGCCGGATCCGAACATGGCGGAGTTCTACACGTCCGGGCGAACCTCGAACGAAGCCGCCTTCCTCTATCAGCTCTTCGTGCGCGAATACGGCACCAACAACTTCCCCGACTGCTCGAACATGTGCCACGAGGCGACCAGCGTCGGCCTGCCGTACTCGCTGGGCGTCGGCAAAGGCACCGTGCTGCTGGAGGATTTCGACAAGGCCGATTGCATCTTCATCTTCGGCCAGAATCCGGGCACCAACAGCCCGCGGATGATGACCAGCCTGCGCAACGCGGCACGCCGCGGCGCCTCCATCATCTCGTTCAACCCGTTCCGTGAGCGGGCGCTGGAACGTTTCCAGTCGCCGCAGAGCCCGGTCGAGATGATCACGCTGTCGTCGACGACGATCAGCTCAAAGCTCTTCCAGGTGCGGGTCGGCGGCGACGTCGCCGTCCTCAAGGGGATCATGAAGATCCTGGTGGAAGCCGACGAGGCCGCCCGTGCCGCCGAGCAGCCGGAGATTCTGGACTGGGATTTCATTCGCGGTCACACCGCCGGCATCGAAGCGTTGATCGACGATCTCAAGCGCACGCAATGGCCGGACATCGAACGTCAGTCCGGCCTGACGCGCGAGGACATGGAATATGCGGCCGGCGCCTATATGAAGGCCGAGCGCGCCATCCTCGTCTACGGAATGGGCATCACCCAGCACTGGCGCGGCGCGAACAACGTCCAGCAGATCGCCAACCTCGCGCTGTTGCGCGGCAATGTCGGGCGCGATGGCGCCGGTGTCTGCCCGGTCCGCGGTCATTCCAACGTGCAGGGCGATCGGACCGTGGGGATCACGGAAGTCCCCAAGGCAGACTTCCTCGAGCGCCTGGAGCAGCGTTTCGGCTTCAAGCCTCCAGCCGCGCCGGGACACAATGTGGTGACCGCGCTGGAGGCCATGATCCGCGGCGAGGTGAAGGCCTTCTTCGCCATGGGCGGTAATTTCGTCGCAGCCATTCCGGATTGGCGGGCGACCCAGGCTGCGATTCGCAAGCTCGATCTGACCGTCCACGTCTCGACCAAGCTCAACCGCAGCCACCTGATCCACGGCCGTGCCGCCCTGATCCTGCCGTGCCTCGGGCGCACCGAGATCGATGTGCAGGAATCGGGGCCGCAGTCGGTCACGGTGGAGGATTCGATGTCGATGGTGCACGCGTCCGGCGGCCGCAACAGGCCGGCATCGGAGCATCTCCTCAGCGAGATCGCGATTGTCGCCGGCGTTGCCAAGGCGACGCTGGGCGAGCGCACGGTGGTCGATTGGGACGGCTTCGTGACTGATTACGACCGCATCCGCGATGCGATCGAGGCGGTGTTTCCGATCTTCCAGGGCTACAATGCCCGCATCCGCGTTCCCGGCGGCTTTCATCTCACCTCGACGGCACGCGAGCGCATCTGGGCGACGCCGTCGGGCAGGGCGAACTTTTTGGTCTTCCCGGGTTGCGGCGAGGACCCGCCGCAGAGCGATCCCGATTTCCTGTGGCTCACCACCATACGCAGCCACGACCAGTACAACACCACGCTCTACTCGATGTCCGACCGCTATCGCGGCGTGTTCGGCCAGCGCGATGTGGTCTTCCTCAACGAATGCGAGCTGAGGAAGCGCGGGCTTGCCGATGGCGATCGCGTCGACCTGATCACCGTCTCGACCGATGGCGCCGAGCGGATCGTGCGCAACTTCCGCGTCGTTGCCTATTCCTTTCCGGCCGGCTGCTGCGCGGCGTACTATCCGGAGACCAATCCGCTGGTGCCGCTCTATGCCCGTGATCCCCAGAGCTTCACGCCGTCATTCAAGGGCGTCCCGATCCGCCTGGTGCGTTCGGTCGCGACCGGAGAATAGCGGCTGCGCTGGAAACGTCCGGTCACGTCTCGGCGTGGAGCTCGCAGCGCGGCGAATCCGCCGGCGAAGCGGATATCGGCAGCGTGAACCAGAAGCGGGCGCCGCCGTTCGCGCCATGGCCTTCGGCGCCGATCCGGCCTCCATGCGCTTCGACGATCGACCGGCAGATCGGCAGTCCCATGCCCATGCCGCTGTCCTTGGTCGTGAAAAAGCTTTCAAACAGCCGATCGACATGTTCGGCGGCGATGCCGGGACCGTTGTCCTCCACGGAGCAGCACAAATTGGCCGCGTCCTGCGTGACCGTGTTGATGAAGATCCTGCGATCGTCATATCCTTCTTGCGTCATCGCCTGCGCCGCGTTGATCGCCAGATTGACGATCACCTGCTGCAACTGGGTGCGGTCACCGAGCACCTGCGACGCGCTCGGATCGGGCCGGTGCAGGATCGTCACGCTGCGGGATTCCATCTCGTGTCGAAGGAAGAGAAGCGCTTCGCGAATGATCTCGTCGAACGACAGGGATGCCTGCTCGGGGGCCTTCCGGGAGGCCATCCCGTGAACGCGCGCCACGATGTTCGCGGCGCGCTGGGTGTCCACGATGATGTTCTCGATGGTCTTGCGGATCTCGACGATATCGGGCGTGGGCCTGTTCAGCCACCGCAGGCCGGCGGCGCCGTTGGTGGCGATGGCGGCCAGCGGCTGATTGACCTCGTGGGCGATCGACGCGGTGAGCTCGCCGAGCATCGAGACGCGCGCGGCATGCGCGAACTCGGCCTGCACCTGCTGGAGCTTTTGCTGGGCACGAACACGCTGTGAAATGTCGATGGTGCCGACCAGGCTGACTTCGAGATCGTTGATGGGGCCGACCCGGGCCGTCGTGAAGAGAACGTCGACGACGCGGCCGTCCCACGTGACCATCCTGGTCTCTTCCTCGAAGTTCGTCTCGCCGCGATAGCGGGACTCCATGGCCCGCCGGAACGTATCGGGACGCTCCTTCCAGGTCTCGGCCATGGAACGTCCGACATAGTCATCGATGCCGCCTCCGAACATCTGGATGGCCCGTTCGTTGGCCTCCTGAAACGAGAGCGCGTCCATGCAGGTGCGGAGGAATTCGGGATGGCTGTCGAAATACGGGCCGAGGTCCTTGACCCCTTCGCCGCGCAATTTCCGGAACAGCACGACCAGCCTGCTGGCATCGAGCTGCCGGAATGCGATCGGCATGCGGCTGAACAAATGGCGGTAACGCTGCTCGCTCCGCTCCAGCTCGGTATGGGCTTTCTTCTGGGCGGTGATGTCCATGACCGCGCCGACGAATTCGAACTGGCCCCGGCCGTTCGTCATGCCGCGGGCGACCAGGCGGATGGTCCGGATCGAGCTGTCCTCCAGCATCAGCCGGTTTTCGTGGGAGAAGTCGCCCCTCTCGTTCACCGCCCGGTCGATGGCCTGGCGTACGGCCTTGACGTCGTCGGGATGCGTGCGCTTCAGGACGACGTCGAGCGATGGGCGCGATGTCGGTGCGAGATCGAAGATCCTGAACGTTTCATCCGACCAGAACAGCTCTCCGGTCACGACGTTCCAGCCGAAGCTGCCGGTGTGGCTAAGCTGCTGGGCCTCGGCGAGATAGGCGGCCTGATTTTTCCGCAATGCGTCTTCGCGGCGCACTTGACTATCGAGGTTCACAATCACGAGCGACGTGACGAGAAAGGCGGCCAGAGCGACGACGTCCCGAAGGTCCCTCGCTCCAAATGAATGGACGGGATCAACGAACAGGAACGCCAGCCAGCCAACCGCCACCGCCGAAAGGATCGCCGACGTCACGAAGCCGCCTCGCCGCGACCACACGACGATGACGATCAGATGTGCGAAAGCGCTGGTGGTGAAGCTGAGCCCGAGCATGAAGTAGGCGAACGACAAGAAGCTCAGCCCGACGCTTCCCAGCAGCAAAAGAGCAGCTTGGGCGAGGAAGCGATCCTTGCGGCGGTCCATCTGGACAGGCAACCAGCGAAGCCACCATCGCTTGGATCGTGCCGCGCCATCCAGGCGTTCGGCCGTCGCGGCCCGCTGCTGACTCTCGATCGTCATGAAGCATACCGCAACTGGTCCGGCCACGACGCCCAGCAGATCATCGCTGTGCGGTGGGCTGTTGCAGACGTCTTGCCTTCGTGGGTGAGTTCGGGCTGGGCCAGCAGCTTGAAGGTGTTCAAGAGGTACTCGCTGAGCATGAAACCAATTCCAGAGCCGGATGCCCGGACATGAGACGCACGCGGTGTACCGCATCGCGGAAAATCGGTCTTTTGCTTTTCCGTCGGATTTTTGTCAGAACGCACGACGTCGCCTTGCGGGCCCGAGATCAGACTGTCGCGGCTTCGCCTCCGCGGTCTCGGTGCGAGGTGTTTGCGACCGCCATCTCTGACACGGCTTTCGTCACGCCAAATCGCCGCTCGAACTCGGCGACATCGACAACACCGCGCCGGTGGGTGCCGTCGCCGATCTTGCGGCCGCCGTCCCAGACCTCGACCTCGAACAACACGCTCCTGGCTTCGACCGTGACCACCCGCGCGATCGCGCGCACGATGCGGCCGACCGGGGTAGCCGCCAGATGGCGGATATTGACCATCATCCCGACGCTGACGTGGCCGGCGGGCAGGAACGGCTGAACCGCCGATCCGGCGGCCATCTCCATGTGCAGGATCATCGTCGGCGTGCCGTAAACTTCAGGCATTCCCGGCACCACATGGCCGACCGTCATCTCGGGCGTGACGGTCACCAGCTTTTCTGCCGTTATGCCGGCGATCACCTTCTCAAGCGGATTCATGGTGCAATCCCGTATCGGCCTCGGTCGTGGATGGGGTGGGCGTCGCGGCCGCGCGCGGCTTGCGGCCGGTGAGCCAATTGCCGAGCCGGTCAAGATAGAGATAGACGACGGGCGTGGTGTAGAGGGTCAGGACCTGCGACAGCATCAGGCCGCCGACGATCGTATAGCCAAGCGGCTGGCGCAGCTCCGCGCCGGTACCGCTGCCGATCATCAGCGGCACGCCGCCCAGCAGCGCGGCCATCGTTGTCATCAGGATCGGGCGGAAGCGCAGCGTGCAGGCCTGGTAGATCGCCTCTTCCGGGCTGAGCCCGTGCTCGCGTTCCACCTCGAGGGCGAAATCGACCAGCATGATGCCGTTTTTCTTGACGATGCCGATCAGCAGGATGATGCCGATGATGGCGATGACGCTGAGATCCATGTGGACCGCCAGCAGTAGCAGCAGCGCGCCGATGCCGGCCGATGGCAGCGTCGACAGGATCGTGATCGGATGGATCAGGCTCTCGTAGAGTACGCCGAGGATGATGTAGATCACGATCAGCGCCGCCCCGATCAATAGCGGCGTGCCCGACAGGGAGGACTGGAACGCCTGCGCATTGCCCTGGAACGAGGTCGAGAGCGAGGCGGGCTTGCCGGTGCTCTTCTCGATGGTCTGGATCGCCGTCACCGCATCGCCCAATGCGACGCCGGGCTTCAGGTTGAACGAGATCGTCACCGAGGGAAACAGGCTCTGGTGATTGATCAGGATCGGCGCAGGCTTGATCACGCTGTGAACCAGCGTGCTCAGGGGGACCTGCTGTCCGGTGGCCGAGTTCAGGTAGATGTCCTTGAGTGCTTCGGGGCCGTACTGGAAACGCGGATCGACCTCCATCACGACATGGTACTGGTTCAGCGAGGTGAACATTGTGGAGACGATGCGCTGGCCGAACGCGTCGTCGAGCGTGTTGTCGATCGTCGTGGGCAGGATGCCGAAGCTGGATGCGACCTCGCGATTGACGGTGACTTCGAGCCGGGGGCCGGCATTGGCCTGATCGCTCGCGACGTCGGTGATGAGATCGAGCGCGCGGAGTTTTGCCAGGAAGATCGCCGACCAATTGGTGAGCTCGTTGGAATCGGCATCCGTCAGCGTGTACTGATATTGCGTCTTCGACAGCCGGGCGCCGATGGTGATGTCCTGCGCGGCCTGCATGTAAAGCCTGATGCCCTGAATATGGGAGAGCGCGGGCCCCAGCCGTTCGATGATCTGATCGGCACTGGCCTTGCGCTCGGGCTTCGGCTTCAGGACGATGAAGATGCGTCCCTGGTTGAGCGTCGCAGTCGGACCGCCCGGGCCGATATAGCTCGCCACCGATTGCACCGCCGGATCCTTCGAGAGGATGTCGACCACCGCCTGCTGGCGTTCGGACATCGCGGGGAAGGAGATATCCTGTGCGGCTTCGGTGATGCCGACGATCTGCCCGGTGTCCTGCTGCGGAAAGAAGCCTTTCGGAATGATCACGTAGAGATAGCCGGTCAGCGCGATGGTCGAGAGCATCACGAGCAGCGTCACGAAGCGATGGCGCAGTACGATGCGCAGGCCTCGCGCGTAGAGCGCGAGCAGGGCATCGAAACCACGTTCGAAGACGAGGTAAACCCGGCCATGCTTCTTCCGCGATTGGTCCTTCAAAAGTCGCGCGCACATCATCGGCGTCAGCGTCAGCGAGATGATCAGCGACAACAGCAGCGAGGCGGTGATCGTGACGGCGAATTCCTGGAACAGCTTGCCGACATAACCGCCCATCAGGAACAGCGGGATGAACACCGCGATCAGCGACAGGGTGATGGAGACGATCGTGAAGCCGATTTCGCTGGAACCCTTGAGCGCGGCCTCCATCGGCGTCATACCCTGCTCGAGATGCCGCACGATGTTCTCGATGACGACGACGGCATCGTCGACCACGAAGCCCACCGCGATCGACAGCGCCATCAGCGAGAGGTTGTCCAGGCTGTAGCCGAGCACGTAAAGCACCGCGAACGTGCCGACCAGCGACAGGGGAACTGTGATCGCCGGGATGATGGTTGCCCAGAAATTCCGCAGGAACAGGAATATGACCATCACGACCAATGCGACCGTCAGCATCAGCGTGAATTGAACGTCGGAGACAGCGGCGCGGATGGTGGCGGTGCGGTCGGCGGCGATCGTCACTTTGATCGCCGGCGGAACGGAGGCCTGCAGTTGCGGCAGCAGCTTCTTGATGCGATCGACGGTCTCGATCACGTTGGCGCCGGGAACGCGCTGGACGGCGAGGATGATGGCGGGATCCTTGCCGTACCAGCCGGCCAAGAGGTCGTTCTCGGGCCCGTCGACCGCCGTACCGATGTCGCGTATCCGCACCGGCGAGCCGTTGCGATAGGCGATGATGAGGGCTTCATAGGCGGAGGGCTTGAGCAGCTGATCGTTGGTGTTCAGCGTATAGGTGACGCGCGGGCTGTTGAGCGTGCCCTTGGGCAGGTCGACATTGGCGCCGGCGATCACGTTGCGGACGTCTTCGAGGCCGATGCCGCGGGCGGCAAGCGCCTGCGGGTTGACGCGAACGCGGATCGCGGGCTTCTGCTGGCCGCCGATGCCGACGAGGCCCACGCCCGGCACCTGCGAGATCTTCGGCAGCAGGATGTTTTCCGCATAGGCGTCGACCATGGTCAGCGGCAGCGAGTCCGACGTCAGCGCGATCAGCATGATCGGCGTCTCCGCCGGATTCACCTTCCTGATCGTCGGCGGGTAGGGGATGTTCGGCGGCAGAAACGGGCTCGCGGCGTTGATCGCGGCCAGCACGTCAACGGCTGCGCTGTCCACCGTGCGCGACAGCTCGAATTGCACCGTGAGCTGGGCCACGCCGAGCGCGCTGGACGAGGTGAGCTGCGTGACGCCGGGGATCTGGCTGAGCTGCTGCTCGAGCGGCGTGGCGAGCGACGATGCGATCGTGCCGGGGTCGGCGCCGGGCAATTGCGCCGAGATCTGGATGGTCGGGTAGTTGACGTTCGGCAGCGCGCCGACCGGCAGCAGCGGATAGGCCGCAAGGCCGCACAGCAGCAAGCCCGCCATCAGCAGAGCGGTTGCGATCGGCCGCAGGATGAAGGGCGCGGAGATGTTCATGGGATCGCGTCCTGCACGGCGCTCTGCAGGTCGGCTTCGCGCGCGGCCTTGCCGTGCAGCTCGCGAACGCGACTGCCTTCCGCGAGCCGGTACTGGCCGTCGATCACGACGACGTCGCCAGATTTCAGTCCCTGGTCGATCAGGGCCTGGCCATCGCTGATCTGTGCGACGTGAACGGGACGCAAGGCGGCCGTCTGGCCATCGGTCACGACATAGACATAGCTACCGTTCGGCCCCTGCTGCACGGCCGAACCGGCCACAGTGAGCGCGCCCTTCCGGATATCGAGCAGCAGGCGCGCGTTCACCAACTGGCCCGGCCACAGCCGGTGCTCATGGTTCGGGAACACCGCCTTGAGCTGCACGGTGCCGGTCGTCCCCGCGATCTCGTTGTTGACCAGGAGCAGTGTGCCTTCGTCGAGTTTCATCCTGTTGTCCTGGCTGTAGGCGATGACTTTCAGCTCGCCCTTTGCGGCGTGCTCCTGGATCACGGGCAGGTCCGTCTGGGGCAGGGTGAACAGCAGCGAGATCGGCTCGATCTGGGTGACGACGACGAGACCGTTGGGGTCGGTCGGATGGATCACGTTGCCGACATCGATCTGGCGAACGCCGGTGATGCCGGGAATGGCCGACGTCAGGCGCGTGTAGCTGAGCTGGACGTTGGCCTCGTCGATCTGGGCCTGGTCCGCTTTCACGGCGGCCTTGAGCTGGGCCACCTGCGCGGTCTGCGTCTCGATCAGTTGCGGCGTCGCGTAGCCCTTGTCGCCGAGCTGATTGTAGCGGGAGAGATTGGCCTCGGCGTTCGTGAGCTGCGCCTGGTCCCTGTCGCGATTGGCCGTCAGCTGCTCGATCTGCGCTTCGTAAGGACGCGGATCGATCTGGGCCAGAAGGTCGCCGGCTTTGACCGTCTGGCCTTCCGTGAAGGCGATCTTGACGATCTGCCCCTGGATCTGGCTGCGCACGACGTCGGTGTTGTAGGCGATCACCGTGCCGATGCCGCGCAGATAGATCGGCACGTCCTTGCCCGTGATGGTCGCGGCGACCACCGGCACGGCGGTGGGAGCGGGCGCGGCCGCCACCGCCGGCTTCCGATCGGTGCCAAAGAACCAGAAGCCTGCACCGGCCAGGATCACGGCGAGAGTAACGAGCACAATGGTGAGGGTCCGTTTCACGGCGATGGTCCTTCTTGATCTCAGGGGTTGCCGGAGCCGTCGATCGACGTCGTGCCGCCCATGGATGTGGGGCCGGGCACCGGCACGGACGGACTGATTCCGGCGCCGCCGATCTCGGTGGAGCCCAGCGGAATTCCAACGCGCCCGACCGTCGACGTCGAGGGCAGGGATGAGGCCGCAGCGGTGCTGCCGGCGCAATTGGTCGATGAGGTGCCGGACAGCCCGCCGCCGTCGAACAACGCCCCGGACGACGCGGCATTGCCGGATCCGGCGCAGCCCGACATGCTTTGCGCGGGATTAATCGGCGAGATGCCCGGCGTTGCGATCTCGGTCGATCCCAGCGGAATGCCCACCGGCCGCGTGGACTGCGGATTGAGAGGCGACGTCGCAAGCATGCCGGTAGGCGGCTGCATGCCCGGTACCGTTGTTTGAGCGTTGGCCGCAGCCGGGACCAGCCACAGCATGGCGGTCGCAAGCATCACACTGTTGTATGTTGAATGCTGTTGTCGCATGGATGAAAGCTCCGGCTGCTGCGATCGAACAATAGGAAGCCGCGCGAGCGCGGGTATTTCCAGAACGCACGTCCTGCTGCCCGGCCGCACGACGGAGAGGCGCATTAGGCGCTTCGCGCGCCACATTCTGTTTCGCGCGACCATTTTGGCGCGTCGCCGCGTCGTCGGCCCTGAAACGGCTTTCGCTATCTCAGGATGGCCCGCGCGTGTGCGATCTCCCGGCTGCACGCGGCAACATCGCCGGTGCGATTGGCAATGCGCGCGCGCTCGAGCGAATCGAGCGCGTCGGTGAAATCGACGCCGCTGCCGCCTTCTGCTTCCGCGAGCGAGCGGGGCGTCGGTTGATGGCTGCGCAGTGCGTTGAGGCTCTCCGGCTTCCAGCCGTGGGAGCCCGCGTCCTTCTCGATGGCTAGGTCCAGCTCGGCCTGGGTTTGCGCGATGTCGTCCGTGCAGGTGCCGGCATGAGCCGGCATTGTTGCGCACAGCAGGACGAGGACGGCGGCCCGGCACGTTGCGATGGATGTCATTGGTCGATCCTATGCTTGGATTTGGAGTGACGTCAGGAACGTTGTCGTGAATGACAGAGCGCGCATCGATCGTCTTTCATGTCCGAACGCCGGCCGTTCACGCTTGCGAGAGATCATGTCATGAATGTCAGTGTGCATGACGTGGGCCCTCGGTTAGAGATGCATCTCGGGATGATGTTCGGGCGCTGATCGTCGCAGCTTGCGTGCTGCGGCGTGCGAAGTGGCAAGGACAGTTGTTTGCCGAAATACGCAGGCAAGCCTCGAAACTAGTGTCGCGTCATTCCAACCCGGAGTGATCCCGACATGAAACACCTCAACGCTGGTCTCGCCTTTGCCGCCGCGCTCTCCTTGATGGCGACCGTTGCCCCCGCGCGCGCCGAACCCCTGAAGAACATCGTCCTGGTGCACGGCGCCTGGGTGGATGGGTCCGGCTGGAAGCCGGTCTACGAGATCCTCGCCAAGGAAGGCTTCCGCGTCACCATGGTGCAGGAACCCGAGACTTCGTTCGCCGACGACGTCACGGCGGCGAAGCGCATTCTCGATCTTCAGGACGGCCCGACGCTTCTCGTCGGTCACAGCTATGGCGGTTCGATCATCACCGAAGCCGGCGTTCATCCCAACGTCGCCGGTCTCGTCTACGTCGCCGCGCACGCGCCCGATGTCGGCGAGGACGAATCGGCGCTCGGCAAGAAGACACCGAGCGTGCTCGGCAAGACCGAAGGCGTCATCAAGGTCACGCCCGACAAGTTCACCTATCTCGATCCCGTGCAATTCCCGAAACTGTTTGCGCCCGATCTGCCGCGTGAGCGCGCCGAGTTCGTCGCGCGCTCGCAGGTCCCTGCCGCGACCCAGGTGTTCAGCACGCCGCTGACGGCGGCGGCGTGGAAGACCAAACCGAGCTGGGGCATCGTCGCCGGCAGCGATCAGATCATCAACCCGGATCTCGAGCGCTGGTACTACGAGCGTGCCAAGAGCCAGACCACCGTGATCCCCGGCGCCAGCCACTCGGTCTACGAGTCCCATCCGAAGGATGTGGCGGCCGTGATCGCACGCGCCGCGCGCAGCATCCCGCAGCCGGCTACCCGCTGACGCTGTTTTTGCCGGTCTGGACGCACGACTGGCAGAAGGAAGGACGGCGGGGGTTGACAGCACTCCCGCCGGCCCGACTGCCCCTGAAATTTCACGAACGCGATCGAGGAAGCGCTGACGCATCGGTGCGGCGCCAGTCTTGCGAAGGAATGACAGTCATGACGAGCTGGCAGAACAATCGCGCGGTGCGTGATGCGCGCATTGCGGCGGGAGCCGGCCTTGCCCGCGGCAAGGTCGTTGAAGCACACGACGTCACGCGCCTGCTGGAGGCCGTGATCCGGCCGGGCGACCGGGTTTGCCTGGAGGGCGATAACCAGAAGCAGGCGGATCTGCTGAGCCGCGCGCTGCTGGCTGTCGATCTCTCCAAGGTCAACGATCTGCACATGGTGCAGTCGGGAGTCGTTCTGCCCGAACATCTGGACCTGTTCGACCGCGGCGTCGCGAAGCGGCTCGATTATGCCTATTCCGGGCCGCAATCGGCGCGCATCGCGCGTATGCTGTTCGGCGGCAAGATCGAGCTGGGCGCGGTCCATACCTATCTTGAGCTGTTCGCCCGCTACTTCATCGACCTCACGCCGCATGTCGCGCTGATCGCCGCTGTCAGCGCCGATCGCGAGGGAAATCTCTACACCGGCCCAAACACCGAGGACACTCCGACCGTGGTCGAGGCGACGGCGTTCAAGGACGGCGTCGTGATCGCCCAGGTCAACGAGATCGTTGAGACCGTTCCGCGGGTGGACATCCCGGCGGACCGTGTCCACTTCATCGTCAAGGCCGACAAGCCGTTCTTCGTCGAGCCGCTGTTCACACGCGATCCGGCCGCGATCACGGAAGGCCAGATCCTGACAGCGATGCTGGCGATCAAGGGTGTCTATGCACCCTATGGCGTGCAACGGCTCAATCACGGCATCGGCTTCAGCACGGCCGCGATCGAGCTCCTGCTGCCGACATTCGGCGAGAGGCTGGGCCTGAAGGGCAGGATCGCGACCCACTTCGCGCTGAACCCGCATCCCGCGCTCATTCCCGCCATCGAGTCCGGCTGGGTGCGGCAGATCCACTCGTTCGGTTCGGAGGTCGGCATGGATGACTACATCCGGGCCAGATCCGATGTCTACTTCACCGGTCCCGACGGCTCGTTGCGCTCCAACCGCGCCCTCTGCCAGACCGCCGGGCTCTATGCCTGCGACATGTTCATCGGCTCTACGCTGCAGATCGATCTGCAGGGAAATTCGTCAACCGTCACCACCTCGCGCATCGCGGGTTTCGGTGGTGCCCCGAATATGGGAGCGGACGCCCGCGGGCGGCGTCATCCGAGCGAGTCCTGGCTGAAGGCCGGAGCGGAGGCCGATCCCGACAGTCCGGCGCCGCTACGCCGCGGCCGCAAGCTGGTGGTGCAGATCGGCGAGACTTTCGGCGACAGGAACGTGCCGCTGTTCGTCGAGAAGCTCGATGCGATCGAGCTCGCCGAGAAGCTGAATCTCGAGCTCGCGCCGGTCATGATCTATGGCGACGACGTCACGCACATCGTCACCGAGGAAGGCGTGGCCAACCTCTTGCTGTGCCGCACAGCGCAGGAGCGCGAGCAGGCGATCCGCGGCGTCGCCGGCTACACCGATGTCGGTCGCAGGCGCGATCGCAACATGGTCGCGCATCTGCGGGAACGCGGCGTGATCCGCCGGGCGGAGGATCTCGGCATCAACCCGCTTGACGCGGATCGCAGCCTGCTGGCGGCGCGCTCGATCAAGGATCTCGTGCGCTGGTCGGGCGGGCTCTATGCGCCGCCATCGAAATTCAGGAACTGGTGAGGACGGGCCATGGAAGATCTCAGCTTTCAACATCGGGTTCGCGGGCGTGCAGGCGGCACCAGGCAGAACGCAATTGTCGGCGTGGTGGCCTCGGGCAATCTGGAAGTGCTGGTGGAGCGCGTTTTGCCGGATGCGGAATGCGTCGTCGATATCAGGACCGCGGCGATGGGCTTCGGCGAGATATGGAGCGCCGTGATCGGCGATTTTGTCGAGCGCTATTCGCCTGGCGGACTGAAGTTCTCGATCAATGATGGTGGTGCGCGTCCCGACACGGTCTCGCTCCGGCTGGCGCAGGCGGTGCGATCGATCGCGGAGAACGGCCAATGATCGCCCCGATCAAGGATATCGTTCAGGCCGAGCGGGCCCGCAACACCAGCTTCAACGAGGCTTCGGCGCGCACGCGGCTGGCGCTATTGCTTGATGGCGGCAGTCTTGTCGAGTTCATCGGCCCGGAAGCGCGCGAGGTCAGTCCGCATCTGAAGACTTTCGATCTTCCCGAGCAATATGATGACGGCATCATCGTCGGCCATGGCCGCCTCGAGGGGGCACCGGTGTTCGTCGCCGCGCAGGAGGGCCGCTTCATGGGCGGTGCCTTTGGCGAGGTGCACGGCGCCAAGCTGACCGGACTGCTCCACGCCGCGCGCCGGATCGGCTCGATCCCCGTCCTGATCCTGTTCGACACCGGCGGCGTCCGGTTGCAGGAGGCAAATGCCGGCGAGCTCGCCATCGCCGAGATCATGCGCGCAATGATCGAGGCACGCGCCGCAGGCGTGAAGGTCATCGGCCTGATCGGCGGTCGCTCCGGCTGCTATGGCGGCGGCGGCCTGATCGCGGGCTGTTGCTCCGCGCTCGCCGTGTCGGAACCCGGGCGCATCGCGGTCTCCGGCCCTGAAGTCATCGAGACCAATCGCGGCGTCGAGGAATTCGACTCCCGCGACCGCGCTTTGGTCTGGCGCACCATGGGCGGCAAGCACCGGAGGCTGCTCGGCGCCGCCGACGTTTTCGCCGACGACACCGTTCAGGATTTTCGGGAGGCTGCGCTCGAGTTGCTCGAACTGCTGGGCCCGGTCGGAACTTTCGGCCTCGACAGGTTGAAGGCGGAGCATGAGCGGCTCGCCGAAAGGTTGCGCCGTTTCGGTCGCTGCGAGGATGCCGTCGACATCTGGACAGCCGAAGGCGTCGCGCATGCGGCGACGGTGCCGGAATTGCCGGCCGACCAATTCATTGCACTTGCCAACAGGATCGGGAGGACCAGCCGTGACGCTCGATGACATTCTCGCCTCGCTGTTTCCTGGCGGCCATGAGATCAGGCACGACGATGGCATCATTGCCGGTTCGGCGACGCTGCGCTCTGGTGGCAAGGTACTTGTCATCGGCATCGCGAATCGGACTGCGCTGGGGGTCGACGAAGCGATCAGGCTTTCCGGGCATTTGCTGGATTCGATCGACAAGGGAAGCGGACCGATTCTGGTCCTCGTCGACAGCGACAGCCAGCGCATGAGCAAGCGTGACGAATTGCTCGGGCTGAACGAGTTCCTCGCGCATCTGGCGAAGGTGCTGATCCACGCGGACATGCGCGGCCGCCCGACGATCGGTCTTCTCTACGGCCATTCGGCTGCGGGGGCCCTGCTTGCAACGGGCCTTGCAACCCGTGTGCTGGTCGGATTGCCCGGCGCCGAACCCGCGGTGATGGACCTGCCGTCGATGGCGAAGGTCACCAAATTGTCGATGGCAGCTCTGGAGGAGAAGGCGAAGTCGACGCCGGTCTTCGCCCCGGGCCTGTCCAATCTCGAGCAGATGGGCGCCGTTCACATGACATGGAGCGATGCCGTCTCGCTCGCCGAGCAACTGGAGGCGCTGCTCGGCGACATGCCGGCTGTGCAGGATCGACGGGGTGCGCTTGGCAAGGAGCGTGGTGGCCGGCTGAAGGCCGCCGATATCGCGGAGCGCGTTCGTGACCTCGCCCTGCAAATCCGCTGAACGGCCACCCCGTCGTCACGACCTCGTCTTCGTCAGCCCCGCAGGCTGGCGCGCGATGCTGGATGCGCGCGGCGATCTTGCGACCGATTCCCTTGTCGCGCGCTGGCCTCAAATGAGATGGCCGACGATCAGGCGGCGCGCTTTGCCATACGAGGCGACCGGCCTCGCGTTGGGCCTGCCCTTGCCGCCTTCGGCCGGCAAGAAGCGGATCTCCTTTCTGGTTGATATCGACCACGTCGTCTCGGTGATAAGGCCGCCGTCGCTGCAACAGGCGCGGGCTTACGCGCCGCACAACTGGTGGCCAGCGCTCGACCGGCTCGACGCGTTGGCGCTTCGCCATGCGGTGGACGTGCGTGTCTTCGGCAGCCTGGCCTGGCAGTCGCTGACCGGGCTCGACTATGTGACCGACCATTCCGATCTCGATGTCCTGTTCGAGTTTCGCCGCGAAACCGACGTCGATCGTTTCGTCGCCGATGTCGCCGCAATCGAGACCGGCGCGCCGATGCGGCTCGACGGCGAGCTGATGGGTGCCGGCGGCGCCGCGGTCAACTGGCGCGAATTCCACGGTGGCGCAAGCGAGCTTCTGGTCAAGAGCATCGAGCGTGTCGTCCTGCTCGGCAGGCATCAATTCATTTCGGGAGCGATGGGATCATGATCACCACGGCCGCAAGAGGCGTGGAACGGCCATCCCTGCGCCGGGCGCAGACGGCGCCCGATGTCTCTGCCATCGGCGCCGTCGCCGCCGATTGCCTCGTCAAGGAGCTCGAAACCTGGCCGAAGCCGGGCCTGGTGAGCCATGTCGACAATGGCAGTCACGACGACATGGATGCGGGCACGTTTCGTCGCAGTGCTGCGGCCATCAGGCCCTATCTGCAACGCTTGGCCGATGCGGGCGCGCTCGGCTGCGGTATGGGGCGGCTGCGGATTATCGGCCTGGAGGCAGAGCGCGCCATGTTCGCGGCGACGTCGGGGATCAACACCCACCGTGGCGCGATCTTCGGGCTCGGCCTGCTGTGCGCGGCGGCCGGCGCGAAGGCCGGCGGGTTGGTCGATCCCGTGCTTCCGCTCGGCGATGTCGTGGCGCGCCTGTGGGGCGACAGCATCCTCGACGGTCCGGTGTTGCTGCATAGCCATGGCAGCGTGGCCCGCCGCCGTTTTCGCGCGGGCGGTGCGCGTATCGAGGCCGCGAGGGGATTTCCCAGCGTCTACGGAATCGGCTTGCCGGCCTTGCGCAGGGCCGTGCCTGGCCTGCCGGAGAATATGGAAGCAGCCCGCGTCGAGGCGTGCTTTGCCCTGATCGCATCCGTCGAAGACACCAACCTCCTGCATCGCGGCGGGCTCGACGGCCTGCGCTTTGCGCATGTCGCGGCGCGGAGCTTCATCGATGCCGGCGGCGTCCGCGCGCCCGGCTGGCGTCCGCGCGCGCAATCGGTCCACGAAAGCTTCGTCGTCCGTCGTCTCAGCCCGGGTGGATCGGCTGACCTGCTCGCCATGACGCTGTTCGTCGACGCCCATGAGAGGCTGAGCCCATGACGTCGAACGTCATCCTGATGGCGCTGGTGCCGGTCTTCTTCGTTCTGCTGTTGGGATACGCAGCCGGCAGGTTTCATGTCGTCGACAATCTCCATGTCGATGCTCTCAATGCGCTCGTGATGGATTTTGCGTTGCCGGCCTCGCTGTTCGCCGCGACCGCCTCGGCGTCGCGCCGCGAGATGATCGAGCAGGTCCCGCTCTTCCTGGTGCTCGGCGTGACGATGCTGCTGCTCTATCTCGCCTGGTATCTTGCTGCACGCAGGTTCTCCAAGGTGTCCCGGTCGGAGGCGTCGTTACAGGCATTGACGATCGGCTTTCCGAATCTGGCCGGCGTGGGCCTTCCGATCATGACGTCAGTGGTGGGGCCAACCGGCACCGTCCCGGTTGCTGTCGCGTTGGCGGCGGGCTCGATCCTCATCAGTCCGCTGACCCTGATCATGGCGGAAATGGGCGCCGCCAAGGCGCGTGGCGAGCAAATGGCTGCGCGGCAGGTCCTGACGGCAATTCGGCGTGCGATCACCAAGCCGGTGGTGCTCGCGCCCGCGCTTGGCATCCTGTTCTCGTTGTCGGATGTGAGCCTCGACGCGCTGGCCCATGCGAGCCTCGCGCTGATTGGAAGTTCGGCTGCCGGCGTCGCCCTGTTCCTCACCGGAGCCATTCTGTCGGCGCAGTCGTTTCGGCTGGATTGGAAGATCACGGCTGCAACCGTGGCCTCGGACATCGTCCGCCCGCTGCTGGCCGTTGCAGTCATTCGCGCCATTCCGGTCGCGCCCGATGCCGCGAAGACGGCGATTCTGCTCGCCGCTATACCCTCCGGCTTCTTCGGTATTTTGTTCGCGGTCAACTACCGGCTGGATTCCGCAAGGGCGGGATCCATGGTCATTGCGAGTACGGCATTCAGTGTCGTGACCCTGGCGATTGCGATCGCAATGCTCTTTCCCCATTAGGCCGCGACCATGACGCTTGCGATCCTCTGCTCGGGACAAGGCGGCCAGCATCGGGACATGTTCGCTCTCACGGGCGACGCGCCGGAAGCCGCGCAGCTGTTTGCGCATGCGACGACATTGCTCGGTGGCAGGGATCCGCGCGATTTCGTCCGCGGCGAACCTGATGAGGCCCTGCACCGCAACCGTGCCGGCCAGATTCTCTGTACCTTGCAGCCGCTCGCTGCGGCGTGTGCGCTCGCAGATGTCATTCCGCGCAGCGTCATCATCGCCGGCTACAGTGTCGGCGAGGTCGCGGCCTGGGGTGTCGGCGGCTTGTTCGATGCGACCGCCACGCTCGATCTCGTGGCGCGCCGCGCAGAGGCCATGGATGCGGCCACGCGCGCCGGCGACGGGCTGATTTTTGTCCGCGGTCCTTCCCGGGACGAGGTCGGTCGCCTTTGCGAACGTCACGGCACGGCGATCGCCATCGTCAATCCCGGCGATGCCTTTGTCATCGGCGGCGGCCGTGAGGCGCTCAGCAGGATTGCCGAAGACGCGCGGGCGATGCACGCCGCAAGGATCGTCACGCTGCCGATTGAGGTTGCTTCCCACACCAAACGGCTTGCCGCGGCGTCTGCCGTGTTTCGTGAGACCTTGCGCCAGGCATCGGCGATATTCCCGCCGAAAGCCGGTGTGCGTATTCTAAGCGGGATAGATGCCGCTCCGGTCGTCTCGGCCGAGACCGGCCTCGACAAGCTTGCCGCGCAGATCTCGCACGCCGTGCAATGGGCAGATTGTCTGCAAGCCTGTGTCGAAGCGGGCGCAACGGGGTTTCTCGAACTCGGGCCGGGGCACGCGCTGAGCGGAATGGCTGCGGAAATCGCCCCCCGACTCCCGGCGCGCTCGCTGGATGATTTCAGGAGTCTTCAGGGTGTCCGCGCCTGGATTGCGCGTCACCTCGGCGCCTAGCGCCGGCTGGTCCGAACAGAGGCTGCCGTCGATCACGCCGCACTGTCGAAAAAAGGGGCCGTCCTTGGGGAGGACGGCCCCTAGATGCTCGTATGCCCAGGGAGGAGAGAGGCTCGAGCGGTGACTTGGGGGGTCTCGGTCACCTAACACGCACAGCATCGCCGATCGCGTAACCAAAGTATTTCACGAACCCCTTCTGTTTCTCATTTCGCATGGTTCGCGAGAAATCCGCGGGCAGCACGTGAGCCACGTCTTCGATGTCGAAGCCGGATCAACCGCGCGCCGGCCGCTTGCATATCGGTGAGCATTGCTCGTCCCGTCTCTTGGATTCTGCTGCCGTCGTGACGGCGGCAGAATGCAAATGGTCCATGCTCGAACGATAGGTGCGATCTCACCCCAAGGCTCGTTAAGGATGCTTAACCGGTACTAGATTTTGCAGATGCGAGGGGTTCCGGTCGCACGTCCGGTTGGGATGAGGGCCGTCTTGCGGACTACGGCGCGTGGCCTGAAAGCGCCCTTTCGAGCCAGCGAATGATCTCGTCACCGCTGGAGGGCTTTCCGAGATAGCACTGCGCGCCTGCGGCCATCACGCGCTGGCGCACGGTTTCGCTTGGAAACGCCGTCATGAAGATGATCGGGAAATGGCGGCCGGAGGCAATCAGCCGGGCCTGCAGCTCGTCACCGGTGATGACGGGCATCTGGACGTCGGCGATCATGCATGCCGGATCGTCTCCCGGCGCCCGCAGCAGAAAATCCAGGCCGGATTCGTAGGCCTGGGCCTCGTAGCCGACCGAACGCACGAGGCTCGCAAGCGAGGTGCGAACGCCTTCGTCGTCGTCCACGATCGCAATCACCGGGGTTTTGGCCATGAGCGCACAATCCTGACCGCGGTGTTCCGCAAGGAGGATATCTCCCTTTGCACGGCCGATGACGCCTTATATGCACCCGGTGCCGTCCCGCCGGAATTATACTCAGGTGTGGTCCGTAGTCCTTCGGGGCTGGGAAACCCCGAGCGCCTCGGCCTTGCGGACAAGGTCGGCCAGCGACCGGACCTCCATCTTGCGCATGACGTTGCCGCGGTGGATCTTGACCGTGATCTCGCTGAGGCCGATCAGGGCCGCGACCTGCTTGTTCATCAGGCCGGCGGTGACATGGCCCATCACCTCGCGCTCGCGCGCCGTCAGAGTCTCGTATTGGGCGCGGATATCCTCCTTGGTCGCGGCTTCGGCACGGTCCTGCGCGTCGCGCTCGAGTGCCGCCGTGACCGCATCGAGCATGTCCTGGTCGCGAAACGGCTTGGCGAGGAAATCGACCGCGCCGGCCTTCATGGCACGCACCGACATCGGAATGTCGCCATGACCGGTCATGAAGATGATGGGATGTCTGATGCCCTGCCGGATGAGCTGGCCCTGCAAATCGAGCCCGCTCACGCCGGGAAGGCGGACGTCCAGCACGATGCAGCCTGGGCGGTCCGGCAGTGCGCCGCCGAGCAGTTCGGCGGGCGAGGCGAACAGACGCGTCTCGAGGCCGACGGATCGGAACAGGCTGTCGAGCGAGGCGCGGATCCCGGCGTCGTCATCAACGATGATGACAACCGAGTTGAGGGATTGGGCAGGCGGCTGCATTTGGTCTGGTCGTGTCATGGTCTGGGATGTTCTTCGGCGTATGGCAGTGTCAGGCGGAATGTCGCCCCCGCGCCGGGCGTGCTCTCGACCGACAACTGGCCGTCGTGAGCTTCCACCGTCGTCCGGCAGATCGCAAGTCCCATGCCCATTCCCCCGGGTTTCGTCGTGAAGAACGGATCAAACAGGCGCGGTATGTCGTCAGGCCGGATGCCGGGGCCGCTGTCCTTTACCGTGATGGCGAGACGCTCGCCGTCGACGGCGCTGGCGCGCAGCTTGACGGTCCGGGAACCGGGCTGATCCGACATGGCCTGACCGGCATTGACCAGCAGATTGACGAGCACTTGCTGAAGCTGGATCCGGTCGCCGCGAATTGGCCGCAGGCCATGCTCGGTCTCGAAGGTGAGGACGACGTCGTCCTTGGCGAGCTCCCGCGCGACCAGAAGGGCCGCTTCCTCGATGATCTCGGCGATATCGATACTGTCCTGCTGGGCGGGCGCCTTCTTCAGGAAGGTCCGGATGCGAGCCACGGTCTCGCTGGCGCGGCGGCCCGCCGCGACGACCTGGACAATCGCGGCCGCGACCTCGTCCAGATTGGGCACCTCGCGCCGCAGCCAGCGCAGGCCGGCCTCGCCGCTGGTGACGATCGCCGCCAGCGGCTGGTTGACCTCGTGGGCAATGGAGGCGGTGAGCTCGCCGAGGGTGGCGACGCGCGCGGCATGGGCCAGCTCCGCCTGCGCCGCGAGCAGTGCATCCTGCGCCTGCTTGCGCTCGGTGATGTCGACGACAAAAGCGAGCACGTTGCGATCGCCGTCGGGTCCGGAGGGGAAAGTGATCGTGAACAGCACGGGAACCTTGCGTCCGTCGAGCCTGACGAGCTCGGTCTCACCCTCGTAGAACGGCTCGCTTTCAGCAAAGGCGATCAATGCGCCGAGGAAACTCCGGTCGTTCTCGCCGAGAAGCAGGTCGACATTCTCGATAAAGGCCGAGGCGCCGTTTGCACCTGCCATCTTTTGCAGGGCCGGATTGACGTCGGTGATTTTGGCGAGCCGGCGGGCATTCCGGACGAAATCGGGATGTTGCGCCAGATGGTCGCGCAGGCCGACTCCCGCGGTGTCCAGCGATTGCAGCGCGATTCGGACTTCTCTCCAGTCCTCTTCGACCACGCCGATCCGGCTGGCGTCGAACATCCGGCGGTATCGCCGCTCGCTCTGCACCAATGCGCTGTGCGCAGCCACGCGGTCGGTGACGTCGGTATGCGTCTCGAGAACCCCGACGGGCTTGCCGAGACGGTCGTGCTGCAAGGCCCATCGGGCATCGACGGTGAGCACGGCGCCGTCTTTGGTCCGCTGCAGCACGCAGCCTTCCCATCGGCCGGTGTCGAACAGGCCGGCTTCGATGATTTCGCGCCGGTCGGGATAGGTGGTTTGCAGAAGCTTGTCGGCGAGCTGTCCGACCGCCTCGTCGGTCGACCAGCCATAGGCCTGCTCGGCGGTCTTGTTCCAGAAGTGATCACGCCGCCGCGATCCCTGACGAAGATCATGTCATGCGAGAGGTTGAGCAGGCGCGCCTGGGCCGCGAGGCGCTTCGTCGCCGCGTGATTCTGCAGCGCCAGCAGGGTCGTGATCCCGATCGCCGCGAGGCTCACCAGCATGCGCACGGCGGGCGAGGCGATGCTCTCCAGATCGTGCGACAGCACATAGGCGATAATCGTCAGGACGACGCAGCCGGCCGCGGCGACGATGGTGTCGTCGCGCCGGTTGGTCTTCGCCGCGAGCAGGATCGCCACGACATAGAGAACGGCGACCGCGCCCTCGAGCGGCGTCAGCACGTCAACCAGGAAGACCGCGACGGCGAGGATGGCGGAGCAGAACCGCAAGCCGACGCGGCTCATGGATGAACCCGTGGGTCGATCATGAGTCGTCATCGTCACTGGCAGTCGCTCTTCTCATACCAGCGGCGTTGATGCCGCGATTTGATCGCGTTCACAACATCCCGCGGCGTGATTTTCGTGCTCTCGTGGAAGACCTGCGCGCCACGCAATCCGGCGAAAGTGCCGGCAGACGGCATTCCCGGGAGAAACCGGCCGGCTCGTGTGGTTCCATCGGCGAATCTGTGCAAAGCGCGTCAACTTACCGCAGGCACCGCACGCCGCGATTCGCGTCCGCGATGCCGGTGAGCACAGCACCGTCGCGCTTACCCGGCGAACATGCCGCGATCATACCTAGGTATGACACGGTTAACCCGAGAACCTATCGATGCACCCGCGCGTAGAATGGATCGCGCGGACCGCCGAACTACTCTGCTCCCATGACATTCGGACAAGCCGGTCAGGCGATGCCGGATCGAAAACGGGACAAGGAGATTCGACGATGTCGCTGCAGATGTCACGCTCACAGACAATCAAGGATCATGACGTTCGCGCGATCGATATCTCGGAAATCGATCGCGATCGGCTCGGGCTGTCGAAACTTCCTGACCGCTTC
The DNA here is from genome assembly GCF_029846715.1 of Bradyrhizobium nivariense. Lineage (GTDB taxonomy): Bacteria > Pseudomonadota > Alphaproteobacteria > Rhizobiales > Xanthobacteraceae > Bradyrhizobium. The sequence continues at coordinate 46,375 of NZ_JARVWW010000038.1, forward strand.
GGCGAAGACGGAACGATGTTATCCTTCGTCCATCTGGACGTCGCCCTGGCAGTCGAGACGCGTGCGGCAGACGTCGAGCGATCTGCCGCTCGCGGACCAGGCTTCAGGGTCTCCGCAAAACTCCTTGCGGGATCGCCTGCCGACAGCGAGCGGGCGTTTACAGCAGGAGAATTCACCGATCCGGTCATGCGGCGCCTGTCGGATGCGCTCGCGGCGACAGAAGCCGCGCACGATGTCCATTCGGGGATCATGGCCGACGCCCTGCGGCTTGCGATCCTCACCCGGACGTTCAGTCGGCAAGCGTCCGGCGCACCGGCCGCACTCGACCCGGCCGATGGCGTTCACGAGGAAGGAGCCTGCCGGACCGTGCGGTCGCTGCAGACCTGGCGCCTCAAGCGCGTTCTGGAATATGTCGACAAGAATCTGGCCGCCAAGATCACGCTTCAGGACATGGCCGCGGTCGCCGGCCTGAGCCGGATGCATTTCGCCGCACAGTTCCGCGCAGCCGTCGGTGACCGGCCTCACGAATATCTGCTGAGGCGCCGCATCGAGCGCGCCCAGGAGCTGCTCAAGCAGGCCGAAGTCACTCTGGTCGATATTGCCCTGACCGTGGGCTTCCAGACCCAGGCGCATTTCACCACGGTGTTCAAGCGCTTTGTCGGCGATACGCCGTATCAATGGCGGAGCGCCTATCTCGCGCAATTCATGCCGCTGCCGCGCGCAAAGGCAGGCCCGTCATGAGCAATTTCGGCATTCACGCCCTGTTGCTGTCGCTGCTCGGCATTCACCCGGCGCTGACGCACCATGAATTCATGGGAATGGTCGAGATTGTCCGCGCTCTCGGCAATTCGTATCGCCTGGCCGCACTGGAGCCAGGGAGCGGTTTTCTCTACGGACGTTTCGCCTTCAATTTCTGCCGGGTCGTTGTGTCGTGTGTCGCGCGGTAGGCGGCACTTCGGTGGCACCCGGGCGTCGAGTATCCACGGCAGCGATTGTCTGAATTCAGCTGCGGCGAGTGAACCTCGCCCATCTCCCACTGAGCATCCAAACATCCGCTGGGCCTCGTATGACAGCCATCGTCGTTGCATCGCTCTGCCTTTCCGCGCTGCCCTGTCTAGGGCAAAAAAAGCGGTCTGGCGGAGGATCAAGGCGCCGCCGCTAACACGCCGTGCAATGAGCGCAATGGTCGTGCGAAGTAGGTCTAGCCATGTAGCGGTCTCCCGCTACCATTTCCCCGAGCTTCGCATGTCCGTCCTTCACCAAATGGTGCGTGTCCTGATCTTGGTGGATTGGGGATGCGCGGTCGTGCTCGTAGCGATGGCAGTTCGCCTGGCATTTCTGAGAGCAGGCGAATTGCCGGAATGGCGCGGCCTTCAGTGCGCTTGAGCCGCAGCCGCCAGGTGCTCCCAAAACTCCGCCTCTGCGAGCAGCTTCCAACTTCTGTCAGGATTGCGCTCGGCAGTCTGCCGACAAAGCGATGCCATCGCGCGAAAGCGACGTGCTGTTTCCATGTCCGACCTCCCTGTTTTCCCCAAGCTTATTTTTTATTATTGCGATAGAGTCATCATGATTATGGGCCAGAATTAATTTTATCATTTTTGCAAAACCCGATTAGCTGACATGTCATCTGTGGGAACCGCTTTCGTTTGCCTTCGCATCTGCTTCGAACGCTATTTGGGTTTACAGACGGCTTGCTGCACCTCGCGCAGTTCCGGGGAGCAAGGAAGAATCCACCACTGGGTCTAGGCGTATCTAAGAAGCGTCGCCCATCAGCAACACAGTACCTGCCGAACCGCGCGAGCAAGCATCCAACGTTCCGAACCGACTGACCACCGCGAATAGATTCAAATCGGTCCGTTGCCGAGCACCTGAAACGAACTTGCGATCGGCCCGGCGGAAATGCCGGGCTAATGCGTTCAATGGAACAACGAACAAACCGAAACGTGGATTGTGGCCAGCCTCAGGTTGGTCTCATCGGGAGTAACGCACATGGCAGGTCCTCCAACCCCAAAGGACATTGAGCGCCGGGCATATCACCTGTGGGAGCAGGCAGGCATGCCTAACGGGCGTGATCGAGAGTTCTATCTGGAAGCGGAACGACAGCTTGGGGAAGAGTTGATTCGCCACGAACTCAAAATGCCGGATACGCTGTAGAATACAGCAAGAAAAGCCCGGCGCGCCATTCATGGAGTTGCGATCAATCCGCTATCCGTCGCCACTATCCAACGGTTGCCCCAACGCACGATAGAGTCGATGCGCCCAATGCCGGGGACTGTGTCGCCGCGCATTGCCATCCGAACCCCATCCGGCCCACCGAGAACCGCCGTCCCGCCTCGAACATCAAGCACGGTCCAACCCTCAATCGTTGTCGGTCTTGTGTCTGGCGCGGGCGCAAGAGGTGCTCTGGGCTCTATCGAGCCGGTCACAGTCACATCTGCTTGGAGAGCCGGAGAGGTCGTGCTTGAAGAGTCCGTTGAGTGAGCCCCATCCGACCATCTGGCCAGAGGCTTGGCGGAAATGCTCGTTCGACCTGCGGAGACCTGATTTACAGTTGATGGTGTTTGCAAAAGTGACGTGGATGCCGTCCTTCGGGCGCCTTCGGTCTTGACCGACTTTGTTTGGGCAACTTGGCGCAAAGGCATTTCTGGTTGAGTGATAGCATTGAGGACCGAGCTAGTTGCAGCACCGTGCCAACTTAGCCCGCCAGCCCCTCCTAATCCAAAGCCCGCAACCAGTGCGCCTGCGACCAGCCAGGTAGTCCGCTTTCGATAACCGTCCGGCTTCAATAACGCCAGAACCTCATCTCGACTGGGATTTGAGAAATCCCAGGGGTCCAACATCGCAGGCTGCGTTCGGCCTTCGCTGGCGCCTTCAGCAATCGTCGCCCCGAGCTTTTCCAAGGTACTCGCCTGGTGCAATCGCATGATCGGATTCCTGGTGGCTCCGCAATGATCCTGCTCGGAACTAAACCAACCCTTAACGGCTGATCGGCCGCAGCCGGAATAATGACTACAGGAATCGTGGAGAGGATGATCGTACCGGTGGTCATCCGGGCAGAGGTTGAATTGCTGGTCGGCATCGTGAGGTCCTCCCCGGGCGGCGCCGGAGGGGTTTGTGCCCGTTAAAACCGCAGCGGCGCCGGCCGGCGTGTCGCGCGCTTGGGTTCCTGAGATGATCCGAGCGGCGTGTCCTCTCGCGCATTTCAGCTTACATGGGGACGTCAATTGCCGCGCATCTGTGTCGACGAGCCTGGATTTGTACGGGGTACGCCAGTATGGGCCGGGCCGGTGCTCACGAAGCTGGGGCATGAAAGCAACAGTCCGCAACACGTTGCACTAGCGCACCACTGTTAATTTGCGCGATCGAGACGATTCAGGCCTGCTCTCTGCAACGAGCCTAGTAGCTGTGGGGGATCACAATGACTGTCACGCGTGCGGTTGGCGCTGCTGCCTTGTTTCTGATGACGCTGAGCTCTGAAGCCTATGCTGTGCGCCAGCACAGACCGGGAGAGCGGATTTCTTGCTCAGAGGTCAAATACTACGTTGCCAAGTATTCGGCGGCGCTGGCTGAGATGTATGCCCGTAACCACGGGGCTACCGGCGCCCAGATCGAGCGGGCGCGGCGTTGCTTGGCCTCGAATGAGGCTGCCGAGACAGGGCAACGCCGGTCCTATAGCGAATGAGCATGACGCAGCCTTCGTGATAAAGCGCGTAGGCCGGGGACATCCTGCACGGTCAGGGCTGTACGCCCACCCGCGGTCGCAGCTGACGATCGAAATTAGCTTGATTGCCTTGCACAGGCAGATAGGCGTTCCGACTGGTGGCGAGGCGAGCGCGCGATTGCACACTCCCACGCGAGGCCGCTCCGCAGCCATGTCCTCCTTCACCGCTCATCGCATGCTCGTTCCCAATCATCGATGTCGGGGCACATCCTTTTATCGCTCCGATTCGGTGCCAAGGGCTGTCGCAGCAATGGCACGCTCGACCTCGGAAGCCAATACGCTCAGATGATCGGCGAGCCTCGCGAACAACTCTCGCTTTTGCAGGTCGGTGGCCAGATCGCTGATCGATTTGCAGTCGGCTGCATCGTTGCGGAGGTTCTCCAGCTGCTCCTGCATGTCTCTCATCGTCTGTGTACCCCAGAAGCACCCTCTGTTTCATTCAGTTGAATTGATGGAGGCGTACTTGAGCTCCCGTCGATCCATCTCCGAACGGAGCGATTCAGCATAGGTGCGCAGATTGTCACCAACAACGCGGGAGCGTCCGCCATTCGCGCGATCAGCCAACACTTGTCGCCGCACACTTTCCCAAAGAGACAATAAGGTCTGATCTTTCGAGTTTGAAAAGTTCATCCACAGGCCCCCAGTACTTGGCGCGCCGATAGTACCGCGTACCTCATGAGCGGGATTGTTCGGTTGCGGACATTGCCGTGGAGAAGCCAGGCGCCCGTTGCACATTAGCCACATCGTCCATGGCCGGGATAACGGTTGATCGGGCCGAAAAGCGCGATGGTTTGCGGCATCGCCCGTTTCATTTACTGCGTCGGCAGAACCAACGCGCGAGATAGGGCTGCATTCAGAGAGAAGATCCCTTCGATTTCGAGACGCATGGTATCGTGGCATTCGCACGCCAGCGCTGCGAGCCGCGATGGATCGATCTCGATTTCGCCTCGCCGTTCAGATCTGATCGCGCCGGAAGCGCGCAGGTTGCGCATCAGGAGCGTCACCGTCGTTCGTCGCACACCCAGTATTTGCGAAAGCGCCTCTTGGGTGAGTGGGAGGACGTCGTGGTCGACGCGGTCGCGAAGATGGAGCAGCCAGCGTGCCATGCGGGCTTGGACCGGATGCAGCGCATTGCAGGCCCCGCCGATTTGCAGCTGTATCAGCATCGCCTTGAAGTGAATCTGGACTGCGTGGCGGATCGCGGGGCTCCGGCTAAAAGCGGTGTGGAATCGCGATGCGGGGATCCGCGAGGCGATGCCCGCGGCACGAACGATGGCGGTAACGGCCGCAGGGGACGGCCCCAGCACGGAAAGAGTGCCCACTGCTCCCTCGCGCCCTATTGCGGCGCTGGCGACCGTCTGCCCGTTGGCCATGTCGATCATCACAGAAATGGCGCCACTGTGAGGAAAGAGGACGTGCTCGGTCCGGTCACCCGCCTGCGAGACGACCGCATCCCGATCGAGCGCAACCATCTCTAGCTCGGGTGCCAGCAGATCGAGGTCCGCCGCCGGCAGGGCTGCCAGAAGTCGGTTACCAGTTCCGCTGGGAAGCGTCACTGCGGCCTGCCGCGAACCATCCGCCGCATCGCATTTCGAGTGTCATAGGGCGGCAAACTCGAACTTTGTTTGAATCCGTCTACGCCTCGCGCTCCGAAATCCAATTCAGCTGCGGAAGCTCTCAATCTCAAAAATAAAACTCCAACCACACGCAACCGCGAGGCGAATTTATGTCTCTCAGGATGATTGAAGAGTTAGATCCCAGTGCCACGCTGCACAATTGCAAAATGCGCATGGGTAATACCATAGGGAGTTCCAGTTTCCGGGACGCGGTAAACGCCGCGGCGATCTCGGAAGGGTGGGCACGAACCAGGCCTCGCCGGCACCGCGCGCGATGGTGGATGCCTTTCGCACTGCTGCAAGCACTTGCTCGCTGGCGCGGATCTCGTTTCCGGGCCGGAATGAATCCACCGCATTGCCGGATTTGAGCCGCATTGTGACCCAGGTCGCAGCCAAGGGTCATGCCGGGTGGGCGCAACACCGGGGTTTTTCATGTCCGGTCATTTGCGATTTTGCTTCGGCGCTTTTGTTCTTCTCGCAGGACTTTCAACGGCGCCCGCGTCTTCGAATCCGTTTGCAGACTTCTTCAATGTCGCGCCCCAGACAGCCACTGCGACCGCTTCCGTAGAAAGGGAGTGCTTGCGGCGACCCGGCAAGTTGACGGCGGACGGTCAGCACTGGGTCTATCGTCTGGACGGCCAACGCAAGTGCTGGTTTCTGGCGGCCGAGGGGATCGCGACGGTGAAGAAGCCGGCTCATCATCACGCCGCAAAGGATCGTGTCGCCGCTCCCGCTGAGAACGAGTCCGCGTGGCGCAAGGAGGCGCTCGTGGATGCGCGTGCGGAGCTGCTGCGCTCCGCACCGGCGACATCTCAACCGATGCTGCCCGCGTCCAAGCTAACGGTGGTTGATGCCGATCCCGTGGTTGCTATCGGGGCCGCGGCCCTCGTCCCATCGGCACCCGTCGCCAACCGCGCGACCGATCAGCTCACCCCTAGCCACCCCACCCAGCGCCAGGTGGACGTGGAGACGCTTCTGGCAGCCGCGCCGGCCGCCAGCGACGCGGTTGCCGTCTCCGTGACTCCGGCCTCACCCGTCGCCTTTCCTATTGCCGAGGCGGGCGATGACGGGCGAGGCTGGAGAGCAAACTGGCTTGGCATGTTGCTGATGGCGCTGGGACTCGTTTCCGTCTTAAGCTCGAGCCGAACCGTTCGGGAGGCGATGCTGTTGCGCGATCGATGAGGTGTGGAACTAGGAATGCTTCCGTAAGAAGACGTCTCAGTATCTCGCCAGCGATCTCGCGAGGATCGGAGGCAGGATGGGTAACTCACTAGCGACAATTGAGAAGGAGGTTGAGCGCGAGAGGGTAGCGGCCCTGGAGCAGGCGAACTCGACGAGCGAACCCGAATCTCGTTTGTAACTCAGAGGAGGCCCCCGGAATTGCTGTTGCGCCAAACGCGGTCTGAGATGCGGCATCCACTTCGAGGTCAAGATCGAAAATGGGAGATGATCATGCGCAGCACAGCACTGGTGGTTGCATTCGTGATCTCGTTGACCGCGCCGGCTTCGGCTCAGAAGGCCGAGATTGAAGCGATCAACGCGAAATGGATTGAATTGTTCAACAAGGGCGACTTCTCTGGGATTGCCTCACTCTACAGCACCGATGCGATCGCCCTCCCGCCCGGTTCTGCGATGGTACACGGCCGAGCGGCCATCGAGGCAATGTGGAAAGGCATGGCCGACCAGGTAGGCGATCCAAGGCTCACAACCGCCGACGTCAGGCCGCTTGGCCCTTCCGCGGCACGCGAAATCGGGACCTTCACTCTGAAGACCAAGGGACCAACACCGCAGGAGGTGACCGGGAAATATGTCGTCGTTTGGGAAAAGGTCGGAAACGACTGGAAGCTCACCACCGACATATGGAACGACGGCAAATAAGCCTCTCTCGTCCTTAGGTCTCTTCGCGCGAAGAGCTACCCTCCTGGTGAGGACGAAGCGCGGCGGTCTAAGCATCGCGTCCTTCGCCAAGGGTGCGGGCTGCGCCAGTATCAGGCGCGGAGGAAGCAGGGCAGGAAGCAGCTACGTCAGGGCACTAGCGTACAGACCATGGCCATGCCGATGACGGTTGCGGTTTTTTGACTTGCGGCCGCGCCGGGGTTGGCGCCGGCTTCTGCGTTTGAGCGACATTGGTCGGACGCCGCGGACGCGGCACTGGTATTTCGGGCGTCACCTTTGGCTCTTCGGGGTTCACCTGTGATTCTTCAGGCATCACCTTTAGCTCTTCAGGCATCACCTTTGGCTCCGAAGCCTTGGCGATGACGCGGGCCAGTTGTTCCTGATTTGCGTTGAGCCGCTCGGTAACCGTTTCGCTTTCGCGCTCTACCCGTATTTGCGTCGCCCTGATCTGGTCGATGATATCGTTGTTGCGTACCATTTCTGCCCGGCTCGCCTTGAGCTGGCTTGCGACATTCTCATTGTCGCGGACCAATTGTCCTTGCCTCATCTCGAGCTGCGCGACCGCCTGCCTCAAGGCAGCGAGATCATGCGCTATCGGTTGGAGCTGCTGCGCAAAGTCGGACGCATTCGGCGAGGCCTGTGTCAGGGGTGCTGGGTCTGAGGGGGCCATCGCTTCCGTTTGAGCGGAGGACGACCACCACCAGGCAACAACACCGATGGATGCCGCCAACAGAGAACCGACGAAAGCCAGGTAGCGCCAATCCGCCAACTCATGAATCGTTGGCGGCGGAGGACCAAACGCCTCAATGCCGGTCGGCGGGTCCGAATGCGTGACCCTCGCTTCGCGCGCCAGGTTGGAAAGCTGTTCCTCCAAGCTCGCAAACGGCCCTTCCGTGAGTTTGTCGTCCAGCGTGGAATCCATTTGGGTGCTCCGTATCAAATGCAATGTCACCCAAGTGAGAGTGATCCGCGCAGCGCAGCCTACGAAGCTTCGCAGGGATGAGATGCAGCCTGCGCGTCACATCGTCTTTTCTTGTGAGCTCATCCCTGAACTGTCCCTGCGTTCTTAACCCAGCCGAAGAGGCGGAACTATGTTCACGGCCGGAGAACTACGGAAGGAACCCTTACTCTTCCACCTTGGAGGCGTCGAACGCCGCCGCGGCCTACGTGGTGGTCACGCATCATCGTGCAGAGTTTTGGCGCGTCGCTGTGCTTGAGATCCTCGATATTGAGCACGTGCTGGGCGCCGACGGTGACGTGGTCACCGGAGCGATGATCGAACGCAATCTTCGTGGCCAAGAGACGGAGCTTGGCGGCAGGATCGGCTCATTGCAATATTCCGACGCTGTTGTCCTCATCCGTCAAAGCAACCTTGAAAGGGATAGACATCAAGCGTGAACACGCGAGCATCAAATTCTGTGGTCCCCCTTTGCACCAGGGAGTACTGCTTCTTCCTGGGGGTGCGAATGGCACACTACCGAGCTTACCTTTTGGATCAGCACCGCCATGTTATAGCGTGGCCAATCTGCAGTGCGCCGACGAGCAGGAAGCAAGAGAATGCGTTCAGCAGCTGGTTGACGTCAACGACATCGAGTTATGGCAACTTGATCGTCGTATCGCGGTGTTTGAAGCTGCCATAGCCCGAACCCCGAAGGCTGAGGGACAGACCTCCGCGGGCGACGGGCGCGATAGACATGACTGAGGAAGGAAAGCGAGAGAGCGGGCTTTCTGCAATCTTGCTGCGATCTTGGGCCGAGTTCGCGGCGGAAGGAATCCCATGGCTGAGGCTGAACTCGTCGCTGCGGCTGAGGTTCGGATGCGTCGACGGATTCGCCTTAGTGGGGGCAGCGTCGAGGTTCATCATAGCGCGCTCACAGGGGCGCTTGGGACGCGTCGAAAGTCCGGTGAGCGAGGGTCACTTGTTCACGACGACAAGATACGTGACGTGAAGAGTTATCGGTGATTTCGACCCGTCCAAGACGATCCGGAGACTCTTCGGATGATAGCAGCAATCACTGTCCCGGTCTTGCCATTCAAGCGCGGCCCCGCTGCGGGCTTTACCTCTATGCGACAACGAACCCGAGTGGCAATGCAGCAGAACCGTGCTGCTCGTGACGACTTGTTCTCACTCGAGCGTTAGGCCGGAATAAACGGCTGGCCAAAGAAGGGCGGCTGTTGGTGTCGTCGCCAGCGCCGCCGCTAACTCACTGTGCGTCATGCCGTGATTAACCCCGGCTACGATCGCGGACCTCATTTCCACAGCTCCCCAGAAGGCGTCACGCCGGACTCCCGCTGAGTCGACAGATGGCCGGGCAGCTTGCGCGGTCAGGTGCGATCGATGGCGAGCGCCGGCTGGGAGATCGGGCTGAAGGCGAAGCCGGGGGCTAATCTGCGCTCCAACCCGCGCCCGGACGGCTTGGGCGCTTAGGAACGTGTTGGCTCTCCGGGAGTCCTAGTGGCAACCTCGTCTCTGCCTTGCGTGCGGGGCGCCCATGGAAAAAGCGATCGCCTTCGCGATCTCAGCTGGAATTGCCTGCTTCGGCGCTTGGATCCTTGTTGCCGCCCTCTACTCCAACACGCCCGTTGTCGTTTGCCTCGCGCTCCTCCCCGTAGCCATCGGGCTTATGAGCGCTTTCGGCGACTACTGACGGGCTGGGGACAACGCGCTTTAGGTCAGCGGCGCTGCGTTTTCCGAATCGGCGCGCCATGCACGCTGTCCCGCAATGCTCTGGTTGCGGGGGTAGGCGTGAGCCAGTTTTTTACCGAGCTGCTACTAGCGACGGCCCTGATGATGGCCCTGTGTTTCGGAGTGGCAGCGTGGCGCCTCTCGGACGGCAAGGACTCCGATATCAGCGGTCGAATGCACTACCCACGGGTATGGCAGGCCCCCATCACAACTTACTGAAGGGTCGCCTTGCGCGCGCCCTTCGCGATGTTGGCGCCGACCAAGGCCTCACTTGGAGGGTTGAGAACTGCTGGGAATGATCGGTGGACCGGCTTTCTGGCAAATATAGTCAGCGCTGATGTTCGTTCCATGAATCACAGCGCTCGAAGAGCAATTTGCGGCTGGCGCCGCGCAGTCCATCAGATTTCGTTTTGGTCCTGGTCACGGTCGCACCCGTCCAAGTCTTCCGTCGCTGCCCTCCATACCGTTCGAGTCCTGCGCCGCGCCGCCTCCTCCGTTCGACGGACGCGGGAAGTGCCGGCCGCGGCTACGGTAGATGCGTCGAGACGCAATGTTGGCGAATCGACACGATCGAATTGGGGAAATCGAAATGAAGCGGACGGTTCTGGATGGTGTTGCGCAACCGCATCGTGCGCGGCGCCGGTTTGGGCAAGGCCAGGTCTTGGCGCTGGCGCTGGCCTCCGCTTCTATCGCGGCAATCGGGCGCGCCGAGGCGGCGTGTACGCCGGCGGCGCCGGCCAACGGCGCCATCATCACCTGCACGGGCACGGTCACCAACCAGCAGGACAGCATTACCGGCTACGGCACCATTGACGACAGCGGCAACACCTACAATATCGCGACCGGCGCGACGGTGACGGGCGATTCTTTCGGGGTGAAGTTCAGCAACGATTCAACGTTGGGCCCGGCAACATTCAACAATGACGGCAGGATCGAAGGCACGGGGGCTGCTGGCATCACCGGAGACGCCGCCACCGTGTCCAACACCAGTGGCGGCGTCATTACGGGCAATAACGGCATCACCGTTGGCACGCTCAACCTCGACAATGCCGGCCAGGTCCTCGGACCGGGCGCCAACGGCGGCGCCATCAGCGGCATCACCATCAACGTGAACTCCAATTCCGGCGCCATCTCGGGCGTGTTGTTCGGCATCCGGGCCGGCACCGTGACGGTGAACAATGGCGGCTTGATCGAGGGAACGGCGGCGAATGGGGTCGGCATCGTTGGCAGGACCGTCAATGTGACGGCGAACACCGGCACCACTACAGGCGGGGCGGCCGGCATCCTGATCTCCGGCGGTGGCACAAGTACCATCAACAATACCAACACTATCTCGGGCACGGACGCAGCCACCGGCGCCGGCATTCACACCACGGCGGCCAGCGCGACCATCGATGCGAGCGGCAACTCCGGCCTCGGCATTATCAAGGGCACGAAGGCCGGCATCAAAGCCGACCATGACATAACGGTCAGCAACGGCACCGGCACCATCTCGGGCAACGGCGTGAACGGCGATGGCATTTCTGGCAACGTCGTCAATGTCACCGCCAACGCCGGCACCATTTCGGGCACGCAGGTAGGCATTGTAGGCGTCGCGGCGGCAACAGTGGTCAACAGCGGCACCGTTTCGGGCGGGGTGAACGGTGTACAGGCCGATGGGATCGTCACCGTTAACAATGCCGGCAATATCTTGGGCGTAGCTAACGCCGCTATTGTTAGCGACGGCAGCGTCATCGTCACCGCCAACACCGGCACCATCTCGGGCGGCTCGAGAGGCATCAACGGCAACACCGTCACGGTGACCGCGAATGCCGGCACCATCCAGGGCGGATCGTTCGGCATCTCCGCTGACGCAGTCAACGTGACCGCAAACAGTGGCACCATCCAGGGCGGCACGTTCGGCATTTCGGCCGCTCTTACAGCTAACGTGAACAACGCTGGAACTATTAAAGAGGACGATGCGGGCGGCACAGCGATCTTTGCTGCGGCCTCCACCACGGTGAACAACGCTGGCCAAATCCTCGCGTTAGGAAGCGGCGGGATCGCCATTCAGAGCGGGATCGCCAACGTCAACAATTCCGGCACAATCTCGGGTGATTTCGCTGGCGTCGTTGGCGCGGATGCCAACACGACCGGCACGGTTGAATTAGTCACGAACACCGGCACCATCTCGGGCGGATCGTTCGGCGTCCTGGCCGACAGAACTGCCAACGTGAACAATTCCGGCACTATCTCGGGCAGCACCGCAATCAGCGCTGGGGGCAACGCCACGGTGGCGAACTTTGTCGGCGGCAGAATCCTGGGCGATGCGTTTGGCATCCAGGCCGTCGCGGTCGGCAAGACTGCCACCATCGACAACTCCGGAACCATTCAAGCGGCGGGCGCTAACGGCATCGGCATCCAGGCCATTACCGCCACGGTGACCAATCACGTCGGCGGCACCATCTCGGGCGGGGTTCAGGGCATGGCAGTGAACAACCTGACGGTAACCAACGCCGGCACCATTATGGGGACGACTGGCTTTGGCATTAACGGTGGCAACGTCGACGTGACGAACGCGAGCGGCGGCACCATCTCGGGTGGGGTGTCTGGCATCACCGCCGGCTTCGCCACGGTGACCAACGATGTCGGCGGCGCGATCACCGGCGGATCGGGCGCGGGACACGCCGGTGTTACCGCCGGCCGCCTGGACCTGACGAACTTCGGCGCCATCTCGGGCAATATCGGCGTCCAGGCCACCAACGCGACATTCGGCGGCAGCACCATCATCAATGGCGGCACCATCGCCAGCACGGCGGGCGCGACCGGCATCGCGATCCAGCTGACCGCGGCCAACGACACGCTGACGCTGAAGCCGACCTCGAGGATCATCGGCCTGATCGACATGGGTAACGGCACCGGCGACGTCGTCAATGTGGAGGCCGCTGAGCCGACCCTGCTGGCGCGCGGGGTGTCGTCGCTGTCGCTCAGCGCCAGCGCCGTGGTCAATGCCGTCAAGGCCCAGCTCGTCAACTTCGAAGGCGTGTTCAACGCCACCGTCGCCGCTGTCAGCGGCGCGGTTGGCAGCCAGCCGACCGTGACAGCCGGCGCCCAGGTCGCCGCGCTCGATCCCACCGCGCTGGCGCAGACCGACCGCACGCTGATGGATTTCACCGGCAACGTGTCCTCGCTGGTGCAGGGCCGGCTCAACGGCGTGTCGCCGACCGGAGGCGCCAACCTGACGATGATGAGCTACGCCATGGACGACGCCGCATCCGCCAGGGCACAGATGTTCAGCAAGGCCCCGGCGGCAAGTTGGAGCGCGGCGCCGGTGACGGTGTGGAGCAGCGCCTTCGGAGGGCGGCGCGACCAGGACGAGGCTGCGAACACCCTGCGCTCGACCTCGACCGCGTTCGGCGGCGCCATCGGCATCGACCGCAGGCTGCAGCCGAGCTGGCTCGTCGGCGTGTTCGCCGGCGGCGGCGCCGGGACGCTCTCGGTCGACTTGAGCTCGCAGAAGGTCGACACCGATTACGTGTTCGCCGGCGGCTACAGCCGGTTGGAATGGGCGAATACCTTTCTCGATGTCACCGTGCAGGGTGGCAGCGCCCGCAACAAGTCGAACCGGCTGGTGCAGAACAACGTTCTCGGTACGCTGGAACATGCCACCGCAAGCTCGAACGGCTGGTTCGTCAGCCCGGAAGTGGCCTACGGCTATCGCCTCGACCTCGGCCACGGCTATCTGCTGACGCCGAGCGCGCGGGTGCGCTACATCGCCGGCTTCTTCGATGGCTATAGCGAGACCGGCTCGGCGCAGACCCTGTCGATCGGCAGCCGTACCCTGCAGAATTTCGAGGAGCGCGGCGAACTCGAGGTCGCCCGCCTGACGAGCTTCTTCGGCGGCGAGCACGTTTTCAAGGCCAATGTGCATGGCGGTGTGATCGCGCAGCAGCGCGTCGGCGACGCCAGCATCAACGCGGTCTTGATCGGGCAGAACCTCACCTTCGCGACCCCCGGCAAGGGCAGCACGGTAGGCGCGGTGGCCGGCGCCGGCTTCGACTACCACACCAGCCTGAACGTCGCGGTGTTCGGCGCGATCGAGGGCATCACAATGTCCGACCAGAGCCGCAGCGGCACCGCGAGAGGCGGCGTGCGCGTCGCCTTCTGAGGCGGGGCTCGCGGCAGGATCCCGTCGGGTCGCCGCGGCTGGCGTTGACCGGGCATGGATCCAGCCGATGCATGCCGTCGCATTGTCGTGCGTTTGGAGGACGCACCCCATGCCGCGCACATGTATGGCGAGAAGCCTCCTCGTCGGGCTCGGCTTTTGCAAGCTACAGCGTGCTGCTTAAAATTAAAAAAGGAGCGGTGGGGAGCTTTGTCCTCCGCCATTGCGTGTTACTCGCGCCTTGCGTCCGTTGGTACCTACTTTTCATAAAGCGATTCAAGTTCGGGATGATACCCGAAGCAAGAGAAGTCCAGCCCCGCGCTGTTGCGCCTGGGCGTGCCTGAAATTCTCGCGGTGTCGATAGGGGCGCGAAAACCCAGTTCCTATGGGATCATTTGAACGGACGCTCAACAGGGCACGCATTCTTTGGATTAGCCCGCGCGATGGCACCTTCGAGATCGCTTGATCTTCCGGGGCCAGCCGCATCAGGCAAACGGCGGCTGGAGCGTGAATATCCCCCAACGCGCCGCCCTCGTTCAAGAACAAAGTCGGACAAGCCGGCGCGCCTACTCTGCAAGTGCGGGCCGTCGAGGCGGGCGAAGTTCTTCCTGCCGGTCACGACGCGATCGAAAGCCGTACCACGCGACCACCGAAGCTTAGCAAGGCCGAGCAGGCCGAGCGGCAGACAACAGCAAAGGCACCCTCGCCAAGTATCGAACCGAGCTGTTGGGAAAGCCCTGGTTCAATTTCATGTGCACCGAGGATAATCCAATCGGAGGACGACAGTCTATCCAACTCCGGTTCATTGAAGGGGGCTTAACGATCGACCATACCGCGGGCGAAAGAGCTTGCGATTATCAGGCGGGTTGGTGCGGACGATGTCGCACGCAACATTTCGATGGTGTCTTGTAACCCACTAAAACGAACCGGAGATTGAAATGCGCACGATCAGGACGATTCCCACGCTGATGCTCGCTGCTTCGCTTGGGGCCGGGATGATCCTGGCGTCGGAAGCCGCTTTGGCCCGAAACAACGGTCATCAGGACCATAGCGATCATCAAGAGCATAACGGGAAGCGAAGCGGGAACGTCGATCGCTCAACGGCTCCTCAAGCCAGGCATTTCAACGAGAGCAACAAAAAGGATAAAGGCAAAGGCAAGATCACCGGTACGGGCGCCAGCGGGACCGTCATCCAGGGCGACAACTCTCCCAGGGGGGCAGTGGCCACCACGAACCCACCAACGACAGGCGTGCCAATTACCCATGGTGGCAATCCTCCGAGAGGTCCAGTGGCCGGCGCGCCGGGTTCCCCTGCGGTCGTATCCAATGGCAAGATCAAGCTCTACATACCAAATTCTGCGTCCGGGTTGACGGTGACATCCAACAAATCAGGCACCGTCACGGTCTCCAATGGTGACCCAAGCCATTCGGTGACCCTACCTGGTGGCTCCGTGACCATATCCGGTGGCGGCGTCAAAAGTGTTGGAGGTGCACCAGGCGTTCAAGTTGTTAGTCATCCCAACGGCGACTTTGTGGCCGCGACCACGGGACCGAAGAAACCCGAGGCCGGTACAGTTACCGGCGGCCCAGAGGGTGGTTTCATCAGCGCCCTCGGCAGCGGACTTAAGGATACCGCCGGGAGCCTCGACCCTCGTCAGACATTTAGAGCGACGGTGAATGGGCCGCCTCCCGAGACCTCGACCACGATCCAGCAGTAAATCCTCCGAATTGCCCCGACCGTTCGCGCCCATTGGCGCGAACGGGACCGCGGGTTCGCGCCCGCCTTGCCGCGAGGCGTCGTCTTTGTCATCACCGCGCGTTTGCTTCGCGGGTCGGGTGTTGCGGCCGCCGCCAACAGAACGAACCGAGCCCGCTTCAAATCGCGCTGCAATGTCACCGGCGAGCGGCAACATGCCTCAAGCGCCTTGTGATCCTTCCTCGAAAGGTGGACTTCTCTTGCTTCGGGTATCATCCCGAACTTGAATCACGACTCACGCTTTATGAAAAGTAGGTACTAGGTCGCGCGCTTAGTGCAGCTTCTGTCCAGGACCAGATTCAGTTCCTGAACTAGAAAGGCGTGGCGAAGGTTGATAATTGGCATTTCGCGAGCACGGCGCTCGCCTGGAATGATGCGTATGCGTACTGCCTTATCGCCGATGGGCGCTGAGCCGCATATCCGCGCCTTTTAAACGATCAGGACTTCTTATGAAAAATAATATGATTGAACGAAGCGTCACGATATTCACCCGCTCTGCGGCTCTTGCCGCGCTTCCGCCTTTGAACGTAGCCACGTCATCGGCCTTCGCTGCGACGCTGTTGCACGCGTAGACGGCAATGGCACGCCGTAGTCGGTATGCGCTGCAATCGGCCCGTTCACCCGCTCGTCCTGACAATCGCCTCCGCATTTGGCGTGAACCGAGGCTCGGCGGATTGCCGGCGAGATAACGGTTCATGGCGGCCCGCAGCCTTCGGGTTGCGTGACTAAACGGTGTCTGAAAAACCGCTGTCGCAATTGTCCAAGTCCCGCGTCACGGCCGTTGTGTCGTGCCGGCATTTACGGAGCAAGCTTCATGCAATGGATTGACAGGAGAGATGTCCGTGGCGAGCGCGGTACGAGAAATCCCGAAACTCAGAGCAATCAGCCGCGTCACCAAATCCGCATCGCGGACGAGCGATATGTGCGAATCTCAAAGACTTAGCGAACTGGTTGGCGACATCTACGATGCTGCGCTCGATCCCGAAAAGTGGATCGGCGTGCTCGCGAAAATTGTCGACTTCGCTGGAGGGCGAGCTGGCGCTCTTGCGATCAAGGATCCTGCGAGCGAGCTCATCGAGGCCCGCTATCAGTTCGGTGTCGATCCCGATTACATGCAAGCTTATACGGAGACGTATTCGAAATTTTGTCCGCTCACGGGCGTGCCCTTCTTTGGCGTCGGAGAGATCGTAAGCCTTCCGGATCTTGTGCCCTATGAAGAATATCGCCGGGGGTGCTTCTATCAGGAATGGGCGCGGCCCCAGGGCTGGATCGACGTTGCAAGTGCCGTGCTCGAGAAGTCGGCGACAGGTTGTGCGTTTCTCGGCATTGTCCGCGGCGAGGCAGCCGGCATGGTCGACAACGAGATGCGCCGGCGTACTGCCGTCATCGCGCCTCATGTCCGCCGGGCAATCCTTATCGGCAAGGCGATCCAGTTCAAGCGCACCGAAACGGCAGCGTTCACCGAAACCTTCGATGGACTCGCTGCCGGAATGTTTCTCGTGGATGGTCGCGGGCAGATCGTCCACGCAAATGTAGCCGGGCGCGCCATGCTCGGCGCGGGTGATTTCCTGCGTTCAATCAGGGGCCAGCTCGTCGCAGGCGATGCGCAGGCCAACCAGGCCTTGCGCGAGATATTTGCCGCTGCCGAGCAGGGCAACGCCGCTCTTGGCGTCAAGGGCATTGCCTTGCCGCTGACGGCGCATGACGGCGAGCGCTACGTTGCTCACGTGCTGCCTTTGACTTCGGGCGCGCGCCGCGGCGCCGGAATTAGCTACACCGCGACCGCGGCGGTGTTCGTCCGCAAGGCGGCATTGGAAACCCCGTCGCCTCCCGAAGTCATCGGCAGGACTTTCAACTTGACGCCAATGGAGTTGCGCGTGCTGATTGCCGTCGTTGAAGTCGGCGGGGTTCCCGAGGTCGCGACCGCGCTCGGCGTTGCAGTGACCACAATCAAGACGCACGTCAGTCGTCTGTTTGAAAAAACCGGCGCCGGCCGCCAGGCCGATTTGGTCAAGCTGGTTGCCGGCTTTTCGACGCCGCTGGCAGTCCGATCCTGATATCGCGCGCGGCTGCCACTGGATCAGAACTCTTGGGCTCGCGTCGTCCGATCGCAGGACGCGCGCCCTTCGGCGCCGCACTAGGGTTCAGTCGGATCTCGTTTCGAGCGAGGTCAGCATTTTATTGACAGGCCGCGTTGCGCCTGCGAGCGAGAGGATAGTTGATGATGATACTTAAATGTTTTGCCGTGACGACCGGAGTTCTTCCGATGCTCGTGGTCGGGATTGCCTTGGCCGCGCCGATGGATGACGCGTTTGCCAAGAGTGGTGCCCGGCCTGGCATCGGCAACACCGAAACCAGGTCCCCGCCGCGCGAGGGCGGCACCGTCGGCATCGTCGAACGTCCCGCTCCTGGTAATCCGATCGATCACCCGCTTCCTCCCATTCCCATCGACCCTGGAAGAGGTGACCATCGTGTCGGCCATGACGGCAGCTCGGATCACAAGCATGACGGCCGGCATGAAGGAAAGCGCCATGTTTATGATCGCTGGTACAAGCCGAGGCACAAGCACAGCCGCTATGAAAGCCCGCCCATCATCGGCAAGCATACGTCGCGAGAATCGGACCTGTTCCGGCGCGGCGTGGTCGGGCCGCAGGCCGGGGCCGGCGGCGAGACGACGAGGCCTGTCCTGATCGGCCGATAATCTTGATTCACCCGGCTCGGCGTCGCGGACAGCGATACCGCGCCGGGTGGCTCAATTCGCTGATCCCGACGAGTCGATGCTTCAGTTCGCTTCGCGGCGCGACGAGAAGATGGAAGTAATGGCTTTGGTGACCAACAGGATTGCGCTTCTCATCGACGGTGCGAATCTTCACGCCACTGCGAGAGCGCTGGGCTTCGGTATCGACTACAAACGGCTGCTGCTCCAATTCGGGGGCCGCGGAATTTCGTTGAAGGCGCTATTTTTTGCTGCCGTGCTGGATGGCCCGGAATTCGCGACGGCCCAGCCGTTGATCGATTGGCTCGGCTACAACGGCTATACCGTCGTCACCAAGAACGGCAGGCAATTTTTCGACGCCAATCGGAACTGCAAAATCAAGGCGAATATGCAGATCGAGCTCGCGGTGCGCGCGATGGAGCTTGCCCCTCATACCGACGAGCTGGTGCTGTTTTCCGGCGACGGCGATTTCCGGCCGCTTGTCGAAGCCGTCCAACGCCGCGGGGTTCGTGTTACGATCGTTTCGAGCAATTCGAGCGAGCCATCGATGGTCGCCAATGAATTGCGGCGACAGGCCGATGTTTTCATAGATCTGAAAGACCTGCGCCCGATGGTCGAACGCGATTCGACAAGCGCCTCATTCAGCGCGGGATCGGCGGCAACATCCCGAACTCAGCGATGACAGCCACGACGAACTGCAGGGCGCCGACTGGAGGCGAGCCTACGCTTGACTGCTCGCCCCACGGGTTTTGATTCGATCGCTTTGAGCCGCGCCGAGATGGCGACCCGACGCCAGCTAATCACGGGGAGGGAAGGGGTGATGGAGCCGCGGCGGCTTGGGGGCGGTTACGCCGCCGCTGCCGCCCATGGCAACGCCGCCATCAGTGCCGACGCCCTTGCCAACCCCGGGATTGATGCCGAAGGCTTTGCCGGCGCTGGTGCTGGTGGGGCGGACGCCGGTGTTCACCCGGG
Source organism: Bradyrhizobium nivariense (assembly GCF_029846715.1). Classification (GTDB taxonomy): domain Bacteria; phylum Pseudomonadota; class Alphaproteobacteria; order Rhizobiales; family Xanthobacteraceae; genus Bradyrhizobium. Next base: position 65,882 of record NZ_JARVWW010000038.1, read on the forward strand.
CGAGCGCACCTTCCGTGGCTGCCATCAGGATGAAACCCGCCGCAAGGGTCGCAATGATACCGGGTGTTGTCACGTGGTTCGTCAGCATGCTCTCGCCTCCTGCTTTGCTCGATCACCCAAGACGTTTGGCCGCATGGCGGCTTGGCCGATCATGCAAACGACCCTGGGAAGATCCCTGAGCTCAGAGCGATCCTGACAGAAAGCGGCCAGTGCCAAATCGTGCGATCGGGGGATAAGCGGCAGTTTCAAAGAGAGTGTGACCCGGACGCCAAACACGGCGGGCGGTCGCGTTCAACGCCGCCCACAACGGCAGCAGCGGCTGCAAGCAGCGATCAACTCGAAACACGTGTGAACTGAAAACAGGATCGCAGCGTGATTTTTGGCGCTGCGGCTTCTGTCTGGCTGATCCCGAAATGGAATCATTTGGGTCACGCCGAGTTGATCCATCCGCACCGGGACTTGCCGCCCAATTCCTCCGATCGGAGGACGCAGCGCCTTCAAGACGGCGTCACTGTCGCTGCCGGGGAAGATCGGCAACCCGTCGCAAATTTTGAGTCGGCGACCAAATTCAGCGAGTGAACCATGAACGAATTCAAACGTCACGTTAGATCGACCAGCTCCGTCGCAACGCTTGCGGTCGGGCTTCTTCTGCTCGCGGTCGCGCCCGGTCACGCGGGACACCATGGCGGCAACAGTTCCGGCCAGGGTAGAGGCGAGGACGCCAGGCACACCGCTGCGAATTCCGTCCGGAACGCCGATCAGTCCAACCTTGCTGCGCGCCTCGGCGGCGACAGGATGGGTCGCAAGTCCAATGCCGAGCCGAAGGTTGATGGCAGGCTTGATCGTGGCGGCAGGTTTGGCAAAGAGGCGGCCCACAAGCAGGACAAGTTCGGCAGCGACCGGGAGCGGGTTGCCGATGGCAAGCCAAAGATGGCGGCACCGGGTGACAGGACCTCTGTCCCGGTCGGCAAGCCGGTGGAGGCGACCGGCGAGAAATCATCCCAGGCCATGCCGGGCAAGCCGTTGGCTTCCAATTCTGCAAGCCCGGCCGGCGTCACTGCGCCCGTCAACACCATCCATCCGATCCTCAGTCCGCCCGCCGGCAACGTCACGGTGTCCAACGGCGTGACCAAGTATGAAATCCCCAACGGCGCGGGAGGCGTGTCGGCGTACTCCAGCGGTCCAGGCAAGATCACCGTGACCAACGGCAAGGATTCGGTGACCTTGAACGGCGGTTCGGTGACCGTGTCCAATGCGCTCGGTGTCGGAGCCGCGCAGAACAACGTTCAGGTCGGCGCCCGAAACGGCGAAGGCAAAACCGTCGTCAGCGTTGCGCCGCAGAAGCCGAGCGCGGTAGGCGATGTGACCACGGGTCCGGGGTCGATCACGGTTGCGCCTATCGATATTGGGAAAACAGCCGCCAAGCTCACCGACGGAATTGTATACCTCACCTATGGCCCTCCCATTGCTGCCGGGTATGGCCTCGCCAAAGGTGGCGTTAAGGGCGCCGTTCACGAGGTGAAAAAGACAGCGGAGGGCATCTATGACTTTTTTGCCTGGTGACCTCTGCAGCTGATCGCGCGGGCGGCGGGTTTATTCCCGCCGCCTCCGAGCGCGACAGCCCGCCAGTGGACCTTTCACGGAGATCAGAATGCCAAAACTCTTACATCATACGATACCCGTCATCGCGCTTACGCTGATCAGCCTTGGTTTTTTTACCGACATATCGACTGCCGAACCCAAGACGAATGCTACCAATAAGAAGGTCTGCGCAAAATTGGGCGGAGACTTCAATGTCGAATATACGGGAGCGTCTAGTTGCATGTTGTATTCTGGCGAGACTCACAATTGTTCACCGTCGGGGGATTGCAAATGGGTAGATACCCGCACTCCTGGGAGCGCCCCAAACGGTCCGCAAGGTGGCACCAACAACAAGGTCATCGCCAAAGACTCAACCCCGGGCTGGAACGGCCAGTACACCACCGTCGTCGTCAGAGACGGGCGAGGCACCAGCACCTACACGGTTAAGCAAGGCGTCGAGATTGAAAACGGACAAATGATTCTGGCGCCGAACGGCGCCAGCTATCATGTCTGGGATCCCGAATTGGGCAGGCAACTCAAGGCCGCGGGTGTCGACGCCGCCTACGCCAATCCCGCCACCGCGAAAAACGAGTATGCGCTTGCGCGCGACAAGGTCGTCCGTGACCGCGCGATCGCCGCGGGCAAGCCTGTCCCTCAGCCGACCGGTCATCGCAACAACGACGCGCTAGGCAATGCCGTCCCCACCGTCAGGGATCATCGCAATGGCACGGCGACCGAGGTCAAGCCCGGCGCGCCGCCGCCGGCCGCCGCGCCCGGCACCGTAAGCAACTCGCCTGCACCTGACACTGGGCCAGCGGTCCGGGATCACCGTCAGCAAGCGGCCGGCTCCGGCCGTCAAGGAGGGGTGAGCGTTAACCAGGCGTCCAGATCGTCGGGCGGATCGAGTTCGGGATCTAAGCAGCAGTGAATCGAAAAAGGACCGCAGCGTGAAGATCCGCGCTGCGGTCTTTCCCGAATGGCGTTCGATCCTGACCGAGAATTGTTCGACGCGCATGACCCGCGCCCTTGAGGTATCAGTCATCACCCGTGAGAAAACCATGAACGATCGTAAACTGCCGCTATTGATCTTCGCGCTGAGCGTCGGATCGCTGACCGGGGCTATTGCGGCGCAGCCCTCGGCCGAGACTTTTGCAGAACTTGCGACGCCGGGTCTCGCAATAGCTACTGTTCTCCATGCCGAAGGCGCCCAAATCTACGAGTGCAGGGCCGCATCCGATGGCAATCTCGCCTGGCGGGCCCGTGAACCGATTGCCACGCTTGTCTTCGACGGCAGCACCGTTGGACGCCATTACGCGGGCCCACGCTGGGAGTACGCCGATGGCAGCGTCGTGCACGCCAAATTGGCCAGCAGCGCTCCGGGCGCGTCTCAGGACGATATCCCGTGGCTCAAGCTCGATGTCGTGGAGCAAAGCGGCAATGGAAAATTGTCGGGCGTGACAAACGTGGAGCGTGTCAACACCCGAGGGGGCGTAGCGCGCGGACCATGCGACCAAGCGGGCGCGTTCCGCAGCGTGCCGTACTCCGCGGACTACGTATTCTTGCGAAAGGGCTGATACCCAAGCCCTGGTGCCGCGACATGCGGTGCCAGCCAGAGTCCAGCCGCTTAATCTGCCAGCAGATCGGTGATGGCCGGCCGACGGACAGCGGCACGCACAGTATCAAGCCCCATCCAGATGGCTGTCATGGTGCGCAGATCGACGGACACATAGAGGTCGACATCGAGACCAGGGTCAATCGAGCATAGATCGATGCCTTCCCCGGCCTCGACGAGCAGCCGCCAGGAGCGCTGCGCAGCCGAAAGCTCGGGGAAGACGAACTGAATTACGCTGCGTGTTCGCGGCATAGGGGTCGTATTCAGATTTCGCCGCATGACACCCCGGACCAGGGCAGGGAAAAGGCCGCTGGCGAAGCGTTGAATGGCGTCTACGAAGCTGGCCTGACCGAAATCAAAGCTAGACTCGCGAAATAGGCGGGACTCGTCCGCTTTCGATAATTGCTTTCATCTCTGCCGGTTCGGCACGGACTCCGGTTCGGGCCGGGCCGGCGAGATATTTTGGATTTTTCGATGGCACGCATTCCAGATTGGTTTTGAAGGCAGAGAATACTCGGCTCATGCCATCCAAGCGTCGCCGACGATAGGGACGCATGTCAGTCGCTTGTGAAGACGCGGACCGGCCGCCAGGCCTATCCGGTGACGCTGGTCGCTGGGTTTTCTACGCCGTCGGCAGTTTAATGGGCACGCCAATTTTTGTCAGCGTGCCCTTCAGAGATCCTTACCGCGTCATGCGACAGGCCTGCACCTGTTTCTTCCGCCGTAGTTGAGACACTGCATCTTGCGCGGTTTCCCGAGCCCAATGGACCGGCCAGGCAGGCGATTGACGATCTGGCCGGCGCTATCGCGGATGACCGGCCGCACAATATTGCCGGCCGGATGCCGAACGACCGTCGAGGTCAACGCGATGGCAGACTTCGATGACGGAAGGCTGGGCTGCGCGGCTGTCAACGCAAGCGCGGGATTGGCGATAGCGGCCGCTGCACCTCCACCGATGGCGATCATACACGCAACTACAATATTTGGGATCTTGATCATGGTCTGGTTCTCTCCGGTGTGTCGATTCTGTCCCTCAGCCAATTCCAGTAACATCGGCCAAACCGGCGCGCGTCCTCCGATCGGAGGTGCAGTCTTGTCTTGACCGAGGATCATCGCTCCATCTGCCCGCAAATCAGGTCATTCCATACGTCAGAGTTTCAAGGTCACCGCGCCGCGGGCTCTTTTGAGTCATTCGGTAGGAGGATGACGCGGTCATTCACGGCGAACGCAGTGTTCTAGGGAAGCAGCAGGGCCAACCTACGATCGCGTCGCGCGGCGCGTCTCGGGGGTGCGTATCCTCCGGTCGAAGGACGCGAGGCCACAAATACAAAGCTACGATTCCCGCTTCACTTTTCAGTGGAACAAGCGAGGACGTATATGGACCTCCTGTCTAGAATAAACTTTGCGATCGAGAATCATCCTGAAATGGCAATAGTTTTATGTTGGGTGCCGTCGCGGAGTTGGTAGGAATTGAGGTTGGCGTAGTCTCCGGGGTGATCAACCTCGAATCATCCGGCGTTGAAGCGTCGGACTGGAGACTACGCCATGAACAAGCTTACCACGAAGCCTGCT
>NZ_JARVWW010000039.1 GCF_029846715.1 Bradyrhizobium nivariense
GAGCAATCCGCCCTGCCCCAGACCTTTCGCACCCGACGCTGCCGCGTCCACCGCAAGCCCGGCTCGCGAACGTGACGACCACAAGATCGCCCCTCAAGGATGAGCCGGGATGGGCGACACATACGCCAAAACCGAATTTCGGTAAAGTGGAATATTTTTACGGCGACGGATTGACAGCAGAGCGACACAGCAAGAGTCCCGTAGCCCACGCGAGAGTTACCCGCCGAAATCCCGCGGGCTGAACGGCAGGTCCATCACCTTCCATTCCCCATACTTGTCGGCCGGCAGCATCTTGTAGGGCTGGCAGGCCTGGAGCGCGCTCATTGCGGACTTCACGAGGGCCACGCCCTTCGCGGACGGCGGGGCTTCGATCAGGATCGGCTCGCGCGCCAGCGTGCCGTCGGTGGCGAGCACCGTGCGCAGCTTGATGTGGATGTTGTCGGTCGGCGCGAGGCCCGCCGGCAATTTTGCACAGCTTCGCAAGTGGCGACGCAGCTCGGCGATGACCTCGGCCGGCAGCTTGGCTGCGATTGAATCCTTGGCATCGCCGCCATCGTCCTTGGGGGCGTCTTTCGCCAGCTCCGGCGGCAATTCCGGCGGCAGGCCCAGCATGACGCCGTACTTGACGGTGACGTCAGGCTCCGGCGCCTGATAGGCCGGCGGCGGCGCGGCCTCTGGCTGCTGCATCGCCTGTGGCAGTGGCTGCGGTGCAGGTGGCTGCGGCGTCGGGGGCTGCGGCGTCGCCTGAGGTGGCGGTTGCGGCATCGGTTGAGGCTGGGCTTGCGGCGGTGGCTGTTGCGGCTGTGCGTTGGCCTCGCTCGGCTTTGGCCAGGGCTGCGGCTGCGGTTGTTGCTGCTGCGCAGGACGTTGCGGCTCGGGCGAGGCCTGCGGCGCCGGTGACGGCGATTGCGATGGCGCCGCGGCCTGCTGCCTGGCCCCAGACTTCGTCGCCGCGGCCGCCTTGTCCTTGTCGGTGAAATCCAGCTTCGGCAGTTTCAGGTCAGGGGTCGGCTCCGGCGGCTTCTCCTTGAGCTCTTGCTTGGCCTTCTCCTCGGCTTTGGCCTCCTCCTGCTTCACCTGCTCCGGCGTCACGATGCTGACGGAAACCGATTCGGGCGAGCTGGCGTGAAACGGATGGACTTCGCTGATCACGATGATCAGCGCGACCAGCGTCAGATGGGCGATCGCCGACGCTGCAATATCCGTCCGTATGATCTTCCGCAGTTCCATCGCCTGACTTCGCGTTGCCAAGCTGGTCCTAGCATAAGGCAGCCCCCTCTCAATCCCATTTTGGCGCGAAGCCGAAATCGGTCAGGCGGCCCCTGGGATTGGCCAGCGCGGCGATTTGGGCCATCTCGTCGTCCGAAAGCTCGAAATCGAAGATCTCGATGTTTTCCGACAGACGTTCGACGCGCGAGGTGCGCGGGATCGCAGCGACATTCTGTTGCACCAGCCAGCGCAGGCAGACCTGCGCCGGCGTCTTGCGATGGAGACGCCCGATTTCCGCGAGCGTCTGGTCGGTCTTGATCCGCCCCTTTGCAATCGGGCTGTAGGCGACCAGCGCGAGCGCGTGCTGGTCGCAGGCCGCCCTCACCTTCGCCTGGTCGAGATAGGGGTGGTATTCGACCTGGTTGCAGACCAGCGGCTCCGGCGACAACGCCACCGCCTGCTCGATCAGCGCCACGGTGAAATTGGAGACGCCGATGTGGCGGGTCAGGCCCATGCGCTTGGCATGCGACAGCGCCCCCAGCGTCTCCTCCAGCGGCACGTGCGAATTGGGCCAGTGCAACAGCAGGAGATCGACGGAGGGAAGCCGCAGCTGGACCAGGCTCTCCTTGACCGAGCGTTCGAGATCGTGGGGCGCGAAATGATTGGTCCAGACTTTTGTCGTGACGAAGACGTCGTCGCGACGCACGCCGGAGGCGCGCAGGCCGTCGCCGACCTCGCGCTCATTGTCGTAGACCTGCGCGGTGTCGATGTGGCGATAGCCGAGCCGCAGCGCCTGCTCGACCACACGCGCGCACATACGCCCGCTCAGCTCCCAGGTCCCCAGCCCGATCGCCGGTATCCTTGCGTCATTGGCCTCGACGAACAGCATGAGGATTCCTCTCTGTCGCGGTCGCCCCAAATCATCATCCCGGGTGCATTATGGACCCGGCCAGTCACAGTGCCAACGGAAGCCGCAGCCCGCGGACGGGTTATTCAGCGCAATGCTAACGGGAGGTTGCGTCAGGCTTTGGCGAGCGCCTGGAACACCGTATCCGGCGCATGCGCGATCACCGCAAGCAGCGCGCGGGCCGGTCCCCGCGGGGCGCGCTTGCCCTGCTCCCAGTTGCGGATGGTCTCGACGGGAACGCCGAGCTTGGCGGCGAACTCCATCTGGGTCAGGCAGGCGCGGCGGCGCAAATCGCGCACCGCGAGCGAGCTGGTGTCGCCCGGGGCGGCGCTGGCCGCAGGCTGGATTGGCAAGGGCTGGATTTGAAAGGGCTGGATCGGAAGCGGCTGGACAGGAAACTCTTGCCCGTCCCGCACCTCGACGATCCGTCCGTCCGCCTTCAGCCGCACACGCATGCTCATTCCCCCAAGCAAGGCGATGATGCGGCAGATCGCTTAAGTTCGGATTAAAGATGATGGCCAGTAGCCCGGATGGAGCGCAGCGCAATCCGGGGCGTCTCTCGAGCCGACGCAGCGGCCCCGGATTACGCTTCGCTCCATCCAGGCTACGGATTTCAACAGCTCCTACCTCAGCCCGAACCACAACGTCGCGATGCCGAGGAAGGCGAAGAAGCCGACGACATCGGTGACCGTCGTCACGAACGTGCCGGAGGCCACGGCCGGATCGGCCCTGACACGTTCAAGCGCCATCGGGATCAGGATGCCGCCGAGCGCGCCGGCGAAGAGGTTCACGATGATGGCGAGCCCGATGACGATGCCGAGGCCCGGGATCCTGAACCAGGCCACCGCGGCGATGCCCGTGATCACCGCAAAGGCGAGGCCGTTGACGAGGCCGACCAGGCCTTCGCGCATCACCACGCGCCAGGCATTGGAGGAGCCGAGCTCGCGCGTCGCCAGCGCGCGCACCGCGACCGTCATGGTCTGGGTCGCGGCATTGCCGCCCTGGCTTGCGACGATCGGCGCCAGCACGGCGAGCGCCACCATCTTCTCGAGCTGGCCTTCGAACAGGCCGAGCACGGAGGATGCCAGAAAGGCGGTGGCGAGATTGACCAGCAGCCAGTTGAACCGCGCGCGTGCAATGGTGAACACGGTGTCGGACAGCTCTTCGTCGCTGTTGACGCCGCCGAGCGCCTTGAGGTCCTCGTCCGCCTCTTCCTCGATCACGTCGACGACGTCGTCGACCGTGATGACGCCGACCAGGCGGTCCTGGGTGTCGAGCACGGGGGCCGCGACGAGATTGTACTTGCCGAACATGCGCGCCACCTCCTCCTGGTCCTCCAGGACGGAGACGCGGCGGCGGTCTTCGTCGGTCAGCTCGGCAAGCGCCACCGGGCGGCGGGCGCGCAGCAGCACGTCGAGCGAGACCGCGCCCTGCCAGTGCTGGTCCTTGTCGACGACGTAGATCTCGTAGAAGCGATCGGGCAGGTCAGGCGTCTCGCGCATGTAGTCGATCGCCTGGCCCACGGTGAAGTCCTGGGGCACGGCGATGAACTCGGTCTGCATCCGGCGGCCGGCGGAATTTTCCGGATAAAGCAGGCTGCGCTCGAGCACGACGCGCTCCTTGAGCGGCAGCTTCTCGAGGATCTCCTCCTGCTCGGCCTGGTCGAGGGTTTCCAGCAGCTCGACCGCGTCGTCGGATTCGAGTTCGCGGACACCTTCCGCGACGGTCTCCGGCGGCAGCTCCTCGAGGATTTCCTCGCGTACGCCCTCATCGAGCTCGTTCAGCGCGGAGAAGTCGAAATCGCGCCCCGTCAGCTCGACCAGGCGGACGCGGTCGTCGGGCTCGAGAGCCCCGATCAGATCGCCGAGATCGGCCTCGTGCAGCTCGGCGACGCAGGCGCGCAGCGCGGCGCTGTCGCCGGCCTCGATCGCATGGGCAATTTCCTCGACGAATTCGTGACGAATTTCGCCGTCTTCATTGCGCATCGGCACGTGGTCGAGTACCGAATCCGCGGCAGATGCGGCACCGTCCATATGTTCATCCATGGCGCGCCTCGCCGTTTGACAGGTTGGAACGAGTGGTCTGAGCTGATGGTTCAGGCAATACCCACAAGGCAACTCTGAGCGCAATGACAAAGATGCTTCGACTGAGGTGGGGCTCGATGGCGGCAGGCGCAGCCCTCGCCGCCCTCACCGGGATCGCCTCGATTGAAGCGGCCGAGTGCCCACGCAAGGATGCGCTCGGCACCTCGCGCATCCTGAGCGTCGACGCCAAGACCACGCCGCGCGTGGGCCTGAAGAGCTTTCCGCAGACGCTGGCCCTCGCCGATCACGAGGTCGTGCTGACCTTCGACGACGGACCGCATCCGCCGACGACATCGAGGGTGCTGGCGGCGCTGGCGCAGGAATGCGTGCGCGCGACCTTCTTCCTGATCGGCCTGCACGCCTCCGAACACCCTGACATGGTCAAGCGCATCGCCCGCGAGGGCCACAGCATCGGCCACCACACCTTCTCGCATCCGTTCATGGCGCGGATCCCGTTCGACAAGGCGAAGAGCGAGATCGACCGCGGCATTGCCGCCGACGAGATGGCGCTGCACGGGACGTCGACGACGACCCCGTCGACGCCGTTCTTCCGCTTTCCCTATTTCGAAGCCACGCCAGCCGAGCTCGACCTGCTCCAGTCCCGCGGCATCGTCGTGTTCGGGGCTGACCTCTGGGCCAGCGACTGGAACGAGATGACGCCGGAGCAGGAATTGAAGCTCGTCACCGAGCGCCTCGCCGCCGCCGGCAAGGGCATCATCCTCTTCCACGATCCCAAGGCACGCACGGCCGCGATCATGCCGGCCTTCCTGCGGTATCTGAGGGAGAACGGCTATCGGCTGGTTCACGTCGTGCCGGCGGGCACATCACAGAAGAATGCCGACGCGCATTGATGCCGGAATGTCACGCCGGCGCAAAATGGGGTGATTTTGGCCCTATTAACAGTCTGTTCATGCTACGCCATGCAAGTATCAAGGGGACTTGTCATGGCAAGGGTTCCTGGCATGGGTTTTTGGCAAGGGCTCTTGCACCTGAACCGTTTCCTGATGTCTCCGACCTACTATGGCGGCAATCGCGTAAGAGGGCAGACGGGGTTCATGATCGGAAGTAGCGTTGTTGTTCGGACGCGATCTTGGATCGTCCTTTGCCTTGGCGGATTCCTTGGTTTCCTGACCATCGGCGCGCCGGCGGCCGTTGCGGCCGACTGCCCCGGCCATCCGAACGCGCTCGGGACATCCCGCACCCTCGTGGTCGATCCGCACGAGCATCCGCGCATCGGCACCATGCAGTACCGCGAGACGCTGCCTCTGAAGGATCATGAGGTCGTCCTGACCTTCGACGACGGTCCGCTGCCGAAATATTCCAACCAGGTGCTGCAGATCCTCGCCGACGAGTGCATCAAGGCGACCTTCTTCATCATCGGCGAACAGGCCAAGGCGAACCCGGAAGGCGTGCGCAAGCTGGTCGCGGCGGGCCACACCGTCGGCACGCACAGCATGAACCATCCGCTGACGTTCGACCGGATGCCGCTCGAGAAGGCGGAGACCCAGATCAACGGCGGCATCGAGTGGACCTCGGCCGCGATGACCGATCCGTCCAAGCTGGCGCCGTTCTTCCGCATTCCCGGCCTGATGCGCGCCGAAGGTGTCGAAAACCTTCTGATCTCGCGCGGCATCCAGGTCTGGAGCGCCGATTTCCCGGCCGACGACTGGCGCCATGTGTCGCCCGATCGCGTCTATCAGCTCGCGATCCAGCGGCTTGAGGCCAAGGGCAAGGGCATCCTGCTGCTGCACGACATCCAGGCCCGCACGGTGGCGGCGCTGCCGAAGATCATCCGCGACCTCAAGGCGCGCGGCTATCGCATCGTGCATGTGGTGCCCGCGACCGCCGAGCGGCCGGCGACGCCGACGACGCCGGTGGAATGGTTGCTGCATCCGCCGACCGAGACCACGCCGATCGCGCGCTGGCCGGCCGTGCCGAATTTCGTGTTCGTGCAGACCGCAACGCTTCCGGCGCCCGCGCTGGCCGACCTCAACGCGCAGACCGAGCATCAAACGCTGCTGCCACGCAAGACCATGGCACTGGCCAATGTCGCGGCCAGCCTGCCTGTGCCCGGCCGCGATCTCTTTGCCATCCCTGAGGGCTCGGTCGAGGTGCTGCTGTCGACGACCTTGTCGCGGCGCGCCGCAACGCGGCTGGCGATGGCAGCCGAGACGCCTCGTGCGGCCAAGGGCAAAGCCGGCAAGTCACACGCTCCCCGCACCGCGCACGCTGCTCACGGCACACCGAAGCATGCAGCAGAGGCCGACGGCGCTGCCCCCAAGACCACTGCCCCCAAGGGCACTGCCCTCAAGGGCACTGCGCCGCGCCCGACCCGCGTGGCGAGCCTGAAGAAGCGCGCGCAGTAGAGCCCTACTGCCGCATGATGTTGGCGACGCAGAGCAGCACGATCAGCGCCAGGAAGAACAGGTCCATATAGGATTTGAGCTCGCCGTCGCGCCGCAGCCGCGCGACGTCGGCCACGACCTGCTTGCGCACACTCGTTCCGCCCGCGCCGGCATTGATCGGGGCCTGAAGGCGCTTGGTCTCGGCCTCCAGCTTCTCGATCTTCTGGTAGAAGTAGAACGCGCGCAGCGTCGAGGCCGCGCGCATGCCGGTATAGACCAGCACCAGGATCGCGATGATCGCCCGGTTCTGATATTTCTCCATGAAGTTCAGGCTGAAATAGACCATCGCCATGAACGCGAAGTTGGTCACGAAGCGATAGACGAAGCTTAGAAAGACCATGCGGGCTCAAGCCTTGAAGGGTGGCGCAACCGGGTCGTGTTGCGAATGCGGGGATCAGGGGTCCAGACCGGAACAGCCGGACTGGATGCCGTGCAGGGCACGTCTACGCCAATTTTGTTTCAACAAAGATACTATCGCCCCTGCAATTGCCGCCTTTTAGCCACGCGCGGCCATAATGCAAGCCGGAGTATGGCCGTCGGCCCGATCCACGCCGGTGGGGCGCAACGGCTCAATGGAGATTTGGCGGAAGCCGCGATAGACTACCGCCGCCACATGTGGGGTCTGCCGATGCCGAAGAAGGGAATCACCGGCCACGACGACTGGGTTCTGACCGAGGCGCTGGCGACTGCGCTGGTCGCGCTGGAGCAGCTCGAAGCCAAGCACCAGCCGAACGCGCATATGGACGACATCCGCAAGATACTCTCGAACGGCAAGGAGCCGGCGGCGGTGAGCCTGCACCTCGCCCAGGCCAAATGCCGGCTGTTTCCCGACCTCGATCCACTGGAGATCTACCGGGAATACGGCATCGGCGAGGAATATGGCTGAGGGCGCGTTGACCGGCCGAACTTAGGGTCCGCCCGCGACCGATCCCGCGATCACCATGACCAGCGCGGCGAGGTCGATCTTGCCGTTGACGATCAGCTCCTCCGAGCTTTTCAGATCGTCTCCGTCCTCAACCTTGAGCGATTGCGGCCGGTTCGCCGCCTGCCGCTGCAGTTCGCCAATGATGGCTTCCTTGAGCTTCTCTTCCAGCATGGACTTTGTCCTCAGGCCGCCATCGCACGGCAGGATCGTGCGCAGGAGCGGCACATGGCGACACACTCGTCCATGCCGCCGATCCGCTCGCAATCCTCGGCGCATTCGGTGCAGATTTCGGCGCATTCGCCGCAAATATGCCGGTGATGCGGCGTGTTGATCAGCATGAAGTGCGCCGCCGTCCGGCACATTTCGGCGCACGCCATCATCAGCCGGAAATGCTTGGGCTCGACGTGCCTGCCGCCGGTCTCGAGGCAATGGTTCATCGCCGTGCCGAGGCATGTCTGGTAGCAGCTCATGCAGAGCGCGATGCAGCGCGTCATGTCTTCAGATTGAGCCATCCGTTTTCTCTCCAGTTGCGCGTCACCCAGCCCCCCGCACAACCAAGATCAGGCAACGGCCTTCGTTCCCGGAACGCGAGCACGGTCATTTTGGATTTGGATCGGAAAGGCCCGCACCGGGCTCGCGGAGCTGTCCGCTCCGCGCCAGCCGGACCGCGTTGCCCAATGCGCGCGCGGCGTTCTGCACCTGTTTCTGGAATTCGCCGTCGTCATCGAGCGCGCGGTGCGAGGTGGCGTATGGGCTCCATGTAGCCGACATAGCCGTCGAGCTCGGCGAAGCGGCCCGCCGAGATCAGCTGCATGTCGGTCAGCCAGTCGGACAAGGCGCGGCGCACGCCCTCGGCGCCGACGGCGTCGCCGTGAACGACGAGGCCGAAATGACGGCCAGCGAGATGGCGCGGATACGGCCAGCCCTTCAGCTCCAGCGCCTTGGCCTCGTCCGGCTTCTTGCCGTGGGTCGAGCTCGGATCGGGATTGCCGCCGTCGGCGCAGACCATGCGGTCCATCATCGCCTTGAGCCCGGAGGGCACGTGATACCAGTTCACCGGCGTCACGATCAGGATGCCGTGGGCCGCGACCCACAGCGGATAGATCTCGTTCAGCCAGTCGCCGGCCTGCCCCAGCGAATAGTTCGGATAGCAGCTGCACGGCCAGTGGCAGAGCGGCATCGCGGTTCCGACGCAGGACTTGCAGGGATGGATATTCTTGCCGAACTCCAAAGCGAGGCGCGACAGATCGAGGATGTCGATGGCAAACCCCATCTCGGTGAAGACCGGCTCGGCGAGCTTGACCAGACGCCAGGTCTTGGACATTTCGCCGGGACAGGTGTGCTCGCTGCGGGCCGAGCCGTTGATGATCAGGATGCGCGGGGTCTCGTCCGCATCGTCATGGCGTCGCTGTGCCGCCAGGATTTGCGCGCGCGCATCGAGCCAGTCGACGGCGATGTCATAGTCGGGATCGGAGAAGCCGGCGCCCGCCTTGCGCGTCAGCGGGGCCTTGCGCGAATGGCTGTAGGCATCCCAGGCCGCGCCGACGATGGCATCGAGCTCGCGCTGGAGCGGTGCAAAGGCGGGATCGACAAACTGGCTTCTGTAACGCCGCTCGAACGCCTCGCGCGACAGCTTGACGGGCGGCATCCCCTTGCGAACGTCGGCTTCCGTCATGCTGGCTCCTGGCGAAGTCGGACCAGACCGACCAACCCGGGGCGCAGCGCGCGGTTCCTCGTTGCGCTAGAGCATCATCGGTTCTGATTGAATCAGAACCGATGCTCGTCACGGTCCTCGTCTCGGGTAGACGGGCGTGCTCAGCCAGTCCGTCAGGGTCGAGGTCATTTCGTTCTGCCTGGCGCGGCGAAGCAGCAGGTCGCGCTCCTTGCCGGGCGGCAGGCTGCGCGCGCGCTCGCGGGCGGTTTCGGCGAACATCGCCAGCCGCTCCTGGAGCGATTGGGTCTGTTTCCTGCGATTGCGTTTGGCGGTCATTGGCTTTCACTGAGCAATTCGGGTGTAAGGAAATCGGCCCCGGCGGGAGGTCGGGCGCCGGGGCTCAGGTTTCTTGTCAATCAAGGCTCCTGCCGGTTGGGTGGCCCAGCCGGCATCATTTGCAGCTTCGGCCGCAACCGCGGGTTCCGCATTTCAATAAGTTAATGGCGCGTTTTTTTTGCTCGCGCGACCTCACCGATCGGCCGCAAAGGACCACGCAAGGCAAATCCCGCGTAGCAAATCCCGCGTACAAGCGCCGCGCAAAGCGGCGAAGCGCCGTTGACTGGCGCACTCATCCCGGTGCGTGCCGCACGTCCCGATCGGCCGCTTCTATTCCGGCGGCTGTAGCCCCGGCGACCGCAGCCACTCGGTCATCTGGGAACCGGTTTCCGCCTGACGCGCCTTGCGCAACATCTCGTCGCGTGCAGCGCCGGGCGGAAGCGACTTGGCCTGTTCGCGAAGCCGCTCGGCTTCCGCGGCCAGGCGCATTTCCAGTGCATCCGTTTGCTTAACACGATGCCGCGTCAACATGAGGAGTTCTCCCTGTTCATGGGCAAAGCGCGCCGTTGCGTCTTCTCTGGTGGCTTCCATAGCCAGACCGGAGCGAAGGCTCAACGTTCCGGACCGCGAACGGTTTCTCCATGCCTGGCAAGGCATCGGAGGCAAGGCATCGGAGGCTCTACTCTTCCCGGTTGTCGCGAAGAGCCTTGATCTCCGAGCGCAACATCGCGCTTTCCATCACCACTCGGCGCGCCTCGCGCGTGGCATCATCAAGCTGATCCGCGACCACTCTGCGCTGCGCTCGGAGGGCGCGGCTCGCTTCGATCGCGCGCGCAGCGCGGGCCAGCAGGAGGTCGTTCATGGAGCGACGATAGAAGCTTCGGGACGAGCGCGCCTTTACGTAAGTTACGTAAACTGCTCAAAACCAGCCACCCGCTCAAAATCTTCCGCGCACGCCAACCTCGATCAGGAATCTCGGAACCCGTCGACCGGGTACGTTCCTCGGCCGAAGACCTACGAGCCGGTCCCAAGCGAGAGAGCGCTCAGCCCCGCCGATAGAGTTGCAGATAGCTCGGCGAGAACAGCGCCGCGTCCTTGAGCGCATCGAGATCGTTGACGGTCAGCGTGCGATCGCGCAGCACGATCAGGCCCGAGGCACGCAGCTCCTGGACCGTGCGGTTGAGATGGACCACCGACAGCCCGGTGGCGTCCGCAAGATCCATTTGCGTCACCGGCATCACGCAGGAATTGCCGTCGACCATCCCGACGGGACGCAGCCGTTCGATGATCTCGCAGAACAAATGGGCCACGCGCTCAAAGGCCACCCGGCGGCCGAGATTGATAGCCCATTCGCGCTGGATGGCGGTGTTGACGAGGGTCTCGCACCAGAACGCTTCTGCCAGCGCGCGGTCGCTCGCAACCAGACCCTCGAACCGCGCGCGCCTGATTTCGGTGTAGACGACCGGCGTCATCGCCGCGATGGAATGATCCATCACCGACAGCAGGAACGCGTGCGCGTCGCAACTTTCGCCGGGAAAGAGAAAGTTGACGATCTGGCGCCGACCGTCTTCGAGCATCTTGTAGCGGCAGAGCCAGCCCGACAGCACGAGGCGGACACTGTCGACCGGATCGCCCTCCGAGATCAGATCCTCGCCCGATCCCGCGCGCTGGATTCCCTCGAGCATCGCGTATTCGAGCGAGGTGCGGGCCTCAGTCGACAACGGCCGCAGCACGTTCAGCCGGCGAATGACCGGCTCCACCAGACTGCGATCTAGCGTCGACAAGGGCATCAGCTGGCCACCGCCGGCGTATGAAACGCCCGCTTGCTGAGGGGAATGGTGATCGTGCATTGCAGTCCCTTGGGATTGAATGCCATCGTGGTCTGCCCCTTGAACTCGAACGCGAGCGTGCGCTCCAGAAGCTCGGTCCCAAATCCTTTGTGCGGCGGCGGCGCAACCGGCGGCCCGCCGCGCTCCCGCCACTCGAACACAAGCTGCGCCGGCTCGGCGCTCTGCTCAATCCGCCAGGAAATCTCGATGCGACCTATCGGCCGGCTGAGGGCGCCGTATTTCAGCGCGTTGGTCGCGAGCTCGTGAATGGCAAGCGCAAAGGTTTCCGCTGCCTTCGACTGAAAACGCACCGTGGGACCGGTGACACGCACCTGCTCGCCTTCTCTGGCATTATAGGCCAGCAGCTCCTCGACGGCGAGGTATTCGAGATCTACACCACCTTCAGGATCGCGGGTCACCAGCGCCTGGGTACGGGCAAATGCGTTGAGCCGGCCATCGAGATGGGAAGCGAACTCCTCGACCGTCGAGCTCGAATCGGCCGTGCGACGGGCGATCGAGCGCACCACGCCCAGCGTGTTGCGGACCCGATGCTGGAGTTCGGCCAGCAGCAGGCGCTGGCGCTCCTCGGCGCGGGTAATGGCGGTGATGTCGACGAAGGTGATGACGACCCCGGCGATGAAATTGTCGATACTGCGATAGGGCAGGATGCGCACGATGTAGCGCGTACCGCTGTCTGGCGCCCTCAGCTCGCGCTCGGCGCTGGCAAGCGTCCGCAGCACGCCGCGAATGTCGTCGTAGAGCTCCTCGATCGGGATGCGCGCCTTGATGTGCGCGATGGGGCGGCCCGTGTCGGTTTCGACGAGATGCAGAACCTGCGCGATCGCCGGCGTGAAGTTCATCACGCGCAAATCGTTGTCGAGGAACACGGTCGCGATCTGCGTGCTCTCCAGGAAATTCTCGAGGTCGCTGGTGGCGCGCGTCAATTCCTGGACGCGGTGAGCCAGCTCGCCGTTCACGGTGGTCAGCTCCTCGTTGACCGACTGCAATTCCTCGCGTGAGGTTTCGAGCTCCTCGTTTGCGGACTGAAGCTCTTCGTTGAGCGACTGGTATTCCTCGTTCGAGGACTTCAGCTCCTCGTTGGTGCTTTCGAGCTCTTCGATGGTTGCCTGGAGGCGCTCCCGCGTCGCCCGCAGCTCGCCTTCGATGCGCTCGACATGCTCGGTCTGCACCAGCGCATTGGGCTTGCTCTCGTCGGCACCGATGGTGCGCACCGGGCCGTCCTTGAACAGGACGACGAAATTGCGGTGGCCGCTGCCGCCATCCTGGATCGGCTCCACCGTGATGTCGATGAGAATGCGATGGCCGTTGTCGCCGAGCTGCACCTGCTCGGTATGGGCGGGCTCGTTGGTCTCCGCCGCGCGGCTGAGCACCGTGCGCAGTTCCAGGCGGAGATCGCGATGGACGAGTTGAAGCAGGTCGAGCGTGGCGGCGCCTGCCGTCGGCTCGATGTAGCGGCCGGTGCGCCCGGAAAAGTGCAGGGCCTGAAAGTTACCGTCGGTAATGACATAGGCGGGGGCGTAGCGCTCCGCGATCCGTTGCGCGCGGCGCTCCAGCCCGACGTCGGGGCGGAACGAGCGCGACGGCGGCACCTCGACGGCTGCTGCCCTCCCCGCAGCGGCGGTGATCGGAAATTCCGGCGGCAGCCGCGTTCCGGTCTCGAGCTTCTTGAAAATGCGGGCGCGGCGGTCGATCGGCACGAACAGTTTCGGATGCCGCGTCACGTTCTCGGAATTGCCGAGGAACAGAAAGCGATCCGGCAGAAGCGCGAAGTGGAATAGCGGGATCACCCGGTTCTGCAATTCGGCATTGAGGTAGATCAGCAGGTTGCGGCAGGAGACGAGATCGAGCTTCGAGAACGGTGCGTCCTTGATCACGTTGTGCTGCGAGAAGATGCACATCTCGCGCAGCTCCTTGACCACGCAATAGGTATCGCCCTCGCGCACGAACCAGCGCGCCAGGCGCTCGCTGGTCATGTCCGCCTCGATCTTGGTGCGGTAACGGCCGACGCGCGCGGTCGCCAGCGCCCGTCCGTCGATGTCGGTAGCGAAGATCTGAACCTGCGGCGCGGAGTCCATTTTGGCCATGTGCTCGCGCAGGAGGATACCGATCGAATAGGCCTCCTCTCCGGTGGCGCAGCCGAGAACCCAGACGCGTACTTGCTTGCTCGCGTCCTTGCCTTCGAACAGCTTCGGGACGATCTGCTTCTCCAGCACCTCGAATTCGCGCTTGTCGCGGAAGAATTCGGTGACGCCGATCAAGAGGTCGTTGAAGAGGTGCTGCGCCTCGTCCTTATCGTTGCGCAGGAAATCGACATAGGCGGAAATATCGGCGATCTGGACCACCTGCATCCGCCGCTGCACGCGGCGCAGGAAGGTGTTCTGCTTGTAGCCGTGGAAATCATTGCCGGTCTTGCTGCGTAGGATATCGGCGACGCGCGCGAGCGAGGTCGCTGCAGCGGCCAGCACCTCGTCGAACCCCTGCTTGGCGTCCAGCCGCCGCAAATGACGGGCATAGACCTGGATGTGCTCGGCGATCTCTTCCGGAGAGAGCACATAATCGGCGATCGCCGCCGGCGTATTGGCGTCCTTCAGATGGTCAGCCTCGTCACTCGCCCCCTTTTCGGCGATGGCGAGACCACCGTGGTCCTTCAGCGTCGCGGCACCCAGCGTGCCGTCGCCGCCGATGCCGGACAGGATCACGCCGATCGATTGCTCGGCGCGTTCTTCCGCCAGGGACACCAGGAAGCTGTCGATCGTGGCCCGCTCGCCGGGCGCCTGCTCGGCCTCGCGCACCGCGAAGCGACCGCCCTGGATCGTCGTGATCATCGCCGGCGGGCACAGATAGATCGTGCCGCCCTCGATGGTCTGGCCGTCGCCGACGTCGGAGATCTTGCCGCCGTTGGAATTTTGCAGGATCTGGCGCAGCCGCGGCTCGTCGAGGGCCTCATGATGTTGAAGCGCCAGCACGATGGCCTGGTCGGCTCCTACGGTCAGCTTGGCAAAGAAGCGCTTGATGCTATCCAGAGCGGTCGGCGGGGCACCCACCCCGATGATCAGCGGGGGGCTGATCTGGCGCTCTCTTTCGACCGGCTGGTCGCCGACTTCATGCATGGTCTCGGTAGCTCTCATTCAGTGACGGGAACCAGCGGACGCCCGCTCGCCGCAAATAGCAGAACTGATGTTACCCCAACAGGTGAAAGCCGGAAACGTCACGCTGCGTTCCATACAGCGAGCATCGTTGTCTATTCCCGACCAAAGGCCCATAGTTGCCTACGGCAGGAGCCCCGTCATGCAGACGTCGGAAGAACTCGCGGCCCTGATCAGGCGGGCCGAGGACGCCACCGCCACCGCCCGCCGGCTGCTCCGTGAGAACGATCGTTTGCGCCGCAGCGTCGAGCGGCAACTCGACTTTATGTACGAACTCGGCGTCGATTTCAGGCGGCCTTTCAACGCCCCCCGGATCACTCCGGGTCGACTTGCTGCCGAAGATAGGCAATACGCTGCTCGATCAGGACGCGATGGCGCAGCCATTGCGTCAGGGTCTGCTTCAGCGCCTCGACCAACCGCTCCGCCTGGCCCGCATCGCAGCCGCCGGCACTGAGTTCACGGACCCGGTCCTCCTGGTCGCGGATGCGCTGCCAACCCTCCTCGATATCCCGATCGGCCTTGATCAGATGGCGGCGCTCGGAATCGAGCTGCTCGGTCCATTCGGCGAGGGAAATGGTCATGGCGACCCTCAAACCTCCCGCTTGCGAGCCGGAGGATCGAGGGACTTTAGCACGACCCGCCGGATCATGTCGGCATATTCGCGATATTCGGCCGCCCGCGTCTGGTACATCTCGGCAACCGCAGGCCGGCCGCTGCGCCGGCCGTCGGCGGCCATGCGCTGCACCAGCTCAGCCCGCTCCTCGATGATGCGCAGCGCGACCCGCAGGGCTTCATCCACTTGCCCCTCCTGCTCTTTTGCGAGGACGTCGATGGTGAAGGCGTGACCGACCTGGCAACGGAAGCGCATCGGATGCGATGCCTTGATCTCGGACAGCACGCCCCCGCAGGCCGGGCAGGTCAGCGCAACCGGATCGGCCACCGATGTGAGCTTGTCACTGCCGATCCGTTCGCCGGCCGCGATCTCGACCTCGAGCCGGATCTCCGGCGGGATCGGCAGTGCGGCGCCCGCAACCTCCCTGGCGAGATCGGACAGAACGTCGCCCATTCCGGCGCCGGGGACGCAAAGATCGACGATGGTCGCCTCCAGGGCGCTTCTTGGCATTTCATCGGCGATGGCGTCCGAGGGGTCCTGCACCACCGAGATCCCGCCGCAACGCTTGATGGCGCTGAGACCGGCCGCACCGTCGGACAACAGGCCGCTGAGGAGCACGCCGATGACGCGCGGGCCGTAACTGATGGCGGCCGAGCGAAACAAGGCGTCGATGGCCGGCCGCACCATGTTCTCGCGCGGACCGCGCCCGAGGAACACGTGATCCTGGGACAGCAGCAGATGATGGTCCGGTGCGGCCAGATAGACCTGGCCGGGCTCGATCTTCATGCCGTTTTCGGCCTGTCGGACCGGAAGCGGCCCCGCGCTGCTGGCGACCGTCGAGAGAATGCCGATGCCCTGCGCCGGGATGTGCAGGACGATGAAAACGGCTGCCGGCAGATCCGGCGGCAGGCGGCCCAGGATCTGCTTCAGCGGTGCGGTCGCGCCGGCCGAGCCCCCGATGACGATGATGTCGTGGTTGCTCATGGAACCCGCCTTCGTTTGCATCGTTTGTACCAAGGCGGGTCACCGCCCTATGTTCCTATGGACCGAAAAGGAAGCATGGGAGGCACCATGGCGATGTCGGGCAGCATGCCGTCACGTCCGCGGGCGTCGCTCAGCGGGCGGCGGATCTTCATTGTCGAGGACGAATATTTTCTCGCCGATGACATTGGCAAGGCATGTCGCGCGCTCGGCGCAGACGTCGCTGGCCCGGCGGGTGATCTCCACGACGCACTCAGGATCCTGCACGACGGCAGCATCCTGGATGCCGCCGTGCTCGACGTGAACATCCGCAGTGAGATGATCTTTCCGGTCGCCCGTGAGTTGAAGGCAAGGAGCGTACCCTTCATCTTCACGACCGGATACGACAAGGTCACAATCAGTCCGGAATTTCACGACGTGCCGATCCTGGAAAAGCCGATCGATCTGCCGGCTATGGCACGGAGGCTGGCCGCGCTCATCGCCGATCCGCAAGGTTGAGCAGAACGGCGATCAGAACAGATGCGCGAAAGCGAGCCAAGCGGTCACCGCCAGGCACAGGACCACGGCTGCGTAAGGCAGCATGACGCGCAAGACATAACCCCTTCCCGCCGTCAGCCCATCATCATCCACACCATTGCTCCCACCATCAAGAGGAAACCCGTGATTGCCGTTGCGACAAAAGCCTGTTCGACGCGATCCATCGCCATCGCAGCCCCCTTTTTCCAGCCGAACCAATCTGACGGCTTGGGAAGCTTCGCGCATTAGGCTATGTGAATCGGCATCCTCCTTTGTCGGTCCGCGGGATTGGCCGCGCTGCTGCGCGCAGATTGCGACGGCGTCGTTCCACGACTTCGCCGTGCCCGGCTCCGCCATCTTGCGATGCTGCTTGGCCAGCATTTCGTTCGGCGTGACGTTGGCGACGGTGGTGTGGATCTTGTTCTTCAGTCCCCTGCTGGGCGAACCTTATCCGCTTCGCATCCTACTCGCGCCAGAACTCCGCCAATTCCTCGGCGGTCATCAGATCGACCTGGCCGTGAAAGCGGGTGCGGTACATCGTCATGAGCGCATCGTGGCCGACGTCGGACGAGCTGCACAGCGCATCCTCGACGATGACGACCCGAAAGCCGAGATCGACGGCGCTCAGGACCGTCGAGAGCACGCAGACGTCCGTCTCTGCGCCCGTGATCACGACCGTGCCGACGTTCTTGTCGATCAGCAGGCTGGCGAGGCCGGGATTGCTGAACGCGGAATAGGCCGGCTTGTCGATGACAGCTGCGGGAGGAACGAACCGGCACAGGGCCGGCAGGAGTTCGAGAGCGGACGGAGGCAGATGCTTGCGGGTCGCCTGTCGCCAGCGATGAAAATAGCTCCGCCATTGTCCCGGACGATCTTCCGGGTCTTGGGGCGTGATGAATCGCGTGAAGATCGTTCTGGCCGGACGGCGCGAAACGATCGAGGCGATGGTCGGCAGGACGCGTTCCATCCAGGGCGTCGCCCACAAGCCGCCGGGCGCGAAGATGTTCTGCATGTCGATGCACAAGTGAACGGCGTCGCTGATCTCGGCAACTTCCGACGCGCTGTCTCTCATCGTCCGCCACCCCTGACCTTGTGGGCATCAGCAGGACCATAATGGTGCGCGAGAACGTGGGCCGACACAACGCTCTCGACAAGCTTGCTGGCGCTCTCGCCATGGAAGGGGCATCGCCGTCATCCTCACCATCCGGGGAAACGCGTTCGAGATCTTCAGCCATCCGGCGAGGGTGTTCATGCCGGCGGCCGCACAGATCGAGCTGCCGAGTTTCGACCGTACCTGTCGGACCCCTCAGCACGGGCGAACTGAGGGAACTCCGGCGTCAGGGGAATAGAGAACTTCGCCGCGCTCACCCTCCTCGACGCATTTCGATAGTGGAATCGGCTTGCGGTGCTTCGCCACGAAGCGTAATTTTCAACTCTACGTAGCTCATTCGAAAGCATCTATCGGGTTCGGCCAAGCGGGAGACAGCAATGGCGGATGTCCCATGGCACCTTTCCGGTGACTATTTCGAGAATTGCAGTTGCAGCATCGTGTGTCCCTGCCTGGTGTCGGCGGCGCCCCCGTTGACCGCGCGACCGACCGAGGGCTTCTGCAACGTACCGCTGATCTTCCACATCGAGAGCGGCCGCTATGGCGATATCGCGCTCGATGAGTTGAATGTGCTCGTCATCCTCCACGCACCTGGCGTCATGGCAGACGGAGACTGGTCGGTGGCCGCCTATATCGATCAGCGCGCCAATGATGAGCAGACCGAGGCCCTGGCTGCAATCTTCACCGGCGGTGCCGGCGGCCCGATGGCCGCGTTCGCACCGCTGATCAGCAAGAACCTGGGGGTGCGCAAGGTCCCGATCACGTTCCGGATCGACGGCAAGACGCGGTCCGCGGAAATTCCCGGCATCCTGCACATGTCCGTCGATCCCCTACCGACCATGCATCCGAGCGGCGAGATGTGGACGAACATCGGCCATCCGGTCAGCCCCGACGCCATGGTGATGGCCGTCGGCGCCGCCGGCAATACCTTCAGCGATCATGGCATGCGCTGGGATAATTCCGGCAGGAACGGCCTCTATGCACCGATCCGCTGGTCGAACCAGGCGTGATGTAAACTCCCGATACCGGCCTGCGTCAGCGGCCGGCAACATCGATCGCACAACATCGATCGCAAATGACGGACAGCCCCCTGGAAAGCGTGCTGCGGCGCGATCGCTGGATCGTCGGCAGCGCGATCGGCCTCATTGTCGCGCTGGCATGGAGCTATGTGCTCTGGCTCGCCAACGACATGGACATGGGCGGCATGGACATGACCGAATTCCGGATGATCCCGGCCGGGATCGGAATCATGCTGCCAGCCGACGAGCCGTGGCGAACGATCGAGTTCGCCTATGTGTTCCTGATGTGGGCGGTGATGATGGTCGGAATGATGGCTCCCTCGGCCGCGCCCATGATCCTGATGTACGCCCGCGTAGGTCGACAGGGCAAAGCGCAGGGCAAGCCATTCGCCGCGACCGGCTGGTTTGCCGCCGGTTATCTCCTCGCCTGGTGCGGCTTTTCGCTGGCAGCCACCTTGCTCCAATGGGCGATCGAGCGGGCCGCCCTGCTGGATCCCCGGATGGCGATCGCGAACAACCTGCTCGGCGCCATCGTGCTGATCGCGGCGGGCGCCTATCAATGGACACGGCTCAAAGACGTCTGTCTCGCCCAATGCCAGTCGCCGTTTCTGTTCCTGATGCGCCACGGCGGCTTTCGCGGCGACCTGCGAGGCTGCCTGCTGCTGGGCGTTCGGCACGGAGGCTATTGTGTCGGCTGCTGCTGGGTTTTGATGGCGCTGTTGTTCGTGGGCGGCGTGATGAACGTGCTCTGGATCGCGCTTTTGGCGCTGCTTGTACTTTTGGAGAAACTGACGCCGGTGGGACGCTGGATCGCGCGCGCTGCCGGCATTGCCTGTGTGGCCGCGGGCACCTGGCTCCTGCTGACCTTGCCGCAGTGAGTCCCGCAAAGACAAAACGACCCCGCCAGTTACCGTAGTAATCTGACGGGGCTTGTGAAACGATCTTTGGTTTGATTTGCCGTTGCTCTCGGTCTGGCTTGTCATTCCGTCGACCGCTCACTGACTAAATAACGAGGCGCGCTGGTTGCCGTTCCGCGGTCGGCGCAATTTTTTCGCGCCTCGGCGACAATAGGTTTCGACCAGCTCAGCCCGGCGGCGAAGCCCATCGCCATCACGGGTTGCCGCGCTTTACCCCTATATCGCCAGGCATCCCAGAACGCGCCGAATTTCGGCTGCACAATATTCGTCGGTGCATCGACGATGGCGTCTTTGCTCATCAGTGCGCGAGGAAGGAACACTTTGGACTGCCTGTCAGCAAGTCGGACGTGACGCCGCCAAACACCCATTCGCGCAGCCGCGTATGTCCATATGCACCTGCGACAATCAAATCGGCATCGCGTTGCTCCGCCGCTAGCATGAGTGCGTCCGCCACCGATCGTTCCGCGCGCACACGCGGCTCCGCGTCTGCGCGGACATCATGACGGCCAAGAAACGCCGCAACGTCCGTGACCCTCGCGTTGGCAGCCTCGATTTCAGATTCATCGACGACTTCGACGACCGATACGAGATCGGCCTTCTGAAGCAACGGCAGCGCATCGTGACATGCGCGGCGCGCTTCTCGCGTATCGGTCCAGCCGACGACGATGCGCTTCGCATCCAGGCTCCGTGCTCCGTCTGGGACAACCAGCACCGGTCGGCCAGCGTGCATCAGCACGTCGCCTAAGTCCATTAAGCTGAAAACGCCAAGCTGGGCGGGGGCCCGGCCGAGAACAATGACATCGGCCGCACGGCTTTCGCGTACTACTACGTCTTCGGGCAACCCAAACATGGAGCGCCATTCAATTTGCAGCCCGTTGACCGCGGGAGAGTTCCGGAAACTGGCCTCCGAGTTTTTAAACCCCGTTCGAATGCGCTCCTCTTCTGCCTCCATCTCGACTGCGATGGCAACTCCGCCGTAATTATCGACCAACGGTGCCCGCAGCTGAGCTGCGGCTACACCGATCAGTTTGGCGTTAAAACGACGCGCGACTTGCGCGGCGCATTCGAGGCGGTTGCGCGATATGTGATCCGGTTCGATATGAACAAGAATGGATGTCAACATCCGATTTCCCTCGGTTGCTTGCCGTCGGCGGTAAAGGCGATTCAGCTATCGCCATCCGACGCAGAACGCTCAAGGCTGGATGCAAAATGAAAGGCCACGATCCCGCGCGGATCTTTTCGAAGATTCCACAATGAGCAAAGCGATCACCCTTAAAGCGATCACCCTTGCAGGCACATTCTCGCATCACCACCACGCCATCAAACGCGGCGATTGTGAAATCAACTGGCAGTCAAACCGTTCCCAGAAAATCAGAGATCCCGATTCAACCACCGGCGTCAGGCGCGCGGGCTAGATTCGATCACGCAGGCCTTTGACACCCTCGTCTTGGGCGCAATGCTCGCAACAGAAAAACGTACCGGCCTTCTCCAGGCCGTGTCCGACGATACGGATTCCACAATGATCGCAGGTCGGCGCGAGTGCGTGAATGGCGCATTCGAAGCTATCGAACGTATGCGCTTTGCCGTTCATCGAGACCTGAAAGGTCTTGTCATAATCATTGCCGCAGGTTTCACATGTCGCCATGATCTCGCCTCCGCTGATGTCGCAGATGGATGCTGAATTCGCCAAACGGCACCCGGTTCCAATTGGGTGATGCGGCTAGACGTCCCACAGATACGGCAGCGAGATCGTAGCCCGCGCATACCACCCACAGCGTATTGAATGATGATATTTCGGGTCACGTTTCCATTCATGCGATCCACTTACCGAAATGGATCAGTCGTCCGGAAGCCGTTTGTCAACCGATTGCCTCGCGCCGATCGGCTGAACGGTTCTCGATAAACTTGTGAAGACGGCTGGCACAGCAATAAGCCCGCTCCGGCTGCTGTGAAAGAGGCCAAGAACTGAATATCCGGCGGTTGTGCGGGATTGCGCGCGATTGATGCTGCTTCATATTGAAGTCTTGCGTTGCAAGCGCAGCTCGGAAGGGCATTCGAACGCCCGCAGGCATCGTGGCGCATACAAGCAGCATCCAGAGCATCAACAGGGCGAGTTCCTGGTCGGTTGCCCGGGCCACAGTAATTCCCATGGAATAACAAACCGCCGGGGTCGATGTGATGGCCGTCTCCAGCAATCGGTTGCCCCGCAGCGAATTGCCCGGGTCGAGCTTCCCTCCCTGCTATTGGCGCAACCGACGCGCATAGCAGGAAAACCGCGCACAAGCATTCCCGCCGAAAACGCATGGCATAAGACCTCATCTGAACCCACCCAAACGCGGGTCGGCTGGAAACTCCACTGAGTCCAATGTGCGAGGCGTGCCTCGGTTCCAGATGAAGTCCGCCAAAGTGTGAGACCGTTCTGACTTGTCCATTCGGGGTACGGACCTCCTGCTATCACCGTTCGGCTGCAAACGCCCGGAGACAGATCCTTGCGAGACAGATCCTTGCGAGCATCGGCTCCTCCGGCCGATGCGAAGGAACGTCCAGGAGCGGGGTGAGTTGCGCACATAAAGAACAGCGATCGCCAGCTTGCCGATCGACCCGCCCTGGGTGCGGGGGTCGCGCACCGGTAACGCTAATGGAGCGCCGAACCACCATCACGGAAGGAATTCGGCATGGCCCTCTCACCAGCAGCCGAGCGCATTCGCGAGCAGACCGAGCGCGAATTGATCGAGCTCCTGCATCGGGCTGGTGAGCACCTCCCTGCACCCGAACGCGACCATTTCGGATCTTATTTCGACCGGTTTGCTCCCGCGAAAGTCGTTCTGCTCGGCGAATCGACGCATGGCACATCGCAATTCTATCGGGCGCGTGCGGCGATCACTCGCCAATTGATCGAGCGGCACGGTTTCAACATCGTCGCGGTCGAGGCCGACTGGCCGGATGCGGCGACCCTCGATCGGCTGGCACGGCAACTACCACCCGGCTCGCCCGGGGAGCGGCCGTTCGAACGCTTTCCGACCTGGATGTGGCGCAATGTCGAGGTAAGCGCGTTCATCGATTTTCTGCGAATCCATAACGACGCGCGCCCGATGGCGCAGCGCGTCGAGTTTCGAGGCCTCGATGTCTACAGCCTCAGCGGCTCGATCGCGGCCGTGATCGACTATCTCGAACGGGTGGACCCGGAGCGCGCCCGCGCAGCGCGCGAACGCTATAGCTGTCTAACGCCTTGGCAATCGGATCCCGCGCTTTATGGCCGTGCTGTCCACTCGGGCCGGGACACTTGCGAAGATGAGGTGGTCGCGCAGTTGCGCGAGTTGCTCGAGAGTCGTCTTACCTATGCCGGGCACGATGGCGAAGCCTTCTTCAACGCGGCACAAAATGCGCGCATCGTACGGGCGGCGGAGCAGTATTACCGCATCATGTATCGCGGTTCGACGGAATCGTGGAATCTGCGCGACCGGCACATGTTCGACACGCTGCAATATCTGATGCAGCGGCGTGGGCCGCAGGCCAAAGCCGTGGTCTGGGCGCACAATTCCCATATCGGAAATGCCGCAGCTACCTCCATGGGCTGGGCCGGCGAGTTCAACATCGGTGAGCTCACGCGCAATGCCTATGGCGACGAGGCCGTCATGATCGGCTTCGGCACCGATCGTGGGACGGTCGCAGCCGCCTCCGACTGGGGTGGCCGGATGCAGATCAAGTCAGTGCGGCCGGCGCGCGACGATAGCTATGAATACCTGTTCCGACGCACGGGGCTTGCACGATCATTGACCGATTGGCGGCCGCCCGGCCGAAGCGGTCTGCGCGAGGCCTTGGCGGGGCCGCGGCTTGAACGGGCGATTGGCGTCGTCTACCGCCCCGAAACGGAATTACTCAGCCATTATTTCCAGGCGGTGCTCCCGGATCAATTCGACGCCTTCGTTTGGTTTGAGGAGACGCAGGCCGTGACCCCGCTTGCGGCGGAGCCGGCCAAAGGCGCGGCAGAAACGTATCCGTTCGGGTTCTGATCATGATGACCGGAAAAGACCAACTTGGCGAAGTCTCGATCGGGCCGCATCGTCTTGCGGCGATACTTGGTGTGCCCAACGTCGCGACCGGCATCGTGATCTTCGCCCATGGTAGCGGCAGCGGCCGGACGAGCCCGCGCAACAATCAAGTGGCGGCGGGACTTCGAAAGGCCGGTCTCGCCACCCTATTGCTGGATCTTCTCACGATCGAGGAAGAGCGGAACCGTCGCAACGTGTTCGATATCGGGCTGCTGGCCTCTCGGCTCGCCGAAGCCGCCGAGTGGACCCGCAATCAACCCGAATTGGGTTCACTGCCCTTCGGCTATTTCGGGGCGAGCACGGGTGCGGCCGCGGCCCTGGTGGCGGCCGCCGAAGGGCAGAACGTCGCGGCAGTTGTTTCACGCGGCGGTCGCCCGGATCTCGCCGGTGAGGCATTGCGGGCCGTCGGCGCACCGACATTGTTGATCGTGGGCGGGGCCGATCGGCCAGTGATTCCTCTCAACCAGTCCGCTTTCGAGCAGCTTTCGTGCGAGAAGGACCTCGTCATCGTGCCGGGAGCGAGCCATCTTTTTGAAGAACCCGGCACGTTGGAGCAGGTCATGCAACACGCCAAGCGATGGTTCGGCCGATTCTTGTCTTCGCCATTGCAGAGCACGCCGGACGATATGGTGTTCGCGGATCGGCGCGAGGCTGGCCAACGCCTCGCGCCGCTACTCATGAAATACAAGGACCAACACCCGGTGGTACTCGCGCTGCCGCGCGGCGGCGTACCCGTCGCTTTCGAGGTGGCACAGGCCTTGAATGCGCCGCTCGACGTCGCGCTCGTGCGCAAGATCGGTGCACCCGGCCACGACGAGCTTGGACTTGGCGCGGTGGTAGACGGCGCCCACCCGCAGGTCGTCTTGAACGACGAGATCGTTCGCGCGGTCCAGCCCGGAAACGCCTACCTGGCGGCGGAGACATCCCGCCAACTGGCTGAGATCGAACGCCGCCGTCACCTCTACCGGGACGGCGAACCGCCGATCGACGTTGCCGGACGGACGGCCATCGTGATCGATGACGGGATCGCGACCGGCGGAACCGTCAAAGCAGTCCTGAAGGCACTCGCCAGGGCAAAGCCAAGCCGCCTGGTGCTTGCGGTGCCGGTCGCACCAAAGGACTCCCTCGCCGATCTCAATTCTGAGGCCGACGAAATCATTTGTCTGGCCACCCCCGATCCATTCTATGCGGTCGGCCTGAATTACCGGGATTTCCGTCAGACTTCAGATCAGGAAGTGGTCGAACTGTTGCACCGTTCGAAAGTGAGCAGCCATTTGCACGAGAGCCCATGATGTCTCTCCAGATTTTCGCAAGGCTACGCAACGAGCCAAGCTCGAGATTTGCGGCGAGTATTCGCGGCATGGCAAGGATAGGCAAACGTGGAGGATATCATCCGATGACAACGGTTGCGACCCTGCTTGCCCGGAAGCAACAGCTATTGGAGCGGCTGCAGGAAGATCCCGGCCCGAACGAGCGGGACGAAATTCAACGCCTTCTCGAACAGATTGAATCCGCTCTCGATGCGCTCGAACGAGCGCGGCCTAGCGACCGCAGCGCGCAATAACGCTCCAATACATCTGGACCTAACAGAGCGATCTATACCGATGATTAAGGGCAACGGCCTTGAGTTCCCGAACATGGTTGAGCAGGCATGCACTGCGTTCCTGGCCGTTGTTGGTTGTTCGCCGGCCGGAGCGCCGATACGGCGCCCACGTCATCCGCGGTAGGTGCGTGATGCGGGCATCTCTCACATACGCAGCAACCATCGGACTCAGCC
Source organism: Bradyrhizobium nivariense (assembly GCF_029846715.1). Lineage (GTDB taxonomy): Bacteria > Pseudomonadota > Alphaproteobacteria > Rhizobiales > Xanthobacteraceae > Bradyrhizobium. Next base: position 25,500 of record NZ_JARVWW010000039.1, read on the forward strand.
AGGACGCTTACGCAGCGACAATGCTGCGAATACCATCTGCGATCGATTGGCTGGCCGACAGGATCGTGACCTTCTCCGTTACCAAGCCAGCATCGAGACGGAACGGCGGTATCGTATCCGAGATAATGATCCGATCGACCAAACTGCTCGCAACGAGCTTCTGCGCGCCGGGAAGAAACAAGCCATGTGTCGCCGCCAGGATGACATAGGCAGCGCCGCCCCGGCGGCAGGCCTTCACGGCGCGCAGCATGGTCGAGCCGCTGGCGATCATATCGTCGAAGATGACCACGGTCCGTTCGCGGACGCCGCTTGGAGTCTCCTCATCGCTGACGATGTGATCCAGTCGGCGTTTACCCAGCGTGCCCAATTCGACATCTTCATTCATGGTCATGCTGAGAGCGTCACGGAAGCGTTCGGCGCGCTTCACCCCACCGATATCGGGCGAAATGACTTCGATATCCTGGTCAGCTCCATCTCCAACGGCCGCGAGGTCGATAGTTCAACAATTGCCGTCATGCGCGGCAAGGCCCCTGTAACCGCGGTCGAGCATCATCCGAACACTTACCTGATGCTGCGCTTCAACTCGGACATGCGGCCTGCACCACTATCTGCGTCTCAAGCGGCTGTGGTCCACCCGCATCGAGCTCATGATCGGAAGCGCCGGTATGAGCGTCAAGGCTGCAGCACTCGGCAACGGCTTCTGGCACCTTGGTGACTTCTCGCGCGGCTACAGATTGGCGTTCGGCGAGACACCCTCCGAGACGCTGGCGCGGGGCCGACGTCTCTGAGCGCAGCCTTCGGACTTTGAGAGGCCGTCGGTCACGCTCAGCCGTGGTCGGCTCCCTTGCGGTGGCCGTTCTCGCTGAGGCGGTCGACCCAGGCGATACCGATCGCTGAGATGATGAAGGTCAGGTGGATCAGCACCTGCCACATCACGCCGGTCTCGGTGAAATTGCTGCGCGTCGTGCCGAGATTACCCGCCTCGATGAAGGTCCTGAGCAGCGAGATCGAGGAAATGCCGATGATCGCCATCGCAAGCTTGATCTTGAGCACGCTGGCATTGACGTGGCTGAGCCATTCCGGCTCGTCCGGATGACCGCTCAGGTTCAGGCGCGAGACGAAGGTCTCGTAACCGCCGACGATCACCATCACCAGCAGGTTCGAGATCATCACGACGTCGATCAGCCCGAGCACGACCAGCATGATCTGCTGCTCGCTGGCGTCGAACGAGTGCACGACCAGGTGCCAGAGCTCCTTCAGGAACAGCAGCACATAGACGGCCTGCGCGACGATGAGGCCGACATAAAGCGGCACTTGCAGCCAGCGCGACCCAAAGATGAGCTGGGCAAACGGGCCGATTTGCGGCCCCGGCGCGGAATCCGCCGAAGGTGCGTTGGGTTCAGACGTCATTGATCACTCCGGATTGCCAACAAGACGCGTTGCCTTACAGGCTCGCGATCACAGGCGCGAGCTCGAGCGAGCCGCGATAGATCATCTCGAAGGCAACGTAGACGATGATAGCGAGGCCGACATAGCCGATCCAGCGCTGCTTCTGGAGCACGCGGCCGAGCAAATCGGCGGCGACGCCCATCAACGCCACCGACAGCAACAGGCCGAAGGCGAGGATGTAGGGATGCTCGCGCGCGGCGCCCGCGACCGCGAGCACGTTGTCGAGCGACATCGAGACGTCGGCGGCGACGATCTGCACGGCCGCCTGTGTGAAGGTCTTGCGCGGAGCAGGAGCAGCGCTGCCGCCGCCATGGCTGAACGCGAACTCGTTCGCATGCGCGGCCCGCTCGCGCAGCTCGCGCCACATCTTCCAACAGACCCAGAGCAGCAGCACGCCGCCGGCGAGCAAGAGCCCGATCACTTGCAGAAGCTGGGTCGCGACGCCGGCAAAGACGATGCGCAAGGCGGTGGCGGCAATGATGCCGACGACGATGGCGCGCCGGCGCTGCTCGGCCGGCAGGCCGGAGGCGGCAAGGCCGATGACGACGGCGTTGTCGCCGGCGAGCACGAGGTCGATCAGAACGACTTGAAGCAGCGCGGTCAGCGCATCGGTGGTGATGAATTCAGTCATGATTGATCATTTTTCGGTGGGGACGGATCGAGCCATTGCGGCTTCTTCCGCTCGACCCAATCCAGAACCTTGGCGCGCGAGGAGCGCAGCGCGGGCACGTCTTCTGCGAGCAAAGCGAGGCCGAGCGGCAGCATCCAGATGCCGAGCACCGGCAAAAAGGAGAGTACGCACCGACAATGAGCAGCGCGCCAGAGGGGATTCTCACCCAGCGGCTGGACGGCTTGAGCAGATGGGTGACGATGTCGCCCACGCGCGGCGGCAGGCGACGGACAAGCTTGTCGAGACGCGGATCGCCACCGGCCATCTGGCCGGTGGTGCCCTCGGTTTCCGTCGTGCGCTCGTCCGAAGCTACGCTCATGCTCACTCCTGTATGGCGGCGGGCTGTTGAGCACCCGCTCCGCCCGGCGTCACCTGCTTTGCGCGCGGCAGCACCAGCGTCAGCAGGCGCAATAGCTTGATCGCCTGCAGCTCGTGGGGACGGACGTCCTCGTCCGCGGCGGCGACGCGCTCCGACAGTTCCATCAGATGAGACGACAACGGCAGGTCCGAGACCGGACGCAAATTGTCGATCACCACATTGGCGAAATCCGGCTCCTCGAGCCGCTCGGCAAGCTCGTCGAACATCGCGTAGAGCCGGTCGTCCGAGATATGCGGCGCCAGCTTGCGATCCCGGATGAAACGGACGACCTCGTCGCGTTCGACCGGCGAAACTTGCCGGTCGGCGACTGCAACCAGCGCGCCGACGATCACCAGCGCCACCGCAGCCTGTTCGTTCAGGCTGGACGGCTCGGTAATCTCGATTTCGATCGGATTTGAATGCTTATTTGAATGCTTGGCGTCAGACATCGTTGCTCCCTTATCTTGCGAAATGACCGCACGGAGCTGCGATGGGGACGATTGGGTCGGAGAGACTTTCAAGAAGGCCCGACGATCGGCCGATCCATCGCATTCGCGCGGGACAGGTCATCCGACATCACGAGGTTTTGCCGACAGTGTCGGCATCCTCGCCAGAGGGGCCCGGATTCTTGTTCGTTCAACAGATAAAGATGGGCCTGTCGGAATCAAGGCGATGAGACTGCGACCAGCCGCCGCATCGGGTTCCGTGTTTCCACATTGGCTAAGCAGTTCTGCGCGCTTCGCACCTGCGATCATGTCTTTTGCTGTCATCGCCCGCGCAGGCGGGCGATCCAGTACTCCGAGACGTCCGTAGTTTGTCGAGCAGCCGCAGCGTACTGGATTCCCCGCCTGCGCGGGGAATGACAGCGAAGTGCGGAGCGCTCAGCCTATCCTACCCGCTCGACAAGATGCGCCCGCGAGGGCGACGGCTCGAACCTGTCGCCGAAATACTGCGTTTCGTGCGCCACCAGGCCGCCGCGGAATTCCATGATGCTCGCCACGTAAGACGGCACCCCGTCATAGCTCAGCACGAACTCACTCACCCAGAGATCGCCGCCGCCGACAATTCGCCGAACCGTGAAGCGCTTCTTGTTCGGCTGCACGAAACGGCTCTGCTGGATGTTCCCGCGACCGCGGATGCGCTCGCCGGACTGCGGATAGTCGAGCACTGCGTCCTCGCGATAGATGTCGTGCTCGGCCTCGAAATCGTTCGCGTCCGAAGCGTCCCAATGGCGCTGGGGCGCGGCCAGCTTGCCCTGATCATCCATCGTGATCTCCCGTCTTTGCCGACTGTGTTCTCGTTACGCGATCTCAGATTGGCGTGCAGGCAGCCGGTGACAAGGCTTGCTCGCAACGTCTAACAACGACTAACGAGCCAAAAACCCGGTCCGGATGCAAGGATGACGGCAGAGCCGCGCAGTCACGATCGGGAACACGCAATGGCACGTCTGCTTTCGGTCAATGTCGGCCTGCCGCGCGACGTCGCCTGGCAGGGAAGGACCGTCCACACCGGCATCTGGAAGGCACAGGTCAAAGGCCCGCGCAGGGTGCGCCGGCTCAACATCGATGGCGACGGCCAGGGCGATACGGCCGGTCATGGCGGCGAACATCGTGCCGTGTTCGTCTATCAGGACGATTCCTATCGGTACTGGCAGGAGCATCTGGGTCGATCGAACCTCGTCCATGGCCAGTTCGGCGAGAATTTTACGGTCGAGGGCCTCGCCGACACCAACGTGTGCATCGGAGACCGCTACAGGATCGGCTCTGCCCTGTTCGAGGTGACGCAGCCGCGCGTCACCTGCTACCGGCTCGGCATTCGCATGGACGAACCGGACATGGCCGCGCTGCTCGTCAGGCACGGCCGGCCCGGGTTCTATTTTCGTGTGATCGAGGAAGGCGACGTCGAGGCCGGAGACGAGATCATGCAGGTCGCCGCCGGGCCCGAGCGCATGAGCGTGTTCGAGATCAACGCACTGCTTTACATGCCGCCTCACCCGCGCGAACGCCTGGAGCGCGCGCTACGGATTCCCGCGCTGAGCCGCGGCTGGCGCCGTTCCTTCGAGGCGCTGCTCGCGCAGCAGCGCGAGAACACGGCGGCCGGAAACGCCGGGCTTGGACCGGCGGCGAGCCCGCTTCCGGCCTGGCGCGGATTCCGTCCGTTTCATGTATCGCGCAAGATCGCCGAAAGCGGCAACGTGACGTCGCTGATCCTCGAACCCATCGACGGACATCCCGTCGCCGCTGCCCTGCCCGGTCAATTCGTCGTCATCAGGCTCGAGCCTTCCGCGGCGCAAGCCATGACGCGCAGCTATTCGCTGTCGGGCGGGCCCGATGCAGCATCCTATCGCATCAGCATCAAGCGTGAAGCGCGCGGCGCCGCGAGCCACTACATCGCCGACGAGCTGCTGGCCGGCGCTCCCGTGCAGCTCGGTGCGCCACGCGGCAGTTTCACGCTACGACCAGGGGCCCAGCCCGTCGTCCTGCTGAGCGCCGGCATCGGCGCGACGCCGGTGCTGGCAATGCTCCACGCGCTCGCCGCGGAGGAGACAACGCGGGACGTGTGGTGGCTGCACGGCACCCGCAACGGCCGCGAACATGCGTTCGCCGCCGAGGCGCGCGGGTTGTTGGCCCGGCTCGCTCACCATCACAGCCATGTCTGCTACAGCGCACCCGATCCGGGCGATCGCCTGGAGGCGGATTTCGACACCGCCGGTCATATGGATGTGCGCCTGCTCCAGACGCTCAACGTGCCGCGCGATGCGGACTTCTATCTCTGCGGACCGGCCGCTTTCATGAGCGATCTCACGGCGGGTCTGGCAAATCTGGGCGTCTCGCCCGATCAGATCCACACCGAATTGTTCGGCGCCAGGCCATCCCTGACGCCCGGCATCGCGGCTTCGCCGCCGACGCCCGCACATGTGCCGGTCGGCGCACCCGGCCCCGGCCCGATGGTTTCGTTCGCCCGCAGCGGCCTCAATGTCTGCTGGGGACCATCCTACGCCAGTCTGCTGGAGCTGGCCGAAGCATGCGACGTCCCCGTGCGCTGGTCGTGCCGGACCGGCGTGTGCCACAATTGCGAGAGCGGACTGATCGCGGGAGCGGTTGGCTATGCGCCGGATCCGCTCGACGGACCGGCGGACGGCAACGTCCTGATCTGCTGCTCGCGGCCCCGAAGCGATGTCGTGATTGATCTGTGAAAGTGGGAGAGCCTTATGCGACCTGACATGATGCCGGGAGCAACCTTCCCGGATTACGAGCTCAGCGACCACACCGGCAAGCACCGAAAGCTCTCCGAGCTACAGGGTGGCGACCCGATGGTGCTCGTGCTCGGCCGCGGCGGATTCTGTCCGAAGGATCGCCGCCAGGCCGAAGGCTTGCTGCACCTCCATCGCGAGATGGAGGTGGGCTATTGCCGGATGGTCACGATCACCACCGACAGCATCACCCAGACCAGCGAATATCGCAGCGGCGTTGGAGCGCACTGGCCCTTCCTCTCGGATTCGCGGCGCCTTCTTCAGAAGGATCTCGACATCGCCGAATACACCGACCCCGTCCACAATCCGATGATTCCGCACGTAATCGTGCTGGAGCCCCGCCTCGTCGTTCACAAGATCTACAACGGCTACTGGTTCTTCGGCCGTCCGACCGTCGAAGAACTCCGCCAAGACCTCAGGGCGGTCAGCATGAAGTGCCGACCGGATTGGGACATCGCGGCGCCCGGCCTCAGGGCGTTGTGGGACCAGGGCGGCAAGGAGCATTTTTATCCCTACGGCAAGGCTTACGTCGAAACTCTCGGTGAACAGGATTAGAACCACGTTCCGACATCGTCCGCTCGGGCGAATGCCGTCTTGGAATGTGGATGATCCAGATGAAGACCAGTCCCGCTGCCCGTGCCGGCCGCATGGGCGCGCGCCAGATCTACGAAGCCCTGAGGGATCAGATCATGGCGCGGGTGTACGGGATCGACGGGTGGCTGCCGTCCTCGCGCGCGCTTGCCGGCGAGATGGGCGTGGCGCGCTCGACCGTCACCGTCGCCTACGAACAGCTCGCCGCCGAAGGCTTTATCGAGACACGCCATGGCGCGCGGCCGCGTGTGGCCCGCGCCGTCGTCGAGCGGGAACGCACGCGCGTGGCGTCGCGGCCCTCGGCGCGGAAGGTGCGCCTGTCGGCCTTCGGCGAGCGGCTGCTTCGGGACCCGCCGCGCTGGACCGAGCCGCCGCGCGGGCTCGTCGCGAACTTCCGCTATGGCGAGCTCGCGCCGTCGGATTTCCCGGTGCGGGCATGGAAGAAGGCCGTGACTGCTGCGATGGCGCGCAAGCCCGAGCGCCTGGCCTATGACGACCCCTGCGGCGCGCTGCGGCTGCGGACCGCGCTTCAAGGTTATCTGTGGCGATCGCGCAGCGTCCGCTGCGAGGTCGATCAGATCATCGTCGTGAACGGCTCGCAGCAGGGCCTGGACATCTGCGCGCGCCTGCTGCTCGACGCCGGCGACCGCTTCGTGATGGAGGATCCCGGCTACCAGATGGCGCGGCACACTTTCGCGGCAACGGGCGCCGAAACGATGCCGATCCCCGTTGACGCGGATGGACTGGAGACAGCGCGGCTCGACGGCATCGAGGCCCGCCTCGCCTATGTCACGCCGTCGCATCAATATCCGCTCGGCGGCGTCCTGCCGATCGGACGCCGGCACCAATTGCTCACCTGGGCCAGGACAAACGACGCCTACGTCATCGAGGACGATTACGACAGCGAGTATCGCTATGACACCAAGCCGATCCCACCGCTGCATGCGCTGGCGGGCGGCGACAACGTGATCTATCTCGGCACCGTCTCCAAGACGCTCTCTCCCAACTTGCGGATCGGCTATCTGGTGGTGCCCGCCGGGCTGCGAACCCTGTTCGCCGCTGCCAAGCAGATCATGGACCGGCACACGCCGCTGATCGAGCAGGACGCTCTTGCTTTGATGCTCGAAAGCGGCGCCTATGACAGCCACATCAGGCGCGTGCGCCGGCGCAACGCCGAACGCCAGCGGGCACTGCTCGACGCGCTTCGCCGCCGCTTCGGGGATCGCGTCCGGATAGAGGGCACGGCCGCCGGCCTGCACATCGTGGCGTGGTTCGATGATCTGCCGCAGAAGCGGGAGGACGCGTTGATCAAGGCGGCCCATGCCAAGGGCGTTGGCGTCCATCCCGTCTCCGCACTGTTCGTCGGACCTCGCCGACCGCGCAAGACAGTCGGCCTCGTCATGGGCTATTCTGCGCTGGAGACCGCGCAGATCGAACGCGGCTGCAGGCTTCTCGCGCAGGCCGTCGCCGAACTGGACTGATGAAATAGACACTAACTGGCAGTTTCTCACAGACCAGATTTGCGGCTATCTCCCGAACGACACCGGAGACAAGCCATGTACATCCCTCCCGCCTTCAAAGACGACATCGAGAGCATCCGGGCGACCATTCACGGTGCCCGCCTCGCCAGTCTGGTAACAGCCACTACCGAAGGCCCGGTCGCCACGCCGCTGCCGCTCTTCCTCGACGAGAGCGAAGGCGAGCACGGCGTGCTGTACGGACATGTGGCGAAAGCCAACCCGCAATGGAAGCTGCCGCCGATCGGAGACGCGCTGGCAATCTTCAGCGGTCCCGACGCCTATGTGACGCCGTCGTGGTACGCGACCAAGCAGGAGACCGAAAAGGTCGTGCCGACCTGGAACTACGTCGCGGTGCATGCTTACGGCCCGGTCGAATTCTTCCAGGAGCCGGAGCGCTTGCTCGACGCCGTGACGCGGCTCACGAACAGGCACGAAGGATCGCGTGCCAAGCCGTGGGCCGTTACGGATGCCCCCGCCGATTTCATCGCCGCGCAACTGCGCGGAATCGTCGGCGTACGCATTCCCGTCGTGCGGTTCGAAGGCAAGCGCAAGATGAGCCAGAACCGTCCAGAGGCCGACCGTGTCGGCGTCGCACAAGGTCTCGCGGCGAGCGAGAACGCAGATGATCGCGAGGTTGCGCTGTTGATTCCGGTTCCGATGTAAAATGTCCACTTCCGTTCCCGACATTCGCTGTGGGGAACCATCGTCCTGTCAGGTTCGTTGATACATTTCAGCAAGTCTCCTGACAGGATTCCTATGTGTCGCTGGATTGCATATCGGGGCGAGACCACATCTTTCGAGCCCTACGTCACCGAGCCCGAGCATTCGCTGATCGCGCAGAGCATCCGCTCGCTCCAGTCGACGGCCGGCTCGAATGGCGACGGCTTTGGCCTCGGCTGGTACGGCGAGCATCCCGAGCCTGGCCTCTATCGTGAAACACGCCCCGCCTGGTCGGACGAGAATCTGCGCTACCTCTGCCGCCATCTGCGCTCGCATTTGTTCTTCGCCCATGTGCGTGCCGCCACCGGCACGGCGGTGACACGGCAGAATTGTCATCCCTTTGCCTGCGGCCAGTGGATGTTCATGCACAACGGCTTCGTCGGCAGCTGGAATCGCCTGCGGCGCAAGGTCGAGGCGCTGATCCCCGACGCCTACTACCCCTCGCGGCTGGGCACGACCGATTCGGAAGCCGTGTTCCTCGCCATGATGGGCGCGGGCGTCGATAGCGATCCGCTCGGCGCAACGGCGCGCGTGCTGCAAGCCCTCGTCGGCCTCGTCAACGAAGGCGAGCTTCGCGAACGGCTACGCTTCACCAGCGCCATCGCCAACGGCCGGGATCTCTATGCCTTCCGGGTTGCAGTCAACGATGCCGCCAACACGCTATATTTCCGCGAGTCCGGCGGCCAGGTCATCGTGGTGTCCGAGCCGTTCGACAAGGAACCGGACTGGACGGAAGTGCCCGCGAATCACGCGCTGGTCGCGCAGGCGTCCGAAAGTGCGAAAATTGTTCCGTTCGGCCTTGCAATTTCCGGTGGGGCCGACGCGGAACCCGCTCCGGTCAGGAGGATTATCGCCCGCAGGTAATACCTTGGGGGTGGCACGATGACATTTGCTTCAGACGTTCTGAAATTGCTGCGGCTGGATTCCTCCGAGGACAGGCAGCACCTCGTCATTCGCTCGGCCGGCGGACGCGGCAAGGCTGCGGAATATTCATTCGGCATCGAGGAGGAATACTTCCTCGCCGATCGCCGCAGCCTGGAGGTCGCGATCCAGACTCCCGATGAGCTGTTCGAATCGGCGAACTGGTCGACCGGCGGTCAGGCGATGAGGGAGATGCTGCAATCCCAGCTCGAGGTCGCCACCAACGTTCACGTCGACGTCACCGATGCGCGCGAAGAGCTTCGCTTCCTGCGCCGCGAAGTCGCGAATGTCGCGGCGCAATATGGCTTCGCGATCATGGCCTGCGGCACGCATCCGACCGCGGTGTGGCGCATGTCGCAACCGAGCCCCAAGCCGCGCTACGAGGAGATGATCGAGGATCTGCGTAGCATCGGCCACCGCAACCTGATGTGCGGCATGCATGTGCACGTCCAGTTGCCCGATCCCGAAAAGCGTATGGCGGTGATGCGGGCGATGCTGCCGCATCTGCCGCTCTTCATCGCGCTGTCGGCTTCCTCCCCGTTCTGGAATTCACACAAGACCGGACTGAAAGGCTACCGGCTCGCGGCCTATTCCGAGCTGCCGCGCACCGGCCTGCCCGAATTGTTCGAGAGCAGGCAGGACTACGACGAATATGTCGATGCGTTGCAGCGCTCCGGCGTGATCCCGGATGAAAGCCACATCTGGTGGGCCATGCGCCCCTCCATGAAGCACCCGACGCTGGAGCTTCGCGCGCCCGACACCTGCACCTTCGTCGACGACGCCGTCGCGATTGCCTCGCTCTATCGCTGCCTGACCCGCCATCTCTACCTGCGACCTCATCTGTCGAAAGAGGTCACAGCGGTCGAACGCGCGGTTGCGGTGGAGAACAAATGGCGCGCCCAGCGCTACGGCACCGATTGCATCTTTGCCTCCAAGGACGGGCCGGTCACGATCTCCGAGCTGCTTTCCCGCGTGATCGACGACATCGCCGGGGACGCGGCCGCGCTGAACTGCGCCGCCGAGGTCGAACACTGCCGCACCATCGTGGAGCGTGGCAGCTCGGCTGAATTCCAGCTTCGCGCCTTCCGCGACAATGCGGAGGACATCGCCGCTGTGTCGCGCTGGATCGCACACGCGACAACCTCGGGGACGAGCGCACCGGCCGCAAGCGTCCGTGCGCCCTCATAGCGCCCGCGCAAGCTTCGGGAGCGACAATGTCGTTCCTGAATTCGGAAGGTCGCGGAGAGAAGCATGAATCGCGTCACGTGTTGCGCCGGCTGCGGCCATGGACTCATTCCGATGCTCTCGGCCAAAGGCCGCGCGGAGCTCAGCTGCCTGTGGTGCGAACTCATCGACGCGCGTGCAGTGGACATGGCGAAGTGGGCTGACAGCCCGTACGGCAAGCCCGAACGGACCGTCCGTCGATCCTTCGAATGAACGGCTTCAGATACCCGGCTGCCGGCATTTACTGATCGGCGCGACTGCACGTCCGCGCCAGGATGCCGACAAAATAGACAAGCCACGTCTCGTCACTGGCCTGCCGGCTTGGCCAACATGGCCAGGCAGGCTGGCGACACGTGTCATCTAACCTCAGGTGCAACCTCGATTTTTCTTCGCGTGGCGGCGAGCCGGAGAGCCTGCCTGCCGCGCGGCACCTCGACTGGCCCAAAATTCGCAAGGCAGCATCAGGCCTGATTCCCTGCTCTCCCACGAATTGGAGCAGCAAGATGCGTGCGCCGAGAGACCGGATGAGCGGCCCAGATCGGAGAATGCCATGAACGTGCATGCCGCCGGCGATCTCAAATTCACCGGCCTCACCCGCCCGGACGGCGCGCCCCTTCGCCTCAACGCTCAGGACTTCGTGGCGATTGATCGCGACCGGAATGCGAAGTTCGAGCCGACGTACCGGCCGCAAGCACTCTACAATCGCGCCAACGAAGGCTTTCACGCCAACAACGAAACCTTCCTGCTGCATGAAGTCGCGACCAATCTGCCGATCTACCGTCCGGACACCGGCCCTACCGATTTCCACCTGCATCTTCCGCCGGGCGGCTTTCAGCTCGTGCTGGTCACCTCGGGCGCGTTCACCTTCGACTATGACGGGCGCTTCTACAATGTCGGCCCCGGCGCGGTGATGTTGCAGAGCGCGATCGTGCACCGCCAGCTGTTTTACACCTGGTCCGGATTGTCGACCGAAGAGAACCTGAAGACGCCACAGACGGTGGCGCCGGATCCGATTTCCATGGGCTATTCCGGCAAATTCCTCGAAGCCTTCATCACCGATCCGACGACCTTTCCGAACCCGACCATCGTCGGTCCGGATCAGATCAACGAAGACGAGACGCCACGGGTGGCATGGAGCCACCCTTTGCATGATCGCCCTGCGGACGCAGGCTTTTGGCTGCAGGACCCGCTGGCGCTGGATGCGCTGTTCAAGCCGCTCACCGACAGCCCGGTCAAATCATCCATGCCGGTCTATGTGCGCGACATCGGCATCGAAGTGCCGAGCGGTCATCTCGTCATCGGCCACATCATCGCAACCGACCCGCGCGGCCAGTCGCTGTTGCCCAAGAGCACGTCGGCAGTAGCGGACGCTGCCTGTTTCGCCAAGGGCGAGGTCGTGATTTATCGCGTCATCCGCGGCACGACCGAGTTCAAGAAGACGACCGGCGAGACCTTTGAACTCGCGGCTGGCGACGTCGTGACGGCGGGCAAGAACGCGATCAGCCTCGTCGGCATCGGCGAAAACACCCAGGTCCTCCGGCTCGGCCTTCTCAAAGGCATGAACGAGCTTTGCAGCTGGTCGCCGACACAGCGCGACGAGATCGACGGCCTCGCCGGTCAGATCATCACGCAGAAGGACGTCCGTCCGCTGCGCACCGAAGGCAAGCCGGTCGGGTACCTCTACGGCTGAGCGGGGTTACTCCGCCGCCAGCCGCACGTGGCGTGAGGTCGGGGTGCGCATGGTGACGAGCTCTTCGGCCGCGGTCGGATGCAGCGCGATCGTCGCGTCGAAATCGGCCTTGGTCGCCTTCATCTTCACCGCGATCGCGACCGCCTGCGTGATCTCGGCCGCGGCATCGCCGACGATGTGACAGCCGAGCACGCGGTCGGTCGAGCCGTCAACGACGAGCTTCATCAGCACGCGGGTATCGCGGCCCGACATCGTCGCCTTGATGGGACGGAACGTGGCCTTGTAAATGTCGACGTGGTTGAATTGCGCGCGCGCCTCGGTCTCGGTGAGGCCGACGGTGCCGACCTCCGGCTGCGAGAACACGGCGGTCGGGATGGTGGCGTGATCCACCTGCACCTCGCGCTTGCCGAACACGGTGTCGGCAAACGCATGGCCCTCGCGGATTGCTACCGGCGTTAGATTGTGACGGTGGGTGACGTCGCCGATTGCATAGATGCTGTCGACCGAGCTCCTGGAGAAATGGTCGACGGCGATGCCGCCGTTGTTCGGGTTGATGGCAACGCCGGCCTTTTCGAGGCCGAGATTGGCGACGGCGGGGTGGCGGCCGATCGCGAACATCACTTGGTCGGAGGCAAGGCTCGAGCCGTTCGACAGATGCGAGGTGAATTCCTCGCCGTGCCGATCGACCTTCGCCACCGTGCAGCCGGTGAGGATGGTGATGCCCTGCTTCTCCATCTCGGCGCGGACATGGGCGCGGACGTCCTCGTCGAAGCCGCGCAAGATGTTGTCGCCGCGATAGATCACGGTGACGTCGGATCCGTAGCCGGCAAAGATGCCGGCGAATTCCAGCGCGATGTAGCCGCCGCCCTGGATCACGATCCGCTTCGGCAGCGTCTTCAGGTGGAACGCCTCGTTGGAGGAGATCACGTGCTCGATACCGGGAATCATGGCGCCGTGGTTCGGCGCGCCGCCAGTGGCGATCAGGATGTACTTCGCCGTGATCTTCCTGTCGTTCTCGAGCAGGCGGACGGTGTGCTTGTCCTCGATCACCGCGCGGCTCTTGACGACCTGCGCACCCGCCTTCTCGACATTCGCAGTGTAGATCGCCTCGAGCCGGGCGATCTCCTTGTCCTTGTTGGCGATCAGCGTCGGCCAGTCGAAGGTTGCGGGCGGAACGGTCCAGCCGAAACCGGCAGCGTCCTCGAGCTCATGACGGAAATGTGAGCCGATCACGAACAGCTTCTTCGGCACACAGCCGCGGATCACGCAGGTCCCGCCCATGCGGTACTCTTCCGCGACCATCACACGGGCGCCGTAGCCGGCCGCGATGCGGGCGGCACGCACGCCGCCCGAACCGCCACCGATGACAAAGAGGTCGACGTCGAATTCAGCCATTGTCCACTCCGACCTCTTTCAAATGTCTCTGATCAGATAGTGTCTGTCAGATCTCCTTGCCACGCTTGCGCATCTCGGCGCGGAAGTTGCCCATTACGGTCTCGGAGAAGTTCTGGGCCCAGGAGTTCATGAAGGCCATGCTCAGCCCGATCGCGCGCGGCTCGGCTTCGATCAGCTTCTTGCCCAGCGGCGACTTGTAGAAGGTGACGAGATCCTTCAGCTCCTGCTCGGTGAACTCGCTGGCATAGACCTGCGCCATGCCTTCGCCGATTTCGTTCTCGCGGCCCTTGAGCTGCTGGGCAACGACCTGTGCGACCTCGTTGAGGTCCTTCTGGTAGTTGAGGTTCTGCTGGATCAGCGCGATCTTGGTCTTCTCGACCAGGCCGGGCACCGCGTTGGCGTACATCGCGCCGGCGTTCTTGATCGTGAGGATCTCCTTGGCGGCCGCGATGGCCGTCGGCGACGATTTCGGCGGAGTCCCTTGCTGGGCCACGGCCGGAGCGGCCGAGAGGGCCAGTCCCACAGCGAGGATCGCGGCCGGCAAGAATTTCAAAACACTCTTCATTCCCAGTCTCCTTTCGGCTTTCGCCGTTCAATCACGCGGATTCCCTCGCCACCCGCCAAAACAGCCGAGCTGGCCAAGCCGATGAACAAACCATGCTCGACAACGCCGGGGATCGCGCTCAACGCCGTGGCGAGGCGGGCGGGATCCTCAATCCGTTCGAGTTGGGCATCGACGATCCAGTGGCCGCCATCGGTGACGAAAACGTGGCCGTCCTTGCCCTTGCGGACCGCCATTTGCCCGGAAACGCCGCATTCCGCAAATGCCTTCGCGATCGCGTACCGCGTTGCGCCGAGCCCGAACGGGATGACCTCGACCGGCAGCGGAAAGCGGCCGAGCGTCGGCACCCATTTGGTGTCGTCGGCAATCACGATCATGCGGTCCGAGGCGGCCGCCACGATCTTCTCGCGCAATAGCGCGCCGCCACCGCCCTTGATCAGATTGAGCTCGGGATCGATCTCGTCGGCGCCGTCAATGGTCAGGTCGAGATGCTCGATCTCGTCGAGCGTGGTCAGCGGCACGCCGCAGCGCACGGCATCGGCACGCGTGGCCTCGGAGGTCGGCACGCCGATCACTTTCAGCCCGGCGCGGACCTGCTCGCCGAGCAGCTCGACGAAATGTTTTGCAGTGGAGCCGGTACCGAGCCCGAGCTGCATGCCGTCACGCACCTCCTCGAGGGCGCGCGCCGCAGCCTGCCGCTTCAACTGGTCCATGTTCACGATGCGCCCGCCCCTGAATTACGAGTGTGCTGCCGGATAGGCTCGCGGCGGCTTATGTAGCCTCGTTTTCCCTCGGAGAACAGGGTCTGGGGAACAGGCCTCCGGGCCGATCTTATAAGGTGATCTTATGGCTTCGGCCCTTGCGCGGGCGGGGCCGGGCCGGTAGCGCTGGACCATGACCTCCCCACACACCATCGTCTTCGATCTCGACGGCACGCTTGTGGATACGGCGCCCGACCTGATCACTGCGCTCAATTACGTGCTCGACCGCGAAGGGCTGCCGCCCGTGCCGATGGCCTCGGCCCGCAACATGATCGGCGCCGGCGCCCGCAAGTTGATCGAGCGGGGGCTGGAGGCCGAGGGCCGCAGCGTCACGCCGGCCGACATGGACCGGCTGACGGCCGATTTCATCGCCTATTACGCCGACCATATCGCCGTCGAATCCCGCCCCTTCGAGGGGCTGGAGGCCGCGCTCGACCATTTTGCGGCCCAGGGCCACCGCCTCGCGGTCTGCACCAACAAGCTGGAATGGCTGTCGAAGCGGCTGCTCGACCAGCTCGATCTGAGCCGGCGCTTCGCGGCGATCTGCGGCGCCGACACTTTTGGCGTCCAGAAGCCCGATCCGACCATTTTCCGCGAAACGGTGGCGCGGGCCGGCGGCGAGGTCAAAGCCAGCATCATGGTCGGCGACGCCGGACCCGATGTCGGCGTGGCCAGGCGCGCCGGAGTTCCCGTGATCGGGGTCAGCTTCGGCTATACGGACGTGCCGATCGCCGAGCTCAAGCCGGACCGGCTGATCCATCACATGCGCGACCTGCCGGCCGCCGCAAGCAGCCTGATGACGGCGTAGGCACATCTCAAGGCACTGACATGACTTGGTGATTCCACGGAACTCGGCGTTAACCATCTATTAACTATGCGCGGCCCGCCGGTTGCTTGCTCGGAACGACGCTCCTAAGTTCGCTTGGGGATGTGGCGGTTCGTCGCAGTAGAAGTGGATGGTCATGCGTCGTGTCATCGCGATTGCGTTAGCTGGGGTAAGCATCCTGGGAGCAACAAGTCTTGCCGGCTGCTCCTCAATGTCCTGGAACGTGTTCAAATCGGCCCCTCCGACCGTCCAGGTCCGGCTCGAATCCAATCCCCCGGGTGCTGACGCCACGACCTCGCTCGGACAGGGCTGCAAGACCCCCTGCTCCGTCTCGGTTCCCGCCCCCGACGCCCCCTTCACGGTGGCTTTCGCGCTGCCAAAATACCAGCCGGCGAGCGTCCCGGTGAACGTGATCAAGAATCCCGGCGATTTCACTACACCCGCCTCGGTCACCACCGATCCGAACCCGGTTTTCGCCGAGCTCCAGCCGGCCACCCCGCCAAAACCGGTCCGCAAGCCGCACCGGCCCAAGAAGCCGAAACCGGCGGCGTCCTCCGCCGTCCCGGCCGAGGCCGCACCGACCGCGGGTTCGCCGTTCCCCGATCCGAACGCGAGCAAGCGCTGACCTCCGTTATCCCCCCAATTGTCTCCGACGCCTCCGATGCTTAGATTGCTTCCAAGGCACCGCTGAAGCAAAGCTGCGGCTGTCGCCGCAAGTGACAAGGCATTTGGTATGAACGGACTTTCCGCGAGCCCCCGCGCCGCGCTGTCGAGCGCGATGACCGATCCGTTCGGGCGGACCATCTCGTATTTGCGCGTGTCCGTCACCGACCGCTGCGACCTGCGCTGCTTCTACTGCATGTCGGAAGACATGACGTTCCTGCCCAAGGCGGACCTGCTGACGCTGGAAGAGCTGGACCGGCTCTGCACCGCCTTCATCGCCAAGGGCGTGAAGAAGCTGCGGCTCACCGGCGGCGAGCCGCTGGTCCGCCGCAACGTGATGACGTTGGTGCGCTCGCTGTCGCGGCATCTTTCGAGCGGCGCGCTGAACGAGCTGACGCTCACCACCAACGGCACCCAGCTGGCAAAGCATGCCAAGGAGCTCGCCGATTGCGGTGTCCGCCGCATCAACATCTCGCTCGACACGCTCGATCCGAAGAAATTTCGCGAGATCACCCGCTGGGGCGAGATCGACAAGGTGCTGGAAGGCATCGAGGCCGCGTGCGCCGCAGGCCTCGCCGTGAAGATCAATGCCGTGGCGCTGAAGAACCTCAACGAGGACGAACTCCCCGACCTGATGCGCTGGGCTCACGGCAAGGGCATGGGCCTGACGCTGATCGAGGTCATGCCGATGGGCGAGATCGGATCGGGCCGCATCGACCAGTATCTGCCGCTGTCGCTGGTGCGCGCGCGGCTCGCCCAGCAATTCACGCTGACGGATCTTGCCGAAAGCACTGGCGGGCCGGCGCGCTATGTCGGCGTCGCCGAGACCGGCGGCAAGCTCGGCCTCATCACGCCGATGACCCATAATTTTTGCGAATCCTGCAACCGGGTGCGCATCACCTGCACGGGAACGCTGCACACCTGCCTCGGCCACGAGGATGCCTCCGATTTGCGCAAACCTCTGCGTGCATCGGACGACGATGCGCTGCTTGCGGATACGATCGACCGCGCCATCGGGCTGAAGCCCAAGGGCCACGATTTCATTATCGACCGCCGCCACAACCGCCCCAGCGTCTCCCGGCACATGAGCGTCACCGGCGGCTAGCGTCAACTTGCCTCTTCCGGGCGATTTCCCTTAACTATCAACAAACTTCCAATTGACGGACGGCACGCCCGCTGATTTTGTGCGGCTGCCTCATGCCTGCGCGGCGAGACAAGCCGAACGCGCCCAAGTCGGCGCAGACAAGACGGCCGAGGCATAAGCGGGGAGGACCTATCTTTGACAGCGCTCCTGAAACTGAGCGGCGGCATCGACGCGTTTACACGTTGGACGGGCAAGCGCCTGGCCTGGTTGATTTTGGTCGCCGTGATCATCTCGGCGGTCAATGCGATCGTGCGCAAGACCTTCGACACGTCTTCGAATTCCTGGCTCGAGCTGCAATGGGTGCTGTTCAGCATCGTGTTCCTGCTGTGCTCGTCCTGGACGCTGCTGGACAACGAGCACATCCGGATCGACATCGTCAACGCCATGCTGCCGAAGCGGATGCGCAACGTGATCGACCTGGTCGGGCACCTGTTCTTCCTGATACCGCTGACCGTCGTCATGATCATCACGGGCGTACCGTTCTTCCTGCGTTCGTTCCAGATCAACGAGCAATCAGGCAACGCCGGTGGCTTGCCGCAATGGCCGGCCAAATCACTCATCATGATCGGCTTCGCGATGCTGCTCGTTCAGGGCATCTCCGAGTTGATCAAGCGGATCGCCATCATGCGCGGCATGATCCCGGATCCTCACGAGTCGCAGGTTTCGGCGCTGGAGGCCGAGGTCGAGCACCTCGTCGAAGCGATCGAAAAGAAGTAATCGGCGAGCGGCTTCGTAGGGGGATTCAATGACCGCGTTTATTATCGCCAATATGGCACCGATCATGTTTGCGGCGCTGGTGGTCGTACTGCTGCTCGGCTACCCGGCGGCATTTTCGCTCGGCGCCGTGGGGCTGTTCTTCGCCGTGATCGGCATCCAGCTCGGCCAATTCCATCCGGATTTCCTGCAGGCTCTGCCCGAGCGCGTCTACGGCGTGATGAACAACGACACGCTGCTTGCGATTCCGTTTTTCACTTTCATGGGACTGGTGCTCGAGCGCTCCGGCATGGCCGAAGACCTGCTCGACACCATCGGCCAATTGTTCGGCACGATCCGCGGCGGCCTTGCCTATGCCGTCGTCTTCGTCGGCGCGCTGCTCGCGGCAACCACCGGTGTGGTCGCGGCATCGGTGATCTCCATGGGGCTGATCTCCCTCCCGATCATGCTGCGCTATGGCTACGACCGCCGGGTCGCGACCGGCATCATCGCCGCGTCTGGCACGCTGGCCCAGATCATTCCTCCCTCGCTCGTTCTCATCGTGATGGCCGATCAGCTCGGCAAGTCGGTCGGCGACATGTACGAGGGCGCATTCATTCCGGGCCTCGTGCTCGCAGGCCTGTATGCGGGATATGCCTTTCTGGTCAGCCTGATCTTCCCGAAGGCGGTGCCGGGCCTGCCAAAGGAAGCGATCGGCTTCCGCGAGGAAAGCGGCAGCCGTGGCCTGCCTTCGCTCGGCGTGCTGTTCCTCGCAAGCTGCGCGTTCGGATGGCTCATGATGCGGAATTCGGACACGCATGGCGCCGATTTTGTGGTGCTGAGCATGTTCTTCGGCATCCTGTTCGCGTTTGCCGTCGCAGTCGTGAACTGGATCGTCGACAAGCTCACTGGCTTCCGTTTCCTCTCGAAGATGGCGCAGCAGACCACCTTCGTGATGGTGCCGCCGCTGTTCCTGATCTTCCTGGTCCTGGGGACGATCTTCATCGGCATCGCCACTCCGACGGAAGGCGGCGCGATGGGCGCAGCCGGCGCCCTCATTCTCGGCGCGGCGAAGCGGCGGCTGACCTGGGACCTGGTCCGCCAGGCCACCGAGGCGACGGCAAAGCTTTCGGCCTTCGTCGTCTTCATCCTGGTCGGTGCCCGCGTGTTCTCGCTCACTTTCTACGGCGTCAGCGGCCATGTCTGGGTCGAGCACCTGCTGACCTCCCTGCCCGGCGGCCAGATCGGCTTCCTGATCTTCGTCAACGCCTTCGTCTTCATCCTGGCGTTCTTCCTCGATTTCTTCGAGCTCGCCTTCATCGTGATCCCGCTGCTCGGGCCGGCTGCCGAGCATCTCGGCATCGACCTGATCTGGTTCGGCGTCATCCTCGGCGTCAACATGCAGACCTCGTTCATGCATCCGCCGTTCGGATTTGCGCTGTTCTATTTGCGCTCGGTCGCGCCGAAGGAGCGTTACACCGATCGTGTCACCGGCAAGAGGATGGATCCGGTCACGACGGGACAGATCTATTGGGGCGCGGTGCCGTTCGTGGTCATCCAGGTCATCATGGTGCTGCTCGTGATCATGTTCCCGTCGATGGTGATGCACTACAAGGGCGTACAGTCCACCGTCGATCCCAACAGCATCAAGATCGAAATTCCGCAGATCGACCTGCCGCCGCTCGATTTCGGCCAGCCCAAGCAGTAGCTGGCGCGGTTCCCGCTGCCCGCTTCTCCCTTGTCGGAGAAGGTGCCATAGGCGGCCTTCGGCCGCCGTTCTCAAGAACGCCGAAGCGGAGCTTCGGCTATGGCGACGCCGCGCACGATCGAGAGCCGGCCGGCGTGACAAGCGCTGGAAACGCAGGCATACCGGGCCATCCTCCAACCCAGGGACCGCCGCGCATGTTCCGATCGCACTCTGCTCCGTCGTTCGCCGGTTCGTTGCTCGCCTCGTTCTGGCTCGCAAGCGCCGCAACGATGGCGCATGCCGAGCCCAATGCCAATGTCGTGGCCGACGTCCATGCGCTGGCGCAAAAGGAGCAGCAGCCGCTGCTCGACACGCTGCGCGATCTCGTCAGCATCGAATCCGGCAGCAAGGATTTCGAAGGTCTGAACGAGATCGCCGAGCGTGTTGCCGGCCAGCTCAAGCACCTCGGCGGAGCGGTGGAGATCCTGCAACCCACCGACGTCTACCGCCTCGACGACACGCCCGAGAAGATCGGCCCGGCCGTGCACGCCGTCTTCAAGGGCACCGGCAGCAAGAAGATCATGCTGATCGCCCACATGGACACGGTCTACCTGAAGGGCATGCTGAAGGACCAGCCGTTCCGCATCGACGGCGACAAGGCCTACGGCCTCGGCATTGCCGACGACAAGCAGGGCGTCGCGCTGATCCTCCATACCGTGGCGATGCTGCAGAAGCTCAACTTCAAGGACTACGGCACGCTCACGGTGCTCACCAATGGCGACGAGGAGATCTCCTCGCCCGGCTGGCGCGGCACCATCACCAAGTTCGCCTCGGATCAGGACGTGGTGTTCTCGTTTGAAGGCGGCGGCACCGACGGCACGCTGCGGCTGGCCACCAGCGGCATCGGCTCGGCCTATCTCACGGTGCAGGGCAAGTCGTCGCATGCGGGCGCACGGCCCGAGGGCGGCGTTAACGCGCTGTACGAGCTCTCGCATCAGGTGCTGCAGATGAAGGACCTATCCAAACCCGAGCAGGGCCTGAAACTGAACTGGACGGTCTCCAAGGCCGGCACCAACCGCAACGTGATCCCCGCCGACGCCACGGCCCAGGCCGATGCACGCGCGCTCAAGGTGGCGGATTTCGACGAGCTGGAGAAGGCGCTCCAGAACAAGATCAAGAATCACCTGCTGCCCGAGTCCAAGGTCGACTTGAAATTCGAGGTGCGCCGCCCGCCGCTCGAGGCCAACGACGCCTCGCGCCGCGTGGCAGCTTACGGCAAGACGATCTATGGGGAGCTCGGACTGCCCCTCAAGGTCGACGAGAAGGCGACCGGCGGCGGCACCGACGCTGCGTTTGCAGCGCTGAAGACCAGCGGCGCCGTGGTGGAGGGCATGGGCCTGTCGGGCTTCGGCGCGCATTCCAACGATGCCGAATATGTGCAGCTCAACAGCATCGTGCCGCGTCTTTACCTGGCCACGCGCATGATCATCGACCTGTCCACCGGCAAGCTGAAATAGCGCTTTCTTCCTTCTCCCCTCATGTCCGCCGAAGCCTTGGCGAAGGGCGGATGTGGGAGAAGGTGGCGCGAAGCGCCGGATGAGGGGTTGCCTCCGCGCACTCCATTGAGAAATGGACTCGCGGAGAGAAACCCCTCACCCGTCTCGTCGCTATCGCGACGAGCCACCCTCTCCCACAAGGGGAGAGGGTGCAGCGTCAGTGCTGCGCCAATTCTTCTCAGCGACCTTTGCTCCCTCCGCCAGCCTGAACCGCAGCGTAAACTCCGCGCCGCCTCCCGGAAGGTTCTCCACCGCGACCGTCGCCGCGTGATCGTCGGCCACGGCGCGCACGATCGAGAGCCCGAGGCCGGCGCCGTCGCTGCGCTGGCGGTCGGCGCGCCAGAAGCGCTGGAAGATCAACTCACGCTCGGCTTCCGCGATGCCCGGGCCGCAATCGCGCACCCGCACCGCACCGTCCTCGCTCACCTCGACATCGACGGAGCTGTCCTTGGCCGTGAACTTGATGGCGTTTTCGGCGAGATTGAAGATCGCGCGCTGGAGCATCTCGGAATTGCCGTGGATCAGCACCGGCGCGTCGCTGCCCTTGAGGGCGATGTCCTTGTGTTGGGCGAGCGCGAACGGTGCGATCGCGCCGACCACCTCGGCGCAGACGGCGCGCAAATCCGCGGTCTCGCCGGGATCGAGCACCAGCGTGTCGAGCTCGGCGATCTCCAGCAGTTGGGCGACGATGCGGCTCATGGCTTCGATGTCGGCATGCAGCGCCTGCCGCGCGGCGCCGTCGTGAAGCGTCTCGATCCGCGTGCGCAGGATTGCGAGCGGCGTGCGCAATTGATGCGCGGCGTCGGCCGTGAACTGCCGCTGCACGCGAAAGCCGTCCTCGAGGCGATCGAGCGCCTGGTTGACGGCGGTGACGAGCGGCATGATCTCGCGCGGAATCTGCTCGGTCGGCAGGCGGATGTCGGTGCGCGCTGGCCCGATATTGCTGGCCTGTTCCGAGGCCTTCCACAGCGGCGCGATCGCGCGACGGAAGATGATGATGTCGGTGGCGAGCAGGATCAGCAGGATCGGAATGGTGGTCCATCCCACCCGCCGAAAGAAATTCGAGACGATGTCGTCGATGATGACGTCGCGATGCGCGAGGTCCTCCGCGACGCGAATTCGTATCACCTTGCCGTCGACAATGCGGGTGACGCCGGCGCCGGAAATCGTCTCGGAGAGCGGCGGCGGCGCGGCCGTGGCAGTGCCGGTCTTGCGGCGCGACGAGAACAGCAGATGTCCCTCGGCATCGCGAATATCGTATTGGTAGCGACCATAGGCTTCCGAATAGAGGCCCTTGAGACTGTCCGGCAGGTTGAACGTCAACAGGCCGTCCGGCTGGGCGACGATGCGCTCGGCAAGCACCTCGGCCTGCGCGCGCATGGCATCCCGGTGCAACTGGTCGATCTCGGAATTGAGCAGCCAGAACAGCACCAGCGGCAGGAAGATCGCGACCACCGCGACCGCCACGATGTGCAGGAACACGATGCGCCAGATCAGCGATTTGAAGGTCGGCGATCTCGCATAGATGCCGGCGCGAGATCCGACCTGGGCCACGCTACTTCTCCTCGGCCATGAGATAGCCGACGCCGCGGATGGTGTGGATCACGACCTTGGCGCCGTGCTCCGTGAGCTGCTTGCGCAGCCGCGAGACGTAGACCTCGACCGCATTGGAGGCGACCTCGCCGTCGAGCCCGAAGATGTGGTCCTCGACGTTCTTCTTCGGCACCACCCGCCCCTGCCGGCGCAGCAAAATCTCAAGCACCGAGGTCTCGCGCGCGGAAATGATGCGCGGCTGGTCGTCGACGAAGATCTGGCGGCTTTCGGTGTCGTAGACGAGGTTGGCGAGGCGCAGCGAGCGACCGAGCAACTGGCCCGGACGGCGCAAGATCGCCTCCAGCCGCGCCACCAGCTCCTCCATCGCGAACGGTTTTGCGAGATAGTCGTCGGCGCCGCTGCGCAGGCCGCTGACGCGATCCTGCAAGCCGCCGCGCGCGGTCAGCACCAGCACCGGCAACGGCTCCATCTGCCGACGCAGCTCGCGCAGCACCGACAGGCCGTCGCCGTCGGGCAGTCCGAGGTCGAGGATCATCGCGGCATAGCTGACGCTGCTCACCGCCTCGCGCGCCTCGGCCGCGCTGCCGACGATGTCGCTCTCATAGCCGGCCGCCGACAGCCCGCCGGCAACGAGCCGCGACAGCTCCGCATTGTCCTCGACGATCAGTAGACGCATGGCATTCCCGCCGGATGCTCCGGTGCAAGCACGGCTCGCGCCGCATTTACGATCTCTTCCATCATCCGCACGGTTTCGGCCAGAACAAAAGCGTCCCGGTTCCGCTTTTAACTCTGTCAGGTTGGTGTAAGCTAGGCAGGCGCGTGCCCATACGGCCGCGCATGTCGGCTCTTGGGCCGCAGGCAGGAATCCGCGGCTCGATTAAACGTTATTGCTTCTGACCCAATCTGACATCGAGCGGCCCACGGCTATTCGCCGGAACGTGCCCCCTTTCACACTTGCGATCCGCCGGTCGCCCGGGGCTTTTTGACCAACGATGAGGCTGTTCTCAAAGAGGAGGAAGCTGCAATGCGTGAACCAAACCTTGAAAAGTTGAACGCGCTCGTAGGAAAGCTGGTCGGCGACCTCGGCATCTCGCTTGGTGGCGCAAGCATACTGCTCGGCGATCGCCTCGGGCTCTACAAGGCGATGGCGGATGGTGCTGTGATCACTCCGTCCGAGCTTGCGAAGAAGACCGGCCTGCATGAGCGTTATGTGCGCGAATGGCTGTCCGGGCAGGCCGCTTCCGGATACATCGACTACCATCCCGAAAGAAATGCGTTCTCACTCTCGGCGGAGCAAGCCATGGCGTTCGCCGAAGAGGGGTCGCCAGCCTTCTTTGCCGGCGCATTCGATGTCGTGCAGTCCACCTATCTCGACGAACCCAAAGTCGCCGAAGCGTTTCGAACCGGGAAAGGCGTTGGTTGGCACGAGCATTCGAAGTGTCTTTTCTCTGGCACCGAACGCTTCTTCAGGCCGGGCTATAACGCCAATCTGGTTTCGAACTGGATTCCGACGCTCGAAGGCGTCGAAGCGAAACTGAAAGCTGGCGCCAGGGTGGCCGATGTCGGATGCGGCCACGGCACCTCTACGATTGTGATGGCGCAGGCCTACCCCAATTCAGAATTCTTCGGGTTCGATTACCACAAGCCTTCGATTGAACGCGCGAAGGTCTTGGCGCAAGAAGCAGGAGTTGGAGACCGCATCACGTTCGCGCAGGCCAGTGCCAAGGATTTTCCGGCGAAAGACTATGATCTGGTGGCGTTCTTCGATTGCCTGCATGACATGGGCGATCCCGTAGGTGCAGGCAAGCATGTCAAGGAAACGCTAGCCAAGGATGGGTCGTGGATGATCGTCGAGCCGTTTGCTCATGACAATCTCAAGGACAATCTCAACCCGGTCGGATGCATCTTCTATCACGCCTCGACATTCATTTGTACGCCGGCGTCACTGTCTCAGGAAGTGGGCTTGGGGCTCGGCGCACAGGCGGGTGAAAGCAGATTGCGTCAGGTCGCGACTGAAGCGGGCTTCAGGCGCTTCCGCCGCGCCACCGAGACGCCGTTCAACATGATCTTCGAAGTGCGTTCTTGACCGATCCGGCCGTTGGCCGGGTCCTAACAAGCCGCCGCGCGCTCATGGACAGATGCCCCTGGCGTCGCGGCCACGCCGTTGATCCAGGTCCAGCATCACCCAGCAGCCTGAGGCGGCTCCGAGTTCGTGAACGAGCAGCGACGTGACGTTGCATTGCCCTGCCGCCGGATTGTTCGCGGTCCACTGGCTGGCAGTCGACAACGACCAGGCCTTGCGCAGCGCGCGTTGGACTTCGTCAGGGCCGAAGCTCATCGCCCCCGGGATCCATGCAAAGGACTCTCATTTCGGATTATGCGATTATCGCTGTTTGCCACTGTTTTGCCTGACGAGTCAAACGGCTTCGTTGCTCGCAGGATGGGAACAGCGACGTGGCGGCCGCCCATCGCTCGGCCGGTTTCCGACCCGGCGGTCTCCGTGCGCTTGATCTGGACTCAAAGTTCGCAGTTGACCCAATTGCGCGTTGATCGCGCCTTCCCGCTCGAACTATCCCCGACGTATCAAGCCGTTAGCCGCCTTCACGGCGCCTCATGCCCTCACCCCTCGTCTACTGTGCATGGGGTTGTTTTCCAGATTTTTTTTTGTGAGCCCCCGAGCCCGGTCGCAAAACCAAAGGCCCCGGCCTTTCGCACCGGGGCCTTGCATTCGCGATGTGGCGCGATCAGCTCTGCGAGTTGCGCGCCATGAAATTGTCGTACCCGACCTCGGCGACCTGGAACCACTGGTAGCCGTTGTTCGAGAAGGCCGTCAGCGAATCGTACACCTTCTTGAAATCCGCGTTGGTCGAGGAGACCTCGGTGTGCAGCTCCTTCGCCGCCTTGAAGCAGGCCTGCATGATCTCCGGCGAGAACGGATGCAGCTTGGCGCCGGCGGCGAGCAAGCGGCGCAACGCCGGCGGGTTGGATTGATCGTACTTCGCCATCATCCAGTTGTTGGCGAAGTGCCCCGCCTGCTCGAGGATGCTCTGATAGTGCTTTGGCAGCGCATTCCATCTGTCCTGGTTGACGAACGCCAGCAGCATCGGCCCGCCTTCCCACCAGCCCGGAAAGTAGTAATGCGGCGCCACCTTGACGAAGCCGAGCTTCTCGTCGTCGTACGGTCCGACCCATTCGGCGGCGTCGATGGTGCCCTTCTCGAGCGCCGGGTAAATGTCGCCGCCCGCGATCTGCTGCGGCACCGCGCCGAGCTTCTGCAGCACGCGACCCGCAAAGCCGCCGATGCGAAACTTCAGGCCGTTGAAGTCCTGGGGCACTTTGACTTCCTTGCGAAACCAGCCGCCCATCTGACAGCCGGTGTTGCCGGCGAGCAGCGAGACGACGTTGTACTTCTTGTAGAACTCGTTGAGGATTTCCCTGCCGCCCCCCAACATGTACCAGGCCTGGTTGATGCGCATGTTCGGTCCGAACGGCACGGACGAGCCGAAAGTGAAAGTCGGATCCTTGCCGAAATAGTAATAAGATGCGGTGTGACCGATTTCGCAGGTGCCGTTCTGCACGGCATCTAGCACCTGAAGGCCCGGCACGATTTCACCGCCGGCAAATGTCTGAATTTGAAATTTGTTGTCGGTCGCTTCCGCCACCATCTTGGCCATCATCTCGGCGCCGCCATAGAGCGTGTCGAGCGATTTCGGCCAGCTCGTCGGCATGCGCCATTTGATCTCCGGCATCGACTGCGCGATGGCCGGCGCGGCAAACGTCGCGGCGCCAGCCGCACCAAGTCCCGTGACTTTGATGAAGTCTCTTCTTTTCATGATGTCCTACCCTGATGGATTGTGATTTTGAGCCTTCTTGCCGAGGCTTGGGATCGAGCATGGAACATCGCGTTGCCGATTTCCATCGTGATCGCACTGCGGCAAAGAAAAAGCCCGGCCTCCTGAGGAGGTCGGGCTTTCCCGTTCTCGACTTTGGTCTTAAGACGATCAGCCGCGGGTACGCGAGCGGATCATGAAGCTGTCGTAGGTATATTCGGCAACCTGCCACCACAGATATTCGTCGGAGCGGTAGGCCTGCATGGCGTCGATCGACTTCTTGAAGTCGGCGTTCTTGGCCGAGATCTCGCCCCACAGCTCATTGGTCGCCTTGAGGCAGGCTTCGAGCACCTCGTTGGTGAACGGACGAAGCTGGGTGCCGCCGGCGACCAGACGCTTCAGCGCGCCCGGGTTCTGCATGTCGTAACGCGCGGCCATCCAGGTGTTGGTGTTGACGGTCGCGTTGGTGAGAATCGCTTGATAGTTCTTCGGCAGCTCGTTCCACTTGTCGATATTGGCGAAGGCGTGGACGGTCGGACCACCTTCCCAGAAGCCCGGGTAATAGTAGTACTTCGCGACCTTGGCGAAGCCGAGCTTCTCGTCATCGTAGGGGCCGACCCATTCGGCGGCGTCGATCGTGCCCTTCTCCAGCGACGGATAGATGTCGCCGCCGGCGAGCTGCTGCGGCACCACGCCGACCTTCTGGAGCACCTGGCCGGCAATGCCGCCGATGCGCATCTTGAGGCCCGAGAGGTCGGCAACGGTCTTGATCTCCTTGCGGAACCAGCCGCCCATCTGGGTGCCGGTGTTGCCGCAGGGGAAGCCCACCACGTTCGACTTCTTGAAGAACTCGTTGGCAAGCTCGTTGCCGCCGCCCTGGTAGAGCCAGGAATTCTGCTGGCGTGCGTTCAGGCCGAAAGGCACCGACGCGAAGATTGCGAAGGTCGGGTCTTTGCCGACGTAATAATACGACACCGTGTGGCACATCTCGACGGTGCCCTTCTGCGTCGCATCCAGCGCCTGCAGACCCGGAACGATTTCACCCGCCTGGAAGACCTGTATCTGAAACTTGTTGTCGGTCATCTCGGCGACGTATTTCGCCATCTGCTCGGCACCGCCATAGATGGTGTCGAGCGACTTCGGGAAGCTCGACGTCAGGCGCCACTTGATCTCGGGCGAGGACTGCGCGATCGCCGGCGAGGCCACCGCGGCGGTCGCCGCCGCGCCTGCTGCCGACACTTTCAAGAAATCACGACGCTTCATCTTCAGTCTCTCCTTGTTGGGGCGTTTCCCCTAACTTCCTCTTTGCTGCCGCTCATTCCGGCGACGCGTTCTTGGGCCGCGTCGAACCGAAGGGGCTTGACTGCCGCGGGCCTTTAACACGGAAGCCCAGCTTTCGAAACGCGACATTGGCATGACGGGGCTCTACGAAAGTCGCATGTCCCCAGCCGATGGACGCAGGGCCGGGTCATGCCGCGGCGATGACGCCCTTGAGCTGGTCCCGGACCTGTCCCGCAATGGCGCGGTAGATCGCCGCATGGGGACCGTCCGGCTCGCTGTCGACCACGGGGGTGCCGGCATCCGAGGTGGCGCGAATCGCCATGTGCAGGGGGACCTCGCCCAGGAACGGCACCGCGAGCTTCTCGGCCTCGTGGCGCGCGCCGCCATGGCCGAAAATATCCGATTTCGTGCCGCAATGCGGGCACTGGAAATAGCTCATGTTCTCGACGATGCCGAGCACGGGCACGTTGACCTTCTTGAACATCGCAAGTCCCCGCCTTGCGTCGATCAGGGACAGGTCCTGCGGGGTCGAGACGATCACGGCGCCTTTCAGCGGCACGTTCTGCGCCAGGGTGAGTTGGGCATCGCCGGTGCCCGGCGGCATGTCGACGACGAGGACGTCGAGAGTGCCCCATTCGACGTCGCGCAGCATCTGCGTCACCGCCGACATCACCATGGGACCGCGCCAGATCATCGCGGTCTCTTCCTCCACCAGGAAGCCGATCGACATGATGGCGAGGCCGAAACGCCTGAGCGGAATCATCTTGCGCTCGGCGTTCAGCTCCGGCTTGTCGTGCAGGCCCGTCAGCCGCGGCATCGAGGGGCCGTAGATGTCGGCATCGAGCAGCCCGACCTTGAGGCCGAGATCGCGCAAGCCCAGCGACAGATTGAGCGCGGTGGTGGACTTGCCGACGCCGCCCTTGCCCGAGGCGACCGCGATCACGGCAGCGACGCCCGGAATCTCGGACTGCCGCGCCATCGGCGACCCTCCGCCCTGCGGCGGCTTGTGGGCGTGGACCGGCTGGACGCCTGGCGTGCCGCGGCTCGGCGTTGGCGGCGCAGGCGGCGCCGCGCCGGCCTTGCGCTCGGCAGTCAGCGCCACCATCACTGTGGTGACGCCGGGAATGGCGCGCACGGCGGCCTCCGCTTCGGCCCGGACGGATTCCCAGGCCCGCGCCTCGGCGGCATCGACATTGATCGAGAAGAACACCTTGCCGTCGGCGGCGCTGATCGCGCTCAGCACATTGGCATTGGCGAGCGCGACCCCGCGGGGCGACTTGATCCTGGCGAGGCTGTCGAGAACCTGTTGCTGCGTCACGCTCAAAGCGCATCTCCTGAACGGAGCACGATGCGGAAAAGGGTAGAGCGGTTTTCCGACAATCGTGCTCAATGCTTTAGGGTGCCCCATTAGAGCGGAAACACCCAAAAGGCTACTGCCTGCCGATATCGCCAGCCATCTCGGCGGGGGCGGCCCCCTGCTCCAGGGCCGCCTCATAGTTGAGCTCGATCATGACCCCGTTGGGGTCGTGGACGAAGATCTGCCAGAGGTCGCCGCCGGGCACCTGGCGGGAGTCGAACTTCATGCCCTTTGAGGCCAGACGCTGCTTCATGCCGTCAAACCCGCGGCTGACGAAGGCGACGTGGTGGACAACGCCGGAATCCGGCTTTTGTGGCTCCGCGGTCGGCGAAATATCGACGAGGTGCACCACCGGCCTGCCTTCGCTGTACATCCAGGCGCCGGGGAAGGCGAAATTCGGCCGGGCGCCATTTTCCAGGCCCAGCACCTCCTCGTAGAAGCGGACGGTCTCGGCCAGATTCCGGGTCCGGATGTTGAAATGATCGAGCACGCCCACGCTTACGCCGCTCATGCTTTCGCTCCCTTTTTCGAAGTCCTTAGGTCCGCCATCCTAGCACAGGAGGGCATCAAACGAAGCCGTTGCCCTCCGGCCTCAACGGTTTATGGTGCGCGCGATCTGCCGCAATGGCGGAACTTTTGAGGGCGCCGATTGGCGTCCTCGGCCGGCAAAAACCGTAAAACCCGAACTACGGACAAGGTACCACACATGGCTAAAGTCGCTTTCCTCGGTCTCGGCGTCATGGGCTTCCCCATGGCCGGACACCTCGTGAAAAAAGGGGGCCATGAGGTCACCGTCTACAACCGCACGGCGGCCAAGGCGAAGGAGTGGGCGGACAAGTTCGGCGGCAAGACTGCGGCGACCCCGAAGGCTGCGGCCGAGGGCCAGGACTTCGTGATGTGCTGCGTCGGCAACGACAATGATCTGCGCGCGGTCACGATCGGCGCCGACGGTGCGTTTGCCGGCATCAAGAAGGGTGCGACCTTCGTCGACCACACCACCGCCTCCGCCGAGGTCGCGCGTGAGCTCGATGCGGCCGCCACCAAGGGTGGCTTCAAGTTCATCGACGCCCCGGTCTCCGGCGGCCAGGCCGGTGCCGAGAACGGCGTGCTGACGGTGATGTGCGGCGGCGCCGAGGGCGCCTATGCCGGCGCCGAGCCGATCATCAACAGCGCCTATGCGCGGATGTGCAAATTGCTCGGACCCGCCGGCTCGGGCCAGCTGACCAAGATGGTCAACCAGATCTGCATCGCCGGCCTGGTTCAGGGACTCTCCGAGGGCATCCACTTCGCCAAGAAGAGCGGCCTCGACGTCGCCGCCGTGATCGAGACCATCTCAAAAGGGGCGGCGCAGTCCTGGCAGATGGAGAACCGCTACAAGACCATGAACGACGACAAGTACGATTTTGGCTTCGCGGTCGAATGGATGCGCAAGGACCTCTCGATCTCGCTGGCCGAAGCCCGCCGCAACGGCGCCAATCTGCCGGTGACCGCGCTGGTCGACCAGTTCTACGCCGAGGTCGAGAAGATGGGCGGCAAGCGCTGGGATACATCGAGCCTGCTCGCGCGCCTTAATCGCTGACACCTGACGAGGTGACCCCGCCTTGCTGATCGCACTCGCCGCAGTCTTCGTCCTCGCCTATGCGGCGATCGCGCTCGAGCACCCGATCGGGGTGAACAAGAGTGCGTCTGCGCTACTCGGCGCAGGCGTGCTCTGGACAATCTACGCGCTCGCGACGAGAGACCACACGCTGGTCGGGCGTCAGCTTGACGAGTCCGTCGCCTCCACCGCGCAGATCGTGTTCTTCCTGGTTGGCGCGATGACCATCGTCGAAGTGATCGACGCCCATGACGGTTTCGAGGTCATCACCTCGCGCATCAGCACGACGAGCCAGGTCCGTCTGATATGGCTGATTGGCTTCGTGACCTTCTTCCTCAGTGCAATCCTCGACAATCTGACCACCACCATCGTCATGGTCTCACTGATCCAGCGGCTGATCGCCAAGCGCGACGACCGCCTGCTGTTCGCCTCCCTCATCGTCATCGCCGCAAATGCCGGCGGTGCATGGACCGTGATCGGCGACGTCACCACGACCATGCTGTGGATCGGCGGGCAGATCTCGCCCTTGAAAATCATGGGCGCGGTGTTCCTGCCTTCGCTGCTCAACCTGCTGGTGCCGCTCGCATTCATCAGCTTTTCGCTACGGGGCAAGACCATCGCACCGCCGACGAAAGAGGACGGGTTGCAGGGCGTCGATCCGTTCGAGCGGAACGTGATGTTCTATCTCGGACTCGGCGTACTGATCGCGGTGCCCGCCTTCAAGACGGTCACGCAGCTGCCGCCCTTCATGGGCGTCCTGCTCGGGCTTGGCATCGTGTGGTTGGTCGGCGAGATCGTGCATCGCAACAAGGATGAGCATGTCCGCGGCCCGCTCACGCTTGCGCATGCGCTGACGCGGATCGACATGGGCTCGATCGTGTTCTTCCTCGGCATCTTGCTCGCAGTCGCCTGCCTTGAACATGCCGGCCTGCTCTCCATGCTGGCTAAATGGCTGGACACCGCGATTGGCCGCCAGGACGTCATCGTCGTCGTGCTCGGGCTGCTCAGCGCCGTCATCGATAACGTGCCGCTGGTGGCCGCGACGATGGGCATGTACGACCTCACGCATTATCCGGCCGACAGCTTCCTCTGGGAGTTCATCGCCTATTGCGGCGGCACCGGTGGTTCGATCTTGATTATCGGCTCGGCCGCAGGCGTCGCCGCCATGGGGCTCGAGCGCATCGAGTTCCTCTGGTACGCCCGCCGCATCGCCGCTCCGGCGCTCGCCGGCTATCTGGCGGGAGCCGTGGTGTATATCGCACAGCATGCGGCGCTGCATTGAGCGGCACAGGCGCGATCCAAATTAACGCCGGGTTAACGTAATTCTTTAGCTCCTTAAGTCACCTCTTAAGGATTTCTTGCCAGAGATAGACAATGCAGAAGGCCCGTCTCGCGCGGGCAGGAATTGTTGTTGTGCGATGAGTAAACCCGCTGAAAAGCCCGAGGTTGTGCAGCTTCCGGCCGAGCCGGTGAGCGCGCCGTCGGCGAGCAGCCGTAGGGCTGCGGCGCAGCGGGTACGCGAGGCGCGCGACAAGTTAACGTCGACCAGCGGAACCCGGCCGGCTTTCGACGCCGAGATGCTGCGCCAATATGCCCAGACGCGGCTGTCGGCTTCCTACGTCGCGATGCTGCTGGTCGTTGCCACCGGCGTGCTGTTCGGGCTGTGGATGCAGCCGATCCCGGCCGCGGCCTGGACCGCCGGCATGCTCTGCATCCACGCAGCGATGATCCGCAGCTGCCACCGCTTCCTGGCCGAGCCCTCCTCGCCGACCGCGACGCGCGCCTGGCGGACACGCTTCGTCGTGCTCGACCTGCTCTATGGCCTGTGCTGGATGGCGATCCTGATCCATCCCGTGCTCGACATGGTCACGGAAACGCTGATGATGTTCCTGATGCTGCTGGTGATCGCAGTATCGAGCATGCTGGCCGCCAATCTGCCGATCGCAGCCCTTGCCGCCACCGCGCCGGTCGCGGTCGCGATGGCGCTGAGCTTTGTGATGACCGGCTCGCTGGACAATTACGTCCTGGCCGCGCTCGCGCTCTCGGCCGAAGGCTATTTCGTGCTGCTGGCGCACCGCCTGCACTCCTCGACCTTCGCCACGCTCGAGGCGCGCGCCGAGAAGGACGCGCTGATCGGCGAGCTCGAACAGGCCAAGGCGATCTCGGACGAAGCCCGTCACCGCGCTGAATCCGCCAACGTCGCCAAGTCGCGCTTTCTTGCGCAGATGAGCCACGAACTGCGCACGCCGCTGAACGCCATCCTCGGCTTCTCCGAGGTGATGAAGAGCGAAATCTTCGGCGCGCATCAGGTCGCCGTCTACAAGGAATATTCGGGCGACATCCATAATTCCGGCGTCCACCTGCTCAACCTCATCAACGAGATCCTCGATCTGTCGCGAATCGAGGCCGGCCGTTACGAGCTCAACGAGGAAGCGGTCTCGCTGGTCGGCATTGTCGCCGACTGCCATCATTTGATGAAGCTGCGCGCCTCGAGCCGCGGCATCACCATCCACGAGGTGTTCGAGCAGGCAATGCCGCGGCTCTGGGCCGACGAGCGCGCGATCCGCCAGGTCATGCTCAATCTGCTCTCCAACTCGATCAAGTTCACCCCGCAGGGTGGCGAGATCTGGCTCAAGGCCGGCTGGACCGCCTCGGGCGGACAATATCTCTCGGTGAAGGATTCCGGCTCCGGCATTCCCGAGGACGAGATCCCTGTCGTGCTCGCCTCGTTCGGCCAAGGCTCCAACTCGATCAAATCGGCTGAACAGGGCGCGGGTCTCGGCCTGCCGATCGCCAAAAATCTGATCGACCTGCATGGCGGTACATTCACGCTGAAATCGAAGCTGCGCATCGGCACCGAAGTGATCGTCACCTTCCCGCCGGAGCGCGTGATGAGCGCGCTGGCGCCGATGTCGGATGATTCTCCGCCGCTCCAGCCGGAGAGTTCCGCGGTGGCGGACGAGAAGCGCAGGCCTCGCCACAAGCCGATCATGAGCGCAGGTACAGGCTTGTAACGAGATGCTTGCAGACATGGCCGACCATCCCCCACTATGCCCGAATGAGCAAAGAAACGCCGTGCGTGGCCATCTGCATGATCGATCCCAAGACAAAACTGTGCTTCGGCTGCGGACGCACCTTGCCGGAGATCGCGCGCTGGCACGCCATGGAAAGCGCGGAACGGCTAGCGGTCATGGCGCGGCTGCCCACGCGTATGAATCAGGCTGGACTTGCGGCCGTCGCGGGATCGCCGAAACGCACTTGACCGGCCTGCGCGCATCCGGAGGTGCGCAATGATCCGCTTCCTGCTCGTTCTCATCATGCTCGCCGGCACCGCAGGTGCCGTCGTCGCCTACGGCGATTCCGACCAGATCGCGCGCGCGAGCAGCAAGGTTTCGCACATCTTCCGCACACAGATCGCATCGCCTGCCCCCGCCGTACAGATCCAGCGCGGCCAGGGCGGCGAATTCGCGCTGCGCGCGAAGATCAACGGCGTGGCCGCACCGATGGTGATCGACACCGGCGCGACCTCGGTGGTGCTGACCTGGGAAACCGCGAAGGCGATCGGACTGCCGCTCGAGATGCTCGAATACGACGTCGATCTCGAAACCGCGGGCGGCCATACCAAGGCGGCCCGCCTCACGATCGACCGCCTCTCCGTCGGCCACCTCGTCGAGAAATCGGTGCCAGCCCTCATCGTGCAACGCGGGCAGATGAAGACCAATCTGCTCGGCATGAGCTTCCTCGACCGGCTGGAGAGCTGGGGCGTGCGCGCCGACAAGCTGATGCTCACAGGCTATCCAGAGCTCCAGACCGGTCACCGCCGCCCGCGCATGGCGGTCGACTAGACTCCCCACGAGAGCTATGCCGCCACGGCCGACAGACGCGATGACGCGGGCTGCCATCCGCCCCGGCCGCAACATCAGGCGGCGCGCCGCGAAAGCGCGCCAGTGTGGCATTTGCGTCAAGCACGACGATTTGCCGGACTGGAACGCCGCCAAATTCCACACCTTCCGCGTCGACGTGAACTATCATTTCGATCTGCTCCGCTGAGGCGGATCACGCAAGAGCCGGATATTGCGATCCGGCTCTTCGTGTGACTACGGTTAGGCTGCCACCTCCACCGGCGCGCGCGCACCGACACGCGCGATCGCATCGCGCAGCACATCGAGGCCGGCGCCCGGCTTCACCCCCTGCTCGGCAAGATGGCGGCGGAAGGCGCGGGCGCCGGGAACGGCGTGGAATGCGCCGACGAAATGCCGCGTCATGGAGTGCAGCCGCGTGCCGCGCGCGAGCTGCTGCTCGATATAGGGCATCATCGCCTCGAGCGCATCCTGCATGGAGGCATGCGGCGCGGGCTCGCCAAAAATGTCCTGATCGACCGAGAGCATCCGCCATGGCTCCTGATAGGCGGCCCGTCCGAGCATCACGCCGTCAACGTGATCGAGATGTGCTTTTGCTTCGTCGATGCCTGGGATGCCCCCGTTGATGATGACGGGCACATCAGGCATCGCGCGCTTGAGGCGATAGACGCGATCATAGTCGAGCGGCGGAATGTCACGATTCTCCTTCGGCGACAAACCGTTTAGCCATGCTTTCCGGGCATGCACGATCAGCGCATCGCAGCCGGACGCGACCACTGTGCGCGCAAGCTGGTCGAGCGCGACTTCCGGATCCTGGTCGTCGATGCCGATGCGGCACTTCACGGTAACGGGTACGGCAACCGCACGCTTCATCGCCTCGACGCATCTCGCCACGAGATCAGGCTCCGCCATGAGGCAAGCGCCGAAACGGCCGTCCTTCACGCGGTCGGAGGGGCAGCCGACATTGAGGTTGATCTCGTCATAACCGAACTCCTCGCCGATCCGCGCCGCCAGCGCCAGCTCGCGCGGATCCGACCCGCCGAGCTGAAGCGCCACCGGGTGCTCGACCACGTCGAACCCAAGCAGCCGCCCCCGGTCACCATGAATGATGGCGCCAGTGGTCAGCATTTCCGTATAGAGCAGCGCCCGCCTCGTCAGGTGACGGTGGAACACCCGGCAATGCCGGTCGCTCCAATCCATCATGGGTGCCACAGAAAAGCGATAGTGTTGACGTTCCAGAAATTCAATCCTTCTTTGTCACCGGACTGAACAGCCGCAGTTGCCCAGCAATCGAGACTTGGCTCTTAGCTCGAATAGATCGCTCCCGAAAATTCGGACTGCCCGTTGATCCTGTTCCCAGCGGACGGCCCGATAAAACCCGGGAACGCGCGTCGCGTCAATCCAAATGGAAACGCCGGCGCGAACAGGGAGAGCAATACCGGGCAAGGCTAGTCCGGCGCGACCGGCACCTGATCAAGATTCGGCGTAAATGATGCGACGGCTCAAGACTGTGTGAACAGCCACTTCACATTGGATTAGTCTGCGAATGGAATAGCACGAAACAGCCCAGGCCGACAGGCAGCTGCAAACTCGGGCATCCAGGACAACGGCGGAATCCCTCAGGGCGCAACCAGTTTCTTCCGAATAGCATAGCGGACCAGTTCCGCCGTGGATGACATCCCGAGCTTGCGCATAGCCGACGCACGATGGGTCTCGACGGTCTTCACGCTCAACTTCAACAGGTCACTTATAGATCTATTGGTATGCCCTTCTGCAATCAACTGGACGACGCTCTGCTCGCGCGAGGTTAGCAGCATGTCCGACCTGCCCTGCTTGTTGACCTGATAGTCGTGGAGCAGCTTCTCCACCAGGGCACTCGTGAAGTAGGGCCTGCCGTCGAGCAGCGCCTCAATAGCGGAAATCAGATGCTTCTTGGCATCCGACTTGAACAAGAAACCGCGGACGCCCGCTAGAATAGCTTCAGTCAGCAGATCCTCGTCCTCATGCATCGTCAGGATCAGCACCTCCGTATGCTGATCAAGTGCCTTCAGCCGGCGGCTAACCTCCAACCCGTTCATCAGCGGCATCGAGTAGTCGACGATCACGATGTCCGACCTCGTCTCCAGGGCCAAACCGACGGCTTGTTCACCATTCGTCGCTTCGCCGGTGACGATCCAGTTGGACTGCGCTTCAACAATCGCGCGAAGACCTGAGCGCACGACTGCATGATCATCCGCAATCAAGATGCGTTTCATAGCGTCGTTCTCGTTTCCGACCGCAACCGATGGAGACGCTCGGACCAGCAAGGTCAATCGATCGTGCGTATCTCGGTTCGAAGCGCCATCCTGCAAAACCCTGAACTGCCTCGGCGAATGTACCGACAGGCTCCCCTCAAGAAGATTCCACAGGTCGACGCGCTATCACGCCCCAACCAGTTGCGCCCGAACGGCGTACCGGACCAGGCCTGCGGTTGAGTTCACATCCAGCTTGCGCATCGCAGCCGCTCGATGTGCCTCCGTCGTCTTGACGCTGAGGTTCAGGATCGCGCTGATGCCTTTGTTGCTGTAGCCCTCAGCCACCAGTTTGACCACAAGCTGCTCGCGTGGCGTAAGCCCGCGGCGTCCATCTGCGCCGCCGCCGCCGTGATCCAGCTCGTTCCGACAGCTTTCGCTACAGAACCGCCTGTGCGCCAGAAGTGCATCGACGGCCGCCAGCAGCAATGTGTTCGCGTCCGATTTGGTCAGAAACGCTCCTGCACCAGCCTCAAACGCCTGCTGCGCGAGCAGACTGGACTTGTGCACCGTGAAGATCAAAACCTCTGTCTGCAGCGGAAATTCCCTGATCCGCCGCGCAACCTCCACTCCGGTCATCCGCGGCATGGAGAAGTCGACGATGGCCACATGGGGCCGGCTTTCGATTGCCGCGGTCAGCGCCTTGCTGCCGTCGTTCGCCTCGGCAACCACTTCCCAATCCGCCCGCTGTTCGAGCACCGCTCGCAAACCCGATCGTACCGCTTCGTGATCATCCGCGATAAGAATTCGTTTCATGGCAGAGCACTCCAATGTCGTTACACGGCAGCCACCCGCCACCGGTAAATCTTCTTCTTCTCATTGGGTTCCTGCGTGGGCCCTCACGGAGGTAGTGGCCTTTCGCCGGCTACGCCCGTTCGTTGCCAGCCCACGCGGAAGCACTGCGCGCAAGATGGTACCGGACCGCTGTGTTGCCGGATCGGAGCTGATGTCCAGCGCCCCTCCAATCTGCTCGAGCCTTGCCCTCATCGCCGGAATTCCGACGCCGTTGGATGTTGCCTTTGCACCTTGCTTGCCGTAGTCGGCGCGAAGCCCCCGCCCATTGTCGTTGACCATCAGTCGAAAGTGGCTGTCGGTCGCGTCAATGACGATGCTCACTTCCGTCGCTTGCGCATGGCGGAAGATGTTCGTGAGTGCTTCCTGGACGATCCGGAGCAACGCGCGCTGCTTCTCATAAGGCAGCCGATCGATGTCGGGCACGATCCTGGTCGTGACGTGCAACGAGGTGCGAGCCGCAAATCCATCCGCGTAATTCTCGATTGCGGCCTTGAGCCCATCGTCGGTCAGATTGCGGGGATGCAGCAGATAGGAAAAGGCACGGATTTCCCTGAGCGCCTCGTCGATCGACGCATCGATCTCATCGCAGAGCCGCTCGGCGCTGATCGGATCGCTCATGCTGCGTCGGATCTGCATGAGACCGAGGCTCGCCGCAATCAAATGCTGACATGTCGAATCATGGAGATCGGAAGCAATCCGCTTCTGGATTTCCTCCTGAATGGCTGCCAAATTGACGTTGACGTGTGCGTCGTCCAGCGGTCTGGGCGCTTCCTCGAACGGACCAATGTGGGCGACATGATGGCTGCCGATCAGCCGGGCCACACCACCGGCCGCGGGGTCCACGACCGGAACGATCGTCGTCTCCATATTCTGCCGTTGGCCGCCAAACGCCAGGCGATGGCGAACCCTGACCTCCTTCTCTTCGGCGAGACAAGCGCGTAGGGCTTGGCAGACGGGTCCGGCGTCGTAGCTGCTCAAGCAGTTGGAGACATCCAGTTCCCGGATGTCGTCGGCCGAGATGCCGAGACGCGACTCGAAAGCCGGATTAACCGTCTCATAGACGAAGCGTCCGCCAAGCGAAGGGCGCACTACGAAGAGAAAGTCGGCTGAGCACATCCAGTACAGGCGGTCACTGGCTTCTTCGAAACCAAGCTGCAACCATCCCGTGCCGCTGGTTCGAACTGAATCGGAGGCGGGAAAGCTATGGGGCTTCACGGTACGCACTCACTCTGCTGCGGTTACGCCCGACATTGAAGCTCAATATCGAGAGTCGCCGTCCTGCCCCGCGGGCAAGGCATCCATCGCCTGGATCTGAGTACGGTCGCCCCTAGGGTTGGTCAAATATACACCGTCTGGTTGACCGTGCCAGAGGTAGTAGTCGCCCCAGAATAAACTCTCGAATTCGTGAGGGTGGGCCGTGGAAGGGATCAAGTATGCAGTTTGTGCCAGACTTTGCGGCATTCAACTCGAATAAGATGCGACAGATGCTAAAAGTGCTACAAACAGGATTCACGAACTGCTTAAGCGGACAAGTCTTCCTTATTACTCAATCAGCGGTTTCCGAGAAGCGTGCAGCCGTTCTCGGGCACCATGGCACCGGCCGCACGCGCGCCGCTGCCCACGCGGTGCTTGCTCCCAATAATCCAACGACCAGCCAAAGAACCGTAGGCGCGCGCATGGCTGTCCCCGATGGCTTCTGCGTACACCAGGAACCGCCTTAGCTTTGGCGATGAGTGTGGCGTGTCGACGATAGGACGATAAATCTGTGATTGAGCCGACACGTCGCGGCCGCCGGACCCTCTCCCCGCGCTGCCAGCAAACAGCTGGAACGCCGGAACGCGCTGGCTTCAAGGCCGAACCCGCCTCCCGGTCGCCTAATAATCTACGGCGTCCCTGGTGATCGGGCAGGTCATGCAATGGCCGCCTCCCCGGCCACGCCCCAACTCCGCACCGACGATGGTGATGACCTCGATCCCTTCCTTGCGCAGCAATGTGTTGGTGTAAGTGTTGCGGT
>NZ_JARVWW010000003.1 GCF_029846715.1 Bradyrhizobium nivariense
CTCGACGGACATTGAAGCGTTTCCAGTTGGATTATTGCAATTGGATGATGCAGATAACCTATTGTAACAGTGCAAGTGAAGCGAGAGGTGAAGCGTAGCATGGCGTTAGCGAAAATGAGCGTGGCGGAGCTCGAGCAGTTTCTCCGCGGGGAGTTTCCCCAGGCCTTCAGCGGCGACGACATCGCCATCGAAAGCGCCGACGGCCAGACCTCGCTGCTGCGCCAGCGCTATAGCGAAAGGATGCTGCGGCCGGGTGGAACCGTGTCGGGGCCGACGCTGATGGCACTGGCCGATTTCGCGATGTACGTGGTGCTTCTGTCGGCGATCGGGCCGATCGGGCTCGCGGTCACCACCAATCTCAACATCAATTTCCTGCGCAAGGGCCAGCCCGGGCAGGACGTGCTGGCGGAGGCGCGGCTGCTCAAGCTCGGCAAGCGGCTGGCGGTCGGAGAGGTGAACCTGTTGTCCGGCACCTCGCCCGATCCGATCGCCCATGTCACCTCGACCTATTCCATTCCAAACGTTTGAACTTTTCGCAGGTATTTTAATACCATATTTTTAAGCCATTGATATTGAACATGTAAATTCCACCTTTGGGCATTGACCGTGGCGCCTCTGTTCTCTAGAAAACCGCCCAGTCCGGTGCGGTGTTCGCGCCGATGCTCCCCGTCCACGGAAACTCTGACATGAAAACCTTTTCGGCAAAGCCGGCTGAGGTGACGAAGAAGTGGGTATTGATCGACGCCAAGGGTCTGGTCGTCGGCCGTCTCGCCACCATCGTCGCCATGCGCCTGCGCGGCAAGCACCTCCCGACCTACACCCCGCACGTTGATTGCGGCGACAACGTCATCATCATCAACGCGCAGCATGCGGTTCTCACCGGCCGCAAGCGCGAGCAGAAGACCTATTACAAGCACACCGGTTATGTCGGCCACATCAAGGAGCGCACCGCGCGCCAGATCCTCGAGGGCAAGCATCCCGAGCGCGTGCTCGAGAAGGCCGTCGAGCGCATGATCCCGCGTGGTCCGCTCGGTCGCGTGCAGATGGGCAACCTCCGCGTCTATGGCGGCGCCGATCATCCGCACGAGGCCCAGACGCCCGAAAAGATCGACATCGCCAAGTTGAACCGCAAGAACACGAGGGCCGCATAACATGGCCGAATCCATCCAGTCGCTCGACCAGCTCTCGCAGCTCAAGACTGCGGCCGCGCCCGACGCGCCCAAGCACGAGAAGAAGGTCGACAAGTTCAACCGCGCCTATGCCACCGGCAAGCGCAAGGACGCGGTCGCCCGCGTCTGGATCAAGCCGGGCGCCGGCAAGGTCACCGTCAACGCGCGCGAGGTCGAGGTCTATTTCGCCCGTCCCGTGCTGCGCATGATGATCGAGCAGCCCTTCTCCGTGGCCGCGCGTTCCGGCCAGTACGACGTGATCTGCACCGTCGCCGGCGGCGGCCTCTCCGGCCAGGCCGGCGCGGTCCGTCACGGCATCTCCAAGGCGCTGACCTATTTCGAGCCGGAGCTGCGCACCGTGCTCAAGAAGGGCGGCTTCCTTACCCGCGACTCCCGCGTGGTCGAGCGCAAGAAGTACGGCAAGGCCAAGGCCCGCCGGTCCTTCCAGTTCTCGAAGCGTTAATCGCTTCGGTCACATTCGTCGCGAAAGCGGCTTCAATGAGATGCAAAAGGGCGCTGATTTCAGCGCCCTTTTTGCTGTTCGTTTGTATGCAAATTGATGGCGTGTTTCCTGAAAACTTGGGTCCGCATGAAAACCTGAATGGAACTCGCGGGACATAGCGTCGCATTTGGAAGGGCGCGCAAATCGGCTGGGCCGATCGCGTAACTGCTATGTCTAAGAGGGGGCCGACATGACGTCGCTCGATAGCATCACGCTCTATTTGGTCGCGACCATGGTTGCCGCACTGCTCGGCGCCATGATGGTGTTTTTCGGAAGGCAGGAGAACAGCCCTGCGTTGAAATGGTGGGGCACCGCGTATCTCCTCGGCGCCGCTTCCGTGGCGCTCTGGACTGCGGCCGGCGACAAGCTGGGCCCGCATCTTTACCTCGCGCTGAACGCGGTCGGCTTCGTCGCCTGCGGCATGGTGTGGAATGCAGCGCGCGTCTTCCACGGCCGCAAGCCGAACTGGCCGGGTCTCCTGGTCGGCGCGCTGGCCTGGGCCGCTGCCGCCACGCTGCTCGATCCCGCCGCGTCCATGCTGCGCATGATCGTCGGCGCCGGCATCGTCTCGGTCTATGCGGCGCTGACCGCGAGCGAACTCTGGGTCGAGCGGCGCAAGAGCCTGCAACGGCGCTGGCCGGCCTTCGTGGTCCCGGTGATGCACGGCTGCGTCTTGATGCTGCCGATCGTGCTTGGCAGCTTCCTGCGCCCGAACGATGCCGGCTTTTCCACCAGCATCTGGGTCACCGTGTTCGCGGTCGAGCTCGTGCTCTATGCCGTCGGCACCGTGTTCGTGATCTTCATGCTGGTGTCCGAACGCACGGTCACCGCGCACCGGACTGCCGCGTCGACCGATCCGCTAACCGGCATGCTCAACCGCCGCGGCTTCTCGGAGGCCTGCGGCCGCGTGATCGAGCGCGAGGCCAAGGCCGGCCGCCCGGTGACCGTGATGATCTTCGACATCGACCATTTCAAGTCGATCAACGATCGCTTCGGCCATCCCGCCGGCGACGAGATGCTGAAGCTGTTCTCGACCGTCGTCGTCAGCAATCTGCGCATGACCGACATGTCGGGCCGCATCGGCGGCGAGGAGTTCGCGGCGCTGCTGCCGTGTTCGCTGGAGGAGGGCGTGCTGGTCGCCGAGCGCGTGCGCGAGGCGTTCGAGACCTCCGGCGTCGTGGTCGATGAAGGCCCGGTCGATACCACCGTCAGCATCGGCGTCGCCGGCGGTCCGGCCGGCACCGAGCTCGAAGTGCTGCTGGCGTCGGCCGACACCGCGCTCTACCAGGCCAAGCGCGGCGGCCGTAACCGCGTCGAGGCGGCGGAGGAGCTGCCACTGTCGCTGGAGAACTGGCGCCGCCAGAGCGCCGCGCGGATCGGCGTGTCGCGGCCGCAGCCGGCGACAGCCTAGGCAATGGAGGCCTTGCGGTAATCCCCTGTTTACCATTCGATCCCTACCATTGCGGTCATGGAATCGATCCGTCGACAGAATCCGCAGGTTGCCCTGATGTCGCTCGAAGCCGCTGCGGCCTCGGCACGCGGCGGTTTCGCCTGCCTGTTCTCCACCGCGGACGAATACGAGAGCGCGCTGATCACCGAGCGCCGCGCCCAGGGACGCTATACGCAAGGTCGCAACTACTGGCCGCTCGCGCTGTTTGCCGGTTGTGCGCTCATGGTGGCGGGCACCGTTCTGCTGCTCGCCTGAGTGATCTGCATTTTTGCACCGGGCAGGGCGCCGTTTCGGCGCCTTTTTCTTTGTCGCCGGCTGCGCTAGACACGCCCGTCGAACAAAAATGGGTGGAAACAGATGATCACCGAGATCGCGCAAATCGACGTCAAGCCGGGCAGCGAGAAGGACTTTGAGGCCGCCGTCGCCAAGGCCAAGGCAGCTTTCGGCCGCTCCAAGGGTTTTCATGGTTTCGAGCTGCACAAGTCGATCGAGAAGCCGCAGCGCTACCGGCTGATGGTGAAATGGGAGACGCTGGAGAACCACACCGTCGACTTCCGCGGCTCGGAGAATTTCACCGAATGGCGCGGCCTCGTCGGCCAGTATTTTGCGTCGCCCCCGGAGGTCGAGCACACCGAGACCGTGCTCACCACCTGATGCGGGTCAGGCCGCCTCCGCCAAAGGCGGCGCCTCATACGCCTTGAAATGGTCGATCATGACCTTGGCGATGGCGACCAGCGGCAGCGCCAGCGCCAGGCCCCAGATTCCGAACACGACGCCGAGCAGGATCTGGAACGCGAACAGCGTCGCCGGCGGGATGTCCAATGCCTGCCGCTGGAGGATCGGCGTCAGCACATAGCTCTCCATGGCGTGCACGCCCATGAAGAGCAGAAAGGCCGACAGCGCCGGAATCCAGCCCGAGGCGAGGCTCGCCAGCACGACGACGACGCCGGCGATGATGGCGCCGACGGTCGGGATGAAGGCGAGAAGGCCCGCCTGGATTCCCAGGATGAACGAGCCGGGGATGCCGATGACGGCGAGCCCGATCCAGGTCACCACGCCGACCGCGAGCATGACGGTGATCTGCGCGATCAGCCAGCGCTCCAATGTCTCGCTGATGCGGTCGATGACCAGGGTGACGCGGCTGCGATGCCGGGCCGGCGCCAGGAACAGCAGGCCGTCGTGATAGACGGCGGGCTGGGCGGCAAAGGCCAGCCCCAGGAACAACACGATGAAGATGTTTCCCACACCGTGGATGGCGCCAAGCAGCAGCTTGAACGTCTGGCTCACGATCGCCCCGCCACTCGAGGCGAGGGCGCCGGCGCCGGGCAACGGACCACGCGATGCCGTTCCAGGTGAGGGCGTCGCGTCCGGGGGCGCATTGGCGGAGGAATCAGCCGCTGTATTGCCGAGATCGAAGAAGCTGGTGTCGAGGCCGTGGTTTTCGAGGAACGACCTGACGTTGGTGATCTGCGACTTGATGGTCTTGCTCAGCAGTGAGGCCTGCTCGGCGATGGTGGCGCCGCCGAGATAGGCAACGCCGCCGAGCATGACAGC
The DNA here is from genome assembly GCF_029846715.1 of Bradyrhizobium nivariense. Classification (GTDB taxonomy): domain Bacteria; phylum Pseudomonadota; class Alphaproteobacteria; order Rhizobiales; family Xanthobacteraceae; genus Bradyrhizobium. Next base: position 4,676 of record NZ_JARVWW010000003.1, read on the forward strand.
CAGCGCGGTGCAGACGATCGCGAGCCGGACCGCATGCGGCAGGTGCACGCGGCGGCCAAGCGCGTTGGTCAGCGCGTTGAGGCCGACGCCGAGCAGCATGCCGGTGAAGATCAGGAGCAGGGTGGCGGCAAAATACCAGGTGAAGACCAGCATTGCCGTGAACAGCACGACGCCGATGCCCCCGACCGAGATCGACCAGGCCAGATCGGTGCGGGTCCGGGGCCGTTCATCCGCGGGAATGGTCACATCGGGTCCTTTTCGTGGGCGGCGGGCGGGGCACTCTTTCGTGAAATCCCGTCGGGGATCAAGCCGGGCTCTGGCGCGATTTGACGCGTCCTTGGCCTCGCGGGCCAACGCGGCGGTTGCGAAAGGGGGCCACGCCCGTCCTCCGGCCGGCCATTTGCGCGAAAATAGCATTGCCGTCCCGCGAAGCCGTCTGTTGAATTTGTTCCACCCCAAGGGCATGTTTGGAGAATCTTCTTACTGGAGAGGTCGGAACGGGAGATGAGAAAGCCGGTCGTCGGCGTGATCGGGAATGCCCATCGCGTCGAAAATCGATTTCAGGTCCAGATGGTCGGCGAACGCAATTTGCGTGCGGTGGCCGAGGTCTCCGGCGGCCTGCCGGTGATGTTCGCGGGAGCGCCCGACATCACCGATATCGCGGCGCTGCTCGACACCGTCGACGGCATCGTGCTCACCGGCGCCCGCGCCAACGTCCATCCGACCCGCTTCAATGTCGACCCGTGTGAGCGGCACGAGCCCTACGACATCCACCGCGACGAGGTGGCACTGGCGCTTTCGGTCGCTTGCGTGTCCCGCGGCATCCCGCTGTTCGGCATCTGCCGGGGGCTGCAGGAGATGAACGTCGCCTTCGGCGGCTCGCTGCATCCCGAGATCCGCGAAATCCCCGGCCGCATGAATCATCGCATGCCCCGGCTCGAGAACGGCGAGATCCATCCCGATCCGACCGTGGTGTTCGCTGATCGTCACGACGTCGATCTGACGCCGGGCGGTGCGTTCGCAGAATTGCTCGGCTGCGAGAAGATCAGGGTCAATTCGCTGCACGGCCAGGGCATTCTCGAGCCCGGCAAGCGCGTGCTGATCGAGGGCATCGCCGAGGACGGCACCATCGAGGCCATCCGCATCGCGGAAGCCAAGACCTTTGCGCTCGGCGTGCAATGGCACGCCGAATACGACCCGCAGCGCAATCCGGTCAATCGCAAGATTTTTCAGGCCTTCGGCGAGGCGCTCTTGGCACGGCAGCGGGCGACGGCGTAGCGCGCATCGTGGGCGGGAAGGCGCACCCCGTTTGATGAGCAGGGCGGGATCCTGAGCGATCGTTCGAACCGCTCTTGAGGCTGCGATCCCTGGCGGTTGACTGTGCGTCAGCCCTGCGTGAAGTCGCCGGGTCTTAGTCCGAGCGCCTTAACGGCGACTTCCGGAAGCGGTCCATATGCTTCGACCCGCTCATTCGGGGCCATCATGGCTGCGATGATCGCGGTGGCCCTTGCCGGATCTCCTTCAGCCACAAAGAAAACCGAGCGGATGGGCGCGCCGCCGCCCAAAGGTTCAGTTGTCACCAGCACAACCTGACCATTTGCCATGGTCTCCTATACCTCCGTTACGACCGCGTTTCCATGATCGTATGGATCGATCGTCACCAAAGTGGCGGTGCAGCAGCGATCAGGCGTGCCGGAGCTAATCCTCCAGTGGTATTGCATCGTGTCGGCACAAACGCCACCTGACTGAGTTGTAGAAGGCACAATCGCTCCGGGAGTGAGAGCGTGGCCAGCCGAAGGGTAAACCAGGACCTTCCCATCATCGCGCGCTTCGAGGTACGTCGTCGCAACTACCTCGCGCCAGACGGCTCGATCCAGCGGCCGCTGCCTGCCTTCGCCTCCGACGCCAAGCTTCTGGTTGCGCTTTACCGGTCGATGGTGTTGCTGCGCCTGTTCGACCGGAAGGCTGTTGCGTTGCAGCGCACCGGCCGGCTTGGGACTTACGCCGTTTCGCTCGGCCAGGAGGCTGTGTCGGTCGGGATAGCCAGTGCGATGCGGGAGGACGACGTGCTGTTGCCGTCCTATCGCGACAACGGTGCGCTGCTCTGGCGTGGCGTCAAACTGGAGGAGATCCTCCTGTTCTGGGGCGGCGACGAGCGCGGCAACCGGTTTTCAGGACCGGTTCACGATTTCCCATTCTGTGTCCCGGTCGGCTCCCAGGCGCCGCATGCCGCCGGTGTCGCCTATGCCCTCAAGCTTCGCAAGGAACCGCGCGTCGCCGTCTGCCTGTTCGGCGATGGCGCCACTTCGAAAGGCGACGTTTACGAAGCGATGAACTTTGCCGGCGTGCACAGATTGCCGCTAGTTTTTGTGGTGGCCAACAATCAATGGGCCATCTCGGTACCACTACGTCTGCAGACGGCTTGCGAAACGCTGGCCCAAAAGGCGATCGCCGCAGGCTTCGCCGGTGAGCAGGTCGACGGGAACGACGTGGTGGCGATGCGAGCCGCTGCCGACGAGGCGATCGCCGCCGCCCGCGACGGCAATGGTCCTCGCTTCATCGAGGCGGTCACCTACCGGCTCGGTGATCATACGACCTCCGACGACGCAGCGCGCTACCGTTCGGCCGAGGAAGTCCAGGCGCGTTGGAAGGAAGAGCCGATCGCGCGGCTGCGGGCCTATCTCGTCGCCCAGAAGATGTGGGGCAAGGCAGAGGAGCAGCGGCTCGCGGCCCAATGCCATGAGCACGTCGAGGCGGCGGCCGAACGCTATCTGGCAACCGCACCGCGCCGCCCGGAAACGATGTTCGATCACCTCTATGCCGACCTGCCCGAGGTCTATGCCGCGCAGCGCCGCGAACTCGCAGGAGAGCACGATGCCTGAGGCGACGTTGGTGGAAGCCATCAATCTGGCGCTCGGACGCGCGATGCAGGATGATCCAGACGTTGTTGTGCTTGGCGAAGATGTGGGCGTCAATGGAGGCGTATTCCGCGCTACCGCAGGCCTGCAAAAGCGCTTTGGACCGGAGCGCGTCCTCGACACGCCACTTGCCGAACTGCTGATCAGCGGGCTCTGCGTCGGCATGGCCGCGCAGGGGCTGAAGCCCGTGGGCGAGATCCAGTTCATGGGGTTCATTTACCCTTGTCTCGACCAGTTGGTGAATCACGCCTCGCGATTGCGCAACCGGACGCAGGGACGGCTCACCTGTCCAATGGTTCTGCGCACGCCGCACGGCGCCGGCATCCGAGCGCCCGAGCATCATTCCGAGAGCACCGAGGCGATGCTCGCCCATATTCCCGGCTTGCGCGTGGTCATGCCGTCGTCGCCGGAACGCGCCTATGGACTTCTGCTTGCCGCCATCCGCGATCCCGATCCGGTGGTGTTTCTGGAGCCGACGCGCCTGTACCGCGCGGCCAAAGGCGAGGTGGAGGACAATGGCGAAGCCTTGCCGCTGGATGTCGCTTTTGTCTTGCGGGAAGGCCGAGACCTCACGCTGATCAGCTGGGGTGCGATGCTGAAGGAGACCCTGGCCGCGGCCGATGCGCTGTCTCGTGAGGACATCTCCGCCGAGGTCATCGATCTCGCAACGCTAAAACCCTATGATGAAGACACCGTGCTCGGTTCGGTCGCAAAGACCGGGCGCTGCGTCATCGTACACGAGGCGGCACGCACCGGCGGATTTGGCGCCGAGATCGCCGCGACGATCGCCGAACGCCGCTTGTCGTCGCTGCTTGCGCCTGTCACCCGCGTTGCGGGCTACGACACCATCGTCCCGATGGCTCGCCTCGAGCAATACTATATGCCTTCGGTCGAACGCATCGTGACCGCCGCCCGCGGGGTCTGCCAGTTCACCTAGACATCAACGGAATTTTGGCTCATGCGCCAGTTCACGCTGCCGGATCTTGGAGAGGGACTCGAGGAGGCGGAGATCGTGAGCTGGTATGTCGGCGAAGGCGATCACGTCGTCACCGATCAGCCGCTCCTTTCCGTCGAGACCGACAAGGCGGTCGTCGAGATTCCGTCGCCGTCGAGCGGACGCATCGCGCGCGTGTTTGGCACCAAGGGCGATATCGTGAAGGTCGGCATGCCGCTCGTCGAATTTGCCGAGGGCGCCGAACAGGACACGGGCACCATCGTTGGCGAGCTCGGCGGCGACGAGGCCGCGCGGGCGGCAACGATCGCTACTGCACGACCGGCCGGACCGCAGGTGTTCCCCGCGGTACGCGCGCTGGCGCAAAAGCTCGGCCTCGCGCTCGAGCTCGTCGAGGGCACCGGTCCCGGCGGTACCATTACGCGGGCCGATGTCGAGCGGGCTGCGAAGGTCACGTCCGACACGGGACCTGCCGAGCCGCTGCGCGGGATGCGGCGCGCGATGGCGCAACGCATGGCGGCATCCCATGCCGAGATCGTCCCCGCCACTGTCACCGATGAAGCCGACATCGACGATTGGCGGCAGGGCGAGGACGTGACGATCCGCCTCGCGCGGGCGATCGCTGCCGCTTGCAAAGCCGCCCCCGCGCTCAATGCTTGGTACAATTCAGGTACGGGAGATCGGCGGCTGATCGACCGCGTCGATCTCGGCATCGCCGTCGATACCGAGGGTGGCCTGATTGTTCCCGTGCTGCGCAATGTTGCCGCGCGCGAGGTGTCCGACTTGCGGGCCGGCCTCGATCGTCTGCGGGCGGACGCCATCGCGCGCGCGATACCTCCGGAAGAACTGCGCGGCGCTACGATCACGCTGTCGAATTTCGGAATGATCGGAGGCCGGTTTGCCAATCTGATCATCGTGCCGCCGCAGGCGGCAATCGTAGGCGCTGGCCGAATCTCGGAACGCGCGGTCGCGCATCGGGGCCAGCTCGCGGTCAGGCGTCTTTTGCCGTTGTCGCTCACCTTCGACCATCGTGTTGTGACGGGCGGCGAAGCCGCGCGCTTCCTGGTTGCACTCAAGTCGGATATCGAGCGGGCTTCATGAACCGCGCGACTGCACCGCAGGCAGCAAAAGTCTTTCGACCGACCTGCGCCATAGCATTGCCATTGCGCTGCACAACGACGCGCGTGATCCCTCATCCCGAATCCGGGCATTGAGGTTCCGAAACGGAACACCATATCTTCGGCAAGGGAGCCCTTGTCGTGCGGACCATGAAGGCGGCTTTCGTTGCGGCGATTGGCGCCGTGGCTTTGATCTGCTGCCTCCTTCCCAGCTCAGCGAAGGAGAACGGCCGTCTTGCACTGGTTGTTTCGATCGATGGGGCCATTGGCCCTGCGTCGGCCAGCTACGTGAAGGAGGCTTTCGCCAAGGCAAGCGAACGGCGTGCCGAGGTCGTGCTTCTGAGAATGAACACACCCGGCGGGCTTAATTCCAGCATGCGCGAGATCATCACGGATGTGCTGGCCTCGCCCATCCCCGTCGTCGGTTACGTCGCTCCCTCCGGCGCCCACGCGGCGAGCGCGGGGACCTATATCCTCTATGCGACCCACATCGCGGCGATGGCGCCAGGCACCAATATCGGTGCGGCGACGCCGGTGCAGATTGGCGGACCGCTGCCGGGGCTGCCGAGTGGTACCCCGGACAAGGGCGGCAAGGACAAGAAGGACGGCGACCAGCAAAGCGAGCCGAAGGATGCCATGACGGCAAAGGCGACCAACGATGCGGTCGCCCTCATCCGCAGCCTTGCGGAGCTGCGCAACCGCAATGCGGACTGGGCCGAGAAGGCGGTCCGTGAGGCTGCCACGCTCTCTGCCAATGCCGCGCTACAGGCCCATGCCATCGATCTCGTCGCGCGCGATCAGGCTGAATTGCTCAGAGAGCTCGATGGTCGTGGGGTGGAGGTTGCGGGCGGCAAGACGCAACGCCTCGCGACGAAGGATGCCGTCGTTGAAGCCATCGACCCCGGATGGATATCCCGCTTCCTGGCGGTGATCACCGATCCGAACGTGGCGTTCATTCTCCTGATGCTCGGCATCTACGGCGTGATCTTCGAGTTCATATCCCCCGGTGCCGTCGCCCCGGGAGTCGTCGGCGCGATCTGCCTGCTGATCGGTCTCTATGCCCTCAATTTGCTGCCGATCAATTATGCCGGCCTTGCCCTGATGTTGATTGGACTCGTGCTTCTCACCGTCGAAGCCTTCAACCCGACCGTGGTGATCGGTCTCGGCGGGATCATCGCTTTCGTGCTGGGAGCGCTGATGCTTTTCCGGGTCGAGGCGCCGGGCTACCACCTGTCGTGGTGGGTGATCGGCATCACTGCGGCAGTGTTCATCGGCTTTGCGCTCGTCGTGCTTGGTTCGCTTCGGCGCGCCGCCAAGGCTCCTGAACGGGTCGGCGCGCGGGCCATGCGAGGCTTGCCCGCCGAGGTTCTCGACTGGAACGGGAGCGAAGGTCATGTCTTCGCCCATGGTGAGCGCTGGCAGGCGCGCGGCGCCGAAACGTTCAAGCCCGGCGAGACAGTCGAAGTCACTAACGTCATCGACCTGACGTTGCTGATCCGGCGCGCACCAACAGGTGAGGGAGGTACATCATGATGCTGGAATATCTGACCTATGCCGCACTAGCGCTGCTTGTCATCATGGTTCTATCCCAGGCTATTCGAATCCTGCGCGAATACGAGCGTGGCGTCATCTTTACACTCGGCCGCTTTACCGGCGTGAAGGGCCCGGGCCTCATCATCCTCGTTCCGATCGTGCAGCAACTCGTAAAGGTCGATCTCAGGGTGATGGTGCAGGTCGTGCCGCCGCAGGACGTGATTTCGCGGGACAACGTGTCCGTCAAGGTCAACGCCGTTCTGTACTTCCGCATCGTCGACCCCGAACGGGCCATCATCAAGGTCGGCGATTACATGGCCGCCACCAGCCAGCTCGCACAAACCACGCTGCGCTCGGTGCTCGGCAAGCACGAGCTCGACGAGTTGCTTGCCGAACGCGACAGGTTGAACGCCGACATCCAGGAGATACTCGACAAGCAGACCGACGTCTGGGGCATCAAGGTGACCGGCATAGAGATCAAGGACGTCGATATCAACGAAACCATGGTGCGCGCGATTGCCAAACAGGCCGAGGCGGAGCGGTTGCGGCGGGCCAAGGTGATCAATGCGATGGGTGAGCAGCAGGCCGCCGAAAAGCTCGTCGAAGCCGGCCGGATTCTCGCGCAGGAGCCTCAGGCGATGCAGCTACGTTACTTCGCGGCCCTGCATGATATCGCGGGCGAACGGTCTTCGACCGTCGTCTTTCCCCTGCCGACGGGCTTGTTCGACCATCTTATGCCGCGGCGGGACAATCCGTAGCCACAAGTCCCCAATCGTCATCGCAAATTGCGGGATGATGGGTTTCGCAAGGACGCTGCCTATCCTGCGTGCCAAACGAAAAGGCGCCCCTCGCGGAGCGCCTTCTTGTCGTGTCCTGTTCGAGCCTGATCAGCCCGAATAGTACATGTCGAACTCGACCGGATGCGGGGTCATTTCGAAGCGGGCGACTTCGGTCATCTTCAGCTCGATATAAGCGTCGATGAAGTCGTCGTCGAACACGCCGCCGTTCTTCAGGAAGCCGCGATCCTTGTCGAGGTTTTCGAGCGCCTCGCGCAAGCTGCCGCACACCGTCGGGATCTGCTTCAGCTCTTCCTTCGGCAGATCGTAGAGGTCCTTGTCCATCGCCGGACCCGGATCGATCTTGTTCTTGATGCCGTCGAGGCCCGCCATCAGCATCGCGGCGAAGCCGAGATAGGGATTGGCGAGCGGATCGGGGAAGCGCACCTCGACACGCTTGGCCTTCGGCGAAGCGGTGTAGGGGATGCGGCAAGAGGCCGAGCGGTTGCGCGCGGAATAGGCGAGCAGCACGGGAGCCTCATAGCCCGGGACCAGACGCTTGTAGGAGTTGGTCGACGGGTTGGTGAAGGCGTTGATCGCCTTGGCATGCCTGATGATGCCGCCGATGTAATGGAGGCAGGTTTCCGACAGGTCGGCGTACTTGTTGCCGGCGAACACCGGCTTGCCGTCCTTCCAGATCGACTGGTGCACGTGCATGCCCGAGCCGTTGTCGCCGAAAACCGGCTTCGGCATGAAGGTGGCGGTCTTGCCGTAGATGTGCGCGACCTGGTGGATGCAGTATTTGTAGATCTGCATGTGGTCGGCCATCAGCGTCAGCGTGTCGAACTTCATGCCGAGCTCGTGCTGGGCGGAAGCGACTTCGTGATGGTGCTTCTCGACCTTGACGCCCATCTTGGCCATGGCGCCGAGCATCTCCGAGCGCATGTCCTGCACGGAGTCCTGCGGCGGCACCGGGAAGTAGCCGCTCTTGGTGCGGACACGATGGCCGAGATTGCCGCCTTCATATTCGGTGTCGGAGTTGGTCGGCAGCTCAGAGGAGTCGAGACGGAAGCCGGTGTTGTAGGGGTTGGCGGAGAAGCGCACGTCGTCGAACACGAAGAACTCGGCTTCGGGGCCGACGAACACGGTGTCGCCCACGCCCATCGACTTCACCATCGCCTCGGCCTTCTTGGCGATGCCGCGGGGGTCGCGGTTGTAGGGCTCGCCGGTGGTCGGCTCGAGCACGTCGCAGGTGATGACCATGGTGGTCTCGGCGAAGAACGGATCGATCGTCGCGGTCACCGGATCGGGCATCAGGCACATGTCGGACTCGTTGATCGCCTTCCAGCCGGCGATCGAGGATCCGTCGAACATCGTTCCTTCGGCGAAAATGTCCTCATCGATCATGCTGATGTCGAACGTAACGTGCTGCCACTTGCCGCGCGGATCGGTGAAGCGCAGGTCGACGTATTTGACGTCGTTGTCCTTGATCGATTTCAGGACGTCTTTGGCGGTCTTCATGCATACCCCTTTTGGCTCTGCGGGTCGGTTTCCAGGTGAGAAGGATTATTCTCGAGCAGGATTGTTCTCGCTTTTGGCGAGTTCGCGCGCGACCGCACAAACGAAATCAGGCCGCCGAAGCAGCCTATTTCTTGTCAGAGTGTCGCAAAATGCGGGATAGCACCCGGCTCAGATAGCGTCCAGCCCGGATTCTCCGGTCCGGATGCGGATCGCCTCTTCGATGTTGGAGACGAAGATCTTGCCGTCGCCGATGCGCCCGGTTTGCGCGGCGCGCCGTATCGCGTCGATGGCGCGCTCGACCAGATCGTCGCCGATCACGATCTCGATCTTCACCTTGGGCAGGAAGTCGACGATGTACTCTGCGCCGCGGTAGAGCTCGGCGTGACCCTTCTGGCGGCCGAAACCCTTGGCCTCGGTGACGGTGATGCCCTGAAGGCCGACTTCCTGAAGCGCTTCCTTCACCTCGTCGAGCTTGAACGGCTTGATGATGGCTTCGATTTTCTTCACTGCGCGCCTCCCGGCCTTTCGAACAAATAGCAACGTCTTCGTCAGGATGCGCTTTTCTTAACGCACGATCTTGTCTTCGCTATGCCGGGATCCCTGACCAGTCCGGCAACAACGGCCGGCCACACCTGATAAATGCCAGTGAGCACGACGAACCGAAGCGGCTTCCGCGAAAGCAGGGTCTATGCCAAGTTGCAAATGCCCTGATTATTGGAGCGTTATCAGCCTTTTAACGTGCAGCTCTGATAGGTGGCGCCGACCCGCACAATTACCGCAGACTACGAAATAGGCAAGCGGTTCAATATCTGTGCAGATCGGTGCTCCGTCGGATGGGCCGTCACGGAGCGTGCCTGTTGAAAAGGCGTTTGGACCAGGGAAGTGGCATGGAAGTTCTGACCAACGCCGAAATGCAGCGCGCCGACCAGCTCAGTATTGCGGCAGGCACCCCCGGCTTCAAGCTGATGCTGAGCGCGGGCCAGGCGGTCGCGGAGGCCGCCCATGCGCTGGTGGAGGAGGGGCCAATCCTGATCGTGGCCGGCCCCGGCAACAATGGCGGTGACGGTTTTGTCGCAGCCGCCGAGCTCGCCGCCCAGGGCCGCGAGGTCTCGGTGATCCTGATGTGCGAGCGCGACCAGCTCCAGGGCGATGCGGCCTCGGCCGCGCGGGGCTGGAAGCATCCGGTGCTCCCGTTCACCCCGCAGGCGATCGGCAGGCCCGCGCTGATCATCGATGCGCTGTTCGGCGCGGGCTTAAGCCGCCCGGTCGACGGCGAGGCGCACGCGATGATCGAGGCGATCAACGCCAACGGGGCGCCGGTGCTCGCGGTCGACCTGCCGAGCGGCATCAACGGCACCAGCGCGGCCGTGCTGGGCGTGGCGGTGAACGCCACCGAGACCGTCACCTTCTTCCGCAAGAAGCCGGCGCATCTGCTGCTGCCGGGGCGCATGCATTGCGGCCATGTGCGTGTCGCCGACATCGGCATCGACGCGCAGGTGCTGGACGAGATCGGGCCGCAGACCTTCGAGAACGACCCGGATTTTTGGGGCGCCGCCTTTCCGGTGCCGCGCATCGACGGCCATAAATATGCGCGAGGTCACGTGCTGGCGGTCTCGGGCGATGCGGCCGCGACCGGTGCAGCGCGGCTCGCCGCGCGCGGCGCGCTGCGCGCCGGCGCGGGCCTGGTGACTTTGGCCACGCCGCGTGATGCGCTCGCGATCAATGCGGCTGCACTCACCGCGGTGATGGTTCGCCCCGTCGATACCGCAATCGAGTTCGGCGAGCTGCTCGGCGACAAGCGCTACAACACCTGCATGATCGGCCCGGGTGCCGGCATCGGCGATCGCACCAGCGATTTCGTCCACACCGCGCTTAACGCGCAGCGGCATGTCGTGCTCGATGCGGATGCGCTGACGAGCTTTGCCGCAAATCCCGAGCGGCTGTTTGAATCGATCAAGACGTCGCAGGACATGGCGGTGGTGCTGACGCCGCACGAGGGCGAGTTTCCACGCCTGTTCTCGGACCTCAGCAACAAACATCCGGGCCGCTCGAAGCTGGAGCGCGTGCGCGCCGCCGCCGAGCGCTCCGGCGCCGTCGTGCTGCTGAAGGGCCCGGATACCACGATCGCCGCGCCCGACGGCCGCGCCACCATCGCCGCCAACGCGCCGCCCTGGCTCGCCACCGCCGGCGCCGGCGACGTGCTCGCCGGCATCATCGCAGGCCTCCTTGCGCAAGGCGTGCCGCCGTTCGAAGCCGCCAGCATCGCGGTGTGGATGCATGGCGAAGCGGGGAGCGAAGCCGGGCCGGGGCTGATTGCGGAAGATCTGACCGAGACGCTTCCGGCCGTGCACCGGCGGATCTATAATGCGCTCGGGATCGAGTACTAGTGCTGAGGCAACTCGCGCTCACCGATATGGGCGCGGCGGCGCAAGTTCACCGGGCTGCATTCGACCATGCGATGCCCTGGCTCGTTGGGCTGCATACGCCGGACCAGGACCGCTGGTTCTACCGCGAGCATGTCTTCGCGACGTGCCGCGTGTGCGGACGCTTCGACGGCGAAGTACTGGGCGGGATCATCGCTTTCCGTGACGGCTGGATCGAGCAGCTTTACGTGCTTCCTGCTGTTCAAGGGCGCGGCGTCGGCACCGAACTCCTCGATGTCGCCAAGCAGGCCTGCGAACGGCTGGAGCTCTGGACCTTTCAGCGCAACGAGCGGGCGCGGCGCTTCTATGAAGCGCGCGGTTTCACGCTGGTCGAGCAAACCGACGGAGCGCGGAACGAGGAGAACGAGCCCGACGCTCGGTACCTCTGGATGCGTATGCCACTTGATTCGTGAATCGTTGTAGTCTAAAAACTACATGTGGTTGAGCTCAAGCAGACTGAGACGTTTCGGAAGTGGCGATCGCGGCTCAAGGATGAACGTGCCAGAGCGCTGATTGCGTCGCGATTGGATCGGTTGGCCCAAGGCCATGCGGGCGACGTCGAGCCGGTAGGCGATGGAGTGAGTGAGCTACGTATCCACTACGGCCCCGGCTATCGCATCTATTTCGAGAATCGGGGCAACGCGATCGTCGTTTTGCTGTGTGGAGGCGACAAGAGCACACAGGCCAAAGACATCAAGGCGGCGAAGCGCCTTGCCGAGATGTGGAGCGAATGAAATGGGCGAAAAGCTGACGACTTACGATCCGGCCGAAGACCTCCGGTCTGACGAGGCCATTGCCGTCTTCATGGAGGAAGCGTTCAAGACCGAAGATGCGGCTTATATCGCGCACGCGCTTGGCGTCGTGGCCCGTGCGAAAGGGATGACGCAAATCGCGAAGGAGACAGGTCTTTCTCGCGAGCAGCTTTATCGCTCGTTCAGCACCAACGGTAATCCGACGCTCAAAACGACGATAGCGGTGATGAAGGCGCTCGGAATCGAACTCACGGCCAAGCCGCACGCCTGATCGGCGCGCCTCACTCCACCGCGTACCAGCGCACCAGCCGCGGCGCGGCCCAGTCGGTTACGACGGATTCGATCAGCCATCGCCCGGGGGAGGCCGCAGCGAACGCGATGCGCTGGGTCTGGCCGGGTTCGATCGCGAGCGTATCGAGCCAGTAGGGCTTCCAGCCGTCGTCGAGCTTGTCGAGCAGGCGGAAGTGGTGGCCGTGCAGGTGGAAGACGGCGGCGACGGGTGCCGGGTTCTTCAGGGCCAGCACGACGGTGCGGCCGGCCTTGGCGCGGAAGGCGGGGGCGGAGGACGTCGAGAAATTTGCAGGCCGTATCCACCCGGCGTCGGGTGCGCCCAGCGCGACATCGAACCGCAGGGCGCCTCTCAGATCGAGCCGGTCGGGAAGGTCGTTCAAGGGGAGCGGTTGCGGCCGCAACAGCGGCGCGGGCCGCTCCAGCTTGCCTGAGATCACCAGGCTGCCGACCTGGCGCGCCTCCCTGCCGTCATGCAGCAGGAATGGGGCCGATGTGGCCGCATCCACAAAGGCGTCGGCGCGTGCGCCGGGGGCCAGCACCAGGGCTCCGTTGCGGGCCGGGAACGGCTCAGCCGGCTGTCCGTCCAGGGCCACCACCTGGACCTCGTGGCTTTCCAATTTGATCGCCAGAACAGATCGTTGGGAGCCGTTGATAAAGCGCAGACGCAGCCGCTCATTGGCCACGGCTGAGAGTTCGAATGAAGTCTTGCCGTTGATTGTATAGATCGGGGTCGTGTCCTTGGGGTCTCGGCCCGGGGGAAGCGCGGTGCCGTCCGGCCGCATCCGCCATTCCTCGATCAAGAGGACCACGTCACGATCGACGGCGACCGGGTTGGTCTCGGTGGCGATGAGCGGAAGCGGGCGCGCGGGCTGCTTCAGGCCGTCCTCGAAGAGCCGGAAGTCGGCCAGCAGGGTTCCGGCCTTTGGGATTGAAACAATTGATGTTTCCGTCGCGTCCGGTGCCGTCGGGGCCCGTCCTCGAAGCGGGTCGGCCGCGGCCGGGCCGTTAAGGCCGTACCAGACTGGAGCAAGCGGCACAGGCAGGTCGTTGCGAAATACCATCTCGCAGCGGTCGCCACGCTTGAGACGAACGTCTCCAAGACGGCTTACGGCGGCCAGCTCCCAGATGGGTGTAGCCGGCTGCCCCGGCCTCAGAGCCAGCGTCGCCGGCCTTGCCTGAAGGGCGAGCTGGGCGGTCACGGCCGGAACTGCGCCGCCGGCGATCAACCCGGCCGCAGAGGCTCCCAAGCCGGCTCCAAGCCCGGCCAAAACCTCGCGCCTCGTCGGGTCGAAGATCCGCGTTTTCATGGGCGATCCGGACCACGCCGCGCTGGATAAGTCCAGCCGTCGTGCCTAGTTAAAGCCTGCCTCTATCGGGCCATTTTTTTGCTGCGAACAGGCGGGCACATGCTATAAGCCCGCCGCCCGCGGCATCGCGGCCGGTCTTGATGCAAATTTACGCGGGCGTGGCGGAACTGGTAGACGCGCTGGATTTAGGTTCCAGTGACGAAAGTTGTGGGGGTTCGAGTCCCTCCGCCCGCACCAAGCGCTTTCAGCGTTTGCACGGATTACGCGACCTGCTTCCGCGCGGATGTTTGTCCGCCTGAAGCCGGTCCGATGAACCACCGGCGTTGAGGCGTTTGCCTCGCGCTGGATCGATTAATGACAGCGTCCCGACGCATGCGCGCCGGGGCCGAACGAGAAGAAGATTGGACGCCATGCAGGTCACAGAAACCCTCTCGGAAGGTTTGAAGCACGAGTTCAAGATCAGCGTTCCCGCGTCTGATCTCGACGCCAAGGCCGGTGCCAAGCTCGTCGACCTCAAGGACAAGGTCCGCATCAATGGCTTCCGTCCCGGCAAGGTGCCGGTCACGCACCTCAAGAAGGTCTATGGCCGCTCGGTAATGGCCGAGACCATCGACCAGACCATCCGCGACACCAACACGCAGCTGTTCTCCGAGCGCGGCTTCCGCCTTGCGACCGAGCCGAAGATCACCATGCCGACCGAGCAGGCCGAGGTCGAGGAGCTGCTCAACGGCAAAACCGATCTGACCTACACGGTTGCGATCGAGGTGGTGCCGTCGATCGCACTCGCCGACTTCAAGGCCTTCGAGGTCGAGAAGCCCGTCGCCGAAGTCACCGACACCGACGTCGACGAGGCGATCAAGCGCATCGCTGATTCCAACCGCGGCTATGCCGCAAAGGACGAGGGCGCCAAGGCCGAGTCGGGCGACCGCGTCACGATCAGCTTCAAGGGCACCATCAACGGCGAAGCCTTCGAGGGCGGCGCCGGCGAGGGCATCCAGGTCGTGATCGGATCCAACACCTTCATCCCCGGCTTCGAAGAGCAGCTCACCGGCATCGCCGCCAACGAGACCCGCACGCTGAAGGTGGCGTTCCCGAAGAACTACATGAACGACAAGCTCGCCGGCCAGCCGGCCGAGTTCGAGACCACCGCGACGCTGATCGAGGCGCCGCAGGATCTCGCGATCGACGACGAGTTCGCCAAGACGCTCGGCCTCGAATCGCTGGACAAGCTGAAGGAAGCGGCGCGCGAGCGGCTGGTCGCCGAGTTCGCGACCGCAACGCGCCAGCGCGTCAAGCGCGCGCTGCTCGACCAGCTCGACGAGGCGCATCGCTTCGAGGCCCCCCCGTCGCTGGTCGATGAGGAGTTCAATCTGATGTGGAACTCGGTCAAGGCCGAGATGGATTCCGCCGGCAAGACCTTTGCCGACGAGGACACCACCGAAGACAAGGCGAAGGAAGAGTACCGCAAGATCGCCGACCGCCGCGTGCGGCTCGGCCTCGTGCTCTCCGAGATCGGCGAGAAGAACAAGATCTCCGTGACCGACGACGAGGTCGGCCGCGCCGTGATCGAGCGGGCGCGCTCGATGCCGGGCCGCGAGAAGGAAATCTGGGACTATTACCGCAGCAATGCCCAGGCGCTGGCCCAGCTTCGTGCACCGATCTATGAGGACAAGGTCGTCGACTTCATCCTCGAGCTCGCCAAAGTGACCGAGAAGAAGGTCTCGCGCGACGACCTCTACAAGGACGACGAGGCGGAAAAGACCGCAGCCTGAGGGCTCCAGGAGAGCCTTCCATGAGAGCCTTCCATTAAGGATGATCAGCGAAGAGGTCGAGCTAGCCAGGTGGCCGGCTGGGCCTCTTTGTACGAATCAGCTTCAACTGCCTCACGGATTAAGCCTTAATTCGCTCCGCACTTGTCAGGCGCGAATTGGGCTATATCTGTCGTAACGCCTTCTGCTTCTACCAAGTTCTTCTACCAAGTTCCTGCATCACGGGACGTCCATCGGCCTTCCGGCAGATCCAGCCCCGACTGGCAGCCAAGACTGGCGATGTCCGCCTCTTAAAAACCCTAGGTGACTCATGCGCGATCCGGTTGAAACCTACATGAACCTCGTGCCCATGGTGGTCGAGCAGACCAACCGTGGCGAGCGCGCCTACGACATTTTCTCGCGCCTTCTGAAAGAGCGCATCATCTTCCTGACCGGGCCGGTCGAGGACGGCATGTCGACGCTGATCGTCGCGCAGCTTCTGTTCCTTGAGGCGGAAAATCCGAAGAAGGAAATCTCGATGTACATCAACTCGCCGGGCGGCGTGGTGACGTCGGGCCTCGCGATCTACGACACCATGCAGTTCATCCGCCCGCCGGTTTCCACGCTGTGCACGGGCCAGGCCGCCTCGATGGGATCGCTGCTGCTTGCCGCCGGCGAGAAGGACATGCGCTTCTCGCTGCCGAACGCGCGCATCATGGTGCATCAGCCCTCCGGCGGCTTCCAGGGCCAGGCCACCGACATCATGCTGCACGCCCAGGAAATCCTGAACCTGAAGAAGCGGCTCAACGAGATCTACGTGAAGCACACCGGCCAGACCTACAAGGCGATCGAGGACGCGCTGGAACGCGACAAGTTCCTGACCGCGAGCGACGCCAAGGAGTTCGGCCTGGTCGACAGGGTCATCGACAAGCGCGCCGAAGAGGCTGCGTCGGCGAAGACCCCGTAGCATTACCGGCTGACGCGACGATCCCTCCGGGAACGCCGCGCACCATCAGGGTGGCGTTCACGTTAAGGGCACGTGCGCGCGTTGCAAAACGCAGTTTTGCGCCCTACGACAGGCAGAAAGTTCCGCTTTCGTGCTTGTTTTTCGTGGCAATCCAGCAACGCCGGGGTGATTTCGATCACTTCGCCCGTGCCAAGACCGGAAATCACGGTATTGTCACGGGTAGCCGGCGACCCCCGATTAGCGAATTCTTGATAGTCGGGTGACAGCATGGTTGGCTACGAACGATCGGCTATGATCGCGGGAGAATCGAGACCGTGATTCGCACGGGGTGTAACGCGTAGGGTCTTTTTTGGTACGGAATTTGCTCTATTTAAACTTCATGCCGGCCGCCGTGTCGGAATGGAGCGATCGAGCGGAACGGGATCGAACCGCGGACGGAGACATGAATGAGTAAAGTCGGCACGAGCGACTCCAAGAACACGCTATATTGCTCGTTCTGCGGCAAGAGCCAGCACGAAGTCCGCAAACTGATCGCGGGTCCCACGGTCTTCATCTGCGACGAGTGCGTTGAGCTCTGCATGGACATCATCCGCGAGGAGAACAAATCCTCGCTCGTGAAGTCGCGCGACGGGATTCCGACGCCGAAGGAAATCTGCAAGGTGCTGGACGACTACGTGATCGGCCAGAACCATGCGAAGAAGGTCCTGTCGGTCGCGGTGCACAACCACTACAAGCGCCTCAACCACCAGACCAAGCACAACGACGTCGAGCTTGCGAAGTCGAACATCCTGCTGATCGGTCCGACCGGCTCGGGCAAGACGCTGCTCGCGCAGACGCTCGCCCGTATCCTCGACGTGCCGTTCACGATGGCGGATGCGACGACGCTGACCGAAGCCGGCTATGTCGGCGAGGACGTCGAGAACATCATCCTGAAGCTGCTCCAGGCCGCCGATTACAATGTCGAGCGCGCCCAGCGCGGCATCGTCTATATCGACGAAATCGACAAGATCAGCCGCAAGTCCGACAATCCCTCGATCACGCGCGACGTGTCGGGTGAGGGCGTGCAGCAGGCGCTGCTCAAGATCATGGAAGGCACGGTGGCTTCGGTCCCGCCGCAGGGCGGCCGCAAGCATCCGCAGCAGGAATTCCTGCAGGTGGACACCACCAACATCCTGTTCATCTGCGGTGGTGCGTTCTCTGGCCTTGAAAAGATCATCTCGGCACGCGGACGTTCGACCTCGATCGGTTTCGCCGCTCAGGTGCTCGCGCCTGAAGACCGCCGCACCGGCGAAATCTTCCGTCACGTCGAGCCGGAGGATCTCCTGAAGTACGGCCTGATCCCGGAATTCGTCGGCCGTCTGCCTGTCGTGGCGACGCTGGAGGATCTGGACGAGGCTTCGCTCAAGAAGATTCTGGTCGAGCCGAAGAACGCGCTGGTGAAGCAGTACCAGCGGCTGTTCGAGATGGAGAACATCGAGCTGACCTTCGCCGACGAGGCGCTTGGCGCGGTTGCCCGCAGGGCGATCGAGCGCAAGACCGGTGCGCGCGGACTGCGTTCGATCCTCGAGGCGATCCTGCTCGAGACCATGTTCGACCTGCCGGGCCTCGAAGGTGTGGAAGAAGTCGTGATTTCGCGCGAAGTCGTGGAAGGAACGGCGCGTCCGCTCTACATCTACGCCGATCGGTCCGATCGCGCCGTCGAGAACGCCAGCGCCTGATTTGCGGCGCTGGAACGCTCCAATCGTCTCCTCAAGTAAGGGCTGCGGAAAGTATCTCCGCAGCCGGTGTTGCGTCGTTTATTTGCGTGCGTAAGCGCCTGATGGCGCGCGTCTTTCAATGACTTGACACCCCCCGGGTCGATAGCCACCTAATGTCGGCGGCGAGCGAGAATTCTCTTCAAGATTCGCCTCAGTTCCGATCCGGCGAGCCGGTCCTACTCTCGAAAAGGACCGACCGGTTTTGCGGATCACCTCGGCACCTTGTGGCGGTTGCGCATGAGCATGGCGGGCTGCGTGCAAGGGGGCAAAGCAAAAGGAAAAGGCCATGACCAATCCAAAACCCAGGCCAAGCATCGTTCATGGCGAAACGCACGCCTATCCCGTGCTGCCGCTGCGCGACATCGTCGTCTTCCCGCACATGATCGTTCCGCTCTTCGTCGGCCGCGAGAAGTCGATCCGCGCGCTCGAAGAGGTGATGAAGAACGACGCGCTGATCATGCTCGCGACCCAGAAGAACGCGTCCGACGATGATCCGGCACCCGATTCCATTTACGAGACCGGGACGCTTGCCAGCGTGCTCCAGCTCTTGAAGCTTCCCGACGGCACCGTGAAGGTGCTGGTGGAAGGGCTCGAGCGGGCGCGCGTGCAGAAGTACACCGATCGCGCCGACTATTACGAAGCGACCGCGATTGCGCTCGCCGACACCGATGCGAAGTCGGTCGAGGCCGAGGCCATGTCGCGCTCGGTCGTGTCCGACTTCGAGAGCTATGTGAAGCTCAACAAGAAGATCTCGGCCGAGGTCGTCGGCGTCGTGCAGGCGATCACCGATTTCGCCAAGCTCGCCGATACCGTCGCCTCGCATCTCGCCGTCAAGATCGCGGACCGCCAGGGTATCCTGGAGACGCTGTCGGTCACGCAGCGCCTTGAGAAGGTGCTGGGCCTGATGGAGAGCGAGATCTCGGTGCTCCAGGTCGAGAAGCGCATCCGCTCGCGCGTCAAGCGCCAGATGGAGAAGACCCAGCGCGAGTACTATCTCAACGAGCAGATGAAGGCGATCCAGAAGGAGCTCGGCGACGACGACGGTCGCGACGAGCTCGCCGATCTCGAAGAGAAGATCGCCAAGACCAAGCTCTCCAAGGAAGCGCGCGAGAAGGCGCAGCACGAATTGAAGAAGCTGCGCCAGATGTCGCCGATGTCCGCGGAAGCGACCGTCGTGCGCAACTATCTGGATTGGCTGTTGTCGATCCCGTGGAACAAGAAGTCCAAGGTGAAGAAGGATCTGGAAGCCGCGCAGGCGGTTCTGGACGCCGATCACTATGGGCTGGAGAAGGTCAAGGACCGCATCGTCGAGTATCTCGCCGTGCAGTCGCGCGCCAACAAGCTGACCGGACCGATCCTGTGCCTGGTCGGGCCTCCCGGCGTCGGCAAGACCTCGCTCGGCAAGTCGATCGCGAAGGCGACGGGGCGCGAATTCGTGCGCGTCTCGCTCGGTGGCGTGCGCGACGAGGCCGAGATCCGCGGTCACCGCCGCACCTATATCGGCTCGATGCCCGGCAAGATCATCCAGTCGATGCGGAAGGCGAAGTCGTCCAATCCGCTGTTCCTGCTGGACGAGATCGACAAGATGGGCGCCGATTTCCGCGGCGATCCGTCCTCGGCGCTGCTTGAGGTCCTCGACCCCGAGCAGAACGCGACCTTCAACGACCACTATCTCGAGGTCGACTACGATCTCTCCAACGTGATGTTCATCACGACCGCGAATACGCTGAATATTCCGGGGCCGCTGATGGACCGCATGGAGATCATCCGGATCGCGGGCTACACCGAGAACGAGAAGGTCGAGATCGCGCGCAAGCACCTGATCCCGAACGCGGTGTCCAAGCACGGCCTGGACTCCAAGGAGTTCTCGATCGACGACGACGCCCTGCTGCTTCTGATCCGCCGCTACACCCGCGAAGCGGGCGTGCGTAACCTGGAGCGTGAGCTTTCGACACTCGCCCGCAAGGCGGTGAAGGAGCTGATGATCTCCAAGAAGAAGTCGGTCAAGGTCACCGAGAAGACTCTCGAAGAGCTTCTGGGCGTGCCGAAGTACCGCTACGGCGAGATCGAGAGCGAGCCGCAGGTCGGCATCGTCACCGGCCTTGCCTGGACCGATGTCGGTGGCGAGCTGCTGACGATCGAAGGCGTCATGATGCCCGGCAAGGGCAAGATGACGGTCACCGGCAATCTGCGTGACGTGATGAAGGAATCGATCTCGGCGGCGGCGTCCTATGTCCGCTCGCGCGCGATCGTCTACGGCATCGAGCCGCCGCTGTTCGACCGCCGCGACATCCACGTGCACGTGCCGGAAGGCGCGACGCCGAAGGACGGTCCGTCGGCGGGCGTGGCGATGGCCACCGCGATCATCTCGGTCATGACCGGCATCCCGGTCCGCCATGATGTCGCGATGACCGGCGAGATCACGCTGCGCGGCCGCGTGCTGCCGATCGGCGGCCTGAAGGAGAAGCTGCTCGCCGCTGCCCGCGGCGGCATCAAGACGGTGCTGATCCCCGAGGACAACGCCAAGGATCTCACGGAGATTTCCGATGCGATCAAGGGCGGCATGGAGATCATCCCGGTCTCGCGCCTCGACGACGTCGTTGCAAAGGCCTTGGTGAAGAAGCCGGTGCCGATCGTCTGGGAAGAGGACACCAAGGTGACGGTGAAGCCGGAGGGCGACGAAGCCGCCGGCGGACTGACCGCTCACTGAGATCGCAGCTCGGAAAGATGATAAAACGGCGCCTTCGGGCGCCGTTTTTGTTTCGGGGCAGCGGATGACGACGATGCACATCGACGGGCAATGCCATTGCGGGCAGATCACCTTTGAAGCCGAGATCGACCCGGAGGCGGTGTCGGTCTGCCATTGCCGGGACTGCCAGACCCTGACGGGCTCGCCGTTCCGGGTGACCGCGATCTGCACCAAGGCCGACGTGAAGCTCACCGCCGGCACGCCCAGGATCTACGGCAAGCGCGGCGACAACGGCCGGATGCGCTTCCAGCACTTTTGCGCCGACTGCGGTTCCCCGCTGTTCACGAGCGGCGAGGGCGACCAGGAGGACGATTGGGGCATCCGCTGGGGCAGTATCCGCCAGCGCGACCAATTGCGGCCGGTCAGGCAGATCTGGTGCCAGTCGGCGGTTGTGTGGATCGACGCGGTGCCGCTGCTGCCGGGGCGGCCGCAGGATTGAGGCCCAGGAAGTGGAGTTCCGCGCTTGCCCGTTCGGGGCCGGTGGGGATAAAGAAGCGGCGAGGGGCGGTTAGCTCAGCTGGTTAGAGCATCTCGTTTACACCGAGAGGGTCCGCGGTTCGAATCCGTGACCGCCCACCAGCCTGCGCTCGCGAAGCGAGGCAGGCTGCCGCGCCGCAGCCTGACGGGCGAAGGCGGGCTTCGACGCGAGCTCCGGCTCGGCAAGCCAGCCTGCGCTCGCGAAGCGAGGCAGGCTGCCGCGCCGAAGCCTGACGGGCGAAGGCGGGCTTCCGACGCGAGCTCCGGCCCGGCAAGCCAGCCTGCGCTCGCGGGGCGAGGCCAAGCGAACCAGCGCGGCGCGCGGTTTTCGCCAACAATCAGTCCGATTTGGACGGCATCTTGCGCTTGCGGCCTGTCTCTGCGTCGGGCATATCGGCCTGAATCGGGAGGCGTAGAGCGGCTGCCCCACCAAGCATCATCTGGATCAGACGCCGGCCACATGCCGTCCAAGCTGCCTTACCGACCGGAGATCGATGGCCTGCGAGCCATTGCGGTCCTGCCGGTGATCCTCTTTCACGCCGGCATCCCCGGATTTTCGGGAGGCTTTGTCGGGGTCGACGTCTTCTTCGTCATCAGCGGCTATCTGATCACGTCGATCATCCTCGACGAGTATGAAAACGGCGGCTTCAGCTTCGTCGGATTCTACGAGCGGCGCGCCCGGCGCATTTTGCCGCCGCTCTTCTTCGTGTGCATCGCTTGCCTCCCGGTCGCCGTCTGGTGCCTCGGTCCGCGCGATCTGGCGGACTTCTCGAAGAGTCTGCTGTCGGTATGCGCTTTCGTCTCGAATTTCTTCTTCTGGGCACAAAGCGGATATTTCGATACCCAGAGCGAGCTCAAGCCGCTGCTTCACACCTGGAGCCTGGCGGTCGAAGAACAGTTCTATCTTTTGTTTCCGATTTTGCTGTTCTGGTTGCTGAGGCTTGGTCGGACCAGGGCCACGGCCTGCTTCGTCGTCATCGCGGCGGCGAGCTTTGCCTATGCGCAGTGGGGCTCGCATCACGCGGAGGCCGCAGCGTTTTATCTGCTGCCTGCACGGTTCTGGGAGCTCCTGCTCGGTGCGCTCCTGCCGCTCTCAGGCATTGCGGTGCAGAGCCGGGTTGCCCGTTCATACGCCGACGCACTCGCCTTGCTGGGCCTCGCGATGATTGCCTTGCCCGTGTTCGGCTATCGGAACGTTCCGTATCCTGGAGTTTACGCGCTAGCTCCGACTTTGGGCACCGCGCTGGCGATCCTGTTCCTGCGGCGGGATACGGTGTTGGGCCACGTCATCGGATCGCGCGTCCCCGTGGCCATCGGCCTTGTCAGCTACAGCGCTTATCTGTGGCATCAGCCGCTGTTTGCTTTCGCAAGACTGACCAAATTCTATGAGACCAACATCCCGGTGTTTGCGGGCCTGTCGGTTCTTTCGATGGTTCTGGCATATTTGACCTATCTGCTGGTCGAACGCCCGGCTCGCGATCGCAAGCGTATCGGCCGGCGCGCGGTGTTTGCCTCGTGCGGCGTCGCCATAGCGATTTTTGCCAGTCTCGGGTCGGTGGGCGTTTTCACCAATGGCCTCGAGAACATCCACTTCAACAGGTATGATATGGCGACCCGGCGCGCCTACGAGCTGATCAGGCGCTACGCCTTGCGCGATCTGAAAGGCAGTTTGATCGACAATGGTGACTGCCTGTTCTGGTCCTCAAGTCCCGACAGCAAGTTTGAGGTGCGGTTCAAGGCTTGCGCCGCAAAATATGGACCGGCGGTCATGGTCGTCGGGGATTCCCATGGCATGAACGTCTATAATGGTCTTGCCAAGGCCAAGCCGGGTCCGTTCGTGGTCGGTCTGGTGAACGAAGGTTGCCGGGCCTGGAACGACAGCGAACTCTGTCCGTATGCGGGATTGAAGGGCTTCCTCGAACGCAATGGGTCTTCTCTGCGCGGGATCGTCTTCAACGTGTCCGGCGCGCATCTGCTCACCGATCCCGCGGGCAATGCAGAAAACCACCATTTGTTCGAATGGGAGACCGGATATCTGATCAACTACGAAAAGGTCGGCTTCACGCTGAGCTATCTGAGGGCGCTTGCCCCGCTGGCGAAGATCGTTTGGCTCGGCCCGTTTGTCGAGGCGCGGGTCAATTTCAGGGACCTGCCTCAACTCGCCAGCGACGGATTCCTCATGAACCCGGTCGCGCTTCATCATTTCAAGGAATTGGACGAGGAGATTGCGAAGGAGGTCGCTGACGGGCCGCGGACAATTCAGTACTTGTCCTTCTACGACGTCCTCAAGGTCGATCAATATTTGCTGTTTACCGATGACTGTCTGACATTCAGCGATCCCGATCATCTAAGTGCGTGCGGTGAAGCGTTGCTTGGCAACAAGCTCAAAGTGCATTTGCCCTGGCTCAATTCCTAGGCGGCCCGCCAGACGTTCGATTTTGAATGGGCGGGAACTTCGCTTCGTGGTATGGCCCGCGCGGTAAGGAATACTGCGAAGCACTAACGGTGCGCGAGTGCGCGCGATGAGGTCCCGATGCAGCAGTCCAGCGGACACGAGCAGAACGCCGATCAGATCGCCTATTGGAACGGCCCGAGCGGGCAGCGCTGGGCCGATCGCCACGCGGCGCAGGAAAGCCTGCTCGGACCCATTGCCGACGTGCTGATCGACCGCGCCAGGCCGAAGCCAGGCGAGCGCGTCCTCGACGTCGGCTGCGGCTCCGGTGCGACGACGGTCGCGTTCGCGAATGCGGTGGCGCCGAACGGCTTTGCGCTCGGCCTCGACGTCTCCGATCCGATGCTGTCGCACGCGCGTGCGTTTGCACCAAAGGGCCTGCCGCTCGATTTCGTGCTGGCGGATGCGACGGTGCATCCGTTCGAGCCGGCAAGTTTCGACCTGCTGGCCTCGCGGTTTGGCGTGATGTTCTTCGCTGACCCGATCGCGTCTTTCAGCAACCTCCGCCGCGCGCTGAAGCCGACGGGGCGGCTGGCGTTTGCCTGCTGGCGCGAGCCGAAGGAAAATCCCTGGATGATGGCGCCGTTGATGGCGGTCTACAAGCACGTCCCCAAGATGCCGCCGGTCGGGCCGGAAGAGCCGGGCCCGTTCGCCTTCGCCTCCGAAGAGCGGGTGATGCGCATCCTGAAAGGTGCAGGCTTCGTCGACGTCGCGATGGAGCCGCACAATCTCGCGATGGATATCGCGATCGGCGGCGGGCTCGATGCCGCCGTCGACGGCTCGCTCCAGATCGGCCCCGCCAGCCGCGCGCTGCAGGGCCATCCGCCGGAGACTTATGAGGCCGCAAAAGCTTCGATCCGCGAGATGCTGGCGCCGTTCCTCGAAGGGCAATCAGTGGCGCTGCAGGGCGCGATCTGGATCGTGACGGCGAAGGTGGCGTAGGGCGTCGCTCTCTAAGCGTCGCCGTTGCCAAACACTCGGTGTCGTCCCGGCGAAGGCCGGGACCCATAACCCCAGGGAGAAGTTGCGGCGCGAGGCTGATAACCACGAGTCTTCGTTAAACTACTCCCTGTGGTTATGGGTCCCGGATCAGCGCTCCGCTTCGCTGCGCTTGTCCGGGACGACACCGGAGATTGGAGCTCCCACGCAACTCCCTCACACCACATCATCCGGCGCCAGCGCGCAGCCATTGTCGGGATGCGTCTCGATCTGAAGGGTGGTGTGGCCGATGCGGAAGGAGGTCTTCAGCATCTGCGTGGTCTCCATCAGGAATGCGTCGCCGGCGCCGGTGGGCATGACGAGGTGGCAGGTCAGCGCCGTCTCGGTGGTCGAGATCGGCCAGACGTGGAGATCGTGGATCCTTGAGACGCCGGGGCGCTCGAGCAGAAACGCCTTGATTGCGGCGAGGTCGGTGCCTTTGGGGGCCGCCGCCATCGACATGTCGATGGAGCCGCGGAGCAGGCTGGTGGTGCTCCAGAGGATGGCGGCGCAGATGGCGAGGCTGGTGACGGGATCGAGCCAGAGCCAGCCGGTCCAGATGATCAGCGCCGCCGAGACCACGACGCCGAGCGAGACCGCGGCATCGGCCGCCATGTGCAGATAGGCGCCTTCGATGTTGATGTCGTCCTTGCGTCCGCGCGCGAACAGCATGGCGGTGAAGCCGTTGACGAGGATGCCGACGCCGGCAACCACCATCACGGTGACGCCCGCGACCGGCTCCGGCTCGCGCAGGCGCAAAATCGCCTCCCAGCCAATCGCACCGGTCGCGACCAGCAGGAATACCGCGTTGGCCATGGCCGCCAGGATGGTCGAGGCGCGCAGGCCGTAAGTGAAGCGGCCGCTGGGCGCGCGCCTCGCCGCGATCGACGCGCCCCAGGCCACGACCAGGCCGAGCACGTCGGAAAGGTTATGGCCGGCGTCCGCAAGCAGGGCCGTGGAGTTGCCGATATAGCCGTAGACGGCCTCGGCCACGACCAGCGCGGTGTTGAGCGAAATGCCGATCGCGAACGCCTTGCCGAAACTGGCGGGCGCATGGACATGCGCGTGGCCAGGACCATGATCGTGACCATGATCGTGGCTGTGATCGTGGCCATGATCATGATGGTGATGACCGTGATGGTCGTGGCTGCTCACCTCTAGCGCTCCCCGGAAGCTGCCAAATCAGGCGCTATTGTAGGCGTTTCGGTGCCTGCGTCACGGCGGAACAGCACGTAGAGCGCCGGCAGCACCAGGAGCGTCAGCACGGTCGAGGAGATGATGCCGCCGATCACCACGGTCGCAAGCGGCCGCTGCACCTCGGCACCGGCCCCGGTGGCAAGGGCCATCGGCACGAAGCCGAGGGAGGCGACCAGCGCCGTCATCAGCACCGGACGCAGGCGTGTCAGCGCGCCCTCGCGCACCGCGTCCGCGACGGGGTGCCCCTCGCTACGCAGCCGCTCGATGAAGGCGATGATGACGAGGCCGTTGAGCACGGCGACGCCCGACAGCGCGATGAAGCCGACGCCGGCGCTGATGGATAAGGGAATGCCGCGCAGCAGCAGCGCCATGACGCCGCCGGTCAGCGCCAGCGGCACACCGGAGAACACGAGAGCGGCATCCGCCGCCGATCCCGTGCCCATGGACAGCAGCAAAAACACCAGCAGCAGCGCCACCGGCACCACCAGCGTCAGCCGCTTGGTGGCGGAGACCAATTGCTCGAACTGTCCACCCCAGCCGATCCAGTAGCCCGGCGGCAGCTTGACCTTCTCCGCGACGGCGTTCTGGGCCTCGGCGACAAAGGAGCGCAGATCGCGCCCGCGAACGTTGGCCATCACCACCACGCGGCGCTTGCCGTTCTCGCGGCTGATCTGGTTGGGTCCCGGTGCGATCTCGATCGCCGCGACGGAAGACAGCGGGACGTGGCGCAACGCCGTGTTTCCGCCCGGCCATGCGGTTTTGGTGACGGCCGGTCCATCCTCGCCCGGCGGCAGCGGGATAGGCAGCGACTTGATCGTGTCAGGGTCGGCACGCAGGCTTTCCGGCAGCCGCACCACGATGTCGAAGCGGCGATCGCCCTCGAACAGCTTTCCGACCGGCTTGCCGCCGATCGCGATCTCGACCACGTTCTGCACCTCGCTGAGGCTGAGGCCGTAGCGTGACAGCGCCTGGCGGTCGAGCCTGACGGTGAGGATCGGCAGGCCCGCGATCTGCTCGGTCTTGACGTCGGCCGCGCCCTCGATGGCATGGACGACGCCGTTGACCTGCTGGGCGATGCCGGCAAGCACGTCGAGATCGTCGCCGAAGATATTCACGCCGACGTCGCTGCGGATGCCGGCAATGAGCTCGTTGAAGCGCATCTGGATCGGCTGGGTCATGCCATAGGCCGTGCCGGGCAGGGTGTTGGCGGTGCGTTCGAGCTCGGCGATCACCTCGTCCTTGGGCTTGTCCGGGTCGGGCCATTCGTCGCGTGGCTTGAGCGTAACATAGGTGTCGGACATATTCGGTGGCATCGGATCGTTGGCGATCTCGGCGGTACCGATCTTGGAGAAGATGGTCGCGACCTCCGGTACCTGCTTGATCGCCATTTCCAGCCGGAGCTGCATGTCGACGCTCTGGGTCAGGCTGGTGCCGGGAATCCGGATGGTTTCGATGGTGATGTCGCCTTCGTCGAGGCTCGGGATGAATTCGCCTCCCATGCGCGTCGCGGCGAAGACGCTGCCGGCAACGATCAGCATGGCGCCAAACGCGACGGTGCCGCGGTGGCGGATGGCGCGGTCGAGCAGCGGCACATAGAACCGCTTGGCCGCTCTCATGAAGATGTTCTCCTTCTCCGAGACCTTGCCGGTGACGAAGATCGCAACCGCGGCCGGGACGAAGGTGATCGACAACAGCGCCGCGCCGGCAAGCGCCATCAGCACGGTCAGCGCCATCGGCGTGAACATCTTGCCCTCGGTCCCCGTCAGGGTCAGGACCGGCAGGTAGACCACGGCGATGATCAGCGTGCCGAACAGGCTCGGCTTGATGACCTCGCTGCTGCCGGCGCGGATTGTCTCCATCCGCTCCTCGAGCGACAGCAGCCGGCCGCGCCGGTGCTGCTCGGCAGCGAGCAACCGCAGACAGTTCTCCACAATGATGACCGCGCCGTCGACGATGATGCCGAAGTCGATCGCGCCGAGGCTCATCAGATTGGCGCTGACCTTGCTCTCGACCATGCCCGTGATCGTGAACAGCATGGAAAGGGGGATGACACAGGCGGTAATCAGCGCGGCGCGGATGTTGCCGAGGATCAGGAACAGTACCGCGATCACCAGCGCCGCGCCCTCGACGAGATTCTTCTCGACGGTCTGGATGGTGGCTTCCACCAGATGCGTGCGGTCATAGACGGCGCGCGCGATCACGCCGTCAGGGAGCGATTTCGCGATCTCCGTGAGCCGGGCCTTAACGCGCTGGGCCACCGTACGGCTGTTCTCGCCGATCAGCAGCATGGCGGTGCCGAGCACGGTTTCGCTGCCGTTTGCGGTCGCAGCGCCCGAGCGCAGGTCCTGGCCTTCCTGGACGTCGGCGACGTCGCGGATGCGCACCGGGACACCGCCGCGCGAACCGATCACGATGTCGCGGATCTCCGCGATATTGGCGACCTGGCCCGGGGCGCGGACGAGATATTGCTCGCCGTTGCGCTCGATATAGCCGGCACCGACATTGGCGTTGTTGGCGGCGAGCGCTGTCATGATGTCGCGAAAGCCGAGTTTGTAGGCCATCAGCCGGCCGGGGATCGGCAGCACGTGGAACTGCCGCTCATAACCGCCGATCGAGTTGACCTCGATCACGCCGGGAATGGTGCGCAGTTGCGGCTTGATGATCCAGTCCTGGATGGTCCGCAGCTCCGTCGGCGTGAACTCGGCACCGGTCTGTGACTTCGCGCCGGCCTTGGCTTCGACGGAGTAGACATAGATCTCGCCAAGGCCGGTCGAGATCGGCCCCATCGCGACCTCGGTTCCGGCCGGAAGCTGGTCCTTCGCCTGCTGGATACGCTCGTTGACGAGCTGCCGCGCGAAATAGATGTCGGTGCCGTCCTGGAACACGACGGTGACCTGGCTCAGGCCATAGCGTGAGATCGACCGGGTGTATTCGAGCTTGGGCAGCCCGCCCATCGCGGTCTCGATCGGGAAGGTGATGCGCTGCTCGGATTCGAGCGGCGACAGGCCCGGCGCGTGGGTGTTGATCTGGACCTGCACGTTGGTGACGTCAGGGACCGCGTCGATCGGCAGGCGGGTGAAGTTCCAGGCGCCGAAGCCGCCGGCGCCGAGCGCGAGCAGCAGGACCAGCCAGCGCTGCTGCAGCGAGACCGCGATGAGACGCTCAATCATGCTCGGCCTCGCCTTTGCCCATCTCCGCCTTCACGACGAAGCTGTTCTCCGCAACGTAATGCTCGCCGGCGGAAAGGCCGGCCCTGATCTCGACATGGCGGGGATCGGAATCGCCCAGCTCGACGGGGCGCGCCTCGATCTTGTCGCCATCCTCGCGGACGAACACGATGGTCCTATTCTCCAGCGTCTGGATCGCGCTTCGGCGCACGGCGACCGCGACGTTGCGGGCGGCGAGGATCAGCCGTGCCGTGACGAACAGGCCGGGACGCAGGCGCCCGTCCGGATTTGGCAGCACCACGCGCGCCAGCGCGGTCTGGGTCTCGCTGCTGCCGATCGGGGCCATGTAGGAGATGGTCCCCTTGATCTCGCCACGGCCGTCGTCGGGATCGATCAGTACCTCGTCGTTGAGGCGAACGCGCCGCAGATCCTGTCGATAGATCGAGAGGTCGACCCAGATGGTGGAGAGGTCGGCGACGACGAAGGCCGGCTTCTGCTCGGAGGCATATTCGCCGAGCGAGATCTGCCGCTCGATGATGGTGCCGGCGATCGGCGCCTTGAGCTCGTAGACGGTGAGGCTCTGGTTGCTCTCGATCGCGGCGAGCAGATCGTCCTTGCCGACCTTGTCGCCGATGCGCTTCTGGATCGATTTGGCAACGCCGGGAAAACGCGGCGTCACCTGCACCACGGCTTCCTGGTTGGCGCGCAGGATGCCGTTGAAGGCGAGCGTGTCGGTCAGCGTGACGCTCGCGGCTTCCGCCAGCGTCACGCCTGCGGCTGCAAGCTTGACGTCGGAGATGCGGATCCGGTCGGCGCCGTGCTCGTCCTGCTCGACATGGTCGTTCGGCTTCTCCGGCTTCTTGTTTGCGGCGTGTTCGGCGGGCGCGACCCTCGCGGGGGCCAGCAGGGAATAGCCGTAAGCGCCAAGTGCGGCGCCAAGTGCGGCGGCAACGATTGCGACGAGGATGGTGGAGGACGTCTTCATCGTGCGCTCTCCCGCGCCAGCGTGAAGGGGTTGCCGACGAGACCCTCGATGGTCGCCACCCCCGCATGGAAGTTCTGGAGCGCCTCCTGCTCGCGCAGCCGCGCCTGGGTGACGCTCGCCTGGGCGTCGAGCACTTCGAGCAGTGTGAAGCGGCCCTGGCCGTAGCCTTGCGCGATTGCGTCCGAAGCTTCGGTGGCCTTGGGAATGGCGCTCTCGCGCAGCACCGCGAGCTCGCGCAGCGAGCCCTGGAGCGAGTCGTAGGCGCGGCCGGCGACCACGATCAGCGTGTTGCGGTTGGCCTCGCGCTCGGCTTTGGTCTTGGCGAGGCTTTCCTGCGCCGAGAGGATGTTGCCCTGGTTCTGGTCGAACACGGGAATCGGCACCGAGACGGTGAGGCGCGCCGCGTCGTCATTGGTCTCGTTGAAATGGCGCCAGCCGGCCGCGATCCGCACGTCGGGATAGGGCCTGAGGCGCGCCAGCAACAGCTCGGCGTTGCGCTGGGCATAGATCGCGGTCCAGCGCACCAGCTGTGGATTGGCATCGATGGCGGCGACGACCGACTGGAACGTCGGCGGCCGTCCCATGGTGTCGAGTCGGCCGGAGACCTCGCCGAATTTCGGTGCCGCGTCGCCCATCAACACCGCAAGCTCGCGCCGGGCGCTGGCTAGCGTGGCCTTGAAGCGCTCACGGTCGGCCTTCACCAGCGCGGAGGCCACTTCCGCACGGCCGGTCTCGGCCGGCGAGGAGGCGCCGGCCTCGACGCGGCGGCGCAAGAGCGGCGTCAGCCGGTCAATGGCGGCGATCTGCTCGTCGAGGATCTGGATGCGCCGCTGCGCGCCGAGCACGCTGAGGAAGGCGATCGCGGTCTCCGACAGCACCTCCAGCCTGACGGCCTTGCGCTGGATCGCGGCGACCTCGATGCCGGCAACGCCCGCGGCGATGCGCGCGTCGCGCTTGCCGAACAGCTCGAAGGCCTGGCTGATCTGGAGCGTGGTCTCGGCCGATCGCGTGCCGCGATAGATGCCGGACCCCAACGAATTGTCCTGCTCGTAGGACAGTTCCGGATTGAGAAGCGCACCTGCCTGGATGCGCTGGCCCGTCGCGATGCCGACGTCGCGCTCCGCCGCGGTCAGCCGCGGACTCGTGGCCAGCGCGCGCGAGAGCGCGCTACGCATCGTCAGAGTCTGGGCGTGAGACGGCGCAAGCGCCAATCCGCCAATCAGGCACGCTGCCGCGCACGCAAGGCGCGCGGCCATTCCGCTGCAAAACATGAAACCGACCTGTGAAGGATGAACCTAATGGGCGCGCGTGGCGCCCGACCAAATCCGTTCAGGCAATCTGTTTGGGAGGCGGGGGGTCGGTATCGGGGACAATGCCGGCGAGCCGGGATAGGCGTTGCGGGCGCGGTGCGGACACGAGCGCGATCGACGCGGCCGGCGGCGCCGGCTGCGCCAGCGTCACCGAGAAGCAGCCATGGCAATGATGTCCGCCGATTGCCTTGTGGTCGCTGTGATCTGTGGAGCCGTCAATGACCGCGGCGATCTCCGAGCCGCCGCCAGGCGTGGTGACGTCGATGTCGTGCAGGCCGTGCAGCGCGCCCGCGAGCAGATAGGCAACCGCAATCAGCACAGACAGCAGCCCGCGCCAGTTGCGCGGCCGGCAATATCCTGGGGGCTGGCGGTTCGCGAGCACGAGGTCACTCTGGTTGCGGTCTGCGTCCGGCCTAGCATGGGGGCGGGAACAGTGTCGACCCGCAACATCGTTACGTCCCAGGAACAAATGCCGCAGCAGCGGCCAGACGCGACCGCTTCTTATTGCCGTGCAATCAGGCGCGTTGTCGGGCGAACCGTATCGTCTGCCGGCTCATCTGCCGGCTGCGGAACAGGGGAGATGTCGCCGGCTTCAACGGTGACAACGGCGCGATAGCTCGCTTCCATCGCCCGCTCCAGCCATTTGATGGCTTCATCGATCCATTTGTCGTGCTGCTCGGGATCGGCGATCGCCTTTTCCCGAAATGCATCTGCCTGATGAAGGCACGCCGTTCTGCGATCCACGCGGCTCTCCCGATCCGGAGGTTCCGCCCCGATCGCATCTTTGATGATCGGAGAGCCGGCGTCCTTAACATAGGACAGGGAGCGCAGCGCAAAAAGGAAGGCCCCAGCTCCGGGACTGACCGGCTGGGGCCCTTGTGCTCACAAACTTCATCCCTGGGACTTGCACGATCTCTGGGACTTGCACGATCCCTGGGACTTGAACGGCCAATCCGCATCGCACCGGTTCGTTCCGCAGCCGATGCCGAATTAGGAACGTTCCTCAGTTCTCCCGATTAGCGGTCAGGATTGTTTGAGGAGGATGGGACTATGGACGGACTGATTTATCTCATCGGCTTGATCGTCGTGATCATGGCGATCCTGTCTTTCTTCGGCCTGCGTTGAGAGAGCGGCGATGGAAACGCGCGTGCAGGACAATTTAGGAGAGGGCGGCGTGGCTTCCGCGGAAGATCGCCGCACCATCCAATGGAGCTCGGTGCTCGCAGGCGCTTTGGCCGCTGGTGCGATGTCATTCATCCTCATCGGTTTTGGCGTCGCCATCGGCCTTGGTGTCAGTTCGGCCTCGCCGACATGGCGCGATTCATCGGCGGCGCTGGCGCTGCTCTCCGGGCTGTATCTGATGATCCAGGCGATCATCAGCTTCGGCTTCGGCGGTTATATCGCCGGCCGGACCACGCGACCGGCGCCCGCGCTGGCGACGGTCGAGGACGACGGCGAGCGGCGGGACGGCCTTCACGGGTTGACGTCCTGGGCTCTGGCCGTGCTGATCGGCGCGGCGCTGCTGGCGATGATCGGCGCTGCGGCGGTCGACCGTTCGCCGATGCGCAGTTCGAGCGCGAATGCAACCTCCGCCGAGCCGCTGTTGAGCTACGAGCTCGACAAGCTGTTCCGTGCGCCGCGGCGGCCTCCCGGCGCCGACATCCGGGAAGTTCGCGCCGAAGCCGGACGCATCCTGATGACATCGTCGAGTCATAGCGGCGTCAGCACCGACGATCGAACCTATCTCGTGCAGCAGGTCGCCGCGGTGACGGGTTTGGCTGCGCCGGACTCCGAACGGCGGGTCGATGCGGTAATCGCGGATGCCCATACGGCGATCAACCGCGCACGGCGCAACTCGGTCATCGTCGCCTTCTCGGTGGCGGCAGCAGCCCTGATCGGCGCTGCGGTGGCCTGGGCTGCGGCTGTTGCCGGCGGCCGCCATCGCGATGGCGAACCGTTGCCGAACTGGATGGCAAGCTCGAACCGCTTTCATCGCACTCCGCGCGCGACGCCGGTGCCGTAAGCGGATCAGGCGTGGTCTCTACCTGTCTGTCCCCGCACGCCGGCGGATAAACTCGGCAATGAGAGTTGTGATTTCCGCCGGGCGCTCCAGGTTAGGGAGATGTGCCACGCCCCGCATTTCATGGCTCTCTGCGTCTGGGACTGACGCGACGACTTGGCGACAGCGTTCCTGGACGTAGGGGAAATCGAGGTCGCCCCACACGACCAGGGTTGGCACCGCGATTTCATGAAGCCGGTGGAAGAAGGGGCGAATGTCGACCTCCGATCCGAATGGTGGGGACCGGAGCGCGATGCCGTTCATATCAAGGAGCAGATCGCGAGCGGCACCGGCTACGCGGCCTTCGGGCGCCAGCGGTCCATCCAGCCAGAGGCGCGCCTTCATTGCGTTCAACCGATCGAGGTCGCCGGATGCCTCGGCCTGCCTCGATTGGATTATCAGCATCTCGATGTCAGGGGTGTAGACCGGATCGGCTGCGCCTGCGACATTCGGCGCGATCAGAACGAGGGCGCGAACACGCGACGGATGCTGGAGGGCGGCATCAAGCGCGATGCGGCCGCCGAGGGAGCAGCCAACGAGGATTGCGGGCTGGTCGTCTGCGGTAGCCTCCAGCACCGCGACCAGGTCTGCGAGTGCCGAAAAGTCCTCCGGCTCGGCGCGAGTTTCGCCGAACCCCCGTCGATCATAAGCGACCGTCTTGTGAGTGGCGCCCAATCCATTCAATTGGGCGCGCCACATGCGCCGGTCGCACACGTTGGCATGAAGAAAGACGATCGCAGTGCCGCTACCTGCAACATCGGTTGCAAGCCTGGCGCGACCAGACACAATGTGCTGCATCAATTGCATGTTCAACACCAACGGCGGGACGCGCCCCAGACGATGGCCGGGAGCAAGCCCGGCCATGTCTCGCCTCCAAGAGAGGTGCTACGCCTTTTCTTCCCAGATCATTGCCAGGTGCACGATGGTCTGCACCGCCTTCTCCATATCCTGCCGGCTGACCCATTCGAGCCGCGAGTGAAACGCGTGCTCGCCGGCAAAGATGTTGGGGCAGGGCAGGCCCATGAAGGACAGGCGGGAGCCGTCAGTGCCGCCGCGGATCGCGGTGTGTATCGGGCGCAGGCCGGCGCGGCGGATCGCTTCGACCGCGTATTCGAGGATGTGCGGGTGACGATCGATCACCTGCTTCATGTTGCGATACTGCTCCCGCACCTCGAACTTGTAGGTCGAGCGCGGAAAATCCTTCATCACGTCCTTGACGATGGTCTCGAGCAGGACTTCCTTCTCCTTCAGTCCTTCCTCGGTGAAATCGCGCACGATGAAGGAGAGTGTCGCCTGCTCCAGCGCGCCCTCAATGCCGATCGGATGCAGAAAACCCTGCTTGCCTGAGGTCGTCTCCGGCGAGCAGCCTTCCCTGGGCAGGCGCTCGACGATGGCGGCGGCGATCTTGATCGCGTGCTCCATCTTGCCCTTGGCATAGCCGGGATGGGCGCTGACGCCGTTGATGGTGATGGTGGCGCCGTCGGCCGAGAAGGTCTCGTCCTCGACGCAGCCGGCGCTCTCGCCGTCCATGGTGTAGCCAAAGTCGGCGCCCAGCTTCTTCAGGTCGACATTGTCGACGCCGCGGCCGATCTCCTCGTCGGGCGTGAACAGGATCTTGATGGTGCCGTGCTTCACTTGCGGATTGTTGATGAAGAAATGCGCGGCATCCATGATCTCGGCGACGCCGGCCTTGTTGTCGGCGCCCAGCAGCGTGGTGCCGTCGGTGGTGATGATGTCGTTGCCGATCTGGTTCTTCAGCGCCGGATGCTCGGCGAAGCGGATCACCTGGCTCGTGTCGCCTGACAGGACGATATCGCCGCCGCGATAGTTGTTGACCATTTGCGGCTTGACGTCCTTGCCCGAGCAGTCGGGCGAGGTGTCCATGTGCGAGCAGAAGCAGATCACGGGCACCTTCTTGTCGGTGTTCGCCGGGATCGTTCCATAGACGTAGCCGTAATCGTCGAGATGGGCGTCCTCAACGCCCATGTCCCTAAGCTCGGCGGCGAGCACACGGCCGAGATCTTTCTGCTTCTCGGTCGACGGCGAGGCCGGGGATTCCGGATCGGACTGGGTGTCGATGGTGACGTAGCGCAGGAAGCGCTCAGTCACGGTGTGCGAAAAGTTGAGGGAGGACATTGCTGGTCAAACCGCCGGGTCAAGGGAGAGAGGCGGTATACCAGAAAAGCAGGCCGCGGCGAGGCCGGACGACGCTGATCAGGCTTAACGAAACGTGAGCGGTCAGATCGCCTCTTTCAGTTCCTTGACCGGGCGGAAGGCGACCTTCTTGCTGGCCTTGATGTGGATGGGCTCGCCCGTGGCGGGATTACGGCCGGTGCGGGCAGCGCGCTTGCGGACCTGGAGGATGCCGAGCCCGACGATGCGGACGCGGTCGCCCTTCTTGAGGTGCTTGGTGATCAGGTCGACCATGTCGGTGAGGACGGCCTCGGCGCGCTTCTTCGACAGGTCCTGGCTCTCCGCAATGTCGGCGGCGAGGTGCTTGAGCGTGATGGTGGCGGGAGCGGCTGCCTTCTTCGCCGGATCCTTCTTAGCCATGTCTGGCCTCCTCGATGTCTGGCCGCCTCGATTCTTGCCGGTGATCGGGGTGACGATCCCTGAACCCGCAAGTTCCCGGAGGCGTAGACGATTCGGGACCGGACTGCCTACGCCGCCGCTAGGGCTGCGGGTCACGTCCGTGCCTGCTGCCATCAGCGGAAATCCGCGCGTTCAGGCTGTGGATGGCAACGTCCTTGACTTCAACAGGTCCGGCCTTTAAGTCCCCCCTCGTTCCGCAGACATTTGCGTGTCACGCGGGAGTAGCTCAGTTGGTTAGAGCGCCGGCCTGTCACGCCGGAGGTCGCGGGTTCGAGCCCCGTCTCTCGCGCCATTTTTGGCAATCCTTTCATACCCTTACCTTCAAATCCTCATCTCGCTTCCATCCCGGGTCGCTCGCGACTCGACGCCTGCGTGCTTTTTGGCCTTCGACCCGCGCAAAACTCCCTCGTCCGCGCGACGGCCACCAGGCGCACCGTGGCGGCCTGGTGCATCCCAATGCCCCCTGTTGCGCCCGAAACGTGCGTACAGCGATCGCGCCGTTGATCGCATGCTACCGCTGAATTCGGTATTGTTCGGATCGATTTCATGCAGGCAGCCGATTTCAGCGCGACGTTGCAGAATTTGTTCGCGAAGGGCGTGCGCTACGGCACCGTCATCGATCTGGGCTGCGCCGATGGGCACTTCGTGCTCAACCATCTGTCGTGCCTCAGCGGTGCGGTGCCACTGAATGTCGATGCCAATCGGATCTATGAGGACTCCCTCAAGGCGATCAAGGAGGCGCTTAGCGGGCACTATCGCATCTGCGCTATCACCGATCATGAGGGCGAGATCGAGATCACGGAGTCGGTGCATCCTTACTGGTCGTCTCTGCGCCCGGCAGGCGACGTCTACTGGTCGCGGGTCAACGATCTGATCACCAGCAAGGTGAAAGTGCCGGCGACGACGCTTGATGCGCTGGTCAAGGAGCTGTCGCTGAAGCCGCCATTCCTGCTCAAGCTCGATGTGCAGGGTGCGGAACAGGCCGCGCTGACAGGCGCGCGCGACGTGCTCGAGAATTGCAGCGTGGTCGTCTGCGAGACCGACATTGACGACTTCCAGGACATCAACGCGATGCTGCTCGATGCGGGTTTTTTTCTCTACGACCTGACGACGCTGCAGCGCCTGCGCGACGGAACGCTCGGCTGGTTCTACCCGGTCTATGTCAGCGGCAAGCTCGCCCATCTGAAGCCGCAGGCGTTCTGGGATGCCGGCGACAATGCTGCCGTGATCGGGGTGCAGGAGACGCGTCGCAAGATGATCCTCGAGCAGAACAGGAAGGCCCTCAACCGGCTGCGCTATGGGAAGAGCGATGTCGGCCGCAATGATCCCTGTCCCTGCGGTTCAGGCGAGAAATTCAAGCACTGTTGCGGCAGCTATTGACCCGATTCATGGCTGGCGCGCTCGATGTGCCGGGCGGTGGCGTCCTCACCCGTCGCCTGAATCAAAAAGGCCGCCCGAAGGCGGCCGTTTGGTGTCAAACCGGACCTTTTCCGTCGTTAACGGATCTCTGACGTCCCGGCGCTGGTCACCACGACCGGCTTGCCGGCCTTGATCGCGTGGGCGGTCTGGGCGGTCTGGCTGTAATCGGCATTGGTGCGGGCTGCGATGCCGAAGCCGGCCACCGTGATGCCGGCCACCAGCGCCACCACCACGATCTTCAGGTGGGTCGCACGATCAGCAGAGTGAATTGAGTGGTTCATCTGAGCCTCCCGACGGGCTTTGCCGCCGTCTATGGCTCCTCTTGTAGGGATCGTCTGTTTCCGGATGGTTTCGCGGGTTCCGCAAAATGGTTTCATTAATACACCCGGTTGGTTTCGCCGGGCTGGTGGCCGAAACTGCCCTCAGGCGGCCGCCCGGCTGATATCTGCCCGGATCGACCGGGCGGCCCAGGCGAACAGGAGCGCCCCCAGCGTGGTCGTGACCGCCGCCGAGAGCAGGGAATAGCGCACGGCATCCGCGCCATAAGTGCCCTTCAGGGCATCGTTGACGGCGCCCACGGCGAGCGGGCCGACGCCCTGGCCGAAGCAGGTGGCGGTGAGCGCGATGAGGGCGGAGGCCAGCGCCCGCATGCTCGGCCTGGCGACGGTCTGCGCGATTGCGAAGATCGGCCCGAGATGGAAGCCGACCAGGAACGAGGTCAGCGCCAGCATGGCGACCATCATCGCAAAGTCCTGCGTCAGCATGCAGAGCGCAAACACCGGGCCGGCTAGGCCCGAGGTGATCGCGGGCGCCCACAGCTTCCAGCGATCGTCGCGGCGGCTGATTTGGGCCACAACGAAGCCGCCGAGCAGGGTGCCGGCCATGCCGGCGAGACCCTTGAAGGTGCCGGCATAGGTGCCGATCTCGGCGCTCGACAGATGATGCACGCGCGCCAGGAACGGCGGGATCCAGGCCGCGGTCGCGTAGTTCGTGTAAGTGGTGAGACAGAAGCCGATCAGCACGATGATGAAGCTCTGCTGCGAGGCCAGGAAGCGCAGCGTCGGCCCGAGCGGCTCGGGCACGAAGCTCTCCTGCATGGCGCCGCGCTTCGGCTCGGAGATCGTCAGCCACAGGATCAATGCGAGCAGGATGCCGGGCAGGCCCGCGACGTAGAACGCCATCCGCCAGCCATAGTGCTGGTTGACGTAGCCTCCGACGAAATAGCCGAGGAAGACGCCGAGATAGGTGCCGACGGCGTAGATGCCGAGCGCGCGCGGACGCTCGTTCTTGGCGAAGAGGTCGGCGACGATCGACTGCGAGGCCGGCGAGCCCGCGGATTCGCCGATGCCGACCCCGATCCTCGCCAGCGCCAGCGAGGTGACGCTCGAAGCCATGCCGCACAACGCCGTCATCGCGCTCCAGAACGCAAAGGCTACGGCGACGATATTGCGCCGGTTGAGCCGGTCGGCGACGCGCGCGATGGGAATGCCGAGCAGGGAATAGAACAGGGCGAAGCCGAAGCCCGCGAGCAGGCCCATCATGGTGTCGCTGAGCGCAAACTCCTTCTTGATCGGCTCGATCAGGACGTTGAAGATCGTGCGGTCGAGGAAGTTCAGCGCGTAGATGATTGTGAGCAGGCCCAGCACGTAATAGCGCCGCGCCGAGGGCTTTGCCGCGGCGGCCGTTTGCACCGACATTTGTGACGTCACATCGACCATCGCTTCCCCCAAATAGTCTTTGTTATCGTTGTCGGTCCAGCTCTGATTGGAGCTGGCTGCTTCACGCTTCGCGGATGTAGTTCCCCGCTTCGAATTCGACTGGAGGCGCGCTTGCATCGAAGGAGATGCCGATCGGATCGCGGCCGGCTTCCATTGCTTCGAGCTGGTCGCTCAGCATGCGCCGGATCAACAGGATGCCGCGGTCGCTCTGGCCGAAATGTTCCTCGGAATGGATGGTCTGCGGGCCCTGGCCAACCTGGGCTTCGTAGTCGCCCGGAAATTGCTGGTGCTCTTCCTCGGTCATGTCCCACCAGAACTTGCCGTTGAATTTCGAGCGCATGCGGCCGATGTCGCCGGAAGTCTTGACGCGGCCGGCGACGTAGATGCGGAACGAGGTATCGTCGATCGGCAGCGTCCAGCCGATCGACTCGACGCGGGCGAATTGCGCCACGCGCGGGTTCGGCACGACGCGCAAGGTGGGCAGCGCCGCCTCGGTGACGCGGTAAAACACCTTGCCGTCATCCTGCTTGCGGAGCGAGCGCACGGCGATCCCGCGCGGCGTCTTGTCGAACGTTACGTCCGGCATCGACGCCATCATGTCAGTGAATTGCGGCCCCGAGAACGAACCGTGCAGCACCGGCACATGGTAGGGATCGACCACGTTCTCGAAATGCTGGAGCCAATTGCAGGGGATGATCGCCGGGCCGCCGCCGCCGATCGAGGAATCGTCGGCCTCGACGAACTCGCCGTCGTCCATGGTCTCCAGGCAGTCGTAAGCCGGCAGCACCGGGCGTTTCTCGGCCGGGCCCATATAGGCGAAGATCAGGCCGTAGCGCTCCTCGACCGGGTACCAGGGCTGGCGCACCTTGTCCTTGAACTGGCCGCCGTCGGGCTCGCAGGGCTGCTCCAGGCAATGACCCTCGGTGCCGAACTTCCAGCCGTGATAGCAGCAGCGGATGCCGTCCTCCTCGACCTTGCCGTAGTAGAGCGTGGTGCCGCGGTGGCAGCAGCGGGCGTGCAGCAGGCCGACGCGGCCGTGCTTGTCGCGGAACAGGATCAGGTCCTCGCCCAGCGCGCGCACCTTCTTCGGCGTGTCGGTAGCGTCGCTGATGAGCCCGACCGGATGCCAGTAGCGGCGGAGCAGTTCGCCCATCGGCGTGCCGCGCGCGACCGAGGTGAGCTCGGTGCGCGTGTGCGCCGGCTTCATCGCATAGGCAGTGCCGAGATCGCGATCCCGCTGGGTGATGGTCATGCCGGTCCTCCCGCTGTGGCCGTGTGGCCGGGCCTTTTTTTATGCCTTATACCCAGTGAAGGGTAGATCGATGACTATGTCAACGATATTCCGAATGCCTCTTGGTCGCATTTGACCGGCCCGGTCAGCGAAGGCCGCCTTGGGCTTGTCAGGCCGCCTGGGCTTGGCAGGCCCCGGCTTTCTTGGCAGAGGTGGATCATGAGCCAGATACCGAGCAGGGGCGGGTCGTCGCCCGAGACGGACCAGAACGATCCGCCGGCGCCGATCACCGTGATGCTGTCGTCGCGTCTGATGGTGCTCGCCAATTTGCTCAAGCGCGGCGCTATCCTGCGCTACAAGCGCCTCGCCGGATTGTCTTCGGTCGAGTTCGGCCTTGTCGCCTCGCTCGGCCGGCGGCCGCCGATGAGCGTGGCCCGCCTCGCCGAAGCCGTCGGCCAGGACAAGGGCCAGATCAGCCGCGCGCTTGCGGAACTCGTGTCGCGCAAGCTGATCGCGAAATCGGCGAACCCGAAAGACAGCCGCGAGGTGCTGGTCTCGCTGACCGCAACGGGCCTTGCTGCACATGATGCAATCGTCGCCGGTGCGCAGGAGCGCAATCGGCGTTTGCGCGAACATCTGAGCGAAGCCGAGTTCGAGGCGCTGCTGCAGCAGGTCGATCAGTTGACGGCGATCGCCGCCGAGATGCTCGAGGCCGAAAAAGTCTCACGCTGATGTCCCGGCAATCTCTGGAAATGTTGGATCGCTTCTAAGAGCCTCTCTAAGAAGCTTTCAATTAGGAAATTCGCGCGCGCTCCCATAAGCGTCACCGTAAGCGCATGCCGTCATGGGACTGACGGCATGCGCAATCAAAACACGCAGTTTTGGGGTGGCGCGTTGAACAGTCTTGGAATGCTGCGGTCGGCCGTGTTGGCGACCGCATCCGCTTGGGTCTTGGTGCCGCAGGCTTCGCTTGCACAATCTCCTGCGCAGAGTGGCGCGCAGAACATTCCATCGGTGACCGTCACCGCGCCGGAAGCGCGCCGCCGGGCGGCCGCCTCGGCCCAGCGCCGCGCTTCGCGATCCTCCCAGCAGACTGCCGACCGAAACAAGCCGCGGCCGCAACGCAACGTCGGCTTCGTCGAGACCCCGCTCGGCCCGGTGCACGGCTACGTCGCCAGCCGCAGCTCGTCCGGCACCAAGACCAACACGCCGATCATGGAGACGCCGCAGGCGGTGTCGGTGATCGGCGCGGAGCAGATCCGCGACCAGAAGGCGAACAAGCTCGACGAGGTTCTGCGCTATACTGCGGGTGTCCGCGCCGGCACCTTCGGCGCGGACACCCGCAACGACTGGTGGCTGATCCGCGGCTTCAAGTCCGATGATGTCGGGCTGTTCCTCGACGGCATGCAGCTGTTCTACACGTCCTACGCGAGCTGGAAGCTGCAGACTCCGAACATGGAGCGGGTCGAGGTGCTGCGCGGTCCGTCGGCGGTACTCTATGGCGGATCGAGCCCCAGCGGCATCGTCAACGTCATCAGCAAGCTGCCGCCGGCCGAGCCGGTTCGCTACATCGAGACCGGCGTCAACAATTTCGGCAACGCCTATGTCGGCTTCGATGTCGGCGGTCCGGTCGCGACGCAGCCCGACAACGGCAAGCTGTTCTACCGCGTCGTCGGCCAAGTGCAGAATGGCCCGACGCAGGTCAATTTTACGCCCGACAACAACTACTTCATCGCGCCGTCCTTCACCTGGAAGCCGGATGCCGACACCACCTTCACGGTGCTGGCGTCGGCCTCGAAGCAGGATACCCGCGGCATCAACTTCCTGCCTTATCAGGGCACGGTCACCAACGCGCCGTTCGGGAAGATCCCGACCAGCTTCTTCGCTGGCGATCCCAGCGTCGACAAGTTCACGCGCGAGCAGGAGATGCTCGGCTATCAGTTCGAGCGCAATCTCACCGACGATTTGACATTCCGCCAGAACGCCCGCTTCGCGCATATCGATCTGACCTATCGCGGGTATGTCGGCAGCGGATGGTCCGACATCAACACGGCCACGCTTGGCCGCTATAATTGGTATGCCAAGGACACCGCCAACCAAGCCGATCTCGACAACCAGCTCGAGTACCGTTTCAACACCGGTCCGGTGAAGCATACGATGCTGTTCGGGGTCGATTTGAAGGGCTACCAGATCGACGACTATCAGGCCTTCAACTTCGGCACCGTTCCGTCGATCAACGTCTTCAATCCCGTCTACGGCATCAATGTTCCGATCACGGGCGCGCCGTTCCGCAACTTCCTGATCACGCAGAAGCAGGCCGGCACCTACCTTCAGGATCAGATGAAGCTCGGCAATTTCACGCTGGTGCTGAGCGGCCGCAATGACTGGGTCGAGACGACGCAGGCCGCCCGTGACACGGGCGCAAATATTGACCAACGCGACGACAGCAAGTTCAGCGGGCGCGCCGGGCTGATCTACAATTTCGACAACGGCATCGCGCCCTACGTCTCTTACGCGACCAGCTACAATCCGATCATCGGCATCAATACTGCAACGAACCGGCTGTTCCTGCCGGAGACGGGCCAGCAGGCCGAGATCGGCGTAAAGGTCGCGCCGAAGGGATTTGACGGCTACTTCACCGCTTCGGTGTTCGACCTGAAGCGCCAGAACGTGGCGACCACCGATCCGTCGAATGCGCTGCTGCAAAACCAGACCGGAGAGGTGACCTCGCGCGGCATCGAGCTCGAAGCGGTGGCCAATGCCACCAAGGAGCTGAAGCTGATCGGTGCGTTCACGGCTTATCACCTGTTCAACAGCAGGGATCTCGACCCGTCACTGGTAGGCAAGACGCCCACCAACACGCCTGAGTTGCTGGTCTCTGGCTGGGCGGACTACACCTTCAAGGACGGACCGCTTGAGGGCTTCGGCTTCGGCGGTGGCGTGCGCTATGTCGGGTCTTCCTGGGCCGACGCCGCCAACACCC
This sequence comes from Bradyrhizobium nivariense, assembly GCF_029846715.1. GTDB lineage: Bacteria > Pseudomonadota > Alphaproteobacteria > Rhizobiales > Xanthobacteraceae > Bradyrhizobium. The sequence continues at coordinate 48,056 of NZ_JARVWW010000003.1, forward strand.
TCGAGGTTCCCGCAGTGGTGCTCGGCGATCTCGCGGTCCACTATGAATGGCAGAACTGGCGCACGGCCCTCAACGTCATCAACCTCACCGACAAGATCTATGTCGCGAGCTGCGCCTCGGCCACATCGTGCTTCTACGGCGATCGGCGCCGCGTCACCGCGAGCGTCTCGTACAAGTGGTGAGGCAAAGGACGAGGACAGGCGAGGGCAGCTCCGGACGTCCCTGATCTCGACGGTCTGCCTGCGCTGCCGACCAGACGACCGCCGATCTTCCGCCGGGAGATCGATGAGCTCCCGGCTATGCCCCCCGGCCCGAAGCTCATGCGTGCGCGGCGCACGCGACGACCCGGCAAGTCGCCGCTGCCGCGCTCGCGGTCGATCTGCGGCGGGTGCTGCACCGACGCATTCGCCAGACGGGCCCTGGTCCTGTCGCGATGCATGGCTCGTCTGGACCATCCGCATCTGTGTATATTGTCCTTGCAGAACCGCCGCGGCCGGCCAATATGTCACCTCGGTGACGGTAAGGGCCACCGCGACGGTCATTGCCTGGTTCTGGGTACGCTGCCGCAGCAAAAAACCCGAGCATTTTGACCCGATGTCAGGCGGCAAGTCGCTGCCGCGGTCTGTGCATCGCAATCTCAGAACCGCAGCCGTGCAAAACGACCGTCACCCTTGCTGGGTTTGGCGATCTGCTCCATACCAGCGGCGGGGTGATTCCGGGATTTCCACCGTTCTGGGGCGGCAAAGGGCCTGAAACGAGCGTGTCTTGCGCCCATTGGTGCACTGCGCTAAGGCTCAGAATAATTCCAAATCGGGACGAATCCGCGGCTCCCCCGACGTCGCGGGAAAAAGGGCTCGCCAATGAGCGGCATTCTGCAGAATTATCTTCCACTCGTCGTCTTCATAGGGGTAGCGGGCCTCATTGGTCTTGTGCTGCTGATCGCGCCCTTCATCGTGGCGTTCCAGCAGCCGGACCCGGAAAAACTGTCGGCGTATGAGTGCGGTTTCAACGCCTTCGACGACGCCCGCATGAAGTTCGACGTCCGCTTCTATCTGGTCGCCATCCTCTTCATCATCTTCGACCTCGAGGTGGCGTTCCTGTTTCCCTGGGCGGTGGCGTTCGGCAAGCTTGGCGCGACCGGCTTCTGGTCCATGGTGGTGTTCCTCGCCGTGCTGACGGTCGGGTTCGCCTATGAATGGAAGAAAGGCGCACTGGAATGGGATTGAACCCTACGTCGTCCGCCGGTCCGGTTCTCGCGCCGGCCCCCAAGGGCATTTTGGACCCGTCGACCGGCAAGCCGGTCGGGGCCAATGATCCGTTCTTCCTCGAGGTCAATTCGGAGCTGTCCGACAAGGGCTTCTTCGTCGCGGCCACTGACGACCTCATCACCTGGGCCCGCACCGGCTCGCTGATGTGGATGACCTTCGGTCTGGCCTGCTGCGCGGTCGAGATGATGCAGGTGTCGATGCCGCGCTACGACATCGAGCGCTTCGGCTTCGCCCCGCGTGCCTCGCCGCGCCAGTCCGACGTGATGATCGTCGCCGGCACCCTGACCAACAAGATGGCGCCTGCGCTGCGCAAGGTCTACGACCAGATGCCCGAGCCGCGTTACGTCATCTCGATGGGCTCCTGCGCCAATGGCGGCGGCTACTATCACTATTCCTACTCGGTCGTGCGCGGTTGCGACCGTATCGTGCCGATCGACATCTACGTGCCGGGCTGCCCACCCACGGCGGAAGCGCTGCTCTACGGCGTGTTGCTGCTGCAGAAGAAGATCCGCCGCACCGGCACCATCGAACGCTAAGGTTTTACGTCATGGACGACGCCAAGCTCGACGCACTGGGGCAGACGATCGTTAGCGCGCTTCCGGGCGCCGCCCTCGGTCACTCGGTCGCCTTCAACCAGCTCACGGTTGATGTCGAGGCCGCTGAGATCGTCGAGGTGGTCAAGTACCTCCGCGACGACCCGAGCTGCCGCTTCGTCAACTTCACCGACATTACGGCAGTGGACTATCCCGACCGCGAAAAGCGCTTCGACGTGATCTATCACTTCCTGTCACCGACGCTGAACGCGCGGATCCGGCTCAAGGCCCAGGCCGACGAGACCACGCAGGTGCCCTCGCTGATCGACGTGTTCCCCGGCGCCGACTGGTTCGAGCGCGAGGCCTACGACCTCTATGGCGTGTTCTTCGTCGGCCACCCCGACATGCGCCGCCTTCTCACCGACTACGGTTTCGAAGGCCATCCGCTGCGCAAGGACTTTCCGCTCACCGGCTTCGTCGAGGTCCGCTACGACGACCAGGAGAAGCGGGTGGTGTACGAGCCGGTCAGGCTCAACCAGGAATTCCGCAAGTTCGACTTTTTGTCTCCGTGGGAGGGGGCCGACTATCCGGTCCTTCCGGGGGATGAGAAGGCGGGGCCGAAGGTCTGAACATGAACGAGCAACCCGAAATCCTTCGCAACTTCACGATCAACTTCGGTCCGCAGCATCCGGCCGCGCACGGCGTGTTGCGTCTGGTTCTGGAGCTTGACGGCGAGGTGGTCGCACGCGTCGACCCGCATATCGGCCTCTTGCACCGCGGCACCGAAAAACTGATCGAGCAGAAGACCTATCTCCAGGCGATCCCTTACTTCGACCGCCTCGACTATGTCGCGCCAATGAATCAGGAGCACGCTTTCTGCATGGCGGCAGAAAAGCTGCTGGGCGTCGAGGTGCCGCGCCGCGCGCAGTTGATCCGCGTGCTCTATTGCGAGATCGGCCGCATCCTGTCGCACCTGCTCAACGTCACCACGCAGGCGATGGACGTCGGCGCGCTGACCCCGCCGCTGTGGGGCTTTGAAGAGCGCGAGAAGCTGATGGTGTTCTACGAGCGCGCCTCCGGCAGCCGCATGCATGCGGCCTACTTCCGCGTCGGCGGCGTGCATCAGGACCTGCCGCAGAAGCTGGTCGACGACATCGACGCCTGGTGCGATCCGTTCCTGAAGGTGGTCGAGGACCTCGATCGCCTGCTCACCGCCAACCGCATCTTCAAGCAGCGCAACGTCGACATCGGCGTGGTGTCGCTGAAGGAAGCCTGGGAGTGGGGTTTCTCGGGCGTGATGGTGCGCGGCTCGGGCGCGGCCTGGGATTTGCGCAAGTCGCAGCCCTATGAGTGCTACGCCGAGATGGATTTCGACATTCCGATCGGCAAGAACGGCGACTGCTACGACCGCTATCTGATCCGCATGGAAGAGATGCGCCAGTCCGTGCGCATCATGAGGCAGTGCATCCAGAAGCTGAACGCAGCCGAAGGGAAGGGCCCCGTCGTCGTCGAAGACAACAAGGTCGCGCCGCCGCGCCGTGGCGAGATGAAGCGCTCGATGGAAGCGCTGATCCATCACTTCAAGCTCTATACCGAAGGCGTTCGCGTGCCAGCGGGCGAGATCTATGCCGCGGTCGAGGCGCCGAAGGGCGAGTTCGGCGTCTATCTCGTCTCCGACGGCAGCAACAAGCCCTACAAGTGCAAGATCCGTGCGCCCGGCTTTGCGCATCTCCAGGCCATGGACCACATCTGCCGCGGCCATCTGCTCGCCGACGTCTCGGCGATCCTCGGCTCGCTCGACATCGTGTTCGGAGAGGTCGATCGGTGATGGCGCAGGCGCCAATCCAGTTTGACCGTGCCTCGGGGGCCCTTGAAGGGGCCAACCTGTGGGAGCGGACGGCTGCTTTGGCGCTGGTGACGGGATCGAAGATTTCGTCGCACTTCTCGCATATGGGCTACATCGCCTGCGCCAATCTGCTGCGGAAAATGCTGCCCGAGCGCGACATCGCGATCAAGCTCAACCCCGACGCCGTGTTCGAATTCCCTTACGGCGACGGCTATTGGAGCAAGCTGCTCAACCGATCCTACAATTACGAGGACGAGCTGGAGCTGTTGTTCGCCGACTCCATCGACGTCGATTACACCCTGCTCGATTGCGGCGCCAATTACGGCTATTGGTCGGTGCTGGTGTCGAGCAAGCCGTTCGGCTCGCACAAGGCGATCGCGATCGAGCCGTCGGGGCAGAACTATCCGAAGCTCGGCAACAACGCCCGCATCAACGGCAGCCGGTTCGAGACCATGAAATGCGCGATCGGCGCGGCCCGCGGTACCGCGCGGCTGTCCGGCACCAAGCACGAGGCCTTCAGCATCGCCGGTGATGCGTCGGCGGGCGGCGAGGACGTGCCTGTGATCGCGCTGGACAATCTCATCGACGACGGCAAGGTCGCAGGCAGCGGCAAGTACCTGATCAAGCTCGACGTCGAGGGCGTCGAGATCGAGGCGATCAAGGGCGGCGCCCGGCTGCTCCAGGCCGACAGCGTCGTCATGTGCGAAGAGCACGGCAGCGACCGCTCGCATGCGGTGTCGCGCTACATCCTCGAACACACCCCGCTGAAGCTGATCGTCTACGATCCCGGCACCCGGCGTATGGAAACGGTGACCGAGCTGTCGATCCTCGACCGCATCAAGGTCTCGACCCACGTCGGCTACAACGTTTTCGGCACCGCAAGTGCATTCTGGCAGGACAGGATTGAAGCCCTGAATGCCAAAACCGCGCGCCGCATGCAGTGAGAGATTGAAGAGATGTCCGTTCGCCGATTAGCACCGAAGGAAGTCCAGCCCGCGAGCTTTGCGTTCACGGAGGAGAACCTCGCGTTCGCCAAGCAGCAGATCGCGAAATATCCGGCCGGACGCCAGGCCTCCGCCGTCATCGCCATCCTCTGGCGGGCGCAGGAGCAGCACGATGGCTGGGTGTCGGAAGCCGCGATCCGCGTCATCGCCGATATGCTCGACATGCCCTACATCCGGGTGCTCGAGGTCGCGACCTTCTACACGATGTTCCAGCTCGCCCCGGTCGGCAAGAAGGCCCACGTCCAGGTCTGCGGCACCACGCCGTGCCGCCTGCGCGGCGCCGAGGATCTTATCCACGTCTGCGAGCACCGGATCCATCACGATCCCTTCCATTTGTCGAAAGACGGCAATTTCAGCTGGGAAGAGGTGGAGTGCCTCGGTGCCTGCGTGAACGCGCCGATGGTGATGATCGGCAAGGACACCTACGAGGACCTGACCAAGGAGAGCTTTGGCAAGGTGCTCGACGGCTTCGCTTCCGGCAATCCGCTGAAGCCCGGTCCGCAGAATGGCCGCCAGTTCTCGGCGCCGATCAACGGACCGACCACGCTGAAGGAGACCACCTGATGCGTGATCTCCCGTCACGATTGGAGAGGAGCGGGGCCGTGAAGAAATGGGGCTTCATCGCCATGCACGCCGCGGTCGCGGCCGCTTTCATCTTCCTGCTGCAGCGCTTCATGATGAACGCGTCGCAGGAATCCAGTCTGCTCTGGGCGCTGACCTTCGCCGTCTGCGCCGCCGGGCTTGCCTACAAGCAAGCCAACCGTTGATCGGAAAGCACTGACATGCTCGAGGACAAGGACCGCATCTTCAAGAACCTCTACGGCCTCCACGATTGGGGGCTCGAGGGCGCGCGACGCCGCGGCGCTTGGGATGGCACGAAGACTATCATCGACAAGGGCCGCGACTGGATCATCAACGAGATGAAAGCGTCCGGCCTGCGCGGCCGTGGCGGCGCCGGTTTCCCGACCGGCCTGAAATGGTCGTTCATGCCGAAGGAATCGACCGACGGCCGGCCGAGCTATCTCGTCGTCAACGCCGACGAATCCGAGCCCGGCACCTGCAAGGATCGCGAGATCATGCGGCATGATCCGCATCTCCTGATCGAGGGCTGCCTGATCGCGAGCTGCGCGATGAACGCGCATGCCTGCTACATCTATGTCCGCGGCGAGTTCATCCGCGAACGCGAGCACCTCCAGGCCGCGATCGACCAGGCCTATGAGGCCAAGCTGGTCGGCAAGGACAACGTCAACGGCTGGCCGTTCGACATCTACGTCGCGCACGGCGCCGGCGCCTATATCTGCGGCGAGGAAACCGCGCTGCTCGAGAGCCTCGAGGGCAAGAAGGGCCAGCCGCGGCTGAAGCCGCCGTTCCCGGCAAACGTCGGCCTGTTCGGCTGCCCGACCACCGTCAACAACGTCGAGTCGATCGCGGTTGCCCCCGACATCCTGCGTCGCGGTGCGGCATGGTTCGCCGGCATCGGCCGTCCGAACAATGTCGGTACCAAACTGTTCTGCATCTCCGGCCATGTCGAGCGGCCCTGCAACGTCGAAGAAGCCATGGGCATTCCGTTCCGCGAGCTGATCGACAAGCATTGCGGCGGCATCCGCGGCGGCTGGGACAACCTCAAGGCCGTGATCCCCGGCGGCTCCTCGGTGCGCATGGTGCCGGCCGAGCAGATCATCGACACGCCGATGGATTTCGACAGCCTGAGCAAGCTGCGCTCGGGTCTCGGCACCGCGGCCGTGATCGTGATGGACAAGTCGACCGATTTGATCCGCGCGATCGCCCGCATCTCCTATTTCTACAAGCATGAGAGCTGCGGCCAGTGCACGCCGTGCCGCGAGGGTACCGGCTGGATGTGGCGCGTGCTTTCCCGCATGGCCGACGGCCGCGCCCACAAGCGCGAGATCGACATGCTGCTCGAGGTCACCAAGCAGGTCGAAGGCCACACCATCTGCGCGCTCGGCGACGCAGCGGCGTGGCCGATCCAGGGCCTGATCGCGCATTTCCGTCACGAGATCGAAGCGCGCATCGACCAGTATTCGCACAAGGCTGACATCGACGATATCGGCGTCCGCGATCCCGTGAACATGGTCGCGGCGGAGTAGAGAGAATGACCAAGCTCATCATCGACGGCAAAGAGATCGATGTCCCCGCCGAATACACGCTGCTTCAGGCGTGCGAGGCGGCCGGCGCCGAGATTCCGCGCTTTTGCTATCACGAGCGGCTGTCGATCGCCGGCAATTGCCGGATGTGTCTCGTCGAGGTGAAGGGTGGCCCGAAGCCGGTCGCGAGCTGCGCCTGGGGCGTGCGCGACTGCCGTCCGGGTCCCAAGGGCGAGCCGCCGGAAATCTCCACGCGTTCGCCGATGGTGAAGAAGGCACGCGAAGGCGTGATGGAATTCCTTCTAATCAACCATCCGCTGGATTGCCCGATCTGCGACCAGGGCGGCGAGTGCGACCTGCAGGACCAGGCAATGGGCTATGGTGTCGACACCAGCCGCTTCGCCGAGAACAAGCGCGCGGTCGAGGACAAATATCTCGGCGCGCTGGTCAAGACCTCGATGAACCGCTGCATCCAGTGCACCCGCTGCGTCCGCTTCTCGGCGGAAGTGGCCGGCGCTCCCGAGATGGGCGCGACCGGCCGCGGTGAGGACATGGAGATCACGACCTATCTCGAGCACGCGCTGACGTCGGAATTGCAGGGCAATCTCGTCGACATCTGCCCGGTCGGTGCGCTGACTTCGAAGCCTTATGCCTTCGCCGCGCGCCCGTGGGAGCTCGGCAAGACCCAGTCGATCGACGTGATGGACGGCCTGGGATCTGCGATCCGCGTCGACACCCGCGGTCGCGAGGTGATGCGCGTGCTGCCGCGCATCAACGAGGCCGTGAACGAAGAATGGATCTCGGACAAGACCCGTCACGTCGTCGACGGCCTGCGCACCCAGCGCCTCGACCGGCCCTATATCCGCGAAGCCGGCAAGCTGCGCGCGGCGAGCTGGCCGGAGGCCTTCGCTGCGATCGCCGCCAAGGCGGCGCGCACCGACGGCAAGCGCATCGGCGCGATCGCGGGTGACCTCGCCGGTGTCGAGGAAATGTTCGCGCTGAAGGACCTGCTGGCCAAGTACGGCTCGGGCAATCTCGCGGTGCAGGGCGGCGACGCCTTCGATCCCGCGCTCGGCCGCGGCTCCTACATCTTCAATCCGACGCTGGTGGGCGTCGAGCAGGCCGATGCGCTGCTCATCATCGGCGCCAATCCGCGGAAAGAGGCGGCCGTGTTCAACGCCCGCATCCGCAAGCGCTGGCGCGCCGGCGGCTTCAAGATCGGCGTGATCGGCGCCAAGGACGACCTGACCTACGATTATGACCATCTCGGCGCAGGCACCGAGACGCTCGGTGAGCTCGCGGCCGGCAAGCACTCCTTCATGGACGTGCTGAAGAACGCCAAGAAACCGATCATCCTGGTCGGTGCGGGCGCCGCCTCGCGCCACGATGGCGCCGCCATACTTGCCGCCGCCGCCAAGCTCGCGCTCGACGTCGGCGCGCTCAAGGACGGCTGGAACGGCTATGGTGTGCTGCATGAGAGCGCTTCGCGCGTCGGTGCGCTCGATATCGGCTTTGTCGCCGGTCAGGGCGGGCTGAACGCGGCGCAGATGACCACCTTCGGTACGCTGGACCTGCTGTTCCTGCTCGGCGCCGACGAGATCAAGCCGTCCGACGGCACCTTCGTCGTCTATATCGGCACCCATGGCGACCGCGGTGCGCATCGCGCCGACGTGATCCTGCCGGCGGCCGCCTACACCGAGAAGTCCGCGATCTACGTCAACACCGAAGGCCGCGTGCAGATGACGGGCCGTGCCGCGTTCCCGCCGGGCGAGGCCCGCGAGGACTGGGCGGTCGTCCGCGCGCTGTCGGAGGCGCTCGGCAAGAAGCTCGGCTATGACTCGCTGTCGGCCCTGCGCCAGGCGATCTTCAAGGCCGTGCCGCATCTGATCCGTCTCGACCAGATCGAGGCCGGCTCCTCCGACCAGATCAAGAAGCTGGCCGGGAAGGGCGGCACGACGGAGAAGGCGCCGTTCAGGCCGGCGATCGAGGACTTCTACCTGACCAATCCAATCGCGCGTGCGTCCGCCGTGATGGCGGAATGCTCGCGGCTTGCCTCCGGGCAGATGCTGACCGCAGCGGAGTGAGCGTGATCTGATGGAATTCTTCGAAAGCGCATTCTGGACCGGGTTCCTCTGGCCGCTGATCATCATGATCGCGGAGAGCGTCCTGGTGCTCGTCGTCCTCCTGGTTGCGATCGCCTACATCCTGCTCGCCGACCGCAAGATCTGGGCGGCGGTGCAGATCCGGCGCGGCCCGAACGTGGTCGGTCCCTGGGGCCTGCTGCAATCCTTCGCGGACTTGCTGAAGTTCGTGCTGAAGGAGCCGATCATCCCGTCCGGCGCCAACAAGGGCGTGTTCCTGCTGGCTCCCCTGGTGTCGTGCGTGCTCGCGCTCGCCGCCTGGGCGGTGATCCCGACCAATCTCGGCTGGGTGATCTCCGACATCAATGTCGGCGTCCTCTTCATCTTCGCGATCTCGTCGCTGTCGATCTACGGCATCATCATGGCCGGGTGGTCGTCGAACTCGAAATATCCGTTCCTGGCGGCGCTGCGCTCGGCGGCGCAGATGGTGTCCTACGAAGTCTCGATCGGCTTCGTCATCATCACGGTGCTGCTCTGCGCCGGCACGCTGAACCTCTCGGCGGTGGTCGAGGCCCAGCATGCGCGCGGCCTTGCCAGCCTGATCGGGCTGCCGCAGCTCACGATCCTGAACTGGTATGTGTGGCCGCTGTTCCCGATGTTCGTGATCTTCTACGTCTCGGCGCTGGCGGAAACCAACCGTCCGCCGTTCGACCTCGTCGAAGCGGAATCCGAGCTCGTCGCCGGTTTCATGGTCGAGTACGGCTCGACGCCGTATCTGCTGTTCATGCTCGGCGAATACGTCGCGATCGTCACGATGTGCGCGCTGGCCACGATCCTGTTCCTCGGAGGCTGGCTGCCGCCGGTGGACCTTCCGCCCTTCAACTGGGTGCCGGGGATCATCTGGTTCTCGCTCAAAGTCTTCTTCATGTTCTTCCTGTTCGCGATGGCAAAGGCGATCGTGCCGCGCTACCGCTACGACCAACTGATGCGCCTCGGCTGGAAAGTATTCCTGCCGCTGTCGCTGGCGATGGTGGTCGTGGTGGCCGGCGTGCTGCACTTCGCCGGCATCGCGCCGAAGTGAGGGCCGTCATGGGTATTAACATCAACGCCACTGCACGCTCGCTTCTGCTGTCGGAATTCGTCTCGGCGTTCTTCCTCGCCATGCGCTATTTCTTCCAGCCGAAGCCGACGCTGAACTATCCGTTCGAGAAGGGCCCGATCTCGCCGCGCTTCCGCGGCGAGCATGCGCTGCGCCGCTATCCGAACGGCGAAGAGCGCTGCATCGCCTGCAAGCTGTGCGAAGCGGTGTGCCCGGCACAGGCCATCACCATCGAGGCCGGCCCGCGCCGCAACGACGGCACCCGCCGCACCGTGCGCTACGACATCGACATGGTGAAGTGCATCTATTGCGGCCTCTGCCAGGAGGCTTGCCCGGTCGACGCAATCGTCGAAGGTCCGAACTTCGAGTTCGCGACCGAGACCCGCGAGGAACTGTTCTATGACAAGGACAAGCTGCTCGCCAATGGCGACCGCTGGGAACGCGAGATCGCGAAAGCGATCGAACTCGACGCGCCGTACCGGTGAGATGAGAGCATGATCCTTCCCGCGCTGTTCTTCTATCTGTTCGCCGGCGTCTGTGTCGCCTCGGCGGTGATGGTGATTGTCTCGCGCAATCCCGTGCACTCCGTGCTGTACCTGATCCTGACCTTCGTCAACGCCTCCGGCCTGTTCGTGCTGATGGGCGCCGAATTCCTGGCGATGATCCTGATCGTCGTCTATGTCGGCGCCGTCGCGGTGCTGTTCCTGTTCGTGATCATGATGCTCGACGTCGACTTCCTCGAGCTGCGCGAGGGCTTCATCGAGTATTTGCCGGTCGGCCTCGTGATCGGCGGCATCTTCCTGTTCGAGCTGCTGCTCACGGTCGGCTTCTGGGTCATCAATCCCGGCGTCGCCAAGACGATCACGGCGGCGATCCCGACCAACGTCTCCAATACCGAGGCGCTGGGCCTGGTGCTCTATACGAAGTACATCCACTACTTCCAGCTCTCGGGCATGGTGCTCTTGGTCGCGATGATCGGCGCCATCGTGCTGACGCTGCGACACAAGGCGAGCGTGAAGCGGCAGGACATCAACGTTCAGAACGCGCGGACGCCAGAAATAGCGATGGCGATACGCAAGGTGGCGCCGGGGCAGGGGCTCCAGGACTCTGACGCGGCGGAGTGGGTGAAATGACGGTCGGGCTCGGACACTATCTTGCGGTCGGCGCGATCCTGTTCACGCTCGGGATCCTCGGCATCTTCCTGAACCGCAAGAACATCATCGTCATTCTGATGTCGATCGAGCTGATCCTGCTCTCGGTCAACATCAACCTCGTGGCGTTCTCGACCTTCCTCGGCGACATCGTCGGCCAGGTCTTCGCGCTTCTGGTGCTTACCGTCGCGGCCGCTGAAGCCGCGATCGGTCTCGCCATCCTGGTGGTCTATTTCCGCAACCGCGGCTCGATCGCGGTTGAGGACGTCAATCTGATGAAGGGCTGAGCTCAGTCATGGTCCAGGCAATCGTTTTTCTGCCTCTGCTGGGCGCCATTCTCGCCGGCCTGATCGCGCTGTTCGGTGCGCATGCCCGCAACCCCTCGGGCGACGAGGTCAAACATCACGGCGACCACGGCCATGGTGCGCATGCCCATGCGTCCGATACGATCAACGAGGATGCATCGGTCATCCACGAGAGCCACCATGAGCCCGGCGATGGTCACGACGACCACGGCCCGGCCGAGCCCCCGGCGGCGGGGTCGCGCGGCGCCGAGCTGATCACCACCGCACTGCTGTTCGTGTCGGCGGCGCTGTCCTGGATGACGCTGGTCGATGTCGGCTTCATGCATCACGACATGCGGATTCCGCTGTTGCCGTGGATCCTCTCCGGCGACCTCCAGGTCTACTGGGCGCTGCGGGTCGATACGCTCACCGCCGTGATGCTGGTGGTGGTGACGACCGTGTCCTCGCTCGTGCACCTCTATTCCATCGGCTACATGGACGAGGATCCGTATCGGCCGCGCTTCTTCGGCTATCTCTCGCTGTTCACTTTCGCCATGCTGATGCTGGTGACGGCGGACAATTTGGTGCAGCTCTTCTTCGGCTGGGAAGGCGTGGGTCTGGCGAGCTATTTGCTGATCGGCTTCTGGTACCAGAAGCCGTCGGCGAACGCGGCCGCCATCAAGGCCTTCGTGGTCAACCGCGTCGGCGATTTCGGCTTCGCGCTCGGCATCTTCGCGATCTTCATGCTGACCGCGTCGACCGATTTCGAGACGATCTTCCATGCCGCGCCTAGCCTCACCGGCAAGACCATCGAGTTCCTCGGCTGGCACGCCGACGCGCTGACCCTGACCTGCCTGCTGCTGTTCATGGGCGCGATGGGCAAATCGGCGCAGTTCCTGCTGCACACCTGGTTGCCGGACGCGATGGAGGGCCCGACGCCGGTGTCGGCGCTGATCCACGCCGCGACCATGGTCACCGCCGGCGTGTTCATGGTGGCACGGCTGTCGCCGCTGTTCGAGCTCGCGCCGAACGCGCAGGCCGTCGTGATGTTCTTCGGCGCCACCACGGCGTTCTTCGCCGCGACCATCGGCCTCGTCCAGAACGATATCAAGCGCATCGTCGCCTACTCGACCTGTTCGCAGCTCGGCTACATGTTCGTGGCGATGGGAGCAGGGGCCTATTCGGTCGGCATGTTCCATCTGTTCACGCACGCCTTCTTCAAGGCGCTCTTGTTCTTGGGCTCCGGCTCGGTGATCTACGCGATGCACCACGAGCAGGACATCCGCAACATGGGCGGCCTGTGGCGCAAGATCCCCTACACCTACGCGGTGATGGTGGTCGGCACGCTGGCGCTGACCGGCTTCCCGCTGACGGCCGGCTATTTCTCCAAGGACGCCATCATCGAGTCTGCCTATGCCTCGCACAATCCGTTTGCGATCTACGGCTTCCTGATGACGGTCGTCGCCGCCGGCCTGACCTCGTTCTACTCCTGGCGCCTGATCTTCAAGACCTTCCATGGCGAACCGCATGACGATCACCACTTCGAGGCTGCGCATGAAGCTCCGATCTGGATGCTGATTCCGATCGGCGTGCTCGCGGTCGGCTCCATCATGGCCGGCTTCCCGTTCAAGGAGCTATTCGCCGGGCACGGCATCGAGGAGTTCTTCCGCGAGTCCGTGAAGATGAACCCGCACATCATCGAGGAGATGCACCATATCCCCGAGACCATCGCCTTGCTGCCGACGGTGATGATGGTGCTGGGCTTCCTGGTGTCGTACCTGTTCTACATCCGCCGGCCCTATCTGCCGGTCGAGCTCGCGAACACGCAGCCGATGCTGTACCAGTTCCTGCTCAATAAATGGTACTTCGACGAGCTCTACGACGTCATCTTCGTCCGTCCGGCGAAGTGGATCGGCTACCAGCTCTGGAAGAAGGGCGACGGCTTCATCATCGACGGCCTCGGCCCCGACGGCATCTCGGCCCGCGTGCTTGATATCACCCGCAACGTCGTGAAGATCCAGACCGGCTATCTCTACCACTACGCGTTCGCCATGCTGATCGGCGCCGCCGGCCTGATCACCTGGTTCATGTTCGGCTTTGGAGGCCAGTAGATGACGACCTGGCCAATTCTATCCGTCACGACGTTCCTGCCGCTGGTCGGCGCGCTGATCGTCTATCTCAGCCGCGGCGATGACGAGGCGGCCCGGCGCAACTCGCGCTGGATCGCGCTGTGGACCACGCTGATCACCTTCGCGGTGTCGGTGATCCTGGTCATGCGGTTCGATGCGTCGAGCGCCGACTTCCAGTTCGTCGAGAAGGCGAACTGGCTCGCCACCGGCATCACCTACCACATGGGCGTGGACGGCATTTCGCTGCCGCTGGTGATCCTGACCACCGCCATCATGCCGTTCTGCATCATCGCGAGCTGGAAGGCGATCACCAACCGCGTCCGCGAATACATGATGGCGTTCCTGATCCTGGAAACGCTGATGATCGGCACCTTCTCGGCGCTCGATCTGGTGCTGTTTTATCTGTTCTTCGAAGGCGGCCTGATCCCGATGTTCCTCATCATCGGCGTCTGGGGCGGTCCGCGCCGGGTCTACGCGTCGTTCAAGTTCTTCCTCTACACGCTGCTCGGCTCGGTCCTGATGCTGCTTGCCATCATGGCGCTGTACTGGAACGGCGGCACCACCGACATCCCGACCCTGATGCACACCGCCGTGCCGCGCTCGTTGCAGACCTGGGCGTGGCTTGCCTTCTTCGCCTCGTTCGCGGTGAAGATGCCGATGTGGCCGGTGCACACCTGGCTCCCCGACGCACACGTCGAGGCGCCGACCGCGGGCTCCGTGGTCCTCGCCGCGATCCTCTTGAAGATGGGCGGCTACGGCTTCCTGCGCTTCTCGCTGCCGATGTTCCCGCTGGCCTCGCACGACTTCGCGCCACTGATCTTCACGCTTTCGGCCATCGCCATCATCTACACCTCGCTGGTGGCCTTGATGCAGGAGGACATGAAGAAGCTGATCGCGTACTCGTCGGTGGCGCATATGGGCTTCGTCACCATGGGTATCTTCGCCGGCACCATGCAGGGCGTCGCGGGCGGTGTGTTCCAGATGATCTCGCACGGCATCGTGTCGGGCGCGCTGTTCCTCTGCGTCGGCATCGTCTACGACCGCATGCACACCCGCGACATCGCGGCCTATGGCGGCCTCGTCAACCGGATGCCGCTCTACGCGCTGACCTTCATGATCTTCACCATGGCCAATGTCGGTCTGCCCGGCACATCCGGCTTCGTCGGCGAGTTCATGACGCTGCTCGGCACCTTCAAGGTCTCGATCCCGACCGCGTTCTTCGCCACCTTCGGCGTGATCCTGTCGGCCTGCTACGCGCTGTGGCTCTACCGCAAGGTCGTGTTCGGGGTGCTGGTCAAGCCGTCGCTGATGAGCATGAAGGATCTCACCTTGCGTGAGTGCCTGACGCTGTTCCCGCTGATCGCGCTGACGATCCTGTTCGGCATCTACCCGAAGCCGGTGCTCGACATGTCGGCGGCCTCGGTCCAGCAACTCGTCAACAATTACAACACCGCTGTGACGGCCGTGAAGGCCGCCGCACTGCTCCAGTGAGCGGGCAGGTCAGGATATCGCCATGAGCTTTGAGACTGCAGGTTATCAACTGGCGCCGGTGCTGCCCGAGCTCGTGCTCGCGGTCGGGGCCATGGCCCTGCTGATGCTGGGCGCCTATCGCGGGCAGGAGACGACCAAGACGGTCACGACGCTTGCGGTCCTGCTTCTGATCGTGGTCGGCGTGCTCGAATACATGCTGCCCGCGGGCAAGCAGGTGACCTTCGGCGGCAGCTTCATCGTCGACGACTTTGCCCGCTTCATGAAGATCCTGGCCCTGATCGGTTCGGCGGTGACGCTGGTGCTGTCGACCGAGTTCCTGTCGGATCCGTCGCGCCGCATCTTCGAGTACGCGATCCTGGTGCTGCTCTCGACGCTCGGCATGATGGTGCTGATCTCGGCCGGCGATTTGATCTCGCTCTATCTCGGCCTCGAATTGATGTCGCTGGCGCTCTACGTCGTGGCGACCTCGAACCGCGACAACGCCAAATCGACCGAAGCCGGCTTGAAGTATTTCGTGCTCGGCGCGCTGTCCTCGGGCATGCTGCTCTACGGCTCCTCGCTGATCTACGGCTTCACCGGCACTGTCGCATTCACCGGCATCGCGGCGGCCGCGACGGTCTCGAATGTCGGCCTTGTTTTCGGTCTGGTGTTCCTGCTCGCCGGCCTCTGCTTCAAGGTCTCGGCCGTGCCGTTCCATATGTGGACGCCTGACGTCTACGAAGGCGCGCCCACACCGGTCACCGCCTTCTTCGCTTCGGCGCCGAAAGTCGCCGCGCTCGCGGTCTTTACCCGCGTCACGCTCACCGCATTCCCCGGCATCGTCTCGCAGTGGCAGCAGATCCTGGTGTTCGTGGCGATTGCCTCGATGGTGCTGGGTTCGTTCGCCGCGATCGGCCAGAGCAACATCAAGCGCCTGATGGCCTATTCCTCGATCGGCCACATGGGCTTTGCCCTGGTCGGCCTCGCCGCCGGTACCGTCGAGGGCGCGCAGGGCGTGCTGATGTACATCGTGATCTATGTCGCGATGACGCTCGGCTCGTTCTCGGTCATCCTCGCGATGAAGCGCAACGGCCAGCCGGTCGAGCGGATCAGCGATTTCGCCGGTCTGTCGCGGACCAATCCGCTGCTCGCCTTCATGTTCGCGATGCTGCTGTTCTCGCTCGCCGGCATCCCGCCGCTCGCCGGCTTCTTCGCCAAATGGTACGTCTTCGTCGCCGCCATCAAGGCCAATTTGTTCACGCTCGCCGTGGTCGGCGTGCTCTCCAGCGTGGTCGGGGCCTACTACTATCTCACCATCGTCAAGACGATGTATTTCGACGAGCCGGCCGGGCAGGTCGATCCTGTCAGGGTCGAGGTGCGGACGGTACTGGCGGTCGCGGGCCTGTTCAACATTCTGTTTGCGCTGTTCGCGGGCCCGGTGGTGAGCGTCGCCTCCGCCGCGGCAAAGTCGCTGTTCTAGGATGGCATTCGCGCTCGGTCCTCGCGCATCGTCGGCGGGCTACAAGCTCGCAGCTTTCGAACGGACCGGCTCGACCAATACCGAGGCGATCGAGCGCGCGAGGAGCGGCGAACGTGGCCCGATGTGGTTCGTGACATCGGAGCAGACCGCCGGCCGTGGCCGCCGCCAGCGCGCCTGGATCGCACCAAAGGGTAACCTTGCCGCCAGCGTCCTCGAAGTCCTGGACGTCGCCCCTTCTGTCGCCGCGACGATCGGCTTTGCGGCCGGGCTGGCCGAGGAGGCCGCGCTGGAGAAGGTCAGCCTGGAGGCTGCACTGCGCCTCGGCGAGGGCCGTCCCCGCTACGCCCTGAAATGGCCGAACGACGTGCTTGCCGGCGGCAAGAAGCTGGTCGGTATCGGCCTGGAGGCCGAAGCCATCGGCGAACGCCTTGCCATCGTCGTCGGCATCGGCACCAACGTCGTCGCCGCGCCCGAGGGCACGCCGACGCCTGCGGTGTCGCTTGCTGCGCTCGGCGTCCAGATCAGCGCGGAGGAGCTGTTCTCCGCGTTGTCGGACGCCTGGGTGGAGTTCCGCGGCATCTGGGACAATGGTCGCGGCTTCGCCGAGATCCGCAAGCTGTGGCTGGAGCGCGCCGCCGGCCTCGGCGAGCGGGTCGCGATCCACACGGGAGTGACGACGCTGGAAGGCATTTTTGACACGATCGACGACACCGGCTGCCTGATCGTCCGCACCGCGGAGGGCCGGCGCGTGCCGGTGGCCGCGGGCGAGGTGTTCTTCGGCACGGCCGCCTCCGTGGGAGCTGCGTGATGGCGAAGCCTGAAGAACTGGTATTTGCGCCGCTTGGCGGCGTCGGCGAGATCGGCATGAACCTGTCGATCTACGGCCTCGGCAACCGCCAGCAGCGCGCCTGGCTGGCGATCGATCTCGGCGTCTCCTTTGGCGACGAGGAGCATCTGCCGGGCATCGACCTGATCATGCCCGACATCAGCTTCCTGGAGAAGGAACGCAAGAACCTGATGGGCCTGGTGCTGACCCACGCCCATGAGGACCATTTCGGCGCCATCATCGACCTGTGGCCGAAGCTGAAATGCCCGATCTATGCGACGCAGTTCAGTGCCGCGCTGTTCGAGGCCAAGTGCGCCGCCGAGCGCAATGCGCCGAAGATCTCGGTGACGGTGGTGCCGTCAGGCGGGCGCGTCGATATCGGCCCGTTCAACGTCGAGTTCATCCCCGTCGCGCATTCGATTCCGGAGTCGCATGCGTTGGCGATTCACACCGAAGTCGGCACGGTGCTGCACACCGGCGACTGGAAGATCGATCCGACCCCGATCATCGGCCGCCCGACTGACGAAAAGCGGCTGCGCGAGCTGGGCGACCAGGGCCTGCTCGCCTTGATCGGCGATTCCACCAACGCCGTGCGCGACGGCCGCTCGCCCTCGGAAGCCGAGGTGGCCAGATCCATTACCGAGATCGTCAAGGCCGCCAAGGGCCGCGTCGCAGTCACGACCTTTGCCTCCAATGTCGCGCGCCTCAAGGCCGTCGCCATCGCTGCGAAGGCCGCCGACCGTGAGGTCGTCGTGGTGGGCCGCGCCATGGAGCGCGTGGTGCAGGTCGCGCGCGAGACCGGCTATCTCGACGGCGTGCAGAGTTTCCGTTCCCCCGAGGTCTACGGTCATCTGCCGCAGGACAAGGTGCTGGCGCTCTGCACCGGCAGCCAGGGCGAGCCGCGTGCCGCGCTGGCGCGCATCGCCAATGACGACCATCCCGAGATCACGCTCAACCGCGGCGACAGCGTGATCTTCTCCTCGCGCACCATTCCCGGCAACGAGAAGGCGGTCGGCGCAATTATCAATGGCCTGGTTTTACAGGGTGTGGAGGTCATCACCGACCGCGACCATCTGGTCCATGTCTCCGGTCATCCCCGCCGCGACGAATTGCGCGACATGATCGCCTGGACCAGGCCGCAGCTCCTGATCCCCGTCCATGGCGAGGCCCTGCACCTCAACGAGCACGCCAAGCTCGCGCGCGCCGCCGGCGTGCCGCGCGTGCTGGTCTGCCGCAACGGCGATCTCGTCAAGCTCGGCCCCGGCGATCCCGGCATCATTGGGCAAGTGCCTGCGGGCCGTCTCTACAAGGACGGCACGATTCTGGAGGACTCCAAGTCCCGCGCGGTGATCGAGCGGCGCCGCTTGGCCTTCTCCGGCTGCGCCTTCGTCGCCATCGCCATGACGCAGCAGGGCGAACTCGTCGACGATCCCGAGGTCGATCTGATCGGCATCCCCGAGAAGAACAAAGCGGGCGAGCCCTTCGACGACCTCGTCTTCGACGCCGTGGTCTCCACCATCGAAGGTCTGCCGAAGGCGCGCCGTCGCGACGCGGATGCGCTGGCGGAGTCGGTGCGACGCGCCGTCCGCTCCGTGATCAACGAACATTGGGGTAAAAAGCCCCCCTGTCTGGTACACGTCCTGACAGTCTAATTTGGGCGTGATCTTTTCGGAAAACCGCTTCACACTTTTCCGGATCGTGCCCTAAGGGAGAAGAAACATGCTGGGCCGGCTCAACCATGTCGCGATCGCGACCAAGGACGCCGTCAAGGCCGCCAGGATCTATGGCGCCGCATTCGGGGCCCAGATCTCGGAGGCCGTCGCGCTGCCCGAGCATGGCGTCACCACCGTGTTCGCGACGCTGCCCAACACCAAGATCGAGTTCATCGAGCCGCTCGGCGAGGCCTCGCCGATCGCAAAGTTCCTCGACCGCAATGCCGACGGCGGTATCCACCATGTCTGCTACGAGGTCGTCGACATCATCGCCTCGCGCGACACGCTGGTGAAGGAGGGCGCGCGGGTGCTCGGCGACGGCGTGCCGAAGATCGGCGCCCACGGCAAGCCGGTGCTGTTCCTGCACCCGAAGGATTTTTCCGGCGCCCTGGTCGAAATCGAGCAGGCGTAAGGCCGCACCATGGCCATCCAGCTCTCGACCGCACTTGCGATCTACTTCGTCATCTGGTGGATCGCGCTGTTCCTGACGCTGCCGTTCGGCGTGCGCAGCCAGCACGAGGACGGCGTGGGAGCACCGGGCACCGATCCCGGCGCGCCGATCCTGACGCGGATGAGAAGCAAGCTGATCTGGACCACGATCATCTCCGCTGTCATCTATGGCCTCGGCATAGCGGCCTACCAGGCCGGCTATCTCTCGATCGAGCGCCTGTCGAAATTGATGGGCATGCCGTTCTAGACGTTCTTTGCTAACGATATTGTTTTGGGGGGAACGAATGACTTTTCAGAGGATCGTCATCGCGCTTCTGGTGCTGATAGTCGCCGGTCTCGGGGCCGTCGGCTATTTCGAGTGGAAGATGGCTGTGCAGGTGCGCACGCTGAAGGCGTTCGTCGAGGGCTACGTCTTCAACGAAGCCGTGATGGCCTGCGAGCAGGCCAGGAGCTCCACGCCGTTCAAGTGGAACGGCGGCAAGAGCACCTCAATCATCGGCCTGAACTCGGTCAAAACAGACAAATACACCGTCAGCGCCAGCTACACGCTGGTGGCGGACAGCGTCTATTGTGATTACGATCCGATCAAAAGAAAGGCCGAGATCGGCTCGAGCTTCCTGGAGCGGGAGTAACGATCCGGCCCATACATGGGATGGGATCGTCATGACCGGGGACGGGGCAGGGGACTATCGGATTCTGCATGAGGCCGACTTGCGGGACTATCTCGCGGGCCAAACGAACCTTGCGGCGCTGCTCGGCGGCGAGCCGGCCTCCTGGTCGATCACCGAAGTCGGCGACGGCAATCTCAATCTCGTCTTCATCGTCAGGGGCGCGCGCGGCGGCGTCGCCGTGAAGCAGGCGCTGCCCTACGTCCGCCTCGTCGGCGAGAGCTGGCCGCTGCCGCTGTCCCGGGCCCATTACGAATACCTCGCCTTGTCCCGACAGGCCCAGCTCGCGCCCGGCCTCGTGCCGGCCCTGCTGCATCACAACGCGGCGCTGGCGCTGACGGTGATGGAGCTGCTCGAGCCCCACATCATCATGCGCAAGGGGATGGTTGCGGGCACGCACTATCCGCGTTTCGTCGACGACATCACGACCTTCATGGCGCGAACCCTGTTCTTCACCTCCGATCTCGCACTCTCCGCTGCGGAGAAGAAGGAAGGCATTGCCGCCTTTGCCGGCAACCACGCGCTGTGCAAGATCACCGAGGATCTGATCTTCACCGATCCCTACCGTATCGCCGAGCAGAACCGCTGGACCGCGCCGCATCTCGATGCGCTCGCCGCAGACCTGCGCGACGACATGGAATTGCACGTCGCCATCTCCCGGCTGAAGCTGAAGTTCATGGCAAGCCCCGAAGCGCTGCTCCACGGTGACCTTCACACTGGCTCGATCATGGTCACGGACAGCCAGACGCGGGTGATCGACCCGGAATTCGCATTCTACGGCCCGATGGGTTTCGATGTCGGCGCCGTGCTGGCCAACCTCCTGATGGCATATTTTGCCTCCGCCGGCCACGAGCGCTCACCCGGCGAGCGGCGCGCGTTCGAGGCCTGGGTGCTCCAGACGGTGGAGACTGTGTGGAACGAGTTCGCCCGCAAATTCCTCGACCTCTGGCGCGCCGGCGCCGCAGGCGATGCCTATCCCGCCTCGCTTTTCGCCGGAGAGAAAGGCGCGGCGCGCCTGGAGGCCGAGCGGCAGGCCTACATGCAGCGCCTGTTCGCAGACGCTATCGGCTTCGCCGCGGCGAAAACCATCCGCCGCATCTTCGGTCTCGCCCATAACATCGACTTCGAGCTGATCGAGGATCCGCGCAAGCGGGCGGTGAGCGAAGCACGCGCCGTGAGGCTGGCAAGGACGATGATGCTGGAGACGGGGGCGTTTCCGACCATCGCGGACGTCACCGCTGCGGCGCGAAAATTGCACGACTGGCAGCCTGGGTTCGCGACCGGCTAGGGCGCGTACTCACAAATCGGCGGGGCCCGAGCGCTACGCTCGCATACGTCAACCCCTCCAAGGTGCTTGCGCTCGACGTGCCGTGGATGGTCAACTCTCAGACCGGAGCACGCCTGTATGGTTGGAGGAAACATGATCTTCAGGATAGTGGCGATCGTCGCGGGTTTGGGGCTGGCACTGGCCGCCACGGCGGAGGCCCAGACACCGCGCAAGGGCGGAACCATCCGCATGACCGCGCCCTATGGCTCGAGTTTCACCAGCCTGGACATTCATACGACACAGCGCGCCCAGGACGAGATTTACGCCAAAGGGCTGCATCGGTCGCTCTACATCTGGGACTCCGCTGCGGGCAAGCCGGTTCTGGAGCTTGCCAAGGAGGACGTCGTCTCGGGCGGAGGTCTCGTTCACACCTTCAAGCTGCGTGACGACGCCTATTTCCACCATGGTCGCAAGATGACGGCGGACGACATCATCTGGACCTACAATCGCATCATGGACGGCACCAAGGCCTATCCCGGCGCGCGCTATGTCCGCGTGATCGAGGGCGCGGCAGCGGTCGAGAAGGGCCAGGCCAAGGACATCTCCGGCCTGAAGAAGATCGACGACTTTACAGTCGAGATGAAGCTGACCGAGAAAGTCGATCCGGGTTTCTACTTCTGGAACGCGATAACGTCGATCTATCCCGCCGACGAAGCCGCCAAGGAGAGCTTTCTCCAGAAGCCGATCGGGCTTGGGCCCTTCAAATTCGTCGAGCACGTACCGGGATCGCGCATCGTTCTAGAGCGGTGGGACCGGTTCTACAAGCCCGGCAAGCCCTACGCCGACAAGCTCATCGTGTCGGTCATGGGCGAGGCCGCGGCACGCGATGTCGCCTTCCGCAACAAGGAGATCGACACCTCGGTGCTGGGGCCGGCGCAGTATGTCGCCTATCAGAACGACGCCGACCTCAAGGGCACCGTCGTCGAAGTCGCCGAGGTCTTCACCCGCTACATGGGGATGAATCCCGCGTTCAAGCCGTTCGCCGACAAGCGGGTCCGGCAGGCGATCAACCATGCGATCGATACCGACCTGATCATCAGCAAGCTGGTCAAGAACAAGGCCTATCGCGCCACCAGCTGGCTGCCACTGACATCTCCCCTCTACGACAAGACCATGAAGCCCTACGCCTTCGATCCCGCCAAGGCCAAGCAGCTGCTCGCTGACGCCGGCTATCCCACGGGCTTCGAATTCGAATGGACCACCAGCCAGAACGAGAGCTGGGGCCTGCCGATCGTCTCGGCCGTGATCCCGATGCTGGACAAGGTCGGCATCAAGGCGAAGGTCAAGCAGGTCGAGACCGCGGTGTTGGCGGAGGTGGTTCGCAGCGGCGATTACCAGGCCTTCATCTATTCCCAGGCGAGCGGCCCGGATCCGCAGGCCGCGCTCAAATGCTTCCACTCGGCGACGCCACAGCCGGCCTGCAACTACATGAACTTCAAAAATGCCGACTTCGACAAGCTGGTCGATGAGGCCGGGCAGGCCGACGATCCAGCCAAGCGCGCCCAGCTGCTGCAAAAGGCCAACGCGCTCCTCTACGAAGAGGCGCCGGTCTGGTTCTTCAACTACAACAAGGCGGTCATGGCGGTGCAGCCGTGGCTCAAGGGAATTCAGCTGAACGCGACGGAGTTGACCCATCAGAACGTCGAAGACCTCTGGGTCGACGAGACCTCGCCCGCGAAGTGACACGCGCTCTCGCGCTCCCTCCATCGCCATGATCGGTGGAGGGAGAGAGGAAAAGTGCCGATGCTCTCCTTCCTGTTCCGCCGCCTCCTGCAGACCATTCCGACCGTGCTCGCCGTCGTGCTGCTGGTGTTCGTGCTGTTCAGCGTCGTTCCCGGCAGCATCGTCTCGTCCATGAGCGACGACAGCGATCCGCAGGTCGAGCTGCGCATGAAGAAGCAGCTCGGCCTCGACGATCCCGTCTATGTGCGCTTCGGCGTCTACATCGCCAAGCTCGTAACAGGTGATTTCGGAACGTCGTTCCGGACCCGCGAGCCGGTCACGACCATGATCGCCAAGCGGATATGGCCGACGCTGCAACTCATCTTCGCCGCCATGGCGTTTTCCGTCGTGATCGGTGTTCCCCTGGGTTTCATCGCCGCGCTGAAGCCCGGCGGCATTGTCGACACGCTGGCGATGGTCGTAGCGGTCTCGGGCCTCTCGATTGCCAAATTCTGGCTCGGACTGGTGCTGATGTACTTCTTTGCCTTGAAACTCGGCTGGCTGCCGAGTTTTGGCTATGGCGATGGGGGACTGAAATATCTGATCCTGCCTGCCGTGACGCTCGGCGTCTCGCCGATGGCGCTGTTCGCCCGGACGACCCGCGCTGCGGTCCTCGAGATCATGACCGCAGATTTCGTCCGCACCGCGCGCTCGAAGGGCATGAGCGAGACAAGGGTCGTGAAGTGGCACGTGATGCGCAACGCGCTTGTCATCATTCTCACCACCGTCGGCCTGCAGTTCGGCGCATTGATGGGGCAGGCGGTCGTCGTCGAGAAATTGTACTCCTGGCCGGGCATCGGCTCGCTGCTGGTCGACAGTGTCCTGCAGCGCGACATTCCGGCCGTCCAGGGCTCCATTCTCGTGGTGGTGCTGGCCTTTCTCGCCATCAATCTGCTGATCGACCTGCTCTACGGCGTAATCGATCCCAGGATCAGATACGCATGAAGCTGCGCGCCAATCTCATCATCGGCGGCGCGCTGTTCGCGCTCGCGATCCTGGTCGGCCTGCTCGCGCCCTGGCTGGCGCATACCGATCCTGTCCTGGACGCCAATCTGCTGAACGCGGAGGAGCCTCCGAGCTGGACCTGGTGGTTCGGCACCGACGACCAGGGCCGCGACATCTATTCCCGCGTCGTCTACGGCGCCCGCGTCTCGCTGACGGTCGGCATCGTCTCGCAGCTCATCAACAGCGTCATCGGCGTCGCGCTGGGCCTGAGCGCCGGCTATTGGGGCGGCTGGTGGGACGATGTCGTCAACGGCCTGACCAACGTCATGCTCGCGATCCCATCGCTGATCTTTGCGCTGGCCATCATGGCGGTGCTTGGTCCCGGCCTGACCAGCCTGCTGATCGCACTCGGCTTGACCAACTGGTCTTTCACGTGCCGGATCGCACGGGCGTCTGCGCTGTCGCTCAGGAGTCAGGGCTATGTGCAGGCGGCAACCGTGCTCGGCTACGGCGATTTGCGCATCATGATCACGCAGCTGCTGCCGAACATGCTCGGACCGATCGTCGTCATCGGCACGCTCGGCATGGGCAGCGCGGTCCTGTCCGAAGCCGCATTGTCGTTCCTCGGCCTCGGCGTCCGGCCGCCGTTTCCGAGCTGGGGCAGCATGTTGTCGGATGCCCGCGACCAGATCACGACGGCGCCGTGGCTCTCGGTCTTTCCCGGCCTTGCCATCTTCCTGACGGTGCTCGGCCTCAATCTGCTCGGCGACGGCCTGCGCGACATTCTCGATCCTCAATCGCGGAGCCGGCGCACATGACGGGCACGCCGCTGATCGAAGTCGAGGATTTGCGCATCGATCTCGACGACGGATCGCGGCGCGTTGCGGCGGCCGAGGGCATTTCATTCCGGATCGATCGCGGCGAGACGTTTGGCCTTGTCGGCGAATCCGGCTGCGGCAAGAGCATCACGGCGCTCGCTCTGATCGGCCTGTTACGGCAGCCGTTGTCGATCGGCGGCGGCACGATCCGGTTCGAGGGGCGGGAGATCCAGCACCTTTCAGCCGGTAAGCAACGGGAGCTGCGCGGCAATCGCATCGCCATGATCTTCCAGGAGCCGATGACGGCGCTGAACCCGGTCTCGCCGGTGGGCCGGCAGATCGCCGAGATGTTCGTGCTGCACAAGGGCAAGAGCTGGCGGGAAGCCAGCCGGCTGGCGGTCGAGGCGCTGGCGAGCGTCCGCGTCCCCGCGCCCGAGCGACGCGTCAACGACTATCCGCACCAGCTGTCCGGCGGCATGCGCCAGCGCGTGATGATCGCCATCGCACTCGCCTGCGGTCCGGATCTGCTGATCGCCGACGAGCCGACGACCGCGCTCGACGTGACCGTGCAGGCGGAAATCATCGAGCTGATGCGGAATCTGTGCGCCGAGCGAGGAACTGCGATCCTGATGATCAGCCACGATCTCGGCCTGGTCGCCAATGTCTGTCGCCGCGTCGCCGTCATGTATGCCGGGCGCATTGTCGAGGAGCGCGGCTCGGCCGATATCTTCCGGGCGCCCTCGCATCCCTATACGCAAGGCCTGGTGGACTCGCTGCCGCGGCTCGGCAGTCGCGCCGCGCTTGGCCGGAGCCGGCTGAAGGAGATCGCGGGCGTGGTCCCGGCGATCACGGGCTTCCCGGATGGCTGCCGGTTCAATCCGCGCTGCGCGCAGGCGACTGACATTTGCCGGACAGTCGCGCCGGCGACGGATTTGCTGGAGGCGGGCGGTCTGGTGAGGTGTCACCACCATGGATGAGGGCAGGGCAATCGCATATGGATTTCACGAGGACCGCGCGAGCTTGCTCCGCCTCTTCCGCTTGCGGGAGAGGCCGACGCGCCCCGGGCGATGCGAAGCATCGTCCCGCGCGCGGCGGGTGAGGGCTCTCACCCCACGGGGATATCCTCCGCAATTGCCGACAATCCCAACGCGGAGACACCCCCACCCACAGCCGATGCTCCGCATCGGCGTTCTCTTAGAGAACGGCGGCCGTAGGCCGCCTTTGCCTCCCCCGCGAGCGGGAGAGGGAGCCCAGTGCCGACGCCGCCGCATCGTGCACACGATATGCGATTGCCCTGATGCATAGGGGCGGGGCAGATGACGTCATTCTCAGTGTCGAGGATCTTGCGGTTCATTTTCCGGTGGGCGGCGGCTGGCTCGGCCGCGACCGGCGGCTGCTCCGTGCCGTCGACGGTGTCGATCTCACGCTGAAGCGGGGCGAATGCCTCGGCCTCGTCGGCGAGTCCGGCTCCGGCAAGTCCACGGTGGCGCTGTCGATCCTCGGCCTGCAGGCACCGACGCGCGGCCGTATCGTAGTGGACGGGCAGGTCGTGACGGGTCGGCCTGCCGGCGATCGCAAGGCCCTGGCCCGCACCGTGCAGATCGTGTTTCAGGACCCTTACGCCTCGCTCAATCCACGCCAGACAGTTCGTCGTACCCTTGAAGATCCCCTGCGCGTGCATGGCGTGACCGCGAAAAGCGAGATCGAGGACCGCGTCGCGACCATGCTGCGGCATGTCGGCCTGCGGCCCGAGCAGGCCGATCGCTACCCGCACGAATTCTCCGGCGGCCAGCGCCAGCGCATCGGCATTGCCCGCGCCCTGATCCTCAACCCCAAGATCGTCATCTGCGACGAGCCCGTGTCGGCGCTCGACGTCTCGATCCGCGCCCAGATCATCAATCTGCTGCTGGAGTTGAAGGACACGCTCGGTCTCTCCTACATCATGATCAGCCACGACCTCGGCGTCGTCGAGCACATGAGCGACCGCGTCGCCGTGATGTATCTCGGCCGCATCGTCGAGAACGGCGACTGGCGCGAGATCTTCGAACGTCCCGCGCACCCCTATACGCAAGCCCTGATCGCCGCCATTCCCGATCCGCTGCACCACGCGCCGCTGGCGACGACAGGTGGCGACCTTCCCAATCCGCTCAATCCGCCGAATGGATGCGCGTTCAGCCCGCGGTGTCGGTACGCCGAGGCTGTGTGTCGGAGCGAGCCGGGTCCGTCGCTGGAAACGCGAGCTGACGGGCACGCGGTGAGGTGTTGGCGAAGTGAGGAGATTGCGGGGCAGATGGTATTGGCCTCGGCCGAGGGAGGGCATCCCTAGGATTGAGGGCGTCTCCGTTGTGGGTCAATCGCGCCGTTCTAGTCGCCCGCTAGTCACTTCCGGTCTCACCCGATAGGCGAACGATTTTGGGAGCCCGCCCATGGGCAATCGCGCGGGGTTGATCCTTGGGACAGTCCGATCGCTTACGCCCTATTTTCATGTGTGCTACCTAGACGAGCGATTCCATGAATCCGGACGTATTGGATAGATCCTGATCTTGGAACCGAATGCATGTTGGTGGATTCCTCGCTTGTGATTGACGAGACGAGGAGTTGCATGATGGCAGGATGGCGGCGTGCGGTCGAGCTGGCGATGAACGACGAGGAGATTGCGAAGCTGACAAGTGTATCGCGTTCGCGCACGGAGCCTGCGAGCCGGGTGGAGCGAGCGCGGATGCTTCTCGCTTACCGTGAGAACCCATCGTTTTTGGCAGTGGCGCAAAGTCTTGGGGCGCATCATCAGACCGTGCAGCGCTGTGTCGAGCGAGCGATGGCTTATGGTCCGCTGGCAGCGCTGGATGACCGGCCGCGCCCAGGCAAAGAGCCGACGATCACGCCGGAGGCCAAGGCCTGGCTGGTATCTCTGGCGTGCGACAAGGCCAAGGAGCACGGCTACCCGCACGAGTTGTGGACGACGCAGCTGCTGGCGCGCCACGCGCGCGAACATGGGCCAGCGGCGGGGCACGGATGCTTGGCCAGACTGGTGCAAGGCACGGTTTGCAAGATTCTTGGCCAAGAGGAAATCAAGCCGCACAAGGTGCGCTACTACCTGGAACGCCGCGACGCTGAATTCGAGCAGAAGATGGCAGAGGTTCTGTGCGTCTATCGCCAGGTCCAGGTTCTGAAAAAGGCCGCGGCTAAATCCAGGAAGCCGCGCAGGCGGACAGCAATCCTCTCTTATGACGAAAAGCCGGGAATCCAGGCCATCGCGACGACGGGGCGGGATTTGCCGCCCGAGCCGGGTGTCCACGCCTGCTTCGCGCGTGACCACGAATACAGACGCCACGGCACGCTCAGTCTCCTGGCTGGAATTGATCTGCTCAGCGGCCAAGTCCATGCCCTGGTCAGAGATCGTCACCGCAGCCGCGAGTTCATCGAGTTCCTCAAACTTCTCGATGCCGCCTATCCGGCCAGCACTGCGATCAAGCTGATTCTTGACAATCATTCGGCGCACATCTCCCGAGAGACCAAAGCTTGGATCGCAACCCGACCAGCCGGCCGCTTCGAGTTCACCTTCACGCCCAAGCATGGCTCCTGGCTCAACCTCGTCGAGGGCTTCTTCTCCAAATTTGCCCGCTCCGTCCTGCGTCATATCCGGGTCGCATCGAAGCTGGAGCTCAAGGAGCGCATCATGGCCGGCATCGAGGACATCAATCGTCATCCCGTCATTCACACTTGGTCCTATAAACTCGCGGAGGCCGCCTGATATGATTCAAACCAAGAAAACGATGACCTAGTTGGGTAACAACATGGGAGAGGCAGATCATGACCGACGATCAGATCAATCTCGTCGTTCAGCACCTTTGCGAGCACTTGCACTTGACGCTCCGATTGAAGGGTAGCGAGGCACATCCACCAAACGCGAAGGATATTGGATTCGATCCGGCCGCTGTAAGAACTGTATTGCTGACTTGCTTGCGTTCGGCGGGTGTCACGATGCACCACAAGGCGGTCGGGGAGAGCGAAGAGCCGCCGTGGTCGTAACCGCAAAACGCGGGACAGAAGCCCCGCGCGAATGTCTCAGTTGGGTCAGCAGCCGAAGGCCGAAATCTGCTGACAATGGGGCGTGCCCGACTAAGGACTTTGAAAATCTTCCAGCAGAATTACTTGAGCAATTGCCGCTTGTCCGCCGGCAAATCAGACCCGCCAAAGCAATATTTCTCGTCGCATGGTTGGCGGCCTTCGTCCTAATTGCTTCGGCCCCTTTCAGGCCACCCCATCACTAACTTGGCGCTCCCCCGGCACGCGATCGGCGCCATGATGGAATTGTGCCGGTGCCTTGCCCGAGGTATCAAACGTCGTCGCGGCGAGACTATCAATTGCCGGTCGGGCCCATCATCTGCTGCCGACCAGACGAGGGCGGCGGTCCGCCAACCGGTTCTCGGCCGGCAGGGCGCGCAGCCAGTCGCGAAAACTGACGATCTCGGGGCAATCCGCGGTGCCTTCAGGCGCAATCAGCCAATCACCGGGGCCCGATCCCTCATTGACACGGTCGCAGCGATAGCCCGGATGGTGGCCGAGACCGCGGGCGATCAGCAGGTCGACCTTGCCCTCGACCAATTCGTGCAGGCCGGCGGGCTGCAGCACGCGCAAACCGATCCCCGCATGCGCGCTGCGAAACGCCGCCAGATCGAGGCGGCGCAGGTCGAAGCTGCCATGGACCCCCAATTGCAGCAGCACCGCACCTGCCGGTTTCAATCGCGAGGTCGCTTCCGCAATGTGGCGAAAGCCTTCAGAGACCCCGGGCAGATAGGCCTGACCGGCCGCAGTCAGGATGAGCTGCTTATGTAGCCGCTCGAACAGCTGCACGCCGAGGCGCGCCTCCAGCGCTTTCACCTGCTGCCCAATGGCGGCGGGGGTCACGTGCAGCTCGTGCGCGGCGAGCTTGAAGCTGAGATGCCGGGAAGCGGCCTCGAAGGCGCGGAGCGCGTTGAGTGGTGGAAGGATGTAGGTCATCGCGCACCATTTTGACACTGACGGGCCGTGGCCTTGCAATAGATTTTCTTGCGCTGAGCCGCAGCAATGATGCTTTGCGAAGCCGTGACGTCGCCGGATACGGTCGATCCGCAATCCGGAGAAACCCTATGCCCCCAGCTCACCTCGTCAGCCACAATCCCGCAACGGTCCACGCTCCCGCCGGCGGCTACAGCATGGGACTTGAACTGACGCAGCATCGCCGCCTGTTGTTCATCAGCGGCCAGGTGCCCGAGAGATCCGACGGCACCGTGCCCGAAGGTTTTGAGGCGCAGTGCGAGCAGGCCTGGCGCAACGTGATGGAGGTGCTCGCCGCCGCCGGCCTTGGCGTCGAGCATCTGGTCAAGGTCAACACGTTCCTGACCGACCGCAATCAACTCGTGACCAACCGCACCATCCGTCGCGCGATGCTGGGGGAACACCAGCCCGCGCTGACGGTCGTGATCGCCGAGACCGTCGACAGCAAATGGCTGCTGGAGATCGAGGCGATCGCCGCGGAATGAAACCGGCTTCGCCGACCTTGCAATGAGCCGATGATATCAGGTGTCCAATGGCTGCGAACATTCATCCTTTCTACGAGACGCATCGGGGCATTATGGAAGCCGCCATGCGCGATCGGCTCGACCTTGCTGATGCGATGTTGCGCGAGCGCGCGCATCTCACCGGCATCGACGGGATCAGGCGGGAGGTGATGGACGAGTTCGAAATCGTGCTCGCCCAAATGCCCTATGTCGGTGGCGCGGCAAGCCGCATGAGCGATTTCTTCATGCGTCTCTTGGGCTTCATGGCCATCAGCCGGGTGCTGCGGCGGCACGGCGTGCCGCTGCCTGTGATCGGCGAGATCGAGCGGGAAACCTACAAGGCGCAATTGCTCACTGTATCAGAAGCGGAGCGTCTCGCCTCGGGGCGTCAATTCATGTCGCCAGAGAACCAGGCTCTGCTGCGCGAGCAGGCGGCAGAAAGCATTACTGAAAGCCATCAGAAGGATTTTCCGGAAGATTTCGTCTACGATTTCGTCGAGCCTGATACGGGCGACAGCTTTGAATTTGGCATCAACTACAAGGCTTGCGGCTTCTGCAAACTCGCGGCGCGCCATGGCGACAAGGATATTCTGCCGAACATCTGCGGGCTCGATTTCGTCGCCTACGCAGCGCGAGGCATCCGCCTGGAAAGGACGCAAACGTTGGCGGGCGGTGCGAGCCACTGTAATTTCCGGTTCTCGCGGCTGCCGCCGGACTAGAACTATCACTTTGAGGTGGCCGCTTCTTCAGCGGCCCTCGAAGGGCGGTGGGCAAGCTAGCACCTCGGCCGTTCATCCTTCGAGGCTCCGCATGCAACGCGTTCGCATCGCACGCTACGCGCCTCAGGATGACGGGTCATGGTTTAGCGGTCTTGGGAGAGCTGCACGGGCGCGCCGGCCGCCATAGTGACATCATGCTCCTGTTTTGCCCGACGGGTCAAATGCCGGCGCGGTCGCGCTCACGCAATCGCGGGTTTGGTAAGCGGCTGAACTTCCTCACAGTTTCTACTGTGCATGGGGTTGTTTTCGCGTTTTTTGTTTTGAGGGCGGTCTACTCCACCGCCTTCTCCCTCAGCCGCTGCGCGTAGACATTGATGACCAGCGCCGCCAGCAGGATCAGGCCGCGGATCAGGATCTTCAAAAAGCTGTCGATGTTGACGTGGTCGAGGCCGTTATTGAGAACACCGAGAACGAAGAGCCCGACGATGGTGTTGCCGATGCCGCCGCGGCCGCCGAACAGGCTGGTGCCGCCGACCACGACGGCGGCGATGGAATCGAGCAGATAGGTGTCGAACTCGTTCTGCTGCGCGCTGCCGAAATGGGCGACGCCGAGCATGCCGCCGATGCCGGAGCACACCGCCGAGATCACCATCACCGCGCCGAGAATGAGCTTGACGTTGAGGCCGGAATATTCGGCCGCCTCGCGGTTGCCGCCGACCATGTAGACGTAGCGGCCGAAGCGCGTATAGGTCAGCACCAGGTGGCCGCCGAGCAGCATGATGGCGGCGACGATGACAATCCAGGGAATGCCACCGATCGAGCCCGAGCCGAGCGTGGTGATCAGGCCGGGCACCTTGTAGGCGATCTGGCCGCGCACCAGCAGCGCCGAGATGCCGGCTGCGATCTGCATCATCGCCAGCGTCATGATGAAGGAGGGGATGCCGATCACGGTCAGCCCCAGCGCATTGACGAGGCCGAGCAACGCGCAGAGCAGGATGGCCAGCAGGATCGCGGCGGCGCCGGGCAGGGGAATGTTGGGAATGTTGACGTAGGATTCCTGGAGCGTGAAGTAGGCGACCGCGATGCCCGTGACGTTGGCGATGCTGGCGATCGAGAGGTCGATCTCGGCGCAGAGGATCACGAAGGTGAGGCCGACGGCGATGATTCCTGTGACCGACACCTGCGTCAGGATGTTGCCGAGATTGTCCAGTGTCGCGAAGGAAGGGCTGGCGAGGGCAAAGAAGCCGGACAGGAAGATCAGGGTGAGGAACGGGGCGATGTTGCGCATCTGCGAGCGCAGGAAGGGCCCAAGGCCCCGCGCTCGCTGACCTGTCGCCAAAGCCGTCTCACTGCTCACCATGGTGCTTCTCCGTCACGCCGCTTCCAGCAGGCGGTCCTTGCTGACCGGCTCGTTCTTGAATTCCCGCACCAATGCGCCGCGCTTGAGCACGAGGATGCGGTCGGCCAGCGACAGCACCGTTTCAGGCTCGGTCGACAGCACGATGATCGCGAGCCCCCTGGCGCGGAGATCGCGGACGATGTTGATGACGTCGTTCTTGGCGCCGACATCCATGCCGCGGGTCGGCTCGCACAGCACCAGCAGTTTTGGCGGATAGGTCAGCCATTTCGCCAGCGCGACCTTCTGCTGGTTGCCGCCGGAGAGCATGCCGAGATCGAGGCCGACTACCGGCGGCCTGATCTGCAACTGCTCGACCTGGCGCTGGGCGATGTCGCGCTCCTGCGCCGGCTTGAGCAGCAGCGCCGAGATGCGATCGAGAATGCTGATCGAGATGTTCTTGTAGACCGGCTCCTGGTGAAACAGCATGTCGCGCCGGCTCTCCGGCACCAGCGCCACGCCGGCCCGCCGCGCCGCGGCCGTGCTGGCGAAGGTTTTGGCCTTGCCCTCGACCGCGAGCGTGCCGCCGTCCGGCTTCAGCTTGCCGAACAGGATGCGCGACAGCTCCTGCTGGCCGCAGCCCATGAAACCGTAGATGCCGAGCACTTCGCCGGCGCGGGCCTCGAAGGAGATGTCCTTCAGGCTGCGGGCCAGCGACAGCTGGTCGACTTTCAGGACCACCGAGCTGTCGCTCGGCCGTGGCAGCATCAGATCGTCGCTATAGCTGTGCTCGAGCGCTTCGCCGCCGCGGCCGATCATGGCCTCGATCAGCGCGCCCTTGCTGGTCGCAGCACTTGCTGTTTCCGCGACCTTGCGTCCGTTGCGGAACACGGTCACCGTGTCGGACACGCGCAAGATGTCCTCGATGAAATGCGAGATGAAGACGATGGCCGTGCCTTCCTCGCGCAAGCGCCGCAGCGTTGCGAACAGCCGCTCGACCTCGGGCGGGGAGAGGGCGGAGGTCGGCTCGTCCAGGATGACGATGCGCGCGCCGGAGAACAGCACGCGCGCGATCTCGATCAGCTGCTGGAGCCCGATCGGGAGGTCGCCGAGCCGCGACATCGGATCGACGTCGATGCCGAAGCGGGCGAGCTGCTCGCCGGCCTCGCGCGCCATGCGCCGCCATTGCACGAGGCCAAGCCGGTTGGTCGGCTGATTGCCCAAAAACACGTTCTCAGCGACCGTGAGGTCGGGCGCGACAGAGAGCTCCTGATGCACCATGGCGATGCCGGCGGCGTGCGCATCGCGGGCCGAGCGGAAATGCGCCTGCTGTCCGTCGATCAGGAAGCGGCCGGAGAATTCGGTGTGCACGCCGGCGATGATCTTCATCAGCGTGCTTTTTCCCGCGCCGTTCTCGCCGACGAGACCATGGATCTCGCCGGGCGAGAGCGCAAAGTCGACACCACGAAGCGCCTCGACGCCGCCGAAGCTCTTCGTGATGCCCTGCAGTTCCACGATGGGCGAACGATCCTCTCGCATGGAGGCTCAGATCAGGAAGTGATCCTGCATCCACTGCATCCCGGCGGCGTTGGCCTTGGTCACGACCGGGCCGTCGGTGACGACGTTCTTGGGAATGCCCTGTCCGCTCTTCTCGCCGCCGACGACCGTTGACACGCCCGCGATGACGGCGCCGCCGTGGATGCGGCAGGACGGATTGCGCACGGTTGCGAACATCCGGCCTTCGCTCACGGCCTGGATCGCCGGCGGCATCGCATCCACACCGCCGATCAGGATGTTGGTGCGGCCCCGCGCCTTCATGATGTTGGCGGCGGCGAGCGCCATGTCGTCATTGTGGAAGAACGCCGCGTCGATCTGCGGGTACTTCGTCAGGTAGGTTTCCCAGAGACGTGCGGTCTTGGACACGTCCCAGTCGGCCGGCTGGGTGTCGAGCACCTCGATCCCCGGGAATTGCTTGACGACATTGTTGAAGCCCTTCGCCCGTCCTTGCGCGCCGGTATGGCCGAGCGCGCCCTGGGTCATGATGATCTTGCCCTTGCCGCCCATGGCGTTGCACAGCGCCTGCGTCACGGACGCGCCCATGAACTCGTTGTCGGGGGCGAGGAAGGAGTGGACGTTGATCTGATCGAGCGGCGCAATCAGCGTATCCATGTCGATGACGGGCGTGCCCGCGTCGATCATCTTCTGCACGGGCTGGGTGAGGGTGCCGATGCCAAAAGCCTGGATCGCGACGAAATCCCATTTCTGCGAGGCCATGTTGTCGATTGCCGCGCGCTGCTTCACGGCATCGAGCTGGCCGTCGAACCAGGTGACCTCGACATTGAACAGCTTGCCCCAGAACTCCGCGGCCTGCTTGCCCTGTGCGCACCAGGTCGCCTGGAGCCCTGCATTGGAGAAGGCCGCCTTCAGCGGCTTCTCCGATCGTCCGACTTCGGCCGCAAGGGCAGGGTTTATGCCCATGCCGCCGAGGATGGCAGTTGCGGCGCCGGCGGTCGCTGCCGCCTGAAGAAGATCGCGCCTGGTCGTCGAGAAATCTTTCGTCCCGGACATCGCTCGCTCCCATAAAATTTTATCGTCGGCGCGTCATTGATTGCGCGACCGATACGGAAAGTGTCTCACAAGAGTTGGTGGCACTCAATCTGCAATCAACGGTGGGATCGCAGCAAGCCGCGTTGGTGCAGCGCAAAGCGTCCGGCCGGGACGCCCGCGTACGCGTCGATCTCGATGAGCAGTCGGTCCCATGCCTGCGCGATGTCCGGCGACCATTCATCGCCGAGAAGGTCGCGCAGCGTATCCCTGATGACGGCGAAGAAGGCGATGAACAGCTCGCGCGGCGTGCCGTAGCCATCGTGCGAGGCGACCTCGCAGGCGATCAGCCGGAAATGCCCGCGACGCATTCCGGCGAAGTCGAGGATCGCCTCGATGGTCAGCGCGAGCATCGATCCCATCACGAGCTCGCTGCCTTGCGTGCGCAACATCGCCCGCGTTTCGGGATGCGCTTCGAACAGCCGTTGGTAGACGAGCGGCGTGAGATCGGCGCAGCGCAAGGCCGCGAGTTCAAAGCTCCGTTCGATCGGATTGGGAGAAGCATTCATCGGCGCTTCAGCCACGCAGGCAAAAAAAGAGCGGGGCCCTAGCCCCGCTCGAAAATTGTGTCGACCCTATTATCCCCGATTCTAAGATTTGATCTTGATTGGCGGGGCGACGCTACGTTTTGCGCGTCAGGGGCTCCTCCCGAGACTTGGACCACCAGACTTCGACCTCGCGGTCGGTCTGAACAAGGGCGATGCTAGATCAACTTTTCTCACTTGTCATCATTTTCAGCAACGAATGTTCAAAATTCGAGCAATTGACGAAATGATCGGGCTTTCGGCCTCGTAAGCATATGACAAATATATGAAATCTGTGGATGGGGCGGGTTGCGCGACTGCCTCAAATGCCGGAGGTCCCCCGCCGCGGGGCGGGCCGATCACAGTTTTTGATAAATTTGCGCTGGGCCAAGAGCTGGGCCAAGAAGAGGGTGGAACTGACCTCGACTTGGCTCCCTGCGCGGTGTTTAGTCGGCAGACGAACGAATGGTTCGGCGGATGCGCGCACGGCTGCAAAAATTCTTACCCCTGGTCCTGCTCGCCCTGGTGATGCAGGTGCTGGCGCCGATTGCCGCCTGTCTGGCGGCCGGCCAGGCCGTGGCCAATCCGCTTTCTGCCGCCGTCATCTGCCACAGCCCGAGCGAGCAGGGCGGCCTGAACGACCCGACCGGAACGCCGACCGCACATGGCGCTGGGTGTGCGCTTTGTTGTCTGGCGCAGGCCAATGCGTCGCTCGATTCGCCGCCGCAGCTTGCGCTCGCCATTCCCTTCCGCCACGCTGAGCGCGTGATGTGGCGCGACGCGGGTGCTGTCATCTTCATTTTCCGCGACGGATCCAACGCCCAGGCGCGCGCACCACCGCAGGCGACGTGAGAGCTTCGCGGCCAGACCCTGGCTGCTCGAACTGACACGTCAATCTGCGGAGACCTTCGATGTCGATCTCTAACGCGCGTGCGGGCCTTTGGGGCGCCGCGATCGCGCTCATTCCTTTTTCCAGCGGCGTAGCCCACGAAATCGTCGGCAACCGCTTCTTTCCGGCGACGCTCGGCATCGACGATCCCGGCGTCAACGACGAGCTCTCGCTTCCCACCTTCGACAGCTTCAAGACCGGCGATGTTCCGCCCGTTCGGCAGCGCGACGTGTCCGGAGAGTTTTCGAAGCGAATCACCGAGGATTTCGCGATCTCGTTTGGCTCGACCTACACCTTCCTCGGTCCGATCGACGCGACGGTGCCCGGGGCCAACGGGTTCCAGAATTTGGAGACCACGTTCAAGTACCGGGTGTTCAAGGATCCCACGCATGAATTCGTGATGTCGGTAGGTTTGAGCGTGGAATGGGGCGGGACGGGCGCGCAAAGCGTGGGAGCGGATCCGTTCAACACCTACACGCCTACGATCTATTTCGGCAAAGGCCTTGGCGATCTTCCTGACACACTCTCCTGGCTTCGGCCGGTAGCGATCACGGGCCAGGTTGGCTACGCCATCCCGGGTCGGAATTTCACCACCAGCTTCGGGATCGACCCGGACACGGGATTGGGCACTGCCGACACCGAATTCCATCCGCGCGTGCTGAACTGGGGCGGCACCATCCAGTACAGCATGCCTTATCTGAAATCGGCGGTCGTCGATCTCGGTCTGCCGGATTTCATCGACCATCTGATTCCACTCGTCGAAGCCAACCTGCAGACACCGATGGCGAACACCATCACCTCGGGCACGACGACGACGGGAACGATCAATCCCGGCGTAATCTGGGTCGGCAACAAATTTCAAGTTGCCATGGAGGCGCTGATCCCGATCAATCGGCAAAGCGGGACCAATGTCGGCTTTATCGCTCAATTGCATTTGTATCTGGACGACATCGACCCGCGCGGGATCGGCAAGCCGATTTTCGGGGGAGCCGTCCAGCCCGCAAGCCCCTTTGCAAGGAATTGATCCATGCTGCGCTTAATTCCGGGCCTGCTGCTCCTGACTTTCCTGACGGCTAGCGGAGCACGCGCCCACGCTTTTCTCGATCATGCCGAGCCGCGTGTCGGCAACAAGGTCGGAAGCCCTCCGAGAGAGGTCATACTCTGGTTCACGCAGAAACTGGAACCGGCCTTCAGTTCCGTCACGGTGACCGGTCCTTCCGGACAACGCGTCGATGCCGGCAAGGCGCGCGTCGGCGGCAACCAGATGTCGGTCTCACTGAAGGGTGGTGGTGCGGGCACCTACCACGTGAACTGGCGCGTGTTGTCGGTGGATACCCATACGACCGATGGGAGCTTCACCTTCGAGGTTGGTCCTTAAGGCGTTGTTGCCGATGGATTGGTCCGCAGCTGGGGCGCCTTTGGTTGCAACGCGTGCTGTGCATTTCGCGGCAACTGCGATCATGGCGGGAAATATCCTCTTTCGTACCGTGATCGCCGAGCCCGCTTTGTACCCCGAAGCCACAGTGCCCGCCGTGTTCCGCACCCAGGCACAACGGGTCTCGTGCTTCAGTCTTGCCGTTGCCGTGATCTCCGGTGTGATCTGGCTGTTGCTTCAGTCGGCCGCAATGAGTGGGTTGCCGCTCGAAGATGCATTGACTGCGGATGTAT
The DNA here is from genome assembly GCF_029846715.1 of Bradyrhizobium nivariense. Taxonomy (GTDB): domain Bacteria; phylum Pseudomonadota; class Alphaproteobacteria; order Rhizobiales; family Xanthobacteraceae; genus Bradyrhizobium. The sequence continues at coordinate 86,254 of NZ_JARVWW010000003.1, forward strand.
TATCTACGGTCGTCAACGAAACGCAGTTCGGCGAGGTGATGATCATCCGGGCGGGCTTTGCAATCTTGGTAGCCGCTTGCTTGGCTTTCGACCGCGGACCAATCGTTCAACGGCTTGGACTGACAGCCTCACTCGCGTTCGCGGCTAGCCTTGCCTGGACAGGCCATGCCGCCGCTACGGTCGGCGCAATGGGCTATTTGCATCTTGTGGCAGATGCGGTCCATCTGATTGCGGCCGCGGCATGGCTGGGCGGCTTGGTGCCGCTGATCCTGCTGCTGGCCGCCGCCCGCCGTGACAACGCCAAACCGCTCGCCCGCGATGCGGTCGAGCGGTTTTCGACGCTGGGCATCATTAGCGTGATGGCGCTCATGCTCTCGGGCTTGATCAATACCGCCATCCTGGTTGGCTCCTTTCGCGTACTTTTCGCCACCAGCTACGGACAAGTGCTGCTGCTGAAGCTCGCTGTGTTCGCGATCATGCTGGCGCTCGCGACGATCAACCGCCTGTTGCTGACACCTCGGCTTGCCCAGCCTGGCGCGGGTGGGCTGCGGTCGCTGACACGCAACAGCGCTATCGAGCTGGCCCTTGGCCTTGCCGTCATCGCCATTGTTGGGCTGCTGGGCACGCTGCACCCCGCCATTCACTTCGTGATGTGAATCAATGACAGGAAGAGCCTACCGGTGCAGCACCGGCTCACGCGCGGCTTGCCTGGCAAGGCTGAAGGACAGTCATTCCCGAGGAGATTGTCCTGAGGCAATCAGGGCCGAGATACGATCTCGACACTGCCCCTACTTGGTGTTTAGTTGGCAGACGAACGAATGGTTCGGTGGATGCGCGCACGGCTGCAAAAATTCCTACCCCTGGTCCTGCTCGCCCTGGTGCTGCAGGTGCTGGCGCCGATTGCTGCCTGTCTGGCGGCCGGCCAGGCCGTGGCCAATCCGCTTTCTGCCGCCGTCATCTGCCACAGCCCGAGCGAGCAGGGCGGCCTGAACGACCAGAACGGTGCACCGGCCGCGCATGGAGGCGCCTGCGCACTATGCTGCCTGGCGCAGGTGGGCGCGTCACTCGATTCGCCGCCGCAAGCCGCGCTCCCCATTCCCTTCCGCCATGCCGAGCGCGTGGTGTGGCACGCGGCGGAGGCATCCACCGTCGCGGTGCATAAAGGCACAAACGCCCAGGCGCGCGCGCCGCCGCAATTTTCCTGACGACCCTCGGTGTCGCCGCGGCCCCGTCCGCCGGCGATTGATGTTGTCAATTGGCCGGCGATGGTTGCCGGCGTCAGGAATGCCCCATGTTACGTTGTCATGCCCGCCGCGGCGTGAGCGTTGTCGCCGTTCAGGCCGCGCTGCTTGCGTCGTCGAGCGGAGTCTTTGCCCAAAGCGGCAATACGGAGCTGCCGGCGGTGACCGTCGATGCGCCGGCGGCCGCCCGTCCCAAACCAGCGGTAACCCGGCCATCGCGACTTCGCTCCGCGTCGGCCGGCCGCGCGGTGAGGCCTGTTACGCCGAACGCGAACGGCAGCGCACCGGCCCAAAGCAGGACGGTGACTGCCGGTGCAGCCCGAGATGGTCTCAATCAGGCGCCTGCGGGACAGACTGCGACGACCATCGATCGCAGCCAGTTCGATAATCGCCCGTCGTTTTCGGTCAGCGACGTCCTGCGGGACAGTCCGGGCATCTCGATCAAGCAGGGGAATGGCCCGCGCGATTTCGGCATCTCGATTCGCGGATCCAACGCCCGGAACGGCTTTGGCATCCGCAATCTCGTGATCTTCGACGACGGCTTTCCGGTGACGCAGCCGGACGGCCTGTCGCGGAGCGACCTGATTGATCCTCATGCCTATGGCGCGATCGACGTGGTCCGCGGCCCCTCGTCGGCGCTTTACGGGAATTACGCGACCGGCGGTGCGCTCAATTTTCGAACACGGCCCGGCGGCACGATCGACGGCGTCGAATATGGCGTCGACGGCGGCAGTTACGGTTATCTCAACAACTACCTGGCCGCCGGCAAGAAGGTCGGGAATTTCGAGGGCTCGCTGTTCGCAAGCGACACGCGGGGTGACGGCTACATCGGCAATAGCTGGTTCAATACGCAGACCGTCAACTTCCTCGGTACGCTCAAGGCAACGCCGGACGACCGTTTCACGGTCAAGATCATCAACAACGACCTCAGCACACGGCTCCCGCTTCGGCAGTCGCTGAACCAGTTCTACACCAATCCCTTCCAGCAGGGTTGTGCGACTGGCGTCTCGGCCGCGGCTGGATGTGGTACGATCTTGCTGAACAACAACGGCTTCAACGCAACCGCCGGAACTGACAAGGAGACGGCCGTGCAGGCCGGGCTCGGCCGCAACGACCGGCGGACCATCGTCGGTGGTCGATGGGAGCACGATTTCGACAATACGACGACCTGGCGAAACCAGTTCGTCTTTGACGACAGGAACATCAGCCAGCCGACCGGCACGACCAGCGCGATCGGAGATTTCCCCTCGTACAATTTCATGAGCGACCTCACCAAGCGGGGCGAGATTGTCGGCCTGGAGTCGACCACGTTCTTCGGTGCCTTCTACAACACCCTGACAGCCTCGAGCGATACGCGGAATGTGATGCCGGGAGGAAACGCCACGCTCGGCAGGATCACGAACAACCTCTACAGCGAAACGTCTAATTACGGCTTGCGCGCGCGTGAGGAACTGAGGTTGACACCATCGCTGCTCGCCGTTGCCGGCATCGGCTGGGAGCAGACCGTGCTGAAGGGAATAAACACGGCATACAGCTACTCCGGTCCGACGGGCGTGCTGGATACTCCGAAGATTACCGCCGCGGACGGGCAATTCCAGAACACGGCGCCTGAACTGGCCTTGCTTTATACGGTCAACAGCGAATGGCTGCTCAGGGGCCGGGTTGCCACGGGGTACGGCACACCGCAGGTCTCGAATCTCTTCGTCGTTCAGACGGGATTGTCGGGCAACAATACCCAGCTCCAGGCTCAGAAGAATCTTGGCTACGACCTCGGTTTCGACTGGACGCCGAACAGCACGCTCAAGGTCAGCGCGACCGGCTTCTACGAGTTTTTCCGCGACGAGCTCGTATCGCAGGCAACGCCTGCTGGTTCGCCCAACACGAGCTATACGTTCAACGCGCCGCGCTCGGAGCATCGTGGCATCGAGCTTGCGGCCGACTGGAAGTTCTATCCGGGCTGGCGGTTCATGGCGGCGTACACCTATCTCGACGAGGTCTACACCGAGTATGTCGAGAACATCAACAATGTCGGTATATTCAGCTTCAACCGGGCAGGCAACAAGATCCCCGGAATCTCGCCTAACGAGCTGACGGCACAGGTTGGCTACGATGAGTTCGCCGGGCCGCTGGCAGGTCTTGGGGGCTTCGTCGAGGTCCAGTGGAAGGATTCGTTCTACATGGACAATGCAAATCTGCTTAAGGCGCCCGGCTATGAACTGGTCAATGTGAACGTTCACTACAAGACCGATCTAGTGTCCGACACCTTCAGATCCCTCAACCTGTTTCTCGAAGTCCGAAACGTACTCGACCGTACCTACGTTGCTTCGGCAAACAACATCACCAATACGGTGACGACGGCCGGCCTTCAAAATCCTGCGAGTGTGCTCGCAAACACAACGGGATCCATCTACGCGGGCTCGCCGCGCACGTTCGTTGCGGGTATGAAGGTGGCGTTCAGATGATCCGGGCTCTCGGACGGAGTAGGACCATGACCCGAAGTGGCTTGCGCGGGATGGTCGCTCTTGCGTTCCTGCAAGGTGCGGCGCTCGCGCAGATGCACGGTCAGCATGCATCCGAAGCGGCGTGTGAGGAGCCGACGCTGCGTTGCGCGACCAAGGTCACGCCCGCCTTCGGTCAGGACGGAACGCTGTGGCTCGCCTGGATGGCGGGCGGGCAGGTCTCGGTTGCGAGTTCGCAGGATGCAGGGCGAACCTTCTCGGCCCCGATCCAGGTCACGACGAAGCGGCTCAACCTCGATTGGGGGCCGGATGCCCGGCCGAAGATCGTGGTCGATCGCAAGGGCGGCATCGCCCTCGCATTCTCGATCTTCAGAGACGAGGCATTCAACGGTCAGGTGCTCTACACGCGCTCGGCCGACGGGGGAAAGAGCTTTGCGGAGCCGAAGCCGATCACCGCAAACAACGAGAGCCAGCGTTTTGAGGCGCTGGCGCTCGATCAGGATGGCACTGTCTTCGCGGCCTGGCTCGACAAGCGCAATCGTGTCCCTGCGAAGGAAGCGGGACGGAAATACGAAGGGGCGGGGCTGTTCTTTGCCTCGTCGCGCGATGGCGGCGCCACCTACGCCGAGGCCAGTCTCGCGCGTGACAACACCTGCGAATGTTGCCGATTGGGGCTGACATTCGCGGCGCCGGGGCGGCCGGTCGTGATCTTCAGGAACATCTTCGAGGGTGGCGTGCGCGACCACGCGGTCATGACGTTCACCGACGTCTCGACGCCGGGTGAAATCCATCGGGTGAGCAATGACGATTGGCAGATCAACGCCTGTCCGCATCACGGGCCGAGCCTCACCGTTGCGCCGAATGGGACCTATCACGTCGCCTGGTACACGAACGGGAAGGCGCGGAAGGGCTTGTTCTATGCCCACTCGCGCGACGAAGGCCGCACCTTCTCGGCGCCGATGGTACTGGGGCAGCCGGGCCGCAATCCGACACGCCCTTACGTGCTTGCGGGCGCGACGGGAACGGTGATGGTCTGGAAGGAGTTTGATGGCGAGAAGACCTCGGTCCAGATGACAATCTCTCGTGACGACGGCGAGACGTGGTCTCCGCCGAAGTCGATATCGAGCACGACCGATACATCCGATCATCCCTTGCTCGTTTCCAATGGCCGACAGACCTACCTGTCATGGATGACGAAGGCGGACGGCTATCGTCTCACAGCAATCGAGGACCAGCCATGAAACGTCGGTTTGTGGGCCTTCTGGGCCTCGGGATATTGATCGCATCAGTGTCTGTGCTAGGAGCGGCGCCAGCCCTGAAGCCGTTCGAGCGCGGCACGTGGCAAAGCGTGCTTAAGGGGCATGCGGGTCGCCCGACGCTCGTGCATTTCTGGGGCGTAACCTGCGGGCCCTGCAAGGTCGAACTGCCGCTGCTTGGGCAGTTTGCAAAGGACCATCCCGGGATCGACGTCGTCACGATCAGCGCGGATCTCGTGCCGAACCTGCCGGCGGCGACGCAATCGATGCTCGACAGAGCGGGGCTGTCGTCGACCGAAAACTTCATCTTCTACGACGGCTTTGTCGAGCGTTTGCGGTTCGAGATCGATCCTGCCTGGCAGGGTGACATTCCCCGGACAATGCTCGTCGCTCGGGATGGGACTATCACGACGATCGAAGGTTCGGCCGAGATGGCCGACCTCGAAAAATGGTCGGCGCAACAACTCTCCACACACTGAAAGTCAATCTGCAAACGGGAAGACCGATATGAAGACCATGTTGAAGGATGTGCTGTTCGCGGCGTTCGCTCTCGCGCTCTGCGCGGCACCCGCATCGGCCGACGACGTCAAGGCGGGCGATCTCGTCATCTCGCAGGCCTGGAGCCGGGCGACGCCGGGCGGCGCCAAGGTCGCCGGCGGCTATCTCACCATCGAGAACAAGGGCGCAGCGGCCGACAAGCTGGTCAGCGTTTCCGCCGATATCGCGGGGAAGGCGGAGGTCCACGAGATGGCGATGGACAACGGCGTGATGAAGATGCGCCTGCTCGACAAGGGCCTCGTGATCGATCCCGGCAAGACGGTGAAGTTCGCTCCCGGCGGCTACCATCTCATGCTTCAGGAGCTGAAGGGCCCCTTCAAGCAGGGCGACAAGGTGCCGGTGACGCTTCAGTTCGAGAAGGCCGGCAAGGTCGCCGTCTCGCTCGACGTCCAGGGCGTCGGCGCCCAGGCGCCCGGCGACGGCGGGCACATGATGAAGAAAATGCCCGATCATTCGGGAATGAAGATGTGACGCCCATGATCTGGACCTTCGGGAGACCGAACATGTCGAAGCGAATTTGGCTGATTTTTCTGGGCGCATTTGCGGCAACGCCGGCGACTGCGCACGTCTTCCTCGAAGGCAAGCAGGCGACTGTGGGGGGATCGTACAAAGCCGTCTTCGCCGTGCCGCACGGTTGCGCCGGCTCACCCACTGTGAAAATCCGCGTGCAGATTCCGGAAGGCGTGATCGCGGTGAAGCCGATGCCGAAGGCAGCCTGGAACGTCGATGTCGTCGAGGGCAAATACGCCGGCGAATACGACTATCACGGCAACAAGCTCTCCTCCGGCGTCAAGGAGGTGACTTGGTCCGGCGGCAAGCTGCCCGACAAGAACTATGACGAGTTCGTCATGCACACGGCCTTGACCGACACGCTCAAGCCGAACACGATCCTGTACTTCCCTGTCGTTCAGGAATGCGAGACCGGCGTCAGCCGCTGGATCGAGATTCCGGCGGAGGGGGCGGGGCATTCGCAGGAAGGCAAATCGCCGGCACCAGGCGTGAAACTCCTGCCAAAACCCTGATGCGCCTGCTCGCCGCGCTCGCGACGCTGCTCCTCTTTGTCGGCTTCGCGACCGGCGCCTCGGCGCATGCGGCGCTCGTCGCGGTCGAGCCGGTGAGCGGCAGCATGCTCGCGAGCGCGCCGCAGGCGGTGGAGCTGCGCTTCAACGAGGCGGTCACGCCCGGCGCGATCCAATTGATCGACGGCGCGGGCAGGCCGCGGGATGATGTGCGCGTTGACGCATCGGGCGAGACCATCTCGGTTGCGATGCCGCCGGATCTGCCGCAGGGCACCGCGGTCGTCAGCAATCGCGTGATCTCGCAGGACGGCCATCCCGTCGCGGGATCGGTGATCTTCTCGATCGGCATGCCGACGGGAACGCAACCTCCCGCAAACGCGGAGGGCGGATTGAACGTGCTGATCTGGCTGGCGCGGGTCGGCCTCTATCTCGGCCTGTTCGTCGGGGTCGGCGGCGTATTCTTCGCGCGCTGGGTTGCGTGGTCGACGACTGGCATAACCGTTCCGCGCGTGGCGCTCGCGATCGGCCTCCCGAGCGCGGTGGTGTCCCTTGGTGCGTTGGGGCTTGATCTCCTTGGGCTACCGCTATCAGCTCTCCCAACATCCGCTCCCTGGAAGATCGCATCCGCGACCAGTGCGGGCCCCGCCTTGCTGGTCGCCATCCTCGCCATGTTGTTCGCGCTGATGGCGCTGCGTGGCGGCTGGCACGCGCGTGCTCTTACGCTCATCGCGTTTGTCGGCGTCGGCTTGTCGCTGGCCATGACCGGCCACGCGGCAACGGCGCCGCCCGAGGCGCTGACGCGGCCTGCGATCTTCCTGCATGGCCTCGCGGTTGCCTTCTGGATTGGCGCGCTGGCCCCGCTCGCTGCACTTGTATCGAAGTCGCCAGCCGCGGCTTTGCCAGTCGTGAATCGCTTCTCCCGCATCGCCGCGCCGGTCGTTGGCGTTCTCGCATTGACCGGCCTCGCGCTCGCCTTCGTCCAGCTTGAAAAGCTGTCAGCATTGGTCGAGACCCGCTACGGACTGATCCTCTCGATCAAGCTCGCGCTGGTCCTCGCGCTGCTGGCGCTTGCCGCGCTCAACCGCTTTCGCCTGACCCCGGCGCTCGCGGGGGATCACAAGGCCGCGCCGGCCCTGAAGCGCTCGATCGTGCTCGAATGCGCCATTGCGCTCGGCATCTTCGCAATCGTGGCCGGCTGGCGCTTCACGCCGCCGCCGCGGACGATCGTTCCGGAGACGCCGCTGGCGATCCACATCCACACTGACAGAGCGATGTTCCAGGTCCTGGTCTCGCCGGGTAAGGCGGGTATCGACGATTTCGTGCTGCAGCTCATGACCGGCGAGGGAGCGGTGCTTGAGGCCAAGGAGGCGACGCTGACGCTGAGCCTGCCCGAACGCGGCATCGAGCCGATGGAGCGGAACGCCTTGCTCGGGCCCGACGGCTACTGGCACGTGCGCAAGGTCGAGCTACCCTTCGCGGGCCGTTGGCATATGCGGATCGACGCGCTGGTGACCGATTTCGAGAAGATCACGCTCGAAGACGAACTCGAGGTGGCACCGCCCTGAACCCGGCTCTTCGGCACTTCACGCCGAACTTGAAGTCGACGGAAAAATGACAGGAATTCCGCTGTGTTAGCGGCTTTTCCTCATTCCCGGTCTTGTGTTTTGGCTCCCAATCCGGTTTCACTGCAAGCCGTCACTGATTCCTCGAGTATTGCCATGCGGTTGTCGCGGTTCTTTCTGCCCATCCTGAAGGAAAATCCGAAAGAGGCCGAGATCGTCTCGCACCGGCTGATGCTGCGCGCCGGCATGATCCGGCAGGAGGCCGCCGGCATCTATGCCTGGCTGCCGCTCGGCTTCCGCGTCTTGAAGAAGATCGAGCAGATCGTGCGCGAGGAGCAGGACCGCTCCGGCGCGCTGGAACTGTTGATGCCGACGCTCCAGCTTGCCGACCTCTGGCGCGAGAGCGGCCGCTACGATGCCTATGGCCCCGAGATGCTGCGCATCGCCGACCGCCATAAACGCGAGCTTTTGTACGGGCCGACCAACGAGGAAATGATCACCGAGATCTTCCGCGCCTACGTCAAGTCCTACAAGAGCCTGCCGCTGAATCTCTATCATATCCAATGGAAATTCCGCGACGAGCAGCGTCCGCGTTTCGGCGTGATGCGCGGCCGCGAGTTCCTGATGAAGGACGCCTATTCGTTCGACCTCAACGAAGCCGCGGCGCGGGTCGCCTACAACAAGATGTTCGTGGCGTATTTGCGCACCTTCGCGCGGATGGGGCTGAAGGCGATCCCGATGCGCGCCGAGACCGGTCCGATCGGCGGCGATCTCAGCCACGAGTTCATCGTGCTCGCCGAGACCGGCGAATCCGGCGTGTTCATCAATCGCGACGTGCTGGACCTGCCGGTTCCGGGCGAGGACGTCGACTATGAGAGCGATTTGACGCCGATCATCAAGCAATGGACCTCGGTCTATGCGGCGACGGAAGACGTTCACGACGCCGCGCGCTTCGAGCAGGAAGTGCCCGCGGACAAGCGGGTGAACACCCGCGGTATCGAGGTCGGGCAGATCTTCTATTTCGGCACGAAGTATTCCGACGCGATGAAGGCGCTGGTGGCGGGCCCCGACGGTGTCGACGTGCCGATCCACGGCGGCTCCTACGGCGTCGGCGTCTCCCGCCTGCTCGGCGCCATCATCGAGGCCTGCCACGACGATGCCGGCATCAAATGGCCGGAGGCCGTTGCCCCGTTCCGCGTGTCGATTCTCAACCTCAAGCAGGGCGATGCCGCGGTCGATGCGGCCTGCGAGAAGCTCTATGCGGAGCTTTCCGTCAAGGGCGTCGACGTGCTCTACGACGACACCGACCAGCGCGCCGGGGCCAAATTCGCCGCCGCCGACCTGATCGGCATTCCCTGGCAGATCATGATCGGGCCGAAGGGGCTCGCCGACGGCAAGATCGAGATCAAGCGGCGAAGTGACGGCGCCCGCGAGACTATGTCGCCTGCGGACGCGGTCGCCCGGCTGGTCGGCTGAATATTGTTCATCGCCCGAGATCGCGGCCGCCAATCCGGCCACATTTGACCCCGAATCATGGGATTATCGAGCGATGGATGAGACCATGACCGAAACCGTACAAACCGCGCCTTTTGCGCCATTCGAGTGGATGCTGTCGGCGCGCTATTTGCGGGCGCGCCGCAAGGAGGGATTCATCTCGGTCATTGCCGGGTTCTCCTTTCTTGGCATCATGCTGGGCGTGGCGACGCTGATCATCGTCATGGCCGTCATGAACGGCTTCCGCAAGGAGCTGCTCGACAAGATCCTCGGGCTCAACGGCCACATCCTGGTCCAGCCGCTGGAATCGCCGCTGACCGACTGGAAGGACGTCGCCGACCGCCTCAGCCAGGTCCAGGGCATCCGGCTCGCCGCGCCCGTGGTGGACGGCCAGGCGCTGGCGTCATCGCCGTGGAACGCCTCCGGCGTCCTGGTGCGCGGCATCCGCTCCGACGACCTCAACAACCTCACCTCGATCGCCAAGAACATCAAGCAGGGCTCGCTCGAGGGCTTTGACGACGGGCAGGGGGTCGCGATCGGCCGGCGCCTCGCCGACCAGCTGTCGCTGCACGCCGGCGACAGCATCACGCTGGTGGCGCCGAAGGGCGCAGTCACGCCGATGGGCACGACGCCGCGCATCAAGCCGTACAAGATCGCCGCGGTGTTCGAGATCGGCATGTCCGAGTATGATCTCGGCTTCGTGTTCATGCCTCTCGCGGAGGCGCAGGCCTATTTCAACCGCAGCAATGACGTCACCTCGATCGAGGTGTTCACCACCAATCCGGATCAGATCGTCGCTTTCCGCCAGGCCGTGACGGAGGCGGCGGGCCGGCCGGTGTTCCTGGTGGACTGGCGCCAGCGCAACTCGACCTTCTTCAACGCGCTCCAGGTCGAGCGCAACGTGATGTTCCTGATCCTCACCATGATCGTGCTGGTCGCGGCGCTCAACATCGTCTCCGGCCTGATCATGCTGGTGAAGGACAAGGGCAGCGACATCGCGATCCTGCGCACGATGGGGGCCTCGCAAGGCTCGATCATGCGCATCTTCCTGATCACGGGCGCCTCGATCGGCGTGGTCGGTACGATGGTCGGCTTCTTCGTCGGACTGCTGATCTGCCTCAACATCGAGTCGATCAGGCAATTCCTGTCCTGGCTGACCAGTACCGAGCTATTTTCGCCGGAGCTCTATTTCCTGTCGAAGCTGCCCGCCGAAATCGACGTCGGCGAGACCTCGGCTGTCGTCATCATGGCGCTGACGCTGTCGTTCCTGGCGACGCTGTATCCGTCCTGGCGGGCCGCACGCCTCGATCCCGTCGAAGCGCTGCGGTACGAGTGAGGGGCTGATGGAGAGCCAGCAGGGGGCGGAAGATGTACCGGTCATTTATCTCCACGAGATAAAGCGGCAGTACTTGCAGGGCGAGGTGCCGCTGACGATCCTTGACGGCGCCAAGCTGGCGCTATGGGCGGGCCAATCGGTCGCGCTGGTAGCGCCGTCGGGCTCGGGCAAGTCGACGCTGCTGCACATTGCGGGGCTGTTGGAAGCGCCCGATTCCGGCGAGGTCTACGTCAATGGCGCGCCGACCTCGCAACTGCCCGACATCGAGCGCACCCAGCTTCGCCGCACCGACATCGGCTTCGTCTACCAATCCCATCGGCTGTTGCCGGAGTTCTCGGCGCTGGAGAACGTCATGCTGCCGCAGATGATCCGCGGCCTCAAGAAGTCCGAGAGCGTCAAGCGCGCCAAGGAGATACTGGGCTATCTCGGCCTCGGCGAGCGCATCACGCATCGCCCCGCCGAGCTGTCGGGCGGCGAGCAGCAGCGCGTTGCAATCGCACGCGCGGTGGCCAATGCACCGCGGGTGCTGTTTGCGGACGAGCCGACCGGCAATCTCGATCCGCACACCGCGGACCACGTCTTCCAGGCCCTGATGCAGCTCGTCAAGGCGACCAAGGTCTCCATGCTGATCGCAACCCACAACATGGAGCTCGCCGGCCGCATGGACCGCCGCGTGTCGCTGTCGAACGGCCAGGTGGTCGAGCTCGAGTAAAAAACGCGAAAACAACCCCATGCACAGTAGCCGGCCTTGCCCGGCTACGAACGGGGTGACTTCCTCCACCCATTTGACATGTCGAGCATATCAGCCGCGACGGCGCATCGCCGCCGCGGAAGACGATTTACGGCCGGATCACCGTCAATTTGAACGGACCGGCATTAGCGGCGGCATGTTCCACCGCCTCATTGGCGTGGTCGAGATCGAAGGCCGTGGTCTCGTATTCGTCGAGCCGCAGCAGTCCGGCGCGCACCAGCGCGATCAGGCGGCCTGCGGCATCCGGCGGGTACATCCAGACGCCGTGGATGCTGATGCAGTTGCGCATGATCCAGGGATAGGGCAGCTCAAGGCCCGCGCCGCCGGCCATGCCGACGCCGCCCATCAGCACGACGCGGCCATAGGGGCGCACCGTCATGATCGCCGCGCGCACGACGGTCGTGCTCACCGAGGGCGGCATGATGTCGAACACGCAATCGATCGGCCCGGACGCCGCGCGCTTCATGCTCTCGCGGTCGTCGTCCTCGTTGCCGGTGAGTTTGACCGGCCGCACGCGGTCGCCAAAACGCCGGACGAGGTCGGCCAAAATCTTGTCGTTGCGGCCGGGGGCGACCACGCAAGCCGCGCCTATCGCGAGCGCGACCGAGACCGCTGCGCTGCCGAAATTTCCGGTGGCCCCGCTCACCAGCACGGTCTCGCCAGGCTGAAGGTTTGCGGCGAGGAAGCCGCCATAGGGCACCAGCAGCGTCCCCAGCGCGCACCATTGCGTGGCGTCCTCCGGCGTGATCGTGCCGAGCCGTTTGACGTTCTCCGTCGGCACCCGCATCTGCTCGGCAAACGAGCCGTGGCGAAAATGCTTTTGCAGGCGCATGCCGCCCGCACCGGCGGCGGTGAGTCCTTGCAGGGCGATGTCGGGCGCTGCGGCGTCATCGCGCGAACGCACCGTCGGGTCGCAGAACACCCAGTCGCCGATTGCGAGTTTGGTCGCGTCCGGGCCGATGGCGCGCACCCGGCCGATGCCGCCAGGCCCTGGGATGATCGGCAGGTCGAGCGCGTAGTTGCGCACCCCGCTGAAGACCTCGTTCATGTAGGACAGCACCCGCGTAGCGACGATGTCGACAACCACCTCGCCGGTCCCGAGCGCCGGTTCGGGGACATTCTCGACCGCTAGCGGAGATCCAAAGGATTTGAGTACGGCGGCTTTCATGGTGGTCACCTCATGTTCGGATGAACCCATATGCGCCCGGCTTGAAAGGGCAAGAAGGCCTGGTATTATCCTAGTATTGTTTGGACCCTCCATCGAGGCACGTCACCATGGCCGACCCACGCCGCGTCGAATTCGGCGACTTCCTCAGGTCCCGCCGCGAAAAGCTGTCGCCGAAGACCGTCGGGCTTCCCGCGGGCCGGCGGCGGCGCACCGCGGGCCTGCGCCGCGAGGAGGTCGCGCAGCTCGCCGGCATCGGCGTCGACTGGTACATCCGCCTCGAGCAGGGCCGCACCGTCAGCCCGTCGGTGACCACCGTCGACGCGCTGGCCCGCGCGCTGCGCCTCAGCAAGACCGAGCACGCCCATCTCAAGGCGCTGGCGCGTGACGGTGACAAGCGCGCGTTCACGCGCGAGATCGTGCCGCCGCCAATTCGGCGGATGATCGAGAGCCTGACGCAACCGGCCTACGTCACGGGGCGGCGCTGGGACGTGCTGGCCTGGAACGCGGCGGCCGAGGAGATCTTCGGGTTCGGACAATTGCCCGAGCAGGACCGCAACACGCTGCTGCTGGTGCTGACCAACAAGCAGACGCGAAAATTCTATGGTGCCGGCTGGGCCGACGTCGCCAAGAGCATGGTCGCGATGTTTCGCGCCACCCACGACGTCTGGGCCGGCGATCCTGCTTTCACGGAGCTGCTCACGCGGCTGCGCCAGGGCAGTGCGGAATTCGTCAAATGGTGGGAAGCGCACGAGATTCGCAGCACCGCCGCGGGCCTCAAGACCATGAACCATCCGACCAGGGGCGTGCTCCGTTTCGAGCACACGAGTTTTCAGGCCAATGACGATCCCGCGCTGAAGCTGGTGATCTATACGCCGGTGAAGGGCGGAAGCTGACGACGGGCCGAGAGGCAGCCTGAAGGTTGATCAACGGGCCTGCTCATCGCGCCCCTTGCGCTTGCGATGGCGTCGCCGAAGGCGTTGTGCTGACGTTCGGCACGGGATTGGCTGTCCAGGGACTCGTCGGCCAGGCAGTCGACTGCCAGGGTACCGCTGGCCAAGGGCTTTTCGGAGCCGATGCCACCGACGCGCACGACGCGACAAGCTGCGTCCACACCGTCGTCAGGCCCGTCAAGTCGATGTCGAATTTCGCGATGTCCGCCTTGTCGTCGGGCATCGGCGTGGTTTCGCGGACATGCAGGGAGCGGGACGCCAGTATCGCCTTGACCATGTCAGGATCGATGCTGCCGCGCCAGACTTCGTATTTTCCGGCCCGCAGCGGCGACCCTCCGGCCGCCTTGTCCGTGTCGGCGTCCGCCGTCACCAGGATGGTGCTCTTGGCGACGGCCGTCTCGTTGATCTCGCCCGCGAATGTCAGCGGCACGCGTTTCCCGCTTTCGCAGGACAGGCGCCATTCCATAGACCGGAACGAAGCGCCGTTCTCCTGCTTCAGCATCGCTATCTTGCGGACGAAGGGGTGCGCTTCCTTCTCCAGTTTCCACGCCGTTTCGGCAAGCGAACGCGTGTCGATGCCGAAACGATAGAGCTCGGCTCGCGTCAGCATGTGCAGGTTTTCGAACTTCACCGTCCGGATCAGATCGTCAAGCTCGCGGCTGATCCCCATCGCCACGATGAACGCAGCGCGATCGCGATCGGCCGTCGCCATCCGGCGCTGTCTGTATTCCGCGACCGCCGCCGGAGCCGGATGCCCGTGAAAGGCGAGGACCAGCCTGGAGTTATGGACCGCTAGCGCGGCGTCGGGGGCAACCTCGCGCGATGTCGCCCCGAGAAACAGGTAACCGCAGGCCGAGTTGCACATCGCATGGTAGGTGGTGAGTTCGGCCTCGACCTCGCCGCCTGCGTTCTTGATCTTCAGGCACGCGGCGTCCGTCTGCGTGCCCGCGGCGCACGCCGTCGCAATGGTCCGGCCAACCCTGGCAATCGCCTTGCGGCTGCGCAGCAACCGCCCGATGACATAGGACTGCTCCACGTTTCCGCCCGGTGAATAGAGGTAGATCGGGCGCTGCGTGTCCTTGACGCCGGCGAGGAAGCGGCGAATGCGCGGCGCAGCGTCCTGATCGATCTCGCCCTCGATGGCGATCCAGCGGTCGCACCCCGGCCCGCACGCGTCGGGCGGTCCCTTGGCCAGATAGATCGTCAGGCGGGACGCAAATCCGGCTTTCTCGGCCGGCGCCCCTTCTGCAAGCAATGCGCTGGGAAGCAAAAGTGAGGCTACGAGAAGCAGGATACGGACGAGCATGAAACGATCGACTACGCGAGTGAAGACCGATCCTGACGCTATACGATGATCGGCGTGGTCACAACTTGCAGTGGCATGCCGGTGCCTGTTTTATTTCGCCGACGTCCAGGTTGGCATTTCCGCTTGCGCGGAATTGCTGCAATCGACGCCGCCAAAAATGCGGGACGGCAGCATGCTGGAGGTCGGCGTGCGTCTCCTTGTTCCGCTTTGCTGGCACACGGCTGACATGCCTGATAATTATGCGTGTGTCGCGGACACGATGCTATTGTCAATTGAGAGGGGGCGGGTAGAGTTCGCTGCCCCTGCACTGCGAGGACATCGCCATGAGGTCTTTGTCTAGCCTAGGCGCTGCTTGCTCATGCATCGTCCTGATCGGCGGCACGGCGGTCTCACAAGCTGCAACGTCGTCGGCCAGTCCCACCAGTACGCTTCCCACCATCACGGTCGAAGCGCCGAACGAAGTCCCCAGGCACAGTCAGCAGAGGCAGCGCGGAGTTGGCAGGGCCGTGCCGCGCCGGACATCGCCGACCAGTGCACCCTCACTGACGACAACATTGGCGGCACCGACGTCGGTCATGGCGAAGCTTGCGAGCCTCGAACGGATCTCGGGCAGTTGCGTCGACGGCTGCCAAACGAGCTTCAGGACCGGCAATGCGCCTTGGCGTGGATGCTCGTCTTCCGGCTGGCCCGCGTTGTCGTCAACGTGCAGGAACATCTACCATTTCAAGACCTACGCCGAGTGCACGGGAACCGGAATGTTGCTGGGTTGGCAAAGCCGAGAACTCACCTGGTACTGCACCAGCCTGGCCTTGAAGTAGTCCGTGACCGAACTCGCGACGTCCGACGATTACGCCAGCCAGAGCGTGTTCACCGACCCCGGCGCTTACGCCGCCGTGATCGGCGGGCTGCCGCCAGACATTCCGGCGTTGTGTCGCACCTTGCAGGGTCTCCTGATCCACGAAGCATGGATCGAGAGGCAGGGATTGGACCCCGCTGACTTCTCCGGTCAAATCCGCGCCACGTTGCCTGTGGCCCAGCGCCTGGAGCAACTTCTGACGATCGATCCGAGGCCGCTGAGCATCGCCCGACCGGCCGCGTCGAGGGCATTGGCGACGTGCCGGGACTTTGCATTGATGTTGTGCGCCGTCCTGCGGCATCGCGGCGTGCCCGCCCGCATACGCTGCGGTTTCGGCACCTACTTTGCCGGGCATCGCTTCGACGATCATTGGGTGAGCGAGTATTGGGCCCGGGACGAGCAACGCTGGGTGCTGGTCGATGCTCAGCTCGACGAGCTGCATAGCAGTCTCCTCAAGTTCGATTTCGAGCCGGCCGACGTGCCTCGTACGGAGTTTATCGCGGGCATCGAGGCGTGGAAGCGATGCCGAACCGGCGCCATCGACCCGGCTCAGCTTGGTCACGGGACGACGACCGGGCTGTTCTTTGCCCGCATCAACCTGGCGCGCGATCTGCTCGCAGTCGCCAAGATCGAGATATCGGCTTGGGATGATTGGCGCGCGGCGCGCGAGCCGGACCGCGCCCTGGATGACGCCGCTCTGTCGCTCTGTGACGGCATGGCGGAGCGTGGCGAGGCAAGGGCCATCGAGATTGCGCCATCGCTAGGCGCACCACCCTGGCAGTAAACGGTTCAAGATCGATGCCGGGCTGCAAGGAATTGTTGGCGCGATTGCGCCGGCGTGTTTTTCGGCGCGTTCTCTCTTCCGTTTGCAAGCCGGCCTCACAAACGCTATGTCCGGCTGTTTCGGAAAGAGCCATGATATGACGATCTCTGATGATAACGATCTGGCGCGCCTCAAGGAGATCGGCCGAATCGTCGCCAACACGCTCGAGGCAATGGGGAAGGCGCTCGAGCCGGGCATGACCACCTCCGAGCTCGACCTGATCGGGCGAGAACTCCTGGAGGCTGCCGGCGCACGTTCGGCGCCGGAGTTGGCCTACGACTTTCCCGGAGCGACCTGCATCAGCGTGAACGAAGAGATCGCTCATGGCATCCCCGGTGAGCGACGGATCGCGCGTGGCGATCTCGTGAACATCGACGTGTCAGCCGAGAAGAACGGCTTCTTTGCGGATACGGGAGCCTCGTTCGCCGTTCCACCCGCAATCCGCGCCGTCGAACGTCTCTGCAGGGATGGCCGGCGCGCGATGTGGACGGGCCTGCAGCAGGTTGGCGCCGGCAAACCGATTGCCGGGATCGGTCAGGCCATCGGGACGTTTGCGCGGAAGAACGGTTACAGCCTGGTCAGGAACCTTGCCAGTCACGGCGTCGGACTGTCGCTCCATGAGGAGCCGACGGAGATCGCAACATGGCCCGACCGCTCCGAACGCCGCGTCATGAGCGAAGGCCTCGTGTTCACGGTCGAGCCGTTCCTGTCCCTTGGCGCCGAATGGGCACAGGATGGCGATGATCCGTGGACGCTCTACAGCAGCCCCGAGGCGCCGACCGTTCAATACGAACACACCGTGATCGCAACCCGAAGCGGACCTTTGATCGTTACGCTGGCCGGCTAAGGCCGCCCAGGTCAGAGCCCGAGACGCCTCTCGCATCGACGCACGGGAGGTAGCCTCAAGCCACCGGATCTCGGGCAGCATCCGAACGGCTTCGATCATCCGGCGCCAGCGGCGGGGCCCGTCTCGCCCGAGGATTCTCCGGTGGGGCCGCGTTGCTTCCTGAGCTGACATCGACCGGAGCAGACCTGGCTTGAGCAGACTTGGCGTCAGCGGACTTGGCGTCAACAGACCTGGCGTCAGCAGACCTGGCGTCGCGATAGGCGACGATCCAGATCAGGAAACCCAGAACCGCCAGCGCGGCGCCGACGGGACCGGTGGAGGTCCAGCCCAGCCCCTCGCGAATGGCGAGGCCGCCGAGGAACGGGCCGAGCGCATTGGCGGTGTTGAACGCCGAATGATTGAGGGCGGCGGCGAGCGCCTGCGCGTCTCCGGCGACGTCCATCAGCCGCGTCTGGAGGATGGCTCCGAGCGAGACGCTGGCGCCGATCGCGAAGACGTCCGCCGCCAGCGTCCAAGGATTGCCGGCGGCAAGCGGAAACACTGAGAGCGCGACCGCTGAGAACAGCAGGATGACGCCGGACGTCGGCATCAGCGCGCGGTCTGCGAAGCGCGGCACGAACAGATTGCCGAGCGTGGCGCCGATGCCGAACACGGCCAGAAAAAACGGAATGACCGCGGGGCTGACCTTGGTGACCTCGATCAGCGTCGTCGCCAGATAGGTGTAGACGGCGAACATGCCGCCGAAGCCGATGGCGCCGATCGCCAGCGTGATCCAGACGCGGCCGCTTCGCAGCGCTCCGAGCTCTCGCAGCGGATCGGACTGGCCTGCCTGGTCGCGCGGCGCGAACAGGGCGCACAGCAGCACCGTGAGCAACGCCAGCACCGACACGAGGCCGAAGCTCGCGCGCCAGCCGACCGCCTGCCCAATCAGATTGGCCAGGGGCACACCAATGATGGTGGCGCCGGTCAAGCCGAGCATCACCTGGCCGATCGCCTGCGAGCGACGATGTTGAGGGACCAGTGAGGCTGCGACCAGCGCGGCGATGCCGAAATAGGCGCCATGCGGCAATCCCGAGAGAAAACGTGCCGCGATCATCCAGCCAAAGCCTGGCGCCAGCGCGGTGAGGGCATTGCCGAGCGCGAATACGGCCATCAGGACCAATAGCTGCGCGCGCCGCGCCAACCGGGCGCCAAGCACGGCGATCAGCGGCGCGCCCAGCACGACGCCGAGCGCGTAGGCGCTGATCGCGTGTCCCGCGGTCGGCTCGTCGATTCCGAGGTCGGCGGCGAAGAACGGCAGCAGGCTCATCGAGGCGAATTCGGTGGTCCCGATCGCAAAGCCGCCCATCGCGAGCGAGATCAGGACGATGGCGAGGTGAGGGGGCGCGGAGGCTGCGGTCGCGCGGGGCGAGTTCGCTTGCTGCGATGTTGTCATGTGTCCTGCAATGGTGGCGTCAACGGGAACCAGCCCAGCGAACGTCGCCACCCCTGCAAGATTTCTCTGTCGTACTTAACCCCGGATCGGTCGGCGTCAACACCGGAAGCTCAACGCAAGGCAGGCCGCATATCAGCGTCCCGGTGAGCGCGGCGCATCTCAGCGCAGGAAATACCCCGGCGGATAACCGGGCACCTGGGCGCGAGGCCTGTTCTGATAGGCATAGGGATCATCGCTCTCTCCTGCGAAATACGGGTTCGCGATGCAGGTGAGGGCGCGGCCCGACGAGCTCGCCTGACACTGCGCGTAACTGTCGAACGTGCAATTGCTCAGCCCCGGCCATTCATCGCCGGTGAGACAGAAAGCATGGTGAGTGCCGAACGCGCGCGCGGGCGTGCTTGCGCCGAGCGTGAGCGCAAATGTGGCGAGAGCGAGCGAAAATATGGCGACAATGGGGAGAGCAATTTGTCTGCGCATTACGATTCTCCAATCACGCGAATGTGCGCGCGACGTTGTTACGCGCGCATCCCGCATATGTCGTGTAATCGACATTGGAACTCCTGAAAACTCTTGTTTCAAAGGGTTTCCAGCGCGCGTTGCTAAACATCCGTTAACTGAGCAGGGGCCTTTGGAGCGAACTGTGGCGTCGAGGTTACAGCAATTCCGTCGAGCGCTGTTATGACGACGCCACGGCCCGGGGGCCTAACGACGAAACTGGAACGGGAATCAAATGAACAAGAATCTGTTGCTTGCTGCTGTGAGCCTTGTCGCGCTCGGCGCGGCTGCACCGGCGGTGGCTGCTGACCTCGCTGCGCGGCCTTACACCAAGGCGCCCGCGATGGTCGCGACGATCTACGACTGGAGCGGCTTTTACATCGGCATCAACGGCGGCGGCGGTTCCGCGCATTCGACTTGGGATCTCGTCGGCGGTGGCCGCGAGGGTTCCCACGATGCGACCGGCGGCACGGTCGGCGGCCAGATCGGCTACCGCATGCAGTCGGGCCAGTGGGTGTTCGGCATCGAAGGTCAGGGCAACTGGGCCGACTTCTCGGGCGACAACGTCAGCGCACTGTTCGCGACTCGCAACCGCTCCAAGATCGACTCGTTCGGTCTGATCACCGGTCAGATCGGCTACGCCTGGAACAACGTTCTCGTTTACGCCAAGGGCGGTGCGGCTGTCGCCGGCAGCAAGTATGAAGTCTCGACCCTGGGCGGCGCACTGCTGTCCTCGAACGATCAGACCCGTTGGGGTGGCACGATCGGTGCCGGCCTCGAGTACGGTTTCGCCCCGAATTGGTCGGTTGGCGTCGAGTACAACCACATCTTCCTGCAGGACAAGAACGTCACCTTCGCGCTGGTGCCCTCGACCGACCGCATTCGTCAGGACGTCGACATGGGCCTCGTCCGCCTGAACTACAAGTTCGGCGGCCCGATCCTCGGCCGGTACTGAGTAGAAGCCTCATATTGATCGTTCGACTTCGAGCGGTTGGCGAAAGCCCCGGCCATCGGCCGGGGCTTTTTTGTTGTTCGAATCCAGCGAGTTAACCATTCTATCTCGAGATGATTGAGATGTCTTGACTCCCAAGAACGAAATGAGAACAATGTTCTTCATACGTTCTAGCCATGGAGCAAGCCATGTTCAGGATTTTCGTCGAAGAAGCCGCCGCGCTGGCCTCGATCGCGCTGTTCGTCGGGATGATCGCGATCTGGGCGCAGGTGATCCCGCAGCTGTAGGGGTGGCGGGCCCCTCGAGTGCCCTCTTTGAGCGTCCCTGGGGAAAAGCGGGACGACGCGGCCGATCGGCCGCTCCGGCGTGGACTCTGGCGCGGCGACGCCCCACCATTATGAGGCGAGTCGGCCGGGCGAGTGCAGGATGCCTCCGGTGCCGGCGACCGCTCCACTTCATCTGCAAGAGGCCGTCACGCGACCATGCCGAGCGCCGGATTTGTCCACCTTCACGTTCACTCGGCCTATTCGCTGCTCAAGGGCTCGATCAAGATCGCCAAGCTCGCCGAGCTTGCGAAGAAAGACCATCAGCCGGCGCTGGCGCTGACCGACACCGACAACATGTTCGGTGCGCTGGAGTTCTCCGACAAGATGGCGGGCTCCGGAATCCAGCCGATCGTCGGCTGCGAGCTCGCGATCGATTTCGGCGACCAGGATCCCAATGCGCGCAACGCGCTTCTGCCCTCGCGCGTGGTGCTGCTGGCCGCGCAGGAGCGCGGCTATCGCAGCCTGATGCGGCTGAACTCGCGCGCGTTCCTGGAGACGCCCGACACCCATGCCTGCCATATCAAGCTCGACTGGCTTGAAGGCGAGACCGAAGGCCTGATCGCGCTGACGGGCGGTCCGGACGGGCCGATCTCGCTGGCGCTTGCCGGCGGTTATGCCGAGCTCGCGGCGGCGCGCTGCGAGCGTCTGGCCAGCCTGTTCGGGGACCGCCTCTACGTCGAATTGCAGCGCCACAACACCGAGAAGGAGCGGCGGGTCGAAAGCGGCCTGATCGACATTGCCTACGCCAAGGGCCTGCCGCTGGTTGCGACCAACGAGCCGTATTTCGCCGCGACCGACGATTACGAAGCGCATGATGCGCTGCTCTGCATCGCCGGCGGGCGGCTGATCGCGGAAACCGAGCGCGAGCAACTCACGCCCGATCACCGCTTCAAGACCCGCGCCGAGATGGCGGTGCTGTTCGCCGACATTCCGGAGGCGCTGGCCTCGACGGTGGAGATCGCCGAGCGCTGCTCGTTCCGGCCGATGACGCGCAAGCCAATCCTGCCGTTCTTCACGGTCGGCGCTGCCGCAAGCTCCGATGCCGCCGCGGTCGAGGCGGACGAATTGAAGCGGCAGGCGGAGGAGGGGCTCGCCAACCGCCTGCGCGTGCACGGCCTGTCGCTGGGTACCACGGAAGAGGACTACAACAAGCGCCTGGCGTTCGAGCTCGACGTCATCATGCGCATGAAATACGCGGGCTACTTCCTGATCGTGGCCGACTTCATCAAATGGGCGAAGGGCCAGGGCATTCCGGTCGGGCCGGGCCGCGGCTCCGGCGCAGGCTCGCTGGTCGCCTGGGCGCTGACCATCACCGACCTCGACCCGATCAAGTTCGGCCTGCTGTTCGAGCGCTTCCTCAATCCGGAACGCGTCTCGATGCCGGACTTCGACATCGACTTCTGCCAGGACCGCCGCGGCGAGGTGATCCAGTACGTCCAGCAGCGCTACGGCCGCGACCAGGTCGCGCAGATCATCACCTTCGGTACGCTGCAGGCGCGCGGCGTGTTGCGCGACGTCGGCCGCGTGCTGCAAATGCCCTATGGCCAGGTCGACAAGCTGACCAAGCTCGTGCCGCAGAATCCGGCCGCGCCGGTGACGCTTGCGGCCGCGATCGAGAGCGAGCCGAAGCTTCAGGCGTTCCGCGACGAAGACCCGGTGGTGGCGCGCGCCTTCGACATCGCCCAGCGCCTCGAAGGCCTGACCCGCCACGCCTCGACGCATGCCGCCGGCATCGTGATCGGCGATCGCCCCCTGAGCGAGCTGGTGCCGCTCTACCGCGATCCCAAATCCGACATGCCGGTGACCCAGTTCAACATGAAATGGGTCGAGCCCGCGGGCCTCGTGAAGTTCGACTTCCTCGGGCTGAAGACGCTGACCGTGCTCGACGTCGCGATCAAGCTGCTCAAGCCGCGCGACGTCCACGTCGATCTCGCGACGCTGCCGATCGACGATGCCGAAAGCTACCAGATGCTGGCGCGCGGCGAGGTGGTCGGCGTGTTCCAGGTTGAAAGCCAGGGCATGCGGCGCGCGCTGGTCGACATGCGCCCCGACCGTTTCGAGGACATCATCGCGCTGGTCGCGCTCTATCGACCGGGCCCGATGGCGAACATCCCGACCTATTGCGCGCGTAAGCACGGCGACGAGGAGCCGGAATATCTCCACCCCGTGCTGGAGCCGATTCTCAAAGAGACCTTCGGCGTCATCATCTACCAGGAACAGGTGATGCAGATCGCGCAGGTGATGTCGGGCTATTCGCTCGGCGACGCCGACCTGCTGCGCCGCGCCATGGGCAAGAAGATCCGCGCCGAGATGGAGAAGCAGCGCGAGATCTTCGTCGCGGGTGCAGTGAAGAACGGCGTGCCGAAGGGGCAGGCCGACACCATCTTCGAGCTGCTGGCGAAATTCGCCGACTACGGCTTCAACAAGAGCCACGCGGCGGCCTACGCGCTGGTGTCCTACCACACCGCCTACATGAAGGCGCATTACCCGGTCGAGTTCATCGCGGCGTCGATGACGCTCGATCTCAACAACACGGACAAGCTCTCCGAATTCCGCGCCGAGGCGCAGCGCCTCGGCATCAAGGTCGAGCCGCCGAATATCAACCGGTCCGGCGCCACCTTCGAGGTCGGCGACAAGACCATCTACTACGCGCTCGCGGCGCTGAAGGGCGTCGGCATTGCGGCCGTCGAGCAGATCATCGCGGAGCGGACCAGGAACGGCCTGTTCACCTCGCTCGCCGAGTTTGCCGCGCGGGTGTCGCCGCGCGCGATCAACAAGCGCATCATCGAAAGTCTTGCCGCCGCGGGCGCCTTCGACACGCTGGAGCCGAACAGGGCGCGCGTCTTCGCCGGCGCGGACTCGATCCTTGCCGCATGCCAGCGGGCGAACGAAGCTGCAACCGTCGGCCAGAACGACATGTTCGGCAGCTCCGCCGATGCGCCGACCATCATGCTGCCGCAGATCGAGCCGTGGCTGCCGGCGGAGCGGCTGCGCCGCGAATATGACGCGATCGGCTTCTTCCTGTCGGGACATCCGCTCGACGATTACGCCACCGTGCTGAAGCGGCTGCGCGTGCAGTCCTGGGCCGAGTTCTCGCGCGCGGTGAAGACCGGCGCCACCGCCGGCAAGGTCGCGGCCACCGTGGTGTCGCGCATGGAGCGACGCACCAAGACCGGCAACAAGATGGGCATCATGGGCCTGTCCGATCCGACCGGACATTTCGAGGCGGTGCTGTTCTCGGAAGGCCTCGCGCAATATCGCGACGTGCTGGAGCCGGGCGCCGCGGTGCTGCTCCAGCTCGGCGCCGAGCTCCAGGGCGAGGACGTGCGCGCGCGCGTGCTCCACGCCGAACCGCTGGACGACGCCGCAGCCAAGACGCAGAAGGGCCTGCGCATCTTCGTGCGCGACACCAAGCCGCTGGAATCGATCGCCAAGCGTCTCGCCGGCCCCGACATGGCGGCTTCGAACGGCGCCGCGCCGAGAATCGGCAGTCCCGGCACCGCGGCACGCTCCAACGGCGACGGCGAGGTCTCGCTGGTCATGATGCTCGACCTCGAAACCGAGGTCGAGATGAAGCTGCCCGGCCGCTTCAAGGTCTCGCCGCAGATCGCCGGCGCCATCAAGGCGGTCGCGGGCGTGGTGGACGTGCAGCAGCTGTAGCCGCATTCGCTGTTGCAGTCGGTCGATCATTCGACAAAGTAGGGATGTCGGATCCGTTGCAACCTTCCGCTGTTTTTGGCTAGCATGTCCCCGGGGAATGAATTGGGGGCGTTATGCTGCGACTGGGCGTGCTGTTGTTCGCCGTTGGTGCAGGGCTTACGGGCTGTGTCAGCGATCAGGTCGGAACCGACTTTGCTTCTGTGTCACGAAAGGTCGGTCCTCCGCGCGCGGGGCAGTCGCGCGTGGTTTTCTTGCAGGACAAGCGGCAGGGCCTGAGCATGGCAATCTGCGCCTGCGAGGTGAAGCTCCACGGTGCGCCGCTCGGGAAGGTCGTGGCCGGAAAATATGCCTATGCCGATCGTCCGGCCGGCCGCCACGAAGTGCTGGTGACCGAGCTGCTGTTTCCCGGCGACACCAAGCGCGAGATCGTGATGGAATCCGGCCGCACGCAATTTTACCTCGTCAAGAGCAGTCCCAGGCACGATGCCGCGACGGGCGGAGCGGTCCTCGGCGGCCTGGCCGGGCTTGCGATCGTTTCCGTCGCGACCGCTGGCGAGGCGAATCCCGGCCCGGCGGAGCTTGTTCCGCTCGACGAGGCGACCGCGCGAACAAAGCTCGCCGAGTTGCAAGCCATCGACTAGGATGCGCGGCAAGGCTGCCGCGGCATCGACGAAGGCGGCCGGGTGGGGAGGAGCAAAACATGTGCGAGAATTGCGTCAGTGATCGCGGTGTCCACATCGGGCCTTCGCGGAGGTCGCTCATCCACTTGACTGTCTCCGCGCTCGGGCTGGCCCTGGGTGGAGCCGCCTTTGCCAAGGAGACCAAGGCGCCGCCCAAGCCGCAGAACGTGCTGTCGCCCGATGCGTCGCTGAAGCGCCTGATAGACGGCAATGCGCGCTACGTTGACGGCGTGTCGCGGCGGCACGATTTCAAGCACGAGCGCGAGGCGCTGGTCGGCGGGCAGAACCCGTTCGCCGCCGTGTTGAGCTGTGCCGATTCGCGCATCGCGCCGGAATATGCCTTCGACACCGGCCGCGGCGATCTGTTCGTCTGCCGCGTCGCCGGAAATTTCGCCGGCAATGAGACCATCGCCAGCATGGAATATACGGTCGCGGTGCTGGGCGCGCCGCTGATCCTGGTGCTCGGCCATGACTCTTGCGGCGCCATCGATGCGACGCTGAAGGCGATCAAGGACAACAAGCCGCCGCCGGGCCACATCCCCTCGCTGGTCGATGCGATCGCGCCCGCCGCCAAGGCTGCGATGCAGCAGGGTGGGGACGTCCAGGACAACGCGATCCGGCAGAACGTGATCGACAACGTCGCGAAGCTGAAATCGGCGGCGCCGATTCTCAATGCGGCCGTGGAGCAGGGCAAGCTGAAGGTCGTGGGCGGCATCTACCGGCTCACGACGGGAACGGTCGACCTGATCGCGCAGGGCTGACGACCTGATCGCCTCGCGCCGGTTCGTCGTCGCGAAGCTGACGCGAGCCTGACGCAGGCGCTTGGCGTCGGCGCCGGGCGCCATGCCACTGCCTCAATCCAAGCCTTTCGTTGTTTAGGCCTTTCGTTATCCAGGCCTTTCGTTCAAGTGCCGTTCAGCCGGGCGCGCGTCTGATGTGTGGCGGCACCTCAACAACAATAGCGGGCAAGTAAGCCATGCGTGGGACGCTCAGAGTCTTCATCTGCCTTCTCCTGCCGATCGCGGTCCTTGCCGCGGGAGCGCCGGATCCGGCGCGTGCACAGCAGCAGGAAAAGCGCATCGCGCTCGTGGTCGGCAACGGCGCGTATGCCAAGTCGCCGCTGGCGACGACCGCGAACGATGCCGGCCTGATCGCGCAGACGCTGCAGGCGGCGGGCTTCGACGTCGTCGGCGCCCGCGATCTCGACGGCGACACGCTGCGCAAGAGTTTTCGCGATTTCATCCAGAAAGCGCAGGCCTCCGGCCCCGGCACCGTCGCGATGATCTATCTCGCCGGCTACGGCGTGCAGCTCGCGGGTGAGAACTATTTCATCCCGGTCGATTCCAACATCACCCGCGACACCGACATTCCGACCGAGGGCCTGCGCATCAGCGACTACGCGCGCCAGCTCGCTTCCGTTCCGCTCAAGGCCAACATCGTCGTGCTCGATGCCGCGCGGGCGCAGCCCTTCGTGGAGGGCGGCCAGCAGATCGCGAGCGGACTTGCGCTGGTCGAGCCCGACGCCAACATGCTGATCGCCTTCAATGCCGCCCCCGGCACGGTAGCGCCGGAGGAACCGGGGCCATACGGCATCTACGCGCAGTCGCTGGCGGAGATGATCCGCACCGGCGGCCTGCCGCTGCCCGATGTGTTCGATCGCGTTCGCCTGCGCGTCAACGAGGCCAGCAAGGGCGCGCAGGTACCCTGGAACGAGCAGAAGATTTCCGCGCCATTCTCGTTCTTCGAGCGCGGGCCCGACGCGCCGCCGCCGGAGACTGCACCCGACCAGGTCGCTGCGATTCGCAACAAGCCGATCCGCGATCTCGGCGTGCAGGACGCCTATGCTGCCGCGCTCTCGCGCGACACGCTGCCGGCTTATGAGGAATTTCTCGGCGCCTATCCTAACGATCCGATGTCGAAGCGCGTGATGGCGATCGTGGCGGCGCGCCGCGAGGCCATCACCTGGCGGCGGACCTACCGGAACGACACGCCGGAGGCCTATTGGTCGTATCTGCGCCGCTATCCACGTGGCCCGCATGCGGGCGATGCGCGCCGGCGCCTGGCGATCCTCACCGCGCCGGCCGAGCCGCCGCCGAGCTTCGCGATGATCGACTACGACGTGCCCCCACCGCCGCCGGAGGAGGTGGTCTATGTCGACCGTCCCGTGCTGTATTTCAGCGATCCCGATTTTGGCTTCGCGCCGCCACCGCCGCCGCCGGTCTACTATCTGCCGCCGCCGCCTCCGGATTTCGTCGTGCTGGAGCCGCCGATGCCGGTGGTGGGCCTGTTCGTGCTGCCGCAGCCGATGTTCGTGCCGATCCCGGTGTTCTTCAGGCCGCCGGTCTATGTCGCGCCGCCGCCGAACAACATCATCTATCAGAACATCCATAATACGACGGTGATCAATACGGTGATCAACCGGCCGCCGGCGCCGCCGGTGGGTGCGGGTGCCGGACCGGGCAATCTCGCGCCGGCCGTTGCCGGCCGCGCCAACCCGGCCGGTCCAGCCATGCCGCAGGCGGCCGTGCAGCGCGCCGCCCTGATCCAGCAGGGCAAGGCGCCGATGCCGCCGAGCGCGACGATCCAGCCGACGGCGAGGCCAGGAACGCCTCCGGCGATGCCGGCCAATGTCGCGCCGACCGGTACGCCACCTGCCGCGCCACCGGCCAGGTTGCCCCAAGCCAACACGCTGCCGGTTCCCGGCACCCATGGCGGTCCGCCTGTACCGCCAGCGGGGGCCGGGCCTCTGCCGGGCGGCAGACCCGGGCTGCCGACGGCCACTGCACCCGGCGCACCGCCGACGCATCCGGGGGCGCCGACGACTGCTGCTCCCGGCACCGCGCTGCCGGCTCATCCCGGTGCGCCAACCGCTGCCGCGCCGACGACAGCTACGCCGACCACGGCAAACCCGACCACGGCAAATCCGGCCGTGGCGCCCGGCCAACCGCAGAAGCCGCCGGTGGCCCAGACCGCGCCCGGGACCGGGCCCGGGCAACATGGCAAGTCCGCGACCCGCGAGCCGGCTGGCTCGCCGCCTGCTGCCCGCACGCCTCCTGGCGCAGCTGGACGACCGGTCACGCCGCCGCCATCGGCCGCGCGCGAGCCGATCAGGCCGCAGAATCAGCCGTTGGCTGCTCCCGCACAGGCCGCCCGGCCGTCGGTACCACCGCCGCGGCCTCAGGCCGTGGCGAGACCGACGCCTCCGCCGCCAGCGGCCGTGGCGCGTCCGACACCGCCGCCTCCACCGCGTGTCGCATCGCCTCCGCCGGCCCGGGTGGCTCCGCCCGTGGCAGCCGCTCGGCCGGCGCCGCCAATGGCCCGACCCGCGCCGCCCCCGCCGGTAGCCCGGCCGGCGCCACCGCCGCCGCCCCGAATGGCCGTCGCGCCTCCGCCGCGCCCGGCAGCACCTCCGCCGCGCCCCGCGGCCCCGCCGCCGGCGGCAAAGAAGTGCCCGCCGAACCAGCCCAAATGCTAGGCAGATGCTAGGGCGCAGCGTGGTCTTTACGGAAGGGGGCCTCTCGCGGGCGACAGCCGCCCCGTACGGCCCTTATTTCCTTGCTTCTGGCCGAAATCGCGCTATACACCGCGCCATCTCACACGGAAGCATGGCTCACAAGGCCGTCCGGTGGCAGCCGGGGCGACAACGCTCCGTTCTGCTCACACGCTTCCGGAGGAACCAACCGGAGAATTAGAACGATGGCACTACCCGATTTCACTATGCGTCAGCTCCTCGAAGCCGGCGTGCACTTTGGTCACCAGTCTCACCGCTGGAATCCGAAAATGGCACCGTTCATTTTCGGGGCTCGCAACAACATCCACATCGTCGACCTCGCGCAGACCGTGCCGTTGCTGCATAACGCCTTGCAGGCGGTCAGCGACACCGTCGCCAAGGGCGGCCGCATCCTGTTCGTCGGCACCAAGCGCCAGGCGCAGGACGGCGTCGCCGACGCGGCCAAGCGCTGCGCGCAGTACTTCGTCAATTCGCGCTGGCTCGGCGGCACGCTGACCAACTGGAAGACGATCTCGGGCTCGATCAAGCGCCTGCGTCACCTCGACGACGTGCTCGCCGGCGGCGATGCCTCCTCCTACACCAAGAAGGAGCGCCTGACGCTTCAGCGCGAGCGCGACAAGCTCGACCGCTCGCTCGGCGGCATCAAGGACATGGGCGGTCTGCCCGACCTGATCTTCGTGATCGACACCAACAAGGAAGACATCGCGATCCAGGAAGCCCAGCGGCTCAACATCCCGGTCGCCGCGATCGTCGACACCAATTCGGATCCGAAGGGCATCACCTACGTGGTGCCGGGCAATGACGACGCCGGCCGCGCCATCGCGCTCTATTGCGATCTGATCGCGCGCGCAGCGATCGACGGCATTTCGCGCGCCCAGGGCGATTCCGGCATCGACGTCGGTGCTTCGGTGCGTCCGGTCGCCGAAGAGCTGCCGGCTTCGTCGCCGAGCGGCTTCCAGGGCCTTGCTGGTCCGCGTGGCACTTCCGACGACCTCAAGAAGCTCCCGGGCGTGTCGGGTGCGATCGAGAAGAAGTTCAACGACCTCGGCATCTTCCATTTCTGGCAGCTCGCCGAGCTCGATCACGACACCGCGCACAAGATCGGCGAAGAAGTCGGTCTGCCGAGCCGGGCCGATGCCTGGGTGGCCAAGGCCAAGGCGCTGACCGCGGAAGCGGAATAGTCAAAAAGAGCGATGGGTTGGCCGGATAAGCTCCGGCCACCATTTCAGTTGACGCGAATTCCTGAGATGGACCGCGGCGGGGCAATTCAATGCCACGCCGCGGCGAACCGGCAGGCAAAAAGGATTTTCAACGATGGCAACGATCACAGCTGCGATGGTCAAGGACCTGCGCGAGTCGACCGGCGCAGGCATGATGGACTGCAAGGCCGCGCTGACCGAAAACGACGGCAACTTGGAAGCGGCGCAGGATTGGCTGCGCAAGAAGGGCCTGTCGAAAGCCGCCAAGAAGTCGGGCCGCGTCGCCGCCGAGGGTTTGATCGGCGCGCTCACCAAGGGCACCAAGGGCGTCGTGGTCGAGGTCAACTCCGAGACCGACTTCGTCGCGCGCAACGGCCAGTTTCAGGGCCTCGTCAAGATGGTCGCCCAGGTCGCTTTCGACGTCGGCGCCGATGTCGAGAAGGTCAAGGCCGCCAAGGTCGGCGAGGTCACGGTCGAAGCTGCGATCAATGACGCGATCGCCACCATCGGCGAGAACATGACGCTGCGCCGCGCAGCATCCCTCGAGGTGAGCCAGGGCGTCGTGTCGAGCTACGTTCACGGCGCGGTCATCGAGGGCGCTGGCAAGATGGGCGTGATCGTGGCGCTGGAATCGCCGGGCAAGGCCGACGATCTCGCAGTGCTCGGCCGCCAGATCGCGATGCATATCGCGGCCGCCAATCCGCTGGCGCTCGATCCGTCCGGCCTCGATCCGGCGGTCGTCAAGCGCGAGAAGGACGTGCTCGCCGACAAATATCGCCAGCAGGGCAAGCCCGAGAACGTGATCGAGAAGATCGTCGAGTCCGGCCTCAAGACCTACTACAAGGAAGTCTGTCTGCTCGAGCAGGCCTTCATCCACGACACCGGCAAGTCGGTGGCGCAGGCGGTGAAGGAAGCCGAAGGCAAGGTCGGCGGCGCGGTGAAGATCGCGGGCTTTGTGCGCTATGCTCTCGGTGAGGGAATCGAGAAGCAGGAAAGCGACTTCGCGGCCGAGGTCGCGGCGGCCAGCGGCAAGAAATAAGCGCCGGAACGTTCCTTCCGGCGTGCCGCCGGAAGCGGCACCCGGACAAGGAAAGTGCTCATGACTGATCCGGTCTATCGTCGCGTCGTGATCAAGCTGTCCGGCGAATATCTCGCGGGACCGCAGGGTTTTGGCATCGATCAGCCGACCATCGACCGGGTTGCCGACGATCTGATCGCAGCTCGCCATCTCGGCACCGAGGTCGCCGTCGTGATCGGTGGCGGCAACCTCTTCCGCGGCGTCGAGGTCTCCTCGCGTGGCGTGTCGCGCCCGACCGGCGACACCATGGGCATGCTCGCTACGATGATGAACTGCCTCGCGCTCGAAGCCACCATCGAGCGCAAGGGCACGCCGGCGCGCACGCTATCGGCCTTCGTCATGCCCGAGATTTCCGAGCTGTTCACGCGCGCCGCGGCGCACAAATACCTTGCCGAGGGCCGGATCGTGCTGCTCGGCGGCGGAACCGGTAATCCGTTCTTCACCACCGACACGACCGCGGTGCTGCGCGCCGCCGAGATCGGCGCCCAGGCGGTGCTGAAGGCGACCAATGTCGACGGCGTCTACTCGGCCGACCCGAAGCAGGATCCGACGGCGACGCGATTCGACCGCCTGACGCATTCGCAGGCGATCGAGGGCGGCTACAAGGTGATGGATGCGACCGCCTTCGCGCTTGCCCGCGAGACGTCGCTGCCTATCATCGTGTTCTCGATCG
This sequence comes from Bradyrhizobium nivariense, assembly GCF_029846715.1. GTDB lineage: Bacteria > Pseudomonadota > Alphaproteobacteria > Rhizobiales > Xanthobacteraceae > Bradyrhizobium. Next base: position 117,889 of record NZ_JARVWW010000003.1, read on the forward strand.
CTGAGCCGGGTTCGATCGGCGCTGTACTGCGTGGCGGCGGCCACGGAACCATCGTCGCCGGCTGACGGCTCGTCGTTGCGCCCTTTAGGTAAGGGTGCGGAGAGGTCGCCGGGATTTTGAAGGAGAAACGTGATGGCCACGGATAATTTCGACCTCAACGAAGTGAAGCGCCGCATGCAGGGCGCCATCCAGTCGCTCAAGCACGAACTCGGCGGCCTGCGCACCGGTCGCGCCTCCGCCTCGATGCTCGATCCGGTGCAGGTCGACGCCTATGGCAGCCACATGCCGCTCAACCAGCTCGCCACCGTCAGCGTGCCGGAGCCGCGCCTGATCTCGGTGCAGGTCTGGGACAAGTCGATGGTCAAGGCGGTGGAGAAGGCAATCGTCGATTCCAATCTCGGCCTGTCGCCGGCGACCGAGGGCCAGGTGCTGCGCCTGCGCATTCCCGAGCTCAACGAGGAGCGTCGCAAGGAGCTCGTCAAGGTCGCGCACAAATACGCGGAAGCCGCCAAGGTCGCCGCGCGCCATGTCCGCCGCGACGGCCTCGACGTTCTCAAGAAGCTCGAGAAGAATCACGAGATGTCCGAGGACGATCAGAAGCGCCACGCCGACGAGGTGCAGAAGGCGACCGACGGAACGATCTCCGAGATCGACCAGTTGCTGGCCGCCAAGGAAAAAGAAATCCTCACCGTCTAAGGCGCGATGGATCGCGCTTTAGGTTATTGTTCGCGCATGATCTTTTCGGAAAACCGCTTCGCACTTTTCCGGATCATGCTTTGAGGCAGCCTCATGTCCAACGCCGCCGCGCCCGCAACGGAAGGACCCGATCGGTCCGACGCGCCTGCGCATGTCGCCATCATCATGGACGGCAACGGGCGTTGGGCGGCCGCGCGCGGCCTGCCGCGGGCCGAAGGCCATCGCCGCGGCGTGGAGGCCCTGCGCCGCGTGGTTCGCGCGTCGCATGAGCTCGGCATCCGCTATCTCACCATCTTCTCCTTCAGCTCGGAAAACTGGTCGCGCCCGGCGAGCGAGATCGGCGATCTCTTCGGCCTGTTGCGCCGCTTCATCCGCAACGATCTGGCGAGCCTGCATCGCGATGGCGTCAAGGTCCGCATCATCGGCGAGCGGGACGGGCTGGAAGGCGACATCTGCGCACTCCTCAACGAGGCGGAGGAATTGACGCGCGACAACACGCGCCTCACGCTCGTCGTCGCCTTCAACTACGGCTCGCGGCAGGAGATCGCGAAGGCGGCGCAGAAGCTCGCGCGCGAAGTCGCCGAGGGTCGGCGCGATCCCGACACGATCGATGCCGAGACACTGGGGGCGCATCTCGACGCGCCCGACATTCCCGATCCTGATCTCATCATCCGCACCAGTGGCGAGCAGCGGCTGTCCAACTTCCTGATGTGGCAGGCCGCCTATAGCGAGCTCGTCTTCGTGCCGATTCACTGGCCCGATTTCGACAAAGCGGCGCTGGAAGGCGCGATCGCCGAATTTGCCAGGCGGGAGCGCCGTTTCGGCGGCCTGGTCGCGAAAACCGCCTCGTGAGCGAACCCGAGGCCGCACCGGCCGGCTCTCAGCCTGCCCCGAGCAATCTCGTGATGCGTATCCTCGCAGCGCTGGTGCTGGCGCCGCTCGCCATTGCGCTCGCTTATGCCGGCGGCTGGCTGTGGGCGCTGCTCGTCACCCTGGTGTCGATCGGACTGTTCGCGGAATGGCTGATGGTGGTGGGAGCGGGATCGGTCGTGCTGACGGGGGCAGGGACCATCGTCATCGCCATGATGGGATCCTGCGTCGCCTTCGGCGCGCTGAAGACCGCCGTCGTCACCGGCCTGATTGGCGGTGCGATCGTGGCGGTGATCGCGCGGGGCAAGTTCGTCTGGGCGGCCTCCGGATTCGCCTATGCATCGGCGGCGCTGCTGGCCTCGATCCTGCTGCGGCAGGATCTCGTGAACGGCTTCGCCGCGCTGATGTTCGTGCTGCTCGTGGTGTGGGCGACCGATATCGGCGGCTATTTCGCCGGCCGCGGCATCGGCGGACCGAAGCTGTGGCCGCGCGTGAGCCCGAAGAAGACCTGGTCCGGCGCGGTCGGCGGTTTTGCAGCGAGTCTTTTGGTTGCGGCCGCCTTTGCCGCTTGCGGGCTCGGAACGATGGTTCCATTGCTGCTGGTCAGCGCCATCCTGTCGGTCGTGTCGGCATGCGGCGATCTGTTCGAATCCGCGGTAAAGCGGCGCTTCGGTGTCAAGGATTCCAGTCACTTAATTCCCGGCCACGGCGGGCTATTGGACCGTCTGGACGGTTTTGTCGCCGCCGTCCTGGTGGCATGGATTATCGGCTTCCTCCGCCATGGTGTGCATAGCGCCGGAAGCGGTCTTATGGTTTGGTGAGGATATGAGCGCGGTTCCATTGCGTAACAACAAGGCTGCGGCGTCGACCGTCCGCAGCGTCACGGTTCTCGGCGCCACCGGCTCGATCGGCGACAGCACGATGGATCTGCTGCGCGCCTCTCCCGAGCGCTACCGTGTCGAGGCGCTGACGGCGAACGGCAATGTCGCAGCGCTGGCCAAGCTCGCGAAGGAGTTTTCCGCGCGCTACGTGGCGATCGCCGACACCTCAAAGCTTGCCGAGCTCAAGGCTGCGCTCGCGGGCACCAGCACCGAATGCGGCGCTGGCGAAAGCGCGGTGATCGAGGCCGGCGCGCGTCCGGCCGATTGGGTGATGGCCGCCGTGAGTGGCGCCGCCGGACTGAAGCCGGCACTGGCGGCGGTCGATCGCGGCGCGCATGTCGCGCTCGCCAACAAGGAATGTCTGGTCTGCGCCGGCGACTTCTTCATGCAGCGCGCGGCGAAAGCGGGTGCCTGCATCCTGCCGGCCGATTCCGAGCACAACGCGCTGTTCCAGGCGCTCGGCTCAGGCAATCGCGACGAACTCGTCCGCGTTATCATCACGGCCTCCGGCGGCCCGTTCCGGACCTGGAAACCTGCCGACATCGAGCAGGCGACACTCGAGCAAGCCCTGAAGCATCCGAACTGGAGCATGGGCCAGAAGATCACGATCGATTCCGCCTCGATGATGAACAAGGGGCTCGAGGTGATCGAGGCTTCCTATCTGTTCGCGCTGAGCCCGGACGAGATCGACGTCCTCGTTCATCCGCAGTCGATCATCCACGGCATGGTCGAGTTCTCCGATCGCTCGGTCGTGGCCCAGCTCGGGGCACCCGACATGCGCACGCCGATCGCGCATTGCCTCGGCTGGCCCGACCGCATCAAGGGCCCGGCGGCCAGGCTCGATCTGGCCAAGATCGGCCAATTGACCTTTGAGGCGCCGGATTTCGAACGCTTCCCCGGGCTGCGCCTGGCCTTCGATTCGCTCCGGACCGGGAAGGGGGCAACCACCGTCTACAACGCCGCCAACGAGGTCGCGGTCGCCGCCTTCATCGCCGGCAAGATCCGGTTCGGCGCAATCGCCCGGCTGGTGGAGGCGACGCTGGACGACTGGATCCGTGGCGGGAACCAGGCGCCCCTGACCTCAGCCGACGATGCAATCTCTGTTGACCATGTTGCGCGAAATAGAGCTGCCGCCCTATTGCCTCAAATTGCCTTAAAGGCATCCTAGATGGTTCGGGGCCGGGGCCTTGCGGCGCTGGATGAGGGAATTCGATGATCGACTTTTTCGTCCATAGTTTCAATACGTTGAGCCATGGGCTCCTCGGCTACGCGGTTCCCTTCCTGTTCGTCCTGACCATCGTCGTGTTCTTCCATGAGCTCGGCCATTTCCTGGTCGCGCGCTGGGCGGGCGTTCGCGTGTTAACTTTTTCGCTCGGTTTCGGACCTGAGCTGGTCGGATTCAACGACCGCCATGGCACCCGCTGGAAGATCTCGGCGATCCCGCTCGGCGGCTATGTCAAGTTCTTCGGGGACGAGAGCGAGGCTTCGACGCCGTCGTCCGAGACGCTCGCGGCCATGACGGCCGAGGAGCGTGCCGGCAGCTTCCATCACAAGAAGGTCGGCCCGCGCGCCGCCATCGTCGCCGCCGGACCGATTGCCAATTTCATCCTGGGCGCGCTGATCTTCGCCGCCATGGCGCTGTATTACGGCAAGCCGAGCACGATCGCGCGCGTCGATGGTGTCGTCGTCGACGGGGCTGCTGCCGCGGCCGGCTTCAAGATCGGCGACGTCGTCGTCCAGATCGATGGCAAGCCGATCGAGAGCTTTGCCGACATGCAGCGAATCGTTGCGATGAATGCGGGTTCGGCACTTGCCTTCGAGGTCAAGCGGGATGGCACCATCGTGTCGTTGACCGCGACCCCGGCGCTGCTCGAGCGCAAGGATCCCTTCGGCAACAGCCACCGCCTCGGCGTGCTCGGCGTCGAGCACAAATCTCAGGCCGGTGAAGCCTCGACATCGCCGGTCGGCGTCGGCGAAGCGCTCAAGATCGGGGTCGAGCAGGTCTGGTTCATCATCACCAGCACCTTCAAGTTCCTGGGCTCGCTGTTCGTCGGAAACGGCAATCCGAACGAGGTCAGCGGCGTGCTTGGCATTGCGAAGATGTCGGGGCAGGCGGCCAGCGCCGGGTTCCAGTTCGTGATCAACCTCTGCGCGGTGCTGTCGGTGTCGATCGGCCTGTTGAATCTGTTCCCGATCCCGCTGCTCGATGGCGGTCACCTTATGTTCTATGCGGCGGAGGTGGCCCGCGGCCGGCCTCTGTCCGAGCGGACTCAGGAGATGGGGTTCCGAATCGGGCTCGGCCTGGTGCTGATGCTGATGGTGTTTGCCACCTACAACGACATCTTGCGGATGGCCGCGTCCTGATAGGGGCTTTTTCGTGGCGTTGCTCTTGGCGTTGCTCTTGGGCAACGTCTTGGAATGAAAATGAAATTACGGCGCGCTCGACCGTTTGCGGCGTCGGTGAAATTGGCTACAAGCGGCGTGAACTTGGGGAATCTCCAGACCGGCGTTGGGGTTGGGTCTGGTGCGGAATGATAAGGGCGCGTTGCGCAATGAAGTTTGGACTGCGACTCCGGGGGGGCTTGCTCGCAACCCTGATCATGTTCGGCGCGCCGGTGCTTGCCCCGGTTGGGGCTGCTTTTGTGTCTTCGTCGGCGCTCGCTCAGACCGTGCAGTCGATTTCCGTCGAGGGAAATCGCCGTGTCGAGGTGGAGACGATCCGCTCCTATTTCAAGCCGGGTCCGGGCGGTCGCCTGGATCAGGGCGCTATCGACGACGGCCTCAAGGCGTTGATCGAGACCGGCCTGTTCCAGGACGTGAGGATCAACCGCGGCGCCGGTGGCCAGATCGTCGTCTCCGTGGTGGAAAACCCGGTGATCGGCCGCATTGCCTTCGAGGGCAACAAGAAGATCAAGGACGAGCAGCTCACGGGCGAAGTCCAGTCCAAGGCGCGCGGCACCTTCTCCCGCGCCATGGTGCAGTCCGACACGCTGCGAATCGCCGAAATCTATCGCCGCTCCGGCCGCTACGACGTGCGCGTCACGCCTGAGGTCATCGAGCAGCCGAACAACCGCGTCGACCTCATCTTCACGGTCGAGGAGGGCGCCAAGACCGGCGTCAAGTCGATCGAATTCGTCGGCAACAGCGCGTTCTCGTCGTACCGCCTGCGCGACGTCATCAAGACGCACGAATCGAACCTGCTGAGCTTCCTCGCCAGCAGCGACATCTACGATCCCGATCGCGTCGAGGCCGACCGCGACCTGATCCGCCGATTCTATCTCAAGAACGGTTTCGCCGACGTCCAGGTCGTGGCCGCGCTCACCGAATACGATCCGGAGAAGAAGGGCTTCAACGTCACCTTCAAGATCGAGGAAGGCTCGCAATATCGCGTCGGCGCGATCGACTTTCGCTCCAGCATTCCGAACTTCGATCCCACCTCGATGCGCAACTATTCGCGCGTCAATGTCGGTTCGCTCTACAACGTCGAGTCGGTCGAGAAGTCGGTCGAGGAGATGCAGATCGAGGCCTCGCGCCGCGGTTATGCCTTCGCCGTGGTCCGTCCCGGCGGCGACCGCAACTTCGAGGCGCACACCGTGTCGGTCGTGTTCAACATCGACGAGGGCCCGCGGACCTATATCGAGCGCATCAACCTTCGCGGCAACACCCGCACGCGCGACTACGTGATCCGTCGCGAGTTCGACGTCTCCGAGGGCGATGCCTACAACCGCGCGCTGGTCGACCGTGCCGAGCGCCGCTTGAAGAACCTCGACTATTTCAAGAGCGTCAAGATCACGACGGAGCCCGGCTCGTCGAGCGACCGCGTGATCCTGCTCGTCGACATGGAAGAGAAATCGACCGGCGACTTCTCGGTCTCCGGCGGTTACTCCACGACGGACGGCGCGCTGGCCGAAGTCTCGGTCTCCGAACGCAATTTGCTCGGCCGCGGCCTGTTCGCCAAGGCATCGGTGACCTATGGCCAGTACGCGCGCGGCTACTCGCTGTCGTTCGTCGAGCCCTATCTGCTCGACTACCGTGTCGCGCTGGGTCTCGACCTCTATCAGCGTGAGCAGAAGTCCAACAGCTACATCTCCTATGGCACCAAGACGCTCGGTTTCTCGCCGCGCCTCGGTTTCTCCCTGCGTGAAGATCTGTCGCTGCAGCTGCGTTACTCGATCTACCGGCAGGAAATCACGCTGCCGTCCTACTTGGCGAACTGTAACAACATCGTCGGTTCGTCGGCCTTCAACCCGAGCCCGGCCTTCGCCGCGTCGCAGACGCCGGCAATCGACCTAAGCTCGACCAATGGCCTCGGCTGCTACAGCGACGGTGAAGCCTCGCTGCCGGTGCGCAAGGAGCTTGCCAACGGCAAGACGCTGACCTCCGCGCTCGGCTACACGCTGTCCTACAACACGCTGGACAATAACAAGAACCCGACCGACGGCCTGCTCGTCGATTTCCGTCAGGACTTTGCCGGCGTCGGCGGCGACGTCTCCTACCTGAAGACCGTGGCGGACGGAAAGTACTACACTCCGCTGGTTTCGGACATCGTCGGCCTCGTCCACCTTCAGGGCGGCATTTTGACCAAGATGGGCGACGATCTACGCATGCTCGACCACTTCCAGATGGGCGCGAATCTCGTCCGCGGCTTTGCGCCGAACGGCATCGGCCCGCGCGACCTCAATCCCTTCGGTACGCAGGACGCGCTTGGCGGCACCAAGTATTGGGGCGCTTCGTTCGAATTGCAGATGCCGTTCTGGTTCCTGCCGAAAGAAGTGGGTCTGAAGGGCGCGGTCTATGCCGATGCCGGCGGCTTGTATGACTACAAGGGACCGACGACGTGGGGCGTGACTGGCGAAACGACCACGCCGGGTAACTCTGGCTGCACGGCGTCGACCACCAATCCGGCCACGCCGGGAACCTGTACCGGCCTGATTTACGACGACAGCAAGGTTATCCGATCGTCGGTCGGCGTCGGCCTGATCTGGGCCTCGCCGTTCGGTCCGCTGCGCTTCGACTACGCCGTGCCGCTCAGCAAGGGCAAGTACGACCGTACGCAGGAGTTCCGGTTCGGCGGCGGCACCTCGTTCTAATTCGATCAGCACGGCACGATCCGGATCGCTGGAGCCGGTTTCCGAAAGGGATCGTGCCAATCCAAGAGATGAGGCATGATGCGGCCTTGCCGCTTCGTGCCGAAGCCGGACCGCGACGGGGTGGAATGGCGCAGCCGACCTTCTTCACAAAACCGCCTGCCTCAGCGCTGGCTGACATTGCCACGCTGACCAAGGCGGAGCTGGTCGATCCCGCCAGGGGCGGCCAAATCATCACGGGCCTTGCTTCGCTCGACGAAGCGGGCCCGATGCATCTGGCGTTCTTCGACAATCTCAAATATGCCGACGAGCTCAAGGCAACCAAGGCCGGGGCCTGCCTGGTGAGCCCGCGTTTCGAGGCCCGGGTGCCCGCGCATGTGGCGGTGCTGCGGGCGACGCAGCCGTTCCGCGCCTTCGTCAGGATCGCGCGGGAGTGGCATGGCGATGCGCTCCGGCCGCAATCCTGGACCGGCAACGACGGCATTGCGCCATCGGCGATCATTGACCCCACGGCCAGGCTCGAGGACGGCGTGATCGTCGATCCCCTGGCCGTGATCGGCCCTGACGTGGAGATCGGCAGCGGCACGGTGGTCGGTGTGGGGGCCGTGATCGGCCCCGGCGTCAAGATCGGCCGGGACTGCAATGTCGGCGCGCGCACCGCCATCCAGTGCGCGCTGATCGGCAACGACGTGTTGATCCACCCGGGCTGCTCGATCGGCCAGGACGGTTACGGCTTCATCTTCTTCGGGCCCGAGGGCCATCTGAAGGTGCCCCAGACCGGCCGCGTGCTGATCCAGAACAATGTGGAGGTCGGCGCCGGCACCACCATTGATCGCGGGTCCTTGCGCGACACCGTGATCGGGGAAGGGACCAAAATCGACAATCAGGTCCAGATCGGCCACAATGTGACCATCGGCCGGCACTGCCTGCTGGCAGCCCAGATCGGGCTCGCCGGCAGCCTGACCCTCGGCGACAACGTGGCGCTGGGAGCGAAGGTAGGCATCAACAATCACGTCAAGATCGGGGATGGAGCGCAGGTGACGGCCATGAGTGGCGTCAAGGACGACGTTCCTCCCAACGGACGCTGGGGTGGTTTTTTTGCCAAGCCGACCAGGCAGTGGTTCAAGGAAATTTTGGCGGTGGAGCGCTTGGCGCGCGACAGCAAGGCCGATCCGAAGCAGGAGGAACGGGAGTGACGGACGAAGCACCGGTCAGGTTCGAGCTTGTGGACATCAACATGATCCTGCAAACGCTCCCGCACCGTTTTCCAATGCTGCTGATCGATCGCGTGATCAACATCCGTACCGATTACAGCGGCATCGGCATCAAGAACGTCACCTTCAACGAGCCGCCGTTCCAGGGCCACTTTCCCGATCGCCCGGTCTATCCCGGCGTCATGATGATCGAAGCAATGGCGCAGACTGCGGGTGTGATCGGCATCAAGTCGGTCGAGGGCACCGAGAAGCCGCGCGCGGTCTATTTCCTGACCATCGACAAGTGCAAGTTCCGCAAGCCGGTGCTGCCCGGCGATACCATCGAATATCACATGCGCTCAATCGGCCGCCGCAAGGCCATGTGGTGGTTTCACGGCGACGCCAAGGTCAACGGGCAGGTGGTCGCGGAGGCCGATGTCGGCGCCATGCTGACCGACTGAGCGGTCTGGCTCATGCGCGGCAATCGTAACGGCTGCCGGCCGTCTCGCGGGTGATATTCCGGTTGAAGAACTGGCCCATGGACGGAGCGCCCAGGAGGCCGTCGACCATCTCGGCCGCGACGCCGCAATAGCGGTCATACCTGCCGTCGATCGCGACCACGAGGTTCTGCTGCGCACGGTCGTAACAGACGCGCTGAAGCACCGTGCTGCGGCTGATGTCGCGGCATTCGAATGTCGCGAGGTCGATCGGGCGGCGTTCGCCGGTCTCGACCGTCTCGGAGACGATCGGTGCGGTCGCGAGCTGTGCGAGCAGAAGTGCCAGGGCCCTGACCACGATACCTGAAGCTCCGCGTGAACTTGTTGATGAGCCGGGAAGGCTGCCTCATCCGGCACTTGAAACACGGAGAGATGATACGTCACTGGACAGATCGGGCATAGTCGCGCTAACCACCGGAAAACCGAATGACTTCAACGCATAACCAGCCCTTCTTGACGAGTTAGATTGCTTGATGAGCAAGATTGATCCCACCGCACGGGTCGAGGACGGCGCCGTGATCGGCGAGGGCACCGAGATCGGACCCTATTGCATCATCGGCACCAATGTCGTGATCGGCGCGAACTGCAAGCTGATCGGACATGTTCATGTCACGGCGCAGACCACCATCGGTGACGATTGCACCATCTATCCCTTTGCCTCGCTCGGCACCCCACCGCAGTCGCTCAGCTATCGTGGCGAATTGACGAAGCTAAAGATCGGTTCGGGCTGCACCATCCGCGAGTCCGTGACCATGAACGCCGGCACCGTCGCAGGCGGCGGCATCACGGAGGTCGGCGACCGCAACTATTTCATGAACTGCAGCCATGTCGGCCATGACTGCAATGTCGGCAACGACGTGATCTTCGCGACCTCGGCCACGCTCGGCGGTCACTGCGAGATCGGTGATTTCGTCTTCATCGGCGGTCTGTCCGCGGTGCACCAGTTTACCCGCATCGGCCCGCAGGTGATGGTCGGCGGCGTGTGCGGCGTGCGCGACGACGTCATTCCGTTCGGCCTCGTCAACGGCCAGTATGCTGTGCTCGAAGGCCTCAACCTGATCGGCATGAAGCGGCGCAAGTTCACCAAGCAGCGGCTTGCGACCGTGCGCGCGTTCTACCAGAAGCTCTTCCACGGTCCCGGCACCTTTGCCGAACGGCTGGAGGCGGCGCGGCCGCTCGCCGGCGAAGATCCGGCGATCGCCGAAATCCTCGACTTCATCGGCAAGGGCAGGCGCCCGCTCTGTCTTCCCGCCATCGCGAAGTGATGATGGGATGGCCGCGGGTATGACATCGGCGGCTTCGGAGATTGCATCACCGGTCGGCGTGGTCGCAGGCGGCGGCGCCATGCCGTTCGCGGTCGCCGACTCGCTCGCTGCCCGCGGCATCACACCGGTGTTGTTTCCCCTTCGGGGAGCCTGCGATCCGGCGCGGGTGGAGAAATTCCGCCATCGCTGGATCTCGGTCGGCCAGCTCGGCCGCGCCATGCGGCTGTTTCGCGAGGAGGGCTGCCGCGACCTGATCTTCATTGGCACGCTGGTACGCCCCTCGCTCTCGGAGGTCCGGGTCGACTTCACGACGCTCCGGCTGCTCGGCAATGTCATCCGCGCCTTCCGCGGCGGCGACGATCATTTGTTGTCCGGCGTCGGGCGCATTCTCGAGCAGGGCGGCTTTCGCATGGTCGGCATCAAGGATGTTGCGCCCGACCTGCTGATGCCCGAGGGCTGCATCAGCCGCGCCTGGCCGAGCGACACCGGCAAGACCGACATCGAGCGCGGACGCGCGGTGCTGACCGCGCTCGGTCCATTCGACATCGGCCAGGCTGCGGTCGTGATCGACGGCCATGTGGTGGCGGTCGAGGATATCGAGGGCACCGATGCGCTGCTCGCGCGCGTGGCGCGCCTGCGCGAGGAGGGCCGCATCCGCGCCGCCACCGGGCGGGGCGTACTGGTGAAGGTACCAAAGAGCGGGCAGGATTTGCGCTTCGACCTGCCGACGATCGGCCCGCGCACCCTCGAGGGCGTCGCCGCCGCAGGGCTGGCAGGCATCGCCGTCGTCGCTGGCAACACCATCGCGGCCGAGCCGCAGGCGATGATTGCGCTCGCCGACGCAAAATACCTCTTCGTCATCGGCTTGCCGGCGTGATGCAAGGCCGCGATCCCAAGCGCAAGATCTTCCTGATCGCGACGGAGGAATCCGGCGACCGGCTCGGCAGCGCCTTGATGAAGGTGCTGCGGCAGCGGCTCGGCGACGGCGTGCAGTTCGTGGGCGTCGGCGGCCGCACCATGGCGCGCCAGGGTCTCGAGACGCTGTTTCCGATCGAGGAGCTCTCGATCGTGGGTTTCGCCGCGGTGGTGCAGCAATTGCCGAAGATCCTGCGGCTGATCCGCGAGACCGCAGAGGCCGTGACCGAGGCCGCGCCGGACGCGCTCGTCATCATCGACAGCCCCGACTTCACCCACCGTGTCGCCCGCCGCGTGCGGGCGCGCAATCCGGCGATCCCTATCGTCGACTATGTCTCGCCCCAGCTCTGGGCTTGGCGGCCGGGACGGGCGCGGACCATGCTCGGCTACGTCGATCATGTGCTCGGCCTGTTGCCGTTCGAGCCGGAGGAATATCGCAAGCTCGGCGGGCCGCCATGCAGCTATGTCGGCCATCCCCTGATCGAGCAACTGCCCTCGCTGCGGCCGAACGCGGAGGAGCAGAAGCGCCGCGACCGCGAGCCGCCGGTTTTGCTGGTGCTGCCCGGCAGCCGCCGCAGCGAGATCAGGCACCATCTCGACGTGTTCGGCGCAACGCTCGGCCGGTTGCAGGCGGAAGGCCGTGCGTTCGAACTGATGCTGCCGACCATGCCGCATCTCGAAGCCACCATCCGCGAAGGCATCGCGAACTGGCCGGTCAAGCCTCAAATCGTGATCGGTGAAAACGAGAAGCGCGCCGCCTTCCGCATCGCGCGCGCGGCGCTGGCAAAATCCGGCACGGTGACGCTGGAGCTCGCATTGTCAGGCATTCCGATGGTGACGGCCTATCGCGTCGGCGCGATCGAAGCCTTCATCCTGCGCCGCGCGATCCGCGTCTCCTCGGTGATCCTTGCCAATCTCGTGATCGGCAAGGACGTCATTCCGGAGTTCTTGCAGGAGGAGTGCACGCCGGAGAAGCTGGCGCCCGCGCTGTCGGAGCTTCTGACGGATTCACCGCTGCGCCGACAGCAGGTGGAAGCGTTCGCCCAGCTCGATACGATCATGTCGACCGGCAACAAGTCGCCGAGCGTGCTCGCAGCCGACATCCTGCTGGCGACGATGCGCAAGAGCAGGCGGGCGCCTTAGTTTTGAGCTTTCGGAAAACCGCTGCACACTTTTCCGAATCATGCTCTAGCCGAGGCCAGCGTCGACCTGAAAACACTGGCGCGTGACGCGCTGGCTCTCGTCGGATGCCAGGAACAGCGCCATGTTCGCGATGTCGTCGGGCGTCACCGCATCGGGAATGGCCTGGCGCGTGCGCAGCTCGGCGATCGCCTGCTCATCCGGATACCACATCCGGCGCTGACGCTCGGTGATCACCATCCCCGGCGCTATCGCGTTGACGCGGATGCGGTCGGGACCGACCAGCCGGGCCAGGGAGTTGGTGAAGCCGACGATCGCGGCCTTTGCCGCGGCGTAGACCGGCAGCGCCGGCGCGCCGCGCATCCAGGCAATCGACGACATGTTGATGATCGAACCGCCGCCGCGTGCCTGCATCTGCGGCACCACCGCTTGCGCGGCAAAGAAGACGTGCTTGAGGTTGACGCCGATCATCCAGTCGAACTCGGTGGGCGTCACCTCGGCCAGCACCTGACGCTGATCATTCGCGGCGTTGTTGACGAGGACCGCGGCATCGCCAAGCGATCCGTGAACGTGCGCCATGGCGCCGCGCAAGGCGTCGATGTCGAGCAGATCGCACGGCACGAACAATGGTGCGGTCCCGGACGCGGCCTTCACCTCCGCGACCAGCGCCCGGCCGGCTGCCTCATCGAGATCCAGGAGCGCGACGCGAGCCCCCTGGGCCGCGAACGCCCGCACGAAGGCGGCACCGATGCCGCTGGCGCCACCGGTAATCAACACCACGCGATCCTTAAGACCGGCATAGCTCGTCTTTGTCATGCGATCAGTCGCTCCGTCTCGGGGTCGAACAGGCAGATGCGGCGCGTATCGAGCGCGAAGGGGGCGGGGGCGCCAGGTGTGGGGCGGATATCCGGCGTGATGCGCGCCAGCGCAGTCTCGCCGCCAAGCCGCAGCAGCACGATGGTTTCGGCCCCGGTCGGCTCGATCATCTCCACGGGCGCGCTGACGACGATGGGCGCATCGCCGGCAAACACGCGGCTGCCCTCGGCGATGCATTCGGGCCTGATCCCGAACACCACCTCGCGGCCGACAAAGGGCGCCGCGGCGTCGTATCCTTGCAGGCGGACACGAACCTCGTCCGGCCGCCCCGCACCGATCACGACCACGGGCCCGCCGGCATCGGCCTCGAGCCGTGCCGGCATCGTGTTCATCGGCGGCGAGCCCATGAAGCGTGCCACGAACAGGTTGGCGGGATAGCGATACACGGTGTCAGGGTCGGCAAACTGCTGCACCACGCCCCGGTGCATCACGGCGATGCGCGTCGCCATTGTCATCGCCTCGATCTGGTCGTGGGTGACATAGACGATGGTGGCACCGATGCGCTGGTGCAGCCGCTTGATCTCCATCCGCATCTCGACGCGCAGCTTGGCGTCGAGATTGGAGAGCGGCTCGTCGAACAGGAAGAGCAGGGGATCGCGCACCAGCGCCCGGCCCATCGCCACGCGCTGGCGCTGGCCGCCGGACAATTGCGACGGCTTGCGGCCGAGCAGCGGCTCGATCTGGAGCAGCCGGGCCACGTTTGCCAGCGCCTTCTCCTGCTCCGCCTTGGCTACGCGTCGGCATTCCATGCCGAAGGTGATGTTCTGGCGCACCGTCATCGACGGATAGAGCGCGTAGGACTGGAACACCATGGCGATGTCGCGGTCCTTCGGTGGGATGTCGTTGACGACACGTCCGCCGATTTCCACGGTGCCTGCGCTCGGGCGGTCGAGCCCGGCGACGATGTTGAGCAGCGTGGACTTGCCGCAGCCGGATGGGCCGACCAGCACGGTGAATTCACCGCTCTCGATGTCGAGATCGATGCCCTTCAGCACCTCCAGATTGGCGTAGCGCTTGGACAGGGAGCGAATGCTTAGTGCTGCCATGACGACCCCATCATTTCACAGCCCCGGCAGTGAGGCCGCGTACGAAATACCTGCCGCCGAGGAGATAGATCAACAAAGTGGGCAGCGCTGCGATGATCACCGCCGCGCTCTGCACGCCGTGCTGCGGGATATCTGCGATCGCGGCAGAAAGCGCAATGAGGGCGGCCGTGACGGGTTGCTGCTGGCCGGTCGTAAATGTCACGCCATAGAGGAACTCGTTCCAGATGTGCGTGAACTGCCAGATCACGGTGACGATCAGAATCGGAGACGAGAGCGGCAGAATGATGCGCCAGAAAATACGGAAGAACCCGGCGCCATCGATGCGCGCCGCCCTGATCAGTTCGTGTGGAATGGCGACGTAGTAGTTCCGGCAGAACAGCGTGGTGAAGGAGAGCCCCTGGATCGTGTGAATCAGCACGAGACCCGTCAGCGTGTTGATGAGACCGATGTCCCGCAGCACGATAGTCCAGGGCAGCAAGCGCATCTGCTGGGGAAGGAAGAGGCCAAGGGTCACGATGCCGTAGATCCAGCTATCGCCGCGAAAGCGCCAGAGCGACACGGCGTAACCGGCGACAGCACCGAGCAGGGTGGAGAAGATCGTCGCGGGAATCGTGACGAGTGCGGAGTTCAGCATGTACGGTCGGATGCCGGCGCAGGTCTCGGCGACACAGAAGCCGCTCCAGGCGGTGGCGTAGTTGCCCCAGGCCCATTGTTGCGGCCAGCCGATCATCGAGGCCTGTGCGATCTCCTCGTTGGTGCGGAGCGAGTTCAGAACGACAACAACCAGTGGCGCGAGATAAGCTGCCGCGAACAACGACACGACGAGATAGATCAGGATTCGGCTCGGCGCGAAGGTTCTGTCACCCATGGGTTGCCCGCCGCCGCTGGAAATAACGCCACGCTGCATACGGCAGCAGCACCGCGAGCAGAATGAGCAGCATGAGTACCGCCGCCGCCGCACCTCGGCCGAGCTGGCCACGCTGGAACATGAGGTCGTAGACGACCAGAGCCGGCAGCTGCGTCGCGATTCCGGGCCCGCCATTGGTGAGCGCGCGGACGAGGTCGAAGGCCGAAATCGCGAACTGCAGCTGCACGACGACGACGGTGATGGTGATCGGCCAGAGCGTCGGCAGAATGACGCGCCAATAGGTCCGGACCGGTCCCGCGCCGTCGATCTGCGCGGCCTTGATGATGTCGGCGTCGACGGAGCGAAGGCCGGCCAGGAACAGCGCCATGGCGAAGCCCGACGATTGCCAGATCGCAGCGATGACGATGGTCCAGATCGCCATGTCGCGGTCGACCAGCCAGTCGAACCGGAAAGAGGTCCAGCCGAGGTCATGGACGAGCTTCTGGATCCCGATACCGGGATTGAGCAGCCAGCTCCAGACCGTGCCGGTGACGACGAACGACACCGCCAGGGGGTACAGGAAGATGGTACGCAGCACGTTCTCGCCGCGAATGCGCTGATCGAGCAGGATCGCGAGCGCGAGACCGGTGATCAAACTCAGCAGCACGAAAGCGGTGCCGAACAGCAGCAAATTGTCGAAGGCGATATGCCAGTTCCGCGACGCCATCACCGCATTGTAATTGCGCAAACCCACCCAGCCCGAGACCGGAACCAGCGTGGATGGCGTGAACGAAATCCAGATCGTCCACAGCGAAAACGAGATGAGATGCGCGGCGGACAATAGCAGCGGCACCCAGATCATCAGATACTCTGGCAGCCGGCCGACCACGCCTGATATCGCCGGCCGGCCGGGCCGCGTTGCTGTGGACGCGACGTCGGTCAACGCGAACCCTCGACGGCCTCGGCGAGGCGGGTGACCGCCTGATCCGGCGTAATCGTCTTGTTCTTTACGTACTCGGTGAATACGTCGATCATCGCTGCGGTCAGGCCGTTTTCCTGCGCCATGTTGTGCGCGAGGCTCAGGACGGCCTGATTGTTGGCGACAGCGTCCTTGAGTGCGGCTGCGGTTCGCCGTTGGCCATCCGACCAGCCTTCACCGGACAGATCGACATCGGTGCGCACGGGTATCGATCCCGTGATCTGTGAATACATGGTCTGGATCGCCGGATCCATGACGAGCTGGGCCATCAACGCCTGACCGGCCTGCAGATCGGGCTCCTTGCGCTGCCAGAAGATGAAGGCATCGGCATTCAGCAGGAACACCGGCTTGCCATTGTCGC
This sequence comes from Bradyrhizobium nivariense, assembly GCF_029846715.1. GTDB lineage: Bacteria > Pseudomonadota > Alphaproteobacteria > Rhizobiales > Xanthobacteraceae > Bradyrhizobium. The sequence goes on from NZ_JARVWW010000003.1 coordinate 134,542, forward strand.
TGGGGCCTGGCGCGATGACGAAGTCGTCGAACTTGAAACCGGCGTTGCGCAGGACGCCCTGCGCCCACCCGCCCATGATCATCATGCCCATGTCGCCGTCGACGAAGCGCTTCAAATTGGTGGCGTAGGGTTGGGCGCCGACATTGGGGTCCATCCAGTTGGTGATCTTGCGCATCTGTTCGAAGGCAGCCTTGATCTCGGGACCCTCCAGGGCCTTCTTGTCGAGGTTCATGATGGCCGCGCGATATGCGATGGGGCTGATGCCGGCGAGCGAGGCCTCGAATTTTTGCCCATCGTCGGCGCGAGTACCACCGTTGGCGACAGGAAAGGTGACCCCGCCGGCTTTCATCTTCTCAGCAAGATCGTTGAAATCAGCCCAGGTGACGGGGATCTTGTCGGCCTTAGCTTTGTCCATCGCGCGCTTGGAGAGAAACAGCATGTTGGTGCTGTAGATCTGCAACGGCAGCGCAATCCACCTGCCCTCCGGCTTGTGCAATTTTGCAAGGTCCGGCGCGACGACCTTTTCGTAGCCGGCGGCAGCGACGACGGCGTCGAGATCGACGGTCGGGCAATCTTCGACCACGCCGCAATCTCGGGGCCCTTGAGCTGCGAACAGGCCGGCGGATCTCCGGCGATGATCTGAGCGCGCAGCTTGTTCATCATCTCTGTGGTGAACCCGGGGACGGGCGAGTGCTGCCAGACCCCGCCTTTCTCCTCGAATTTCTTGCCAAGCGCCGTGATCGCCGCCCCGTCGCTGCCCGCGGACCATTGCGAGATCGCGGTCAGGCGCGGCTTGACTGCACCTTGCGCGCGGGCAAATGCCGGCAGTGCGAGCGCGGCCGCAGATCCAGCGAGCAGACGGCGCCTTGTTGTGGTGATCGGCATGGCAAGTTCCTCCCGGTGTGAACTCTTTCGCGCGAGAGCCGCGCGGCGTCAGGTATCTCAGGCGGCCTCCGTCGATGCGGCCGGCATGCCGCCGCGGCAAGCGAGGCAGAAAGCCGCGAATGCCAACGCGGCCCGCGGATCATTGCCATTCGACGGCGGCACGAAAGCGAGCGACACTTGCGCATGCTTGCGACCGCCCAACAGGCAGGCGTCGATCCCCTCGACGAGGGCGTTGCGATCGTCATCGGCGAGAAGCGACGGCCAGCCGCTGATCGCGACGCCCTTGCACGGCTTCACGTTCAGCGTGTTGCCGATCGCAAGGCCAAGCCGGAACAGCCGCCGGCGCAATTCCTGCCGCACGCGCGACGTGAGTGGCATCGCGGTCACCCATTCGCTGCCGAGCTGAAGCAACTCGGCTTCCGCGACGCCGAGAAGCTCGGCCAAGGCGGGAAGCGACGTATAGGCCTCGACGCAGCCATGATGACCACAGCGGCAAGTTGGTCCGTCGGCTCCGAACACCATGTGGCCGAGCTCGACCGGCTGGAGGGCATCGTCCTCGATCGGATCATCCATCCAAGCGCCCGCGACGCCCTGGCCGACGAAGACGAAGAGATGCGCGCTGCTGAATGGATAATTCTCCGTGCGGCAGCGGTGAAAGATGGCGTGCGCGACGACCGAATTGGTGAACTCGACCGGCACGCCGGCAAACATGCCGCCGAGCATCTCGCTGATACGCCCGACGTCGCAGGGAATGATCGGATTGCTTGATGAGCCCAACCGGCCGAGGCCCGGAATGGAGATGCCGATCTGCGCGAGGGGGATGCGGCGCCGCCGCGTCCAGTCGCGCAGCAATGTCAGCGCCTCGTGAAACACCCGGCCCACGGTCGCAACGGTCGGCGTCTTCGGTAGCGGTACATGCCCGGTGTAGTGCAGCTCACCGGACAGGCCCCCAACGCCGACGCTGAGGCGCTGGGTGGTCAGCTCGAAGGCCGCGAGCGCCACCGAGCCGTCGAGCGACACGAGGCCCGTCGGGCCGCCGACATAGGGGGCAGGGCGCCGCACTTCCTCGATCAGGCCTTCGGCCTTCAGATCAAACAGGATACGCGACAGGCTCGCTTCCGACAGGCGTACGGCCTTGGCCAGCGGCGGGCGAAACGAGCCGCCCGACTGAAGCAGATGAGTCAAAATGGCAGCACGCGTCTGCCGCCGACTTCTCGGCTGCTCCGGCATTTCCATCCCTGTCGTCATTCTTACTTAGTGTAAGAATTTGCGCGCGGAGCGCTTCGGCTGTCAAGGCGTTTGCCGGCGCGATGCATGGACTTGTTGTTGTGCGCGGCAGCAAGAAGGGGAGTTCGTGACCCCACAACGTCATCAAACAAAAACGGCGCCATCGGAAGATGGCGCCGTTTCGAAAGCCGTAATGGCTCGACCTTACTTCCGATCCTTGATCGCCACGTAGTCGCGGCGGGGGACGCCGGTGTAGAGCTGGCGCGGACGGCCGATCTTCTGCTGCGGATCCTCGATCATCTCACTCCACTGGCTGATCCAGCCGACGGTGCGGGCGACCGCGAACAGCACGGTGAACATCGAGACCGGGAAGCCCATCGCCTTCAGCGTGATGCCCGAATAGAAGTCGACGTTCGGGTAGAGCTTGCGGTCGATGAAGTACTGGTCGCTGAGCGCGATCTTCTCGAGCTCGAGCGCCACCTTCAGCATCGGATCGTCGCCATGGCCGGTCTCCTTGAGCACGGCGTGACACATCTTCTGCATGATCTTGGCGCGCGGATCGTAGTTCTTGTAGACCCGGTGACCGAAGCCCATCAGGCGGACTTCGGAGTTCTTGTCCTTCACCTTGGCGATGAACTCGGGGATCTTGTCGACCGAGCCGATCTCGGCGAGCATCGCGAGCGCGGCTTCGTTGGCGCCGCCATGCGCCGGGCCCCACAGGCAGGCGATGCCGGCGGCGATGCAGGCGAACGGGTTGGCGCCCGAGGAGCCGGCGATACGCACCGTCGAGGTCGAGGCGTTCTGCTCGTGGTCGGCGTGCAGGATGAAGATCTTGTCCAGCGCATCCGCCAGCACCGGATTGATCTTGTACTCCTCGCACGGCACAGCGAAGCACATGTGCAGGAAGTTCTCGGCGAACTTCAGCGAGTTCTTCGGATACACGAAGGGCTGGCCGATCGTGTACTTGTAGGCCATTGCCGCCAGCGTCGGAATCTTGGCGACCATCCGCATCGACGCAATCATGCGCTGCTTCGGATCGTTGATGTCGGTGGAGTCGTGGTAGAACGCGGCCAGCGCGCCGACGGCGGCCACCATGATTGCCATCGGATGAGCGTCGCGGCGGAAGCCCTGGAAGAATCGAGCCATCTGCTCGTGCACCATCGTGTGATGGATCACGCGGTCGTCGAAATCCTTCTTCTGCGAGGCGGTCGGCAGGCTCCCGTAGAGCAGGAGGTAGCAGGTCTCCAGGAAGTCGCCGTGCTCGGCGAGCTGCTCGATCGGGTAGCCGCGGTATTCGAGCACGCCGGCGTCGCCGTCGATATAGGTGATCTTGGACTGGCAGCTCGCGGTCGAGGTGAAGCCCGGGTCGTAGGTGAACAGGCCGGACTGACCGTAGAGCTTGCCGATATCGACGACATCAGGCCCGACGCTGCCGCTGAGGATCGGGAGATCGAAATTCTTGTTTCCGACCGTCAGCGTGGCGGTCTTATTGTTTGGTTTTGCGTCCATCGTAGGTCCCCGATGTATGGTGAAACGGGCCGGACCCGGAAGGCCCCGGCGAGATCGCGGGGCAGGCCGGATGTTCCAGAAGGTACGGATGAGATGGGTATATTATTGCTGTGTGCGCTGCAAGATGGCGCCACGCATGGTCGACTTACGTCGTAGCCCTAACCCTTGGCCTGGTCGTCAAGCCGGCCCAGGCTTTCCTGGCGTCCCAGGATGTCCAAAACCTCGAATATGCCGGGCGACGTCGTCCGCCCGGTCAGCGCCGCCCGCAGCGGCTGGGCGACTGCGCCCAGCTTGAGACTATTTTCCTCGGCAAAAGCGCGCAGCGCGGCTTCCGTGGCGCCGCCGCTCCACGTCTCGACTTTCTCCAGCGCGGAATGAAGCTGACCGATCAGCTTGCGGTTTTCAGGCGTCAGCAGCGCTGCCGCCTTGGGATCAAGCTGCAGCGGCCGGTCGGCGAAGATGAAACAGGCGCCGTCGATCAGCTCGATCAGCGTCTTGGCGCGCTCCTTCAGGGCCGGCATGGCCTTCAGGAGCTGCGCGCGCGTGGTGTCGTTTAACTTGGCCTTGAGCTCGTCGCGGCTGGGCACGACGTGGTCGAGCACGTCCTCGAACATCTTCACGAGTGATTGATCGTCAGCATTGCGGATGTAATGGCCGTTGAGGTTTTCCAGCTTGGCAAAATCAAAGCGGGCGGCGGCACGGCCGACGCTGGCGAGGTCGAACGCCGCGATCATCTCCTCGGTCGAGAAGATTTCCTGGTCGCCATGGCTCCAGCCGAGCCTGACGAGGTAGTTGCGGAGCGCGGCCGGGAGGTATCCCATGGCGCGGTAGGCATCGACGCCCAGCGCGCCATGGCGCTTCGACAGCTTTGAGCCGTCCGGGCCGTGGATCAGCGGGATGTGGGACATGCTCGGCAGCGCCCAGCCCATCGCATCGTAGATCTGCTTCTGGCGCGCCGCGTTGATCAGATGGTCGTCGCCGCGGATGACATGGGTAACGCCCATGTCGTGGTCGTCGACCACCACCGCGAGCATGTAGGTTGGGTTGCCATCGCCGCGCAGAAGCACGAGGTCGTCGAGGTTCTCGTTCTGCCAGACCACGCGGCCCTGGACCTGGTCCTCGATCACGGTCTCGCCGGTCTGCGGCGCGCGCAGCCGGATCGTCGGCTTGACGTCGTTTGGAGCCGTCGCCGGATCGCGGTCGCGCCACAGGCCATCATAGAGGCGGGTGCGCCCTTCCGCGCGCGCCTTCTCGCGCATCGCGGTGAGCTCCTCGGCGGTGGCGTAGCAGCGATAGGCCTTGCCGTCGGCGAGCAGCTGCTCGGCGACGGCACGGTGGCGGGCGGCGCGGCTGAACTGGTAGATGACGTCGCCATCCCAGCCGAGCTCCAGCCATTTCAGGCCGTCGAGGATAGCGCCGATCGCCGCCTCCGTGGAGCGCTCCCGGTCGGTGTCCTCGATCCGGAGCAGCATCTTGCCGCCGTGCTTCTTCGCATAGAGCCAGTTGAACAGCGCCGTGCGGGCGCCGCCGATATGGAGGAAGCCGGTGGGCGAGGGAGCGAAGCGGGTGACGACGGAATCGGTCATTCTTGGCAGGGCCTATGCATTGGAGGCGGTGGTATATAGCAGGACCGCTGCATAACTAAAGCCCGGCAGCGGACGGCTTAAGGCCTTGGCTCAGCGTCCCGAATTTGGCAGAAGGGCCGCTGATTTCCCTACAGGATTTTCGTAATGACAGAACCGGTGGCGACTGAGGTTGGGCGCGATTTCATTCGTGACATCATCCAGGCCGACCTCGATCAGGCCAAATACCAGGAGATCGTGACCCGGTTCCCGCCGGAGCCGAACGGCTACCTCCATATCGGCCACGCCAAGTCGATCGCGCTCAATTTCGGTATCGCCCAGGAGTTTCCGGGCCGCTGCCATCTGCGCTTCGACGACACCAATCCGGTCAAGGAAGAACAGGAATACATCGATTCCATCCAGGCCGACGTGCGCTGGCTCGGCTTCGACTGGGGCAAGAACCTGTTCTTTGCCTCGGACTATTTCGACCGCCTGTACGAATGGGCGGAGCACCTGATCCGCGACGGGCTCGCTTATGTCGACGACCAGACCCAGGAGGAGATTCGTCTTGCGCGCGGCACGCTGACCGAGCCCGGCAAGAATTCGCCGTTCCGCGATCGCAGCGTGGATGAAAACCTCGACCTGTTCCGCCGCATGAAATCAGGTGAATTCCCCAACGGCGCGCGCGTGCTGCGGGCCAAGATCGACATGGGTGCGGGCAACATCAATCTGCGCGACCCCGTGCTGTACCGCATCCTGCATGCGCACCATCCGCGCACCGGGACCAAGTGGAGCATCTATCCGAGCTACGACTATGCCCACGGCCAGTCGGACGCGATCGAGGGCATCACGCACTCGATCTGCACGCTGGAATTCGAGGACCACCGGCCGCTCTACGACTGGTTCATCGAGAAGCTGCCGGTGCCGTCGAAGCCGCACCAGTACGAATTCGCGCGGCTGAACCTCACCTACACGCTGCTGTCGAAGCGCGTGCTGACCCAGCTCGTGCGCGAGGGCCATGTCGCGGGCTGGGACGATCCGCGCATGCCGACGATGGCGGCGATGCGCCGCCGCGGCGTGCCGCCGGCTGCCCTTCGTGAATTCGTCAAGCGCATTGGCGTGGCCAAAGCCAACAGCGTCGTCGACGTCGGCATGCTCGAGTTCTGCATCCGCGAGGAGCTGAACCGGACGTCGCAGCGGCGCATGGGGGTGCTGCGGCCGCTCAAGGTCGTGATCGAGAACTATCCGGAAGGGCAGGTCGAGGAGCTCGAGGCGATCAACCACCCCGACGATCCCAGCGCCGGCACAAGGAAGATTACGTTCGGCCGTGAGCTCTATATCGAGCAGGACGACTTCATGGAGAACCCGCCGAAAAAGTTCTTCCGTCTGTCGCCGGGCAACGAGGTGCGGCTGCGCTACGCCTATTTCGTCAAGTGCACCGGCGTGATCAAGAACGATAACGGCGAGGTGGTGGAGCTGCGCTGCACCTACGATCCCGCGACCAGGGGTGGCAACGCGCCTGACGGCCGCAAGGTCAAGGCCACCATGCACTGGCTGCCGGCGGCCACCTCCAGGCCGGCGGAGATCCGCATCTACAACCAGCTGTTCTCCAATCCGAATCCTGACGCGGCGAACTTCGCCGCCGACATCAATCCGCAGTCGCTGGAGATATTGTCCGATGCACGGATCGAGGCGTCGGTTGCCGAGAGCAACGCGACCGAGCCGATGCAGTTCGAGCGCCAGGGCTATTTCGTGCGCGATAAGGACTCGACGCTCGCCAAGCCGGTGTTCTCGCGGACGATCGGGCTGAGGGACACGTTTGCAAAGGAAGTGGCCAAGGGCTGACAAAGGCTGAGGGGGCGACATGCAGGTCGAAGCGGATGTTATCGTTTCCGCGATCATCGTGAAATGGTGCGCCGGCTTCGCCAAGCTCGACGCGACCGCACTCGCCTCGCTCTATTCGAACAACGCGTTCTTCTTCGGCTCCAACCCGAAGCTCTATCGGGGCAGGGACGGCGCTGCCGACTATTTCAATGGCCTGCCGCGCTGGCGTTCGTCGAGCGCGGTCTTTTCCGAAGTGCAGGCGGCGCAAGCCGGCCCAGACCTCATCAACATGGCCGCGATCGCCTCGTTCGACCTCGGCGAGGAAGGTCCGCCGCTGTCGGTGAAGATCACCTGGGTGATCGTTCGCGAGGACGGCGACTGGAAAATCGCGAGCCACCACGTGTCCTCGAAGATTCCACTGATCGAGCGATAGGCCTCGTCATTCCGGGCTCGCGACTTCGTCGCGCCCCGGAATGACGGTGAATACCGCTCCTTTTCAACTTCCCGTCTAGATGTCGTAGTACAGATGAAATTCGTAAGGATGCGGTCGCAGCCGGATCGCGTCGATCTCTTTCTTTCGCTTGTAGTCGATCCAGGTCTCGATCACGTCGGCAGTGAATACGTCGCCGCGCAGCAGGAATGCGTGATCGCGCTCGAGCGCGTCGAGCGCCTGGTCCAGCGATCCCGGCGTCGACTTCACCTTCTTGGCTTCGGCGGGCGGGAGGTCGTAGAGATTCTTGTCAATCGGGCTGCCCGGGTCGATCCGCTTGTCGATACCGTCGAGGCCGGCCATAAGCATTGCGGCAAAAGCCAGATAGGGATTGCAGGAGGGATCGGGCGAACGAAATTCGACGCGCTTTGCCCGCGGGTTCGGCGAATACATTGGAATCCGGCAGCAGGCCGAGCGATTGCGCTGGGAGTAGACCAGGTTGATTGGAGCCTCATAGCCCGGCACCAGACGTCGATAGGAGTTCGTCGTCGGGGCGCAAAGCCCGCACAACGCCCACGCGTGGGTCAGGAGCCCGCCGATGTAGTAGCGGGCGAGCTCGCTCAGCTGGGCGTAGTCGTCCTTGTCGTAGAACAGGTTGGTCTCGCCCTTCCACAGACTTTGATGAACGTGCATGCCCGACGCGTTGTCCTCGAACAGTGGTTTCGGCATGAAGGTGGCCGTCTTGCCGTACTGATGCGCGGTGTTCTTGACCACGTATTTGTAGATCATCAAATTGTCGGCCATGCGGGTGAGGGTGGTGAAGCGCATGTCGATTTCGTTTTGGCCGCCAGTTGCGACCTCATGGTGATGAGCTTCGATCTGGATTCCGAGCTGCTCCATCGTCAGCACCATTTCAGTGCGTAGCGCCTGCATGCTGTCGGTCGGGGGAACGGGAAAATATCCCTCCTTCGGGCGCGGCTTGTGAGCCAGATTCGGCTCTTCGTCCTTGCTCGTGTTCCAGCTGCCTTCGCTGGAATCGATCTCATGCAAGGCGTAATTGATCCCCTGACCGTAGCGCACGTCGTCGAAGACGAAGAACTCCGCTTCCGGCCCGAAATAGCTGGTATCGGCGCGTCCGGTGCTGTTGAGGTGGGTTTCGGCCTTCTGGGCGATGTAGCGGGCATCCCGGCTGTAGGACTGGCCGGTCACGGGGTCGCGGATGTTGCAGATGAGGACCAGCGTCTTTGCGGGACTATAAGGGTCGACGAAGGCCGTGGTCGGATCGGCGACGACGAGCATGTCGCTTTCCTGGATCTCCTGGAAGCCGCGGATAGATGAGCCGTCGAATCCAATACCCTCGTCGAGAGCATCGACATTCACTGCGCTCGGCGGGACCGAAAAATGTTGCCAAACCCCCGGCAAGTCGGTGAACCGCAGATCGATCATCTGGACCTTCTCGTCCTTGATGGCCTTCACGAGATCTTCGGCGGTCGCGCATTTTGGAACCATGGCTTCGCTCCCAGATCAGCGTCCTGAGATCGCGTTCCGTTCGGCCGCGGCCGAGCGGCTTGCGACGGACTGTGGTCCACGTTCACAGTCGGCGTCGCGCCAGCCTTAAGCCCGGCATGGCGCGGTACTCGCGGTCACGCAGCCTTTGCACGCGTGCCGGCAGCCTCAGCTTTGATGTGGCCCGCGCATCAGCTTCATCGCGTCTTCGATATGCCGCCAGGTTCTTGCCAATTCGAGCTCGCCCTTCTGCTCGAGATCGATGGCGTTCTGAGCGGCTTCGGCGATGGCTTTGGGGCCATGTGCTTCCAGCAACTGCCGAGCGTAATCGTGGATTTCCATTTCTCGCATGGCGTCATCTTCCTCATGCTGGGCGCAAACTGAGCGGCGCCGAGAACGGTCGATATTGACACCCGTCAAGCGTCGATAGTCTGCATCCTGGTGCGCCGCACTCGCAAGTGCCCTTTCCGGGGTACAGGCAGCCGGGATTGGATGCCGGCTCTTCGGTCGGCAATCGCGGCAACACAATGCAGGCTGGAGGGATGCTTCTTGAGCGTTGCGTCCCCATATATGTAGCCCCGCATACATAAATGTGGGGAGGGAGGTGAGCACTATGCGTATCCAACATTGGCAAGACGCTGTCAGCCTGCTGGTGGGCGTATGGCTGGTCCTGTCGTCCTTTGTCCTGGGTCTATCCGGGGCAACTGTCTGGTTCACCATTGCACTCGGGCTCGGCGTCATGCTGTTTGCCCTAGAAGCCTTTGTCATCCCGTCCTACCTGGAAGAATGGGGCGAAATGCTGCTGGGCCTGGCTCTGGTCGTGGCGCCTTGGTCCCTTGGTTATGAGTCCGTATCCGCCACGGTGAGCAGCGTATCGTCGGGCCTATTGGTGATCTTGCTCGCTGCCTGGGAATTGATGACCGATCGCGAGGTCACCGCCTGGTGGCACGATCACTGGCATCACCGAGCCGGCTGAGAAGGAAGCCAGTCCGCTCTTCTCCGACCGCCATCGGCTGGCGGCCGGAGGAGAGTTGATCACGTCACAAGGCGGTTCTGGGCTCGATCGGTTGCCAGATGCTGATCTTGCGGGTCTCCGGCATCAGGAAGACGGCAAGCACGAAGCACACAGCGGGGACCACGATCGGGTAAATCAGCGCATAGCCGATGCTGCCGGTGGCCGCGAAGGCGGCCGAAGTGATGAACGGCACCAATCCGCCGCCCCAGCCATTGCCGATGTGGTACGGCACGGACACCGAGGTGTATCTGATCCTGGCGGGAAAGAATTCCGCCAGAAACGCGCCGACCGGCCCGTACACCATCCCGACGTAGCAGACGAGGATGAAGATGATGAAGATCGCGGTCGGATAGTTGATATTTCCGGGCTGCGTGACCGCCCCCAGCCACAGATACAGCGGGTAGTACGTGATCGCGGCGAGCAGCATGCCTCCGAGGATCACCGGCTTGCGGCCGATCTGATCCGACAGCCAGCCAAAGAAGATCAGGCTCGGCGTTGCAATGAGTAGCGCAGCTCCCACGATGTAGGCGGAGGTCAATGCGTCCACCTTGGAGACCTGCTGTAGAAAGTAAAGCGCCCAGAACTGACCGCTGTACCAGACCACGCCCTGTCCGATCAGGACCACAATGGCGATCCCGATGAATTTGATGTTCGAACTGAGGAAGGCCTCCTTCCACGGATTACTCGTCATCTGGCCGCGGGCTCTGATTTCCTGGAAGATCGGCGTCTCCTGGAGCTGGAGCCGAATGTAGATCGCGATGGCCACGAGCAGGAAGGACACCAGGAACGGAACGCGCCACGCCCATTCATCGAATGCCTGATTACCGGCATACGTCCGCGTCAGGACGATCACGGCCAGCGACACGACGATCCCGAGAGTCGGAGAGGTCTGGAGCCAGCCGGTGTAGTAGCCGCGCCGGTCGTCCGGCACATGCTCGGCAACGTAGGTGATGGCGCCACCATATTCGCCACCGAGGCACAGGCCCTGGATCATCCGCAAGCCGAAGAGAACGAACGCGGCCGTGAGGCCGATCGACTGGTAGGTCGGGATCAACCCGATCGCTCCCGTGCCCAATCCCATTCCGCTGAGCGTGATGAGGAACGTGTATTTGCGGCCGACCCGATCCCCCATCCATCCGAACAGGAATGCGCCCAACGGACGGATCAGGAACCCTGCCGTGAACAATGCGATCGTGCTGAGGAGGGCCGCAACGGGATGGGACTGCTCAAAGAACTTGACCGATAGAACTGCGGCCAGGCTGCCAAAGATGTAGAAATCATACCATTCGATGACGTTTCCCACCGATGCAGCGATAATCACGCGGCGAAAATCGCTCGGTACTTGTAGGGCCATGTGCAACTCCTATGGTTTCAAGACATCATCTCCTCGCACTTCAGCGGTCGGTCTTCTCGCGGAGTCGGTGATGCGAGGCGTTGCAGGCGCCCAATTCAGTTGCGCCGGCAACACCTGGCCTCAGGGGTTTTGGACCACCTGAGGCGAGCTCCAGCGGCCTTAGAACCGCGAGCCTCCACTGCCCCTTGCCCGTCTGTCGGGGAGGCGGGGAAATCAGTGTAATCCCGCCGGGAGCCGGCACCTTATGAGACTTTCGGCTCAATCAGCTCGATCCGAGGCTATTCCGTCCCAGGATAGGAGAAGCTCAGGGCGCACCTGCCGGTCTGTCATCAACGAACGGAAATGCCTCTCAAGCGTTGTGTGGGACGCCAACAAGGAACCCACCATGCAGAACATCGCAGAACATATGGAAGTCATCGGCGCCGACGGCGTCCATGTCGGCACCGTCGACCGCGTCGAGGGCAACCGCATCAAGCTGACCAAGAAGGACAGCGGCGAGGGCAGCCACAAGGGGTCACCACCACTTCATCGACAAGGGCCTCGTCGCCGATGTCGAGGGCAACAAAGTCCGGTTGTCCGCCAAGGCGGACGTTGCCGTGACGATGGAAGAGGAAAAGTAGGGCCGTTACGGTTCGTTCCTGATCTGTACCGCTATTCGCCCGCCTGCACGTTCCGGTAGCTTCGGCTTTCGTTGCGTATCGGCGGGTGCAGGGAATGGCGGAGCCGGGCCGGACGGTACGGTCGCAGGGGATCGCGGGGACTTGGCCCGCGGGCCGCACCGCGTCCGCGGGCGGCCTCGCACCTGCAGGCCTCGACCTCTGGACATCGCTGGCCGAGACCCTGCGCGCGTGGCTACGCGCCGAGGCTGGCGCTGGGCGGCTGTTGCCATGGGTGCCGGTCGCCTTCGGCGGCGGCATCGCACTCTACTTTGCCGCCGATCATGAGCCGGTGCTGTGGGTCGTTGCCACGACCGCCATCGCGCTCATGCTTGGCGCGGCTCTATTGCGGCGGAGCCGGCTGTTCGCCCCGGCGCTTCTGATCGCGGCGGTCGCGGCCGGCCTTGCCGTTGCGACCTGGAAGACAGCGCGCATCGCCCACCCGGTGCTGGCAAAGCCGCTCTATTCGGTGTCGTTGTCGGGCTTCGTCGAGGCCCGCGACATCCGCGAGCGCACCGACCGTTTCGTGTTGCGCGTCACCACGATGGAGGCGCAGCGCAGCGACATCAGGCTCGAGCGCGTGCGCCTGTCGGTCCGCAAGGGCACCGCGCCGGAGGTCGGCAGCTTCGTTCAGCTGAAGGCGCGACTGATGCCGCCGCTCGCGCCGGTACGGCCCGGCAGCTACGATTTCTCCCGCGACATGTTCTTCCAGGGCATCGGTGCCTCCGGTTTTGCAATGGGCGCAATCACGGTGGCGGCGCCGCCTGAGACCGGCGGCTTGCGGCTGCGTTACGCGGCCTTCATGCAAGGCCTGCGCGATGCGATCGACGCGCGCATCCGCGCTACGCTCGATGGCGACAATCGCGCGATCGCGACCGCGCTGCTCACGGGGCGGCGCGATGCGATCACCACGCCCGTCAACGACGCGATGTTCATCTCAGGACTCGGACACGTACTCTCGATCTCCGGCTACCACATGGCGGTGGTTGCCGGTGTCGTGTTCTTCGCGGTGCGCGCCCTGCTCGCTCTGATCCCGGGGCTGGCGGCGGGCTTCGCCATCAAGAAATGGTCGGCGGCCGCGGCGCTGGTCGCCGCTGCGTTCTACCTGCTGCTGTCAGGCGCGGAGGTCGCAACACAAAGATCGTTCTTCATGACCGCGGTGGTGCTGATCGCGGTGATGGTCGATCGCCGCGCCATCACTTTCCGCACGCTTGCCGTGGCCGCGCTGATCGTGCTGGCGGTCGCGCCGGAGGCGCTGGTGCATCCGAGTTTTCAGATGTCGTTCGCTGCGACGCTCGGGCTCGTCGCACTGGTGCAGATCGGCATGCCGAACCTGTTCGCGTCGCCGGATCATTCGGCGACCGCGCGCATTGCAATGTGGGGCGGCCGCGAGATCGCGATGCTGTTCATGGCTTCGCTGATCGCGGGACTTGCGACCACGCCCTATGCCGCCTTCCACTTCCACCGCGTCACGCCGTTCGGCGTGCTCGCCAATCTCGGCGCGATGCCGGTGGTCTCGGCGCTGGTAATGCCGGCGGGGCTGTTAGGGCTGCTTGCGGCTCCCTTCGGGCTCGACAGCGTGTTCTGGTGGCTGATGGGGATCGGCATCGACTGGATGGTTGCGGTGTCGCGCTGGGTCGCCGCATTGCCGGGCGCGGTCGGCCATATCCCGGCTTTCGGCATTGCACCTCTGATCGCGGCGAGCCTGGGGATCATCGTGCTGGGCCTGTTGCGCACGCCGTTACGCTGGTCCGGCGCCCTGGTGCTGCTGGCTGCGATCCTCTGGGGGCTGTCGGTGCGGCAGCCCGACATTCTGATTGCCGGGGATGGCCAGAGTGTCGCGGTCCGGGGCAGGGACGGACATCTGCATCTGATCAGGGCGAGCAAGGACGGCTTTTTGCTCAAAGAGTGGTTAGCTGCCGACGCCGATCCGCGCGATGCCGGCAGCGCCTCGCTGGCCGACGGCGTGTCTTGCGACGAAGCCGGCTGCGTGACGCCGCTCGCCGACGGCAGGCTGGTCGCGCTGGCACTGCGCATCGACGCACTGGCGGACGATTGCAGCCGGGCCGCGCTGGTGGTGACGGCACGTCCCGCGCCGCCCGATTGCGCCGCGATGGTGGTCGATCGGCAGCGGCTCGCCAGCCAGAGCGCGCTGGCGCTGACGCAGCGTGGTGACGGTTTTGCGGTTCAGGCGGTGAGGGCGAGAGGCACGAGCCGCCCCTGGTTGCCGGCCGGCGCCGGCGCAGGTGATTTCGATGGCAGTCTTGCGCCGAAGACGGCCGCGCCCCGCACCCGGGACGCAACGCCGGCGGAGACCGACTTGCAGGCCGAGGATTGAGCGGATCGGCCAGAGCATCTTCGGCTCCGATTGAATCAGAACCGAAGCTCTGGATTCTGACGCGTTTTCTTCACGCGAACCGGTATCCACTTCGCTCTCTAGAGATACCAGGCCAGCACGGCGTCGAGCCCGGAATTGCCGATGACCGGCAGGGCCACCATCCGGCTCAGTCCGGATGCGCGGGCCTCAAGGCCGGCGACCGAGCCGTCATGCGCGAGCTCATCGTTGAGCGCGGGCATGCCGGTGGCCCAGGCCCCGCCGATGCTGCCTTCGCCCCTGGCGATGGATTTCGTCGCATAGAGCGCGGCAAGGTCGGTCTGCGCACTGCAATCGCCGGCGCGAAACACCAGCGCCGAGCGGATCTGGTTCGGGACCCAGATCTCGAAGCGTCGCGCAATCGGCGTGGCCTGCGCCGAGAGGAATGTCAGGACCCAGGTCTGGTCCGTGCCGGTCCGATAGGGCACGCCCACGCCGAGATTGATCCCGACCTTGGCCGCGTCCTCCCAGCGCAGGAAGCTCCTGGCGTCGTGCAGGTCCTTGATGATCAGCGGCAGGCCCGCCTTCCAGGTGCGTCCAGGCAGGCCAAAGCCGCGAGGAAATTTGGTGTGGCGAGAGTTGAACTCGAACATATCGGCGGTGCCGTAATAGCCGTCGACGAGCCCCATCTCGTGGGAGACATCAGGGTCGTTGTGCCAGAGCTCGATCGCGCCGACATGCGCTTTGCCGTCGCCGCAGAACAGCACGATGACGGCCTGGAGGAATTCGCCTGCAAACACCGGTACCGCGACGCCGCAGGTGAGGCCGGCTACGAGCGCCTGATCGGTCCGTTTGAAATAGGAATTGGCGAATCTGGTGAGGATTTCGGGGTGGCCCGAGGCCCAGGCCTTGCCCGGAAGTCCCTCGTCATATCCGAAGTGCAACTCTTCGCTGACGGCCTTGAACGCGGACAGCCCTTCGCCGTAGAGGCCGCCACCAAATTCCAGCCGCATGCGCGTCCGGTCGGGTACCCAGAGTTCAACGACGCGAAGGAAGGTTTTCATCGAGCGTGTCCGCCGTCTCAAGCCCTTGACAGCATCGGTCATTTGGCTGCGAAGCGGACGTTCATAATTCAGGCAGGGCGGCTCAAACTTCGTGCTGCGCAGAGGCGCAGCGGCTTGATCAATCCGATCGGATTTCGCTGGACGCGACCGCACCATCTCGCCGGCCACGGCCGGCGATGGCAATTCAATCCTGGCCTCCAACCTCTCGGCCGGAGGGCGGCTGTGTCAGCCGATCGGCAGGCGGGTGACCGTCGGCTGCCTGTCGGCGATGATCTCCGGCTTGTGCTCGCGATCAGTGACCGGCTGGGTCACCGGCAGTTGCAGCACGGTTGCCTGCTGGCCCTCGACGAGCTGAGTCACCAGCACGTATTTGCCGTCGGGGAATTCAATCGCGTCATGATGGCGGTCGGGAATGTGCGGATCGATCTTGCCGAACTTGCCGACGCGGGAATTGATGGTACGCGTCCAGATCCAGCGATTGTCGTAGCGGACGTTGTCGGTGAAGGCGAGCTCCGTTCCCGGCAGCAGGCAGACGGCCACGGTCGGATCGGCTGCGGACGCAAAACCACGCGTCGAGGTGCCGCGGAAGCTTGTCGTGACGATCGTCTCGCCGACTTCGGCGGGACGCGACGCGACGGCATGCAGGCTGTAGTCACACATCGGGTGCTCCTCAGGCTGGGATAGCGCCCGCGTCTCTTATCGAGGCGCAGGCCTCTATCAGAGTGGAAACACGCAAAACTCTACTTGGTTGTGGGCAAATCTGCGGCTGGTTTCCGCAAGCCGCGATCACATTATCTTTTAGGAACAAAGGCTGCTGCGATGCATTCGGGAGGCGCGTGTCAACGCCCTGCGGACGCCGACCAGCCCGAATATTGCCAGCCTGGCTGCGACGGTTGCGCGATCGCATTCCGCGCGTTGCGGACTTGATCGCTGACCGCTGTTTCCTTGCGGACATGGTGACGCGATTGTGCGGCAAATGCTGGCGACGCTGATGCTGCGATCAGCGCCGCCGCAACTGTGCTCAGAATGATTTTGCGCATGACTTCTCCTCGAACCTGAAGGCCGCGAAGCCCCTGGGTGCTTCGTGCGGCGTATCGAGGATCTAGCGCCGGAGGTGGGCCCGGATAATCTGTGCAGAACCAGAAAGACTATCCAGCCCGAGCGGACAATGATCCGCTCCAATCTCTGATCGGGCTGCCGATCGGAAGCGCGCGCGGCGCCAAGGACTCCCGGTATCAAGGACTCCCGGTATCAGTACTTCCGGTACAGCCCGATCAGCTTGCCCTGAATCTTCACCCGGTTCGGCGGCAGGATACGCACCTCATAGGCCGCGTTGGCGGGCTCGAGCGCGATCGAGGCGCCGCGGCGGCGGAAGCGCTTGAGGGTCGCTTCCTCGTCGTCGATCAGCGCCACCACGATGTCGCCGGTATCGGCGCTCTCGTTGCGCTGGATCAGCGCCATGTCGCCGTCGAGGATGCCGGCCTCGACCATGGAATCGCCGCGCACTTCGAGCGCGTAGTGCTCGCCCGAGCCGAGCATGTCGGGCGGTACGCTGATAGTGTGGCTGCGGGTCTGCAACGCCTCGATCGGCGTGCCGGCCGCGATGCGGCCCATCACCGGCACCGCAACGGGACGCTCGCCCTCGTCCGCAGACAGGCTGGAGCTCGCGCGCACCTTGCCGAGATTGCCCTCGATGACGCTCGGCGTGAAGCCGCGGCGGCTGCCGGCGGCTGCCTGGAGCTCGGGCAGCTTGATGACTTCAATCGCACGGGCGCGGTTGGGCAGGCGCCGGATGAAGCCGCGCTCCTCGAGCGCCGTGATCAGGCGATGGATACCCGACTTCGAGCGCAGGTCGAGCGCATCCTTCATCTCGTCGAAGGAAGGGGGCACGCCGCTTTCCTTCAGACGTTCATTGATGAACCGCAGAAGCTCGTATTGTTTGCGCGTTAACATCTCGACCAAAGTCCCCCGATTGATGCCGTTCGATTCCGAGACGCTGAATTCAGCAATAAGCCGCTACACGCTCGAAACAAATCATGAACGGACACTATATGTTCGATATGTGTTCCGCAACTGCTTAATTTACCGTGAACAGAGCGAAGTTCGCGGAACCCGCATTGTCGAGGCACTCAGACGGGGAGCCGCAACACCTCGCAGGGCGTGCCGGCTTCAGCCTTCGGCGCGAACGGTGCGCGCACGAGAAGTACCTGTGCCGCAGCGAGATTCGCAAGCAGCGAAGAGTCCTGATGACTGACGGGAAGGGCGATGCGCGTGCCGTCGTCGCGCTCCTCCAGGCGCGCGCGCAGATAGTCCTCGCGCTGGTCGTTGGCGCCGACGTCGCGGCCGAGCACGGCGCGCTCACGGCGATGGTGAATCACCGAACGGCCCGACAGGGCGCGAATCAGCGGCACCATGAACAGGAAGGCGCATACATAGGACGACACGGGATTGCCCGGCAGGCCGATCACGCCCATGGCGCCGAGCCGTCCATGCATCATCGGCTTGCCCGGCCGCATCGCGATCTTCCAGAACGCCATCGCGATACCTTCGTCCCTCAGCGCCTGCTGGACCAGATCGTGGTCGCCGACCGATGCGCCGCCGGTCGTGATCAGGATGTCGGCGCCGCTCTCGCGGGCGCGGCGGATGCCGGCGGTGGTGGCCTCCAGTGTGTCGGCGGCAATACCGAGGTCGATGGTCTCGGCGCCCTCGCTGCGGGCGAGCGCATGCAGGGCGTAGCCGTTGGAATAGACGATCTGGCCGTGACCAGGCGTGGCGCCCGGCATCACCAGCTCGTCGCCGGTGGCGAGAATCGCGACCTTCGGACGCCGGCAAACGGCAAGGTGCGGATGATTCATCCCGGCGGCGAGCGCGAGGTCACGCTCGGTGAGACGGATTCCCGTGCGCAGGAGCACGTCGCCCTCGCGGAAATCGACGCCGGCGGGCCGGATGTGCCGTCCTGCGATCGCGGCTTCCTTGATCGTGATGCGGTTGCCGTCAGCGACCGTGTCCTCCTGGATCACGACGGCGTTGGCGCCGTCGGGAACGACGCCGCCGGTGAAGATCCGCACGGCCTCGCCGGCGCCGACCGTTCCCGCGAACGGCCGACCCGCTGCGACCTCGCCGATGACGGTGAGCTTCGAATCGATCGTCGCGGCGTCAGCTGCGCGCACGGCGTAGCCGTCCATCGCCGACATCGCCTGCGGCGGCTGCGTACGCCGCGCTGCGACGTCGCGCGCGAGCACGCGATGGTAGGCTTCGTCGAGGGAAACCATCTCTTCGGGCAGCGGCTCTGCACTCGCCAGCACCGCGGCAAGCGCGTCAGAAACCGGCATCAAGGCCACGGCGAAAACTCCTGCTCGGCACGTTCGGGCGAATGTTCCGCAAGTCTTCTAGCCGAGCGCGGGCGCAGAGGCAAAAACAGCTGAGAGGGCGCAATTCATCCCGCTGCTTCACATTGTTCTGGAAGGCATGATCAAGTCCGGCGAGGCATGGTCCAGAGAACGAGGCAGATCGGCAGAAGAGTGGCCATGGTAAAAACGAGAATGACGAGCGCCACGGCCAGCATCGATCAGCTCTCTATCTGCCCGGGACTTACGTCGGGCGCTTTCGGCCCTTGATCCTTGTCGGGGAGCGGATCGGCCCGGGATTTCAGGTCGGCGGCCTTGCTCACAAGCTTGGCCGAAAGGTCCGAGTCTGAAGTTGTCCTGGCGAATTCAAGAAGAAGAGATGCCTGCTTGGTGAGGTAGGTTTTGCCCAACACGATGATGCGTCCGTCCGTAGAGATCCCAACGGACTCTAGAGTCCGGAACCCGGTATTCCGTTCCCGGAACTCTGTATAAAAATGCACAAAGTGATCGGGTTCCTCAGCTTCTTCAAAATTAGTTCCGACGGGGCCGTGCCTCCTGGGTCTCGCGACGGCGGATTGTCGTCAGATACCCAATGCCTTCAATGCGTTCCCGACGTCACGTGGCGAGGTCACATGGACCGCCGTCAAGCCGCGCGCCCGCGCTCCCTCGATGTTTTCAGCAAGATCGTCGAAGAACACGATACGCCCGGCGGGTACGCCGATCGCAGCGATCACGTGGTCGAAGGCCTCGGCATCCGGCTTGCGCAGGCCGATGCTGGACGACAAATACAGCTCGCGGAAATGGCCGAGGAGATCGGCATATTCCTGCGAGAAATAGTCCACGTGCGGCCGGTTGGTGTTGGAGAAGGCGTAGAGCGGCATCTGCTTCGCCGCCCGCGGCAACAGCTCGGCGATGTCAGGCATTTCGCCGGCGAAGATCGCGTTCCAGCCTTCCAGGAACTGCGCGTCCGAAATGCCGATTCCGAGCGAGGCTCGCAATGAGGCGAAATAGTCCTCGTCGCTGATCTTGCCGACCTCATGCAGCCGATAGGCTTCGCTGTCCCGCACATAGCGCGCGACGATGGATTCTGGCTTGCAGCCGGCATGTCCCGCCCAGCAGGCGATCGCCTTGGAGAAATCGATATCGAGCACCACGCGGCCGAGATCGAACAGAAGCGCATCCGCGCTGCCGGGAGAGAGCGATGTCACCTGCATCCTTTCACTCAGTATCGATATGGCTCGTGGTCGAACAGCGGAAACGCGCTGAACACGCTCGGCGCGTTGGTTGCGGTCGCAGCATGCAGGCAGGATTTGTCGACCTCGGCGAACGAGGTCGCACCCAAGAGGCCGAGGCAGCGCAGCACTTCGTCCTCGAGTAGCTCCAGCATGCGCGCCACGCCGGCTTCGCCGGCCGCCGCCAGCGCCCAGCATTGCAGCCGGCCGATGCCGACGAGGTCGGCGCCCGCCGCGATCGCCTTGACGATGTCGGTGCCGCGGCCGAAGCCGCCATCGACCATGATCTTGGCGCGGCCGTTCACGGCATCGACGATCTCGGGCAGCACATGCATGGCGCCGCGGCCGTGATCGAGCTGACGACCGCCATGGTTGGAGACGTAGATCCACTCGACGCCGTGATCGATCGCGATCAGCGCGTCCTCTGGCGTCGCGATGCCCTTGAGGATCAGCGGGATCTTGAACGTGTCCTTGATCATCTTCACCGTCCGCCACTCCAGGCCTTTCTGGAAATCGCCGCCGGTGGCTCGCAGGCGGCTCTCGCGAACGTAACGCTTGGCGATGTCGCGTTCGCGACGGCTGTAATGAGCGGTATCGACGGTCAGGCAAAAGGCGGCATAGGCGTTGTTCTCGGCCCGGCTGACAACGTCAGCGACGAAGGCATCGTCGCCGCGCACATAGAGCTGGTAGAGGCGCAGCGCGTCGGGTGCCGCCTCGGCGGTCTTCTCGAGGCCGGGCTCGGACACCGAACTCAGCATGTGCGCCGCACTGAAAGTCCCGCAGGCGCGTGCCACGCTCGCCGCACCATCCGGATCGAAGATCTCGAGCGCGCCGACCGGGGCGAGCACCACCGGCAGGCGCATCTTGCGGCCGAATTGCTCGACCGAGCCGGCGACCTTGCTGACATCGCGCAGCACGCGCGGACGGAAGGCGATCTCGTCCAGCGCCATGCGGTTGCGACGCATCGTGGTCTCGGTCTCGGCGGCGCCGACGATGTAGTCCCAGGCGTTCTGGTTGAGATTGGCGCGCGCCTTGCGGATGAATTCGTGTAGGTTCTGGAACGGCTCGGCGCTGGCGCCGAGTTCGACGTTCCTCTCCGGCTGGATGCGGGGCGCGTCATCCATTGTTGTCCTCCCGAGAATTTGAAGTCTTATTGTCATCGCCTATCGTGTCCGGCCCTCCAAAACCATCCTAAAATCGCATAGCTGCGAGGCGTGGGCTGGCGGACCGATTCCCGGCTTGCACGAAACGATTTCGGAACGTTGCCAAAAGTTTAGGCCCGGGCGAAGGGATTTTTACGGTCTACCCGCCGGCGTGGCGTCCCGGCCTTGAAGAAACCAGAATGGTATTGTGAACAGCGGGCTGGATCGCCATTTGCTTGGCGCCTCCGAAGCCCCAGAGCAAAAAGGCCAGCCTCTCCATGCGGAAAACCCTGCTGTTCCCCCTGGGCGCGCTCACCGGAGCGTGTCTGACCCTTCTGGTAGCCAGTCCGCACGGCGGCGTATGGGCAGCACGGGCGGCAGCGAGCGCGGATGACGCCTATTCCCAGCTCAACTTGTTCGGCGAAGTGTTCGAGCGGGTGAAGGCGAGCTATGTCGAGAAGCCTGACAATGCCAAGCTGATGGAAGGCGCGATCACCGGCATGGTGACCTCGCTCGATCCGCACTCGCGCTATATGAACGACAAAGCCTGGACCGAGATGCAGGAGACCACCTCCGGCGAGTTCGGCGGGCTCGGCATCGAGGTCACGATGGAGGAGGGCCTCGTCAAGGTCGTCTCGCCGATCGACGACACGCCGGCGTCCAAGGCCGGAATCATGTCGGGCGACCTCATCAGCAAGATCGATGGCGATGCCGTCCAGGGCATGACGCTCGAGCAGGCCGTCAACAAGATGAAGGGGCCGGTCGACACCCAGACCAAGCTCACGATCGTGCGCAAGGGGGCCGACGCCCCGCTCGACGTCGCGATCAAGCGCGAGATCATCCATGTGCGCCCCGTGCGCTTCCACGTCGAGAACGGCGATATCGGCTATATCCGCGTCACCTCGTTCAACGAGCAGACCACCGATGGCCTGAAGAAGGCGATCGCATCGATCTCCAGGGATGTCCCGCCCGAGAAGCTGGTCGGGTACGTGATGGACCTGCGCAATAATCCGGGCGGCCTGCTCGACCAGGCCGTGTCGGTGTCGAGCGCATTCCTGCAGCGCGGCGAGGTCGTCTCGACCCGCGGCCGCAATGCCGAGGAGACCCAGCGCTTCACCGCGCATGGCGGCGACCTCACCAAGGGCAAACCGCTCGTGGTTCTCGTCAACGGCGGCTCGGCTTCGGCCTCCGAGATCGTGGCCGGCGCATTGCACGATCACAAGCGCGCGACCATCATCGGCACGCGTTCGTTCGGCAAGGGCTCGGTACAGACCATCATTCCGCTCGGCACCGGCAACGGCGCACTGGCGCTGACCACGGCGCGCTACTACACGCCGTCGGGCCGCTCGATCCAGGCCCAGGGCATCGCGCCCGACATCGAGATCCTCCAGGACGTGCCGCCCGAGCTGAAGGGCCGGATGGACACCATGGCGGAGTCCCAGATGCGCGGCCATCTGCAGGCGGCCGATGGCACGGAGCAGACCGGATCGCAGTCCTATGTCCCGCCGGAAGAGAAGGACGATAAGGCCCTGCATACGGCGTATGACTTCCTGCACGGCCAAACCGCGAACGCTGTCGCGGCCAAGCCTGCGCCGAAGGCCGCGGTGCCGAACTAAGCCTCGCCAGTTCCAGACATCGATCGCCCGGGAGTGGTTGACCGCTCCCGGGCGATTTCGTTTTGGACGCCGTCTCAGCTGGGGTTCATGGCCGCAAAGGTGACCTCATAGCAGCCGTCGCGCTCGGCCCAGCGCCGGGCGCGGTCGCGCTCGACCAGCACTTCGTCGCGGGGATGGACCCGCTGAGAATCTGCCAACGACGCGACTTCCAAGTTCAAATTGGTCGAGCGCTCGGTCTTAGCTGAGTGACGGCGACGCCGGAGATCGCGAGCAGCCCGCCGATCATCAATTTTGGAGTCATGCGTTCACCAAGGAACAACACGCTCGACATCAAGGCGAACACCGGAAGCAGCAGACCGAAGGGTGCGACGCGGCCCATGGAGCAACGCCCGATCAGCCAGAACCAAAGGCCAAACCCGACAATTCCTCCGATGAAAATCGTGTAGGCCAGTGCCAGCCAACCATGCCCGTCCGCCGTGACAAGGCTCGCCGCTTGTCCATGTTCAAGGAGCAACGACATCACCATGACCTGCGGCACCGTGAGCAGCGACGACCACCCCATCAACATCAGGGGATCAAAAGGACCGTAGCGTTTGGTCAAGACGTTGGACACCGCGAATGCGAAGGCTGCGCCGACCACGAGCAGCAGCGGAAGCGCATTTGCCGACAGACCAGGCCCTGCTGCCAGCACGACCACGCCGACGAATGCAAGCACCACTCCAGCGGACGTGGTGAGAGACGGCCGCTCCGCAAGCAGCGGCCAGGCCAGCAGGACGGTGAAGGGCGTGGCGAGTTGAATTGCGACGGCCGACATGCTTCCCGAGCCGAGGCCGAGGCCAACATAGAAGAGCCCGAAGTTCAGTCCGCCAAGGAAAAACGAAATCGCTGCGATCGGGCCAAACTGTTGACGTGCGGGCCTTTTGACAAAGGGAACAAGCAGCAGCGCGATGGCTAGGAAGCGCAGCGCGAGGAAGAAGAGGGGTGGAAACTCCATAACGCCAACTTTGATGGCCACGAATTGATAACCCCAGAGCAAGGGGACGACCACCGCGCAGACGATCTGAATGGCAGACATGGCATCGTTCTTTTCAAGACCATTCGGTCTAGATATAGGCGTGCGAACAGCGGAAACGTCCATGGTTTGTCTACCTGATGAAGCGGTCGAGAAAAGCGTCAACGGTGGCTTGCGAAATGATCCGTGTCGGTGCCGTTTTACCGACCACCCGCAGGCCCTCGACGAAACAGACGAGAATTCGGGCGGCACTCGAAGGCTCGACACCATCGGCCAGCTTGCCCGCTGCCTTCGCACGGGAAAGTGCACCAGCCACCCGAGCCTCCATGGCTTTGAAAAAGCTCCCGATGCGACGATCAATTTCGGCATCACGGCCAGCCAGTTCCATGGCTGTGGCTACCAACAGGCATCCGCGCCGACCATTGGCACCGCTGTTGCGGTCAACGTAGCCGGCAAGGTAGGCCCGCAGGCCGTCGACCGGCTCGCTGCGGGGGTCGAGTTCGATATCCATCCGTGTCAAGGCAATGGCAATGTAGCGATCAAGCGCAAGCAGGAAGAGCGAGTGCTTGTCACCGAAAGCGGCGTAAAGGCTGCCCCGCGAGAGCTTCGTCGCACGAAGAAGGTCCGGGAGCGCCGTGGCGTGATAGCCGCGGGACCAGAACACGCCCATCGCGCGTTCGACAGCTGCTTCCATGTCGAAACTTCGGGGACGGCCACGGGGCGAGGGAACTGGGTTCTGGCGGCGCATCGCTTATATATAGACCAAATGGTCTTCAATTCCAAGCCTGGCGCCGTTTGGCTGTCCGCCAATGTCATCTCTGGCTCATGAGCAGGAATGCTCCGAGCAATTGCGGGGTTTCCGCTCAGCTGTATGAGGACAGGCGCTAGCCTGCTTCGCGGCGTCGGCTCTCTTGGTCGCCGTGCTGGACGAGACGGCTGCGATGGAGCGCGAACAGCTCCAGCACCTTGTCGGCGGGCTTCGCAGCGCTGAACAGATAGCCCTGCATCTCGGAGCAGCCGAGCGCGCGGAGCAGCCGCCGCTGCTCCTCGGTCTCGACGCCCTCGGCCGTGGTGGTTATGCGGCGGGCGGCTGCTAAGTTGACGACGGCCTGGACGATGCTGGCGGAGCCGTCGGGGCCGGCGATGTCGTTGACGAAGCAGCGGTCGATCTTGATCTTGTCGAACGGGAAGCGGTGCAGATAGCTCAGCGAGGAGTAGCCGGTGCCGAAATCGTCGAGCGCGATGCGGACGCCGATGGCGCGGAGTTGATGCAGGATCGCAAGCGCGGTGTCGTCGTCACGGATCAGCACCGCCTCGGTGATCTCGAGCTCGAGCCGGCTGGCCGGAAAATTGGAGGCGGCGAGCGCCGCCATGATCTTCAGCGCCAGCGTGCCGCTCTTGAACTGCACCGGCGAGACGTTGACGGCGAGGCGGATGTCGTCGGGCCAGTTCGCCGCGTCCCGGCAGGCGGTCGCCAGCACCCATTCGCCGATCTCGTTGATCAGGCCGGTGTCCTCGGCGATCGGGATGAACTCGGCCGGCGAGACCATGCCGCGTTCGGGGTGGCGCCAGCGCACCAGCGCCTCGCAGCCGGTGATGCGGTCGTCCTTCAGGGCGAGGCAGGGCTGGTAATAGACCTCGAGGCCGCCATGGGCGATGGCGTGGCGCAGGTCGATCTCGAGCTGCCGCCGCTCGTGGATCTTGGCGTCCATCTCCGGCTCGAAAAAGCGGTAGGTGCGGCGTCCGGCGGCTTTGGCGGCGTACATCGCCATGTCCGCGTTCTTCAGGATTTGGTCCAGCGCCGTTCCGTGTTCCGGCGCCAGCGCGATGCCGATGCTGGCGTCGGTGGCAAGATGATGGCCCATGCAGTCGAACGGCGCGCGGATGGCCTCGAACAGCCGCGCGACCAGCTCGTTGACCTGGTCCAGCGACGTCACCGCGCTCTGTACGATGGCGAATTCGTCGCCGCCGAGCCGCGCCACGAAGTCCGCCGGACCCGCGCACCGGCGGAGGCTCTGCGCGACCGCCTTCAGGAGTTCGTCGCCGACAAGGTGCCCGAGCGCGTCGTTGACGCCCTTGAACTCGTCGATGTCGATGTAGTGCACCGCGAGTTGTTCGTCTCCGGCGACGAGAGCCAGTTCCTCGCGCAGATGTTCGTGGAACATGGTGCGGTTAGGCAGGTCGGTCAGCGCGTCGTAATGAGCGAGATGGGTGATGCGCTCCTCGATACGCCGGCGCTCCGTGATGTCCTCATGCGTCGCCACCCAGCCGCCGTCGGTGAGCGGCTCGTTGACGATCTGGATCGAGCGACCGTCGGAGGTATCGATCACCATCGAATTGCGCGCATGGATGTCGCGCAGGACCCGCGCGACATACTGGTCCAAATCGCCTGTGAACGAGCCGGTGGCCCTGCGGTGCGCAATGATGTCGTGGAAGCTGCAGCCGGGTCTCACGATTGCGGCCGACAGCCCGTACATCTCGATGTAGCGCTGATTACAGATCACGAGCTGCTGCGAGGCGTTGAACAGCAGCAGGCCCTGGGTCATGTTGTTGACGGCGCGGTCGAGACGCTGCTTTTCCAGCGTCAGCCGTTCCCGCGAAAGGCGGTGCTGCTCCAGGAGCTTGCGTACGATCGCGATCAGCACGCCCGCGATGGCGAGCGCGGAAGAGGCGGCGACCGAGATCAGCATGCCGATCTGCTCGCGCCAGTCCGTCAGGGCCGCCGCGCGCGTCGTGGTGGCCATCATCAGGATCGGGAAGTGCGGCAGGGCGTGTGAGGAAATCAGCCGGTCCTCGCCGTCGACGGGGCTCATCAAGCGGCCGGCAAAATGGTCGAGCCCGAAGACCCTTTGATGCGCGAACGGTCCGTTCTTGAAATTCCGCCCCATCAATTCGCTGGAATGGGGATAACGGGCGAGCAGCGTGCCGTCCCGGTGCAGCATCGAGATCGTCGCGCCCTCGCCGAGCACGGCGGACTCGAAGAACTTTTCGAAATTTGCCGGCTCGATGCCGCGTCCGACCACACCCATGAATTCGCCGTTTGGTCCGACGATCTTGCGCACGATCAGGATGGTCCAGGCGCCGGAGACGCGGCTGTGCAGTGGCTCGATCAGGACGTCGGGAGCATAGGGATCGTACCGGAAGGTCCGGAAATAGGCGCGATCGGCAACGTTCACGTTCGGAGCTGGCCATGCCGTCGACGAATTGATCAAATTGCCTTCGGCATCGATGATGTTGACGCCGCCCATGTAGGGCAGTGCCTCGATCTTCGAGCGCAGCATCCGGTGGATGTCCTGGCCGGAGAGGCGTTTGCGATAGTCCGCTGCACTGGTGATGCCGGTCGCGCGAACGTGGTCGACAAAATCCTTCTGGATGACGGCGAAATCCTGCAATTGCTGGTCGAAATGATGGGCAAGCATCAGCACGGTGTTTTCCAGCTCGCGGCCGGAGTTGCGCAGCGCACGTTCGCGGAAATTCTGCGCCATCAGCGTCGCGCCGACGGCGATCGCCGCGATCAGCAGCGTGCCGCCCACCACCAGCCAGCGGATCGGTCCGCTGCGCACGAAGGCCCGGTCAAAAAGGCGACTGCAGAATCTCGTCATCATGATCGATCGTTGTCGTGCACACGTCAGGGTCAATTCTTGGTCCCGGAAACATCCGCTGGTTTAAGGGAACGGAGTGGAAGCGAAGTTAGGAAGCTGGGTTAATGCGCCGTGAATGGACACTCACAAAAGCAATCAATGCGCGGGACGCGAGACCTGCAGGAATTGCAGGAAGCTTCCGCGCGGCCGGACAATTTCTGCCGGCCATCGCGATGATCAATCGAAGCTTAACCATCTAAGGTGCTGGCGATCCTTAAGTTCGCATTGGCACACGACTCGCGAGCGTCTTCGCAACGACGCGGAGGAGGATACGATCATGAAGAATACTTTGAAGAAATTTCTCGCCGACGAAACCGGCGCAACCGCGATCGAGTACGGCCTGATCGCCGCCGGCATCGCGCTTGCGATCATCACCGTGGTGAACGGCATGGGCAGCAGGCTCAGTTCAAAATTCGGGTCGATCAGTGCATCGCTGCGCTGATCGGGCGGGTTTCGCCGCGCGGCAGTATCGCCACCACGATCAGCGCTGCGACGATGTTCGCGGCGGCGCTGATCAGGATCGGCAAAGTATAGCTGTGATTGACGTCGTAGGCGAAGCCGGCCGCACTCGGACCAACCAGCGTGCCGAACGCCACGCTGGTGTAGAGGATGCCGATGATTCCACTGACGTTGCGTCCGCCAAAATAGTCCATGACCACAGAGGGCAGCACCGCGACCCAGCCGCCGTAGAACACGCCGTAGAAGAAGGCAAAAGCGGCGAGGGTCCGGACATCAGCGGCAACGGCCCAGATCGCCATCGCGAACGCCATTCCGATCAGGACCATGATCAGGGAGCGATCGCGGCCCATCCGGTCGGCGACCGCGCCGAGAAAGAACCGGCCCGCGGTGCTGCCGGCCCCGATCACGCCGAGCAGCAGCACCGCAGAGGACGCCGCGACCCCGTGATCGCGCGCGTAAGGCACGAGATGAACGAATGGGACGAAGGCGCCGAACGAGCAGACCAGACACGATACATAGAGGGCGGCAAACCGCGTCGACCGGACGGCCTCGCGCACCGAGGCGCCGCCGGCGCTGTTTGCATCCGCCGTGTCGCGAGGCGGATCGCCGTCGGGTCGGAGGCCGCGGTCCTTCGGATCATTCTCGATTAGCAGCGACATCCCGCCGCCTAGCACCAGTGCGATCGCGCCCAGCACCAGATAGGCGCCGCGCCAGCCCAGCGATGCGATCAGCAATGAGGCGAGCGGCGGCATTGCCAGCGTACCGAGCCCGATGCCGCTCACCGCGAGCCCAGAGGCGAAGCCGCGGCGCTTGACGAACCAGCGTTGCACCGCGCCGATTGCTGGAACATAGGCGCAGCCCACGCCGAGGCCGACGCCGAGCCCGTAGGCGAGATAGACCTCCACGAGGGAACGTGCAGCGCTCGCGGCCGCAAGTCCAGCCGCCATCAGGATCATACCCGCGACGGCCAGTGGACGCGAGCCGAGCCGGTCGGCGAGGGGGCCGCTGACGAGTCCGAGGGCGAAGTACAGAAAGCCCGCAATCGAGAACACTAGCGAGATTGAGCCGCGGGAGGCGCCGAAATCGCGCTGGAGCGGCTCCAGAAATGCGCTGAATGTGTAGGCGGAACCAAAGCCGACGAACATGACGGCAAATGCCGCCACGACGACGAACCAGCCGTGGAAAATGCTTCGCCCAGCGGGTTTGAATGGAATGGTCAATGCTGCCTCCGCGAGGTGAGGGAAGGATGGCGACGATGCCAGGACGTGACACGCTGGAACGCTGCGCCGGCCCGAACCAGCGTGGCCTCGTCGAGATGGGCGGCGACAAGCTGGAGCGCGATCGGCAGTCCGTCCGCCGATGCACCACCTGGTAGCGTGATCGTGGGATGACCGGTCATGTCGAACGGGCAGGTGTAGCGCTGCAGCTTCGCGATCAGATCCGGCTGCTCGCCGAGCGTCCGGATCATGCTCAGCGTCAACGGCGCGAAAGGGTGTACCGGGATCAGCAGCAGGTCGATGGTCTCGAACAGCGCAGTCACCTGGCCGCGCAGTGCCAGCCGCCGCAGCAGGATCTTCTGATAATCGAGACCGGAGAGTGCGCGACCAGCCTCGAGCAGCGAGGCGAGGATCGGACCGTACTCATTCTTGCGGGCAGGATAGGTCGCCTCGTGCGCGACCGCAGCTTCCACCGCACAATGAGGGGTCCAGTCGGCAATCGCCTGTCTTACGTCGGGAAATCTGACGTTGACGGTGTGGGCGCCAAGCGCGCGGAAAGCATCAATGGCGTTCGCCAACACCTGCTCTGTCGCAACGTCCACATCGTCGCTGTTCCAGGCAGCGTCGAGGCCGATCCGCAAGCCCCGCACGTCCTGTGCGGCCGCGGCAAGATAGTCGGGCACCGGATTGAGCAGTGACGTCGGGTCGTTCGGGTCGTGTCCGGCGATGGCCCCAAGCAGCACGCCGGCATCGACAGCGCTGCGGCCGATCGGTCCGATATGATCGAGTGTCGCGGCCAGCTCGAACGCGCCGTGGCGGCTGACGCGGCCCCAGCTCGGTCAGGCCGTTGGCGGCGGACGGCCAGCGGATCGAGCCGCCGGTGTCGGAGCCGAGCGAGCCGAAGCAAAGTCCGGCGGCCGTCGCAACCGCCGAGCCGCTGGACGAAATGCCCGGCCAGTAATCCGGATTCCATGGATTTTTCGGTGGCGTCACCAACGGGTGGTGATCGGAATAGGCGCCCTCGGTGAGCTGCAACTTGCCGAGCACCACGGCGCCTGCATCCTTGACCCTACGCGCGACGGTCGCATCTTCACCGGGACGAAAATCGCGATGAAGCGTGGTGCCGGCCGCCGTCGGAATGCCCCTGGTCCAAAATAGATCCTTCAGCGCAATCGGCACGCCATGCAGCGGGCCCCGATACTGGCCATTTGCGATTTCGGCATCCGCGGCTTTCGCCTCGGCGATAGCCGTTTCCGCCATCACGTGAACGTAGCTGCCGAGTTCACGGTCCAGGGCGTCGATACGGTCGAGTTGCGCGCGCGTCACGTCCAGCGCGGAGATTTCGCGCGCCTTGAGGCGTGCAGCAAGCTCGGTGAGTTCGAGATAATGCAAGAGCTCGGCCACGGCGTTCTCCATTTTGTCATCGCAACCCCGCTCGATTTCGACGAGGAGGAGGTCAACACTAGTATAATCAATATACTGGTGTCGGTTGCTGTCAACCGGTAAATATGTTTTACTGGTGTCTCAAATTCCTCCGGTGTTCCGATGTCGAAAGAGTCACGCAAGTTCCAGGTTCCTGACGCGTTGGCGAACGTCTACGATTTCGCCAACACGCTCGATGTTCGCCACTTCTCGCATTTCGGGGTGGAGCACCCGCAGAGCGACGAAATTGCCGGGATGAAGCAGATCGCGGACTGGATGCAGGAGCGCGGCCTCGGCGCCGGCGGACGCATCACGCCCGCAATGTTAGCTACCGCGCTGCGGCTGCGCGGAGCGCTACGCGCCTATCTGCAATGCGACCCAGCCGAGCGGCGCCGGAACAAGGAGGTTCTCGGCGCGCTCGGTGACGCGCTCGCAGCGTTTCCGTTGCGGGTGGAGGCGCGGGTTGGCCGCGGCGCAGCATTGTCGGCGATGCGCGAGGATGCGCTCGCCGGCCTGTCGGCTATCGCCATCGAGCTGCACAACGCAACGCTTGTGGGAACGCTGGACCGGCTGAAGATGTGCGCCTCGGAGGAATGCCGCCGGGTGTTCTTCGACCGGTCGAAACCATCGACGCGGCGGTGGTGCATGTCGACGCTGTGCGGCAATCGGATGAAGACGCGTGCCTATCGCGAGCGGCAACGCGAGGCGAAATAGATCAGCGGCAATCAGGCCCGGTAGTGGCCGGACTTGCCGCCGAGCTTCTCGACCAGGTGGATGCCCTCGATGCGCACGCCGCGTTCCACCGCCTTGATCATGTCGTAGATGGTGAGGCAGGCGACCGAGACGGCGGTGAGCGCCTCCATCTCGACGCCGGTCGGGCCCGTGACCTTCACGCTGGCGCGGACGAGGCAGCCCGGCAGCTTTGCGTCGGGCTCGATGTCGACCGTGACCTTCGACAGCGCCAGCGGATGGCAGAGCGGGATCAGCTCCGAGGTGCGCTTGGCCGCCATGATGCCGGCGATGCGCGCGGTGCCGAGCACGTCGCCTTTCTTGGCGTTGCCGGACACGATCAGATCAAGCGTCGCCTTGCTCATGACGACGCGTCCTTCCGCGACCGCGAGCCGCTCGCTCGCGGGCTTGTCCGACACGTCGACCATCCGCGCCTCGCCGGAAGCGCCGATATGGGTGAGGGCAGGGCCGGTCTTCTCGTCCGACGGCTTGGACTTGGCGGATTTGGATTTGGCAGATTTGGCCTTGGCGGATTTGGTCTTGGCGAACGAAGTCTTGGACGGCTTGCGAGTCATGTCAGCGCGTGCCCGTCGCGCGCGTAGTTTCGCGTGCGAGCAGCGTGCGCGTCGCAGCGGTGACGTCGGCTTGGCGCATCAGGCTCTCGCCGACCAGGAAGGTCGACATGCCGACGCGCTCGAGCCGGGCGAGATCGGCGGGCGTGAAGATGCCGCTCTCGCCGACCATCAGCCGGTCCCCGGGGATCAACGGGGCCAATGTTTCGCTGGTCGCAAGCGTGGTCTCGAAGGTGCGCAAATTGCGATTGTTGACGCCGATCATCGGGGAACGCAGCTTCAGCGCGCGGTCGAGCTCGGCGCGGTCGTGGATCTCGATCAGCACGTCCATGCCGTAGGCGAGGGCGGCGTTCTCGAGGTCTTTTGCCGTGGCATCATCGAGCGCCGCCATGATGATCAGGATGCAGTCGGCGCCGTGCGCGCGGGCCTCCGCCACCTGATAGGTGTCGAACATGAAATCCTTGCGCAGCACCGGCAGTGACGTGGCCTCGCGTGCGGCTACCATGAAGTCGAGATGGCCCTGGAACGACGGCGTGTCGGTCAGCACCGAGAGGCAGGCCGCGCCGCCGGCCTGATAGGCCTTGGCGAGCAGCGGCGGATCGAAATCGGCGCGGATCAGGCCCTTTGACGGCGAGGCCTTCTTGACCTCCGCGATCAGCGCGTAGTCGCCGTTGGCGTGCTTGGCCTTGATCGCGCGCGCGAAGCCGCGCGGTGCTGCTTGCGCCTTGGCCTTCGCCTCCACCGCGGACAGCGGCTGTGCGCGCCTGGCGGCGGCGATCTCCTCGCGCTTGTAGGCTTCGATCTTGGTCAGGATGTCCGACATGTCAGCTCAGCTGTTGGAGACCGCGATCAGATGCTTCAGCCGCGCGTTCGCCGCGCCGCTGTCGAGCGCCTTCACTCCAATCGCAACGCCCTCCTTGAGGTCCTTGGCGCGTCCGGCCAGGACCAGCGCGGCGGCCGCGTTCATCAGTGCCACGTCGCGATAGGGGCTCGGCTTGCCGTCGAGCACGCTCTGCAAGGCGATCGCATTCGCGTCGGCGTCGGCGCCTTTGAGTGCACCGGCCTCGCAGCGCGGCAGGCCGGCGTCCTCCGGCGTCACCTCGAAATTCCGGATCTCGCCATTGTGGAGCGCGGAGACGAAGGTCGGGCCGGTGAGGGTGATTTCGTCGAGGCCATCGGAACCGTGCACGACCCAGGCGGATTCGGAGCCGAGGTTCTTGAGCACTTGCGCCAGCGGCTGCACCCATTGCCGGGAGAATACGCCGACCATCTGCCGCTTCACGCCGGCCGGATTGGACAAGGGGCCGAGCAGATTGAAGATCGTGCGTGTCGCCAGCTCGACCCGGGTCGGGCCGACGTTCTTCATGGCGGGATGATGGGCGGGGGCGAACATGAAGCCGATGCCGCATTCGCGCACGCAGCGGCCGACCTGCTCCGGCCTCAGATCGATCTTCACCCCGAGCGAAGCCAGCACGTCGGCGGCGCCCGAGCGCGACGACAGCGCGCGATTGCCGTGCTTGGCCACCGGCAAACCCGCGCCCGAAACGATGAAGGAGGCGCAGGTCGAGACATTGACCGAGCCGGAACCGTCGCCGCCGGTACCGACGATGTCGACGGCGTCCGCGGGCGCGTCGACTGTGAGCATCTTGGAGCGCATCGCCGAGACCGCGCCGGTGATCTCGTCCACGGTCTCGCCACGCACCCGCAGCGCCATCAGGAGGCCGCCCATCTGCGAGGGCGTAGCCTCGCCGGACATCATGGCGTCGAAGGCGGAAGCCGCTTCGTCACGCGACAGGCTGGCGCCGGTCGCCACTTTTCCAATGATCGATTTCAGGTCGTCCATCGCGTGCTTTCAACTCACTGGTTCGCGCCGGTCACCTGCGCGAAGGCGGCCTGATTAATGGTGGTCCCGATGTCGGTTTCAAGCTTGTTGACGTAGGAAGCGACCTGCTCCTCGGTCTGCGCGCGGTCGAGACTGTCCTTCAGCTTCTTGACCGCTTCCGAAGCGGCGTCGACCACGGGATCGATGATCTCGGTGACGCGGAATACGATCACCTCGGTGCCGCCGGTCACCGGCGTCTGCCCGACGCCGTCCTTGGCCGCGCGGAAGGCGGCCGACACGACTGTTGCGGGCACGCTGGCAGGCGAGTCGTCGCGCTTGAAGCCGCTCGCGGTCTCGACCTTGGCGCCGATCGCGGCTGCTTCGTCGGCGAGCTTGCCGCCGGATTCGAGCTTCTGCACCACCTCGGTCGCCTTGGCCTTCAGCTTGGTCGCGATCTGGTCCTGCCGCCAGCGCGCCTCGACCTGGTCGCGAACCTCGTCGAGATTGCGGTCGCGCGAGGGCGTGATGGCAAGCACGTCGTACCAGACAAAGCCGCCCTTGAACGAGATCGAGTCGTTGTCGACGCCGACATCGGTGTTGAAGGCCTGCGACACCAGGTCGAGGCCCTGCGGAATGCTGGAGACCGGCTCGCCGTTCGGGGTGCGGCCGGAACGGTCGACGGCGTCGACGGTCACGGCGGTGAGGCCGAGCTTCTGCGCCGCGTCGATCACGCTGGAGCCTCCGCCACGCTCGTCTTCCATCTTGTCGCGGAGATCGGCGACCTTGACGCGCGCGCGCTCGGTGGCGATCTCGCGCTTGATGTCGCCGGCAAGGCTCGCGTAGTTCGCCTCATTGCCCGGCTCGATCTTGTCGACCTTGACGATCGACGTGCCGAGACGGCCCTGGATCGGCTGGCTGATTTCGCCCGCGGGAAGCGCGAAGACGGCGTCGCCGATGGTCGGATCGAGCGAAGACTTGGTCACGAGTCCGAGGTCGACGTCGGATGCGCTCAGTCCGCGCTCCTTGCCGAGATCCTCGAACGACATCCCGCCGATGAGCCGCTCGCGTGCGATCTGCGCCTCGGCGGCATTGGGAAATACGATCTGATGGATCTGGCGCTTCTCCGGCGTGCCGAGCCGGTCCTTGCGCTGATCGAACAGTTTCTTGGCGTCGTCGTCCGACACCTCGCTCCACTTGCCGATCTCCTCCGGCGAGACCACGACGAACGCGATCTTGCGATATTCGGGCGCGCGGAACTGGACCTTGTGATCCTCGAAATAGGCGGCGAGCGCCTCGGGCGAGGGTACGTCGATGGCGCCTGCCTGGGCTGCGTCGAGCCTGACGAATTCAATGGCGCGCTGCTCGTTCTGGAAGCGCATCAGCACGTCGAGCATCGCCTTCGGCGGCTCGAGGCCGGCACCGATCGTGCCGGTGATCTGCCGGCGCAGCGAGACCTTGCGCTGCTCGGAGACGTAGCGCTGCTCGGTATAGCCGAAATTGCGGATCACGGACTGGAAACGGTTCGGATCGAAGCTGCCGCCGACGCCCTTGAAGTTCGGGTCGTTCATGATGACCTGGCGGATCTGGTCGTCGGACTGGCCGAGCCCGAGCCGGCGCGCCTCTTCGTCGAGGGCGGCTTCCGCGATCGTCTGCTGGAGCACCTGACGGTCAAGGCCGAAGGCGCGCGCCTGGTCAGGCGACAGCGGACGGCCGAACTGGCGGCTGATCTGTTGCAGGCGGTCCGTATAGATCTGGCGGAACTCGTTCAGCGAAATCTCGGTTCGGCCGATCTTGGCCAACGTGGACTGCCCGAAGCCCTTGAAGATGTCGGCGATGCCCCAAACGCCGAAACTGATGATCAGCACGCCCATCACCACGGCCATAATGGTCTTGCCGAGCCAGTTTGATGAGGCCTTGCGCATTCCTCGAAGCATTTGGTCCAACTTGTTTGGCAGGAGGGGAACGGGAGCGCGTCTTAATGCAGATTCCGCAAAAGCGCGTCACCAAATTGATCGATCATCATAAAGTGGCGGCTTTCCCCCCGCAACCTCAGGTCCGGCAGGCTTTCGATCCCTGCGGTTAAAAGCCCCTGGTCTCTGGAACTGCCACGGGACCTCTGCTAGCGCATGCACAAACCGAATTTGCTGGAATTTGACATGACCGATGCCATCCGCCCCCTGATCGCCGGCAACTGGAAAATGAACGGCCTGAAGGCCTCGACTGCCGAATTCGACGCCATGCTCAATGGTGCGGCAGAGGTGGCCGGCAAGGCCGATTTGCTGGTCTGTCCGCCGGCGACCCTGATCGCAGCTTTTGCGGAGAAGGCGCGCGGCAAGAAGGTCGCGGTGGGGGCCCAGGATTGCCATCCCAAGGCCTCCGGCGCCCATACCGGCGATATTGCCGCCGAAATACTGGTGGATGCAGGCGCGACCGCCATCATCGTCGGCCATTCCGAGCGCCGCGCCGACCACGGTGAGGGCGATGCCCTGATCCGGCAGAAGGCCGAGGCCGCATGGCGCGCCGGGGTGACGGCGATCGTCTGCATCGGCGAGACGCAGGCCCAGCGCGATGCCGGTCAGACCCTGGATATCCTGCGCGGCCAGCTCAACGGCTCGCTGCCGGATGGCTCAACTGCGGCCAAGCTGGTCGTCGCCTACGAGCCGGTCTGGGCGATCGGCACCGGCCTGACCCCCACGGCCCAGGATGTCGAGCAGATTCATGAGTTTATCCGGGAACTCCTGACCTCCCGGTTCAAGGCCGACGGCGGAAAGATGCGGATTCTCTACGGCGGCTCAGTCAAGCCCTCAAATGCGGCCGAGCTGATGGCGGTTAAGAATGTCAACGGCGCGCTGGTCGGCGGCGCCAGCCTGAAGGCGGCCGATTTCCTTGCGATTGCCAGGGGCTGCGCCTAGCTAAGCTTGGAGCGCGATCCGGACGGATCGGGGGTGGCAATGCCGTTTCCGATCGTGTAACACCGCGCAACTTCAGGAAAACCCGCGAAGCGCGATCGGCTGCCGGTACCGGCGCTATCGGCTTGTGACGGAAGGATACTATGCAGACCGTTATCATCGTCATCCACCTCATGATCGTGGCCGTCATGATCGGTGCCGTCCTACTCCAGAAATCGGAAGGCGGCGGCCTCGGCATGGGCGGCGGCGCGGGCTTTATGTC
Organism: Bradyrhizobium nivariense; assembly: GCF_029846715.1. Classification (GTDB taxonomy): domain Bacteria; phylum Pseudomonadota; class Alphaproteobacteria; order Rhizobiales; family Xanthobacteraceae; genus Bradyrhizobium. The sequence continues at coordinate 171,270 of NZ_JARVWW010000003.1, forward strand.
GAGCCGAGGCACCGCGAACCTCTTGTCGCGTACGACCGCGATCCTGGCCGCGGGCTTCTTCCTGACCAGCCTGTTCCTGTCCTGGCACGCCGGCTACAACCGTGCGCCCTCGTCGATCATCGGTGCGCCGGCGTCGCAGACCCAGCCGGCCGGCGGCGGGCCGATCGCGCCGCCGACCTCGGGCGGCATCCTGGATTCGCTGAAGAAGGCCGACGAGCAGCAGCAGGCTCCGGCACCGAGCGGCCCGCAGGTGCCGCGTTCGCAATAAAGCAGGGGGGCCATGCAGGGCGGCTTCTACCGTCCCGCACCAACAAGCCCCATCAAGGCTCTGTCACCACTCTTAGTTTTGGCTCACCCACAGGCCCGCAAAATCTTTGGGGCGGAATACGAATCGCTTTGGCGAATCGAATTCGAGGGATTAGAGGTTAAGCCCCATGGCGCGGTACATATTCATCACCGGCGGCGTGGTTTCTTCGCTCGGCAAAGGTCTGGCTTCAGCGGCACTCGGTGCCCTGTTGCAAGCCCGGGGCTACAAGGTCCGCCTCCGCAAGCTCGACCCCTATCTCAACCTCGATCCCGGAACTATGTCGCCGTATCAGCACGGCGAAGTGTTCGTGACCGATGACGGCGCGGAGACCGATCTCGATCTCGGTCACTATGAGCGCTTCACCGGGCGGCCTGCGACCAAGGCCGACAACATCACGACCGGGCGCATCTACCAGGACATCATCTCCAAGGAGCGTCGCGGCGATTATCTCGGCGCGACCATCCAGGTGGTTCCGCATGTCACCAACGCTATCAAGGACTTCGTCCTCGACGGCAACGACGATTACGACTTCGTGCTGGTCGAGATCGGCGGCACCGTCGGCGACATCGAGGGCTTGCCGTTCTTCGAGGCGATCCGCCAGCTCAAGAACGAGTTGCCGCGCGATCATGCCATCTACATTCATCTGACGCTGCTGCCTTACATTCCGAGCGCCGGCGAGTTGAAGACGAAGCCGACGCAGCACTCCGTCAAGGAGCTGCGCTCGATCGGCATCCAGCCGGACATCCTGCTCTGCCGTACCGACCGCGAGATCCCGAAGGAGGAGCGGCGCAAGCTCGGGCTGTTCTGTAACGTGCGCGAGAGCGCCGTCATCGAGGCGCGCGACGCCGACAGCATCTACGCTGTCCCTCAGGCTTATCATGCCGCAGGCCTCGACGACGAAGTGCTCGCTGCCTTCGGCATCGGCTCGCGGATTCCGCCGGAGCTGCGGAGCTGGCAGCAGATCAACGAGCGCATCCGCAATCCCGAAGGCAACGTCACCATCGCCATCGTCGGCAAATATACCGGCATGAAGGATGCGTATAAGTCGCTGATCGAGGCGCTCTCGCATGGCGGTATCGCCAACAAGGTGAAGGTCAATCTCGACTGGATCGAGAGCGAGATCTTCGAGAAGGAAGATCCCGCGCCGTTCCTCGAGCACGTCAACGGCATTCTGGTGCCCGGCGGCTTCGGCCAGCGCGGCGCCGAAGGCAAGATCCGCGCGGCGCAATTCGCGCGTGAGCGCGACGTGCCCTATTTCGGCATCTGCTTCGGCATGCAGATGGCGGTGATCGAGGCGGCGCGGAACCTCGTCGGCATCGAGGACGCCAACTCCACCGAGTTCGGCCCCACCAAGGAGCCGCTGGTCGGCCTGATGACGGAGTGGCTGCGCGGCAACGAGCTCGAGAAGCGATCCAAGGTCGGCGATCTCGGCGGCACGATGCGGTTAGGGGCCTATCCCGCGGCGCTCAGTCGCGGCAGCCGCGTCTCGCAGGTCTATGGTGGCGCGACCGAGATTTCCGAGCGCCACCGCCATCGCTACGAGGTCAACACCGCCTACAAGGACCGCCTCGAGCAGCACGGGCTGAAATTCTCGGGCCTGTCGCCCGACGGCGTGCTGCCGGAGATCGTCGAGTACGAGGATCACCCCTGGTTCATCGGCGTCCAGTTCCACCCCGAGCTGAAGTCGCGCCCCTTCGAACCGCATCCGCTGTTCGCGTCGTTCATTCGGGCGGCGATGGTGCAGAGCCGGTTGGTGTAATCGGCTCAGCTTGCGGCGGTGCAGTCACGTTCGAAATCCATCGGCTCCGGCGCGACCGGCATTGACGTATCAGGCGCAAGCGTTCCCGTGACGAGCTTCATCTGCGGCCGTCGCGTCAGCTTGTAGACGGCGGCCGGCGGCACGTTCAGCAGGGCACGATCCACCAGCTTTGCGCGCAAGCCGAGCCGGTCGAGCACCGGCCGCGGGATCGGGCAACTCATGCCGTAGGTGAACTGGTAGAAGGCGCCGCCGGGGCGGACATGGCTGAACGCGCCGCCGACGATCGAGACGACCTTGCGCGTCGACATGTTGAGCAGCGGCAGACCGCTCACGACCGCGCCGACGGGCGCGCCGTCATAGAGGCGCTCCGTCGCCAGCCGCCCCGCATCCATCCACAAAACGCGCGCGTTGGGAAAACGCAGCTGCAGCAGCTTCATGAAGTCGGAGCCGTACTCGATCAGCGTGAGGTCCTGCTGACGCACGCCGCGGTTGAGCAGCTTGTAGGTGAACGCGCCGGTGCCGGGGCCGAGTTCGAGAACCGGGCCGGTCGATGCGGTGATCTCGCGGGTGATGAGATCGGCCAGCGCCGCGCCCGACGGCGCGATCGCGCCGACGCGACGCGGGGCTGACATCCATGACAGGAAGAACGAGAGGAAATCGTTGGGCATGCGCACTCCGGCGTCTTGGTTGCGCCTCGCAGGTCAGAAGTGAGGCGGCCGAATAATCGCTCGCGTGCATTGCGACAGCATTGCGTGCGGCATGCCGATAGAGTCAATTCTCCCGGACCGGTGGCAGCGACATCCTGAAGCACGTGCCGCCGATCGCTCCGTCCGCGACCGAGATGTGGCCGCCATGCAGGAGCACGATCTCGCGCACCATGTTGAGGCCGAGGCCGGCACCGCGATCGAGCGGCGTCAGCCGGTAGAACGGCTCGAAGATCTGTTCGCGCTGATCGGCCGGAACGCCGGCGCCTTCGTCCGAGACTTCGATGCTCGCGGGCCTGCTGACACGAATGCCGATGGTGCCGCGGCGAGGGCCGTGCTGGATCGCATTCTGCACGAGGTTGGTCAGCGCGCGCTCCAGCGCCGCCGCGTCGCCGATCGTTTCGATCGGCGTGGCGGGGGCATCCAGCGCCAGCTCGTAGCCGGCGGCAATTGCCAGCGGCGCGAGATCTGCGGCCGCGCTTTGCGCGATTGCGACGAGGTCGACGCGCGAGAAGGGATGACCGCAGCGGTCGAGCCGCTGAATGTCCAGCAGTTGCTCGGCAAGCGTTGCCAGCCGCGCGGAATCCTCCAGCAACCGGGTCTTGTCCGGCCCTGGCGGAAGCGACTCCAACCGCGTGTTCAGGATCGCGATTGGCGTGCGCAACTCGTGTGCGGCATCGGCGACGAAGCGTTTGTGGCGGGCATAGCCCTGGTCGAGCCGCGCCAGCGCGTCGTTGACCGCGGTCACCAGCGGCACGACCTCCAGCGGAATCCGGGCCAGCGACAGTCGCGCGCCGCGTTGGTGGATGTCGATGCGCCGCGCCTGATCCGCCGTGGTGTCTAGCCCCTTGAAGGCGCGCTGCACGATCATCGGCGTTGCGATGAAGGTCGCCGTTCCCATGAGGAGCAGGCCGGGCAGGGCGATGCCGAGGAGTGCAAGCGATGTCATGAACAACGCCTTGGCGCCGGTGAGTCTGCCTTGCGTCGCCGTGATGATCTGCACATTGCCGGCGTCGGTGTCGACCCGTTTCAACCGCGCCGGGGACTTGCGCGGATCGTCCTCGAACAGTTGCCAGCCGAGCCGCGCCTGGCTGATCTGGTCGAGGCCGCTGCCGATCGCGGCGAATTCGACCGGCACGGCGCCTTCGCTGAGCGAATGTCCCTGCCTGTCGCGGACCAGGAACCAGAGGTCGGGGGTCTCGCCGCGCAATTGCTTCAGCTCGGTCGTCGATCGCAGGGCCAGGTCGCCTTGCGCATCGCGCGCGAGCGCGTGCTGGACAATTTCGATCACGCGATCTTCGTCACGCTCGGCGATCACGAAGCCCGACGCGCACAATGCCCCGACGACGACGGCAACGAGCGCCGTGAGCAGCGCCGCCTGGAGCGACAGCAGGCGCCAGCTCAGCCGCGAGCGCAGGCAATAGGGATCGTCGTGCTTGCTCATGGCAGCTTCTTCAAGAGATAGCCGACGCCGCGAATGCCGTGGATCTCCACGCGCGCATCGGCTTCCGAGAGTTTGCGGCGCAGCCGCGACACATGCGTATCGAGCGCATTCGACTGGATCTCGTCGTCGAAACTGTAGACGGCTTCTTCCAGCGCAGAGCGCAGCACGGTCCGGCCCATGCGGCGGACCAGGGCTTCCAGCACGAGGAGCTCGCGCCGCGGCAGCTCGAGCGGTGCCCCGTCGATGCTTGCCTCGCGATGGCCGAAATCGAAGGCGAGGCGGCCGGCGTGCATGATGTCGGGCTGCATCCCGGCGGGCCGGCGCAGCACGGCGCGCAGCCGCGCCAGCAATTCCTCCACCGCGAACGGTTTTGCCAGATAATCATCCGCCCCGCAGTCCAGTCCGGCGACCCGGTCGGCGAGTTCGCCGCGCGCCGTCAACACGATGATCGGCACGCCGTCGGCGCGCGCCCTCAGTTTCGGGATCAGGCTGAGACCGTCGCCATCGGGAAGCTGGCGATCGAGCAGGACGGCGGCGTGGACGTCGGCAGAAATGGCCTCTTCCGCCTCGGCGAGCGTGGGGGCGTGGTCCACCACCATGTCGTAGCGCTTCAGCGCCGACGCCAGCGCGTCGGCCATTTCGGCCTCGTCCTCGACGAGCAAAATCCGCATGATCCGCACCTCAACCTCAATCGCGCCAATCTAGCGGCCGTATCATTGCGGCAGCATTACGGGAACCGGCTCTCGAGGAGGTGGCCTTGAGCGGGCTCAGCCATGCGCGGAACGCCACAGGGGGCGGCCGAGCGGGCCTCAAGACACTGTCAGTGCCAGCCGTTATAACCGCCGGACTTGATCAGGGAGGAACATGAATGATCTACGAAATGCGCATTTATCGCTGCGTGCCCGGCCGCCTGCCGGCACTGCTCAAGCGGTTCGAGACCGCCACGCTGAAGCTGTGGGAAAAGCACGGCATCAAGCAGGCCGGGTTCTTCACGACGCTGATCGGTGAATCCAACCAGGAACTGACCTATTTCCTGGCCTGGGAGTCGCTCGCCGAGCGCGAGAAGAAGTGGGGCGGCTTCATGACCGATCCGGACTGGATGAAAGCGCGCGCCGAGAGCGAGGCCGACGGCCAGATCGTCGGCAACATCGTCAGCCAGATCCTAGCGCCGACCGCCTTCTCGGCGGTGAAGTAGTGGCTGCCGGCGCGAGGACGTCGCCGGGAGCCTGGGCGCAACCCTGATATTCTGGGAGCCCAGGCCGAATGGGGTTGATCCGCCCTTCATCGCGGCTATGGTCGCGCCGAAACGAGGGATTTGCCTTGAGCTCTTCGACGTCAGCGGCGCCGGTCATCACCATTGGCAAGGTCAAATTCGGCAATGATCTGCCGATCTCGATCATTGCCGGGCCGTGTCAGCTCGAAAGCCGCCAGCATGCGCTGGAGGTGGCTTCCGCACTGAAGGAGATCGCCGCGCGGCTGCAGATCGGCCTCGTCTACAAGACGTCGTTCGACAAGGCCAATCGCACCAGCGCGTCGGCTGCGCGGGGGCTAGGACTGGCGCAGTCGCTGCCGATTTTCGCCGAAATCCGATCGTCGCTCGGCCTGCCGGTCCTGACCGACGTGCATGACGCAGCGCAGTGCGCCGAAGTGGCGCAGGCGGTGGACGTGTTGCAGATCCCCGCCTTCCTGTGCCGGCAGACCGATCTGTTGCTGGCGGCGGCCGCGACCGGCAAGGTCGTCAACGTCAAGAAGGGGCAATTCCTCGCGCCCTGGGATATGGCGAACGTCGTGTCCAAGATCACGAGCGCGAACAATCCGAACGTGCTCGTCACCGAGCGCGGCGCCTCCTTCGGCTACAACACGCTGGTCTCTGATATGCGCGCGCTGCCGATCCTGGCGCGGACCACCGGCGCGCCCGTGATCTTCGATGCGACTCATTCGGTGCAACAGCCGGGCGGGAAGGGGACGTCTTCCGGAGGCGAGCGCGAATTCGTGCCGGTGCTCGCACGCGCAGCCGTCGCTGTCGGTGTTGCCGGCGTCTTCATCGAGACCCATCCCGACCCCGACAGCGCGCCGTCCGACGGACCCAACATGGTGCCGCTGCGCGAGTTCGAAGGGCTGATCCGAAAGCTGATGGCATTCGACGCGCTCGCCAAAGAATCTGTCAAAACCGGCCCGCGCTGATGCAGCGAGGCGAGGCGCGGCCGCACGATCACGGCCTGCCGGCCGCGCTTTACGTCATCTCCGGTGCAAGCTTCGCCGCAGCGCTCTCGGCGCGCGCGCTCGATCCGGTGCTGCCGCACGTCGCCGAGGATTTTGGCGTCAGCATCGCGACCGCTGCCGGCTTTGCCGCGGTGTTCGCCTTCACCTTTTCGATCATCCAGCCGATTGTCGGCGCCGCCGCCGATCTGTTCGGCAAGACGCGGCTGATGATCGGCTGCCTCGCGCTGCTCGGCCTTGCCAACATTCTGGGCGCGCTTTCGACCTCGTTCTCGGTTCTGTTCGCGACCCGCATCCTCGCCGGCATCGGCTCCGGCGGCGTGTTTCCGGTGGCGCTCAGCCTGACCAGCGATCTCGTCGGTCCGGAGAAACGCCAGGTCGCGATCAGCCGCACGCTCGCCGGCGCGATGACCGGCAATCTCCTCGGCGCCTCGGCCTCCGGCCTGATCGGCGATTTCCTCGGCTGGCGCGGCGTGCTGGCGGTGCTCGGTGTGCTCGTGCTCGTTGCGTCGATCGCGGTGGCCGCCGGTTTTCGTGGCGCCAAGGTCAAGCATCCGCCGAAGACGAGCCTGTCGGCGCTGAAGGCCGGCTATCGGACCATCTTCACCAACCCGAACGCCTATGTCTGCTATTCGGCGGTGTTCATTGAAGGCTGCTGCGTGCTCGGCCTGTTTCCCTACATTGCCTCGTTCCTGTTCGAGCTCGGACAGACCTCGCTCTCGATCGCCGGTCTCGTCATCGCGGGCTTTGCGGTCGGCGGCTTGTTCTACACGCTGACGGTGTCGCGCCTGCTGCCATGGCTGGGCATGAAGGGAATGATGATCGCGGGCATGACGCTGGTGGCCTCGCAGCTCGTTGTCGTCGCCTTCGGCCCACGCTGGGAAGTGCAGGCGCTCAATCTCATCGTGATGGGATGGGGCTTCTACATCGCCCATGGCTGCCTCCAGATGTTTGCCAGCGAGCTCTCGGTCGAGGCGCGTGCCACCGCGCTGTCGCTGCATTCGTTCTTCTTTTTCATGGGGCAGACGGTCGGGCCGCTCGCCTATGGCCTTGGCCTCCAGCATGGCGGCAAGATGCCGACCCTGTTCGCGAGCGCAGCGATCATGGTGGTGCTGGGATTCGTCTGCGCCCGGCTGCTGAAGCAGCGGGCGCCGGGAGACGCGCGGGTCTGACGGACGTATCAAGTTACCGCTCTTCGTGTTTTAGCAGGATCAACGCCGCGCGTGTCTTGGGTCTGGCGTCACCGTGCCACAGCCGCCCGTCGTATGCATGGCACGCGGATTGCTTCCCTTTTGAGCAAATCAAGGTGTGAGACCGTGGACGCTCAGCCCATCCGTTGGCCCAGCGCAGCAAGCGCGACCCGATCGACCGGATACCCCACCAGGTCACCACTGCGGCGTTTCCTGACCGATTGCTACGAGGAGTTCAGGGCCGACAGTTCGGGCGAACTCGCCGACTACATTCCCGAGCTGAAGCGTGCCAATCCCGATGATTTTGGCATCGCGCTCGTCACCATCGACGGCCACGTCTACGAGGTCGGCGACAGCGCGGTGCCGTTCACGATCCAGTCGGTCTCGAAGGCCTTCGTGTTCGCGCTGGCGCTGGAGACGGTGGGCGAGGAGCGCGTCGCGGCCACGATCGGGGTCGAGCCGAGCGGTGAGGCCTTCAATTCGATCCGGCTCACCAACGACAACCGCCCTTTCAACCCGATGGTCAATGCCGGCGCGATTGCCTGTTCGGGCCTGATCTACGAGGTGGACGGGAACGGCGCCTTCGAGCGCGTCCGCTCAAAGCTCAGCCAATTCGCCGGCCGCGAGCTCGGCGTCGACGAGGCCGTGCATGCCTCGGAAACCGCAACCGGCAACCGCAACCGGGCCATTGCCTGGCTGCTGCGGAATTACGCGGTGCTGCCGGACGACGTCGACGCCGTGCTGGACGTGTATTTCCGCCAATGCGCGATCCTGGTCACTGCGCGCGATCTGGCGGTGATGGCGGCAACGCTCGCCAATCGCGGCATCAATCCAGTAACCGGCGTGCAGGTGATCACGCCGCACATCGTCGCGCGCACGCTGTCGGTGATGACGAGCTCGGGCATGTACGACTATGCCGGCGAGTGGACCTATCGCGTCGGCATCCCCGCCAAGAGCGGCGTTGGCGGCGGCATCGTCGCGGCGCTGCCTTCGCAATTGGGACTCGGCACCTTCTCACCGCTGCTGGACAATCACTTCAACAGCGTGCGCGGCCTCAAGGTCTGTGAGGCGCTGTCGGCGCGGTTCGACCTGCACATGCTCAACCGCAACGCTGACGTTCGCAGCAGCGTCATGGCCGACTATGATATCTACGGCATCTCGTCGCGCCGCAGCCGCCAGCCGCACGAGCAGCAGATTCTCGATGATCGCCACAGCGATATCCGGATCCTTGAGCTCGTCGGCGCGCTCAATTTCGGCACCATCGACTACGTCACACGAAGACTCACCAGTGAGCCGCCGAACGCGCCGCTCCTGATCATCGATTTCCGCCGCGTCCCCGACATCACCGCAGCCGGCGCAGAGCTTCTGGGTGAGGCGCTGACGGCGCTCGGCAATGCCGGCATCACCACGGTTCTATCAGGCTTCGAGGAGACGTCCGCGGTGTGTGCCGCGATTTCCGCGCGCACGGCGGATCCGCGAAGGCTGCGGCGCTTCGCGCTGCTCGACGATGCGATCGAATGGGCCGAGGACCAGGTGATCTATCGCTTCGGCGGCTTCACCGACGTGAAGGAGAGCGCGCATCTCGGCGAACAGGCGCTGCTGGCCGAGCTCGACGCCGACGAGATCGGCGCTATCGTCAAGCTCTCGACCACGCGCCACTACACTGCCGGCCAGCGCATCGTCGCGGCCGGAGCGCCCGCCAATTCGCTGTTCTTCCTCCAGAGCGGCATGGTCAGCGTCAAATTGCGAAGCGGCGTGCGGCTGGCCTCGCTCGGACCCGGCATGGAGTTCGGCGAGATGGCAATCCTCGAAAGAAGCCGCAGCGCCGACGTCTTCGCCGATACGCTCGTGACCTGCCTCGAACTGCCGCTCGACAGTTTTGCCGACTACCGCCGGCTGCATCCCGAGACCTCGCTGAAGATCATGCGCAACCTCGCCGCAATATTGGCGCGGCGGCTGGTGGCAGCCAACGCCAAGGTCGACCTGCTCAGCGCTTATTAGCCGGAACCGCACCGCTTGCTGGACATTAGAGCATGATCCGGAAAAGTGGGAAGCGCTTTTCCGAAAAGATCATGCTCAAACAACAACCTAAAGCGCGATGATGATTCATCCTCATCTCATCGCGCTTTAGAAACGTTCAGCCCCGCCCGCGATACGGCGCGACGCCTTGCTCGGGCACCCAGAGGCCCTTCGGCGCGCGGCCGGTCTGCCAGAACACGTCGATCGGGATGCCGCCGCGCGGATACCAATAGCCGCCGATGCGCAAGAACTTCGGCTTGATCTCGCTCGCGATGCGCTTGCCGATCATTACGGTGCAGTCCTCGTGGAAGGCGCCGTGATTGCGGAAGCTCGCGATGTAGAGCTTGAGCGACTTCGACTCCAGCAGCCACGCAGCCGGTGCGTAGTCGATCATCAGATGTGCGAAATCCGGTTGTCCCGTGACCGGGCAGAGCGAGGTGAATTCCGGCACGGTGAAGCGCACCAGATAGTCCGTGCCCGTTTGCGGATTCGGCACGCGGTCGAGCTGGGCTTCTTCCGGCGTGTGCGGCCATTCGACCGCGCGGCCGAGCTGAAGGGATTTCTTCGCCATTGTCGTCACATCCTGTTTCGCGTGCCGGGATGGACGCAAATGCCGCTGTCGTCAACCGGCGGCGACCGTCTGGATCATGACGATCCGGTCGTTGCCGGACTCGCAGCCCCAGAGCTCGCCCGGCCTGCCGTCGAGCTGGCGCACATTGGCATTGGCTTTGTCGCTGGCGAATACGTTGAACTTTTCGGTGGCGGGATCGAAGCGGACGATGGCGTTAGCGGAGAAATCGGTCAGCCAGACCTTGTCCTTGTCGTCGACATAGACCGCGTAGGTGCGGGGACGTTCGCCGGGCAGCTTCCAGGTCTTCCAGGAGGCTCCCACGGGATCGTGCACCGAGACGTGGCCGCTGTTCCACTCGCTGACCCAGATCCGGCCTTTCGAATCCGACCAGACCCGTCGCGAACCCTGGCTCGGCGTTGGCGGCTCGACCACACTGGCGCTGCCCGTCGCCAGATCGATCTTGGCAATATAGCTGCCGGCAAGCGAGGCATACCAGACGTCGCCCTTGGGCGTGACGGCGATGCCGTAGGGGCCGACGCCCTTGGGCGCCCTGAACACGTCCATCCCGCCCGAGTTCGGCTTGAGCCGGCCGTAATAGCCGGACTGGCCGGTGAACCAGTAGGTGCCTTCCTTGTCGAACACGCCGGTGTTGAGATTGGCGTCGGCGAACTTTTCGGGCAGGCGGAACAGCGTGACCTTGAGGTCGGAAGGATCGACGCGGGCGATCGCATTCTGGCCGCCCTCGGTGATCCATGGCGCGCCGTCGGGGCCAATGGTCACGCCGTGCGGGGCGGCGCCCTGGCCGAGGCTGACCGTCTTATAGCTGCCATCCTTCGGATCGAGCCTGCCGAGCATGCCCTTGCCCTGGGCCGTAAACCAGACCGTGCCATCAGGGGCGGGGGCAAGGTCGTGCAGACCGATGCCGGAGCTGATCGGGAAGTATTTTGTCCGGAACGGCCCTTCCTGCGCAAAACTTGGGCGGGCCGCGAGGAGGGCGGCGCTCGAGGCAAGAAACTGGCGGCGATTCATGGCGTTACCCCGACTGTTTCAGATTGAGGTTTTGCGCGCGGACCAGATGCCCTTAAGCTTAGTCCTGGAGGCTTCACGCGTCAGTCGAAGCACGCCGTCCAAGCGTTCACATTTGCTTGCGCTCCGTGTAAGACCCGCGGCACCGATCAGCCCTAACGAACGGAAGTGCACATCATGACCGCCATCATCGACATCATCGGCCGCGAAATTCTCGATAGCCGTGGCAATCCCACCGTCGAGGTCGACGTCGTGCTGGAAGATGGCGCGCTCGGCCGTGCTGCCGTGCCGTCCGGCGCCTCCACCGGCGCCCATGAGGCGGTGGAACTGCGCGACGGGGACAAGGCCCGCTATCTCGGCAAGGGCGTCACCAAGGCGGTCGGCGCCGTCAACGGCGAGATCTTCGAGGCCCTGAGCGGCCTCGATGTCGAGCAGCAGGCCCAGCTCGACCAGATCATGATCGACCTCGACGGCACGCCGAACAAAAGCCGGTTAGGGGCCAACGCCATCCTCGGCGTCTCGCTCGCCTGCGCCAAGGCGGCCGCGAACTCGCTCGACATGCCGCTCTACCGTTACGTCGGCGGCACCTCGGCGCGGCTGCTGCCGGTGCCGATGATGAACATCATCAATGGCGGCGTGCACGCCGACAACCCGATCGACTTCCAGGAGTTCATGATCCTCCCCGTGGGCGCGTCCTCCTTCGCCGAGGGCCTGCGCTACGGCGCCGAGGTCTTCCACACCTTGAAGTCCGAATTGAAGAAGGCCGGCCACAACACCAATGTCGGCGACGAGGGCGGCTTTGCCCCGAACCTGCCGTCGGCGGACGCCGCGCTCGAATTCGTCATGAACGCGATCGGCAAGGCCGGCTACAAGGCGGGCTCCGACATCGTCATCGGCCTCGACTGCGCCTCGACCGAGTTCTTCAAGGACGGCAAATACATCTATGAGGGCGAGGGCAAGACCCGCTCGATCTCCGAGCAGGCCAAGTACCTTGCTGACCTCGTCTCGCGCTATCCGATCGTGACCATCGAGGACGGCATGTCGGAAGATGACATGGACGGCTGGAAGGAGCTGACCGACCTCGTCGGCAAGAAGTGCCAGCTCGTGGGCGACGATCTCTTCGTCACCAACGTCAAGCGCCTCGCCGAGGGCATCAAGGCAGGCCGCGCCAACTCGATCCTGATCAAGGTCAACCAGATCGGAACGCTGACCGAGACTCTCGCCGCCGTCGAGATGGCCCACAAGGCCGGCTACACCTCGGTGATGTCGCACCGCTCCGGCGAGACCGAGGATTCCACCATCGCCGACCTCGCGGTCGCCACCAATTGCGGTCAGATCAAGACCGGCTCCCTTGCACGCTCCGATCGCACCGCCAAATACAACCAGCTCCTGCGCATCGAGCAGCAGCTCGGCAAGCAGGCGCTCTACGGCGGCAAGGCGGCACTGAAGGCGCTGGCATAAGCCGGCGCTTAGACAAGAACAGGGGAGGATCGACATGACCGACGGCAAGACCGGACTGCAACTGCGTTCGCTGATCAAGAAGAGCGGAGAACTCGAGATCTCGCTTCTGGACGTGCCGACCCCCGAACCCGCCGCGGACGAGGTCGTCGTCCGCGTCGAGGCGGCGCCGATCAATCCGTCCGACCTCGGTCTCCTGATCGGCGCGGCCGATATGAGCACGGCAAAGGCTTCGGGCGACAAGGGCGCTCCCGTCATCACCGCGAAGGTGCCGGAAGGCGCGATGCGGGCGATGGCAGGCCGGCTCGACGAGTCCATGCCGGTCGGTAACGAGGGCGCGGGCGTCGTGATCAGGACCGGCTCGTCGGATGCCGCGAAGGCACTGATGGGCAAGACCGTCGCCATGATCGGCGGCGCGATGTATACGCAATATCGCACGCTAAAAGTGCGCGAATGTCTGCCGCTGCCTGAAGGCACCACGCCGGCGGAAGGCGCGTCCTGCTTCGTCAATCCGCTCACCGCGCTCGGTATGACCGAGACCATGCGGCGCGAGGGTCACAAGGCGCTGGTGCACACCGCGGCGGCCTCCAATCTCGGGCAGATGCTGAACAAGATCTGCATCAAGGACGGCATCCCGCTGGTCAACATCGTGCGCAGCAAGGAGCAGGCCGACATCCTGCACAAGATCGGCGCCAAATACGTCGTCGATTCCACCGCGCCGAGCTTCCTCGGCGATCTCACCAACGCGCTGGTCGAAACCGGCGCCACCATCGCCTTCGACGCCATCGGCGGCGGCAAGCTCGCCGGCGACATCCTTAATTGCATGGAAGCCGCAATCAACAAGACGGCCAAGGAGTACAGCCGGTACGGCTCCAACGTGCACAAGCAGGTCTATGTTTACGGCGGGCTCGATGTCCGCCCGATCGAGCTGCCGCGCGGCTTCGGCATGGCCTGGGGCGTCGGCGGCTGGCTGCTGTTTCCGTTCCTGATGAAGATCGGGCAGGCGGACGGGGCCAGGCTGCGCCAGCGCGTCGTCGACGAATTGAAGACCACCTTCGCCAGCCATTACACCAAGGTGGTGTCGCTTTCCGAGGCGCTCGATCCCGCCAACATCGCGGTCTACGCCAAACGCGCCACCGGCGAAAAATTCCTCATCAATCCGAATAAATCTTCGTGATCTGCGACGGCGCGTGACCTGGGGGGAGGGGCCGGCCGCGCCGGCCCAACCTCGCTTGATCGACATGTTCATGCCTGAGCAGTCGGGCGAACGACGATCTCGCCGACATCCACGCTATCTGGTTGAGCTATCGCGAACGCGATGGCTTCTGCGATAGCGCTCGCCGGAATGGCCAGTGCCTTCATGCTCGCCTGCCCCTGCTCCCGTAGCGCGGAATCCGTCATGGAGGATGGAAGCTCGGTATCGACATAACCGGGGGAGATGGTCGTCACCCGAAGCGACGGGCCAGCCTCCTGACGAAGTCCTTCGGAAATCGCTCTGACGGCATTCTTCGATCCAGCGTAGACGGCCATTGTCGGAACGATCTTGATGCCGGCGCGGGGAGCGATACCGTTCTGCTTGCCGGCAGTTTCGGTTTCGAAGCGTCAGACGCCGAATTGCTGCTCGATGCGCTGCCTCGCTTTCTGCTCATACCATCGCGCAGTCCGTCGGCACCCGTCATTCATTCCACGCTCCAGATTCTCGACCTTGAAATCAGGGGGACAGGAATCGGAGCGGCCGCGCTCACCGACAGGCTCGCCGACGTCCTGCTCGTCCAGGTGCTCCGTGCAGCGCTGGATCAGAGTGCCGGCGAGGGTCTTGGATGGATCAACGCGCTGGTCGATGCCAGGATCGGCAAGGCGATCAGGCTGATGCACGAAGACGTCGCTCACCCCTGGACCCTGGAAGCATTAGCCGACGCGATCGCCATGTCACGATCTGCGTTTTCGAAGCGGTTCAAGTCGCTGGTGGGGCTCGCGCCGCTCGACTACCTCCTTCGGTGGCGTATGCGGCTTGCACGCGATCAGCTGCGACGCGGAGCGACCGTTTCGGCAACCGCCGCGCAGCTGGGATATTCGTCGGAGAGCGCCTTCGGACATGCCTTCAAACGAATCTACGGCCAGGCACCGAAGCGATATTGGGGCGGACAGGCCAACGGCGAAAAATTCCCCATCAACCCAAATAAATAATCGTGATGTGCGAGGGCACGTCACCGAAAGAAGGTCTTGCCTTCTGAGCGAAGCGGGAGATTATTCCGCCGCCATTGAAAGCGGAAAAACCGCAAGGCGCGCTCAGAAGGGGACCTCTCCATGACCGATCTCAATCGCCGCCATTTGCTCGCGGGCGCCGCCGCCCTCAGTGCGGCTGTCGTGACCAGGCTTGGACCGACCGCCGCCAATGCCGCAGTGCCGCAAGCCGGCACGCAGGCGCCAGGCTTCTACCGCTATAAGGTCGGCAGCTACGAGTGCACCTCGATCAACGACGGCGCGCGCACTTTCCCGATGCCGGACAAGTTCGTCGTCAACGCGCCGAAGGAGGAAGCTCTGGCTGCGGGCGAGGCGGCCTACATGCCGAAGGGCATGGTCACGGTGCCGTTCAATCCGCAGCTCATCAACACCGGCTCCAAGCTCGTGCTGATCGATACCGGCAACGGCGTTGCCAATCTCGAGCCGAGCAAGGGCGCGGTCGGTCGCACGCTGCAGAACCTCCAGGCCGCCGGCGTCGACCCCAAGAGCATCGACGTCGTGCTGCTCTCGCATCTGCATCCCGACCACACCAACGGCATTCGTCTCGCCGACGGCGCGCTTGCCTTCCCCAATGCGGAGATCATGGTGCCGGGCAAGGATTGGGAGTTCTGGACCAGCGAGGACAACGCCGCCAAGGCCGAGTCCAACCCGATGATGAAGAACTACTTCGCCAACGTGAAGAAGACCTTTGCCGGCCTCGAATCCAAGGTGACGAAGTACGAGGGAGGCAAGGAGGTCGCGCCTGGCATCACCTCGATCGCGACGCCGGGCCACACGCCGGGTCACACCTCGTTCGCGGTCGCCTCTGGTGATGCCAAGGTGCTGATCCAGTCCGACGTCACCAACATCCCGGAGTTCTTCCTGCGCAATCCGGACTGGCATGTGGTGTTCGACACCGATGCCGCGCTGGCACAAGCGACCCGCCACAAATTCTACGACATGGCGGCGGCCGAGAAGGCGACCGTGATCGGCTTCCACTTCACGTTCCCCTCGATCGGCCATGTCGAGAAGGACGGCGCCAAATATCGCCTGATCCCGTCGGCGTGGAATCCGACGATCTGATCGGGGTGAGACGTTTGCACAAGAGATCGGGCCGCCGCTTGGCGGCCTGATTGTTTTGGGCAACCGTTCAGAAACTCAGTGTTTCCAAATCGCACCGGTCCATGCACTTGCATCCATCGCTGGGGATCGTTTAAGTGCCGCCCCGGCACTCCCGCTGAAGATTTCGAGGACACCCCATGGCCTACAATATCGTCACGATCGCCGGCAGCCTGCGCAAGGACAGCTTTTCGCTGAAGATCGCCAATGCGCTCGCCAAGCTCGCGCCGGCCTCGCTCAAGCTTGAGGTCGTCACGCCGGCCGGCATCTCGTTCTTCAACCAGGACCTCGAGGGCGCGCCGCCGGCCGACTGGTTGTCTTTCCGCGAAAAGATCCAGAAGTCGGACGGCGTTATCTTCATCACGCCTGAATACAATCGCGCGATCCCGGGCGTGCTGAAGAACGCCATCGACGTCGCCTCGCGGCCCTATGGCAAGAGCTCATTCAACGGTAAGCCGGTCGGCATCATCTCGAACTCGCCGGGCCCGCTCGGCGGCGTCAGCGCCGCCAAGACGCTCCAGAACATCCTGCCGGGTATTTCCGGCCCGATCATGCAGCAGCCGGAAGCCTATTTGAACGCAGTCGGCGACGCCTTCGATGCCGACGGCAATTTGGCCAAGGACTCGCTGAAGCCCGTGCTCCAGGCCTATCTCGACGCGTTTGCGGCGCACGTGGCGAAGCATCACGGCTGAGGGGCTATTCCCAAGTCTCCGTCATGGCCGGGCTTGTCCCGGCCATCCACGTCTTTCCCGAACTGACGAAGAACGTGGATGCCCGGCACAAGGCCGGGCATGACGGCTGATTCAGGCATGGAACGCGAAGCGGGGAGGGGCAATTAGCACGCCCTTAACCAACCTGTCCCATCTTCTCCTGATGGTCTCCCGCGCGCGCCTGAAATCGATCCTGACCGGTCTTGCCCTCTATGCGATGGCGGCCGCCATCGTCGGCTATTTCGGCGTCAACGCCTATACCGGCAAATACGGCCTCAACGCCCGCCAGGAGCTCGACCAGGAGATCGTGGCGCTGACCAGCGAGCTGGCGCAGCTCAAGCGCGAGCGCGCCAGGAGCGAGCAGCGCGTTTCGCTGCTGCGCTCCGCGAAGATCGACCCCGACATGCTGGACGAGCGGGCGCGCTTCCAGCTCGACTACGTCAATCCGCGCGATCTCGTCCGGATGATCCCGGCGAACTAGCGCGCGTCGGCGCTGGCGCCCCGCCTTTGCGCGCAAGCAGCCTGTTACTGATTCCATCGATCCGGTGCGATCGGGACAAGCGCGAAGCGCGTTGCCGTGGTTTGGAAGACGTCGGCATGTCTGCCATCTGGCACCCCACACACCTTGGCGTGAGCGAGCGGAGCTAATGTTGCCCGATCAGCGCCAAACATTGTGCAATATTTCGACCACGTTGCAGTGCGGCATAACGAAACTTGCGCCGCATCGCCGCGGTGCTTTCCAAGGGCGTTTGAGTTGGGTTAGAGAGGGCTGAAGTTTTCTCTGACCCGGAATTCCCATGGCCGCACCCAAGAAAGCCGCCGCAAGCACTGCACAGGACAAGACCGACGGCGGTTCGCCCCCAGAATTCACCAGGGAGCAGGAGCTCAAGGCGCTCCGCGACATGCTCCTGATCCGGCGGTTCGAGGAAAAGGCCGGCCAGCTCTACGGCATGGGCGCGATCGGCGGCTTCTGCCATCTTTATATCGGCCAGGAGGCCGTGGTGGTCGGGATGCAGATGGCCTTGAAGCAGGGCGATCAGGTCATCACCGGCTATCGCGACCACGGCCACATGCTCGCCACCGGCATGGAGGCCAACGGCGTCATGGCCGAGCTCACGGGCCGCCGCGGCGGCTATTCCAAGGGCAAGGGCGGCTCCATGCACATGTTCAGCAAGGAGAAGCACTTTTACGGCGGTCACGGCATCGTCGGCGCCCAGGTCTCGCTCGGCACCGGGCTTGCCTTCGCCAATCACTATCGCAGCAACGACAATGTCAGCGTCACCTATTTCGGCGACGGCGCGGCCAACCAGGGCCAGGTCTATGAGAGCTTCAACATGGCGGAGCTCTGGAAGCTGCCGGTGATCTACGTCATCGAGAACAACCGCTACGCCATGGGCACTTCGGTCTCGCGCGCCTCGGCGCAGCAGGATTTCTCCAAGCGCGGCGCCTCCTTCAACATTCCCGGTCAGCAGGTCGACGGCATGGACGTCCGCGCCGTGAAGGCCGCCGGCGACGAGGCTGCGGCCTGGTGCCGCGCCGGCAAGGGCCCCTTCATCCTGGAAATGCAGACCTACCGTTATCGCGGCCACTCGATGTCCGATCCCGCAAAGTACAGAACGCGCGAGGAGGTCGAAAAAGTCCGCCACGACCAGGATCCGATCGAGCAGGTGCGCAACCGCCTCTTGGCCGCCAAGGTCAGCGAGCAGGATCTGAAGGCGATCGACGCCGAGGTGCGCGACATCGTCAATGCCTCCGCCGATTTCGCCCAGCATGATCCCGAGCCGGATGCCGCCGAGCTCTGGACCGATATTTACCGCTGAACGCGCGCAAGCTTTCTTTTGGAGTCGATATGCCAATTCAAGTGCTGATGCCCGCGTTGTCGCCCACGATGGAGAAGGGCAACCTCGCCAAATGGCTGAAAAAAGAGGGTGAGACGATCAAGTCGGGGGACGTGATCGCCGAGATCGAGACCGACAAGGCGACCATGGAGGTCGAGGCGACCGATGAAGGTACGCTCGGCAAGATCCTCATCCCCGAGGGCACCGCCGACGTTGCCGTGAACACGCCGATCGCGACGATTCTGGCCGATGGCGAGAGTGCCGCCGATCTCGCCAAGGCGCCCGCTCCGCAGCAGAAGGCTGCCGAATCCGCAGCCCCCGCCGCTGCAAAAGCCGAAGCGCCCGCGCCCAAAGCTGCGCCTGCACCGCAGGCCGTTGCAGAACCCGACCCGGAGGTGCCCGCCGGCACCGAGATGGTGACCCAGACCATCCGCGAAGCCCTGCGCGATGCCATGGCCGAAGAGATGCGCCGCGACGCCGACGTCTTCGTGATGGGCGAAGAGGTCGCCGAATACCAAGGCGCCTACAAGGTGACGCAAGGGCTGCTTCAGGAATTCGGCGCCAAGCGCGTCATCGACACGCCGATCACCGAGCACGGCTTTGCCGGCATCGGCGTCGGCGCCGCGATGACCGGATTGAAGCCGATCGTCGAGTTCATGACCTTCAACTTCGCCATGCAGGCGATCGACCAGATCATCAACTCCGCGGCCAAGACGCTCTACATGTCCGGCGGCCAGATGGGCTGCTCGATCGTGTTCCGCGGGCCCAACGGCGCCGCCGCACGCGTCGCCGCCCAGCACAGCCAGGACTATTCGTCCTGGTATTCGAACGTCCCGGGCCTCAAGGTCGTCGCGCCGTTCTCGGCCGCTGATTACAAGGGCCTGCTCAAGGCCGCGATCCGCGATCCCAACCCGGTGATCTTCCTCGAGAACGAGATGCTCTACGGTCACACCGGCGAAGTGCCGAAGCTCGACGACTTCGTGATCCCGATCGGCAAGGCGCGCATCGTGCGGTCCGGCAGCCACGTCACGATCATCTCGTGGTCGAACGGCATGAGCTACGCGCTGAAGGCCGCCGACGAGCTCGCCAAGGATGGCATCGAGGCCGAGGTGATCGACCTGCGCACGCTGCGTCCGATGGATACCGGGACCATCGTCAATTCCGTCAAGAAGACCGGTCGCGCCGTCACGGTGGAAGAGGGCTGGGCCCAGAGCGGTGTCGGCGCCGAAATCGCCGCGCGCATCATGGAGAACGCCTTCGACTATCTGGATGCGCCTGTTGCCCGCGTCTCCGGCAAGGACGTGCCGATGCCCTATGCCGCGAACCTGGAGAAGCTCGCGCTGCCCTCGGCGGCCGAAGTGGTCGAGGCCGCCAAAGCCGTCTGCTACAGGTAGACCATGGCGGGTCCGAAGGAGCAGCCATTGCCACCCGACGTCCTCGTCCGCGATGATGCGGTCGAGATCCTGCGCGTGTTCGTGCTGGACGGCGGGCTGTCGATGGCGTTCCAGCGGGCCTTCGAAGAGCCCGACATGTGGGGCCTGCTGCTCGTCGATCTCGCCCGTCACGCCGCGCGCGCCTATGCGCGCGAGAGCGAATATACCGAGGAGGACGCGCTGACCCGGATCATCGAGATGTTCCAGGCCGAGATCGAGCGTCCCACCGACACCGGCACCACGACGCCGCGCGGGAAGGGACACTGACCGTGGCGATCGAATCCTATCATTTCGATTTCATGCTGGAGGCGATCCGCGAGGCGGAGGCCTCGATCGCGCAGGGCGGCCTGCCGATCGGCGCCGTGCTGACGCGCGATAACAAGATCATCGCCCGCGGCCACAACAACCGTGTGCAGGAAAACAACGTCATCCTGCACGGCGAGATGAGCTGCCTGCGCGAAGCCGGCGCGATCTCGTTCCACGACACCGTCATGTACACCACGCTGTCGCCGTGCTCGATGTGCGCCGGCGCGCTCGCTCTGTTCAAGGTGAAGCTGGTGGTGATCGGGGAATCCGTCACCTTCCCGGGCTCCAAGGACATTCTCGACAAGTTCGGCATCCCCTGGATCGACCTTGCCGACGACCGCTCCATCACCATGATGAAGAATTGGCGTTCCATCCCTGCCAATGAGCGCCTGTGGCAGGGCGACATCGGCAACTAAATCTGGTCTGTTCGTCTCCGGTCCGGAGACGAATTTTTGCAAAGTTCTTCTTGAGGTCAGCATGCCCATCAACATCCTGATGCCCGCTCTTTCGCCGACGATGGAGAAGGGCAACCTCGCCAAGTGGCTGAAGAAGGAAGGCGACAAGGTCAAATCCGGCGACGTCATCGCCGAGATCGAGACCGACAAGGCGACCATGGAGGTCGAGGCCATCGACGAGGGCACCATCGCCAGGATCCTCGTACCCGAGGGCACGCAGGACGTTCCGGTCAACGACGTGATCGCGGTGCTGGCCGGCGAGGGCGAGGACGTGAAGGCGGCAGCTGCCGCCAAACCCAGCGCTTCGGCCGCACCTCCGAAAGCCGCCGAAGCACCGGCGGCTGCTCCGGCGCCCGCGCCTGCCGCGCCCAGGTCTGCGCCGCCCAAGGCTGCGCCGCCGCCCACTGCTGCTGCCGCGCCGCAAGCTGCCGCCGCACCGGCCGCGCAGAGCAACGGCCATGGCGGCCGTGTGTTCTCCTCGCCGCTGGCGCGCCGGCTCGCCAAGGACGCCGGCGTCGATGTTGCAATGGTGACCGGCACCGGCCCGCACGGCCGCGTCGTTGCGCGCGACGTCGAGCAGGCCAAGTCCGGCAAGGGCCTCAAGGCACCCGCCGCCGCGCCGTCGGGCGCGCCCTCGATCGCGCCGACCATGTCGGACAAGCAGATCCTGTCACTGTTCGAGCCCGGATCCTACGAGGTCGTCCCGCATGACGGCATGCGCCGCACGATTGCGCAACGCCTGACCGCGTCGATCCAGAACGTCCCGCACTTCTACCTCACCATCGACTGCGACATCGGCAAGCTGCTTGCCGCCCGTGAGGAGATCAATGCGGCTGCTCCCAAGGACAAGGAGAAGAAGCCGCTCTACAAGATCTCGGTCAACGACTTCGTCATCAAGGCGATGGCGGTCGCGCTGCAGAAGATCCCGAATTGCAATGTGAGCTGGACCGAATCCGGCATGGTCAAGCACCACCATTCCGACGTCGGCGTTGCGGTGGCGATGCCCGGCGGCCTAATCACGCCGATCATCCGCAAGGCCGAGACCAAGACGCTGTCGACCATCTCCAACGAGATGAAGGATTTTGCGGCACGCGCCCGCTCGCGCAAGCTGAAGCCCGAGGAATATCAGGGCGGCACGACGGCTGTCTCGAATCTCGGCATGTTCGGCATCAGCCACTTCACCGCCGTGATCAATCCGCCGCACGCGACCATCCTCGCGGTCGGCACCAGCGAGGAGCGGCCTGTTGTACGTGGCGGCAAGATCGAGATCGCGAACATGATGAGCGTGACCTTGTCCTGCGATCACCGCGCCATCGACGGCGCGCTCGGCGCCGAGCTGATCGGCGCCTTCAAGCAGCTGATCGAAAATCCCGTCATGATGATGGTGTGACGAGAGAATTCGTGTCGTCATTGCGAGCGAAGCGAAGCAATCCAGGACGTGACCGGCAGACTGGATTGCTTCGTCGCAAGAGCTCCTCGCAATGACGGTCTCGAACGTTGACACCGGTTGAACGGGAACGAGCGCTAAGCATGGCCGACACATCCTTCGACATCATCATCATCGGCTCCGGTCCCGGCGGCTATGTCACCGCGATCCGCGCCGCACAGCTCGGCTTCAAGGTCGCGATCGTCGAAAAATCCTATCTCGGCGGCATCTGCCTGAACTGGGGCTGTATCCCGACCAAGGCGCTGCTGCGCTCGGCCGAGATCTACCACTACATGCAGCATGCCAAGGACTACGGCCTCTCGGCCGAGAAGGTCTCGTTCGACCCGAAGGCGGTGGTGCAGCGCTCGCGCGGCGTCTCGAAGCGGCTCAATGACGGCGTCGGCTTCCTGATGAAGAAGAACAAGGTCAGCGTGATCTGGGGAGCGGCCTCGATCGACGCGCCCGGCAAGGTCACGGTGAAGAAGTCCGACGTCGAGGGTCCCAAGGGCGCGCTGGGCGAGGGGACGTATCAGGCCAAGCACATCATCGTTGCGACCGGCGCCCGGCCGCGCGTGCTGCCGGGGCTCGAGCTCGACAAGAAGCTGATCTGGACCTACTTTGAAGCGATGGTGCCGGAGAAGATGCCGAAGTCACTGCTGGTCGTCGGCTCCGGCGCGATCGGCATCGAGTTCGCCTCGTTCTTCCACACCATGGGCTCCGACGTGACCGTGGTCGAGGTGCTCCCGCAGATCCTGCCGGTCGAAGATGCCGAGATCGCTGGCTTCGCGCGCAAGCGTCTGGAGAAGCAGGGCATCAAGATCATGTCCTCGACCAAAGTGACAAAACTGGAGAAGAAAGCCGACAGCGTCGTCGCCACCATCGACGACGGCAAGGGCAAGCCTGTCACGACCGAGTTCGAGCGGGTGATCTCGGCGGTCGGCGTCGTCGGCAACATCGAGAATCTCGGGCTCGAAAAGCTCGGCGTCAAAACCGACCGCGGCTGCATCGTGATCGACGGCTACGGCAAGACCAACGTCCCCGGCATCTACGCCATCGGCGACGTCGCCGGTCCGCCCATGTTGGCCCATAAGGCCGAGCATGAGGGCGTGATCTGCGTCGAGGCGATCAAGGGCCTGCACCCGCACCCGATGGACAAGAACCTGATTCCGGGCTGCACTTATTGTCAGCCGCAGGTGGCCTCCGTCGGCCTCACCGAAGCCAAGGCCAAGGAGAACGGCCGCGAGATTCGCGTCGGCCGCTTCCCCTTCGTCGGCAACGGCAAGGCGATCGCGCTCGGCGAGGACCAGGGCCTGGTCAAGGTGATCTTCGACAAGAAGACCGGCCAGCTTCTCGGCGCCCACATGGTCGGCGCTGAGGTCACCGAACTGATCCAGGGCTATGTGGTCGCCATGAACCTGGAGACCACGGAAGAAGAGCTGATGCACACGGTTTTCCCGCATCCGACGCTGTCGGAGATGATGAAGGAAGCCGTGCTGGATGCTTATGGGCGGGTATTGAATATTTGATCGCCCAATCCGTCATCCTGAGGTGCTCGCGCAGCGAGCCTCGAAGGATGCACGGCCGAGGTGCTGCAGCCGGGCTCGTCGCCCTTCGAGGCCTCCGCTTCGCTCCGGCACCTCCAGCGACAACGGCTTCGCCGTTGCGCAGGGGTGACGGGATAGACATTGAGAACACCAGAACAAGAAGAGGGCTCATCCCATGCAGGACAACGACAACCTCACCATCGAACGCCCGACCTTCGTCACCCATCTCGAATGCGCGATGGAGGGCGATCACTATCCAGCGGACCAGGTCCACAACCTCTCCAAGGCCGGCAAGCCGCTGCTGGTGCGCTACGACCTCGCGGGCGTGAAGAAGGCGCTCACCAAGGACGCGCTGGCTCAGCGCCCCGCCGACATGTGGCGCTACCGCGAGCTTTTGCCGGTGCGCAAATGCAAGGACATCGTCTCGCTTGGCGAGGTCACCACGCCGCTGATCCGGCTGCCGAAGCTCGGGAAAAAGCTCGGCGGCGGCGAGATCATCGTGAAGGACGAGGGGCGCCTGCCGACCGGCTCGTTCAAGGCGCGCGGGCTCGTGATGGCGGTGTCGATGGGCAAGGCGCTCGGCGTCAAGCATATGGCGATGCCGACCAACGGCAATGCCGGCGCGGCGCTCGCGGCCTATGCGACCTCCTGCGGCATCAAGACCACGATCTTCTGCCCGGCCGATACGCCGGAGGTGAATGTCAGCGAGATCGAGCTTCAGGGCGCGACCGTCTACCGCGTCAACGGCTATATCGACGATTGCGGCAAGATCGTCGGCGAGGGCAAGGCGAAGGTCGGCTGGTTCGACACCTCGACCTTGAAGGAGCCGTACCGCATCGAAGGCAAGAAGACGATGGGCCTCGAGCTCGCCGAGCAGCTCGGCTGGGACGTGCCCGACGTGATCTTCTATCCGACCGGCGGCGGCACCGGCCTGATCGG
Source organism: Bradyrhizobium nivariense (assembly GCF_029846715.1). Lineage (GTDB taxonomy): Bacteria > Pseudomonadota > Alphaproteobacteria > Rhizobiales > Xanthobacteraceae > Bradyrhizobium. Next base: position 195,961 of record NZ_JARVWW010000003.1, read on the forward strand.
CATGTGGAAGGCGTTCGACGAGCTCGAGAAGATCGGCTTCATCGGCAGCAAGCGTCCGCGCATGGTCGCGGTGCAGGCATCGGGCTGCGCGCCGATGGTGCGCGCCTACGAGGCCGGCACCGAGCATGCCACGCGCTGGGAGGACGCTCACACCATCGCTTCCGGCATCCGCGTGCCGCAGGCGATCGGCGACTTCCTGATCCTGCGCGCGGTGCGGCAGAGCAAGGGTTTTGCCGTTGCGGTCGACGACGACAAGATCTCGTCGGCGCTCAACGAGGTCGCGCGCGAGGAGGGCCTGCTGTTGTGCCCCGAAGGCGCCGCGACCTACGCCGCCTACAAGGACAGCCTCGCCGACGGCCGCGTCAGCAAGACTGACCGCGTCATGCTGTTCAACTGCGCCACCGGCCTGAAATACCCGCTGCCGAAGGTCGACCGCACGCTCGATCGCCACAAGCCGATCGACTATACGCAGTTCTAGCGCGTCATTTCGGCTCTTCACGAACGATCCCTCTTCCCGTACGCGGGAAGAGACAAAAACAACAATGACATCGCCGGGGAGAAGACAATGAAGGCCGCCTGGGCTTCGCTGATTGCCATTCTCGCTGTTGCAGGCGCCGCGCGCGCCGACGATTATCCTTCACGTCCCATCACCATCATCGTGCCCTTCGCCGCCGGCGGGCCGTCGGATGCGATGGCACGGGTGCTTGCCGAGCGAATGCGAACGTCGCTCGGCCAGGCCCTGGTGATCGAGAACGTCACCGGCGCCGGCGGTTCGATCGGAGTCGGCCGCGCCGTTCAATCGCCGCCGGACGGCTACACGATCTCCTTCGGCCATCTCGGCACCCACGTTGCCAACGGCGCCGTCTACAAGCTCAACTACGATCTCGTCGCCGATCTCGAACCAGTGGTGCTGTTGCCGAGCAACCCGATGATCGTCGTCAGCAAGAACGCGGTGCCCGCGACCTCTCTCAAGGATCTGCTGACATGGCTGAAGTCGCGGCCGACGCCGGCGACCGCCGGCACCGCCGGCGCGGGTTCCGGCAGCCACATCGCCGGGGTCTATTTCGAGAGCGTCAGCGGCATCAAGCTGCAATACGTGCCGTATCGCGGCACCGCGCCCGCCCTGAACGACCTCATTGCCGGCCAGATCGACGTCATCGTCGACCAGACCTCCAACTCCATCAACCAGGTCCGCGCGGGCACCATTCGCGCCTACGCAATCACCGACGACAAGCGTCTGTCATCGGCGCCCGACATCCCGACGGCGGAGGAGGCGGGCCTGAAGGGTTTCAACATGACGCTGTGGTCCGGCATGTGGGTGCCGAAGGGTACGCCGAAGGCGATCGTCACCAAACTCAATGCCGCAGCCGTGGAAGCGCTGAACGATCCCGCCGTGAAGAAGCAGCTCGAAAGCCAGGGCCTGGAGATGACGCCGCAGGATCAGCTCACGCCCGAAGCGCTCGGCACGCGGCAAAAGGCCGACATCGCCAAATGGTGGCCGATCATCAAGGCGGCGAATATCAAGGTGGATTGAGGTGCGTGCCGCTTCCTTCATGGCCACAACGACGAGGTTCCTCGCCGTGAAGAGGCTCGAGGCTACCACATCATGTCTTGGCTTCACCGGGCCCCGACAGGGCCATCTCCAGACATTGGATCAGAGCCGGCGTGGAAAACGGCTTCGCGAGAAAGCAGATGGCGCCAGCCTTCAGCGCGCGCTCGCGCACGGCATCGTCGGGAAAGGCCGTCATGAAGATGAAGGGCGTGCTGTGACCGAGGCCGCGCATATGCATCAACAGATCAACACCGCTCATGGCCGACATCTGCACGTCCGTGATCACACAGGACGTCATGTTCAGTTCGGCCGATTGGAGAAATTCGTCAGCGGAGCCAAAGATGTAGACCGTGTATCCCCGCGACGTCAGAAGATTGTTCGTCGCCAGGCGGACGGAGGGATCGTCGTCGATGATCGAAATGACCGAAGGGACTGACAAGATGATCGCTCCTGATCGCGGAGCCGCCGGCCGCGGCGCAACCACCCATCGGAAAATGGGCTCCCGGAGCGAGATTGAAAAGCATACTTAGGTTTGTACATTTCCCCTTGTACGCGCGATTCCGAGCGTCTCGGTCATTCTGACGAGATCCGCCAATGACTTCGCGCCCATTTTGCGCATGATCTGCCCACGATAGATCTTGACGGTGATCTCAGCCAATCCAAGCTCGGCGGCGACCTGCTTGTTCATCAGGCCGGACGCGACCAGGGCCAGGATGTCGCGCTGACGGCTTGTCAGGCCTTCGAAGCGGGACCGCACGCCCGAGAGCGACTTCTCGGCATCGCGCCGCTTGCGATCCCGTTCGATCGCAGCCTGGACCGCATCGAGGATGTCCTGGTCGCGCACCGGCTTGGTCAGAAAATCGATGGCGCCGCTCTTCATGGCCCTGACGGTCATGGGAATATCGCCATGACCGGTGATGAAGATAATGGGCGTGTGAATGTTGGCCTTCGCGAGGTCCGCCTGGAGGTCGAAGCCGCTCGAGCCCGGCAGGCGAATGTCGAGCACAAGGCAACTGGGGACCACCGGCGGTTTGGCTTCCATGATCTCCGCTGCCGAGCCGAAGGCCTCGACCTTGAGGCCGACGGATTGAAAGAGATTGGTGAGCGCGCGGCGCATCGACGGATCGTCATCGACGATCATGACGATCGGATCATTGGCGCTCGCCTGCGCCGGCGTCGGGTTGGCGTGGTCGGTCACGACGTGTCCCCGTGCGGCAAGGGCAGGGCAATCTGGAATGTCGCACCGCTCCCCTCGTTGGGAAGGGCTGACAGCCGGCCCGCGTGAGCTTCGATGATCGACCGGCAGATCGATAGTCCCATCCCCAGGCCGCCCGACTTTGTCGTGAAAAAGGGAGTGAAGATGCGTTCCATCCCGTCCCTGGCCAGGCCGACACCGCGATCCGTCACGGTGATGAGCAGGCGGCCGTGGCCGTCCTCGCTGACCTGGCTGGAGCGGATCGCCAGCTCGCGCGGGCGGCCAACATTGGCTTCCATGGCTTCGATGCCGTTCATGACAAGGTTGATCAGCACCTGCTGGAGCTGGATCCGATCGCCGCAAATCCTGGGCAGACCTGACGTCAACTCCATTCGCACCGACACGGCATGGGCGGCAAGCTCGCGCCGAACGAGGGCCAACGCCTCCCTGACGACCTGGTTGATGTCGAGTGGAACGACCTCGATCTCGGTCTTCTTCGCAAGCGCCCTGATCCTGCGGATCACCTCGCTGGCCCGATTGGCGTCCTCGACAATCCATGCCACGGAACGGCGCGCGGCATTCAGATCGGCCGGTTCGCGGTCGAGCCAGCAGATGCAGGCGTCGGCATTGGAGATCACGGCGGCGATAGGCTGGGTGATTTCGTGGGCTATCGAGGCGGTGAGTTCGCCGAGCATCGTGACGCGCGTGACATGGGCGAGCTCGGCTTGCGCTTTGCGCAGTGCTTCCTCGGCCTGCTCGGCGCGGGTCGCCGCCGTCACATCGCTGCTGACGCCACGATAGCCGCGAAAATGACCGTTCGCGTCATGGAAGGGCTTGCCGCTGGTGCGCACGTAAATTGGAGATCCGTTGCGATCCCTGCTGCGATAAACCAGATCGCGAAACGGAAGGTGGGCATCGAGCGCCGCGCGATGCTGCTCCCACTTCTCGGGCTCGAGTTCGGCATCGGGCGGAATGTCCCAACGGGTCAGGCCGATCAAGCCCGTCGGCGCAATGCCCGTATCGGCGTGTTCCGATATTTGGGTGATACGGTGATCCGGCCCGGTCTCCCAAAACCAATCCGATGCGGTTTCGGCATAGTCGCGGAACCGTTGCTCGGATTGCTTGAGCTCGTCAAATGCCTTTTGCAGCGCTTCTTTTGCGACGAACTGCTCGGTGACGTCGACGTGCGTGCCGATAATTTCCACCACCTCGCCGTCATTGCCAGTGACAGGATGTCCTTCCGTATGGACACGCCTTATCGAACCGTCCGGACACGCAATCCGAAAATCAATTTCGAAGGGCTCCCTTTGCTGGACCGCCTGACGTTCCATGTCGACAATTCGTCGAAAGTCCTCGGGAAGGATCCGTTGCTGGAAAGCCTGGGCCGGTACATCGATCTGGTCCGGCTCAAATCCGAACAGGCGATAGAGTTCAGCCGATCGGTAAGCGAACTCCTGACGACGCACGTCCCAGGCCCAGCTGCTCGTATGGCTGAGGCGCTGGGCTTCGGCCAAATAGGCCTCGCTGCGACGCAACCTCTGTTCCGCTTCTTTTGCGATCGTGACGTCAGTAACAGCCCCGACAAACTCGAGGCGCCCTGATGCATGTCTCACCGCGCGCGCCACGGAATGGAGATATTTGACCGAACCATCGGGCATCAACAGGCGATATTCGTGGTCGAAATCCTCCGCTTCGCGCGAGGCTCGATCAAGGGTCTTCCTGACCATATCGCGGTCTTCCGGATGCATGCGCTGAAATACGAAGTCCAGGGTCGGCTTCACCGCCGGGTCACATTGGAAGATGCGAAAAGTTTCCCTTGACCAGACGATCTCGCGGCTCGCGAGGTTCAAGCCGAAGCTGCCGGTGCGGCTCAATTCCTGCGCCTGGGCGAGGTAGGTCTCGCTCTGCCGCAGCGCATCCTCCGCCTGCTTGCGCTGGGTGATGTTTTCGCAAGCGACCAGCACGATCGGGGTGCCGTCGCCGCGCAGCATGGCCTTGGCGTTTTCACGGACCCAGAGGACCGAGCCGTCCTTCCGGATCTTGCGAATCTCCCAGGTATGCGACTGGTCCACGGTTTTCAGGCACAACGCTACGCATCGGCGGACGAGGTCGCGATCTTCTTCGAAGAAGACGTTGAGCACGGATTGGCCGGTCAGCTCGGCCGCCGTGTAGCCCAGTTGTGCGGCGCCGAACGTATTCACGTTAAGTACCGTTCCGGCCGGATCGATCATGAAGTACATGACCGGATTGTGCTCGAACACCTCGCGCCATTGCTTCACGGCGTCGCGCAGATCGCTGTCTAGCCGCCAGTCATCTCCGACGGCAGGCTTATCCTTCGCTCCGTTGCCGAAAGACCGAAGCGCCGCAAGGCCGCCAAGCAGGAATTGTGCGGCCGAATTCCCAAATTTCGCGATCTGGCCAGGCATCATCGCAGGCGTCCCGGCTCGCTGGGGCCAAGGCGAGTAGAGCATTTTGCAGCAAGACGGGCAATTGGTTCCACAAAGCAGGATCCTGCGCGTCGAAGTTCGCGGGCTCCGTGCAGCTTGCGAGCCTTGCGCCGTCACGTTGCGCGACGGCGCAGTTCCGGAAAACTACGGGACAAACCTAAGTATAGCTCGCGCATGCCTAGTCATACCGTGCATTTACCTCCGTACAATTGAGCGGTGGTTGCATGCTGACTAGTCTCACGGCCAATCGAGCGGAGTCCATTGCGAAGCACAAACCGCCGAATTGCTCGGTGTGCTGCACCCAAGGGTCAAGCCCTGCGTCCGCCGCCGTCCTGACTTGCCGCATGATTTGGCGGGCACGAATGAGAGCCGCATTTCATTGACGAACGTGGTGACCACGCACCAGCGAAGCCAGGACCCCATAAGAGGGCAAGAGGAGAGGATCATGTGCGATAAGTCCGAACACTCCGAACACTCCGAACACCGTCCTGTCGAAAACGGCTGCGCCGTCTGTCGCGGGAAGTTTGGCCTGATCCGATACTATTCCTGGCGAACGCCGCTCTGCTCAAGGAAATGTCTCGATCGCTTCAGGGCGCGCCGCGAGCGCGACCGCCTATGGTTGTTTCGATTTCAGGCGGCTTGAGGATCTGCCGCCCGATCCGCCCCGTTCGGCAGTTCTGAATCAGGAGGCTGAGTTGAACCGTACCTGCAAGCTCCTCTTGGCAATCGCGCTGCCGCTTCCGTTGATGACGGGAGTGGCGGCCGAGGAGGTTGGACAGGACGGTGCACATCGTCACCATCCGCCCCAGGATCGGCTCCTGCACCAGAAATTCTACTCGAGCTGGCATATGCCGGACAATCCGGTGCTGAGCTGTTGCAACGACGCGGATTGCTACCCGACCGAAATACGGTACGTCGACGGCAGGATCCTCGCGCGGCGCCGGGAGGACGGGAAATACATCCTCATCCCGTCCCAGAAGGTCGAGCGAAACAGAGACAATCCCGACGGCCGCAACCATCTTTGCGCGCCGCCGCCGTCCGCCTCTCTGGTCGACACGGTCTACTGCTTCGCGTTGGGAGGTGCCACGTGAAATTCATACTGGTGAACGACAGAACCCCTTTCCGCAAGACGTTCTGTCTATGGTGCTGCGAGCAGATCAGCACTGGCTATCTGCGCGATGCCAGGACGCAACTGCCTTACTGCGACTACGAGTGCTACGCGCTTCATGGCGAAGCTGCGCCGTTGATCGAGGGGCGTACCCGAGCGGCGTCTTGAGCGGACACGTGCTCGAGACGATCGGCGGTGCGCCTGCCGGCAGGAGAGGACACGACCTTGAGATTCATGCTCGTCAATCATGGACGACCCAGCCACGGCGCCACCTGCAGCGCGTGCGCTCAGCCGTTGGGCGCGAGTTACGTCCGGCATGTCTCTACGCAACGGCGCTATTGCGACACCGATTGCTACCGTCGCTATCAACAATCGGCCATGGGAATGCTCTGGCCTTACCACAGTTCGCTCGAGACGATCACGGTGCTGGCGGCCATTTCGAGCTGGAGCTGGATGATGCAGATGAGCGCGCTCTCGCGCTCGCTGACCGAGGCATATCTGCGCGCGCACAACCTTCTGACCACCGAGGGAGGTGACGGCTAGCCGAACAATGCTGGCCGCGCAGAGAAGTCGGCCGTAGTCGCTGCATCAAGCTTCGCGCCTCGTCCAGCCCCGGCGTTGCGAGGCTAGGGCGCAGGGGCTGCGGCCGATGCCGTAGGTGCCGCGCTGACTTCATGCGTCGTGACGCGCTGCTCGGACTTCGCCGTGGCGAGGCCGCTGCCCTCGAACCGGGCGCGGTAGACCAGCACGTTCTCGATCACGCGCTGGACGTAGTTGCGTGTCTCCGACAGCGGGATGCGCTCGACCCAGTCGACCGGATCGATCTTGGGGTCGCGCGGATCGCCACGCGCCTGCACCCATTCGCGCACGCGGCCGCGGCCGGCATTGTAGCCGGCGAAGGTCATGATCTGGTTGCCGCGATATTCCGACAGAAGTGCGCTGAGCTCGGCCGCGCCCATCTGCGTGTTGTAGACGGGATCGGAGACCATCTTGTCCCAGTCATAGGTCAGGCCGAAGCGCTTTGCAGTGTCGCGGCCCGCTTCCGGCGTCACCTGCATCAGCCCGACCGCGTTGGCGGCCGACTTGTCGCGCTGGTCGAACGAGCTTTCGGTGCGCGCCACCGAATAGATCACGCTGGTCTCGATCGCGGGCGCCACCTGCTTGTGCTCGGGAATGCCGATGGTCGGGAACGCGTAATGGTCGAGCGCGAGCCCGCGCGCCAGCGCCGATTTGCCGACCTCCAGCATGACGCGCGCATCGTTGCGCCGGCCGGCGAGCTCACCAAGCGCTTCGAGCGCTGCGACGTCGGTGCTCTCCTTGGCGAAATCCTCGGCGTAGTAGAACACCGTGTCGCGCTCGCCGATCCCGTACAGCATGTCGGCGGCGCGCACGCGTTCGTCGGCGGGCGGCGTGTCGACCGCGGCCAGCACGGGCGAGGGCGGACGCAGCTCGATCCGGTCGAGGCCCAACCTGGCGCGAGCGAGCTGGCCATAATAGGCGGTCGGATAACGCGCGGCCGCCTGATAGCTCATGCGCGCGTCGTTCGTTGCGCCCATTGCCTCGGCCGCACGGCCGCGCCAGTAATGCGCCCGCGACAGCGCGAGCGGATTGGCCGAGCCTTCGTCGATCGCGGCGAAATGCACCATCGCCGCTTTGGGCTCGTCGAGGTAGCGCAGCGCGATCCAGCCGCACATGAAGTGGTAGTCGACGCGGTAGACCTCCATCGCCGGCACCGCGGCCGTGCGCACCACGTCGTAAGCCGTTTTGAACCTGCCCTGGTCGAGCAGCTTGCGCGCGAGCAGGCGGCGCTCGCGCCACCAGGCATCGGTGTCCTGCGCCGCCATCGTATCGGGCGCGGCGGCCAGGATCACTTCGGCGGCGTCGTCGATGCGGTCGTTCTGGAGATGCCATTGCGCGCGGCACAGCACGTAACCGAGATCGCGGCGCGCGTCAGTCGAAACATCCTCGAGATAATCCTGGGCCTTGTTGGCCTTGCCGGTGACGGCGGCGCAGGCCTTGACGATCGCGAGCGCATCCTCGCCGATCCGCTTGGCTGCGCGCCGTGCACCCGCGTAGTCCTTGGCGCCGAGGCGCTTGTCCATGCGGGCGCGATGATCCTCAGTGGTCAGGAGATCGCGGAACGCCTCATAGGAATCTTCCTCGCTGCGCTCGGACAATTCATCGGTGCGCCAGGCCTCGCGCACCAGACGCGCGGCCCTGTCGCTGTCGCCCTCGGTCACCAGCACGCGGGCGAGCGCGAACTTGCCCTTGGCGCTGGTCGGCCGGTCCATCGTGAATGTATGCACGGTCGCCGCGTCGGCCTTCTCCTGCCACAGCCGCGCCTCGGCGCGCCGGCGCAGCAGGGCGCTGCTCGGCCAGTCCGGATTGGCGGCGAGGAAGGCGGCGTAGCGCTTGAAACTCGCCGTGCTCTCGGAATGGCGCAGCATGAACCAGTCGGCGAGTTTCTGTCCGGCGGGGTCAGCGATGCGGTCGCGCGCCGCGCTGGCGTCCTCGGTCTTGCCCTTCCGCGCGAGATCGATGGCGTCCTTCAGCGCAGCGAGATCGCCGGTCAGCGGCGGGGCTGCCTGCTTGTCCGAGGGTTCGTCGTCCTGCTTCTTCGACTTGCGCCTGGCCTCGGCATGCTTGCCGTGCCGCGCCTTGCCGGCGGAGGCATGGCGCTGCTTGCCGGCTTTCGCCTCATGCGTCTTCTTCGGCGCTGACGATTTGTGACTGCTCTTCGCTGCCAGCTCGGTAGGGCTGAAAGCCAAAGCGGCCACGGCAACGACACACGCGAGCGAGCGTAGGCACTGGTTCATTCGATGGTCCCCCCCCCCGCGAAACCACTACAAACCAAGGTCCGCGACGACATGCGGCTTGAGAATCAAAGACGACACCAAAACGATGCCACGACATCGTTTCGCATTCCTCACGCTCGTTTAACAATGCGGCAAAATACGGATCGGGAACGCGGGAACTTTCGCAAGGGTGAAAAGGGCAGGCCCTCTAACCTTTTGTTAACGAATTGGACTCGCGCGATGGTTGTGCACGGCTCTGGGCGCCTCGAAGGGCCAGATTGCGCGTGTTCCCCCGGTCAAATCCGGTGTATTGAGTTCCCCCACGCCGTCCTTTCAGCCTTTGCCCCGCACCCATGCCGCTTTTCAACCAGTCGATCCGGCGCAAGATTGTCGGCATCGCCCTCGGATTGATCGTCCTGATGCTGGTCACCTCGATCTTGTCGATGGTGATGTCGAGCCAGGTCGGCGTCCTCCTTGACGAGCTGACCAACCGCTACATCCCGGCCTATGGCCATCTGGCGCGGGCCAATATCCGCTCGCTGGAGCGGGCGCTGGCATTGCGGCGCATGGTCATGACCAGGATGCAGTCGCCGTCGGACGAAAAGGCCTATGCGGCGCGCCTTCGCGAATTCGAGGAAACCGACCGCAGGATCGAGGAGGAGGCCGAGAGCGCGCGCAAGCACATCAACGCGATTATCGACGATACCAGAACGCCTTCCGACAATGCCGCGCTGGCGCGGATCGAGACCCGCATCGAGACCGCCGTCGCCGAGCTGCGCCGTGACCTGAACGAGGACCACGCAAAACTCATCAAGCAGGTCGATGACAAGCAGATGACGGAAGCGCGCGGCACGCTGGAACATCTCGATCTGTTGCGCGATCAGTTCAATCAGAAGATCGATGCGATCCGCGCCGACATGCTGAAGCAGGTATTTGCCAGCACATCGCAGGTGATCGGCCGTCAGCGTCAGGCGATCATCATTTCGGGCATCGTGACCCTGCTCGCGGCGATCGTCGGATTCGCCTTTGCGCTACTGGTCAGCAGCGGCATCACGCGTCCGGTGCGGCTGTTGCTCGCCGGCACCCGCGAGGTCGAGGCCGGCCGGTTCGACAAGGCCATCACGGTTTCGACGCAGGACGAGATCGGCGAGCTTGCAGCCGCCTTCAACCGCATGATCGAGCAGTTGCGGCACAACGAGCGCATCCGCGAGACCTTTGGCCGCTACATCGATCCCAAGGTGGTGCAGGGCCTGATCGACCGGCCGGAAGTCGCCATCGACGGCCAGCGCCGGGTCATGACCATCATGTTCTGCGACATGAGCGGCTTCACCTCGATGAGCGAGGGCATGACCCCGCGCGGCCTCGTCAAGGTGATGAACCACTATTTCACGCTGATGTCCGGCCCGATCCGGAACCATCGCGGCGTCATCGACAAATATATCGGCGACGCCATCATGGCCTATTGGGGCCCGCCCTTCATCGAGGAGGATGAGCCGGCGCTGCTTGCAGGCATCGCCGCGATCGACATGATCGACCAGGTGCCGGCACTGCAGAAGCAGTTGCCGGATCTGCTGGGCATCCGCGCCATGCCCGGGCTTTGCGATCTCCGCATCGGGATCGCAACCGGCGAAGTCCTGACCGGCAGCATCGGCTCCGAACTGATGATGAGCTTTACCGTGATGGGCGACGCCGTGAACCTCGCCTCGCGCCTGGAAGCCGTCAACAAGATCTATGGCACCCGCATCCTGATCTCGCAGGCGACGGCGGATGCGATCGGATCGCACCTCGAACTGCGCGAGGTCGATCGTCTTGCGGTGGCCGGCCAGAGCGCGTCGCAAACGATCTTCGAGGTGATGGGCCGGGCAGGCGCGCTCACTGCCGCGCATGGGAGCCTGCGTTCGCACTACGCCGAAGGCCTCACCGCCTATCGCGCCCGCCGCTTCGACGAGGCCCGTGCCGCCTTCAACGCGGCGCTCGAAGCCGTCCCCGGCGACGGCCCCTCGCGCACGCTGCTCGCCCGCATCACGCGGTTCGAGGCCAATCCGCCGGACGAGGGGTGGGACGGCGCCTGGCGGTTGGAGCAGAAATAGCCGGCCGCGCGGGAAAAATTGATTCTACTCGATAACGATGTTCGCCGTGACCTATTTCCCGGGCTTAGGTTTGATGTCCTTGAGGCGTTTGATGGGGATACGCCGATGACAGAACTTGAGGACAGGCTGGAGCGGTTCGAGACGCTCACCGCCGAATGCGAGCTGATTGCCAAGCTCGCCACCGACAGCACCAAGCGCGAGTTTTATCTCAGGCTTTCGGAGCAGTACCGCCAGCTGGCGGTGGACATGCGGCAGGCGATCGCGACCAAAGCTGCGGCCTGACGCCGGCTGCAATCCGTTCTTAACACTTGGCGCGCATCCTCAATGCAGATGCGGGAAGCTTGTGTGATTCTCCGCTGTGGGAATGCCGGGGCTCGTTGCGGTGCAGCGCGCCTCGTGACCATTGTTTTGTCGTGCCTCACAGGGCGATCCCATGCGCCTCCTTGCGGTCATCATACTTGGACTCATGACAGCAGCCTGCAACCAGGAGCAGGAGATCACCGGCTCGACCCCGGTCTGCGCAATGCGGAACTACACCTCCTACAATCCCCGCGACATGAACCAGTGCGTGGCCGCCTGCAAGGCGTGCGACCACGGCAACACGGTTACCTGCACCACATCCTGCACCCTCAAGGGCGCCCATTGAGCCGCTCCGCTTCCCGGAGTTAAGGGGCTGGTGGTGGGTGTCTTGAGTGTGTCGGCACCGGAACGATTCACATGAGTTAGTCATTGAAGGGACGGCAGGACGCGGAGTCCTTTGGAATGGGTATGCTCGATCCCGGTCGGTTCCTGGTGTCGTGCTCGCATTGCGCGGCCTGGCCGATGGCGGCCAATGTGAAACGTTCGAGCTGGTCGGCATCCCCGCACGAGGTCCGCTTCGTGTGCCCACGCTGCCGCCGCGAGGAGACTGCGATCATCTCCGCCTCCGGCGAGCTGACGCCGATCCGGCGCGTCGACCTCCCGCCGCGTGACGTCACCGCGGCCTGGGCTCAGGCCCAGCGCCCAAGAGGGCGGGCATAGCCCACCCGTTTATTCAAGGACAAGAGGGCGGCCGTAGCCCGCCCGTTTGTTCAAAGACAAGAGGGCGGGCATAGTGCGCCCGTTCAAGGACAAGAGGGCGCGCATAACTATCCGTCAGGCCCCCTGATTGGGCGGTTGCGAACTGCTGCGGGAAGCGATCCAACCAATGCAAATGTGCTAGGATCGCCGCCGGGAGTTCATCCATGCCTCGTCAGATCCTGCCATCTCACGCCGACCGTTTCCGGCTTCACCCGGTTGCGCCGCGCCTTGCGCCGATGTTCGGCTTCGCGTTGCTGACCGTGTCATGCGCGCTCACAAGCTTTGTGTTCGCCTGCGCCACGCCGTTTGCGGCTTTTGCGGTTGTCGCCGCCGCGATGCTGCCGCTGCGTACGGCGCTGCTCGTCGTGACCGGCGCCTGGCTGGTCAACCAGACCATCGGTTTCGGCGTGCTGCACTATCCGATTGACGCCAGCACCATCGCCTGGGGTTTTGTCATCGGTGCGGCTGCGCTGCTATCGGCTGCAGTCGCATCGACGGTCCTCCGCATGCTGCCGCAAGGCCGCACGCCGCTGATGCTGGCGATCACGTTCGTTGCCGCCTACGCGGTCTATGAGTTCGCGCTGCTTGCCGCGACGCCGTTCCTGGGCGGAGAGGGTGCTTTCACCGCCGCCATCGTTGCGCGCATCGGGCTGACCAGCGCCGTCTGGCTCGCCGGCCTCGTTGCCGCCTGTGAGATCGTCCGCCTGATCGATCCGTTCGGCCGCGCGATGCGGAATGCCTAAGCGCCAACCAAGGCACTGAAGTCCAGTCAGAGCGATGATCGGACTTTAGCCCATCGCCGCAAGGCGATCTCGATAAACCCGAACGGCCAGGCGCCTTGATGTGACGTTCACGATGCCGTCGCCGTTACCCGTCGGGCAAAACACCTGACCATTTCCCGATACGCCCGTGTCAAGCCGGCGCAGCCAAAATATTCCGCTTTACCGAAATTCGGAAACGGCGTATGTGTCGCCCATCCCGGCTCATCCTTGAGGGGCGATCTTGTGGTCGTCACGTTCGCGAGCCGGGCTTGCGGTGGACGCGGCAGCGTTCGGGTGCGAGAGGCCAAGGGCAGGGCGGATTGCTCTCCGTGAGCCCAAAGCTTCGTGCCGACGAGCGGCGCTGCCAGGTTCGTCTCGTCTGTAAGTTTCCGGCTCTGTCGACAGGGCTGGAAAAACTGCGGCGAAATGGCGAACCGTGCGTACGGCAAAACCGTGTGGTCCTGGCCGTCGTTGCTACGGTCAAGTGCTTGCGGATGCGGCATCTGCGTCAACCGGCGCGGGGCCGGTGACTTCTGCGAGGACGAGGGAGGCCAAAACGAACTCGGCTCCCGGGAGAGCACGGCATAAGCCGTCCAACCACTGCGCAGGGAAGGCCGAGTGATTGGCTACACCTGTATGCTGCTGTGCGGTTTTTCTGCGTGTGCTTTTCGCGCAGCGGACCGCGGGTGCCAGCCGGCACCCGGCCTTCCCTGTGCCCTCTTGGACAAGAGGGTGGAGAGATCAAGCAAAGCTCGGGCGAAATGCGCCGCGAGAAGGCGAAGGCGTGTCTGCGTTTTGAAAGCGAAAGTTAAGCGGCATCCCGCTCTCGTGCCCCGGACGCCGCGCAGCGCCCTTGCGGTGCGCTGCAGAGCCGGGGCCCATGTCGCCGCATTGTGTACCGTGTCGCCCCTGGGTCCCGGCCCTGCAGCGCAGCGCAAGGGCGTTGCAGCTTGTCCGGGACACGCGGTCGATGGTGATGAAGGCACCGACTCACCCCAGATGCGCGCCGTCACCTTGCCGAAGTGAGGCGCGCCCCGCCCGCCGCAAAATCTGAAGTTGTGGATTGTCCTCCCCGGCGAGGGTATCGCAGTAAGCTTACCCGTGTCCTCCGGGCCACGATTGTGCCGTCCATGCAACACTCAGATCGGATTAACCCGTCATCTCCGTCCGTTCGCATCAACGCCGCTTTTTGGCCACACCCAAACATGAATAAAATCACTCTAATGTTTTAGCGGCAGCGGTGGTCCTCGAAGGCGACGGGAAATCCCAAGGTCGATTCAAATCTTGGCTCTGATTTTTCGGGTCTGAAAGGGTTCGCCGGAGAAACTGGTTTTGCGATGGACGCGAAGACTGACATCAAGCAGAGGCTGCCGAGCCGTCACGTGACGGAGGGCCCTGCGCGCGCGCCCCATCGCTCCTACCTCTACGCCATGGGTCTGACCACCGCGCAGATCCACCAGCCCTTTGTCGGCGTCGCCTCGTGCTGGAACGAGGCCGCGCCCTGCAACATCTCCCTGATGCGCCAGGCGCAGGCGGTGAAGAAGGGCGTCGCATCCGCCGGCGGCACGCCGCGTGAGTTCTGCACCATCACCGTGACCGACGGCATCGCCATGGGCCATGACGGCATGCGCTCCTCGCTGCCGTCGCGCGAATGCATCGCCGATTCCGTCGAGCTGACGATCCGCGGCCACGCCTATGACGCCCTCGTTGGCCTCGCCGGCTGCGACAAGTCGCTGCCGGGTATGATGATGGCGATGGTCCGCCTCAACGTGCCGTCGATCTTCATCTATGGCGGCTCGATCCTGCCCGGCAATTTCCGGGGACAACAGGTCACCGTGCAGGACATGTTCGAAGCCGTCGGCAAGCACTCGGTCGGCGCGATGTCGGACGAGGACCTCGACGAGATCGAGCGCGTGGCGTGTCCCTCGGCAGGCGCTTGCGGCGCGCAGTTCACCGCCAACACGATGGCGACCGTCTCCGAGGCGATCGGCCTGGCGCTGCCGTACTCGGCTGGTGCTCCGGCACCCTATGAAATTCGCGACGCCTTCTGCATGACCGCGGGCGAGCAGGTCATGGAGCTGATCGCCCAAAACATCCGGCCGCGCGACATCGTCACGCGCAAGGCGCTGGAGAATGCCGCCGCCGTGGTCGCCGCGTCCGGTGGCTCGACTAATGCTGCGCTGCACCTGCCGGCGATCGCGCACGAGGCCGGCATCAAGTTCGACCTGTTCGACGTCGCCGAAATCTTCAAAAAGACACCGTATGTCGCGGATTTGAAGCCGGGTGGCCGTTATGTCGCCAAAGACATGTTTGAAGTTGGCGGCATACCGCTTCTGATGAAGACGCTGCTCGACAACGGATTTCTCCACGGTGACTGCCTCACCGTCACCGGTCGAACGATCGCCGAAAACCTCAAGAGCGTGAAATGGAATCCGCACCAGGACGTGGTGCACCCGGCAGACAAGCCCATCACCGTCACCGGCGGTGTGGTCGGTCTGAAGGGTAATTTGGCGCCAGAAGGTGCGATCGTGAAAGTCGCGGGAATGTCCAACCTCAGGTTTACCGGTCCGGCCAGGTGCTTCGACCGTGAGGAGGATGCTTTCGAGGCCGTCCAGAAGCGCACCTACCGCGAAGGCGAAGTCATCGTGATCCGCTACGAGGGGCCCAAGGGCGGTCCCGGCATGCGGGAAATGCTCCAGACCACCGCGGCGCTGACCGGCCAGGGCATGGGCGGCAAGATCGCGCTCATCACCGACGGCCGCTTCTCCGGCGCCACCCGCGGCTTCTGCATCGGCCATGTCGGGCCGGAAGCCGCCATCGGCGGCCCGATCGGGCTGCTCGAGGACGGCGATATCATCGAGATCGACGCGGTCGCCGGCACCCTTGACGTAAAATTGAGCGACCAGGAGCTTGCCCAGCGCAAGACCAAATGGAGCGCTCGCGCGACTAACCACACGACAGGCGCGCTCTGGAAATATGCTCAGCAGGTTGGACCAGCGGTCGGTGGGGCAGTGACCCATCCGGGCGGCGCGCACGAGAAGCAGTGCTATGCGGACATCTAGGCGTACCATAGTTGCGTTTGTATTGGCTGCTACCGCGCTGGCCGCGCCGGCGCTCGCCTTCGACGGCGCGCCCGTCAGCCAGAAGGATGCGACCATCCCGGTGGTCACGATCTTGCCGGGCGCAGCGGGCAAGGTGCGCAATGTGCCGCCGGCGGTGGTGACCCAGGAAACTTCGCTCAGCGCTCTGCAATACGCCGCAGAGGGTGGCCACCCCATCGCGCAGTGGAAGCTCGGCCGCATGTACGCCAATGGCGACGGCGTCGCCCAGGACGACGTTCGTGCGTTCGAGTATTTCACCCGCATCGCCAACGCGCATGCCGAGGACAGCCCGTCGGCGCCGCAGGCGCAGATCGTCGCCAACGCCTTCGTCGCGCTCGGCCGCTATTATCTGAGCGGCATCCCGAATTCGAAGGTCAAGCCGGACCAGGAGCGGGCGCGGGAGATGTTCTCCTATGCCGCGTCCTATTTCGGCAATGCGGATGCGCAATACGATCTCGCCCGCCTGTACCTGAAGACGCCGGACGCCTCGCGCGAGGATTTCCGCTATGGCGCGCGCTGGCTGGGGCTCGCCGCGCAGAAGGGCCAGCACGAGGCCCAGGCGCTGCTCGGCCAGATGCTGTTCAACGGCGACCGCCTGCCGCGGCAGGCCGCACGCGGCCTGATGTGGCTGACGCTGGCGCGTGACAGCGCAGGTAGCGACGAGATCTGGATCAAGGAAAACTACAACCGCGCCTTCGCAAAGGCCTCCGACGACGATCGCGCCATGTGCCTGCAAATGCTGGAGCAATGGGTGCAGGGCCGCCGGGAGTGATTGGCTGAGGCGGCCTCACGCCGCCTCAAGATCGAGATCCGCCCACACCGGCACGTGGTCCGACGGCTTCTCCCAGCTGCGCACATAGCTGTCGATGCCGACATTGGCGAGCCGGTCGCTGGCCTGCGGCGACAGCAGCAGATGGTCGATCCGCAGGCCATGGTTCTTCTGCCAGGCGCCGGCCTGATAGTCCCAGAAGGTGTAGAGCCCGGGCTCGTCGGTGACGGCCCGAAGCGCATCGGTCAGGCCGAGGCCGAGCAGGGACTGAAAACTCTCCCGCGTCTCGGCCTTGAACAGGGCATCCTCGGTCCAGGCGGCGGGGTTATGGACGTCGCGGGCATGCGGGATGACGTTGAAGTCGCCTGCGAGGATCAGCGGCTCCTCGGTCTTGAGGCGCTCCTTCGAATACTCAAGAAGCCGTGACATCCATTTGAGCTTGTAGGGATATTTCTCGGTCCCGACCGGATTGCCGTTGGGCAGGTAGAGGCAGGCGATGCGCAGCACCCCGCGCTTCAGGGTGACCACACCTTCGAGGAAGCGGGCATGGGCGTCCTCGTCGTCGCCGGCCAGCCCCGACTTGGTCTCGTCGAACCGGAGCTTCGAGAGCAGGGCGACACCGTTGAATGTCTTCTGGCCGTGCGTGATCACGTTGTAGCCGAGCGCCTCGATCTCCAGCCGCGGGAAGGCCTCGTCGACGCATTTGATCTCCTGGAGGCAGACGATGTCCGGCTGGCACTCCTTCAGCCAGGTCAGCAGCAGGTCGATCCGCTGCCGGACCGAGTTCACGTTCCAGGTGGCTATTCTGATGGGCATGTCGGCGGGCTCCGGGCAGGGGCCATGGTTAGAACAAACTGCAAACGCGCCCGTCAAGGACGCTGCAAAATCTCCCACAAAATTAACCCGGCTTAAGCCGGGCCTGGGCCATTGATACTGAAAAGGTTTTTCGAATGGGATGGCCGGACAAATCCATGAAGCGAACCGAGCCGCGCGACGGCCTGATCGGCGCATTCCTGTATTGGCTCGGCGGCTTCGAGATCGAGGATGGCCTGACCGCCGATCTCAGCGAGCGCGAGTTGCGCCGCATCCGCGCCAAGCAGATCGACGCAGTGACGCGGCTGATCCCGGTGACGATGGCAGTCACCATGCTCAACGTCGCCATCGTGCTGATCTTGTTTTGGGGCCGGGGCTGGAACGACTTTCTCGCGATCTGGGGCATGACCCTCGCCGCCACCGCCTCGCTCGCGGCGCGCGCGTGGCGGCGATCGCATCAGAACCCGCCGCAGGAGGCCTCGCCCCGCGCCGCGCGGCAGATGTTGCGGCAGGCATTCTTCCTCGCCGCGATCTGGGGCACGCTGCCGCTCGCCCTGTTCAGCCGCATCGAGCCGACCAGCCAGCTTATTCTGGCCTGCCTGATGGTCGGCATGATGTCCGGCGGCGCCTTCACGCTCTCGACCTTCCCGCGCGCCGGCCTCGTCTATCTCGCGACGACGACGATCGCCTGCGCCGGTGCGCTGCTGTTGTGCGGCGCCGGGCCTTATCTCGCGACCGCAGTGTTCCTGCTGCTGTTCGCGTTCTTCATGGCGCGTAACATCGTCTCGCAAGGCAATCTGTTCCTCGGCAATCTCAAGGCCCAGCTCGAGCTCGAGCGCCAGACCGAGATCATCTCGCTGCTGCTGAAGGATTTTCAGGAGAACGCCAGCGACTGGCTGTGGCAGACCGATGCCGAAGGGCATCTCACCGACGTGCCCGAACGCTTCGCCGACGTCGCACAGCTGCCGCTTCCGCTGCTGAAGGGATCGCACTTCGCCGACGTGCTCGACATGCTCTGCCCCGAGGACAAGAGCGCGGCCTACAACGTCGTCGGCCTGATGGAGCACGCCGAACCGCTGCACGAGATGACCATCAAGGTCGTCGCCGGCGGCGAGGCGCGGCTGTGGTCGCTCACTGCGAAGCCGGCGTACGACCGCGACGGTCAATTCCTCGGCTATCGCGGCTTCGGCCGCGACGTGACCGAGCGCTGGCGCGCGGAAAAGGCCGAGGCCGAGAGCCGCGCCAAGTCGGACTTCCTCGCGGTGATGAGCCACGAGATCCGCACGCCGATGAACGGCGTGCTCGGGCTCGCCAGCATGCTGCTGGAGACAAAACTCGATCCGGAGCAGCACGAGGCCGTCACGTCGATCCGCGAGTCCGGCGACAATCTCCAACGCATCCTCAACGATATCCTCGATCTCTCCAAGCTCGAGGCCGGACGCTTCGCGTTCGAGGCGATCGACTTCGCGCCGCACGCGCTGGTCGAAGCAGCGGCGACTGTCGTGCGCGCGAGCGCCAAGAGCAAGGGGCTCGCGGTCAAGGTCGAGCTCGATCCCAACCTGCCGCCGACGCTGCGCGGCGATGTCGCGCGTATCCGCCAGGTGCTGCTCAATCTCGCCTCCAACGCGGTGAAGTTCACCGACGAAGGCGAAGTCACGATCGCAGCTGTCTGTCAGGCCCGCCGCGATCTGCTCGCCACTGTCGAATGGAGCGTGACAGACAGCGGCATCGGCATCGCCCCCGAGAAGCTCGGCCAGCTCTTCTCTGACTTCGCCCAGGCCGACGCATCGATCAGCCGCCGTTTCGGCGGAACCGGGCTTGGGCTTGCGATCTCCCGGCGCATCATCGAGCAGATGGGCGGCACCATGGGTGTCACCTCGACGCCGGGCGAGGGCTCGGCCTTCCGCTTCACGCTGGTGCTGCCCTGGAGCCAGGCGCAGGCATCCGACCACAATGCAGACCGCGACCAAGCCGACGACCTCAAGGCCCGCATCGCAAATCTCGATCGACCGCTGAACGTGCTGGTCGCGGAGGACGATGCGGTCAATCGCATGGTCGTCAGCAAGATGCTCGGCGCCTTCGACGTCGAGCTGCGGGTCGTGACTGACGGCGTCGGGGCCGTCGAGGCGGTTGCCGAGAGCGATTACGATGTCGTGCTGATGGACGTGCGCATGCCTGAAATGGACGGCCTTGCCGCGACGCGTGTGATCCGCTCACAGGGCGGGCGCTTCGAAGCCCTGCCGATCATCGCGCTGACCGCCAACGCCTTCCCCGAAGATGTCAAGATCTGCCGCGAAGCGGGCATGTCCGACTTCCTGGCCAAACCGTTGCGCAAGCCCGCGCTGGTCGCGGCATTGCTGGGCGCGCTGGACGGCCAATTGGTGTCGGGGGACGCACCGCTTCAGCCGGAGCAGATGCCGGTCGAGGCGGACTGGACGGACGAGGAAAGGCAGATCACTGGCGCCTAGCCGACGACGTCAGATCGAGAAGCTGGTGCCGCAGCCGCAGGACGCGGTGGCGTTGGGATTGTTGACGCGGAACGAGGCGCCGATCAGGTCGTCGACGAAATCGACCTGCGACCCCGCCAGGAACGGCTGCGAGGCGGAATCGACCAGCACCACCGCATTGTCCTGCTCGATCACGAGATCGTCGTCGGTGCGGGCACGGTCAATGTCGAACTTGTATTGGAAGCCGGAACAGCCACCGCCCTCGACGGAGATCCGCAGCATCGCGCCAGACCCTTCGCCCTTGAGGATCTCCCCAATCCGGCGCGCGGCCTTGTCACTGATGGTCACGTCAGTCGTCATCGTTGGTCTCCGATAGTCCCGCAGTCACACCGAGGTCACTTACCCAATAAGCTCACTTGCCCAATAAGGTCACTTGCCCAATTCATTTGGTATCACGCGTCCAGCATAGTTAAGTACCACCATACGCAGAATCAAATGGATAGGGACTAAATTCGCCGTGTCCGTCGGAATGGCTGCCCCTCACGCGTCCTATGCCTGCGATCCCGAGCGCAGCCGCGGCCGGTTGGTCGCGGAGCCGCCGAGCCGGACCCGCAGCCCGTTCCGGCGGGATTGCGACCGGGTGATCCATTCCACCGCGTTCCGCCGCCTGAAGTACAAGACCCAGGTGTTCGTGTTCCATGAGGGCGACCACTACCGCACCCGGCTGACCCATTCGCTGGAGGTGGCGCAGATCGCCCGCGCTCTGGCCCGGCAGCTCGGGCTGGATGAGGACCTCACGGAAACCCTCGCGCTCGCCCACGACCTCGGCCATCCGCCGTTCGGCCATGCCGGCGAGCGGGCACTGGACGCCTGCCTGAAGGATTTTGGCGGCTTCGACCACAACGCCCAGACGCTCCGCGTCGTTGCGGCGCTGGAGCACCGCTATCCCGAATTCGACGGGCTGAACCTGACCTGGGAGTCGCTGGAGGGAATCGTTAAGCACAACGGTCCGCTGACCGATCGCAGCGGCGCGCCGGTCGGGCGTTATCGCGAGCACGGCATTCCCGTCGGCATCGCCGACTACATCAAGACCTACGATCTCGAATTGTGGAGCTTCGCCTCGCTGGAGGCACAGGTCGCCGCGATCGCCGACGACATCGCCTATGATGCCCACGACATCGACGACGGCCTGCGCGCCGGCCTGTTCCACCTCGACGACCTCAAGGTGATGCCGCTGACCGCGGAGATCATCGCCGAGACTTCTGCACATTACCCCGATCTCGAGGACGTCAGGCGCGGCGCCGAGCTGGTGCGCGAGCTGATCTCGCACCTGATCGGCGCGGTGTTCTCGGAGGCGCAGCAGAACCTCGCCGCCGTGAAACCGCAATCCGCCCAGGACGTGCGCCAGCAGAGCCGGGCGCTGATCGCGTTCCCCGCCGAGGTCGCCGAGGAGGAGGCCGCCATCAAGCGCTTTCTCTATCAGCACATGTACCGCCACAAGCGGGTGATGCGGGTGATGGGCGAGGCGGAACAGATCCTGTTCGACCTGTTCGCAAAATACCTCAAATCTCCCGGCGAGCTGCCGCCGGAATGGCTGGTCGCGGCGGAGGCGGACGATGAGGGCGACCGGGCCCGCCGGATCGGCAATTTCATTGCCGGAATGACCGACCGTTTCGCCCTGACCGAGCACCAGCGGCTCTTTGACTCGACCCCGGATTTGCGTTAGGCGGCGCCCATGCCCGACACATCCTCAGCACTGCACCTGTTCGCCGACGTGCTCGCGCGCGTGCACGCGGTCTGCCGCGCGCTCGCGGCGGAAGCCAACTGGCCCGAGGGCATCGATTTCTCGCGTGTGGTGGTCGAGCCGCCGCGCGATGCTTCCCATGGCGACATGGCGACCAACGCCGCCATGGTGCTTGCGAAAGAGGCAAAGGCAAAGCCGCGCGACCTCGCCGAGCAGATCGCCGAGCGGCTGCGCGCGGATGCGCTGATCGCCAAGGTCGACGTCGCCGGCCCGGGCTTCATCAACCTGACGCTGAAGCCGGCTGCCTGGGCGGAAGCGCTGCAGACCGTGCTGCGCGAGGGCGCCGATTACGGCCGCGTCCGCGGCGGTTCCAAGGTCAACGTCGAATACGTCTCGGCCAATCCGACCGGACCGATGCATGTCGGCCATTGCCGCGGCGCCGTGTTCGGCGACGCGCTGGCCAGCCTGCTCGAGTTCGGTGGCCATGATGTTACCCGCGAATACTACATCAACGACGCCGGCGCGCAGGTCGACGTACTCGCCCGCTCCGCGTTCCTCCGGTATCGCGAGGCGCTCGGCGAGGATATCGGCGCGATTCCGGAGGGTTTTTATCCGGGCGACTACCTGAAGCCGGTGGGCGCGGCGCTGGCGAAGGAGTACGGCGACAAGCTGCGCGCGATGAGCGAAGCCGAGTGGCTGCCGATCACGCGCGCCAAGGCGATCGCGATGATGATGGACGAGATCAGGGGCGATCTCGCCGCCCTCAACATCCGCCACGATATATTTTTCTCAGAGCGGTCGCTGATCGAGAGCGGCAACAACAAGGTCGCCGAAACCATCGATTTCCTGCGCGCCAAGGGCGACATCTATGAAGGTCGTCTGCCACCGCCGAAGGGCGCGCCGGTCGAGGACTGGGAGGACCGCGAGCAGCTGCTGTTCAAGGCGACGGCTTACGGCGACGACGTCGATCGTCCGCTGATCAAGTCGGATGGTTCCTACACCTACTTCGCCTCCGACATCGCCTACCACAAGAACAAGTTCGACCGCGGTTTTGCGGAGATGATCGACGTCTGGGGCGCCGATCATGGCGGCTATATCAAGCGCATGCAGGCGGCGGTTAAGGCGACGACGTCAGGCAAGGGCGCGCTCGACGTCAAGATCGTCCAACTCGTCAAGCTCCTGCGCAATGGCGAGCCCGTGAAAATGGGCAAGCGGGCCGGCAACTTCGTCACCTTGCGTGAGGTGGTGGATGAAGTCGGCCAGGACGCCGTCCGATTCATGATGCTCTACCGCAAGAACGACGCGGTGCTCGACTTCGACCTCGCCAAGGTCATGGAACAGTCGCGCGACAACCCGGTGTTCTACGTCCAGTACGGACACGCCCGCGGCCACTCGATCTTCCGCAATGCCCGGGCCGAAGTGTTTCCGGAACTCCCGGAGGATACGAATAAGCGCATCGCCTGGCTCGGTGAGTCGGCGGTGGAGCGGCTGTCGGACCCGGCTGAACTCGACCTTCTTAAGCGGCTCGCAATTTTTCCGCGCATGCTGGAAGCGGCAGCAAGCGCCCACGAGCCGCACCGAATTGCCTTCTATCTCTATGATTTAGCCAGCGAATTTCATGCACTTTGGACGAAGGGGCGCGATTTGCCCTATTTACGCTTCATTATCAATAATGATGCAGATCTAACGAAGGCGCGGCTGGCCATGGTCCAGGGCGTCGTCTCTGTCCTGGCATCGGGCCTCGCCATCCTCGGCGTCCATGCTCCGGACGAGATGCGGTAGTTTGGGGCGAACTACTTAAGGGGAATTTTGGGGGTAACCGGCAGAAGCCGGATCGCTTAGACTTGGTTGAAAGCCTTGTGGGTCGAAAGCCGTGCCTTGGTCGAGGGGCGCGCGGTTTTCCCGAAGGGACGCATCATCACGATGGCCGAACGATATCAGGACAGACCGTTTCCTTCCGATGACTATGGTCGCGGTGGCGATCCGCATGGGAGGGCAGAGAGCGGCGATCCCTTGGCCGAACTCGCTCGCCTGATCGGACAGACCGATCCGTTCGCAGCGCAGGGGCGCCCGGGCGCGCATCCGCCAGCAGCGCCGGCGCCTGCCCAGAGCTATCAGGACGACGACTATCGGCAGGTCGATGACCAGCAGGACTATGCCGAGCAGGCACCGCCGCCGCCCGGGCCACCCTCATGGATGCGGCGCGCCAATGTGCAGCCCCAGACGGCGCCGGACGAGCCTGCCTATCCCGTTTCCGCAAACCCGGTTCATCCGTTGCATCGTTATTCAGCCCAGCCGACCGAGCCCGAGCCCGATTTTCATCAGCCGCAGGCCTATCAGGATCAGGCGTACCAGCAGCACGATCAGGCTCACCAGGAGCAAGCCTATCAGGAGCCGCATCAGCAGCCAGATCCGGCGCGCTACGACGATGCGCTCTACGGACGGCTGGAGGCGGGCGAGCAGGACTATCAGCGCGATCCCGCCTATCCCGACGATCCTTACGCGTTCCAGAGCGACTATCCCGAGGCCGATCTCGACGAGCCGAAGAAGCAGCGCGGCGGCATGATGACGGTCGCGGCGATCCTGGCACTTGCCGTGATCGGGACCGGCGCGGCCTTCGCCTACAAGACCTATGTGGGCTCGCCCCGCAGCGGCGAGCCGCCGATCATCAAGGCCGACAACACGCCGACCAAGGTCGTGCCGGCGCCGTCGGACTCCTCGGCCAAGGTGCCGGATCGCATGGTCACCGGTGATGGCACCGAGAAGATCGTGCCGCGCGAGGAGGCGCCTGTCGACGTCAACGCCAAGGTGGGAGGTCCCCGCGTGGTGTTCCCGCCGCTGAACCAGAACGCGAATCCGCCGACGGTCGCGAGCGTGTCGCCGTCCAACATTCCGCCGTCGAGTGCGGGGCCGAATCCGAGCAACGGTACGCTGCCGAACAATTCGCCGCGCTCGATCAGGACCGTGGCCGTGAAGGGCGATCAGACCGATAGCGCGGCGCCGCAATCGGCTGCGGCCAAGCCGGCCACTGCGCCGAAGCCGGTCGCTGCACCTGCTGCGCCGATCGCCTCGCGCTCGCCGCCGACCTCGGCCAATGCCAGCGCCAACCAGCCTCTGTCGCTGGCGCCACAATCGGCACCGGCGGCCGAGCCTCCGCAACGGATGGCCGCGAGCAATCCGACGCAAATTGCGCCCGCGAGCAGCGGTGGCGGCGGCTTCATCGTCCAGGTCTCCTCGCAGCAGAACGAGGACAGCGCCGCCGCATCCTACCGGGTGCTTCAAAGCAAGTATGGCAGCATACTCGGATCGCGCTCGGCGGTGATCAAGCGGACCGATCTGACCGACAAGGGCAAGGGTATCGTCTACCGCGCCTTCGCCGGGCCCTATGGTTCGGCCGCGGAGGCGACGCAGGTCTGCAACAGCCTGAAGGCCGCCGGTGGACCACAGTGTCTCATCCAGAGGAATTAACGGCCGTTTCCTTGACCCCCTCGCGGGTCAGGGTTAATCGGCCGTATGAGCACGCGGGCCTTCATTACCGGCGTATCCGGAACGGAACTGACCGCCGCCGAGCGGGAGTTTATCCGTAGCGAGCGCCCATGGGGTTTCATCCTCTTCAAGCGCAATGTCGAGACGCCGGCTCAAGTTGCTGCGCTCGTTGCGGAATTGCGGGCGGTTGCAGGCTCTGCTGATGCCCCTGTCCTGATCGACCAGGAGGGCGGACGGGTGCAGCGGCTGGGACCGCCGCACTGGCCGGTCTATCCGCCGGGCGCCATTTTCGCAGGCCTCTTCGACACTGATTCGGCGCTCGGGCTGACCGCCGCGCGCATCAGCGCCCGGCTGATCGCGGCCGATCTGGCCGATCTCGGCATTACCGTGGATTGCTTGCCGCTGGCTGACGTGCCGGTGGCGGGCGCCGATGCCGTGATCGGGAACAGGGCTTACGGCACCGAACCTGGCAAAGTCGCCGCGATCGCTCGCGCCGTCACCGAGGGCCTGGAGGAGGGCGGCGTGCTGCCGGTCCTCAAGCACATTCCCGGTCATGGCCGGGCCACCGCCGATACCCATTTCAAGCTGCCGACGGTCGATACGCCGCGACACGAGCTGGATCGGACCGACTTTGCGGCATTCAAGCCGTTGGCGGATTTGCCGATGGCCATGACTGCACATGTTGTGTTTAGCGCGGTCGACCCCGCCCATCCGGCGACGACATCTGCGACAATGATCACTGAGGTGATTCGCGGCGTGATCGGGTTCCAGGGTTTGTTAATGAGTGATGACGTGTCGATGAACGCGCTGTCGGGGAATATCGCCGAGCGGACTCGCGCCATCTTCGCGGCCGGTTGCGACATGGCCCTGCATTGTAACGGCAACATCGAGGAGATGCGCGAGGTCGCCGGCCAGACACCCGAATTGGCGGGCAGGGCGCTGGAGCGGGCGAACGCCGCGCTCGCGGCGCGTAAGGCACCGCAGCCGCTCGACCGCGCGGCCGCACGCGCCGAACTGGACGCATTGATCGCACGGACAAACACGGCATCCGCATGACCGCAGAAATCCTATCGTTTGAAACCGGGCGGCCCGCAGAGCTCGCCGAGGGTGAGCCGGCGTTGGTGGTGGACGTCGAGGGCTATGAGGGTCCGCTCGATCTGCTGCTCGCATTGGCGCGGCAGCAGAAGGTCGATCTCGCCAAGATCTCGATCCTCGCGCTCGCCGACCAGTACCTCCACTTCATCGAAGCCGCGCGAAAGATCCGGCTCGAGCTTGCCGCCGACTATCTCGTCATGGCGGCCTGGCTCGCCTTCCTGAAATCGCGCCTGCTGCTGCCGGAGCCGCCGAGTGCGGAAGGCCCGAGCGCGGAGCAGATGGCGACGGCGCTCGCCAACCGCCTGCGCCGGCTGGAGGCCATTCGCGAAGCCGCCAACCGACTGATGAACAGGCAGCAATTGCTGCGCGACATCTTCCCGCGCGGTGAGCCCGAGCAGATCGCCGAGATCAAGCATCCGAAATATACCGCGACGCTCTATGACCTGCTCACCGCCTATGCCTCGCAGCGCCAGTCGCGCGTGCTGGCGAGCGTGCATCTGGCCAAGCGCACGGTGTGGTCGCTCGCCGAGGCGCGCGCCACGCTGGAGCGGCTGGTCGGCAGCATCACCGAGCAGGACGATTGGGGCGTTCTCGACGATTTTCTGCTCCGGCACGTCGCCGATCCGACGCAGCGCGCGACGGTGCTCGCCTCGAGTTTTGCGGCTGCGCTCGAGCTGGTGCGCGAAGGTCAGCTCGAACTGAATCAGAAAGAGGCGTTTGCGCCCATCTATTTCCGGAAGGGGCGCCCTAAGCCGGTCATGGACGCAGCTCCTGCGCCCGATGCGCCGGTCGCTTAAGTGCAACAAGGAGAATCTGCCATGGCAAGCCTGGCTGAAGTGCGGGTAGAAGAGGCCGAGCCGATGGAGAACGAGTCCCAGGCACGTCCCGAAGAATTGCGGCTGCTGGAAGCGCTGCTGTTCGCTTCGAATGAACCGCTGGACACCGCGACGCTGGCCAAGCGCATGCCCGAGGGCGTGGACGTGAAAGCCGCGCTCGAACAGTTGCAGGCCGACTATTCCTTGCGCGGCGTGAACCTCGTGAGGGTCGCCAACAAATGGACCTTCCGCACCGCGGGCGATCTCGCCTGGCTGATGACCCGCGAGAGCACCGAGACCCGCCGCCTGTCGCGCGCCGCGATCGAGGTGCTGGCGATCATCGCCTATCACCAGCCGGTGACGCGCGCCGAGATCGAGGAGATCCGCGGCGTCGTCACCTCGAAGGGCACGCTGGACGTGCTGCTGGAAACCGGCTGGATCAAGCCGCGCGGCCGTCGCAAGACGCCGGGCCGTCCGTTGACCTTCGGAACCACCGAGGACTTCCTGTCGCAGTTCACTCTGGAACAGCTCGGCGATCTGCCGGGCCTGGAGGAGCTGAAGGGCACGGGTCTCCTGGATTCGCGCCTGCCGACCGGATTCAGCGTTCCGACGCCGTCGGATGACCCGACGTTGCGTGAGGACGAGGATCCGCTGGAACCGGGCGAGGACCTGGATCTCGCGCTGGCGCCTGCGGTCGAGCCCGAGACGCCGCCGGAAGGCGGCAATGAGGGTGGCGAGGGCAGCAGCGAGGACTGACGTCCCGGCCTCTCACCGGCCCCCTGCGACCAGTTAACACTAGCAAAATTACGTAGCGCCAACAGCGAATTGGCGCTGCCTTGGTCCTTGTTTTTGACACCCGCCAAGCCTAGGTTTCGGTGAAGATCGGCCGGGTCCCCGGCCATGCGCGTTTGGAGGGTTGCAGGATGGGTTCACTCAGCATTTGGCACTGGATCCTGGTGATCGCAGTGGTCCTGCTGCTGTTCGGCCGCGGCAAGATTTCGGATCTGATGGGCGACGTGGCGCAGGGCATCAAGGCGTTCAAGAAGGGCATGCAGGACGACGACAAGGTCGCCGACAAGCCCGAGCCGGCCAAGTCCATCGAGCACAACAATGCCGCGCCGACCGCGGCACGGACCGACGTCGGCAGCAAGGCCGTCTGAGCCAGAGAGCACGCGAGACGCGGGTAGCGGCCCCGATCCTGCGCGCGAGGGATTGGGCCGGCTGCGGCTGGCGTGAACGGAAGACCTCATGTTCGACATCGGGTGGAGTGAACTGGTCCTGATCGGGGTCGTGGCCCTGATCGCCATCGGCCCGAAAGAGCTGCCGGGCGTGCTGCGCATGGTCGGGCAGTGGATGGGCAAGGCGCGCAAGATGGCCGCCGAATTCCAGGGCCAGTTCCAGGAAGCGATGCGCGAGGCCGAGATGGCCGACCTCAAGAAGAGTTTTGACGAGGTCAAGGAAGCGGCTTCCGGCTTCGCCGGCAACAATCTGATGACCTCGCTTCAGAAGGACGTCAGCGACGCGCTCCGCGTCGATGCGCTGGACAAGCCGGCCGAGACGTCGACCACCACCGCTGTCGAACCGCCCGCGACTTCAAGCGAAGCGCTGACGACGCCCACCACGCCGGAAGCGCCGACGCCCGAGACTTTCGCGGAAGCCGAGGCGCATGCGACCGTGAACGAGCCGCTCGCCATCACCCGTGAGGTCGAGCAGGCGCAGGTCACGCAAGGTTCGGTCACCCAGGACACTGCGCCGGCCGAGTCGATCAAGGACGCCAAAGCGTCA
Source organism: Bradyrhizobium nivariense (assembly GCF_029846715.1). Taxonomy (GTDB): domain Bacteria; phylum Pseudomonadota; class Alphaproteobacteria; order Rhizobiales; family Xanthobacteraceae; genus Bradyrhizobium. The sequence continues at coordinate 225,023 of NZ_JARVWW010000003.1, forward strand.
TGAGCGCCGCCGATATCGAGGCCAGCAAAGCCCCCTTGATGGATCATCTGATCGAGCTGCGGTCGCGGCTGATCAAGGCGCTGCTCGGCTTCGGCATTGCATTCATCTTCTGCTTCTTCTTCGCCAAGCAGATCTACAACGTGCTGGTGTGGCCGTTCGTGTGGGTCGCAGGCCCGGAGAACTCCAAGTTCATCTACACGGCGCTGCTGGAATATTTCATCACCCAGCTCAAGCTCGCGCTGTTCGGCGCCGGCTTCATCTCGTTCCCGATCGTCGCGACGCAGATCTACAAATTCGTGGCGCCCGGCCTCTACAAGCACGAGAAGCAGGCCTTCCTGCCGTATCTGGTCGCGACCCCCTTCTTCTTCGTGCTGGGCGCGGCACTGGTCTATTTCGTCGTGCTGCCGATGCTGGTCCGCTTCTCGCTTGGGATGCAACAGGCCGGCAGCGACGAGACCGCGCAGATCCAGCTGCTGCCCAAGGTCGGCGAATATCTGTCGCTGATGATGTCGCTGATCTTCGCCTTCGGCATCGCCTTCCAGCTTCCGGTGATCCTGACGCTGCTCGGCCGCATCGGCATCGTCACGTCAAAAATGCTGCGCGAGAAGCGCCGCTATTTCATCGTCGTCGCCTTCGTCATCGCCGCCGTTCTGACCCCGCCCGACGTGCTCAGCCAGTGCTCGCTCGCGATCCCCTTGCTCGCGCTCTACGAGGGCTCGATCATCGCGGTGGGGATCGTGGAGAAGAAGGCGGCAGCGTCAAAGGCCACCACCGGCACTGACGTATCGACGCCGGCCAATCCGGCGGAGTAGGGCCGCTAGCTCCGCTCTCATTCCCCGCCTTGTGCGCAATTGCGCACTGGAGCAGGGAATCCAGTACGCCGCGGCTTATCGGGGAATCACTGACGTCTCTGGAATACTGGATCGCCCGCTTTCGCAGGCGATGACAGAGTGCTAGGGAGACGCGCTGACGTACAACGTTTGCCGTTGTATGTTAACGCGCTGCCCCAGGACCGCTGCCATGCACGACATCAAATCGATCCGCGACAACCCGCAAGCCTTCGACGCCGGCCTCGCGCGACGGGGCCTGAAGCCGTTGTCGGCGTCGCTGCTCGCGATCGACGAGACGCGGCGGGGGGCGATCCTGGCCTCGGAGCAGGCGCAGGCGCGGCGCAATGCGGCCTCCAAGGAAATCGGCGATGCCAAGAAGGCGAAGGACGATGCGCGCGCAGCGAAGCTGATGGCGGAGGTCGCCGAGCTCAAGACCACGATGCCGGAGCTCGAGGCGGCCGCGAAGGCTGCCGACGAGTTGCTGACAATGGAGCTGTCCGCGATCCCGAACATTCCGTTCGACGAAGTGCCCGACGGCCTCGACGAGCACGGAAACGTTCAGCACCATGTGTTCGGCAACAAGCGCAACTACGGCTTCGCGCCGAAGCTGCACGACGATCTCGGCACTGCGCTCGGCTACATGGATTTCGAGGCGGCGGCAAAGCTCTCCGGCGCGCGCTTCGTCGTGCTGAAGAAGGGGTTGGCGAGACTGGAGCGCGCGCTCGGCCAGTTCATGCTCGACCTGCATACCAACGAGCACGGCTACACCGAGATCAATCCGCCGCTGCTGGTGCGCAACGAGGTGATGTTCGGCACCGGGCAGTTGCCGAAATTCGAGGACGATCAGTTCTGGGCGATCAAGGGCGAGCTCCTGGCTGCGCCGGACCCCGAGCGGCTGATGACCGAGCGCCTCGGCCTTATCCCGACCGCCGAGGTTGCCCTCACCAACCTCGTCCGCGAATCCATTCTCGACGAGAAGCAGTTGCCGATGCGGCTCACCGCATTGACGCCGTGCTTCCGCGCTGAGGCGGGCGCTGCGGGGCGCGACACCCGCGGCATGATCCGCCAGCACCAGTTCACCAAAGTGGAATTGGTCTCGATCACGACGCCGGAGACGAGCAAGGACGAGCACGAGCGCATGCTCGCCTGTGCCGAGGAAGTGCTGCGGCGGCTCGACCTGCATTATCGCGTGATGACGCTGTGCGCGGGAGATATGGGTTTCTCGTCGCAAAAAACCTATGACATCGAGGTCTGGATGCCAGGCCAGGGCGACGGCGGGGCATTCCGCGAGATCTCGAGCTGCTCGGTGTGCGGCGATTTCCAGGCCCGCCGGATGGACGCGCGCTCGCGCGGCCCCGACGGCAAGCCGCGGTTCGTGCACACGCTCAACGGCTCCGGCACCGCGCTCGGCCGCGCGCTGATCGCCGTGATGGAGACCTATCAGCAGGAGGACGGCTCGATCGCGGTCCCCAGCGTGCTCCAGCCCTATATGGGCGGGCTGAAGGTGGTCGCGCGCGACTAGGCGTGTTGCCGATCTGAAACGGAGAAACGTTTGGTTGCGAAGATCGGGCGGCCGGTTATCCTGCCGGCCACCCGACAACGCGAACCGATCGTTCATGGCCTTGCACCGCGACATCTTCTGGGTCGGCAGACAATGGGCGGTGACAGGCGCCGGCATCCAGGCTGTCGATCAGCGGCTGCGTGGCGTGCTCGACATCGAGATCACGCGGCTATGGGACGATCATCTGGTCCAGAGCCGGCGGGCCAAGCCCGGTGTGAATGCCGCGGATTTCGACCAGGCACTGACGCTGGCACGCGAACGCTTTCCGCAGGCGCCGGACACCGATCCTATCCTTACTCAATTGGAGGCGCTCGGCGTGATCGAGGCTCCAATCGTGAGCCCGGTCGTGCCGGCGATGAAGTTGCACGCGGAGGGCCGGCTCGCGCGCTTCCTGCCGCAATGGCGCGTTCGCCGGTAGCCGGACCAAGCCGGGAACCGGCCGCCGGCCCCGATCGGCCGGTTTGCCTGATCGGCCCCAGCCGGATAAGACGGCTCAGGCCCGCTTTTGGAATCGACCTTTCGCATGCGCATTCTCTGCACCAATGACGACGGTATCCACGCCCCCGGCCTCAAGGTCCTGGAGGAGATCGCGCGCGCATTGTCCGATGACGTCTGGGTGGTCGCGCCTGAGCTCGACCAGTCCGGCGTGTCGCATTCGCTGTCGCTGAACGATCCCCTGCGCCTGCGCGAGGTCGGCCCGCGACACTTCGCGGTGCGCGGCACGCCGACCGACTGCGTCATCATGGGCGCGCGCCATATCCTCGGCGCCAAGCTGCCCGATGTCGTGCTGTCCGGCGTCAACAAGGGCCGCAACGTCGCCGAGGACGTGGTCTATTCCGGCACCATCGCCGGCGCGCTGGAAGGCACCATCCTGGGGCTGCCGTCTTTCGCGCTGTCGCAGGAGTTCAGCGTCGAGACCCGCGAGCGGCCGCCGTGGGACACTGCGCGCAAATTCGGTCCCGACATCCTGCGCAAGGTGATCGCCGCCGGCATCCCGAAGGACACCGTCATCAACGTCAACTTCCCGTCCTGCGCGCCGGAGGATGTGCTGGGCATTCGCGTGACGCGACAGGGCAAGCGCAATCTCGGCTTCCTCAGGATCGACGAGCGCAGGGACGGCCGTGGCAATCCCTATTTCTGGATCGGCTTCGAGCGCACCGCGATGATGGATACGCCGGCCGAAGGCACCGATCTCGCGGCGCTCCGCGAACGCTACGTCTCCGTCACGCCGCTCAGGCTCGACCGCACCAACGAGGCGTTTTCCGACGCGCTGAGTGCGACGCTGAAGTAAGTCCGAGCTGGAACGGGGCCTAGCCGCCGCGAAGCGCGGCTTCGATGGTCTTGCCGAGCGCGTCGAGCTGAAACGGCTTCTGAAGCGCCGGCCGATCGCGGTACTGTTCGGGCAGGCCGGAGGAGCCGTATCCGGTGGCGAAGATGAACGGGCAGCCCTTCGCCTTGATGACATCGGCGACCGGCGAGATGACCTTGCCGTTGACGTTGACGTCGAGAATGGCGATGTCGAACTCGGTTGCCTGGGCGAGCCGCATGGCTTCGGTGATGTCGCCCGCCTCGGCTGCGATCTTGTAGCCGAGCTCTTCCAGCATGTCCGCGACCATCATCCTGATCATCACCTCGTCCTCGACGAGGAATACAGAGCGGCCGGAAAGCCCCGTCGCGGTCATGGTTGAGTCCTTGCCCATTGCCAAAACGTTCGCAGATAACATGAATCGACGCAATGCGCGTTTCGACGACCGGATGCCTGAAAATGGGCCATCGAGGCTCGCCCGTTGCAAGCCATTTGTGGTCAGATACGCCATCCGAAGCGTATCATGGGTTCCCTGAGCGGGAACGAGAATCTCGCGCTCCAGGTTGGCGCCCCGGACCCCAAAGACAGCACAAGCAGGCAATGACCTCCCATCAGCACCCGCCGGAAAAGATGATGTTTCAGCTCACGCTGAGGCGTCGGGGCATCAGCGACCAGGCGGTCCTTCGGGCCATGGAGGAGGTGCCGCGCGAGCAATTCGTCGACGAAGCCGATCGCGACGGCGCCTATCGCGACAGCGCGCTGCCGATCGCCTGCGGGCAGACCATCAGCCAGCCCTTCGTCGTCGCCTACATGACCGAGCAGCTCCAGCTCCAGAAGAAGCACCGCGTGCTCGAGATCGGCGCCGGCTCGGGCTACCAGGCCGCGGTGCTGTCGCGGCTCGCCGGCCAAGTGTTGACCGTCGAGCGCTACCGCAAGCTTGCGGATGCCGCACGTATCAGGCTTGAAAAGCTTAACTGTCACAATGTCGAGGTGATGCTGGGCGACGGACTCAATCTGCCTCCCAATATCGGCCCGTTCGACCGCATCATCGTCACGGCTGCGATGGAGCAGATTCCGGAGAACCTGGTCGAGCGGCTGGAGGTGGGCGGCATCCTGATCGCGCCCGTCGGCCCGCATCAGGGCGTGCAGACGTTGATCCGCCTGAGCCGGACCGAGGCCGGGATCGAGCGCAAGCAACTCGTCGAGGTCCGCTTCGTGCCGGCGCTGCCCGGGGTGGCGCGGGAGCTGTAGAATTCCGGATTGGCTGTGCTGCCAGCATCTTATTGGGAGGGTTAAGCCGTTATTTACTCGGCGCGTGTTTACTTAAAAGACCAGTTCTGTTGCGTACGAGTGAGTAACCATGTCTGTCGTCGCCGAGTTGCTTTACTCGCGCCGCGTACCGCAGGTCGCGGTGCTGGCGCTGATCTCCTTCAGCTTCGCCGGGTGCAGCGCCGACATGTCGTCGCGCATGTCCCAGTCGAACTTCTCCAATCCCTTCGCGCAGGAATCGACCGGTTCGGTGCAGCAGGCACCGCCGCCGCAGCGTGAGTTGCCGCAATATTCGCGGCCGCAGACGCAGCCCGGCAACTATCAGTCGCAGCCCTTGCCGCCGGCGGTGTCCGCACCGCAATCCTATCCCGTTGCGGCGGGTGGCGGCATGTCCGGAGGCGGTCGCGGCGTCGGCTCCTACGCACCCCCGGCGCAGCCGCATCTGGAGACCACGGCCACCGTACCGCCGCGCTCGGTTGCAGCCGCCCAGCCGGTCGGTGGAACCAAGATCATCGTCGGCACCAGCGATACGCTCGATCTGCTCGCCAAACGCTACCGCGTCACGCCGCAGGCGATCCTCGCTGCCAACGGCTACAAGGGGCCGCGCACGCTCTCGCCCGGCCAGCAACTGATCATCCCGCACCAGGCCACGGCCGCTGCGCCCGCGCCGGTGATGGCTCCCGTTGCGCCCGCGCTGGCGCCTGCTGCGAAGCCGGTTGCGGCCGTTGCTGCACCGTCAAGCACGCACTTCGTGAACCACGGTGACACGCTCGCCAGCATTGCCCGCAAGAACCATATCTCTGCGGCTGAACTGGCCCGCGCCAACGGCCTCAATCCGTCTGCAAAGCTCAAGCTCGGCACCAGGCTGGCCGTGCCCGGTGCCAAGACCGCCGCCGTCGCGGCGCCGGTTGCCGCGGCTCCGGTCGCAGCCGCCCCCGTCGCGGGTACGCTGCAGCCCGTTGCGGCCGCTCCTGCGCCCGCGACCAAGATGGCGGCCGTCGCCGCGCCGGTGCAGAGCGCGCGCCTGGCCCAGGCCACGACCAATCTCGAAGAGAAGACTGCGGAAGCTCCGGCGAAAGCTGCGGAGACCACCAGCGCGCTGCCGACCTTCCGCTGGCCGGTGCGCGGCAAGGTGGTCACGAGCTACGGCGCCAAGACCAATGGCAAGTCCAACGACGGCATCAATCTCGCGGTGCCCGAGGGTACGCCGGTCAAGGCGGCTGAGGACGGCGTCGTCGCCTATTCCGGCAACGAGCTGAAAGGTTACGGCAATCTGGTCCTGGTTCGGCACTCCAACGGCTACGTCACCGCATATGCCCATGCGAGTGAGCTGATGGTGAAGCGCGGCGATACCATCAAGCGCGGTCAGGTCATTGCCAAGTCGGGTCAATCCGGGGAGGTGGCGTCGCCGCAGCTCCACTTCGAGATCCGTAAGGGATCGAGCCCGGTTGACCCGCTTCAATTCTTGAACGGGGCGTGAGGCGCGTCGCTTCGGCAGAGCGTGCTCCCTCCACACACGCGCTGTCATCGTCCGCCTTGTGCGCAATTGCGCACTGGGGCGGACGATCCGGTATTCCAGAGCAGCAGTCGCTAGGCCGAGAAGCTGCCGTGAACCGGGGCGTAGATTAGCACGCAGAAGAATTCGAATTAACAAAAATTGGGACGAATGCCGCAAGCAGATCGTGTTCATGCGATTTCGCGCCGGCGGAACGTTTGTGCTTGCTCCTCCTTTTCCGGTAAGCGCTCTGAATCCCGACCCATTCAAAATCGCTGAGTTCGTCGCGCCTCGATCGCGTTGGTCGCGGGGGCGATAAAAGGAATGAGATCAGGTTCGGCCTGAGGCTTTGGGGCCGGTCAATCAAATTTCGAAAAACAACCCCATGCAAAGTGGCCGATGGCTGCCGGTGAGACGTCCTAATATTCTGAATCTGCTTCGGTTTCGATGGCGCAGCGGACATGGCAGGACTTGCTGGCGCACCCGGCAACGTCGTGCCCGACCAGTAGCCTTTGATCTAGATCAACCTGCAAGTGTGTCGTTCCGTTTCCGTTGCAGCGCAGGCCAATGACGCACGGGTCCGGAGATCGGCATGAAGCTGGCTGATACGAAATCGCCGCCTGATTACGGACAATCGTTCCAGCATCACGCAGGTGAGGAGATGCTGTACGTGCCGGGCGGCACGTTTCGCATGGGGTCGGATCGGCACTATCCGGAGGAAGCGCCGGTCCACCGCGTCACCGTGGATGCGTTCTGGATGGATCGCCATCCCGTAACGAACCGACAGTTCGCGGAGTTCGTGCATGCCACGAACCACGTCACCGTCGCCGAGATCGTGCCTGATCCAAAAGACTATCCCGGAATGCTGCCGCACATGGTCTATGCGGGCTCGTTGATGTTCTCGCCGCCTCGGCATGAGGTTAGCCTGCGCGACTTCAGCCAGTGGTGGACTTTCGCCAAAGGTGCAGACTGGCGGCATCCCTACGGACCGGGGAGCAAAATCCAAGGGCTGGACGATCATCCCGTCGTGCATGTGGCCTTCAGCGACGCGCTCGCCTACGCAAGATGGGCTGGCAGGGATTTGCCGACCGAAGCGGAATGGGAATTTGCAGCACGGGGCGGGTTGGACGGTGCCGAGTTCGCATGGGGAAATGAATTTGCGCCCGACGGCCGTCACATGGCCAACACCTGGCAGGGCGAATTTCCGCGCCAAAACACCATGGATGACGGATTCGAACGGACATCGCCGGTCACTGCATTCCCGCCGAACGGTTACGGGCTGCACGATCTGATCGGCAACGTCTGGGAGTGGACGTCCGACTGGTACTCGCCTCGGCATGAAGCCGACGCTGCAAAAGCCTGCTGCATTCCAGAAAACCCGCGCGGCGGCCGCGAGGCCGATAGCTACGACCCAAGAACGACCAACGTCAAGATTCCACGCAAGGTCATCAAAGGCGGCTCGCATTTGTGCGCGCCGAACTACTGCCGACGCTACCGGCCGGCTGCGCGCCACGCGGAGCCGGTCGACACTTCGACGAGTCATCTTGGATTTCGATGCGTCAGGCGAGGAGCCTCCGACGCATTATAATGGGAGAGCGACGTCATGGTGAATAGCATACTCGATGATAAGCCTTTGGTCGCAACGCCATGCAAGGCGCAAGGCTGGCTCAAGCGGTCCTGCACGGCGCTGCTCGGTGCGACGATGATGATACCGTCGTCGGGCTTGATCAGCACGCCGGCAGCCGCTCAGCAGCCGGCTCAAAAGCCCAATATCCTCTTCATCATGGGCGACGACATCGGCATCATGCAGCCCAGCATCTACCATCGCGGCTTGATGGTCGGAGAAACTCCGAACATCGATCGCATCGGAAACGATGGTGCGCTCTTCATGACGTATTATGCCGAGCAGAGCTGCACTGCCGGGCGCAACGCCTTCTTCACCGGCATGCATCCGCTTCGCACCGGCATGATACCTCCGCAGCTGCCGGGCAGCCCGTCCTGGCTGCGGCCTGGCACCCCTGCCGTTGCCAAGTTCTTGCTCGACCTCGGATACAATACGGGCGAGTTCGGCAAGAATCACCTTGGTGACAATGTCGAGGCGTTGCCAACCGCGCATGGTTTCCAGGAATTCTGGGGTTACCTGTATCACCTCGACGCGATGCAGGGGGTGAGTTTCCCGGACATCAACAAGAGCCCGACCGTGCAAGGCGTCGCGCCTCCGTGCAAGGCAACCCCGGTCCCGGGTCTCACTGAAGTCCCAGGTGCCGTGGATCCTCGAACAACGACGTGCCTGACGCCGCCGCGGCCGGTGCTGGCGTGCAAATCATCGGACGGCTCGCAAGCAAACCAGACCTGCAAGGACGAAGGTCCCTTGACGCTCGACCGATCACGAAGCGTGGACGAAGAAATCTCGGCCAAGGTCATCGACTATCTTGATCGCAACGATCCCAAGAAGACCAACAAGCCGTTCTTCGTCTGGTACAACCCGGCGCGCATGCACATCACGACCGTGCTGCCTCCGAAATACGAGGCGATGATCGGTGAGCCGGGCGGGAAGGACTGGGGCCTCAACGAAGCCGGCATGAAGCAGATGGACGACAATATCGGCTATGTCCTCAAGAAACTCGAAGACATGGGCCAGCTCGACAATACCATCGTCGTCTTCACGACAGACAACGGCGCCGAGAACATCACTTTCCCTGACGGCGGCACCACCCTTTTCAAGGGTGGCAAGCTGACCACCTGGGAAGGCGGCATGCGCGCCCCGCTGGTCGTTCGCTGGCCGGGCCACATCAAGCCTGGCACGGTCAAGAGCGAGATGATGTCGGCACTTGATTGGCTGCCGACGCTCGTCGACATCGCCGGCGGCCCGAAAGGCGACGCTTTGAAGAAGCAGATCGAGACTGGAAGCTATCCCGGCATCGTCAAGACGACGCTCGACGGCGTCGATCAGCGCGCCTATCTCGAAGGCACGGACAAGTCGGCGCGCGAAGTCTTCTTCTACTACACTGGCGCGCAGCCATCGGCGGTACGCTACAAGAACTGGAAGATGTACTACACGATGGTGCCGGACACCGGGACCGGCGGGTTGTTCGGAGCGCAGAGCTTCCATTGGACCCAGGTCGCCAACATCAAGCGTGACCCATTCGAGCAGACGGTCGGCTCCGATGCCAAATCGCTGCTAGGCTATGCCGGTTCGATCGGCTCGCCGAGCACAGCCTATCTCTACGACTGGAATATCCTGCCGCTCGGCCAGCTGCTTTGGGAAAAGGAGCTCTTCTCTTACAAGGACTTCCCTCCGATGCAGGCGCCGGAGACTTATAACCTCGACGGCATCCTCGCAGAGATGAAGAAGTCCGGTCATCAGAGCGAGTAACTGAACACCGCCGACATCGGTGGCCGGCCCAAAGGCCGGCCACTTTTCAGCAAGATATTGCGGGCCGGCTTCACCCGCCTTGTTGCTGAGGCTCACGTTGCGCAGCTTGACCGATAAGGACTTCACGATCGAAACGGATCGACAATGAAACAGATCATGCGATGTCCACGTCTTGACCGCCGCGTTCTGCTTTCGTCACTGGCGGTGCTTCCGCTCCTCTCTGCCGCTCTGCGCTCCACATCCGCGGAGGCGCAAACGCAAGGCGACCCGTTGCCGTCCTGGAACGAGGGCGCGACCAAGGCATCGATCCTCGACTTTGTGGCGCGCGTCACGACGCAGAACGGCCCTTACTTCGTTCCGCCCGAGCAACGTATCGCAACCTTCGACAATGACGGCACGCTCTGGATCGAGCAGCCAATGTACATCCAGCTGGCCTTCGCGCTCGACCGCGTGAAGGTCATGGCGCCCCTGCATCCGGAATGGAAGACCAAGCAGCCGTTTGCAGCGGTGCTCGACGACGACCTGAAAGCGCTGGCGGCTTCCGGCGAAAAGGGATTGGTCGAGATCATCGCGGTGACGCATGCCGGCATGACCACGGCGGAGTTCGAGAAGATCACCTCCGACTGGCTCGCGAGCGCGCGTGATCAACGCTTCAAACGCCCCTATACCGAGCTGGTTTACCAGCCGATGCTGGAATTGCTTGCCTACCTCAGGGCCAACGGGTTCAAGACCTTCATCGTGTCAGGCGGCGGCATCGAGTTCATGCGGCCCTGGACCGAGCGGGTCTACGGGGTGCCACCGGACCAGGTCGTGGGATCGTCGATCAAGACCCGATTTGAGATGAAGGACGGTGCGCCGACGCTATTCCGTTTGCCGGAAGTCAATTTCATCGACGACAAGGCGGGCAAGCCGATCGGGATCAATGAGCACATCGGACGCCGTCCGATCGCCGCCTTCGGCAACTCCGACGGCGATCTCGAAATGTTGCAATGGACGACGCTCGGCGCCAGCGGGGCGCGGTTCGGCCTGATCGTCCACCATACGGATGCCGAACGTGAATATGCCTATGACCGCGACTCGCATTTCGGGAAACTCGACGTCGCGCTGGACGCCGCGGCGGTCAACAAGTGGACCGTCGTCGACATGAAGAAGGACTGGAAGAGGATATTCCCGTCTGATTAGGCCGTGGACTCAGGAGCACGCAGCCAGATGCCGAATCGGAATGGCCCAGACATGGCTCTTGCGGTCGAATGGTGGTCCACGATGCAGGCGGGAAGAGGCCATCTTCGACCCGGCTGCAGATTAGCTCTCCTCGTGTCGGCCGCCACAGTCGCGGGAATGAATATTTCCGCACTCGCCAGCAGTACCCCAACCTATCTCTACAGTTCAGCCGGACCATTCGACCAATGGCCGACCGGAATGGGATTTCAATATTTCTACGGATTCATGGGCGGCGAGACCGATCAGTGGACGCCCTACCTTTTCCGCAACAGCACCCAGGGGGGCATCCGCAGCCAATTCCACCACATCATCGACATCGTGCCGACCATCCTCGAGGTCACGGGCATCCCGGCGCCTGCGACGGTGAATGGGATTGCGCAAAAGCCCATCGAGGGCGTTAGCATGGCCTATACGTTCGACCAGGCCAACGCCAACGTGCCGTCAAAGCGCGACACGCAATATTTCGAGATGTTCGCTAACCGCGGCATTTACCACGACGGCTGGTATGCATGCACAACGCCGCCGGCAGCACCTTGGCTTATGGGGACGTCAAAGCTCCCTGAGGTCAATGAATACAAATGGGAGCTGTACAATATCGTCGAGGATTTTTCGCAATCCAACGGCGTCGCAGCCAAGAATCCCGACAAGCTGAAGGAGCTGCAGACGCTGTTCCTGAGTGAGGCGGCGAAATACCAGGTCTTGCCGCTCGACAACTCGATCCTGCCGCGCTTGACCACGCCGCGGCCGAGCGCGACCGCCGGCCGAACTGAATTCACATACAGCGGCGTGAATCCGGGCATCCCGACCGACAATGCGCCCAACATCATGAACAAGGACTACAAGATCACCGCCGATATAACGGTCTCAAACGGTGGCGCTGAAGGAATGATCGTGATTCAGCGGCTATGGCCTCTATCTGCTGAAGGGCAAGCCGGTCTTTGTCTACAACATGCTGGATTTGAAACGATATCGCTGGGAAGCAGGCGTGGGCGCGCGGGACTGGCTGGGCTCCGCGCTCAAGCCGGGCAAGCATACCATCGTGTTCGATTTCAAATACGATGGGCCCGGCTTCGGCAAGGGCGGCACCGGCGTGCTGTCGGTGGACGGCAAGGAGGTTTCCCGCCAGTCGATGCCGCACTCGATTTCGTTCCTGATGGCGATCGACGAGTCCTTCGACGTTGGCCTCGATACCCGCTCAGGAGTGGATGACAGCTACAAGCTGCCGTTCCAGTTCACCGGGAAAATCGACAAACTGACCTTCAAGCTCGGACCGACGCAGCTTTCCAGTGATGATCAAAAGCTTATGCGGCACGCGCTGGAAAACGCGAGGGACTGAGCGAGACAAGCTCGCACAATTGCATGTCCTACATCTTGGTAGAATAGACGGAGCAGCGAGCACCTGCGCGGAATATGCCGCGCAGCTTTACATGGAGTCTAGCGGTGGATTCTTCATTCGGCGCGTTGGATGCGTTCGCGTTTGTCGTGTTTGCCGTTCTGATCCTTGTTGGCGTCATCATTGTCGTCAATCTGGGCAAACTTCCAGGTCAGCTCGCACACAAATGGAATCATCCGCAGGCCGGCGCGATCAATGCCATGAGCTGGATCGGGATCGCGACCGGCGGGTTGTTGTGGCCGGTGGCGTTCATATGGGCGTTCACGACGCCCTTTGGCGCCAAATCTCCGGTCAGGGATGAGAGGCAGCCGAATAGCGCAGCTGAATCCGACGTTGCTGCAACGCCTTTGGCGGCACTGCGCAAAGTCTCGGACAAGGAGACGCGCCCGTGATCGCATTCCTGATCATCGTCTACGTTGCCGTCGTTCTCGTGCTGTTCAAGGTGCTGCGCATCAAGCCCACGGCTTATATAATTGCGACTATGGTCGTCGCTGGCGTATTCATGATCGGCGGCGTCGTGGTGGTCTGGACGCAGTCGGCGCCGATTACGGAAAAGATGGTGACCAGCCAATACGTGGTGCAACTCGTCCCTTACGTCAAAGGGCAGGTCAAGACGATCTACGCGCAGGCAAATCAACCGTTGAAAAAAGGTGATTTGCTGCTGGAGGTCGATCCGGCTCCCTACCAGTACACGGTCAACCAGGTCGAGGCGCAATTAACGGCAGCGAAAGCAAACGTAAATCAGGCCGAGGCTGCGCTCGCGACCGCAAAAGCGGCCATACCGAATGCGCAGGCCAGTCTCGCGAAGGCGAAGGCCGCGGACGAACTGGCCAAGACCCAGGAACAAATCGCCCTCAACATTCAGCGCGCGGACAAGGCTGCCATTAGCCAGCTTAACGTAGCCAAGGCGACGCAAGAACGTCAGGAAGCGGACGCCGCCGTTCAGCAGGCCGAAGCGGGCCTCGCGCAAGCGCAGGCTTCGGCTCAGCAGGCTGCCGCCGCGTTGGTGACGGCCCAGAGCAATGTTCCCGCTGTCGAAGCTCAATTAGACGACGCACGCTTTAACCTCGCGCAGTGCAAGATGATGGCACCGAGCGACGGATACGTTACGAATTGGCAGGTGCAGGTCGGAACCATGCTGGTGTCGCTTCCGCTTGCCCCTGCTGGAACATTCGTCAACGTGTCAGATACCGCGGTCGCCGCGGTATTTCCACAGAACTGGCTCTCGAATGTCGAGCCGGGCGACGATGTGGAGATGGTGCTCAACCCGTACCCGGGCCGTCTCTTCCTTGGAAAAGTGGACTACGTGATCCCGGCCACGGGAGGTGGTCAATTCACAACCAGCGGCACAATCCCGAACGCGGCCCGGATCGGATCCGACGGGCTTTATGCGGTGCGGATCAATTTCAGCGACGACGCCGTAGCCCGCAAGCTGTCCCTGGGGTCAGGCGGATCGGCGGTGATCTACACGCAGAAGGGCAAGGCCACGCACGTCATTTCGAAGGTCGCGATCCGGATGAAGAAGTGGCTGTTGTACGTCGTGCCTTCAGTGGAAAAGCCGCCATCGTAGCCTGCAACCGACAATGAATGGGTGTACACGAGTTAGGCTCAATGCGGGGGGAAGAAAGCCTTGGAGGCGTTGTGCCAAGTAACATTTGGGCGGCAGCGCGATATCGGCGCCGGTCTTGGTTTGTCAATTCAATGGTTGCTTGTGGCCGCGCTTCTCCTGCCAACCGTGGCATGTACGATCGGGCCGAATTTTACAACGCCTGTCGCTCCGCTTGCCGAAAAGTTTCGCGGCGCTGACAATCGCTCGGTTAAGTCCGGCCCCCTTGAGTACGTACACTGGTGGGAAGGGTTTCGCGACCCGACCCTCAACAAGCTGATCCAGATTGCGTACAACCAAAACCTGACGCTGGAGAGCGCAGGGACGCGGGTGTTGCAGGCACGTGCGGCGCTGGGAATAGCTATCGGCATAACCTATCCGCAGGTGCAGCAAGGAGTGGGCTCGGTCATCTACAATCGAACCAGCGCGGCGACGCCGCTGGCCGGTCCGAATGCGACGCCTGGATATTTCTGGACCGATGCTCTTGCTGCGCAGGCAGCTTGAGAGCTGGACTTCTGGGGCAAGTTTCGCCGCGGTGTTGAATCCGCCGATGGCGTGTACCTGGCGTCGATCGCGACTTATGACGGCGTTCTGGTGTCGCTTCTCGCCGATGTTACCGCAACTTATATCGGTATCCGCACAACGGAGCAGTTGATCGGAATTGCACGGGCCAATGTCCGCAGGCAGGAACAGGCGCTCAGCATCGCAAAGGCAAAGTTCACGGGCGGCGGGACTTCGGAGCTTGATGTCTTCCAGGCGACAAACGTTCTCGAGCAGACACGTGCGGCAATACCCCAATTGACGATTCAATTGCAGCAGGGGCAAAACGCGCTCTGCGTCCTGCTCGGCGTTCCGCCGCAGTCCCTCGGCATGTTGCTTTCACGATCAGTTGGCCGAATACCATCGCCACCTCGCACAGTCGTTGTTGGAATCCCTGCGGATTTGTTGCGCCGCAGACCGGACGTCCGCGCCGCTGAACTCGCCGCACTGGCGCAGAGTGCGCAGATTGGAATTGCCACGACGCAGCTCTATCCGGCCATCAGCATCACGGGCACGTTCGGCGGTTCGGCCAGTACTGCCAACGGCCATACCCTTGGCCAAGTCGTCAGTTGGAAGGGCGTGGCGTATGCTGCGGGCCCGTCGTTTCAATGGAATCTCCTGAACTACGGGCAAATCACCAACAACGTTCGTTTGCAGGATGCCAAGCTTCAGCAATTGCTGATCGACTATCAGAACACCGTGTTGAGCGCGCAGCAGGAGGTGGACAACGGTCTTGCGACATATCTGCAATCACAGAATCAGGCCGCGTATCTGCGTCGCAGCGTTGACGCGGCAAATGGTGCCCTCAGAATCGCGCTTGAGCAGTATGAGCAGGGCGCGACGTCATTTACCACAGTACTGACCGCGGAACAGAATCTCTTTCAGGCGCAGAACAGCCTGGCCGGCGCAACGGCCAGCGTCCCGCTCGGCCTCACTGCGGTGTTTCGGGCCCTCGGCGGCGGGTGGCAGATACGAGAAGGCGGCAGCTTCGTAAGCCCGGCAACGGTTGACCAGATGCGTACACGTACAGACTGGGGCAACTTGCTTCCGCCCGCGAATGCGCCGCAACCGCCGGCGCCGGGCCTGCCAGGTTCTGAGGACATCGGGCCGACAATCCGGCCTCCGGAGTGGTGATTGCTGTACCCGAGTCTCGCATTGGTGACGTAGTGATGTCCGCTTGTGGCCCTAAAAACGGGCTCATGCACCGCAGCAATCGGCGACGTCGTTCGATCGCTTCGTAGGCGCGGCTGAGCAACGTTGGCGGTTCGGTGGACCGCTGGGTTGGTTGATCCTAGTATTTTCTGACGATCGGCTTTGTCGTCGGAGGCGCTCCGGGCGCGGGCGGCGAGATGGAGAAAGTGACCCAGGTATTCCAGCCTGATGGCCGGTTTTCGGCAGCGAACTCGCCGTAAGCTTTCAAATTGAGATAGCCCTGCATGTCGCCGACCGGAAACAGGAATCCGATCTGGGGGCCGATGCCAACTACCTGGGACTGGAAGCAGCCGACTCGGTCGCCTGAACCACTGTCGCAGCCGAGCTCCTTGTAGACATAACCCACGAGGCCAACCATGACCTGCTTCGACAGAAATTGCGATGCACCCCAGTCGAAGTGCATGTCGACGCCGCTTTGATACTGCGTGGCAGTATTTTTGAAATTGTAAGTGAAGCCAAGCACACCGGACAATTCGTGCCCGGTCTGCGGATTGAAATAAGTGTAGCCACCGCCGGCATCGATCGCGCCGTGTCCAATGCCCAAGTTCGACAGGCGATCGGATTGGTAAGCGCCAACCGGGATATCGCCGGTGATATAGGTCATGTAGTTGTGGACGCCAGCGTTCCAGCGCAACGCGAACTGCGGCGCCAGATCGCCAAAGCCCCATGTCGTGTCGCTAATGGTATCGGACCGCGCGAAGGGAACGTTGCCGAACGGCGTCGAGAGTACGCCGGACAAGGTCCCCGCCAGGCTGGTGCCGACGACGCCATAGGCTGCCAAGAGAGACACTGACGCCTGGCCGCCGAGCACTGGCGTCGCAAATACATAACTCGGAAGCACCAAGCCAAGGTCGGCGGTGGCGTTGACATGCAAATTCAGATTTGCGTTTACGGTAAGGTTGGCCGGAACCCTGCCGAGCGTGAATTCACGCGCCCGCGCGACATCGGCGCCGGCGGATACGGAGGTATGGTAGTAGATATTCGCCAGCGACCAACCAGGCTGCTGCGGCGTGGCCGCGAGGCTCCCAAAGAGGCCGGGGATCCAGAAGCTGATGCCGTTTTCATCGGCCAACGCAGATTGGGAAAAAAACAAGATCGCGGGCGCCACGATTGCCGCAACGCCAAGTCTGCGTCGATGTGCTGAGATTGGCCGCCCGCTTTTCGCCGCGGCCCGTGCAATTCTCGCTGTCATGTCGTGCCTCGTCAGGTGTGTCGCCTCCGAATACAACTCGGCGACAGCGTACCCCCGAGGCGACCGGGGCTCATCATGTAAAATTCAACGGGGATAGATCCGTCGTAAAAAAGATCAATGCTGCGACCAAAGAGCCACATTCGGTAACCCAAGTCCGATTGGGTACCACGGCAGACCTACTGCAACACTCTCATAGCTGGAAATGTTGAGTATGCAGTTTGTGCCACTGATTCTATTTTCGGACCCGCGCCGACGAGTGAGAAAAAAGCATCTTGCGGTGCCGTTCGCCGGCGTCTCTTGCTGCAACGCGATGCCAGCCGTTGTTAGGTCGCACGGCTAGGCTTTGCGGCTCATCGAACCGCCATCTCTCGACTGCTTATTGGTAATCGAGTGTGACCAAGAGCAAAGTTGCCAGACGATCAACCTCAAGCTCACGATCGTCGCGTCGTTCTAGCGTCAGTCTTCGCCGCACCTGTGGCCGCTGGCCCATTCGAGGGTGCCGTCGATGCTCACGCCAGAGGCGATTACGCCAAGGCCCTGCGTCTTATTCGTCCGCTGGCCAATGATGGTGACGCCGCAGCCCAATTCAATCTTGGGCTAATGTATGTGGCGGGCCACGGCGTGCAGCAGGATAGTGCTACCCGTATGGTTTCGCAAAGCTGCAGAGTAAGCTACGCACCTAGGCCGGACAATCGACAACTAGCTCGGCATGTCCGAAAAGGGGCACATCGCATGATTTCGCTGCGATGCGGAATTTGGTCCGCGCCAAGCAAGCTCGATCTATCGCTACGCGCGCTTGATTCCCCGCCTTCGGGGAAAAACAGCTGCAAGCAGGTTGCGATCCGACCGCTACGTCGCCGTCAGCCTCACGCCGAGCCGTCCCGCGAGCTCCTGCACGAACTGCCAGGCGACGCGGCCCGAGCGCGAGCCGCGTGTCGTCGACCATTCCAGCGCCTCGCGCTCCAGCGCCTCGTCGTCGACCTTGACGCCGAAATGGCTGCAATAGCCGCGCACCATGGCGAGATATTCGTCCTGGCTGCAGCGGTGGAAGCCGAGCCAGAGGCCGAAGCGATCCGACAGCGAGACCTTCTCCTCGACGGCTTCGCCGGGATTGATCGCGGTCGAGCGCTCGTTCTCGATCATCTCGCGCGCCAGCAGATGGCGGCGGTTGGAGGTGGCGTAGAGGATGACGTTCTCGGGTCGGCCCTCGATGCCGCCTTCGAGCACCGCCTTGAGCGATTTGTAGGACGCATCATTGCCGTCGAAGGAGAGGTCGTCGCAGAACACGATGAAGCGGAAGGACGAGGCGCGGAGCTGCTCCATCAGCGCGGGCAGGCTCTCGATGTCCTCGCGATGAATCTCGATCAGCTTCAGTCTGTCGGCGGCCTTGCGGTCCGCATTGATGCTGGCATGCGCCGCCTTCACCAGCGACGACTTGCCCATGCCGCGCGCGCCCCAGAGCAACGCGTTGTTGGCGGGCAGGCCGTTGGCGAAACGCTCGGTGTTCTCCATCAGGATGTCGCGCACCCGGTCGACGCCCTTGAGCAGGAACAGCTCGACGCGGCTGACCCGCGGCACCGCCGCAAGGCGGCCGTCCGGGTGCCAGACGAAAGCATCCGCCCGCTTGAACGATTCGCGTTCGACGGCGGGATTGCCTTGGGCGACGAGGTGCGCCGCGATCGTCTCCAGCGCGCGAACGATGCGCCCCTGGGAGAGGTCCGGAGTCGCCTTGGAAGCTGCCTTGGCAGTTGCTTTGGAGGCTGCCTTGGGACGTTTTGCCGCGACGCGGGCAGGCTTCCTGGCAGGGGGGCGGGGGCCTTTGCCGGCCGGGCTTTTGCTTGGTTTTTGGGGCATGTCCGAAGTTCCTGAGAATGCAGCCTTATCGGGCCTGAGCGCGCGCCGCAAGGTAGCCAAATCGACGGTCTGGCAGCGTTGCAATTGGGGCAATGGCCGCTATAGTCCGCGCGAATTTGACCGAACCGGTCGCCATTTGGGCCTGACCGGTTTTCCCCCGTTTTCACGAGGATCGTCCGAATGCTGATTACCCCTGCGTATGCCCAGGCTGCGGGCGCCGGCGACACCAGCGGCATGTTGATGTCGCTGCTGCCGTTCGCCCTGATCTTCGTCATCATGTACTTCCTGATTCTGCGTCCGCAGCAGAAGAAGGTCCGTGACCACGCCGACCTGGTGAAGAACATCCGCCGCGGCGACACCGTCGTGACCTCGGGCGGCCTCGTCGGCAAGGTCACCAAGGTCGTCGACGACGACCAGATCGAGTTCGAGATCGCCGACGGCGTGCGCGTGCGG
The DNA here is from genome assembly GCF_029846715.1 of Bradyrhizobium nivariense. Taxonomy (GTDB): domain Bacteria; phylum Pseudomonadota; class Alphaproteobacteria; order Rhizobiales; family Xanthobacteraceae; genus Bradyrhizobium. The sequence goes on from NZ_JARVWW010000003.1 coordinate 244,331, forward strand.
CAGATGCGCTCGATGGTCTCCGGCGTGCGCGCCAAGGGCGAGCCGGCCAAAGAATCCAAGGAAAGCGCCAAGGAAAGCGCCAAGGACGACACCGCGGCGAAGTGAGCACTTCCGCGAGTCTCTCAAGTCTCCTGATCTGACAGGTCCAGTCGATGTTGTATTTCACGCGGTGGAAGGCGCTGGGGATTATCCTGACGGCGCTGATCGTGTGCCTCTGCGCGGTCCCGAACTTCTTCCCCGAAGCGCAGGTCAAGACCTGGCCCGGCTGGGCGCAGCGCCGGCTCGTGCTCGGCCTCGATCTCCAAGGCGGCTCCTATCTGCTGCTCGAGGTCGACGGCAATTATGTGAAGAAGGAGAGGCTCGACCAGGTCCGCGACGACGTTCGCCGGACGCTGCGCGATGCCAAGATCGGCTTCACCGGCGGCGTCACCGTGCGCAACGACGCGGCCGAAGTTCGGATCACCAAGGAATCCGACCTGCAGCCTGCGCTCGCCAAACTGCGCGAGCTGTCCCAGCCGCTGGGCGGATTGGTGGGATCCAGCGGTCAGCGCGACCTGGATGTGACTGACGCCGGGGGCGGCGTGATCCGGCTCGTCATCCCGCAGGCCGCGATGCTCGACCGCATGCGCAAGACCATCGAGCAGTCGATCCAGATCGTCGAACGCCGCGTCAACGAGCTCGGCACCGTCGAGCCCGTCATCCAGCGCCAGGGCAATGACCGCATCCTGGTGCAGGTCCCCGGCCTGCAGGACCCGACCCGCCTGAAGGAATTGCTGGGCAAGACCGCGAAGATGGAATTCCGCATGGTCGATACCTCCGTGCCGCCCGATCAGGCGCAGCAGGGACGTTTGCCGCCGGAATCCGAGCTTCTGATGAGCGCGTCGCCGCCGCCCACACCCTATGTGGTCAAGAAGCAGGTGCTGGTTGCCGGCGGCGACCTGACCGATGCCCAGGCGAGCTTTGACCAGCGCACCAGTGAACCCGTCGTCAGCTTCAAGTTCAATACGTCAGGCGCCCGCAAGTTCTCGCAGGCCACGCAAGAGAACGTCGGGCTGCCCTTCGCGATCGTGCTCGACAACAAGGTGATCTCCGCGCCCGTGATCCGCGAGCCCATCACCGGCGGCCAGGGCCAGATCTCCGGCAGCTTCACCGTGCAATCGGCCAACGATCTCGCGATCCTGCTGCGCGCCGGCGCGCTGCCGGCACCGCTCACGGTGGTCGAGGAGCGCACCGTCGGTCCGGGCCTCGGCCAGGACTCGATCGAGAAGGGCGAGCTCGCTGCCTATGTCGGCTCGATCCTGGTCATCATCTTCATGCTCGTGACCTACCGGCTGTTCGGCGTGTTCGCCAACATCGCGGTGGCCATCAACGTCGCCATGATCTTCGGCCTGCTGTCGCTGCTCAACGCCACCCTGACGCTGCCCGGCATCGCCGGCATCGTGCTCACCGTCGGCATCGCGGTCGATTCCAACGTGCTGATCTACGAGCGTATCCGCGAGGAATTGCGCGGCGGCCGCAACGCGATCTCGGCGATCGACGCCGGCTTCAAGCGGGCGCTTGCGACCATCCTCGATTCCAACATCACCACCTTCATTGCCGCTGCGGTGCTGTTCTACATCGGCACCGGCCCGGTGCGCGGCTTCGCCGTGACGCTCGGCATCGGCATCATCACCACGGTGTTCACCGCCTTCACGCTGACCCGGCTGATCGTGGCCGGGTGGGTGCGGTGGAAGCGGCCGCAGAGCGTGCCGATCTAGGAGCCTGACCGTGACTCACTTCGTTCTCATCGGGCTCGGCATCCTGATCGCCGTCCTCACCGTGGTCTCGGTGTTCGGCCTGCTGCCGTCGCTGCGCATCGTCCCTGACGATACGCATTTCGATTTCACGCGCTTCCGCCGCATCAGCTTCCCGATCTCGGCGGCGCTGTCGATCGTCGCCATCACGCTGTTTTTCACCCATGGCCTGAATTTCGGCATCGACTTCCGTGGCGGCACGCTGCTCGAGGTGCGGGCCAAGTCCGGCACCGCCGACATCGCGGCGATGCGCACGACACTGGATGGCCTGCGCCTGGGCGAAGTCCAGATCCAGCAAATCGGCGGTCCCGCGGACGTCCTGATCCGCGTCGCGGAGCAGCCGGGCGGCGACGCCGCCCAGCAGGAAGCCGTGCAGAAGGTCCGCACCGCGCTCGGTGATTCCTTCGACTATCGCCGCGTCGAGGTCGTGGGTCCGCGCGTCTCCGGCGAGCTCTTGGCCTACGGCATGCTCGGCCTGATGCTGGCGATCGTCTCGATCCTGATCTATCTCTGGTTCCGCTTCGAGTGGCAGTTCGCGCTCGGCGCCATGATCGCCAACGTGCACGACATCGTGCTGACCATCGGCTTCATGTCGATCAGCCAGGTCGATTTCGACCTGACCAGTATTGCGGCGCTTCTGACCATTCTCGGCTATTCGCTCAACGACACCGTCGTCATCTACGACCGAATCCGTGAAATGCTGCGGCGCTACAAGAAGATGCCGATGCCGCAGCTCCTCAACGAGTCCATCAATTCGACGCTGTCGCGTTCGATCATCACCCACTTCACCGTGACCCTGGCGCTGCTGGCGCTGCTTCTGTTCGGCGGCCATGCCATCCACAGCTTCACCGCGGTGATGATGTTCGGCGTGGTGCTGGTCGGCACCTACACCTCGATCTTCATCGCGGCGCCGATCCTGATCTATCTCGGTGTCGGCGAACATCGTGAAGATGCGGCGGAAGCGACTACGCCGGCGAAGAAAAACAAGGCATGATCCGAACCGCATGCCCTCGCAGGCGTTTGCGAGGGCGGTAAGCCTATTCGGACGAAGCTCATGGCCGGCGATCCCAACGCACCGCATTTCCCGCGCTCGGCGCCGATCGAAGCCTATGGCAAGGGCGGCTTCGCCTTTGCCGGCATGTCGCATCGCGGTTCACTGCTCTGCCTGCCCGACGCGATCTGGGCCTGGGACGTGACGGATCCCGCCAAGATCGACCGCTATTCGCTGGATCGGGTCTTCACCTCTGCCAACAGCATCGACACGCTTCTCATCGGGACTGGCACCGGCGTCTGGCTGCCGCCGCCGGGGCTGCGCCAGGCGCTGAAGGCGGTGAGGGTGGTGCTGGACACGATGCAGACCGGTCCTGCCGTGCGCACCTACAACATCATGATCGGCGAACGGCGCCGCGTCGCGGCCGCGCTGATCGCCGTGCCATGAGTAGCTCCGCGCCGCCGCCCGATTCCGCCGCCTTCTGCGCTGACCTCGTACGCAGCCACGACTTCTCCCGCTATGCCGCGACCCTGTTCGCGCCTGCTGCCGAGCGCCGCGCGCTGCTGGCGCTCTATGCCTTCAATGTTGAGATCGTCCGCGTCCGCGACCAGGTGAGCCAGCCCTTGCCGGGCGAAATCCGCCTGCAATGGTGGACCGACATGCTGTCGGGCCATGCCCATGGCAGTGCCGAGGGCAATCCGGTGGCGGCGGAGCTGTTGCGCGCAATCCGCGATTTCGAGCTGCCGGTCGAGCCGTTCTCGCTGCTCGTCGACGAGCACCAGTTCGATCTCTACAACGACCCGATGCCGACGGTGACGGCGCTGGAAGGCTATCTGGCCGCGACCTGTTCGGCGCTGCTCGGCCTCGCGGCCCGGATCATGGCGCCGCCTTCGGAAACCGTCGAGCATCTGGCGCGGCATGCCGGGCTGGCCCAGGGCATCGCGCAAATCATCGCGAACTTGCCGCGTGATGCGGCGCACCGGCAATTGTTCCTGCCGCAGCAGGTTCTGGCGAGCCACAATTGCAACATGGAGGATGTGTTCGCCGGCAAGGAGACGCCGAATTTGCGCGCCGTCCTGGACCAGCTCGCGGACGAAGCCGGGCAGCACTTGACCACGGCCTTGTCGCTGTTGGCCGAGGTGCCGGCGCCGGCACGGCCGGCGTTTCTGCCGCTGAGCCAGGTACGGGCCGACCTCAAGCGCCTGTCGCAGCCCGGGCGCAATCCGTTTACGCCGCAGCAATCGTCGCGGCTACGCACGCTGTGGACGCTGTGGCGGGCCTCGCGTTCCCCGGAGTTTACCAAATAGCGGTTGGCTTATCGCCTCAAACTGCCAAATGCTCTATGCTGTCCCATGGCTGAGTTGTCCCAAAGCATGTCCTCCGATCTCAGCGGCCTTCCGGTCGCGCCGAGCGACATTCATGCCGCCGCCGAGACCATCCGCGGCGCCGTCGTGGAGACGCCCTGCAGCTACAGCCGCACGCTGAGCAATATCTGCGGCTGCGACATCTGGCTGAAATTCGAGAACCTCCAGTTCACCTCCTCGTTCAAGGAGCGCGGGGCGCTCAACCGCCTCACGGCGCTGACGCCGGAGGAGCGCGCGCGGGGCGTCGTCGCGATGTCGGCGGGTAACCACGCGCAGGGTGTTGCCTATCACGCCAAGCGGCTCGGCGTTCCCGCAACGATCGTGATGCCGGTCGGCACGCCCATGGTGAAGGTCGAGAACACCAGACATCACGGTGCCGAGGTGGTGGTCACGGGTGCAACGCTCGAGGACGCGGCCGCTTTCGCGCGCAGCCACGGCGAAGCCCGCGGCATGATCTTCGTCCACCCTTACGACGATCCGCTTGTCATCGCGGGGCAGGGCACGGTCGGGCTGGAGATGCTGAACGCGGTGCCGGAGCTCGATACGCTGGTGGTCCCGATCGGCGGCGGCGGGCTGATCAGCGGGATCGGCATTGCCGCGAAATCGGTCAAGCCGTCGCTGCGGATCCTCGGCGTCGAGGCCTGGCTCTATCCCTCGATGTACAACGCCATCCACGGCGGCACTCTGCCCGCGCGCGGCGACACGCTCGCCGAAGGCATCGCGGTGAAATCGCCCGGCAAGATCACGACCGAAATCGTCCGCCGCCTCGTCGACGACATCGCGCTCGTCAATGAAGCCGAGCTCGAGCGCGCGGTCGCGACCCTGATCTCGATCGAGAAGACGGTTGTAGAGGGCGCCGGCGCCGCCGGCCTCGCCGCGCTGATGTCCGACCCGTCCCGCTTCGCCGGCCAGAAGGTCGGGCTGGTGCTGAGCGGCGGCAATATCGACACACGGCTGATCGCCTCGGTCCTTACCCGCGAGTTGGCGCGCGAGGGGCGGCTCACCCAGTTGTCGCTCGATATCCCCGACAGGCCCGGTCAACTGGCTGCGGTCGCGGCACTGCTGGCCGAGGCCGGCGCCAACATCATCGAGGTCTCGCACCAGCGCACGTTCTCGGACCTGCCGGCAAAAGCGACGCTGCTGCAACTCGTCATCGAGACCCGCGACAGCGCCCATCTCGACGAGGTCATGGCGAAGCTTGGCGCATCCGGATTGAGTGCGCGCTGCACGTGATTGGCGCGACCGTTATTCCGGCAGGCCGGCGGCACGAAGCGCCTCGCCAAGGGACGACGCAAGCGCCGGGGAACAGTTGACGCCTGAGAACTGCCGGCTGTAGCGGAACGTCGGGTGCAACTCGAGCACCCGGGCGGCCGCCGCCCTCGCTTCTTCCAGACGTCCGAGCTTTGCGAGCGCCGCGGCCAGTTGCACATAGGTAATGCTGTGTCGAGGATTGGCCTGAACCGACCGGTAGGCCGCACGACAGGCTTCTTCATATCGACCGCGGTGGAAGTGACCCATGGCCTGCGCGTCGAACGCAGCAAAGGCCCAGGGATCGAACGGACTGAGCCGCACGCCCCTTTCGCTCCACTCGATGGCGCGGTCGGCTTCGCCGCTCCAACCGAGCATGACGCTGCCGAGGATGTAGGTCAGCGCCGATGATGGGCTGATGGCGAGTGCGGCGTCGAGTGCAGTGAATGCTGCGGAACGATCGTGCCCATCCATGCCGATCGAAAAAGCCGCAAGGGTCAGAGCAAGCGCGTCATCCTGTCCGTGGATCAGGGCCGACCGTGCATGATGGATAGACGCGGCCCGATTGACCTCCTGCAAACCGGCTCGAAGGAACAGGCAATGGTGGCACATTGCGGCATTGCCGTGCGCTAGCGCATAAGTGGGCTCGAGCGTGATCGAACGTGCGAGCAGCACAAGGGCTTGCGTGACCTGCTCAGGCATTCCGGAATCGACATCCGGCTGGGCCCGCAGGACAAGATCATAGGCATCGAGGCTGTCGGGCCGTTGGCGCTTGACCCTGTTGAATTCTGCGCGCCGCAGGCTCGGCGCAATGGCGCCGACGACCGATAGGGCGATGTCATCCTGGAGGGCGAAAACGTCCTCGGACCGGCGATCGTAGCGCTCGGCCCACACATGCCCGCCGGTCGACGTGTCGATCAACTGACCCGTGATACGGACCGTTGTGCCGGTCTTCCGGACGCTGCCTTCCAGCACATACCGGACGCCAAGCTCGCGGCCGACCTGTTTCAAGTCCACCGCACGGCCCTTGTAAATGAACGTCGAATTCCGCGCGATCACGAACAGCCAGTTGATGCGCGACAGTCCGGTGATGATGTCGTCGACCATCCCTTCGGCAAAGTAGTCCTGCCCTGCATCACCGCTCAGGTTCGCGAAGGGCAAGACCGCGATTGACGGCCTGTCAGGCAATATCAGCGATGGCGCTGCGGAGGCGGCGGATGCGTGATCCCGATGGGACGTCGTAACGGAGGGACCCACATAGCGATAGCCACGCCGCGGCAGGGTCTCGATCCAGCGGGCCTCTCCAGAGATATCCGCCAAAATGCGCCGCACAGCAGCGATTTGGACGGTCAAATTACTGTCCTCGATTGCCTGGGCAGGCCACGCCGCCTCGATCAAGGCTTCCTTGGACACCGGCGCGCCGGCTCGTTGCACGAGCAAGGCCAAGAGCAGGACGGCTCGCTGGCCGAGGGGGGTCGGCTCGGCACCGTGGAAAAGGATTCCTGCATCGGCGTCGAGACGGAATGGACCAAATTCAAGGATCATGGCCATTGCCAAAGAAGGGCACATTTCGGAGGTTTTTTGCAATGTTTTCCGAACGGCTTCACTACTTTCAGGAGCCGCTGGATCACCATGGCGCGGTTTTCAGGCAGAGCCGCACCGAGCCATGGAGGGTCACATGAACGCCAAACCGCTCATCCGCAGGCCCGGCGAGACCAAGGGAATTATGCTGCGCGGTCAACCGATGGCCTTCCTGGTAACCGGCGAAGATACAAAGCACACCAGCATGTTCGACTGGACGATACCGGCAGGGTTCGCCACAGGCCGGCACGTTCATCGCGTGCAGGAAGAGACCTTCTACATGCTGGAGGGCGAGTGCGAATGGCATGTCGGTGACGAAGTCGTCCGAGCGGCACCGGGGACCTACCTCTTCATTCCCCCCGGCGTCCCGCACAACATCACCAACGTCAGCGAGAAGCCCGCGCGCGTGCTCATGACGGTCTCTCCACCGGGACACGAACGCTACTTCGAAGAATTGGCCAAGATGACCGCAAGCGAAGCCCCGGACGCGAAAGCCATCAGTGAATTGCGCGCCCGCTTCGACACCGACCAGCTGTCGGCGCTGACAACGAAAGGTTGAAGGCAATGTGCTGGGGCGACGGCGGATCGGCTTCGAACTCGATTCGGTCGCGCAGGTTCTTGCGCGCCGCTATCGCGGCGTCAAAGCTTCCAGGTGGGCGATCAGCCGATCGATCTCGGCTTCCGTATTGTAGTAATGCGGAGAGGCGCGCACCACCGGCGGCAGCGAGCGAATTTCGGCATCGATGCGCGTGCTCGACGGATCTGAGGCACCGATCGTGATGCCGGCTGCGGCGGCCTCGCTGACGACCTCTTCCGCCTGGTACCCTTCCACCGTGAAGCTGACGATGGCCCCCGGAGCGCGTCCGAGGTCGCGAATTCTGATGCCGCGAATGGAGGCGAGGCCACCCCGGAGACGGTCAGCCAGCATGCGGCAGCGCTGCTCGATGGGGCCGAGCCCGATGTCGAGGGCATAGTTGACGGCCGCGCCGAGCCCGAGCCGGGCCGCGTAGTTGTTCTCCCAGGTCTCGAAACGGCGCGCATCGTCGCGGAGCTGGTAAGCATCGCGGGAGACCCAGGGCGCGGCGAAGTGGTCGATCATCGGCGGTTCGAGCCGCTGCAACATCGCCCGGCGGACGTAGAGAAAGCCGGTGCCGCGCGGGCCGCGGAGGAATTTGCGACCGGTCGCCGACAACATGTCACAGCCGACGGCCTCGACGTCGACCGCCATCTGGCCGACCGCCTGGCAGGCATCGAGCAGATAGGGAATGCCTCGCGCTCGCGCGATCTTGCCGACGGCCGCTGCCGGATTGACCAGCCCGCCATTGGTCGGAACCCAGGTGATCGCTATCAGTTTCACGCGCTCATCGATCATGCGTTCGAGCGCGTCAACGTCGAGCTCGCCACTGGCATCGCTCGGCACGATGTCGATCGCGACGCCTGTTCGCTTGGCGACCTGAAGAAACGCGACATAATTGGCAGCGTACTCCGCCTCCGCGGTCAGGATCCGGTCACCATCGCGAAACTGAAGCGCGTAGAATGCCATCTGCCAGGCAACCGTCGCGTTCTCCATGAGGGCGATCTCATCCGGCGCGGCATTCAGCAGGCGCGCCACTGAGCCGTAGATGGATTCGAGTCGGCGCGACTCACGGTCGGCCGCGGCATAGCCTCCGATCTCACTCTCAAGGTCGATATGCTGCTTCATGGCCTCGACGACAGGGACAGGCATGAGAGCCGCCCCCGCATTGTGCAGGTACGCAAGCCGGGAGGTGGCTGGCGTGTCGGCACGTATTCGCTCGATGTTGATCATCACGCCTCCGCTTCTCGCGATCTTCTTGCATGAATTAGACGCGTCGAAGAATGCGAGCAAGATGGCAACGTCCAGCTTCGCCTCAGATGCAGAGGCCGAGCAGCTTGATGTGACAGCCGCTGGATTTGGGCTTGCTTGCAGGAGCGGCATCGCGTTTCACGGCAATGAGGGGCTCCTTGTCCTTCTTGCCCTTGCCCTTCGGCTCGTAGTCACCAGCGATCACCATCGCCCAATAGGTGCGCTTGCCGCTGGCGTTTTTCGCGCTCGCGATGCCGATGCGGGAGGCGTTGTGCAGCAAGAGGTTCTTGCGGTGGCCGGAGGAATCGATCCACTGGCCGAGCGTCTTCTCGAAATTGTCGTAGCCGTAGGCGATGTTCTCGGCGGCGCGGCCTGCGCCGGCCGGTGCGACGCGGCGGTTGAACGGGCCGAGGGCGTCGTGACTGAGGTCGTCCTTCGTCGCCATCGCGCGCGCCTGGTCCATGGCGATGCGGTCGAGGGTCGAATCGCGCACGACGCGGACCTCACCATGCTTGAGGCGGAAGCTGGAGATCAGCTCGGCCGGAGCTTCGGCCATTGCGGGCGTGGTGGCGAGCAGCAGAAGGCCGGCGATCAGGCTGCCAACCACACCATGCATCATCGCCCCCCGAGTGCCCATGACCCCGCCAAGCCCAAATTTTCCGATCGCTTCTCTATCGCCAATGTGGACGCTTCAAGGCGTGGTCCACCGTGCTAGCCCGCCGGCAGGTCCGCCTCGAAATTGAAGCGGTCTCGCAGATTCTTGCGCTGCTCCAGGATGTCCTTGAGGAAGGCGCGGTCCTGGTCGTTCTTCATCATAGGCTCGATCAGGTCGAGCTGGTTCATGGCGACCAGTTGCAGGATCTCTGTGCGCGGCTTGCCGCCGGCGTCGCGTGGCAGCGCGTGCACGACCTGGATGTGTTCCGGTGGCTTCGGCCCCTTGGCGGCGGTGAGCTCGTTCCGCAATTGGCCTTCGAGCGCGGCCTGATCGGCTTCGACGAACGCATAGAGCCCGACGCCCGAGCGGCGGTCGGCAAAAGCGACGATGGCGGTGTCGCGCACTGCGGGGTTCTTGCGGATCAGTTCCGCCAGCACCGGCGCGTCGTTGACGAGCCGGCGGCCGCCGCCTTCACGGTCGGTGAAGTTGAACAGGCCGCGCGTGATGGCCCGATAGACTTTCTTGCCGGTAGCGAGCCACAGGCTGGCGGCGAACGACTTCTTCGCCAGGATCTTGCGCTCGCGCGGCGTCAGTGCCTCAGGCGCGTACGAGCGCTTGTGCTTGAGCAGATGCCGGAGATCTTCATAGGCCAGGATGCGGTAAAGCCGGCCGCGTCGGTTGAAACAGGCCGCGAGCTGGAAGTCGGTCACATAGGCGCGCCCGTCGCGGCCGACCAGCCAGTTCTGTTCCTTGGCAAGATCATTGTGGCATATGCCGGCGCGGCGCAGCCGCCGCAGCGCGGCCTTCGCCGAGCGAAAATAGGCGAGATCGCTGTGCGGTTTGGCCAGATGCAGCGCGACACCATCGACGAAGCTGCGCACCAGCGCGCGGCGTCCGGCCCACAGCAGCTCGGGGCCGACGTTCAGCCCCTTGGCGAGCACCAGCGCATGCTTTTCGCGGCCGAACAGATGGCGCGCCAAAGGGAATGACCACCACGGCACCTCGTCGAGGCGGCGCAGCACTGCGTCGACCTCACCCCCATCGTCGCGGAATCGGCCGCGCTCGACGGTCGAGAACACGTCGCGCTTGAGCAGCACGCCCTCGGTCCAGCGCGCCGAGAGTGTTGCGGCGTCGTCTTTGGGAAGGTTCATCGAAAACTCACGCCGCGGCGGCAATGCGCAGGTGATCGGCGATCCACCGATCGAGATCGGCGAGCGCCAGCGCACTCATCGCCTGCTTCTTGGCCACGGTCTTTTCGTTCCCGCGCAGCCGGCTTCCGTCGGGCTTCTTCGTCGGAGCGCTGGCGAGCGGCGGAAACAGGCCGAAATTGATGTTCATAGGCTGAAACGAGCGCGTGCCCGGCTCGATGGTCTCGATATGGCCGCCGGTGATGTGGCCGAGCAGGGATCCGAGCGCCGTCGTGGCCGGCGGGCTCGCAAGCCGTTCGCCGCGCGCGTCGGCTGCCGCATAGAGGCCGGCGATCAGGCCGACGCTGGCGGATTCCACATAGCCCTCGCAGCCCGTCATCTGGCCGGCAAAACGCAGCCGCGGCTGCGCGCGCAGGCGCAACTGTCCGTCGAGCAGCTTTGGCGAGTTGAGGAAGGTGTTGCGATGCAGGCCGCCGAGGCGGGCGAATTCGGCCTTCTCCAGCCCCGGAATGGTGCGGAAGATGCGTTGCTGCTCGCCGTATTTCAGCTTCGTCTGGAAGCCGACGATGTTGTAGAGCGTGCCGAGCTTGTTGTCCTGGCGCAGCTGCACGATCGCGTAGGCTTTTGTGGTGGGATCGTGCGGATTGGTGAGGCCGACCGGCTTCATCGGCCCATGTCGCAAGGTCTCGGGACCGCGTTCCGCCATGACCTCGATCGGCAGGCAGCCGTCGAAATAGGGCGTGTTGGTTTCCCACTCCTTGAACTCGGTCTTCTCGCCGGCGACCAGCGCGGCGACGAAGCCGTCATACTGCTCCTTGGTCATGGCGCAGTTGATGTAGTCGGCACCGGTGCCGCCGGGACCGACCTTGTCGTAGCGCGACTGGAACCAGGCCGCCGACATGTCGATGGATTCGCGGTGCACGATCGGTGCGATCGCGTCGAAGAAGGCGAGCGCGTTCTCGTCGGTCAGCTCGCGGATGGCGTCGGCCAGCGGCGCCGAGGTGAGGGGACCGGTCGCAACGATGACGTTGCTCCATTCGGCCGGCGGCAGGCCTGCGACCTCGCTGCGGGCGATCTCGATCAGGGGATGATCGTTCAGCGCCTTGGTGACGGCCGCCGAGAAGCCGTCGCGGTCGACCGCCAGCGCGCCGCCGGCGGGTACCTGGTTGGCGTCGGCTGCGCGCATGACCAGCGAGTCGAGGCGGCGCATCTCGGCATGCAGCAGGCCGACGGCATTGTTGGCGGCATCGTCCGAGCGGAACGAATTGGAGCAGACGAGCTCGGCAAGCCCGTCGGTGCGGTGTGCCTCGGTCATGCGGGTCGGCCGCATCTCGTGCAGCACCACGGGCACGCCGGATTTGGCCACCTGCCAGGCGGCTTCGGAGCCGGCAAGGCCTGCGCCGATGACGTGCACGGAATTGGATTGGGGTCCTGTCATGGGGCGGACAGGTAGCGCTTTTCGGCGGCGAGTGGAATCGCCGAGATCGAGTTTTCTGCCCCCGGATGCGACAACGCCCGCACGAGGCGGGCGCTATCGGTTCGTCCGGTTAAGGGCTGAACGATATCAGCCCTGATACTGACCGGCGGCAACGCGCGGGATGTCCGAGCGATCGAGGCCGATATCGGCCAGTTCGCGATCGCTGAGCTGGGACAGCTCGGCAACATTGCGCTGATAGTCCCGGAAAGCCTGGATCATGCGGATGAGCGAGAGCAGCATTGGTAGTCTCCTGTAGTTCGATTCAGCTCTTGCCCGAGCCTCATCGTTAAAATGAATATAGGTGAGTGTGGTGCAGTGCGAAAGTTCCGATGTTGCGATGCAGCTAAGCGCCAAGTGCATAGCGTTGGTAACGGACGATTGACGCGAGCGCACTCCCGCCCAAAGGGTAGGCGGAATAGGCAATGGAGCGCCATAAATATCCGTGAATTCACGGAGTTAATGCCGTTCGGCCAGTTCCAGTCGGAGACGAAATAAGCTGCGTTCCAGTCGTTCGCAAGGCGATTGACCAGCTTCTATACCCAAGTCTCGCATGCGCGAATCGCATGAGAGGGAAGGTTTAGTAATGAACCTTAGTTCATTATATTGACGCTAGCGGACTTTTTCCGGCAGCTGTGGCCAGCGATTCGCCTGACTTCTGGCAGAATCGCCACATGACGAAGGGCAGCAAGCCACGACGATCTGATCCCGCCTCGTTAGCCCGCCTCATTAGCCCCAACCGTCGCCTTGGTGCAGTGAACACCCGCCGAACGTGTGGAGTTCATTACAAGGGTGTAATGAAAATCAGAAATTTTGCATGCGCCTCTGCGCGGCGCGCAACATCACGCAATTCTCGCGGGGAATTTATTGCGGCAAGTTGCCGCGTCCGGAGGAAAGTCATGTCGCAGATTCCGGCAATGTCGCTGGCTCTGTCCCAAGAACAAGAGAAGGAAGGTAACGTCATGACGAAGTTACTCGGGGTTATCGCAATTGCCGCCATCGCACTCGCCGTCGCGCCGGCCCAGGCCGCCAAGCACGCCGCCGGCGGCTGCAGCTCGGCCAATCTGGAGAAGACCGAGACCGCGATCGAGAACATGGCCGATGGTGACGGCAAGTTCGTCGCGCAGAAGGAGATCGCGGCTGCGCAGGATTCGCTGCTCAACGGCAAAATGGGTGCGTGCGGCGCGCATCTCAACAAGGCGATGCACGCCACCATGAAGTAAACGCACCACGAGAGGGCCGGTCGCCGGGCGATCGGCCCTACGCGTTTTGTCAGCAAGTATTTAAGGGGCGTGCGCGAGCTGGGTCGCGAAATGGGCGACGGTCCTGGAATAGACCTCGCTCTTATTCCACTGCTGGAGCACCGTAAAATTCGGACTGCCGGGCTGCCAGTCCTTGCCGCGCTGCCAGCCATAGCCCGCGAGATAGTTCGCAGTGGAGGCGAGCACGTCGGGTGCGTTGTGCAGGAGGTCGCGCTTGCCATTGCCGTCGAAATCGACAGCATATTTCATCCAGGACGACGGCATGAACTGGGTCTGGCCGAGCTCGCCGGCCCAGGCGCCCTTCATGTCGGCCGGTGCGAGGTCTCCGCGCTGGACGATGCGCAACGCATCCATCAACTCGCCGCGAAACTGCTCGGCGCGCCGGCAGTCATAGGCCAGCGTCGCCAGCGAGCGGATGGTCGCAAACTTGCCGATGTTGACGCCGAAATCGGTCTCGAGACCCCAGATCGCGACCAGCACCTCGCCAGGCACGCCGTAGGTCTGCTCGATGCGCGACAGCACGGAGCCGTATTGCTTCATCATGTTGGAGCCGCGCTGCATGCGCGGCGGCACCATCCGGCCGGAAAACTCCTCGAAGGTCTGGGTGAAGACCTTTTGCGATCGGTCGCGGTTGAGCACGCTCTGATCGAGCGTCACGCCCGCGAGCCCGGCGGAAATGGCCTGTTGCGAGACGCCTTTGGCCGCGGCGTCGGTTTTGAAGTCCGCAAGCCACGCGTCGAAATTGCCCGAACCACAGGCAACAGCGGCAAGCGCTGGCTGGGCGGATAGGATTGACGCGGAGATGGCTAAGGCTGCGAGGGCGAGACGAGAAATCGTCGGGGTCATTCGAGCAAATTAATTCCGTGAAGTGATCTGACCGGCGTGCGCAATCTCGGTGGTAACCGCGGCCAAAGCAAGGCGTATGACAGCGCGCGATCCTGCCCGCACCGGGGCAGGATCGCATGTCACGATATCGTCAGGCGTCGGTCCGATTGCGCCAGGGGAAGAGGTTGGCGGGGAAGTCGGCGGCCGGCTTGCGCGGACGATGCGGCGGAGGCGGCACCGGACGCGCGCCCGGATCGGACACGATCACCTTGCGGTAGAGATGCCAGGTGGCATGGCCGAGCAGGGGGATCACCACGGCAAGGCCGAGGAAGGCCGGGATCGTGCCCAGCGCCAGCAGTACCGCCACGATCAGGCCCCAGGCCGCCATCGGCACCGGGTTCTTCGCGACGACGCGCAGCGACGTCACCATCGCCTCGAACGCGCCGGCATGACGGTCGAGCATCAACGGGAACGACACGGCGCTGATGCAGAGCGCGGCAAGCGCGAACAGGAAGCCGGTGCTGCAGCCGACCACGATCAGCCACCAGCCTTGCCGGCTCGTGAGAACGCGCGTCAGAAAATCCGAGATCCCGGACGCGCCCTCATAGCCGAACGCCGCGACGTAGATCGCCTGCGCGGTCGCAACCCAGGTCACGAACAGGGCGAGCAGCAGTGCGCCGAGACCGAGCATGGCGCCGAAGGAGGGCGAACGCAGCACCTCCATGGCATCCCAGGCGCTGGCCTCTTCATAGCGTTCGCGCCGACTGGAGAGCTCATAAAGACCGAGAGCGGCGAACGGGCCGATCAGCGCGAAGCCCGCGGCCAGCGGGAACAACAGCGGCAGCACCGAATAGCCCATCGCCACGCGGGCGAGCACGAGGCCCAGCACAGGATAGATCACGCAGAGGATGATGGCATGGCTCGGTACCGCCTTGAAATCTTCCCAGCCGCGCTTGAGCGCATCGTGCAGATCGGAGAGTTGGATGGTTCGGATCACCGGTCCAGCCGCTTCCGCGGTCTGGGCCATGCTGGGTACATTGCCCTGGTAGAGTGTGGCCATGGTTGCTAGCTCCCTTGCCATGCGGCCGAATCCGGCGCCGGCAAACGGCGCAAGCGGCCGCTATTCTGAGTTTCGCGATCCCGACCCGACGCGAATTCCGGATGGCATCGCGAGCTGAATATCAAGCGTACGCCCATTTGTGAGTCCTGTCCCTCACGCCTGGGTAAGATTCGATGCCGCAGTGCAACCTCGATGATGTCATTCGGTCGTCATTTCGCCGCAGATAAGCTGATGCTGCGTGTTGGTTCGCGGAACTTCGCGGGCGCAACGACGTAACTTCGTCTATAAGTGCCACTCAAGGCCCTTCCAACGGATCCTTTTCGGGGAGCAGACATGAGCATTTTCGGGAAAATTATGGGCGCGATCTTCGGCAGCCAGCCAGCTTCCGCCGCGCCCGCAGGCAGCGCACCGTCGGGCACCGCGCCCGCAGGGGCCGCGCCGGGCGCATCGGCGCCAGCGTCCGCGCCAACGGTGGACGTTGCTTCGATCGTCGACGCGGCGGTCGCCGCGCACAAGGGCGAGAAGCTGGAATGGCGCACCTCGATCGTCGACCTCATGAAGGCGCTCGACATTGATTCCAGCCTCGCTGCGCGCAAGGACCTCGCCAAGGAGCTCGGCTACAGCGGCGACACCAACGATTCCGCGAGCATGAACGTCTGGCTGCACAAGCAGGTGATGTCCAAGCTCGCCGCCAATGGCGGCAAGCTGCCGCCGGAGATCAAGCACTGACCGGTCGCCGCAGGGGCCCGCCATCGCGCGGGCCCTTTTGCTTTATGCGACAAGATCCGCATCCTCCGGATGCTTGTCGAGATAGTCGACGACGAAGCCGCAGCCGGCGATGACCTTCCTTCCGTCGCGGCGGATCAAGTCCAGCGCGCCCTTGACCAGCTCCGAGGCGATGCCGCGGCCGCGTAGCGCACGCGGCGTCTCGGTGTGGGTGATGATCACGGCCGACGACGTCAGCCGGTAGTTGGCGAAGGCGATCTCGCTGCCGACATCGAGCTCGAAGCGGCTCATGTCCTTGTTGTTGCGTACCGATGCCGCCATGCCGGGTCCTTCCGAAGTGCTATCCTGTTCTCTGAACTAAGCGCCTGACCCCGCCCTTGCCAAGCCGCGACCAAAGAAGGTTGCCGCAGGGGAGATATCTGAAAAATGCGTCTCCCGATCAGCCCCGTGGCGCTGCCGCCGCGCTGGCCTCGACATCGCCGGCTCCGGCGACCGAAGGCTCGGCTTGGGAGGCCTGTGTGGGGACTGCGTGCGAGGCGCGCAGAAGCTTGGGGCCTCGTAGTTGCAGTGCGATCTGAGCTTGAACATCGCGCGGCGACCGCAAATAATCCCCGATGTCGCTCTTGCAAGTTCCACGACGATTCCCACGTCCTCTACAGGACATACGCCCGAATGCGGCCGGCAGGTCGCTAGACATTCGGAGTGTCATGATTGCCAGCCGCCGACGTATGCCTCTTTTGGAGGAGGGTACTATGTCGGACTTTGGTTTCTTGAATACTCATCGAACATGGGAAGACTGGTGCGGAATGGTGCTGGGCGCGCTGATTGTCGCGTCGCCATGGTTCCCCATCCAGGAGCACTCGGCGATCGGCGGACAGCAGATGATAATCGTGAACACGGTCGCGATCGGCCTCGTCGTATTTGGGCTCAGCCAGCTTGAATATGTCGCCTTGCAGCGCTGGCAGGAGGTGGCAACGATCGTGGTTGGGCTGTGGCTCATCGTCTCGCCCTACATGCTCGGCTATTCCGGTGAAGGTTTTCTCCGGGTCTACCATACGAGTCTCGGAGCGGTGGCGGTGGTCCTCGGCGTCCTCCAGCTGTGGCAGGACTGGGATCTGAGTGACCAGGATATGCTGAGGCACGGCCAATAGGCTGTAGATGTCAGCAGGCCCGCCGCGCGATCGGCGGGTACTGCTCTCGCTCATCTCTTCACCAGATCCGCGTACGCCGGGTGCTTTTCGATCCACGCTTTCACGAATGGGCATTGTGGGATCAGCTTCAATCCAGCCGCGCGGACCTGATCGAGCGCGCCTTGCACCAGCTTCGAACCAACGCCCTTGCCACCGAGTTCCTTCGGCACGTCCGTATGCTCGAACGTGATGACATTGCCGTCGAGCTTGTAATGTTCGGTCGCGAGATGGCCCTCGACCTCCAGCTCATAGCGCTGACGGGCCTTGTTGTTGATGATTTCGCTCATGTCGTCTCCCGGTCAGCTCTTCAGCGAATCCGTCAGCATCTCGTGGATCGACCAGGCTTCGCCGTCGGAGGAGCCCCTGATGTCGTCGATCTTCCAGCTATTGGCCTCGCGCACGAAGTCATAACGCATGGTCAGGTCGGCGGGTTTCCAGACGTTGCGCTGACCGGTGAAGGCCGATCGGTTCAATCTGTCGCTTTGGCGAGCCTGGAATCCTCGGGCTGCGGCTGCGGGCGCAGGCAGCCCTGGCAGATGACGAGGGAACGGTTGACCCTGGCGTCCTGCTCGGCCTCGATGCCGTCCTGAGCCTGCCACCATTCCTTCGAATAGGGTTGAAGCCCGGCTTGAGACCTGTTGCGCTCAGATCGGGCGGCGGTCCGTGTTGGTTCTGAGGCAGCACGCGGGTGATTGGGATTCGCGCCGGCGCCATCCCAGGCATAGCGCGCCGGCTCGAAGGCGGGATCGGAAGCCAGATGCGCTTGCGGGGCCATTGCACATCCGGCGAGCGCCAGCGACAACAGGAGGAGGGCGGGCGCTTTGACCATGATGCGGCACTCTGTACGCGAGAACTGACGAAGGTTGCGCCGATCATGTTTAAAATTCCCTGAACGACCGCGGCCGCGCCTGACGGCCAATGCGAATGCGATACCTGATGCTCCTGAATCGCTGCCCGCGCCGACGACGCAAAGCCGTTTGATCCTGCCGACTATCCGCCCGGCGTGCAGAAGGCTGTGCGCTACGCCAACGAGGAATGCGAGAGCCAGGGCGGCGGCGCGGTGACCTTCGCGCTGGACACGGTGCGCAGGATTGATCTGACCGGTGACGGCCACGAGGACTACATTGTCGATTTTCGCAACACCAAATGCGGCTATGTCCGCAGCCACAAGATCGTGGCGCCGCCGATGAAGCGCGGCGCCGCGCGCACCATCCGCTTCGATCTGCACGGCAGCTATTGCGGCGGCTTTGGTGCGCAGGCTCGCGTCAAGGAGAGGGCCATCTCGGTGGCGCCGTTCGCGTTCAAGCAGCCTTAAGGCAGGTTCGCGGCTGGTGGCCTTGCAGGGGCACTGGCGATGGCGATAAATGGGCCTCAATGAGCGGGCGGCTTGCGTGCCGTCCGCCGTCGAAGAGGAAGCCCGATGCAGCCCCTGCGCATGTCCCGCCGCGTCATGAATCTCGCTCACATGCTGACCCAGAACGCGCGGCGGCATGGATCGCGTCCCGGTTTCGTCTGGGGCCACAGATCCTGGACCTGGCGCGAGATCGACGCGCAAGTCTCGGCGCTGGCGGCAGCCCTCGCGGCGCGCGGCATCACGAAGGGCGATCGCATCCTCGTCCATTCCAAGAACGGCGACGAGATGTTCTTTTCGATGTTCGCGGCGTTTCGGCTCGGCGCCGTCTGGGTGCCGACCAATTTCCGCCTGATGCCGGACGAGGTCGCCTATCTCGCGCAGGCCTCCGGCGCGAAGGCGTTTCTGTGCCACGTCGATTTTCCCGAGCACGCCGCGGCGGTGAAGGGTGGCGCGCTGGAATTCACCTGGAGCATCGACGGTCGGGTGCCTTTCGCCGAGATGTCGGTTGCGGATGCCGTCGCGTCGCGCGCCGGCACGATGGTCGAGAACGTCGCGGTCGAGCACGACGATCCCTGCTGGTTCTTCTTCACATCGGGGACCACCGGCCGCTCCAAGGCTGCGGTGCTCACCCACGGCCAGATGGGCTTTGTCGTCACCAACCATCTCGCCGATCTCACGCCCGGCGTCACGGAAACAGATGCCTCGCTGGTGGTGGCGCCGCTGTCGCATGGCGCCGGCGTGCATCAGCTGGTTCAGACCGCGCGCGGCGTGCGCACCGTGCTGCTGCCGACCGAGAAATTCGACATCGACGAGGCGTTCCGCCTGATCGAGGCGCATCGCGTCAGCAATCTCTTCGTGGTGCCGACCATTCTGAAGATGATGGTCGAGCATCCCGCCGCCGACAAATACGATCATTCCTCGCTGCGCCAGGTGATCTATGCAGGTGCGCCGATGTATCGCGAGGACCAGAAGGCTGCGCTGAAGAAGCTCGGCAAGGTCATCGTGCAATATTTCGGGCTGGGCGAGGTTACCGGCAACATCACGGTGCTGCCGGCGGCGCTGCATGATCCCGAGGACGGGCCGCACGCGAAGATCGGCACCTGTGGTTTCGAGCGTACCGGCATGCAGGTCTCGATCCAGGACGACGAGGGCCGTGAACTCGGCGCCAAACAGAGCGGCGAGATCTGCGTGATCGGCCCCGCGGTGCTTGCCGGCTACTACGACAATCCCGAAGCCAATGCGAAGGCGTTCCGCAACGGCTGGTTCCGCACCGGCGATCTCGGCCATATGGATGAGGAGGGGTTCGTCTACATCACCGGACGCGCCTCCGACATGTACATCTCCGGCGGCTCCAACATCTATCCGCGCGAGATCGAGGAGAAGATCTTGACCCATCCTTGCGTCGGCGAGGTCGCAGTGCTCGGCGTGCCGGATGCGACATGGGGCGAGGTCGGCGTCGCCGTTTGCGTCGCGCGCGAAGGCGAGAAGCCGGTGAGCGAAGCGGAGATGGCGGCGTTCCTCGGCTCCAAGGTGCCGCGCTACAAGATGCCGAAGCGGTTCTTCTTCTGGGAGGCGCTGCCGAAGTCCGGCTACGGCAAAATTCCAAAACGAATGGTTCGCGACGAGCTCGAGGCGCGCGGGCTGCTCGATCTCGACAAGTCACAGGCGGGCTGAGCGTACGCGATGCGGACTATCAAGCAGCCAGGCGCACCCGTCGCAGAGCGCATCCAATGGGTGGAGGCGAGGGGACGCGCTTTCTCCTTCACGCTTCAAGCAGGTCTGCCGTTGCTGGAGGCGGCGCGCCGCGGTTTTGCCGCAGAGGGATTTGCCGGCGGCGTGCTGAGCTTCGGGCGCGGCGCGCTCGGGCCGTTCGCCTATGTCATGCCGGCGCTGTCGAAGACCAGCGAGAACGCCGCGTTCTACAGCGAGACCTTCAGGCCCAGCGGCGTGACGCGCACGAAGCTCGGCAGCATGACACTGGGCATGCGCGACGGCGCGCCGTTCTTTCATTGCCATGGGCTGTGGACGGAGGCCGATGGCCGCGCCAGCGGTGGCCACATGCTGCCGGACGAGACGGATGTCGCCGAACCGTTCGAGGTCGAGGCCTTCGGTCTCGATGGTGCGATGTTCACCGCCGAGCCCGACCCCGAGACCAATTTCAAGCTGTTCGGGCCGGTCGCTGCCGCGAGCACCGGCGCGCGCACGACCAGCCGCGCCTTCGCGCTTCGCCTGCGCCCCAACCAGGATTTCGCCGGCTGCCTCGAAGAGTTTTGCCGCGGGCACGGCATCGCGCGCGCAAAGATCCACGGCGGCGTCGGCTCGACCATTGGCGCGCGCTTCATCCATGGTGGCGTGACCGAGCCGTTTGCGACTGAGCTGGCGATAGCAGCCGGCACGATTGCGCCCGATCGTTCCGGTGCGCTCGAAGCTGCGCTGGATATCGGCCTGATCGATTACACCGGCGGCATTGCGCAGGGCCGTCTGATCCGTGGTGACAATCCGGTGCTGATGACCATGGAGCTGGTGCTCGAGGTGTTGGGCTAGTCGGCGAGCGGTCGTCAGGGGTGAGAACGTAGTTTGGCAATGGCCAAGAACGTGGATTGACTTACCCCCGAGCTCGATCCTTGAAAGAGGTCGAGCAAGGGAGATTGACCCTGGCCGGTGCTCTGGCTGTTTCTGACGTCATACATGGCGGAGAAACGGTTCAACAGCTTTGCAACCTTCGCGGGATCGGAGAGATCCTTGATCTTCATGAATCTGTCTACGAACTTGGCCTGCTGATCGATCGGCATCGCAGCCATCGAGTCAGGCAGATCGAAGGTGGTCCTGAACACCTCCGAAAGAGCCTTGTCGGCAAGGATGTCGTATGCAGATGTGATTTCCCCTGCCTTTCGCTGGAAATACAGCGCCAGGCGCACGCCGGGATTCGTATCACCTTGCTGCTGCTCCAGGCTTTGCTGGAGATAGTTCGCTTGTGTTTCCCGGAATTGATCCCGCTTCTGAGGCCCCATCATCGGGAGGCGCGCGACGTTGCCCTTGCTGTCGAAATTGAACGTCGCCACGATTTCGGCAAAGCGAGGATCGCTCTCGGTGTTCGCGAAGCTCTTTGGATCGTTCAGGTCGGAGCTGAAGATCTTCTTGAGAAATTCGGTGCTGACCTTCTTGGGATCCAGACCCTTGGCCAAGAGAATGAAATCGACCATCGGCCTGTTTGCGAGAAGATCGGAAACACTGTCGATGCCGGCGATGGCTTGCTGATATGCCGACGCATCCTTCGTGGCCTGTGCCCGAACTGCGGCCTGCTGCTGGGGAGTTGCCGTGCTTGCGCTCTTCACCGCTCCAATGACGTAGTCCTTCGCGATCTGGAGGACTTCAGCCGAGTCCTGAGCCACCAAGGGGGTCGTCAGATTGCCTTTTGCGTCGAAGTTGAAGGCGCGTGCCAGCTCTAAATATCGATTGTCCTTGAGGGTATAGACGTAGCTCGTGGGGTCGTTGATGTCGCTTTCGAGCACGGCCTTGATAGTCGCCGGCGAAACGTTTCCGGGATCGAGGCCGACGGCTCCCAGCGCAAAATCATACACGCCTGGTGTCGATACGAACGTCTGGACTGAATTGATCTTGAGGATGGCAGTTCTGAATTGCCTGATTGCAAAAGCTTCGTTCAACGGGCTTGCCGCCGAATAGACGGCGGACTTGCTGTCGTCGAACCTCTGTTTCGTGATCGAGACATTTGCAGCAGTCTGCGCGGATACGCCAGACGGAAGCGACCCGTCGGGCGAAAACTCGAACGCGCCGGCCAGGTCTACGAACCCGCCAATCGTCGTTATCTGGTCGCTGAGGCTGGATATGCTGTTGGTATATGACTCGAGGTGATATTTTTCGACGAGGATCTGGACGTTCAACTGGGACACGTTAGCGCCCGGTTGCGAGAGTTGGGCCGTGTAGTCGGCAATCTTCAAGTTGGAGGCGCTGACATCTGATTGGGCTTGAGCACGCTGGGCGTTGAGGCCGGTCAGTTGAGACGCGAAAGTGGTGTTGACGTAGCTGTTTGGATCGGATGGATCGCTGCGCAGGACCTGGCTGATCGTGCCAGCCGGCCACTTGCTTTGATCGATACCGTATGCCGAATAGACATAGTTGCGAAGACGGTCGTTGTTCAGGAGTTGGTCTGCACTGCTGATCTTGCCGATTTCGGCGCTGTAATAGTTCGAGTCGTTGGCAAGTGCATCGACCTGGCTCTTCTTGGTCGCCGTGTACAGACCGATCGTCTCGTCGGTTTGGTTCTCCGATTGCGCAACCGGCGTTGCACTCCCATTGAAGGAAAATGCCGCGGCGAACTCGCGGTAACGCTTGTCGACCAGCTTGTTGACGAAGCTGTTTGCATCGGAGAGGTCGCTCTCCAGCACCTTTTTCATGAAAGCCTTGGCGTACGCCATGTCCTCCAGGCCATACGCCTTCGTTGCATAATGATACAGGCGGTAGTCTTTCATAAAATCGTCGACGGTCTTCACCTTGCCGATGTTGGCCTTGTAATAGGCGGCCTCTCGCGCCACGTCCGGTTGCTGTTCGACCCGCGTCAGGGAATTCTTGAGATTGCGCGTGATGTAGCTGTAACCGAAATACGTTGATACCATCGCGCATTCCTCGCGGCTTTACGGTCCCGGACGTCCGCCAATCATTGCCGGGTCGCGAGGTGGGAGCTGGCCTCATGCCAGCAAACTGTCTCAGAGCTACGTTCTCTTAAGACGATTCTAGCCGGCAATCTTAGGTTTCAATTTACTTCCAAGTGACGCATGCCGGGTTTTGTTGCTGTATGTTTCTCAGATGCAGCTTTCGCGAAGGTGGTGTTCTTGATTTGTTTCGATCAGAAGATCGATCGGAATGGGTCGGAAGCCGGATATGAGTCGATCACTCCGAAGCGCGGGAGAGGATGGGCGGCCAGCTCTCCGAGGCTCTCCGCTCTCGTGTCCCGGACGCGACGCAGCGCGTAGCGGTGCGGCGCAGAGCCGGGACCCAGGAAGCCGCACGGACTGCTGATGCATGGGCCCCGGCTCTGCAGCGCACCGCCGAAGGGGCGCTGCGCCGCGTCCGGGGCACGAGCGCAAAATCGTCTTCATATTTCAATCCACCTAGTCCGCGCGGTTTCACATTCTCGCGGCACGTCGTGCCCGAGCTTTGCGTCAGTCACCGCCCTCAAAGATGCCGAGGGCGCAGGGAAGGCCGGGTGCCGGCTGGCACCCGCGGTCCGCTGTGCGCGAAATGCGCTGGAAACAGGTGCACAGCGGCATACAGGTGAAGCCAAACATCCGGCCTTCCCTGCGCAATGGTTTTACGGCTTATGTCGTGATCTCCCCGGGGAGCGATGCACTATTGCCCCCGTCGCCTTGCGGATGGCTGATGCTGGCGGACCCGGTCGGGCCGTCACATCACCGCAAGCCTTGGCGCACAGACCCCGGGCGCCAGGACCACACGATTTTGCCGTACGAAGGCTGCACCGGTCGTGTGCGCGTGGCGTTCGCTCACGGATCGCTCCGCCCTGCAAACCACCTTCGCGCCGGCGCCGCCCGCGTCCACCACGTCCCATCCCGCGTTCGTGACGATCGCGATCCGCCCCTCGGCCGGGTTGGGATGATTGTCTATACGGTAATCCGAAATACGGATAAAGAGAATTATTTTTGTTTGGTATGATTGACCTTCCATTGGGTGTTTTGCCCGCCGGGCGGCGCAAGCAGTTGTGGGCCTGCGAGTACCTGCCGTAACGGCGCCATGAACCGGTCTCCCCTCGGCCCCAAAATGCGCTAGGGTGATCGCAGCGCGCCTCAAGTCGCGCACGATCAACGAGACGCATGAGGAAACGAGATGAGGGCGACCATTGGACGGCGCACGGTCATGGCCGCGGTGCTGACGGCTGCGGGAGCGGCGGCTTTGACGGCGGCGTTTGCGCCGGTTTGGGCCCATGGGCCGACCCGGCAGAAGGCGCGCGAATCCATCGAGATCAACGCCCCGCCGGCCAAGGTGTGGGCGGCGATGGGCAATTTCCAGGACATGAGCTGGCTTCCGCCGGTCACCAAGACCGAGGGCGAGAAGGGCAACGAGATCGGCGCGACGCGGAAGCTGACGCTGACGGGAGGAGCGACCGTGGACGAGGAGCTCTACAAGTTCGACGCCGCCGCGATGACCTATTCCTACCGGATCACCAATGTGGACGTGAAGGCGCTGCCGGTGACCAATTATTCCTCGACGCTGACGGTGACGCCGAGTGCCGACGGCGAGGGCTCGACGCTGGAATGGGCCGGCGCGTTCTACCGCGGCTTTCCCAACAACGATCCGCCGCCGGAGCTGAGCGACGAGGCCGCGGTCAAGGCGGTGAAAGGGCTCTATCAGGCCGGCCTCGAGGCGCTCAAGAAGAAGATCGAGAGCGGAAGCTGACCGTGCGGGTGCCGGTTCTGGCGGCGCTCGCCGCCAGCCTTTGCCTCGTCGGCATCGCGCACGCGACTGCCGAAGAGGCGTTCGTCACCAACCAGCTCAGCGACGATCTGATGGTCGTGGACCTCGCCACGGCGCGCAGCGTTGCGACGATCCCGATCGGCGGCAAGCCGGCGGGCGTCGCCGTCAGCGCGGACGGGCGCTTTGCCTATGTGACGAGCCCGGATGCCAAGGCCGTGACGGTGGTGGACGCAGCAGCGCGGCAGGTTATTGGGCGGATCGAGGTCGGCGGCGGGCCGCTCGGCATTGCCGTCGCGCCTGATGGCCGCACCGTCTATGTCGCGGACTGGTACGCGGCGGCGGTGCGTGTGATCGATACGGCCTCGCGCAGCGTTACCGCCAGCATTGCGGTCGGCGCCTCGCCGTCAGGGCTGGCGGTGACGCCTGACGGCCATCTGCTGCTCTCGGCCGACCGCGACGACGACAGCGTCTCGGTGGTGGATACGACGACGCGTGCGCGCAAGGCGACCATCAAGGTCGGCACCCGCCCGTTCGGCGTCACCATCGATGCCGGCGGCAGGCGCGCCTACACCGCCAATGTCGGCTCCAACGACGTCTCGGTGATCGACATCGCCGAAGCGCGCGAGATCGGCCGCGTGCCGGTCGGGATGCGTCCCTATGCGGTAGCGCTGACGCTGGGCCGCGGCTTCGTCACCGACCAGTATGGCGGCACCGTCAGCGTGTTCGATCTCGCCACGCTCAAGCCGGTGACGCGCATCAATGTCGGCGACTACCCCGAAGGCATCGCCGCGACCGCGGACGGCAAGCGCGTCATCGTCGCCTGCTGGGAGAGCAACACGCTTCATATCATCGACGCAGCCGAGCTGAAGGTGATCGGCGAGGTCAAGACCGGCGACGGCCCGCGCGCGTTCGGGGCGTTCTTGCGCAGGACGGAGTAGGGGCCGCGTCGCGGCTATTTCAATTCGGCAAACGCCTTCAGCTTCAGGAAGAAATCTCGCAGGATCGGGTTGCGGTCCACGTAGGTTACGTAGCGGATCGGATGCCGCCGGCGATCGATGCTCCACGTGATCTGATCGGTGAGAACCGGGGCCGGGATGATCACGCTCGGTGCCCATTCGGGGTTCAGCAGCCAGCCGACCGGCGCCATGTCCCAGATTTCCTTGGCCCAACCCAGATGATCGGACGAATATTCCTTGAAGCGCATGGCGAGGAACGCGCCGATGCTGCCGTGCGGTTCGACATAGCGCTCGATCTCCGGCACCGTGCTGTGAAGGTGCGAGGTGACGCCCTTGCACGGCACCAGAACCAGCGGCACGCCGCTGTCGAACAGCACCTGCGCGCCGCCGACGTCCTGTTTGAGATTGAACTCGATCGTGTGCGGCCATTCGAGCGCATGGCCGCCGAGCCAGACCACCACGATTCGGGCGATGATGTCGGGGGCTTTGAGAAGCGCAGAGGCGACATTGCTGATGGCGCCGATGGCAATGACGTAGAGCGGATTGTCAGGGGAGCCCGCGCGAGTCCGGGCCACGAGGTCGTCGACGGCGGGCGCCGGCCGCGCCGTCTTGCCGGGGCCGACATAGTCGGTGACGCCGCGATGAACCAGGCCTTCCGGTGCGATGTTCAGGCGCTCCAGCAGGCGCAGGATTTCCTGATAGCTCAGCTCCATGCCGTGGCCGGGGCTGTCCGAGCGCGCATTGAAGAACGGCGCAGCGTAGATCGCCTCGACGTCGAAGCGGTCCTTCGACAGCAGCATTTGCACCAGCGCGAACTGATCGTCGATTTCGTTATAGGTGTCGGTGTCGAGGACGACGCGCACCTTGCCGACCGGCGGTTCAAGGAGCTTCAGGCGGGCCGCGTCCGTGAGTGTCATCACCGTCTCCCTGGGCCGGGCGTGGCGATTGCGGATCAGGCTTTGAGTGGAATCCGGCAAATCACGTCCGCAATCTCCTCCATTTGCGTGAACATGTGATCGGGCGCAAGCGCCTGCAACGCCGCCGGTGCGGCATAACCCCAACTGACCGCGCCGCAGGCAATCCCGACGGCCCGCGCCGCCTCGATGTCACGCACCTCGTCGCCGATCGAGATGACCTTGCCCGGCTCCACGCCGGCGCGGCGGATGATCCGGCGAAATTTTGCCGGCTTGCCGAAGATCGATGCCGCGCAATCGAAATACGCGAACAGCGCGGCGGCCTCGCCAAGCTTCTCGCGCGCATTGGCCTCGCTGTCCGATGTCACCAGCGCAAGCTGCACGCCGTTCTCGGCCAGCGTCCGCAGCATTTCCTCGACGCCCGCAAACAGCGCAATCTCCGCCGACGCCTCCGCCTTCAGCCGCCGCGCATGCCGCGCGATCGCCGGCAGCTTCCACAGCGGCACCTGGAGGCGGCTGAGGATCTCGCGTGTCGAAGCATGCCGCAGCCCCTCGACATCCTCATCCGCGATGCGGCGAAAATTGAAGCGGTCGGCGACATCGTTGATGGTGCGCAGGAACCACGGAAAGCTGTCGGCCAGCGTGCCGTCGAGGTCGAAGATGGCGAGGGAGTAGGGCATGGAGGAGGGGTGGGCTTGCCGGACGGAGCGAGCATCGTGCGCGTCGGCGACACGCTGACAGATGCAATCGGAAATGCTATATTGACTACACAGAGGTGACAGATGTCGGAGCTACTGGCAAGAATTACGGTCGATCCGGGGCGGATGCACGGACGTCCGTGTATTCGCGGTCTGCGTATCACGGTCGCCGACGTCCTGGGGCTGCTGTCTGCCGGACAGTCGCGCGAGAGCATTCTTGAGGACTACCCGTATTTGGAAGAGGCGGATATTGACGCGGTGCTTGCCTATGCTGCGCGCCAAGTTGATCACCCGATCATAGCGGCCAAATAGCTTGCTTTACCTGATCGATGCTCAGCTTCCACCTGCACTCGCAGAAGCCATGCGTCGAGTTGGATTCGATGCGGCTCATGTCGCCGAGTTCGGGATGGCGACCGCGACTGACGGAGAGATTTGGAATGAAGCTATTTCTCGCTCAGCCGTTCTCGTGACCAAAGACCGCGATTTCTCGCTTCTTCGCGCCGCAAAGGGGCAGGGGCCAATCGTGCTGTGGGTCCGCGTCGGCAACATCGACAATCGTGCGCTGGTCCGCCAGTTTCTGAGCGCCATGCCGCAAATTGTCGAAGCCGTCGCGCGAGGCGAGGCCGTCATTGAATTCGTCGGTGGTTAGCTTGGCAAGCGGAATTGAACCACCATTCCTATTTCGTCGGGAGGATCTATCGATCAACGCGGCTGTCTGCGCCGGCCTTCCGGCGGACATCTCCAACAGGATGACGCTTCTTGGCCTGATTGCGCAACAGCTCAGTTTTCCCGACTATTTCGGTGAAAATTGGGATGCGCTTGAGGAGTGTCTGCGCGATCTCTCTTGGTTACCTGCGGGACCGGTCGTTCTGGAGCACGCAGACGTGCCACTCGTTCGAGACATCGCAAATGCGAGGATTTATATCGCGATACTCGCCGACGCGACCCGAGACATGTCGAGGTCGGATCGTCCACTCCGCGTGGTATTCCCACCTGCTTATCGCGACCAGATATCGTGGCTTCTTCGACTGTAGCAGCGAGGCTGCGCTACTCCGCCGCCTCGCTCGCCGTGCGTCGCCGCTTCGGCTTCCGCGCCTTCGCCAGCACCGGCGCCAAAAACTTGCCCGTGTAGCTCCGCGGCGCTTTCGCGATGTCCTCGGGCGGACCCCACGCGACGATCTCGCCGCCGCCGTCGCCGCCTTCGGGGCCGAGGTCGATGACCCAGTCTGCGGTCTTGATGACCTCGAGATTGTGCTCGATGACGACGACCGTGTTGCCCTGCGCGACCAGCTCGTGCAGCACCTCCAACAGCTTCTTGACGTCGTGGAAATGCAGCCCGGTGGTCGGCTCGTCCAGGATGTAGAGCGTGCGGCCGGTGGCGCGCTTGGACAGCTCTTTTGCCAGCTTGACGCGCTGCGCTTCGCCGCCGGACAGCGTCGTCGCCTGCTGGCCGACATGGATGTAGTCGAGGCCGACGCGATGCAGGGTCTGGAACGTCTCGCGCACGCGCGGCACCGCCTTGAAGAACTCGGCGGCTTCCTCGACGGTCATGTCGAGCACGTCGGCGATGCTCTTGCCCTTGAACAGGACCTCGAGCGTCTCGCGGTTGTAGCGCTTGCCCTTGCAGACGTCGCAGGTGACGTAGACGTCCGGCAAAAAGTGCATCTCGATCTTGATGACGCCGTCGCCCTGGCAGGCCTCGCAGCGGCCGCCCTTGACGTTGAAGGAGAAGCGGCCGGGCTCGTAGCCGCGCGCCTTGGATTCGGGCAGGCCGGCGAACCATTCGCGGATCGGCGTGAAGGCGCCGGTATAGGTCGCGGGGTTGGAGCGCGGCGTGCGGCCGATCGGCGACTGGTCGATGTCGATGATCTTGTCGATGTGCTCGAGGCCCTCGATGCGGTCGTGCGGGGCTGCGCCCTCGCTGGCGTTGTTGAGCTTGCGGGCGATCGCCTTGTAGAGCGTGTCGATCAGCAGCGTCGACTTGCCGCCGCCGGAGACGCCGGTGACGCAGGTGAACAGGCCGAGCGGAATTTCGGCCGTGACGTTCTTGAGGTTATTGCCGCGCGCGTTGACCACCTTGATGGTGCGGCGATGGTTCGGCGGACGCCGCTCCGGCACCTCGACCTCGAGCTCGCCGGTGAGATATTTACCGGTCAGCGATTTCGGGTTGCGCATGATCTCGGTGGGCGTGCCTTCGGCGACGATGTGGCCGCCATGCATGCCGGCGCCGGGGCCGATGTCGAGGACATAGTCGGCCAGGAGGATCGCGTCCTCGTCATGCTCGACCACGATCACGGTGTTGCCGAGGTCGCGAAGTCTCTTCAGCGTATCGAGCAGGCGCGCGTTGTCACGCTGATGCAGGCCGATCGAGGGCTCGTCCAGCACGTAGAGCACGCCGGTCAACCCCGAGCCGATCTGCGAAGCCAGGCGGATGCGCTGGCTCTCGCCGCCGGACAGCGTGCCGGAGGAGCGGGAGAGGGTGAGGTAGTTGAGGCCGACGTCGAGCAGGAAGGTGAGGCGCTCGCGGATCTCCTTGAGGATGCGGCCGGCGATCTCGTTCTGCTGGGTGTTCAGCGCCTCGGGCACGGTCTCGAACCACGCGCCGGCGCCCTTCACCGACATCTCGGAGATATCGCCGATATGCTTGCCGCCGATCTTGACGCAGAGCGCCTCGGGCTTGAGCCGAAAGCCCTTGCAGCCCTCGCAGGGCACGTCGTGGAAATATTTCGCGAGCTCCTCGCGCGCCCATTCGCTCTCGGTCTCGCGATAGCGACGGTTGATGTTGGTGATGACACCTTCGAACGGTTTTTTGGTGTCGTAGGAGCGGACGCCGTCCTCATAGGAGAACTTGATCTCGTCCTCGCCGGAACCATGGAGGATCGCGTTCTGCGTCTTCTTCGGCAGATCCTTCCATTTGGTGGTCAGCGTGAACTTGTAGTGCTTGCCGAGCGCAGTCAGCGTCTGAATGTAATAGGGCGATGAGGATTTGGCCCAGGGCGCGATCGCGCCCTTGCCAATCGCAAGCTCCTTGTCGGGGATGACGAGGTCTTCGTCGACATGCTGCTCGACACCGAGGCCGCCGCAGGCGGGGCAGGCGCCATAGGGATTGTTGAAGGAAAACAGCCTGGGCTCGATCTCGGGGATGGTGAAGCCGGAGACGGGGCAGGCGAACTTTTCCGAGAACAGCATGCGCTCGGGTCCGCTCTTGTCGTGGATTTTTGCGGTCTTCTTTTTCTCTTCCGCGGGTGCTGCTGCGGCCGGTGCATCAGCGAATTCGATAACGGCGAGGCCCTCGGCGAGCTTCAGCGCGGTCTCGAAGCTTTCGGCGAGGCGCTGGCCGATGTCGGCGCGCACAACGATGCGGTCGACGACGACGTCGATGTCGTGCGGGAATTTCTTGTCGAGCGTCGGCGCTTCCGCGAGCTCGTGGAAGGCGCCGTCGATCTTGACGCGCTGAAAGCCCTTCTTGAGCCATTCGGCGAGCTCTTTGCGGTACTCGCCCTTGCGGCCGCGCACGACGGGCGCGAGCAGATAGAGGCGCGTGCCCTCGGGCAGCACCAGCACGCGGTCGACCATCTGCGAGACGGTCTGGCTCTCGATCGGCAGGCCGGTGGCGGGCGAATAGGGCACGCCGACGCGCGCCCACAGCAGGCGCATGTAGTCGTAGATTTCGGTGACGGTGCCGACGGTCGAGCGCGGGTTCTTCGATGTCGTCTTCTGCTCGATCGAGATCGCCGGCGACAGCCCGTCGATCTGGTCGACGTCGGGCTTCTGCATCATCTCCAGGAACTGGCGCGCATAGGCCGACAGCGATTCGACGTAGCGGCGCTGGCCCTCGGCATAGATGGTGTCGAAGGCGAGCGAGGATTTGCCGGAGCCTGATAGCCCCGTGAACACCACCAGCTTGTCGCGGGGAATCTCGACGTCGACGTTCTTGAGGTTGTGCTCGCGCGCGCCACGGATCGTAATTGCGCGCAGGTTTGATCCCGCGTTCTGTTGTTGGCGCTTCGCCTTGATCACTTCATCCATCCTGGTGGTCCTCAGGGAATCCAAAAGCGCGCGATCGCGCCAACTTAATAGGCGCGCTTCGCCCGGAACCGGGATCGGCGCCGATGGGGTTGTCAGCGAACGTAGGAAGAACGGACAAGGATTTCCAGTGGGACTTGCGAATCGTCAACGGATTGTTGTTGCGCTGGCGGGACTTGGCAGCAGGAACCCGGTGTCGGAGCGCGAAAACAAAAAGGCCGGCGCAAGGCCGGCCTTTCGTAACGCGATGGCGTTGGAGACGAAGATCAGTACTTCGCGACCACTGCGCCGCCGCCGAAGGTGTAGTTCAGGCGGACGGTGGCCATATCCACGTCCTGCTTGATGCTGTCGGCGCGGAAGGGCAGACCGAACGCCGTGAAGCTGTCGGTGTGCTTGCCCATGAACAGATGGTCGTACTCGAGGGCAACCGACCAATTCGGTGCGAAGCCGAACTCGATGCCCGTGCCGACGGCGCCGCCCCAACGGGTGTCGGTCGCCTCGCCGAACGTGACGCCGCCCAGAGTGCCGCTGAACTTGTTATGGGTGACGGCCGCGCCGCCCTTCACGTACCAGAGCACGTTGTTCCAGGCATAACCCACTTGGCCGGTGAAGAGACCGATGGCATCGATCTTGGTGTTGTTCACCAGCGGGAAGAAAGCGGCGGGCGAGCTGGTGTTCGAGCCCTTCAGGTCAGCCCAGTCGCCCTGAGCTTCGAGGCCGAACACCCAGTTGGTGGACTGCCAGCGGTAGCCGATCTGGCCGCCGACGAGGGCGCCGGTCGCATTGTGGCAACCTTCAGCCGTGACGGGGACTGCGCCGCCGGCTACTGCGGTCGTATCCCAGCAATTGTGGCTCGAGCCGCCACCGGCGTTGGCACCGATGTAGAAGCCGGTCCAGTTGTAGACCGAGGCCACAGCCACCGGAGCCTTGGTGTAGGGGCGCGCCGCGAGATCAGCGGCCGAAGCCGGGGCGGCGAGAGCGAACAAACAGGCCGAAGCCAACAAAACCTTTTTCATTTTCAACTTAATCCCAGTCCCAGTTTCTGTTGTTGCCTTCCGTGCGCGGAAGAGCATCGGACGCTGTGGTCCAACCGATGTCGTACATACACCAGTGAAGCCGCAAGTTGTGTACCCGAAAAGCCACAGCAGGTTGGAAATGCAGCAGTGGGTGAAACCTATTATTCGGGCTGTGCGCAGCAAAAGGCCGGCGCGAAGCCGGCCTTTTATTTCTGAGCGATATCAGATGGATATCAGTATTTCGCAATCGCTGGACCGCCCCAGCGATAGTTTACGCGGATCAGGCCGATATCGACGTCCTGGCCGATGCGCTCGGAGCGTGTGGCAGCACCGAGTGGGGCGAGCAGGAAGTTGCCTGAACCGGTGAAGCCGATGGTGCGATTGCCGAGGAAGATGTGATCGTACTCGAAGCCCACCGTCCAGTTCGGCGCGAATCCGAACTCGACGCCCGCGCCCACGGTGCCGCCCCAGCGGGTCTCCTTGGCCTGGTCGAATTCGAGACCGGTGACGACGTCATAGCCGCGGTAGCGGTCGCCGACGACGGCGCCGCCGCCCTTCACGTAGACGAGCACGTTGTTCCAGGCGTAGCCGATCTGGCCGGTGATCAGGCCGAAAGAATCGATCTTGGAGCGATTGCGCAGGCCGGTCACCACACCGACGTTGTCGCCGGAGAAATCAGCCCAGTTGCCCTGGCCTTCGAGGCCGAACACCCAATTGGCCGACTGCCAGCGATAGCCGACCTGGCCGCCGACCGTGCCGCCGACGGCGTTGTGGCAGCCTTCGCCGACCAGAGCGCCGCCGACGCCGACGAAGTCCCAGCATTTGTGGCTGGTGCCGCCGCCGCCGTTGATGCCGATGTAAAAGCCGCTCCAATCGTAGATGGCGGCGACCATCGGCGCCGGAGCCTTGGTGTAGGGACGCGCGGCCATGTCCGCCGCGCTTGCGGGAGCCGACAGGCCCAACGCCACTGCACCAATTGCACCAATCAGGATCCTATTCATTGCCAGTCTCCCCAGGTTCATCCGCTTCTCGAAATCCCCGAAGCGGTTTGATCAGGCGCGACGCCCAGATGAATTAATTCCGAGGAAAACCTAGTCCGATCGCGGGATGGAGTCCGTCTCCGAAATGCCACAGTCGCAGGCGAGTCGGACCGGCTCTAACTTGATGAATGTTAGGTTGTTTTGCTGTTCCGCGGGAACCCGAACCGGTTCCATCCTGCGCGTGTCTTTCCGCAAGCCCCACCGGCCGATCGACCCGATACGTTCGGCGGCGTCACTCGCAAAGAACAAATCTGGAACGAACCGAAGGTCGATGCTATATGTGGGGATAACCCGAGGGGTGACGGACTGATCGAAGTCCGCAAGCGTTCGGCGAGCGTATAGGGTCGCCCCGACAGGGGCACGGCGGAACGCGGGGAGCGGACCGGCCTCCTTAGATTCAGTGGCATTCGGAGTGGAGAGCGGAGATGGCGGGAAGCGTCAACAAGGTCATTCTGGTTGGAAATCTCGGCAAGGATCCTGAGATCCGCCGCACCCAGGACGGGCGGCCGATCGCCAATCTGAGCGTCGCGACCTCGGAGACGTGGCGCGACAAGGCGACCGGCGAGCGCAAGGAAAAGACCGAGTGGCACCGCGTCGTGATCTTCAATGAAGGGCTCTGCAAGGTCGCCGAACAGTACCTGAAGAAGGGCGCCAAGATTTACGTCGAGGGTGCGCTCCAGACCCGCAAATGGACCGACCAGAGCGGCGTCGAGAAGTACTCGACCGAGGTCGTGCTCCAGGGCTTCAACTCGACGCTGACGATGCTGGACGGTCGTAGCGGCGGCGGGGCAGGCGGCAGCTTCGGCGACGAGCCGGGCGGCGATTTCGGCTCTTCAGGTCCAGTCAGCAGCGCGCCGCGCCGTCCCGTTGCCGCCGGCGGCGGTGGCCGCAACGGCGACATGGACGACGATATCCCGTTCTGAGAACGTGGCGTATCATACGACGCGGACGCGCCGGCCGGATGGGGCGGCGCTTCTCACGCTGCGTCAGCAAAACTTTCTAATCGGCAGGACGGGCTCGGGATTTCCGGGCCCGCTTCATGTTTGGGTTGAGCTCGGATTGCGTCATGGCAAACGCGCTGACGGGGGAAGCTCGCGGCGCGGTTTTCCAGGTGTTGCGGGCGATTTTGCAAGGTCGGTGCGGGGGCTGTCCGAGACACGGCTCGCAAGGGCTTAAGTCTCTGGAAAAACAGTCGGAAAAAGCGCTTCCCGGAAGCCCGCAAGGGTGGTTATCAGGCGGGCGATGCGCTATATGATTCCCAGATAAAACCTCACCGGATTTCCCCTTGGCTGACGACGACGACAAGCCCGGCGACCAGCCGGCGCAACCCTCGGATATTCGACCCGTCTCCATCTTCGAGGAGATGAAGAAGTCCTATCTCGACTACGCCATGAGCGTGATCGTGGCGCGCGCGCTGCCTGACGCCCGCGACGGCCTCAAGCCGGTGCATCGCCGCATCCTGTACTCGATGAACGAGCAGGGGCACACGCCCGACAAGAAGTACGTCAAGTCCGCCCGCGTGGTCGGCGACGTCATCGGTAAATATCATCCGCATGGCGACCAGTCGATCTACGACGCCATGGTCCGGATGGCGCAGGACTTCTCCATGCGCGTGCCGCTGATCGACGGCCAGGGCAATTTCGGCTCAGTCGACGGCGATCCCCCGGCCGCCTATCGTTACACCGAAGCCCGGTTGACCAAGGTGGCGCTGGCTCTGCTGGCCGACATCGACAAGGACACCGTCGACTTCCAGCCGAACTACGACAACAACGAGACCGAACCATCGGTCCTGCCGGCCAAGTTCCCGAACCTTCTCGTCAACGGCGCCGGCGGCATCGCGGTCGGCATGGCGACCAACATCCCGCCGCACAATCTCGGCGAGGTCATCGACGCCTGCGTCGCGTTGATCGACAACCCCGCGCTCACCATCGACGAGCTCATCAACATCGTGCCGGGACCGGATTTCCCGACCGGCGGCGTCATCCTCGGACGGCAGGGCATCCGCGCCGCCTATCACCTCGGCCGCGGCTCGGTCGTGATGCGCGGCAAGGTCGCGATCGAGACCATCCGCAAGGAGCGCGAGGCGATCATCATCACCGAGATTCCCTACCAGGTGAACAAGGCGACGATGGTCGAGCGCATCGCCGAGCTGGTCAAGGAAAAGAAGATCGAGGGCATCGGCGACCTGCGCGATGAATCCGATCGCGACGGCTACCGCGTCGTCATCGAGTTGAAACGCGACGCCGTGCCGGATGTGGTGCTGAACCAGCTCTACAGGTTCACGCCGCTGCAGACGAGCTTCGGCGTCAACATGGTGGCGCTCGACAGCGGCCGTCCGCGGATCATGCATCTGAAGGACCTGCTGGCCATCTTCGTCGACTTCCGTGAGCGGGTCGTCACGCGGCGCACCAAATACCTGCTCGCCAAGGCCCGCGATCGCGCCCATATCCTGGTCGGCCTGGCGATCGCGGTCGCCAATATCGACGAGATGATCCGCGTCATCCGGACCTCGCCCGACCCGACCACGGCCCGCGACACCCTGATGTCGCGCGACTGGCCGGCCCGGGACGTCGAGGACATGCTGACGTTGATCGACGATCCGCGCCACCGCATCAGCGAGGACGGCACGATCCGGCTGTCGATGGAACAGGCGAGGGCTATTCTCGACCTGCGCCTGCAGCGCCTCACCGCACTCGGCCGTGACGAAATCCGCGAGGAGCTCGACAAGCTCGCCGGCGAGATCGCCGACTATCTCGACATCCTGCGCTCGCGCGACCGCGTGCTGGGCATCATCAAGTCCGAGCTCGCCGAAGTGAAGGCCGAGTTCGCCACGCCGCGCCGCACCGTCATCATCGAGCAGGAAGGCGAGGTCGAGGACGAGGACCTGATCCAGCGCGAGGACATGGTCGTCACCGTCTCCCACGCCGGCTATGTCAAGCGTGTGCCGCTGTCGGCCTACCGGGCGCAGCGCCGCGGCGGCAAGGGCCGCGCGGGCATGCAGACCCGCGACGAGGATTTTGTCAGCCGGCTGTTCGTGGCGTCCACGCATACTCCGATGCTGTTCTTCTCCTCGCGCGGCCAGGTCTACAAGATAAAGGTCTGGCGCCTGCCGATGGCCGCGCCGAATGCGCGCGGCAAGGCGCTGATCAACATCCTGCCGCTGGAGCAGGGCGAGCGCATCACCACCATCATGCCGCTGCCGGAGGACGAGTCCACCTGGGGCAATCTCGACGTGATGTTCGCCACCACGGGCGGCAACGTCCGGCGCAACAAGCTGTCCGACTTCGTCGACGTCCGCCGCTCCGGCATCATCGCGATGAAGCTCGACGACAACGAGGCGATCGTCGACGTGCAGATCTGCACCGAGCGTGACGACGTATTGCTCACCGGCGCCGGCGGCCAGTGCATCCGCTTCCCCGTCACCGACGTGCGCGTGTTCACCGGGCGCACCTCGATGGGCGTGCGCGGCATCGCGCTTGCCGAGGCCGACAAGGTGATCTCGCTGGCGATCCTGCGCCATGTCGAGACCTCGTCGGACGAACGTTCGGCGTACCTGAAGATGCGTCGTGCGGTCGCCGGCGAAGCTGCGACCGAGGAAGCGGCAGTGGATGCCGAGGCCGAGGAGACCTCCGGCAGCTTCCAGCTCGCCCAGGAGCGCTATGTCGAGATGTCGGCGCAGGAGCAGGTCGTCCTGACCGTCTCCGTCAACGGCTACGGCAAGCGGACCTCGTCCTACGAGTACCGCACCACGGGCCGTGGCGGCAAAGGCATCGTCGCCATGAGCGTCAACAACCGCAACGGCAATCTCGTGGCCTCATTCCCAGTGGAAGACGCCGACCAGATCATGCTGGTCACCGACAAGGGCCAGCTGATCCGCTGCCCGGTCGAAGGCATCCGCGTGGCCGGCCGCTCGACCCAGGGCGTGATCGTGTTCGACACTGCCGAGGACGAGCATGTGGTGTCGGTGGAGCACATCACGGAAGAAGCGGAGAGCGGCAACGGCGCGAATGGGGAATAGCGAGTGGCGAATAGGGCAAGCTGCGCTGTTGGCTATCCGCCACTCACCACTTGCTAGGATGCGGACTCATTAAGGCGCAGCCGTAGCCTGATTGACGCGAGTTGAACGAAGGCAAGGTAGTTGGCAGCAAGCCTGTCATAGCGCGTCGCCACCCGGCGACATTGTTTGATCCTGTTGAAGAACCGCTCGACCTGGTTGCGAGCGCGGTAGAGATAGGGGCTGAAGCAGATCGGATCGCTGGGGTTGCTTTTCGGCGGGATGTTGGCCCACGCGCCCTTCTTCATGGCAAGCTCCCTGATCCAGTCCGCGTCATAGCCACGGTCGGCAAGCAGCATTGACCCGGATATCAGACGAGACAGCAGTTTTCCGGCAAGTCGAACGTCACGGGCCTCACCGGGGCTCAGCGCCAGCCGTACCGGCAGACCATTGCTATCGACCACCGCAAGAATGTTGCTCGTCAAGCCGCCGCGGGACCTTCCCATCGATTGGCGCTGGTTCCTTGTGACGCAGGATCCATGCTGATGCACGCGGACAATGGAGGTGTCGATCATCTGGACAGCGGCACCATGGGCAGCGGCAAGTGCGTCTATGATGCGGCCCCGGACACCAGCCCGCCGCCAGCGGACGAACCGGTTGTAGCAAGTGGTGTATGGGCCCAACGCCGCCGGCAGATCACGCCAGGGTGCTCCTGATCGGAGGACCCAGAAGATGCCATTGAGGACACGACGGTCGTTAACCCGAGGAACGCCACGCGGCTTGTTCGGCAGCATCGGCCTTATGGCAGTCCATTCATAGTCGGCGAGTTCGTAGCACATGATTCGAGCCCCCAGTTTGGGAGTTTGAATCACGGGAGTCCGGCCAAACGCAGCGCTTCTGGCTCGGCCCCGGTTCGGCGCTTACGGGCAGAAGCGGACATCAACCTGCCGACAATCCCTGATGAATCCGTCGAAAATGAACCCGAAGCGGAAGTGCCAAGGTCTCTTTTCGCGACCTCTAGCAGTGGCTAGACGGGCATGCTTTGATCTCTCCGGCTAATTCACCGGCTTCTGGGGGCCCTTTTGAGCGTTGCGCGCGCGGAACGGCGGTTAGCGGCAGTGCTTGCGGCGGACGTCGTTGGCTATAGCCGCCTCATGGGCGCCGATGAGGAAGGCACGCTGACTAGGCTCAAGGCGGCCAGAAAGGCTACCATTGATCCCAGCATCGCGGCTTATCGCGGCCGCATCGTCAAGACGACTGGAGACGGCATGCTGGTCGAGTTCGCCAGCGCGGTCGATGCGGCGCTTTGTGCGGTCGATGTCCAGAGCGGCATGGCAGCGCAAAATGTCGATGTACCGCAAGAAGTCCGACTGGAGCTTCGGATCGGCATTCACGTCGGGGACATCATTATCGATGACAACGATATCTTCGGCGACGGCGTCAACATCGCCGCTCGTCTCGAAGGCATCGCTCCGCCTCGCGGAATTTGCCTTTCTCAAGCGGCTTGGCAGCAAGTCAAAGGTAAGATCAAGATTGCCGTTCAAGATATAGGCGATCAACGGCTCAAGAACATCGCCGATCCCGTCCGGGTCTATAGCGTCAACGTCGACAGCGACCTGAGCACCGGCGATGGCGTCACGGGCAGAGCTGGCCCCACGTCGAGCGGTGGCATTTCAGTCGCCTATTGGCGAAGAGCTTGGGTCGTTGCCCTGGCCGTCTTGATTGCGGTCATTTTCGGGACCGCGTCGTTCGTTACCCGATGGGGGTATTTGCAGCCAACGCCGGCCGAGGCCAATCGCCTGTCCGTCGTCGTGCTGCCATTCAATAATTTGAGCGGCGACGCTGGCCAGGATTATATTGCTGACGTGCTTACCGAGGAACTGACCACGCGTGTTTCACGACTGCCCGGCAGCTTCGTCGTCTCCCGCACCACTGCATTCACTTTTCGCGGCAAAGCCTTCAACGTAAAGCAGATCGGCAGGGAGCTAAACGTGCGTTATGCGCTGGAAGGCAGCGCACAAAAGAGCGGCAGCCGAATTCGGATAAACGCGCAGCTTATCGACACTGCCACGGGCTCGCATCTCTGGGCCGACCAGTTCGACGCCGACCGGATCGACCTTCTGCAAATGCAGGACGAGATCGTCACTCGCCTGGGCCGGGCGCTCCAGATCGAACTCACCACCATCGAATCCAGCCGCGTCGCGCGCACCAGGGCGAACGATCCGAATGCGGACGATTTGGCCATGCAATGCCAAGCGGCCGTCCTACGATTGGGGCCGGCGCGCGCGCTAATCGAAGCGCCGGATAGTATCAAGGCTTGCGAGCGTGCCCTACAGATCGACGACAAGAATGTTCGGGCACTCGAAAATCTTGCAGTCGCGATCAGTGGCGAACTCACATCGTATCGAAACGCCGACCCTTCA
Organism: Bradyrhizobium nivariense; assembly: GCF_029846715.1. Classification (GTDB taxonomy): domain Bacteria; phylum Pseudomonadota; class Alphaproteobacteria; order Rhizobiales; family Xanthobacteraceae; genus Bradyrhizobium. The sequence goes on from NZ_JARVWW010000003.1 coordinate 284,341, forward strand.
GCAGTCCGGGATCGTGCCGGAGAGTTGCTGGCGCGGGCGCTCGCGGTCGATCCGAATTCCTATTCAGCACATTTTGCTAAAGCGACCGTATTGCTGTTCACACGACCCGATGGAGCCATCGAGGAGGCCGACCATTCGGTGGAACTGAACCCGAGCTTTGCGCCGGCCTATTTCGTAATTGCCGCCGGCTATCTTTTGGCGGGGCAGCCAGAGAAAGCGATCGACGTCGCCGATCGGGCGCTGCGCTTATTTCCCCACGATCCCGGTATCCCCCTCCTGCTTATTATCAAGGGAAAGTCTTCCTTCCTTCTCACGCGCTACGACGAAGCCAATAGTCTGTTGAGACGGTCGGTTACAGCTATTCCCAATTCTACGGTCGCCTGGTCGGGCTTGATCTCGTCACTTGCGATGTCGGGACATGATGAAGATGCAAAAGAGAGTTTGAGGCGGTACCTCGCGCTGCCGGGTAACATTCCCAGAACCATCGCCCAGTTCAAGACGCAAGATCCTTACGTGGACCTTCCGGCTCGGAAGGACCAATTCCCCCGCCTCTTAGAAGGCTTGCGTAAAGCCGGCATGCCGGAGGAATGAATGCGCTAGTTGCTTCGTTGTACCTTCCTAAATTGACGTCGGGTCATTAGCCCGGTTCCATAACGAACGTGAAGATGAGCTATGTCGCTAATTGGCCCACCGCGACATTTGCTGCGGTTGCACAAAGGCGGTCGGTGTCGGGGCGAACCGGACATCGACGAAGATTTATGAGTAAGCGCCCTAAATCTCCAGCTCCGTGCCGAACTCCACCACCTGCTTGGTCGGCACGCCGAAGAACGCGGCCGAGCGTTCGGCGTTGCGCTGGAGGAAGGCGAACAGGGTTTCGCGCCAGACCCACATGCCCGGGACGTCCTCGCGCGGGATGATGGTTTCGCGGCCGACATAATAGGTGATGTCGGAGAGGTCGATGCCGGGGAGCTTGCCCTGGCGGCAGGCGAGCGTCAGTCCTTCGTAGATCGTCGGGTTCTGCATGAAACCGTAATGCAGGATGACGCGGGTGATGCCGGGAATGATCTCGATCACCTCGATGCGGTCTTCGTCAGTGATGTGTGGCAGCTCCTCGATCAGCACGGTGACGAGGACGACGCGCTCGTGCAGCACGTGGTTGTGCTTGACGAACTGCGTCAGCGCCAGCGGCACGCCGTTCGGCGCGGAGGCCAGGAACACGGCGGTCCCGGGCAGTCTGGCGCTGCACTTGTTGACCGCGGTCTCGATCAGATCCTCCTCGGGCTGGCGCAGTTTTCCGCGCGCGGCCTCGACCAGCTTCACGCCGCTGCGCCAGGTCAGCATCAGGAAGGCGACGAAGCCCGCGAGCAGCAGCGGAAACCAGCCGCCCTCGAACAGCTTGATCGAGTTGGCCGAGAAGAAGATCACGTCGATCACGAAGAAGAATCCGTTCACGGTCACCACGAGCCACGGCGAATAGCCCCACTGGATCGCCACCAATGCGGCGAGCAGCGTGGTGATCGCCATCAGTAGCGACACCGCGATGCCGTAGGCGCCGGCCAGCGCCTCCGAAGTGCCGAAGCTCAGGACAGCGCCGAGCGTTGCGGCGGCGAGCAGCCAGTTCACCAGGGGCACGTAGATCTGGCCGATCGCGTCGCTCGTGGTGTGACGGATCTGCATGCGCGGCAGGAAGCCGAGCTGGATCGACTGCTGCGTCAGCGAGAACACGCCGGAGATGATCGCCTGCGAGGCGATCACGGTCGCAACCGCGGAGAAGGCGACCAGCGGGTAGTGCAGGGCGTCGGGGCAGAGCTGGAAGAACGGATTCTCGATCATGCCGGGATCGGTGATCAGCAGCGCGGCCTGGCCAAAGTAGTTCAGTACCAGCGCGGGCAGGCAGACGGCGAACCAGGCCAGCCGGATCGGGAAGCGTCCGAAATGCCCCATGTCGGCATACATGGCCTCGCCGCCGGTCACGGCGAGGAAGGCCGCGCCCAGGATCGCGAAGGCGATGTGAAAATCCTGGTGGATCAGGAAATCGAAGGCATAGAGCGGGCTGAGCGCCGCCAGCACCGCCGGCGCCTTGACGATGCCGTGGATGCCGAGCGCGGCCAGCACGAAGAACCAGGCCAGCATCACCGGTCCGAAGATGCGGCCGATGAAGCCGGCGCCCTGCTTCTGCATCATGAACAGGCCGACCAGGATGACGATGGTGACAGGCACCACGGCCGGCGCGAGCGAGGGAGCGTCGACCTTGAGGCCTTCGATGGCGCTGAGCACCGAGATTGCCGGGGTGATCGCGCCGTCGCCGTACAGCAGCGCGGCGCCGACGAGGCCGACCACCAGCAAATGCGCGCGCCAGGTGCCGGGTTGGGCGTTGCGCGCGTGCAGTAGCGCCAGGAGCGCGACGATGCCGCCTTCGCCGCGGTTGTCTGCACGCAGGATCAACAGCGCATATTTCAGCGAGATGATCAGCAACAGCGCCCAGAGGATCAGCGAGGCAACGCCCAGAACAGCATCGTTGGTCACTGTGCCGCCATGGGCGGCCGCCTTGGCGGCTTCCTTCAGGGCGTAGAGGGGGCTGGTGCCGATATCGCCATAGACCACCCCGAGGGCGCCCATGGTCATCGCAAGCGGCAGTGGATCAGGATGATGGCCGGAAGCGACTGCGGGCGTACTGGACAAAGGCGACCCCCCGATGGGATCGCGCCGGCCGGGCCATTCCGACGGGCGCGAGCATCAGGCAGTCTGCGACGGGGCGTCGCAAATATCCATGGGGATTATCTTGGGGTTACCTGACGCGAAACTGACAGACCCGGCTACGGGGTGCGGTCGGCGGTCACGAGGCGAGCCTCGTGGATGTTGGCTTTGGTGCCGGCCTGGCGCAGGCAGGACGCCTCGAAGTTCGGCCAGGCCTGCTGCGAGCAGTCCTTGCCGATGGTGCGGATATCGAGCCGGTCGCTCTTGGCAAGCGGCTGCGGCACGCTGGCCTCGACGGTCGGGGCGAAGCCGGGCAGGAGGGTGAGGGCGGCAGCAACACACGCAGAGATGGCGATCGCCGAGAGAGCCTTGATCATTGACAGTCCCCTGTGATGCGGCCGCTACGCCCAGTGTGCGGCCCGTCATTCGTTGGCCGGATTAGTAACCATGGCCGGTTTCCGGACGTCTTCGCGGATGGGCGAAATGGTTTCGTTCGCGCTCCGTTTTGTTTCGTGGCTGCCCCGAGGACGAAACAAACCGGCCATCGCCGACATGGCCGGCGGCACATTTGGCGAAAACCGGCTGGAAATGGCCAAGGAACCTGCCCGGCTTGCCGGCCCGGGCCGGGCGCGGTAGGACGTGGCCATGCCGCGTATTGCCTTCTACCCAGGTTCCTTCGACCCCATCACCAACGGCCATCTGGACGTGGTCCGGCACAGTGTGTCGCTGTGCGACAGGCTCGTTGTCGCGATCGGGGTCCATCCCGGTAAGAAGCCGCTGTTCTCGACCGAGGAGCGGCTGAAGATGCTTCATGACGTCTGCGGGCCGGTGGCGGCCCAGGCCGGCTGCGTGCTCGAAGCTGTGACATTTGACGATCTATCGGTGACCTCGGCGCGCAAGCACGGTGCGACCATCATGATTCGGGGCCTGCGCGACGGCAGCGACCTCGACTATGAGATGCAGCTTGCGGGCATGAACGAAGCCATGGCGCCCGAGGTGCACACGGTCTTCCTGCCGGCCTCTCCCATGGTCCGCCCGATCACCGCCACTTTGGTGCGCCAGATCGCCGCCATGGGCGGGGACGTCTCGGCCTTCGTCCCGCCGCAGGTCGCGGCACAGCTCAAGGCAAAATTCGCCTGATTGCGGCGCGTTTCCTCTCTCATCTCTGATCCGGAGTTGTCATGATCCGAATTCTCGCAGTTCTTGCCGCGGTTCTGTTCGCGGTGCCGGCCTTCGCGCAAGCCTTGCCGGCCGGCCTCGACAAGGCCAACGCCATCGTTATCGACACCACCAAGGGCCGCATCGTCATCAAGCTCAGGACCGATCTGGCGCCCCAGCACGCCGAGCGCATCAAGCAGCTCGCGCGCGAGGGCTATTACAACAACGTGCCGTTCCATCGCGTCATGGACGGCTTCATGGCGCAGACCGGCGACGGCGAGAAATTCAACGGCACCGGCGGCTCGAAATATCCGAACTTGAAGCAGGAATTCTCCAAGGTGCATTTTGCCCGCGGCATCGTCGGGATGGCCCGGCGCGGCGACAGCGTCGACACCGCCAACTCGCAGTTCTTCATCATGTTCGCCGACGGCGGCAGTCTCGACAACCAGTACACCGTGATCGGTGAGGTGGTGCAGGGCATGGACGTCGTCGACAAGCTGAAGAAGGCGCCTCCCGGATCAAGCGGCGGCACCGTCACCGACCCCGACAAGATGGTGAAGGTGCAGGTCGCTTCCGACATCAAATAGGAGAGACGATGGCGCGTTGCGGTGGCAAGTTCCTGCTGGTTGCCGCGGCGCTGCTGCTCGGCGTCTCCGGAGCGGCCGCCGAGGACGTGCAGGTCAACACCATCCAGGACATCTTCCGGCATCTGCGCACCTGCTGGAAGCCGCCCCCGGCCGGCAGGGCCCGCCCCATCGACATCACCGTTGTCGTGAGCTTTAACCGGGCCGGAAACATTCTGGGCCATCCGAGGATTACCTATGAATCCGCGGAGGCCTCCGACGATGACCGGCTGCAATACCGGGTCGCGGTGATGGAGGCATTGCAACGCTGCACGCCGATGCCATTTACCGATGCGATGGCCGGCGCCGCTGCGGGGCGTCCATTCGCGATCCAGTTTCGCAACCGGAAGACTTCACCCCCAACACAAGAGAGACGAGTATGAGCGCCACCGAAAACACACTGATCCTCGAGACTACCCAGGGGCCCGTCACCATCGAGATGCGGCCTGATCTGGCGCCCGGCCACGTCGCGCGCATCAAGGAGCTCGTGCGCGAAGGCTTCTACGACGGCATCGTGTTCCATCGCGTGATCGACGGCTTCATGGCGCAGACCGGCTGCCCGCAGGGCACCGGCACCGGCGGCTCCGGCAAGAAGCTGAAGGCCGAGTTCAACAAGGAGCCACATGTGCGCGGCGTCACTTCGATGGCCCGTGCGGCGAGCCCTGATTCCGGCGACAGCCAGTTCTTCATCGTTTTCGACGACGCCCGCTTCCTCGACAACCAGTACACGGTATGGGGCAAGGTCACCGAGGGCATGGAGAACGTCGACAAGATCAAGCGCGGCGAGCCGGTGCAGAACCCCGACAAGATCGTCAAGGCGCGGATGGCGGTTGACGCGGAGTAACGACACACCGACGTCATGCCCCGCGAAGGCGGGGCATCCAGTAACCACCAGTGGTGGTTATAATGACGATCGTGAGTACTGGATCGCCCGCCTTCGCGGGCGATGACAGGTTCTCTGAATGCGCACCGATCTCTTCGATTTCGATCTGCCCGCCGAGCGTATCGCGCTGCGCCCGGCGAGCCCGCGCGACTCCGCGAAGATGCTGGTTGTCGATCACGGCACGTTGCGCGACCGGGTCATCGCCGACCTGCCGCAATGGCTAAAGCCGGGCGACCAGCTCGTCGTCAACGACACCAGGGTGATCGCGGCGCAATTGAAGGGCCGCCGCATCGGCCGCGAGACCGAGCCGAAGATCGAGGCGACGCTGATCAAGCGCCTCGACGGCTCGCGTTGGCAGGCGCTGGTGAAGCCGGCGAAGAAGCTCACGGCCGGCGACCGCATCCGCTTCGGCAACGAAGGCAAGGTCTGCCTGCTCGGCCATCTCGACGCCGAGGTCGAGGCCAAGGGCGCGGAAGGCGAGGTGACGCTGTCATTTTCCTTCCACGGCCCGACACTGGATCAGGCCATCGCCGATCTCGGCAGCCCGCCGCTGCCGCCCTACATCGCCTCGAAACGCACGCCTGACGATCAGGACCTCGCCGACTACCAGACCATGTTCGCGGCGAATGAAGGGGCCGTTGCCGCGCCGACAGCCGGCCTGCATTTCACGCCGGCGCTGGAGCAGGCGCTGCACGCGCGCGGCGTCGGCCTCAACCGCGTCACACTGCATGTCGGGGCAGGGACGTTCCTGCCGGTGAAGGTGGACGATACCGAAGGCCACAAGATGCATGCCGAGTGGGGCACGATCTCGGCCGAGACCGCCGAGCGGCTCAACACCGCGCGGAGGAACGGCGGCCGTATCATCGCCGTCGGCACCACGTCATTGCGGCTGCTCGAAAGCGCAGCCAGCGAGGATGGCACCATTGAGCCATTCGCCGCCGAGACGGCCATCTTCATCACCCCCGGCTATCGCTTCCGCGCCGTCGATATTCTGCTGACCAATTTCCATTTGCCGAAGTCGACGCTGTTCATGCTGGTGTCGGCCTTCTCCGGGCTTGAGGCGATGCAGCAGGCCTATGCGCATGCGATCGCACACGGTTACCGGTTCTATTCGTATGGCGATGCCTGCCTGCTGTTTCGAGCGGTGGATTAAGCGGTAAGCGCTACTCTCTCACCGTCACCCTTGAGGTGCTCGCCTCTTCGGCGAGCCTCGAAGGGCGATGGCCCGACTGCTGCATCTCGGCCGTCCATCCTTCGAGGCTCACCCGGCGGTGCGTTGCACCGCCAGGCTCGCACCTCAGGACGGGTCGGGATTTTACGCCATCACGCGCTGCGGCAGCAGCTCCGCGATCTGCACCGCGTTCAGCGCCGCGCCCTTGAGCAGCTGATCCGCCGCCACGAACATCGAGATCGAATGTCCGCTGGGATCGCTGAGATCCTTGCGGATGCGGCCGACCAGGACGTCATCCTGGCCCGAGGCGTCGATCGGCATCGGGAAGTAATTCCTGGCGCGGTCGTCGACGATCTTGACGCCGGGCGCTCGCGCCATGATGGCGCGGACCTGGTCCTCGCTGATCGGCTTCTCGCATTCGAAGGTGATGGCCTCGCAATGAGCCCGCAGCACCGGCACGCGCACGCAGGTGACGCCGATCGCGATCTTGTCGTCCTCGAAGATCTTGCGGGTTTCGTTGATGACCTTGGTCTCTTCGTCGTTGTAGCCGGTCTCGGGATCGACCGCCGTGTTGTGGTTGAAGAGGTTGAAGGCGTAGGGATGCGGCATCACCTTCGGCGTATAAACCTGCCCGTTGAGGCTGGCGCGGGTGGACTCGACCAGCTCGTCCATCGCGGCGGCGCCGGCGCCGGAGGCCGCCTGGTAGGTCGAGATGATCACGCGCTTGATGCGGTTGTTCTGGTGGATCGGCCACAGCGGCACGAGCGCCGTGATCGCGGCGCAGTTCGGGTTGGCGATGATGCCCTTGTGGTCGCGGATGCGGTTGCCGTTGATCTCGGGGATCACCAGCGGCACGTTCGGATCCATCCGGAAGGCGGAGGAGTTGTCGACCACGACGGCGCCTGCCTTGACCGCGATCGGGGCATACGTCTTCGAAATGCTGCCGCCGGCGGAGAACAGCGCGATGTCGACGCCCTCGAAGGCGCGTTCGGTCAGCTCCTCGATGACGACATTTTGCCCGCGGAACGACACCGTCTTGCCGGCCGAGCGGGCGCTGGCCAGCGCCTTGAGCTTGCCGACGCGAAAGCCGCGCTTGTCCATGGTGGCGATGAATTCGGCGCCCACCGCACCGGTGACGCCGACAATCGCGACGACGGGATCGTTACTCACTTTGTCCTCCATTGAATTGAGAATTTAGACAACAAAAAAGCCCCGGACCAACGAGGGCGGGGCTTCGGTAGAGTGGATTGCGTTCTAGTCGACGACTACACGCGCACGCCTCCCCGGGCCCCGAAGGCCGTGGTGGTTTTAGTCGTGCGTTTGGTGGTCGTGAACATGGCGGGAGCTTATGCGGGAGAGTTTTGCGCCCGTCAATGGCTTTTCGGCGGGATTGTGGCCGCAGCTATTTGGCCCGGGCGCCCGGCGGCTCGAGGATGACCTCCTTGAGGTTGTCGCCACTGATGACGACGATCGCGAAATTCAGCCGGCCGCGTTCGCGCACCAGCCCGCCGCTGATCGCCTTGCCGGAGGCTGCACGTTCGGCAACGTGCACAGCATCCGCAAGGCGGTGCTTGATGGCACCGAGCGCTACGAGGTTGCTGCGGTCGTCGAGATCGAGCTCGGCGAGAGGGAGGGCGGCTTCCCCGCCGACGAGTTCGCCGGTCGCGGCATTGATGGTGTGGCGCCAGATCCGGTCGTTGTGCAGGGTCTTCACCCGGTAGACCGGCACGCCGGAGGCTCCGTCGAAACTCACATCCGCCGTCGTGGCACCGGCGTGGCGGGCTTCCGCAATCGCCATGGCCTGGCTGATCGAGATCGACGAGCTGCGGAAGCGCTCGATCTCGCGGCTGACCGCTTGGCGATCGGCCTCACTGTCACCATCTGTGTCGCTGTGAAGCGCGGTCGGCGTGCCCGTGCTCACGATCGCCCGCGCGGGCGATGCGAGGAGGATTGCGGACAGGGCGATCGCAAGCAATCCCGAGGTCCATCGTTTGGTTGTCGTCATGCTCGAAACCTTTGGCGGGCGAGCCAGGTCATCCGAAAGAAAACGCGGCCGACCTTGGGCATCGGTCGGCCGCTGAGCGTCGTGACGGGCTGTACCCGCCGCGGCGATCGAGCGGTGCGGACCTCTTTGGGGCTGGTGAAAAAGCGATCCGCATCGCCTTGTAATTAAACCATACCGTATCGTTTTGTTTCGGTCAACGACGCGGGCGCGGGTCCCCTTGGAAAAGATCGCAACCTCACGGAATTGTCAGCGCGACGGGCGTCGCCGCTGCGTGCCCTTGGCAGTGCTCTGGACGCGGTCCGCAGATCCCAGCGCGCCGGCCAGGAACAGCTTGATCGCAGCGCGCATGCGCTTTTCCGCGACCTTCATCTCCGGCGGCGTTCCAAACGTCGCCAGGCGATGGTTGTGACCGACAACGACGTCGAGAAATACCTCGGCTGCAATGGTGGTGTCGTCCACGTCGAGCGCGCCTTGCGCCACCAGATGGTCGAAGAAGCGTGCCGTGGTGGCGACGGCCTTCAGCCAGCCTTCCTCCTTGCCGAGCTTGGCGATATCGGGAAAGTTGATGGCCTGCGACGTCATCATGCGGCTGAAGGCGACGGCATCGGGACCGCAGGTGAATGTCAGCATCTCGCGCCCGATCTCGACCAGCCGCTGCTCGACCGAAATATCCGAGGCACTGCCGAGCTGCGTCTCGGCCGCCGCGGACAGCGGTGCAAGCCAGCGCGCGATCTCGCGCCTCAGCACGGCGGCGAACAATCCGCGCTTGTCACCGTAACGGGCATAGACGGTGGGCTTGCTCACCCGAGCCGCTTCCGCAACCGCATCGAGCGAGGTGGCGTCGAAGCCGCGATCCAGGAACAGGCGGGTGGCGACCTCGATCAGCCGCTGATCACGCTCGATCGCGGCACTTTTCGTCGGCCGGCCGCCGCGCGATTTCGGCACCTCGCGCCGCGGCGCCGCGGGTCTTGTCCTGGTCGCAGTCAATCCCATGCCCAATGATTCCTGCGCGTTCCTGACAGTCGTCATTGCTCTATACCGCGCGGCAGCCGGGGCGTCATGGCGAATCTGGCCGAATTGGCCGTATCGTCAACCGTCTCGATACGGCCTCGTTCCTCCGTGAGGGCCTCACGGAAGCGTCGAAGCCCAGGCCTGGCCTGAAGCCGCCTTCTCATATCCGTACTGATACAGCGCCCGCATATAGGCGGTGTCGAACCCTTCCGAGGCCGCCGCCGGATAGTCGCGCGCGATATAGGAGAGATGGAAGCCCAGGCGGTTGCGCTTGGCGAAATCATAGGTCGAGAAGATGATCGAACGGGTCTGCGACTGGGTGATCGACGACAGGCTGCGTGAGGCGACGTCGATGGTGCTGTTGGAGACGAGCTCGAAGTTGCGTTCGATCTTCTTGTTGACGAGGATGTAGATGTCCATCTTCGCATTGCCGGGCAGGCGACTGCCCTGGAAAAGCAGGGCTTCCGGCAGCGTCAGCACCGGGGCCGTCACGCCGCCGTCGACATGCATCTCCTGAAACCTGCGGCCCTGGCCTTCGGCGTCGATCATGATCGGCGGAAACACCAGGGGGATGCTGGCGGAGGCTGCCATCACGTCGCGAAACAGCTTGAGCGCCTCGGGCGAGCCGACCGCTGCGATCTTGCCCATGTCCCAGATCGCGGTCCGCTGGGTGTCGAGATCGGTCGTCACGATCAACAGCCGCCGGCCCTTGGCGTTTTCACGGGCGACCTGCGCCATGATCTCCGGCCCGACATAGCGGGCGACGAGCTCGCGCAGCCGCGTGTTGCCGAACAGACCGGATCCGAACAGCACGCGCATGATGCTGGGATCGCTCAGCAGGCTCTCCGCGATACCGCTGGTGTAGACCTCCTTCAGCGTGTCGTCATATTGCGAGCCGAGATACGCAAAGGGTGCGATCAGGCCGCCGGTGCTCACGCCCGAGACGACCGAGAAGGTGGGACGGCTTCTGGCCGCGGTCCAGCCGTTGAGCACGCCGACGCCGTAGGCGCCATCGGCACCGCCGCCTGACAGCGCCAGGTAGGACTTCGTCGCGGTGCCGGTGTCCTTCTCGAAGCTGAATTTCGTGATGGGTTCGTCGGCGTAGCGCCGGAGGCCGTCGATATCGAGCACGCGCGATGTGCTGGCTTCAGTGGCCGTATAGGGCGTGCGGGGCAGGGAGGTGCAGGCGCCGAGCGCCAGGCTGCACGTCAGGACCAGGAATCCGATCAGGCGGGCGCCTGTCTGCCTTGTCCAGCCATGCGAACGGCTGGACATGTCGGTCGAACTTGAAGGGAAGGGCATTGTCGGTGGCTGGCGATCACGCATACCGCCGCCGGCAACATCGCCGCGGCATCTCGTCCAGCCCCCAAGATAAAACTACACTGTATCGTTTTGTTTAACAAGTGCTGCAGGCGCAAATATCCGTGTCCGTTGTGTCCCAGTCTGATGCATAAGCCGGCCGAAGCATCGCCTGAGCGGGTTGATCGGCCTTCTCCGACACGCAATAAGCACCGTCATGAATCGTCCTGACACTGGTCTGCCCAATCATTTCGAACTGCTCGCCACCGACGGCGCCGCGCGCACCGGGCGCCTGACCACGCCGCACGGCGTGGTGCGCACGCCCGCCTTCATGCCGGTCGGCACCGCCGGCGCGATGAAGGGCATGCACTGGCGCGAGGTGCGTGATGCCGGTGCCGACATCGTGCTCGGCAACACCTATCATCTGATGCTGCGTCCCGGCGCAGAGCGGATCGCGGCGCTCGGCGGCTTGCAGAAATTCACCGGCTGGAACGGCCCGATGCTGACGGATTCCGGCGGCTTCCAGGTGATGTCGCTGGCGGATTTGCGCAAGGTCAGCGAGCACGCCGTGACGTTCCGTTCGCATATCGACGGCGCCAAGGTCGAGCTGTCGCCGGAGCGCTCGATCGAGGTGCAGCGTTTGCTTGGCTCCGACATCGCCATGCAGATGGACGAATGCGTGCGACTGCCCGCCGAGCGCGCCGACATCGACCGTGCGATGCAATTGTCGCTGCGCTGGGCCGAGCGAAGCAAGCGCGCCTTCGAGAGCGCGCCCGAGGGCTACATGCTGTTCGGCATCGTGCAGGGTGGCGACATACCGCAGCTTCGCCATGCCAGCGCGCAAGGCCTCATCGAGATCGGTTTCCACGGCTATGCGATTGGCGGCCTGGCCGTCGGTGAGCCGCAGGCCGTGATGCTGGCGATGATCGACGAGACCGCGCCGCTGCTGCCGAGGGAGCGGCCGCGCTATCTGATGGGCGTCGGCACGCCGGACGACATCCTCGAAGCGGTCAAGCGCGGCATCGACATGTTCGATTGCGTGATGCCGACGCGCAATGGCCGGCATGGCGTTGCCTTCACACGCTTCGGCCAGGTGAATTTGCGCAACGCGCGCCATGCCGACGATCCGCGTCCGCTTGACGAAGAGAGCTCCTGGCCGTCGGCGCGCAGCTACGCGCGCGCCTATTTGCACCATCTCGTCAAGGCGGGCGAGACGCTGGGTGCGATGCTGCTGTCCGAGATCAATATCGCTTATTACCAGTTCCTGATGCAGGGCATCAGGGACGCGATCGCACAGGGAACGTTCGAGGAGTTCTACCAGCGTACGCGCGAGAACTGGGCGAGGGGCGACATCGCCCCGCGCTAGGTCAATTGCACAAGGTCAGTTGCAGAGGAAGCGCTGCTTGACGGCGTGCTTGGTCACGAAGCCGTAGCCGCAATTGTCGCAGGTCCAGAGATAGCTGATGACGTGGTCGGACACATACGCAGAAGCTTCGGCGGCGACCATGGAGTCGGCGCAGACGGGACAGGTGGGCAACGCGCTACAACGCGGATCGCCGTTGCGTGCGACGGTCGACAACACTTCAGCAACTGCTGACATCGTGGTGACCTTCCTGCTTTGAGACGTAAGTCTAACATAAGCAGAATCAGTTGACGAGGTCGCAACACAAATGCGTTGGTTTTCTGATAATTAGCGCTCACGCGATTTTGCGATGCAGCGTATTTAACATGTGCCGCAATGTCGCTTGCGTGTCGCCGCAAGCTGTCCGTAACTGCGCGAGAGCTGCAATAGAAGCGCAAATTTGTCGTCACAGGGAGTTCATCATGGACGCATCGTCCACCACGGGTGCAGCGCACCAACCCGGTCGCGGCCGGATCTACGATTCGATCGTCGATGCTTTTGGCGACACGCCGATCGTCCGCCTGCGCCGGCTGCCGGGCATGCACGACGTGAACGCGACCATTTTGGCAAAACTTGAATATTTCAATCCCGCCGCAAGCGTGAAGGATCGCATCGGCGCGGCCATGATCATCGCTATGGAAAAGGCCGGCATCGTCAAGCCCGACACCGTGCTGATCGAGCCAACCTCCGGCAATACCGGCATCGCGCTGGCCTTCGTCGCCGCCTCGCGCGGCTATAGGCTCAAGCTGGTCATGCCGGAGTCGATGTCGATCGAACGGCGCAAGATGCTGGCTTTTCTCGGCGCGGAGCTGGTGCTGACACCGGCCGCACAGGGCATGAAGGGCGCGATCGCGACGGCCGAAGAGCTGTTGAAGACGACGCCGAATTCGGTGATGCCGCAGCAGTTCAAGAACCTCGCCAATCCCGAGGTGCACCGCCGCACCACAGCGGAGGAGATCTGGAATGACACCGGCGGCAACATCGATGTCTTCGTCGCTGGCGTTGGCACCGGCGGCACCATCACTGGCGTCGGCCAGGTGCTCAAGCCGCGCAAGCCCTCGCTGCACGTGGTCGCGGTCGAGCCTGAGGAGAGCCCGGTACTGTCCGGCGGACAGCACACGCCGCACAAGATCCAGGGCATCGGCGCAGGCTTCGTCCCTGACATCCTCGACCGCACCGTGATCGACGAAATCGTGAAGATCACCTCGACGACGGCGATCGAGACCACGCGTGCGCTGGCGCGGCATGAAGGCATTCCGGGCGGCATCTCCTCGGGCGCTGCCATCGCGGCCGCGCTTCGGATCGGCAAACGGCCGGAAGCTGCGGGAAAAACCATCCTGGCTATAGTGCCGTCCTTTTCCGAGCGGTATCTTTCGACGGCTCTGTTTGAGGGAATCTAGCACATGGCGGATCAACCACCGAGGCGGCCGCGCACGCTTGGCGATGCCAGGACGGAGGCCGAGGCGGCGTTCAAGAAGGTGACGGCCAAGGTCGTCATAGCGCCGCCGAAGCAGAACGTGGCGCCGGGGATCAAGGAGCAGGTCACGCTGCGGATCGACCAGGACGTGCTGGCGTTCTTCCAGGAGGGCGGCCCCGGCTGGCAGGACCGCATCAACGAGGCGCTGCGCAAGGCGGCGGGGAAGTAGACGCCAAATCCTCATGGTGAGGAGGCGCGTCACGCCGTCTCGAATCATGAAGGCCCGGCTGAAGCCGCTCCGCCGTCATCCTTCGAGACGCTTGCCGCGCAAGCTCCTCAGGATGAGGGTTTGGGATCAAAAAAGCCCGGCGCGAGCCGGGCTTTTGTATTTCGTAACGCGCCAGTCTCAGCGGCGGAACATGCCGCCCATCATGCCGCCGACAACGCCGCCTACGAAGGCCGCGCCGGGATCGCCGCCGCCGCTGCGATTTTGTGCCGGAGCGCTCTGGGAGGGGGCGCTGGCACGCCGGGCCGGCTTCGCGCTGTCGTCGCTCGCCGTCGGCGTGGTCGCCACGATCTCGGAGAGCAGGGCCTTGTGCTGGAGCTTGTTGAGATAGCCGGTCGACGGATAGCCACGGGCCGCCTGCCAGCGCTTGAGCACCGTCCGGGTGTCCTCACTGAAGGCGCCGGTGACCTTGGTGTCGAAGCCGAGCCCGGTCAGGCGGCGCTGCACGTCGCGGCGCTGGCCTTTGTCGAGGCCGATCTGGTCCTCGGTGAGCTGGCTGGCGTCGTCGGTGAAGGTCGCGGGATCGACACCGGCGTTGAGGTTGCGGGTCGTGGTCGACGGGCCGCTCTTGATCGCAGCGAGTCGTGCCAGCGCCAGCGCCTTGAACTGACCGTTCGGATAGGCGGAGAGGTAGGCGTTGAGCTCTTCCGGCTTGTTGCTCTCCTTCACCGAGCGCCAGTACTCGAGCTCGACGCCCTCCGAGCTGCCGGAGGTCGCAGCCGCAGGCACGCTGCCCGCCGCCGTCGGTGCCGCGTTGGCAATCTGGTTCGTCGGGGCCTGGTTGAGGTAGACGGCGCCGATCAGGTTGGTGTGGCCCCAGGGAAGCTGGCCCTTGTGGGTCTCTTCGTTGACCTGGGCGCGGACCGACGTCATCGCCTGCTGGATCTCGATGCCGGGCTTGGTGATGTTGTCGATCAGCGCGCGGGTGAACGGACTGTTGTTGCCTTCCTGGCCGTCGAGCGCGGTCTGGCCCGGGCCGGTGGCGAACGCGATCAGCGTGCCTTCGCCGGACTTCATCTCGGCAAGACCGCTCTGCACGTTGACGCTGCGGGTCGCGGAGTTGGACTTGATCTTGGCGGCAAAGGGATTGTCCCGGCAGGCGTCGAGGAAGACCAGCTTGACCTTCGCATCGCCCATGGTCTGGTCGAGCGTCAGGTCGATGTTGATGGCGGCGCCGAGCTTGACGTCCATCTCCGATTTGATGTCGGCGTCAACAGGCAGGAGATAGTTGGAGCCGCCGACGGCAATGCCGTGACCGGCATAATAGAACACCGCGACATCGGAGCCCTGCGCCTTGCGGCCGAAATCGAGCAGCTTCTCCGTCATCTGGTCGCGCGAGAGGTTCGAACCTTCGATCACCTCGAAGCCGACATTGCGCAGCGTCGCCGCCATTGCCTTGGCGTCGATCGGTGGGTTCGGCAATTGTGCGACGTTCTTGTAGGCGCCGTTGCCGACGACGAAGGCGACGCGGCGGTCGGCCTTTGCAGCGCTGACCGACAACGCCATGCACATCAGCGAAGCGAGGAGGGTGAGAGTGCGCATCTGAAATCCCCAACAGAATCGAATAATGGGCGGCAACAAATTGGCGGCGAACTTACACGACGCGGCCGGTTTCGCGCTAGCAAAACGACCGTTCGCCCAACCCATTGCCTCGCGGCCGAATGTGCACGGTGGAATGCCCCTCCAACGTGATCCAAATCACGCTCGACCGCTTTATTTGTCGCACGAGGCCGTGCGCGGGTTCACTGCGCGCGGGCCGGAATCGGGGCGGCCGGCTTCAGATTCAGCAGGTTGCCGAACAGGATCAGTGCCGCACCGAGCACGGTCCAGGCGTCGAGCCGCTCGGAATACAAGAGCCAGCCGGCAGTCGCGGTCAGCGGAACCCGCAGGAAGTCCATGGGAACCACCACCGTCGCGTCGGCATAGCGCATCGCACTGGCGAGACAATAATGTGCGAACGTGCCGCAGACCGAGATCACCAAGACCCAACCCCAGACATGGGTAGGCGGCCAGGCCCAGACATAGAGCGTCGGCAGGAAGCCTGCGACCGACTGCACCACCAGCATCCAGAACAGGACCGCCAGCGCACTCTCGGTACGGGTGAGCGATTTGACCAACGCCATGGACACGCCAAAGCCGACCGCCGCGCCGAGCGCCATCAACTGGCCCTGATTGATCTCGCCGGTCGCGGGCCGCACGATGACGATCACGCCGACGAGGCCGAGCACGATGGCGGCGATCTTCCACGATGTCATGCGCTCGGACAGGAAGCTGGCGGCGAGAATCGCGGTCCAGATCGGCATCGTGAACTCGATCGCCACCACTTGGCCGATTGGAATCAGCGTCAGCGCAAAGAACCAGCCGAGCTGCGAGACATAGTGGATCAGATTGCGCGCGATGTGCTGAGGCAGGCGCGTCGTCTTGAGCGTCCCGAAGCCGCCGGCGCGCCGGATCATCGGATAGAGCATGCAGAGGCCGAGCAGCGAGCGCACTTCCATCACCTGGAAGACGTTCATCTCGCGCACAGCCTCGCGCCCCGCGACCGCCATCACCAACGTCAGTGACAGCCATCCGGTCATCCACAGTGCAGCCATCGTCTTGGACGGTGTCGTGGTCATTGGGGCGGGATGCGGGGGCGAAATCTGAAGGGGTGGTCGGTATCGGCGACATCGCCGCCGTTTGCAACGGCCAAATCTGCGGATGCAGCGATGCAGGGCGGCGTGCTAAGCCAACAGCGAACAAGGACAAAAAACGGAAGGGCTTCGCTCATGCAGATCTTGCAGCCGGCCGAATGGAAAAAACCGCGCGGCTTTTCCCATGGTGTCGTGGTCGAGGGGCCGGGCCGCTGGGTGGTGCTGGCCGGGCAGACCGGCGGCGACGAGACCGGCAATTATGCGCCTGACATGGCGGCGCAGGTCGGAGTCGCGCTGAAGCGGATCATCCAGCTCCTGGGCGAGGCCGGTGCCGGCCCCGAGCATATCGTCCGCCTGACCTGGTACCTGACCAGCCGCAGCGAATATGAGACAGCCGGGGCCGGCATCGGCGCGGCCTGGAAGGAAACGCTGGGGCGCAATTTCCCGCCTTCGACCTTGCTTTACATCGGCGGTCTCGTGGACGACCGGGCCAAAGTCGAGATCGAGGTCACGGCGTTCGTGCCAGGCACATAAAAAATCGACCCGGCGAGATCGCCGGGTCGATTGTAAATCTACGCGGATCCGCTTAGCGCGACAGCGTGATGTTGGCGCCGCGGAACTGGCTGTCGGCGCGCATCGTGACGACTTGCTTGTTGCCGGACGTTTTCAGCGAGATGTTGGCGTTGAAGCCGGCGGCGGAGGCGAGCAGCTCATAGTTTCCGCCGGCGCCGCGGCCCGAAAGGGAGCCGCTGATATTGCGGCTGGCCTCGGACCAGCTGCCCGCGATGGCGCTGCCTTCAGCCTTGACGCTGGCGCCGAGGTTGAACTTGTAGGCGTCGCTGGCGCAGGTCAGTGACAGCTCCAAGGTCGGTCCGATCGGAGCGTATTTGGCCCGGCAGCGGATCCGCTCGGTCGAGCCGTCATCCAGGATGACAATGCCTGAACCGCTCCAGCTGCCGGCCAGCGGGGCGAACGGGCCGGACTGGGCCTTGCTCTCAGAGTTGGCAATCGCCGCCGCAAACAAAACCGCTGCCGCGATCAGTAGCCGCCGGCTTGGGACGCCGGTCCCAAATTGCTTATTGGCGCGATGCTTCCCACCGCCCGCTGCACGGTATGCCTGCAGATGCTCCATTCCACTTCCCCGATCCGGCGTTGCCGCTGAGTTGACCGTTGGCATATGCACCATTGATCGAAACTTTCACAAGACCCTCCCGGCCGATGGTGCCGGAAACGTTAGCGCCGGGAGCGGTGATCTTGCCGTCGGCAACCGTCAGCAAGGAGCTTGCGGTTGGCTCGCAGGAACCGCTCTTGGTGACGATGGTGACCTGCCAGTTGCCGTCATAGGGGGTCTGCGCGAAAGCGGGAGCGGCGAGGGTGATAACTGAAGCGGCACAGAACGCCGCAATGCGAGCAAAACGCATGAATTCCGTCCTTGAATTTGTCTGATATGCTGACGTTTATTAGGACAAAATGTGACGGAAATTTGTTGCAATGCCAAATCGAAAATTGTTCCTGTGGAAACAATGGTTTATTTGCGTTTCCGGCTGCAATTTTCGAAGCAGAATCAACGCCCCTTCACGTTAAGGGTAAACGTCAGGAGAGGGACTCAGGAAAGGGCTCAGGAAAGACTTGGCGCGGAGGTCGCGAACTGCTCGTCCTGAGTCTTGGACGGCAGCGCCTTATGGACCTTGGCATAGTCGATCACGTCGGCCAGCAATTTGAGCCCGAGCGGGGCGAGCGCGCGCTCCCACAACTCCCGCGCCGTCTCGCCCTTCTTGACGAAGCACCACTCCTGGGCGGCGATGGCGCCGGCGTCCATGCGGTCGGCAAGGTGATAGATCGTGCCGCCGGCGATCGGATCGCCTTCCTTGACGGTCCATTCCACTGCGGCCTTGCCGCGATGGCGCGGTAGCAGCGAGGGATGATAGCCGATCCCGCCCAGCTTCGCCGCGGCGAGCGCGTCCCTGCCGACCCGGGCGTGGCTGTGCGCGGTGACGATCAGATCGGTGTCGGGCGCGATCTCGGAGGCCACCACCAGCTTGGGATTGGCCTGGACCACGACGTCGATGCCCGCCGCTGTGGCTGTCGCGGCGAGGCGATCGTCGGCGTCGGCTACTACGATCCGCACGACCGGGACACCGTGCTCCCGGAGCATGTTCAGGGTGGTCACGCCGAAATGGCGGGAGCCGACGAGGGTAATGCGCATGGGTGTCCGATCCGTCTCGCAACTGCGTCATCCCCGATAACACGTCCGGACGCCCTGTCACCACCCGCGCGGCGTTTACGCCGGTTATCAACAATGCACCGGGCGAGAGTGCCCGATAAATTC
The DNA here is from genome assembly GCF_029846715.1 of Bradyrhizobium nivariense. Taxonomy (GTDB): domain Bacteria; phylum Pseudomonadota; class Alphaproteobacteria; order Rhizobiales; family Xanthobacteraceae; genus Bradyrhizobium. The sequence continues at coordinate 303,255 of NZ_JARVWW010000003.1, forward strand.
CGCGATTGCGGAGCCGGCCGGTCCGGTGCTTCCATGCGCACATGGCACCGGCCTGGGAGCGAGCGCATGCGGAGCGCGTGGTTTGTCCTTCTCGCGGCACTGATCGCGACCACTTCGGCGCGTGCCGGCGGACCGCCATATCCAGCGGTTCCGCCTGAGGTTGGGGTGGCGCCCTTCATCGGCCCGACCTGGGACACCTATCGCTGCGCGGAAGGACCGGTCGTCAATTTCTATCACGGCGCCTATTACGGCGAGGAGCCCCCGGCACTCTATCGCGGCTACGCGTACCGGCCGTACTACCGCTACAGCGCCTACCGCAGGCTGCCGCGAACGTATTTTTGCGTGACGGACTAGCGTTGCCGCAGAGCACCACCGAACGGCAAATCATCGATGCGACGGTTCCTATGTTTCATTTCGGACAGAAGGAATTCGCCTCGCCGTTAGTATCTGGCCCTACCGGGGCTGGCGACATTTCATTCCGGATCCGTTTTCGAACCCGGCTTTGGCCGCTGGCATAGTTGCCAGCGGCTTTTTCATGCCGCGCATCACGAAATCATCGAACAGTAACGCGTTCTCAACCAGCCTGGCGTATCGACGAATCCGTCGCGGATTTGTATTGCGTACCGCGACACCGAAATTGTCCCGCCGGCGTGGGTGCGCCGCGCGGGCTTTTTCGCCGGGACCGATTCCATGCCGAGCGCGATTGAGCAGATCGTCGACATCTATGTCCGACTGAAGAACCGGCGCGGTCTCGACGAGCTGATGATGCACAGACAGCGGCTCGCGGTCGATCTGAAGAGCAGGTCCGGCTACGATTTCAGCCTGCCGATCGGCCAGATCGACGAGGAGATCGCGATCATCGAAGCCGGCCTCAGCCGGCTCAAGGCGGGAAATTCCAAGGCGGTCTAGCGGGGCTTTGCAAGGCGAGCTCATGCGAGGACTTGGGTACGGCGCGTCGTCGCAGGCCGATTCCGGTTCACGCAGGGTTCAGCCCGGCCATGCGTCAATCAGCAGGTCGTTTCATGGGACACAAATCCTGCTAGGCTTGTCCCTGTAATTTGGAGGAGAAATCATGATCGAGCTTGCGCTGGTCGGCCTGCTTGCGTTTGCAACCCCGCCTGCGGCATCGCCAGCACCGATGGTGGAGCAAGTTCAATTCAGAGGGGGGCCCGGCGGGCAATGTCCGGATGGCTATGATTTCAACCACTCGAACGGCCGCTGCTATCCCAACGACTATCATGCGCCCGGCACCTACACGGCCCCCGAACCGACGTACCGGCGTCGCGGCGGCCTCTGCCCGGACGGCTACGACTACAATTACTCGAACGGCGAATGCTATCCGAACCGTGCGCGCGCGCCCGGCGCTTATGGGCGCCCGGACTCCTACGGAGGGCGCGGCGGACTTTGTCCCGACGGTTACGACTACAATTATTCGAGCGGACAGTGCTTTCCCAATCGCGCACGTGCGCCCGGCCTGTACGGGCGCTAACCGGTCGCAGTGCTGACGCGTTTATCGCTCAGTCGCGGCGGCCGCCGTCGATGACGGTGAACAACGGCCGTGCCGAGGTCGGCTCGACCAGCAATTCCTCCACCAGCGCGGTCGCCGCATCGACATATTTGCGCGTCGGCTTGTCGAGGGGGCGCGTCGCTTCGTCGTCGAGCGCGACCTTTGCGGCCTCGACCAGCTTGCGCATCCGCGCCGCATGGTCATCGCCCGCCGTCAGCGTCGCGCGGGCCAGCGAGCGCAGCACGAACAGCTCGCCCTCGAGGCGGAGCAGACGGTCGTTGAGCCTGGTGAGGACGGCGTTGAGATCGGCCATGGCGCGCATTCGTTGCGGAAGATCCATCCTGCTCTAGCGGCGATCGGTGAACGGAGTCCAAACGGCATCGGCGCAATTGGGCCGATCTCCCCTCAAGCCTCGGTCCGCGCCAGATAGTCGCGCGCGAAGGCGAGATACCAGTCGAGGCAGGCGGGATTGGCCATCGCCTCCCTGTTGATGACCTTCTCGACGGGCTGGCCGAGCAGCAGCTTCTTGATCGGCAGCTCCTGCTTCTTGCCCGAGAGCGTGCGCGGAATCTCGGCCACGGCAAAAATTTCGTTGGGCAGGAATCGGCGGGAGAGGCCGGCCTCGATCGCCTTGTTGATCCTCGCCTGCATCGCGCCGTCGAAGGCGACGTCTTCGCGCAGCACGACGAACAGCGGCATGTAGCTGTCACGGCCGAGATATTCGAGATCGACGACGAGGGAATCGAGCACCTCCGGCAAGGCTTCGATCGCGGAGTAGAGTTCGCTCGTGCCCATGCGCAGGCCGTGCCGGTTGATGGTGGCATCGCTGCGTCCATAGATGATGCAGGAGCCGTCCGGGTTGACCTTGAGCCAGTCGCCGTGCCGCCACACCGGCCCGCGGCCGCTGCCGTCGAAATTGTCCGGGTAGGTCTCGAAATAGCTCGCGCGATAGCGCGCATCGCCCTTGTCGTTCCAGAAATAGAGCGGCATCGACGGCATCGGCTCGGTGCAGACGAGCTCGCCGACCTCGTCGGTGACGGCGTGGCCCTGTTCGCTGAAGGCTTCCACGGCAGCACCCAGCAGACGGCACTGCATCGCGCCCGGCGTCTGCGGCAGTTCGCGATTGCCGCCAATAAAGGCGCCGGCGAAATCGGTGCCGCCGGAGATGTTGGCCCACCAGATATCAGCCTGCGCCTTGCTGCCGTTGGTCTTTGAGAGCGCCGCGAAGCGGTCGTTGAACCAGGCTTGCGTGTCGGCGCTCAGCGGAGAGCCGGTCGAGCCGAGACAACGCAATCGCGAGAGATCGCCGGCTGCGAGATCGACCTCGGCCTTGGCGCAGTTCGCAAAAAATGCCGCGCCCGCACCGAAGAAGGTCGCTTTCGACTGTGCCACGAAGCGCCACAGCGTGGTCCAGTCCGGCTTGTCCTTGGGCCCGCCGGGACTGCCGTCGAAAATGCAGCAGGTGGTGCCGCTGAGCAGGCCGCCGACTTGCGAATTCCACATGATCCAGCCGGTCGAGCTGTACCAGTGATAGCGCTCGCCGAACGAGTTTGGGTGATAGGAGCAGCCGAGATCGTTGTGCAGGCCCAGCAACGCCAGCACCACGATGACGATGCCGCCATGGCCGTGCACGATCGGTTTCGGCAGGCCGGTGGTGCCGCTGGAATAGACGATCCAGAGCGGATGATCGAACGGCAGCCAGGCCGGCTCGAACGCGTCGATCGCAGCACCCGTCGTTGCGACGATATCGGAGAGCAGGGCGTCCGGCGCTGCGGGCGCGGCCTCGCTGTGCAGGATGACGTGCTCGACCGTCGGCAGCGATCGCCGCAGCTCGGCGAGGACGTCTTTGCGATCGTGCCGGCGGCCGGCATAGGTGACTGCGTCGCAGGCGATCAGCACTTTCGGTTCGATCTGCTTGAAGCGGTCGATCACGGCGGGCGCAGCCATGTCGGGCGCGCAGACGCTCCAGACCGCGCCGATGCTGGCGCTCGCCAGGAATGCGATAATCGTCTCGGGGATGTTGGGCAGATAGGCGGCGATGCGGTCGCCGGGCTTGATGCCTTTTTCTTTCAGATGCAGGGCGAGGGCAGCCGCCTTGCGCCGCAGCTCCGGCCAGCTCGTCTCGCCAAGCCTGCCGTCCTCTCCACAGCTGACGATCGCGGGCAGGCCGGCGGCGTCGGCCGCGTCCACATGGCGGAACACCTGCCGGGCATAGTTGACCTGGGCGCCGGGAAACCAGACCGCGCCGGGCATCTTGCGCTCGGTAATGACGGCCTGGAACGGCGTCGGCGATTGCAGATCGTAATAGTCCCAGATGCTGTGCCAGAAGCCGTCGAGATCGCGCACCGACCATTGCCGCATGTCCTCGTAGCTGGCGAAGGTGAGGCCGCGCTGCTCGGCGAGCCAATTGCGGTAGAGGGCGATCTGAGGGACGAACGATGCGGTCATTGCGTATCGACTTCAGTTGCAGGGAAGGGGAGTTTATCTGGTGCCGCAGCGGACCAGAAGCCGCAGTTCACGCTGGGCGCAATGACGGGGTGTAAGCGCTCGCGCTACGACGAGCCACGTAGCCGGGATGAGCGAAGAACATTCGGGATATCTGGCGCGACTGTCCCCGGTATCGCTTCGCTCCCAGGCTAGGGCTGAGAAACGTCGTTTCAGCCTACCATCCGGCTCCGGCCCAGCGCCTTCCGAACACCGGCGGCTTGGTCTTTACCGCTTCCCAGCCGAAGAAATGATGCTTGCCGGACCATGTGTGCACCACGCCGCTACAGATGCTGCACTTGAAGCTGCCGGAATGCGCTTCGGTGTGCTCCTCGCGGGTCGCGGTGTAGTTCATGCTGCAACCCGCGCAGGTGAATTCTTCGATCGTCCAGATGCTGTTGGCCATTGCACCGAAAGTGGTTTGGGGGACCTCGATGGGAGCGTAGGTGCACGCCTTTGCATCGGCGTAAACCGGTCGGCCGAAATCCGGTTAATCGTCGTTAGCCAAACCCGACCTTCGGTTGCAGGTCTTGCAGGTTTTTCCCGATATGTGCCGCGCCCGTCAGCCCAAGCCGCTCCGCCGACAGGTCCAAGCGCGTTCCTGATCCGGCAGCCAGATTTCACGCCTAATCGCCGGGCTCGGGCCGGCCCCGTCGTCTTGACGCCGGATGCGCGGCTGGCAATAACGCTGGACCGCGCAAGTGTCGGAACCCGCGTCAATGCCGCAAGGAAAGCCGTGCCCGTGAAAAGTCTCCGTCAGCTCCTGACGGGCGAGGACATCATCCAGCTCGTGATCCGGCTCGGCCTGCTCGGCCTGCTGATCATCTGGACCTTCCTGATCATCCGTCCCTTCGTGCCGATCCTGGCCTGGAGCGGCGTGCTCGCTGTCGCGTTCTACCCGGCCTTCAGCTGGGTCGCCAAGATCCTCGGCGGCCGGCCCAAGACCGCAGCGGCGATCCTGACCCTGATCACGCTCGGCATCGTCATCGGCCCGGCGACCTGGCTCGGCATCAGTGCCGTCGACGGCGTGCGCGAGCTGGCGCGCCAGCTCGGCACCGGCGACCTCGCGCTTCAGTCGGCGCCGGAGCAGCTCAAATCGTGGCCGCTCGTTGGTCCCTGGCTCTATGACCTCTGGGAGCAGGCCTACAACAACATCCGCGCGGTGCTGCGCGAGGTGGCGCCGTATCTCCAGCCGCTGGCGGGACCGCTATTGTCGCTCGCGGGCGATGCCGGCGTCGGTACGCTCCAGTTCCTGGTCTCGGTGTTCGTCGCCGGATTCCTGTTTCCGCACGGGCCGCGGCTGGTTGCCGCCGGCCGCGGCTTCCTGTTTCGCATCGTGCCCGAGCAGAGCGAGCATTTCCTGGGGCTCGCGGGCGCGACCATCCGCGCCGTGGCGCAGGGCGTGATCGGCGTCGCGATCGTGCAGGCGCTGCTGGCCGGCATCGGCTTCAAGCTCGCCGCCGTGCCGAGCGCCGGCCTGCTCGCCTTCATCGTGCTGCTGCTCTCGATCGTGCAGATCGGCGCCTTCCTGGTGCTGCTGCCGGTGATCATCTGGATCTGGACCGCCAAGGACGTCACCACGGCGCTGCTGCTCACCGTCTTTCTTGTCCTCGTCGGCTTCCTCGACACCATGTTGAAGCCGCTCGTGATGGGGCGCGGCCTGACCACGCCGACCATCGTGATCTTCGTCGGTGTGATCGGCGGCACGCTCGCCCACGGCATCGTCGGCCTGTTTATCGGGCCGATCATCCTGTCCGTGGCCTGGGAGATGATGATGGCCTGGATCAGGACGGAGGACCGGGCAGAGGCGGGGGCAAAAGCGGGAGAAAGAGCAGGCGAGGCCTGATCTCGCGCCTCGAACGGCGCGATCGGCCTGCCGTGTCCCACCAGACCTGACGGCCTCGCTGGCTGTGATCAAGATGCGTCCCGAACTTGTCTATTCGACTAGACAAGTTACCATTGGCTCGATTCTGTTTTCGATTACGGCGGAAATGGCGAAGTCGTCCAAGCTGGTAGCCGCCAAGCGCGGCAAGGTATTGTTGGTCAGACGCCGGTCGGACGGCCTCTGGATGTTCCCCGGCGGCCGCAAGCGTGCGCGCGAGTCCGACAAGGACTGCCTGCGGCGGGAGATCAAGGAAGAGCTGCCCAGGCTGAAGCTCGGCCGGATCAGCCTCTGGAAGGAAGTGACGGCCAGGAACAAGCGCTCCGGCCGCAAGATGAGCGACGCGATCTTCATCGCCAAGGGCGCCAAAGGCAGGCTCGCGATCGGCGACAAGAACGAGATCGACCGCGCCGCCTGGCAGAAGCCGCGCGGCATCCGCCTGACACCGACCTCGCGTTACATCCGCGACAGGCTGTTTCCGAGGAAGCCGCGGCGGGGCTAAGCTAGTCCTCGTCCTCTGCCGATGCCTGCTGCGTCCGTCCGGCGTATGAGCGCGAAACATTGGCACGCGCTGCGGCGCGGATGCCTTGGCCATTTCGGTTTCGCGCTGCTCCTTGCGGGCCTTGCGCGCGCGCTTCATGGCCTGCTTGACCTGAGGGTTCGGCGAGTCCTCCGCGAAGAACAGCACCACCTCGCAACTCGGACATTGCCTGGAATAGCCGTCCTGCAACCGTCCGGCGCGGTCGCGGAAGACGGTCTTGCAGCGCGTGCACTGAATCTGGACGAAACTCATGCGCGGTCGACAATGACTGATGGAAATGGATCGTCAGGTGAGCCCAAATGTCTGAAGAAAGCTTGAATGCGCCCGGGACTTCACCGGCAGGTCCTGCCTCTGCCGACGCTGCGCTGGCGGTGCTCGCAAAAGCCCGCGCAGCCAAGTGTGATCGGTCCGCCGCGACGGGCGGCAGGCCGAGGTCGTCAAACCGCTTGATCAGCCGCTATTGCTTGGCCGCGATCGTGTCCAGGCAATGGTTGAGATAAACGGTGCGATCCCTGGGCAGCACCTTCTCGAGATCCGCCTTCAGCGCGCATTCGCGCTGCCGCATCTGCTCGGCCCGCCGCTTCTCGGCCGCCTCGCGATATTCGGGAGCAACCTTGTTGGGGTCGACCAGCGCCTGCGCGCGGGCGGGAGCCGTCACGGCGAGTGCAATGGCGGTGATGATAATGAGCTGTTTCAAATGAGCCTCCGTAAAACGAGGCATCCTAGCGCGCAGCGTCGAAACGCTCAAACCGGCTAGCGGTATTCCGTTCTAGTGGCGGCCCTACACAGATCGGGCGACGAGTGAAGTTCTTCGCGATGGCGTCGTCGATAGACCTTAGCCGGCCGCCGCTCGTCGCAGGTGTGGGGGAACGGGGATGGGACGATGATCTTCCTCGGCAGCCTCGATCCAACATGCGATTGCGTCCTGCACATTCTGCACCGCTTCGAATTCGGTCGCGCCGTCGGACATGCAGCCGGGAAGGTCAGGTACGGTCGCAACGAAGCCGCCGCCGTCTTCCTCCGAAAGCGGCTCGATGATGATCTTGTAGTGAGGACGCTCGTCCATGTGGTCTCAATCTCGCAGGAACGCTACCAGCTTCTTGATATATATCGGCTTAATGGGCCGCTTGAAAGGCACAGTCAGGATTTCAACCTTTCCAGGCTTGGAAATCTTGTAGTGCGAGCCTCCGCCGCGCGGTGGGGAGCCTTTGCGCCATGCAGGGCGCAAATCGTCTCCACATCCTGGATGCGCCACCCGGCCGTGTTGCGCTCCATATCGTCCAAGGTAACGCGGCTCACGGCTCACCTCCACTCTCGAAAGAAGCGAGGCGGTTGTGACTGCCCCTCCACGGGATCATTGCCGAGGGCGGAGCTGGTTCGACGACCTGAAGTTGATCGCGTGAAGTCCGTCACTTCGGGACGTGGTCGATCTTGTGCCCGAGATGCCCGGTGTCGTGATCGCGACGCAACTGGCTCAGGGACGTCTCGTTCAACTGATGCAAGACCTCGCTGAGTTCGGTCGTATCCGGATAACCGGCCGCAAAACCCTTGCCGTAGATCTTGCGCAAGGTACCGACCAGCGTGTTGCCGTGCTTCTTGCTGATCGCGCCATCCTTGTCCCGATGGCGACTATCCAGGCCCGTTTCCTTCATGGCTTTCTCCCTGAGCGGCGTCTGCGCGCCTGGAGAGAGCGTGCTCCCAAACAAGTTGATTGGCAACGGTGTGACGCGCGGGAGCGGAGCGTCGGTTCGCGCTTCGATCTCTTGGCTGTGAAGCTGGGTCGGATTGCGGTGGGACGGCCGGCGTATCACATGAGCCCGAGCGGTTGCTCGTTGGAGCCGATACGATGCGCTCTGTTTTGGCCGTGGGCCTCTTGATCGTCCTGTGCGCGTCTGCAAACGCCGCAACGGTGCATCACGCGCGTGCGCGCGGTCCAGCGGCACGCCATCCTCCGGTCGATCGTTCTGGTACCGAAGTGAACTCCCGCGCACGCTTCGCGGTTCCCGGCTGGAGCGATGAAGCAACGCGGCGCTGGCTCGATAACGCCTCGTCCAACGCCGGCCGGGGCGGATAAGCCACAGGGGGGAAGATCGGCCGAGCCGTGTGAAGCGGTTCACACGCGATTGTCGAGGCCGCTGCTATGAAGGCCTCATTGCTTTACCGATTGATATTTCGAAAACGCCCCGGCGCCCCACCAGGCGCTGGGGTTTTCATGTCGATCACCGCAACGGCCAGAGCGCGCGAAGCGCGATCGGATGGGCGGGTGCTTTCTGAAAAGCGCCGAAGGCGGAGCGACTAAGCGGCTTGCTCCTCAAACGAGGTGTAGACTTGGCCACCTGGATCAACCACCTGAACGTCCCAGCACCCGTCGGCGATCAGCTCTTTGGCCTTCTTGAGGGCGGCGGTGAGGGACAGCCGCTTGAGACTGACGACGCCTGCCGTGTCGAAACCGTTGATCTCAAACATGCCGCTCCTCCTGTTTTGTTGAATCCTACACTTTTTGAGCGGGTTGTCTCCCGGCTTTTGGGACAGGGCGCTTGGAACATTTTTGCACCAGCGACGAGGCGTCCTATACCCGGCGCATGATCAGGCGCTGGCCAAAAATGCGAAAACAACCCCATGCACAGTAGCTAAGTCCTGCTGGCACAATGCCTTCTTGCATCCAGCGGAAACGCCGTTTGACGCGTCGGGCAAAACAGTGGCATTCTGCTATCTTCGGAAAATCCGCCGCGGAGAAAAATTGCTTCTCGGGCTCGGGGAGGGGGCGTTTGCAGCTGCGTGAGCATGCGCACTTGGGCATTTGAGTCATTTCCATCGCATAGCCCCGTAATCGACCGGGGTGGCCGGGGCATGCCAGCGGCCAGGCCGCTAACGTGAAATTAAGCGGAAAAGCCCACAATTTTTGACAGTTGTAAGTGGGTGCTGCGTAGAGGACTCGTCGCGAGGACGTTCCGGCGTCGGCTTCCTTTTGCTCGCTCATTTGAGGTCAATGCACGTGACCACGACATCCGAAGCGCAAGGCCTTGTCGAACAACTCGACCCTGCAGCACTTGCAGCGGCAATCGCGGCACACGAACCCGCAGCCCCGGAAGCTCCAGTACCGATCAAGCGGTCCAGCCGGAAATCGGTCATGGCACTGTCGGTGTGTGCCTTGGCGATCAATGGCTCGGCCGCCATCTACACATCGCCGTCCGGCTTTCCATCGCTGAATGTCAGCAGTCTGGCTGAACTGCTACCGCGGCATGAGGTTTCCGCGCCAAAACCGGATCCGGTTGTCGCGGCCTTGAAGGATATTCAGTTGGCCCAGCAGCAACACACGGCTTCGCTGCAGGAGAGCAACCACGCATTGCAGCAGAATGCGGCTGTGCTGCAGGGGGATTCGATGGTGCTGCTTTCTCTGCGACAGAGCATCACGGACGAACGGGTCGATGTGAAGAAGATATCTTCGCAACTGTCCACGCTCATCGCGAAGATCGACACGCTGCAAAGTGCAATGATGTCGGACGTCACGTCCTCCATTCGAAGAGCGCATGCTCGCTACGGACTGTCCGCAGCGATCCGCAAACGGATGGCTCGGCAGTCGAAATCCGTAGGGCCGATTTCAGTTGGAGGAGCGCCGCTGAGCACGCCGGTTACAGTTTCAGCTCCCGAAAGCTGAGGATAGGTCAAGCAAATCACTTGGGACTTCGGAGCGGCCTCGTGGAAAAATCCTGGTGCGATTTGCGGCCAGAGAGGGTTATCTGATTGCTAAAGTGCGATGAGATGAGGATGAATCATCATCGCGCTTTAGGTTGTTGTTTGAGCATGATCTTTTCGGAAAACCGCTTCGCACTTTTCCGGATCATGCTTTAGCGGCATCACGTTGACGGAGCAGAGGGCTTGCCCCCGCGAGCTCCCAGCTCGTCTGCCTTGCCAGAGTCAATGAATTGCTGGGCCGCTTCCTTCGTCGGGAAAGTAATCAGGCCATTCCCGACAACGCCTCCTTCAAGAAGCTCGGCCACTGCATATTTGCCGCCAATCGAGGGGCAAGTTGTCCAACCGATCCGCTTTTTCACGTTCCGACCTTTCACAATCGACCGAAAAATCCAGTGTCCTGATTCCCCTTCGCGATGCAGAAATGGCCCCAGTCAGGAATTAAACATGCGCCCAGAACAGCGCTGGAGCGATCGTGCAGTGGGCTTACCTCCGATTCTCCGAGTGTCCGAATTTCCCGAAAAGACCGTCCGAAGGGCAGCCTCGCCTCATCGGCTCGCTCGAAAAGGCGCCCCCAGCCATGGGCCTTCATCCGGTGCGCTTCCCCCCGTCCGCGATCGCGCGTTCAACTTCTGAGGCGAGCACAGTCACGTGGTCAGCCAGCTTTGTGAAAAGCTCTCGTTTCTTCGGATCGGTTGCGAGGTCTCGGATCAGCGCGCACTCTGCCGCATCCTTGCGAAACTTTTCCAACTGAGCCTGCATGTCTTTCATTGCAGCTTACTCAGTTCCCGCCGATGGAACCCTATAGCCAATGTGCGGAAGCGAACAGTGTTGATTGCCGGTTTTTCCTAGTCTCAGGACGCTTGGCCTTCCCCAAGGTCCGAGCACCTCCAGCGGCCCCGGCCTCCACACCTCAGAAGCCCCCCCTGGCCGGGGCCGTCTTTGCCCCCGCCGGACCTCGGTGCCGCGTCTGCCGCAGGCGGCGCAGATGAAGAGTCGGTGCAATAGATCAGGACGCCGCGCACGCCATCTCGCGCATCTCGCCGAACGTGATCTTTTGGCGCCGCATGGCGACATCAAAGCGGCACTCCGCGCGGCTGGCAAATTATCGAAAGGTAGGAGGCCGGAACAGCGCCGAGCTACTGCTGGTCGCGAGCTACTGCTGGTCGTAGGTGTGGACAAGGACCGCTGGAGGGGCCTTATCCTCCTGGAGCTTTATCCTCTTGGAGACGGTCCCGATCATCCGTCTTTGCGGGGATCAAATCTTCCAGCCGCTTTAGCCCAGCCGCTTTAAAGAGACCGAGAACAATGACGATCGTCATCAACACGGTCCCGATCAGTGCCAGCAGCGTCCACATGGTATGATCTCCATGTACGCCCCGCTGATAAACTCAGGTGGTCAGGTCGCGGTTCCCGAAATGCGGCGAGAGGCCGTCCTACTTGGTACTGGCCTAACTCGACAGTCATTTCGGGAAATTGGGACACTCGGAAAATCGGAGGTAAATCCATTGCACGGTAGCTCGCGTGCTGTCATGGACGCATAATATTCTTGGGCCGTTGCGAAGCCTCGAACGGTCCGGTGCCTCGGCCTCAGCTTCCAGCCAGCCCCGGAGTTGGGGCCGATTTTTGCGAGGCGGCCGCAATTCACTTCCTAATTGCCGAATTTAAACGGCCCCAACCGGGGGGCCGCCAACCCGAATGAGACGGGTTTTCTTCCAGCAGTCGGGGGGGCGCCTTTCGGCTGGAAGCTTCGAATCAGACGCTCGGCCAAGCCGATTGTTCCATAGCCTTAGGAGCTGGCGTTCCTTTCTTTTGCTGCCGCTTCAAGCGAATTTAGGACACTCCCAAATTCAGCTTAGGACACCACGGGGTTAGACTACGGACTGCACCCGCCGTCTTATGAGAACAGAAGCAGGCGTGGTGGGCAGTGACGGGCTCGAACCCGCCGACATCCTGCCTGTAAGCCGGGCTCTACCAGATGAGCTAACCGGCCCATGTCGCGCATCCTGCGCCGAGCGAGCCTGCATGTCCGCAACAGGGGTTGGGCTGCCGCTTTGGCATCGGCATAGCGGCGTTCATCGGCAATGCTTCATTTTTCTTTTTGGAGTTGCGGTGACTGTGCACTCAACCCGAAAGACTGGCTCCGTGCTTGGCCGAGTTGAATGCACTATCACCGCAATCCGAAAAAGTACCGCATCAGCCTCGCCTGGTTGATCTGTGGCGACCTGAAGGGGCTCGCTCGAACGATCGTCGCGAGGCGAGCATGAAGCGCCGCCGCAGAACCAACAGGAAGCGCGACCGGCAGCGGCTGATGACGCATCGCCGTCGGCTGAGGCAGTGACGAAACCGGGGCGCGGGGCTATGCTCCGCGCTCTACTTCAGCGTGATAGTTGGGATTCCGCAGAATGATTAGGCCGATTTTATTTGCTTCCGTTGCTCTGGTTCTGGTCGGCGGCGCTGTACAGGCTCAGCAGGGCGCGCCTCGCAACCCTCAAAAATTGGAAAGATGCCAGCAGCTCGCTACCGAACGTGGTTTTTCGAGTGCGGGCGGAAGAGCAAAGGGACAAGGGCACGCGAAGCGGGAGTTTGTCATGGCCTGCATGCACGGAAAGCAAAGCTGAGCAAGCGCTTTTATCGAGGGGCCATCTTCGGACGGCCCGCCGTTCACGCTGGCGGGCCTTTCCCTCTTTGCAGTCCGCGAGAGCCGGGAACAACCGGCAATCGGGCGGCGTTCGCCTCCAGCTCCGGGCAGTGTCTCGGAGCGGACGCGTAGAACTTCCGGCCTCAGGACTCATCCTCTGGGGCCGGCTTTTTGCCACAATGCAAGACTTTGCGGCGACGGCCGGTTCTCGCTGGCGGCCCCTCAATGGTCGGGAACAAGTGGCAATATTCGCATTTGATAAGGAAAGGTTGACCAGTGTACGCTTAGATTGTGCTGACCTCCGTTGACCTACTGCTGGTGTGGGCGGACGCATGGATCGAGACCTGAAAGAGTTTCGCCGGCTAGAGCGGATATGTCTTGCTCAAGCCGAGCTTGCCACGATGAAATGCGAGCGGGCGGGGTTGCTCGAGGTGGCCCGTGATTGTCGGCAGGCGGCAGCCAAATTGGAAGGTCGGACCATGCGGAACCTCAACAGCCCTGTCGCGTGGTCGATAGCTGTGATTGCTCTAATCCTGTTCGGGACATTCTATCTTCCCTGGTGAACTAGCCCATCAAGTTTAGACCTCCACAAGGCGGCCGTGCCCCGGTCAACAGGTTAGGCGCGAGCCGCCGTCCCGCGACGTCGTCCCAGTAGAAATAAATTACGGTGACAGTCACCGTAATTCCGGAGAGCTGAAGATGGGTCAAGCAAAACACTTGGGACAGGCAGAACTTCGTCGTGTTGGCTGCAACAGCGGACGCGTCGACGGCAACTGGAATGCCGCGTCACGCACGGCAATGGAGCTCCTGAACAAAATACGCGGGAATGCATGTGCTCCACCGGCTGAGCTATGCGCTCCCATGTCCGCTGGGGGCTTTAAGATCGATCGCCATCGGGGTTAGCGTGAGGTCCGCCCACTCCTACCGACCCCGACCCTTGCGAGGTTGGCGCTGCAAAGCCTGCTTGCCAAGTATCTTCATTATGCGAGTATGCAGGCGCCAAGTTCAGTCTTAACTTTGCCCCGGCAATCGGAGGAGAGGTGCGTGAGCGACCTGCATCCGGCTGCGCCCCATCATCTACCGGGCTTCATCACCGCTCCAGGTGACACCGATACTATTATGGTGGTTGTTGGCGTTATTCTTGTCGGCGCCGTTCTGATGGTCGGCAACTTCTATTTGCACCTGCACACGATGCCGGAGCGGATGGCCCACAAGTCGCAGAAGTTTCAGTTTGAAATAGTGGCCGTGCTGGGACTGCTGGCGCTGTTCACGCACAACCACTTGTTCTGGGCGATCGGCCTGTTCCTTGCCATGATCGACCTGCCCGACTTCAGCACGCCGCTGCGGAAGATCGCTGGGTCAGTCGAAAAAATGGCCGGTGTTGCACCGGAGCCGGATGCTCCCGAAGCGCCGGACCATGCTGCCCCTCGCGCGGCTAACGTGTCAGACGAGGTGAAGACCAGCGTTGCCGTGGACGAGATCAGGAGCAGGATCGAGCAAGATCTCAAGCGGGGAGCGCCGGGCGATGCTTGAACTTCTCCTCTGCGCCACCTTCACGATCCTGCCGGATTATCTCTACCGGCGCTATCGGCAGGGCAAGCGCTTCGGGCACGAAATCACGCTCTACTCGGTCTGGTTCGAATTGCGATTTGGCATCATCGCCTGCCTGATGCTGACGGTCTCGCTGATCACGATGATCTTCTACTTTCATCCGTCCACCACATCGGCGACGTTGTTCTATCGGACCGTTCCAATAGTGTCCGAGGTCACTGGTCGGGTCGCGGAGGTTCACGTCGATGTCAGCGCGACTGTCAAGCGAGGCGACGTGCTTTTCAGACTCGACAGCGCCAAGCAGGAAGCCTCGCTCCTGACGGCCAAGCGCAAAATCGCCGAAGTCGATGCCGCCATGCTGGCGGCGCAAACCGATATTATGAAGGCGGCAGGTCAGCTTCAGGAAGCCAAGGGCTCGCTGCAGCAGGCAACGGACGAACTCGACACCAAGAGCGAGTTGCAGAAGCGCAACCCCGGCATCGTTCCGCAACGCGACATCGAAAAGCTACAAGTCGCGGTCGCGGGTCGCCAAGGCGCCCTCGATGCCGCGACCGCTTCCAGAGAATCCGCGATGACGCGGCTGAACGCTTTGCTGCCGGCGGAAAAGGCAAGCGCAGAGGCGTCGCTGGCCGAAGCACAGGTCGATCTGGACAAGACCTATATTCGCGCCGGTGTCGACGGGCGGGTCGAGCAGTTCGGGCTGAGGCCGGGTGATATCGTCAATCCCATGATTCGATCGGCCGGCGTTCTGATCCCGGAAGGCGCGGGACGCCGGGCTCTCATGGCCGGGTTTGGGCAAATCGAGGCTCAGGTGATGAAGGTCGGAATGGTGGCCGAGGCCACCTGCATTTCCAAGCCGTGGACGGTCATTCCGATGGTGGTGACCAGCGTGCAAGACTACATCGCGGCGGGCCAGTTCAGGGGTGGCGAACAACTGATCGAGGCGCAGCAGGTCGCCCGCCCAGGCACCATTCTCGTTTTCATGGAGCCGATCTACAAGGGCGGGCTGGAGGGCGTGACGCCTGGCAGTAGTTGTATCGCTAATGCCTACACAAGTAATCACGATGTGATTGAGGCGAAAGAGACGGGCGCCCTCAAGCGCTTTGCGCTGCACGCCGTCGACGCGACCGGCGTCGTGCACGCCATGCTGCTGCGCATCCAGGCGCTGGTGCTGCCGATAAAGACGTTGGTGCTGAGCGGGCATTGAAGCCCGTAACGACCGCGACATGATCGTGACCGCTGGGGCCTGTGGTTGTCTCGGCGTGCTCTATGGCGTCGGCACTAGTTCCGGCCCGATCAGCGCAACGATGCTCGGACTCGCTTACGGCATCATTGGAATCTTGGTCGGCATACCGGTCTCCGCGTCGATCAACATCACTCGCCGCCTTTGGCAGTAGCTATGCCGAAGGGCCGGAGCGCAGAAATTGCGGACGCCGGATAGTGCTTCGGTGTGCTCACCGAAATCTTTGGTTCGAAATGTCGAAGTCGAAATTTTCGATCTTATCAGTGGTGAGCGCGCTGGGGCTCGAACCCAGGACCCCGTGATTAAAAGTCACGTGCTCTACCGGCTGAGCTACGCGCTCCCATGGCCGCTGATGGCTTTGAAGATATCGCCATCGTCTTCGGACATTCGAGAAGCAATGTCTTGCCGCGACGCCCAAACTAGTGTCGCGGGGAAAACCGGCTGTTTCCGGATCATGCTTTCGGCTCGCGCTGTGTAGGGGGATGGGGCGCTGAGGTCAATAGCGGGGGCGGCTGCCGAAACTCGCGGCAGGAGCGGGAATTTACTCGCGGTATCCGCAGCTTAAGCCGGGATTTTCAACCCGATTGGCGAGCTGTCGTCCACGCCGAAGAGCGAGGATGGTTTGCCGCTGCGCTCAGCTCGTCTCCCGCCGGACCTCGTTCGGCACCGGCAACGGCTGCGGTGTGCCGGCGGGGGTCGGCAGCGCGACTGGGCGGAGCCCGATCAGCTCGGCGGTGCGGATCGCGCTGTCGCGCCAGAACTGGAACGAGTTGATGCGGCTGAGCTCGAGGATGGCGATGGCGACCGCGGCCAGGAACGGCAGGCTTTGGAGCACCAGCACGCCGGCGAAGATGTAGATCTCGGTGATCTGGCGATAGCTGTTGGAGGCAACCAGCACGCCGGCGCCGATCAGGAGCAGGGCGCCGATCACGGCCTCCCAGAACGCCTGGAACTCGATCGACATCCGGGACAGGCCGCCCTTGGAGGTGCGCGCGAACGCGATGTGCTCGGTGATCAGTCCTTGCGCCACCGCGCGCGACACCGTCCACTGCACGCTCATCGCCGCGATCATGGCGCCCAGCATCTGGCCCGGCTTGATCGCGACGCGCGCACGGTACATCGACAAAAAGTGCGCGAGCGAGACGATGAAGGCGCCGATGATCGGCAGCGTCAAGATCTTGTCGGGGATGGCGATGTCGGCGAAGGCGACGATCGGCACCCAGACGAGGTTGAGCAGCGCCACGACCACGCCGAGGCTTTCGGCACCTAACCAGTTCAGCCAGCCGAGGCCATATTCGCGCTTCTGGTCGGGCGTCAGCCGGCTCCGTCCGGGCAGGAAGTTCCGCCAGTGCTTCTTGACGATCTGGAGGCCGCCATAGGCCCAGCGGTGACGCTGCTTCTTGAAGGCCTCGTAGGTATCGGGCAGCAGGCCCTGGCCGTAGCGGTGGTTGGTGTAATGGGTGGTCCAGCCGAGCTGCTGAATCGAAAGGCCGAGATCGGAGTCCTCGCAGATCGTGTCGGACGACCAGCCGCCGGCCATGTCCATCGCCGCGCGGCGGATCAGGCACATCGTGCCGTGCACGATGATGGCGTTGGTCTCGTTGCGCTGGACCATGCCGATGTCGAAGAAGCCGGCATATTCGCCGTTCATGATGTAGTGCATGATCGACAAATCGCCGTCGCGATGCTCCTGCGGCGCCTGCACCAGACCGACGCTCGCATCGGCGAACGCCGGCACGAGGTCCTTCAGCCAGTCGGGATCGACGACGTAGTCGGCATCGAGGATGCCGATGATCTCGGCATCGACGGCGGTGCGGTCCATCGCGATGCGCAGCGCGCCGGCCTTGAAGCCCTGCACCTTCTCGGCATTGATGAACTTGAAGCGTTCACCGAGCGTGCGGCAATGGTCCTGGATCGGCTGCCAGAAGGCAGGATCCGGCGTGTTGTTGATGATGACGACGCATTCGTAGTTCGGGTAGTTCAGCCGCGACAGCGCATCGAGCGTCTGCTTGAGCATCTCGACCGGCTCGAAATAAGCCGGGATGTGGATCGAGACTTTTGGAAAGTAATTCTCCGGAACGCTCTCGACCGGCTTGCCCTTCGTGAGCAGCCGCTGCGGCGACCGGCCGAACGCGACGGCCGCGATCTCGTCGATGCGCGCCATCGCTATGAGGACGAGGGGAACGAGCAGGATCATGCCGAGCGTGAGCGCGAAGGCCGAGCCGAAGATGAAATAGTGCCCGTTCCAGAACGCGAACACGGTGGCGGCCCAGGCGCCGACACCATTGGCGGTGGCCGACAGCAGGAACGCCTGCTTCGCCGTCGGCTGTTCCAGCCGCAGGATCGGCAGCGACAGCAGGATTCCGACCAGGAGCGCTACACCCATCAGCTTCCAATAGTCGGGATTCTCCACCGGCCCGGTCCAGGCGAATTTCGGCTCGCGGCTGGCGTTGAGGATGCCCCAGTACGGACCGACGCCGCCCTCGAAGTATTTCCAGGGCTGATCGATCGCCTCGACGATGTTGTATTCCATGCCGATGGCATCGGCGCGGCTGACGAAGTTGCGCAAGGTCAGGGCCTGCTGGAACGGACCCGGGTCGGCGTTGCGCAAATTGTAGCCCGCGCTCGGCCAGCCGAACTCGGCGATCACGATGCGCTTGCCGGGGAACAGGTTACGCAACAAATTGTAGCGGTCGACAGCCTGGTCGACCGCCTGGTCCGAGCGGAAGTTTTCCCAGTAAGGCAGCACGTGGGCGGCGATGAAGTCGACGTTGGAGCCGAGGTCGGGGTTGTCGCGCCAGATGTTCCAGATCTCACCGGTCGTCACGGGCACGCGGACCGCGCCCTTGACCTTCTTGATCATCTCGATGAGGTCTTCGACCTTCTGCTCGCCCCGGTAGATCACCTCGTTGCCAACGACGACGCCGTTGACGTTGCTGTTCTTGCGGGCGAGCTCGATGGCGGCCTTGATCTCGCGCTCGTTGCGATCCGGGTCCTTGTCGATCCAGGCGCCGACCGTGACCTTGATGCCGAATTCGGCGGCGATTGGCGGCACCAACTCGTTGCCTTCCGTCGCCGAGTAGGAGCGGATGGCACGCGAGATGGTGGAGAGCTTTTTCATCTCGGCGCGAATCTTGTCGGGATCGACATTGCTGTCGACGACATGGCCGGGTTCGAACGGAGTGTAGGAAAGGCTCGGCAACAGGCCCTTGAAGTCAGGCGCGGGTTCCTTGTCGCGCAGGACTCCCCAGAGGCCGGCGTGGAGCACGGACACGAGCAACAGAACGGCGGCGACAACGCGCATCGCGGCTAAACCAAAAGGGGCTGAGGTGGCAGGGAAGCGGATCCGACCCCGAGATCCGACCGAGTCCGCGGCAAATGGAGCATACCTCTGCCGCGCGGTTTCACAACTGTCATGGCCTCATGACGGTATGAGGGCATTTCGAAATACGCGGCAGTGCCAACCGCTTCTATCGCCAATCGTTCCTGAACGCAGGCTGAAACAATCGCGGCTATTTCGGGGGCGCCGGTGACGGGCTTGCCGCCGGCGAGGGGCTCGCGGCCGGCTGCGGCTGCGCATTGCCGGCGGTCGGCGCGGCGGGCTGCGAGGGCGCGGCCGCCGCCTGCTGCGGCTGCGACGCCGGGTTGATCCAGCAGGCGTGCACACGGCTGTCCAGGGTCTCGGCGACCTTGGGATCGATCTGGCCGCCGAAGCGGGTCAGGCAGCGGAAGGCGGCCTGGATGTGGCCGCCGGGGCAACCGAAACGGTCGTAGAGGTCGAGATGGCGGAATGCGGTATCGAGGTCATCCCGCCACATCAGCCGCACCACGCGCCGGCCGAGCCAGACGCATTCGGGGTTGCCGGCCGGGCCGCTGATGACCTGGGCTGCTTCGGCGAACTCGTCGGTGCGGCGCTGGTTCTGGGCGGCATCCTTGGCGGCGTCGGCGGGCTGGGCGGCTGCCTTGCTCTGGTCCGGGGCGGGCGTGCCGCTCTGGGCGGAGGCGGCACCGATACCGATCAGGATGACAAGGGAGGAGACGGCCAAGGTGGCGGCGGACTGCCGCAGGACCGCATTTCGTAACTCGAACACCCGCTGCCGCATAAATTCCCCAATATATCCGCTGACCGTCCGCATCAGGACCTCGCGGACGCGCCGGTGATGGCGTCCAAATGGGTCTCCAATGCGGCGGAAAAGTCCCGCAAAATCCCATGGCCTGAATTTCGAATTTTGTCCAGCAAAGTCACGATCCTAGGCCTCTGTCGAACGGCCGCAGGTAAATTCCTCAGGGGGAGGGATGGATCCATACCGGAGTCCCCCCCCTTGGCAGATGGCGTGCGAGCAGGTAATCGACGGCCCTTCGCGGAGGACGGAACCGATTTCTCTTCGTACGCCACTGGCGCTTCTGCTCGTTTCACTGGGTGCGATCGCTGCCGTGTGGTGGTGGCTTGCCACGCCGATCACGCTCGCGCGCGCCCCGATCGACCCCGCCGACAAGGTCCAGTGCGTCTCCTACGCGCCGTTCCGCGGCGAGCAGTCGCCGCTGGACGCATGGACCCATATCGAGGCCGACCAGATCGAGCAGGACCTGCGCCAGCTCAAGGAGATCACCGACTGCGTCCGCACCTACTCGATGGAGAACGGCCTCGACCAGGTGCCGGCGATCGCCGCTCGGATCGGCGGGCTGAAGGTGCTCCAGGGCATCTGGCTCTCCAGCAACCGCACCAAGAATTTTGAGCAGGCCGCGCTCGCGATCCGCCTGACGAAGGATTTCCCCGGCATCATCACCAGCCTCGTCGTCGGCAACGAGGTGCTGCTGCGCGGCGAGATGACGACGGCGGACCTCGTCTCCATCATCCGCTCGGTGAAGGCGCAGGTCAGCGTGCCCGTGACTTATGCCGATGTCTGGGAGTTCTGGCTGAGGAATCGCGAGGTCTATGAGGCCGTCGACTTCGTCACGATCCACATCCTGCCCTATTGGGAAGACAATCCGGTGCGCGCGAAATTCGCGGCCGCCCATGTCGAATCGATCCGCGAGCGGATGGCGGTGGCGTTCCCCGGCAAGGAAATCCTGATCGGCGAAACCGGCTGGCCGAGCGAAGGGCGCATGCGCGATGGCGCGCTGCCGTCGCGCACCAATCAGGCGCGGGTCGTCTCCGAAATCCTGGGCCTGGCGAAAGCGCAGAAATTCCGCGTCAATCTGATCGAGTCCTACGACCAGCCGTGGAAGCGCAGGCTGGAAGGCACCGTCGGCGGCTATTGGGGCCTGTATGACTCGGTGCGCCGCAGCCTGAAATATCCGCCGGGCGAGCCGATCAGCAATTTCCCGTGCTGGAAATGGTACATGGGCGCCGGCATGGGCCTCTGCGTGCTGGTGTTCGCGGTCGCCGGCCTGACGTTGCGGCGCAGGCCCTGGACGCCGCGCTTCTCGGCCTGGCTCGGTGTGGCGATCTCGGCGACCTCGGCGGGGACCTTGCTCGGGATCGGTGCCGACAAGGTGTACTACGAGAGCTACGGAATCGGCGGTTGGCTGCTGTGGGGCACGCTGCTCGCGGCCGGCATCCTGTCGCCGATCTTCTGCGCGCAGGCGATGGTGATCGGCCGCAGCCTTCCGACCTTCCTCGATCTGCTGGGTCCGCGCGAGGGCCGGAAATGGTCGAAGCTCACCGCCGTGCTCGGCCTGACGCTGGCGGCGTCCGCGGTGATCGCGGCGCAGACCGCGCTCGCTTTCGTGTTCGACCCGCGCTACCGCGACTTCCCCTACGCCGCGCTGACGATGGCGGTGGTGCCGTTCGCGCTGTTGATGGCGAACCGGCCGCAGATCGGCCAGCGTCCGATCGCGGAGTCGGTATTCGCCGGCGTGCTGACGCTGTCGGCCGCGTACGTGCTCGTCAACGAGGGCCGCGACAATTGGCAGTCGCTGTGGACCTGCGCGATCTATCTGCTGTTCGCGCTCACGCTGTGGCGGGCGCGGGCCGAGCAAATCCAAGAATGAACAGGCCGATCGCCAGGCCCGACAGCACGACATTGTAGAGCACGATGCCGAGGCCGGCGACGATGATGCCGACGGTCAGGAGCACGATCGACGGCCGCATCAGGTTCAGCGTCGCCACCACCAGCGCGACGATGCCGAACACCGAATTCTTGAACAGCACGGTCGAGACCGAGCGCGCCTTGCAGATCAGGGTCTGGAGCCCGGCGTCGCAGGCGAGCCCGACCTGCGAGTTTTCGATTCCGAGGTAGCGCAGATAGAGCGCATAGCCGACGCTGGCGAAGCCGACGACGATCAGGAACTGCACCTGGTAGGGCGAGAGGCGGAAGGGCTTTTTTGTCATGGGCGCAATATGGTCGGGATGGAGGGAGCGGGCAACAGGGGAGGTGTAAGTTTCTCGCGACTGCGTGAGAACCTTCAGCCACTACGCGCATGAACTGCCGCGAGGTAAGCTACCGCCTGAAGAACGACGACAACGTCGATCCCGCTGACGCGGTCTCCGGCTTCGCCGGGGCGGCCGGCTGCGCCACTGGCGCCGGCGCGGGCTCCTCGCGCTTCGACGAGCGTTTTGAGGAATAGCTGCGGCGGTGCTTGTCCGGTTTTGCACTCGGCGCAGGCGCCGGGGCGGTCTCGGCTTGCGGCACGGCGTCCTGGTTCTTCTCGGAGTTCTTCTCCTGAACCCTGTCCTGAGACTTTTCTTGTCCCTTGTCTTGACCCTTTTCCTGTCCCTTTTCCTGGCCGCCGCGCATCGACAGGCGCTGGCCGTCGAACACGGTGGTCTCGCAATGGCGGTCGTTTTCGGCAAGGCCGGCGCAGAGTTTTGCGGCGGCGGCGGCGTTGATCAGCGGGCCGGCGCCGAGACGAAGCTGCATGCCGAGGCCGGTGTTGCCTTCCTTGATCATGATGATCGGCCGCAGCGTCGCGATCTCCGGATTGGATTTGCTCAGCCCGCGCCAGAGTGCACGCAGGCCGTCGACCGAGTTGGCGCCGCCGAGATCGATCGCAAAGCGCGTCTGCTGGACCGCGATCGCGGGAGCCTCGCTTTCGGCGGCCTCCGGCGGCTTGGCAGGTGCAGCAGCGACTTCGACCGAGGCGGGCGCCGGGTCGGGCTTCTTCTCGGTAGCCTTCTCAATCGCCTCGGGCTGAACCAGTTTCGACGCGGCCGGATCGGGCGGCGCCATAATCGATTTGGATGGGACCAACGGAAGCATCGGCAATGCCGACGTCGTCGCCGGCGACTGCGCGACGAGCGAGGCCGCAGCCGCGCTCTGTGGCGGCGGACTCGACGGCTCCCTTGCGGACTCCTTCGACGAATCCTTTGCGGCCTCGGCGCGCGGCTTGTCGTTGGCCGGAGCTGGTGTCGAGGCGACCGGCGCGATGCTGGGCGCCGGTGGCCCGACCAAAACTGGCGCGTCCTGCGGCTTCGCAACGGACGCCTGCGGCGGCGTGGTCGCCTGCTTGGCGATGGCGCCGGTGACGGAATCGAGCCCTTGCTCCAGCACGGTGACGCGCGAATAGAGCCGGTCGCGATCGGTGTTCAGCGTCTCGATGGCGGAGGCGAGGCGGCGGGCCTCGTTCTGGCTCTCCTTGGTCAGCATCTGGAGCCGCTCGGCCTGGCGTGTGAGATCGGCGGACGCAACCTGGTCGCGCCGCCAGCCAAGCTGGGCCTGGTTGGCCAACACGGCAATCACCACGGCGCCGACCGCCGCCACGCTCCACGAGCCCAGCCGCCACATCATGCCGCGATCGTACGAACTCTCCTCGGCCACAAGTCCGGAGAACAGCCCGCCGGTCTCCTTGGTGCCGAAGGCATCCGCCAGTGGGTCGGAATCCTTTGCCATGAACGTTAAGTGTCCAGCCCCTGTCCGGCTTCCCCGAATCAATCAGGGAACATTAACAGGAAAAGCGTGTCGCACTTGAACTCCGGGCGTTTGCGGGGGTAGCAAGGCGGGAGGGTCCGAGGGCGGCTCGCCGTCCATAGCGCCAATTGATTCGGCCGTATTTGACAGGATTTCGATGACCGCCCGTTCCAGCCTCACGATCGTGCTCGCCGCCGGCGAAGGCACACGCATGCGCTCACACCTGCCGAAAGTGCTGCATCCCGTCGCACACCAGAGCCTGCTCGCCCACGTGCTCGCCGCGGCGCCCAAGGGAACCGGCACCTCGCTCGCGGTCGTGATCGGACCCGACCATCAAGTGGTGGCCGATGAAGCCAAGCGCATCCGTCCCGACGTGCTGACCTTCGTGCAAGGTGAGCGGCTCGGCACCGCGCATGCGGTGCTGGCGGCGCGCGCGGCCATCGCGCGCGGCGTCGATGATCTGCTCATTGCCTTCGGCGACACGCCGCTGATCTCGGCCGAGACCTTCGCGCGGCTGCGCGCGCCGCTCGCCAAAGGTGCCGCAATTGCCGCGCTCGGCTTCCGCGCCGCCGATCCCACCGGCTATGGCCGCTTCATCGTCGAGGGCGACCGCCTGGTCGCGATCCGCGAGCAGGCCGACGCCAGCACTGAGGAGCGCAAGATCGACCTGTGCAATGCCGGCGTGATGGCAATCGACGGGCGCCGCGCGCTCGCGATTCTCGACAAGATCGGCAATGCGAATTCCAAGGGCGAATATTATCTGACCGACGCGGTCGGCATTATCAGCGAACAGGGATGGGACGCCGTGGTGATCGAAACCAGCGAGGACGAAGTGCGTGGCATCAACACCAAGGCGCAGCTCGCCGAGGCAGAATGCGTGATGCAAACGCGGCTGCGCAAGGCTGCGATGGAAGCCGGGGTGACGCTGATCGCGCCCGAGACCGTGTATCTCGCAGCCGACACCGTGTTCGGCAAGGACGTCACCATCGAGCCGTTCGTGGTGATCGGCCCCGGCGTTTCGATCGGCGACGGCACGGTGGTCCACTCGTTCTCGCACATCGTGCAGACCACGCTCGGCAGGAACGTCTCGATCGGCCCCTATGCGCGGCTGCGACCCGGCACCTCGCTCGGCGACGGCGCGCGCATCGGTAATTTCGTGGAGACCAAGGCCGCGACGCTGGAGGCCGGCGTCAAGGTCAACCATCTCTCCTACATCGGCGACGCCACAATCGGCGCCAATTCCAACATCGGCGCCGGCACCATCACCTGCAACTATGACGGCTTCAAGAAGCACAAGACGATCATCGGGCAGGGCGCCTTCGTCGGCACCAACTCCTCGCTGGTCGCGCCGGTGACAATCGGCAACGGCGCCTATATCGGCTCGGGCTCGGTGATCACGCGCGACGTGCCCGACGACGCCATGGCGCTGGAGCGCAGCCCGCAGACTATCCGCGAAGGTGGTGCTGCGCGCTATCGCGAGATGAAGACGCGGGGGAAGAAACCTGAAAAGTGAGCCGGCGCTATTCGTCGTCGGCGAATTCGGAGAAGATCGCACGCGTCAGGCGCCAGCCGCGCGGCTTGGCGCGCTTCGCCGGTTCGCCGGCGGTGTGCTTGACGAAGACGGGCTTGCTTTCCTTGCCGCGTTGGGGCGGCGGCCAATGCGCAAGGTGCGTACCCGAGGTCTCGCTGGCACGCATGGACATCGGTGACAGACCTTTGCGGTCGGATGAGCCCTTCATAGCCTTCTCTCCTCGGTACGCAAGGGTTGGTCAAATTTGTTGACAACAAGTTAATGCGCGCGGTTTAAGGCCAGCCAGTTCGACGCAGGCGAGGCTCGTTGCCGCTGGTGCTGTCTCAATCAGCAATAATTATTGAGTATCTGGTTCCTTAGGAACTTCGCTAAAAACCGAGCGCGTCGTTTAGGCGATTTTTCGACGATTTGGGGGATATTGATCCGCATGTGCGGGATTGTCGGCATTCTCGGGCGCCAGCCGGTTGCAGAGCAATTGGTGGATTCGCTCAAACGTCTTGAATATCGCGGCTATGACTCCGCGGGCGTCGCCACGCTCGAAGGCAAGCATCTCGCGCGCCGCCGCGCCGAGGGCAAGCTGAAGAATCTGGAGAAGCGGCTGGAAGCCGAGCCGCTCAAGGGCACGACCGGAATCGGTCACACCCGCTGGGCCACCCACGGCAAGCCGACCGTGCACAATGCGCATCCGCATGCGACCGAACGCGTCGCCGTGGTCCACAACGGCATCATCGAGAATTTTCGCGAGTTGCGCGAGGAGTTGCAGAAGAAGGGCACGGTGTTCCACACCGAGACCGACACCGAGATCGTGCTGCATCTCGTCGACGATCTGCTCACGCGCGGCAACAAGCCGGTCGAGGCGGTGAAGCTGACGCTGGCGCGGCTGCGCGGCGCCTTCGCGCTCGGCTTCATCTTCGCCGGCGAGGACGATTTGATGATCGGCGCCCGCAACGGGCCGCCGCTCGCGATCGGCTACGGCGACGGCGAGATGTATCTTGGCTCCGACGCCATCGCGCTCGGCCCGTTCACCGACACCATCAGCTATCTCGAGGACGGCGACTGGGTCGTCCTGACCCACAAAAGTGCTGCGATCTTCGACAAGGACGGCCACGCCGTCCAGCGCGACAAGATCAAGCACGCCGCCGCGACCTCGCTGGTCGACAAGGCCAACTACCGCCACTTCATGGCCAAGGAGATCCACGAGCAGCCGGAGGTGGTCGGCCACACGCTGGCACGCTATGTCGACATGGCGACCGAGCGCGTCTCGCTGCCGGTCAAGCTTCCGTTCGACTTCAAGAACATCCAGCGCATCAACATCACCGCTTGCGGCACCGCGAGCTACGCCGGCTTCGTCGCAAAATACTGGTTCGAGCGTTTTGCGCGCGTGCCGGTCGAGGTCGACGTCGCCTCCGAATTCCGCTACCGGGAGGCGCCGCTTCGCAAGGGCGATCTCGCGATCTTCATCTCGCAATCAGGCGAGACCGCCGACACGCTGGCCGCGCTGCGTTACGCCAAGGACCAGGGCGTGCACACGGTCGCCGTCGTCAACGTGCCGGCCTCGACGATCGCGCGCGAGAGCGAGACCGTGCTGCCAACGCTGGCCGGGCCCGAGATCGGCGTCGCCTCGACCAAGGCCTTCACCTGCCAGCTCATGGTGCTGGCAAACCTTGCAATTGCAGCCGGCAAGGCGCGTGGCGAACTGTCCGACGAGGACGAGGCCAAGCTGGTCCATGGCCTCGTCGAGATTCCGCGCCTGATGTCGGATGCGCTCACCACCGAGCTCCAGATCGAGAAGCTCGCCCGCGAGATCGCCAAGTCGCGTGACGTGCTCTATCTCGGCCGCGGCACCAGCTTCCCGCTCGCGCTCGAAGGCGCGCTGAAGCTGAAGGAGATCTCCTACATCCACGCCGAGGGCTATGCCGCCGGCGAGCTCAAGCACGGCCCGATCGCGCTGATCGACGAGACCATGCCGGTCGTCGTCATCGCGCCCTACGACCGCGTGTTCGAAAAGACCGTCTCGAACATGCAGGAGGTCGCTGCCCGCGGCGGCAAGATCATCCTGATGACCGACGCCAAGGGCGCGGAGGAGGCGACCGTCGAGTCCCTTGTCACCATCGTCATGCCCGATATGGCGGCAGCGTTCACGCCGATGGTCTATGCCGTCCCCGTTCAGCTGCTCGCCTATCATACGGCGGTCATCATGGGGACCGACGTCGACCAGCCGCGCAATCTCGCGAAATCGGTGACCGTGGAATAGCCAGAAGGGGCGGGCCGGAACGCTTCGTGGTCTTCCAAAACCTGCTAGAAGACCCTAGCTTGAATGAAGCGACCGACCTGGAACCCGAATGACCCCCCGTGACGACGCGCCTGCGCCTCTCGACCCCGTGCCGGAGCCGCATACTGGCCTGATCGGCCGCTTCCGCAATTATTTCCTCACCGGCCTCATCGTGACGGGGCCGATTGCGATCACGCTGTATCTGGTCTGGTGGTTCGTCACCTGGGTTGATGGCGTGGTGCGGCCATTCGTGCCGCTGGCCTATCGGCCCGAGACCTATCTGCCCTACGTCGTTCCCGGCTGGGGCCTGATCGTCGCATTTTTCACGCTGACGCTGGTCGGATTCCTTGCGGCCAATTTGATCGGCCGGACGCTGGTCGATGTCGGCGAGACCTTTCTCGGCCGCATTCCGGCGGTGCGCGCCATCTACCGCGGCCTGAAGCAGGTGTTCGAGACGCTGTTCTCGGGCAAGGGCTCGAGCTTCCGCAAAGTCGGCCTGGTCGAGTTTCCCTCGCCGGGCATGTGGTCGATCGTGCTGATCTCGCAATCGCCGAACGAGGACGTCTCCCGCAGCCTGCCGGGTCAGGAGGAGCACGTCTCGGTGTTCCTGCCGTGCTCGCCGAATCCGACCACCGGCTTCTTCTTCTACGTGCCCAAGAGCAAGATTGTCGAGGTCGACATGAGCACCGAGGATGCCGCGACCCTGATCATGTCGGCCGGCGTGGTGCAGCCCGGCTCGACGCCGGATCCGAAGAAGGCGGCCGCGCTGGCGGGCATGGCGAACGCCGCGCGCATTGCCAACGCCTCGGCGCTCCAGCCCCAGCCTGCGAAGGTGGAGTAGGGCCATTCCTCTGCGGGATGGCCGCCGGTCACGCGGGCGTCCCGTCCTCTGCTAGTCTCCGGTTGAACTGAGCGCGTCGCTCGGAATCCGACCTGGAGTGCACGATGTCCAAAACGACGTCAAAGACCATTGCGATCCTCGCGCCCGGTGCCATGGGCAGCGCGGTGGCCCGCCGCCTCAGCGAGCACGGTGCGCGCGTGCTGACGTCGTTGAAAGGGCGGAGCGAGGCGACACGCAAGCGCGCGGCGGATGCCGGCATGATCGGCGCCGAGGACGACGCGATCGCGGACGCCGACATCATTCTCTCGATCGTTCCGCCGGGCGAAGCCGTGGCGCTCGCCGAGCGGCTGGCGGGGCTGATCGTCCGGCGCGAGAAGAAGCCGGTCGTGGTCGATTGCAACGCCGTCAACGTCGATACCGTGATGAGGATCGAGGAGATCATCGGCTCGGCCCAGGCGCCATTCGTCGATGCCGGCATCATCGGATTCCCGCCCCAGCCCGGCGGCAAGAGCCCGGCCTTCTACATGTCCGGCGAGCATGCCGGAGAGGTCGCTGTGCTGAAGGACCTCGGGCTCGACGTGCGGATCGTCGAGGGCCCGGTCGGAGCTGCGTCGGCCTTGAAAATGTCCTACGCCGGCATCGTCAAGGGCCTCGCCGGCATCGGCTCGGCGATGGTGGTCGCGGCAACGAAAGCGGGCGCCGCCGATGCGCTGCGTGACGAACTCGCACTGAGCCAGCCGGCGGTCCTGGCCCGGCTGGAAGTCGCGCTGCCGGACATGATCCCGAAGGCCTATCGCTGGGTTGCGGAGATGCGGGAGATTTCCGGCTTCCTCGGCCCCGATCATCCGGCCGGCCTGATCTACGAGGGCTTTGCGCGCTGGTTCGAGCATCTCGCCGAGGACGCGAAAGGCGAGGCGGCGGACGCAGACCTGATGAAGGCATTCGCCGCGCGTATCGCGCAGAAGAAATCCTGATCGTCCGGTCTTATGTCACGGCCATCGCGCACTGGCCGTGCACCGAATCCAGAAAACCCTGGATGTCCCGATCGCGTCTCAAGCGCACGACCGGGACGTCAGCGCCATATCGCACACGCTCGGCCTCGATGACAGGCGCGCGCTCGGTGTCGTAGCGCCACGCCTCCTGCATCAATTTCCAGTCGAATTGTTCGGGGCACCCCTCCGGGAGGTCAGGCCGGGTCCTGTCGCGATCGAAGGCGGAGCGCTGGAGAATGCGCCACTGGCAGAGCCAGCGCGGGCGGTCGATGACGACCAGAGTGTCGGCGCGCGCGAGCGTGAGATCGAAGGCAAGTCCCGAGAAGCTGCCGTCGACAACCCATTCGTCGCCCGCGATCGCATCAGCGACACGTGTCCGGAAGCTCGGTTTGTCGGACGGCTTCCAGCCCGGCCGCCAGTAGAGCACGTCGAGATGCACCACGGGCAGCCCGAGCTTTTGCCCGAGATTTCGGGAGAGGCTCGTCTTTCCGCTACCCTGGCTGCCAACGACGATGATCCGGCGCATCGCCGTAGGGTTCCATAAAGTCGGGCCCAGGGAAAGAGGACGCCTCCTGGACGCGCTTTATTACCTGGCATGTAATTGAGCCAACTCGCAGCTTGACTACTCTTCCGGTCATCCACCCGACAGGAAGCATTCAATCAAGCCTCCTGTCGCGCGTGTGTCAGTGCATGAGGAGAGAGATATGCAAGTCGTGTTTACGAAGAAGGAGCCGCCGCAATGGCTGCTCGACATGTGGCACGAGATCGACGACAAGACTTTCGGACAGGGTTTCGACTGTTTTACGGACGATGCCGTCTGCAATCTCGGCGTCGCAGATTGGAAGGGGCGCGAGGCGATCCGCGCCAATCTGAAGGCCTTCATCGACACCGGCTTCACCGCGCTGCATCACGTCACCGAATATTGGGACGCCGGCTCCCTGAAGGTGTTTCGCGGGGTCGTGGACATGACACCCGATGATCCCTCGATGAAGACGGTGCATCCCACGATGACGCACTTCTTCTACATGGACGAGACGGACGATACCAAGGTACGGCACTGGGTCGGCGCCGTAGGGCCGGTCGCTTTCGGTTGATCGAATCCAACCTGCTGCCATCGGCGGCGGCGCCTCGGCGCACCGCCGCCGATGCGCGTTGACGATGCCGCAGATCGACGGGAAGGACCGACTGACCATGAAAGCGACGGCCAGCGCCCTCAAGATACGCGCCAGCTCCGCGGGCACGCTCCTGCGTCAATGGCGGGACATTCGCGGCAAGACACAGCTCGACCTGTCCTTCGACGCCGGCGTCTCGCAGAAGCACATCAGCTTCGTCGAGAGCGGTCGCAGCGTTCCGAGCCGCCAGATGCTGCTCGATCTTGCCCAAGCCCTCGATGTGCCCTTGCGCGAACGCAACGAGCTGCTGCTGGCCGCCGGCTACGCGCCGTCCTATTCCGATCCCGCGCTCGACACGCCGGCCATGACGAGCATCAATGGCGCTCTGCGACGCATGCTGCGTCAGCACGAGCCGTTTCCCGCCATCGTCATGGACCGGTACTGGAACGTGTTGATGACCAACGAGGCTGCACCGCTTCTGTTCAATTGCTTCATCGACATGTCGGCGCGACCGGCGCCACGAAACCTGCTGCATCTCATGTTCGATCCGGACGGCATGCGCCCCTTCATCGCGAACTGGCCGCAGACCGCGCGCGGACTGCTCGCAAGGGTGTATCGCGAGGCGGTCGGGCACGTCGTTGATATCAGGACGAAGGCACTGCTGGGGGAGTTGTCGCAATACCCCGGCGTGAAGCCGGAATGGCGTGCGCCGTCGGCCTCTGATGCAATGCCGATGATCCCGCTGTCCTTCGTCAAGGACGGGGTGATGCTGGACTACTTCTCCCTGATCACGACGGTCGGAACGCCGCAGACGGTGACTGCGGAAGAGCTGCGGCTCGAGTGCATGTTCCCCGCCAACGAGGCGACCGAAGCCGAGCACGGCAGGTTTTTGCTGGCGCATTCGGGGCGAAGGTCAACGCCGCACTGAAGCGGGCCTGGGCTGAAGCGAAATCTGCTTGCCCTGCCAAGTGGGCGATGGCTGAATGCGCGAAGCATGACATGTGATTTCACGCGGGAGTTCGAATGAGGGTGCTCGTGATCGGCGCGGGAGCGCTCGGAGGCTATTACGGAGCTTGCCTGGTCCGAGCGGGCGCTGACGTGACCTTTCTGGTGCGGTCCGGACGGGCGGAGCAATTGCGGCGGGATGGATTGAGGATCGTGAGCCCGCACGGCGACTTTGCCCTGCAGCCGAAGATCATGATGACGGACGATCTCAAGGAGCCGTTCGACGTCGTGCTCGTCGGCGTGAAATCCTATTCGCTCGATGACGCGATGAGCCAGTTTTCACCGGCCGTTGGCGCCAGCACGATGATTTTGCCGATCCTCAACGGGTTGAAACATATCGACGCCCTGACAGCGCGGTTCGGCGCCGCGCACGTCCTCGGCGGGCTCGCGAACGTCAGTGCCGGGCTCGATGCGGATGGTCGTGTCGTTCAGTTCATGGCCAATCAGACCATCGTGTTCGGTGAGGTCAAGGGGGCGATCAGTGAGCGGGCGCGCGCGTTGCAGTCACTGCTCGAGATCCCCGGTATCGACGTGCGCGCCAGCGAATCGGTCATGCAAGACATGTGGGAGAAATTCGTCCAGCTGAGCACGCTCGCCGGCATCACCTGCCTGATGCGTGCAAGCATCGGAGACATTCTGGCCGTGCCGAACGGCGAGGAGTTCATTTTCCGCCTGTTTGCGGAATGCTGTGCCGTGGCGAGCGCCTCAGGTTTTGAGCCACGAGCGCCGTTCATCGAGTTCGATCGGAAGCTCTTCACAACGGCGAACTCGCCGCTCAAGGCCTCGATGCTGCGGGACATCGAGCGCGGCTCGGTGACCGAGGCGGAACATATACTTGGCGATATGGCCAACCGGGCCCGTGCGCTGGGTATCGACACGCCGCTATTGAATTTGGCGCGCGCGCATGTGGCGGCCTATGAGGTTGGGCGACAGAGAGCGGCCAGCTAACCCGCCCCGATCAACGGAATCGCCTCGTCCCGCTCGTAAAGATACAGCAGGCATCGCAGCGCCTCGCCGCGCTCGCCCTTCAGCTTGGGATCGTCCTTCAGGATGCGCAGCGCCTCGTCGCGGGCCTGCGTGATGAGCTGGCCATGCACTTCCGAGCGGGCGATGCGGTAGCCGGGCAGGCCGCTTTGGCGCACGCCGAGCACGTCGCCTTCGCCGCGCAGCTTCAGGTCTTCCTCGGCGATCCGAAAACCGTCGGTGGTCTCGCGGATCACCTTCAGCCGCGCCTTCGACATCTCGCCGAGCGGCTCGGAGTAGAGCAGCAGGCAGGTCGAGGCCTCCGAGCCGCGCCCGATGCGGCCGCGCAACTGATGAAGCTGGGCGAGGCCAAAGCGTTCGGCGTTCTCGATCACCATGATGGTCGCCGCCGGCACGTCGACACCGACCTCGACCACGGTGGTCGCGACCAGCAGCCCGATCTCGTGGGCGGCGAACTGGCCCATGACGCGGTCCTTCTCGGTGCCTTTCATCTGGCCGTGGACGAGGCCGACGCGGTCGCCGAAACGCTTTTGCAGACTTTCGAAACGCTTGGTCGCATTGGTCAGGTGCTCGGTACCCTCGGCCTCGGATTCCTCGACCAGCGGGCAGATCCAGTAGACCAGCTTGCCTGATAGAAGCGCGCGGCCGATGCTATCGGTGACCTCGTCGAGGCGGCTGATCGATATGGTGCGGGTTTCGATCGGCTGGCGGCCCGCCGGCTTTTCGCGCAATTCGCTGATGTCCATGTCGCCGAAATAGGTCAGCACCAGCGTGCGCGGGATCGGCGTGGCGCTCAGCACCAGCACGTCGACGGCCTCGCCCTTCGAGGTGAGCGCCAGCCGCTCACGCACGCCGAAACGGTGCTGCTCGTCGACGATTGCGAGGGCGAGATCGCTAAAGATCACGTCGTCCTGGATCAGCGCGTGGGTGCCAACGAGCAGGTCGATCTCGCCGGCTTCGAGTTGTGCCAGCAGTTCCCGCCGCTCCTTGCCCTTTTCGCGGCCGGTGAGGATCGCGACCCGCATTCCCGCGCGCTCGGCGAGCGGAGCGATGGTCTTGATGTGCTGGCGCGCCAAAATTTCGGTCGGGGCCATCAGCGCCGCCTGCTTGCCGACCTCAGTGACGGCGGCGGCGGCGAGCAGTGCCACCACGGTCTTGCCGGAGCCGACGTCGCCCTGAAGCAGGCGGAGCATGCGCACCGGCTGTTGCAGGTCGCTCGCGATTGCCGCCGCCGCGTCGCGCTGGGAGGACGTCAGCGCGTAGGGCAGGGCATCGATGATCTTATTGCGAAGGTGCCCGTCGCCGGCGTTGCGCACGCCGGCCGGGCGGCGCAATTGCGCGCGAATCAGGGCGAGCGCGAGTTGCCCGGCCAGGAGTTCGTCGAAGGCGAGGCGCGACCAGAACGGCTGGTCAGGCAGAATGTCGGTGAGCTCGACCGGCTGATGCACGCGGGTGAGCGCCTCTGCGACCGGCGGGAAGCTGCAGCGGCGCAGCACCTCGGGGCTGATCCATTCCGGCAGCGCCGGCAGCTTCTGCAGCGCCTGCGCGACCGCGCGGCGGAGCGAGCCGAGCGCAAGGCCTTGCGTCAAGGGATAGACGGGATCGATGCCGGAGAGTTTTGAGATCGCCTCCTCGTCCAGCACCCGGTCCGGATGCACGATCTGCGGGATGCCGTCATACATCTGCAGCGTGCCCGAGACGTAGCGCTTCTCGCCCATCGGCAGCAGCTTCTCGACATAGCCGGGTTTTGCGCGGAAGAACGTCAGCACGACGTCGCCGGTGTCGTCGCTGGCGTAGACGAGGTAGGGCGCGCGGGCATTGCGCGGCGGGGGCGGGCGGTGGCGGTCGACGGTGACCTCCAGCGTCACCATGGTTCCCTGCACGGCGTCGCGGATCTTTGGCCGGGCCCGGCGGTCGATGACCTGGCTCGGCAAATGCAGCAACAGATCGACCAGCCGCGGCGTCTCATTGCGGCTGAGCAGGTACTGCAGCAGCTTGTCCTGCTTCGGACCGACGCCGGGCAGGCTGGTCACGGGGGCAAACAGCGGATTGAGCAGGCTGGGGCGCATTAGGCGAATCTAGGATCGTTTCGGCCCGTCATGCCCGGCTTTATGCTCAGCATCCACGTCTTTTTTTCGTGTGCCTGCGGCGGCAGCGGGCCATGATAAATCGAGGGCTGACAGGGCCGGTTCGAGTGGCTATATCACCCCAGCCCGGCACGTCCGGGCTTTTGGCGTTTGACTGGAATCGAGACATGACGGGGACGACACGATCGAGCAACGGGCTGGACGACCGCCGCAAGCGGCTTCTGTTCCGCTGCTGGCACCGCGGCACGCGCGAGATGGACCTGATCCTCGGCCGCTTCGCGGATGCCGAGATCGGCAATCTGTCCGATGACGAGCTGACGCAGCTCGAGACCCTGCTCGAAGAGGCCGATCCCGACCTCTATGCCGCCATCACCGGCGACAAGGTGCTGCCGGCAGATGTCACCGGCACGCTGTTTGCCCGCATCAAGGCGTTTCCGATCGCGGACCGCGACGTATGAAGCAGGGGATGAAATCGCCGGCCGAGCTGCTCACGCCCGGCCGCGCGCTGACGCTTGCCAATGTCGCCGAGGGCGCCGAGGGCCTCGTCGTCTCCGATCTCGCGCGCGCCATCGCGGCGCGGCCGAAGAAGCCGGCTGTCAGCCTCGCGGTGATCTGCCGCGACGGGCCGCGGATGCAGCAGCTCGAACGGGCGCTGCAATTCTTCGCGCCCGATTTGCCGGTGCTGACCTTCCCGGCCTGGGACTGCCAGCCCTATGACCGCGTCTCGCCGCATGGCGGCGTCCTCGCGCAGCGCCTGACCACGCTGGCACGGCTTGCGTCCCTGACTGGTAGCGACAAACCGCTGATCGTGCTGACCACGGTGAACGCCGTCATACAGCGCGTGCCCTCGCGCGACCTCGTCGCGGCGCAGGCGCTGTCGGTCGCGCCCGGCAATGTCGTGCCGATGGACACCATCGTCGCCTGGCTCGAGCACAACGGCTACAACCGCTCCTCGACCGTGCGCGAGCCCGGCGAATATGCCGTGCGCGGCGGCATTCTGGATCTGTTTCCGGCCGGCCTCGACCAGCCCGTCCGCTTCGACTTCTTCGGCGACAGCCTGGAATCGATCCGCACTTTCGATGCAGAGACCCAGCGCACGCTGCTCGACATGCGCGCGCTCAATCTCGTGCCGATCTCCGAATTCCAGCTCGTCACCGACACCATCCGCCGCTTTCGCATGGGCTATGTCGCCGAGTTCGGCGCGCCCGAGCGCGACGATGCGCTGTACGAGGCCGTCAGCGAAGGCCGCCGCCATCCCGGCATGGAGCATTGGCTGCCGCTGTTCCAGGACCGGATGGACACGTTGTTCGACTATCTGCAAGGTGCGGCCGTCGCGATCGAGCCGCAGGCCGAGGATGCCGTCCGCGAGCGCTTCAAGCAGATCCTCGACTATTACCAGGCCCGCCGCGATGCGATGGAGCATCCGGGCGGCGGCGCCATCTACAAGCCGCTGCCGCCTGACCGGCTCTATCTGACCGAGGAGGAGTGGGGCAAGCGCGAGAGCGAGATGCCGTTGGTACGGCTGACGCAGTTCGCCGTACCGGCGGATGGCACCACCGTCGTCGATGCCGACGCGCGCAAGGGCCGCGACTTCGCGCCGGAGCGCAACGATAGCAAGGTCAATGTCTTCGAAGCCGTCGTCGGTCATGTGCATGGCCTGCTGGCAAGCCGCAAGAAGATAGTCATCGCGCTCTGGAGCGAAGGCTCGCGCGACCGCATGATTTCGATGCTGCGCGACCACAAACTCACCCCTGTGACCAGCGTCAACAGTTGGCGCACGGTGCAGGCCACCCCGCGCAACGAGACCATGCTCGCGGTGCTCGGCCTAGAAAGCGGTTTCGAGACCGACGAGATCGCGCTGATCAGCGAGCAGGACATCCTTGGCGATCGCCTGGTCCGGCCGCGCAAGGCGAGCCGCAAGCTCGACAATTTCATCTCGGAGATCACGAGTCTGGCGGCCGGCGACATCGTCGTGCACGTCGACCACGGTATCGGCCGCTTCATCGGCCTGCAGACGCTCGACGTCGCCGGCGCGCCGCATGACTGCCTCGAGCTGCATTATGCCGCCGAGACAAAACTGTTCCTGCCGGTCGAGAACATCGAGCTGCTGTCGCGCTACGGCTCCGACCAGACCACGGTCGAGCTGGATCGTCTGGGTGGTTCGGGTTGGCAGACTCGAAAAGCAAAACTGAAGAACCGCATCCGTGAGATCGCGGGCGAGTTGATCAAGATCGCCGCCGAACGGCATTTGCACGAGGCGCCAAAGCTGCCGGTGCAGCCGGGCCTTTACGACGAGTTCTGCGCGCGCTTCCCCTATGACGAGACCGAGGACCAGCTTGGGGCGATCGAATCCACGCTGAAGGACCTCGAACTCGGCCGTCCCATGGACCGGCTGATCTGCGGCGACGTCGGCTTCGGCAAGACCGAGGTGGCGCTGCGCGCCGCCTTCGCGGTGGCGCTCGAGGGCAAGCAGGTCGCGATCGTGGTGCCGACCACGCTGCTCGCGCGCCAGCACCACAAGACGTTTACCGAGCGTTTCAAGGGTTTTCCGGTGCAGGTCGCGCAGGCCTCCCGGCTGGTGCCGACCAAGCAGCTCAATCTGGTCAAGAACGGTCTCACCGACGGCTCGGTCGACATTGTCGTCGGCACCCATGCGCTGCTCAGCAAGTCGATCAAGTTCCGCGACCTCGGCCTGCTGATCGTCGACGAGGAGCAGCACTTCGGCGTCACCCACAAGGAGCGGCTGAAGCAGCTCCGCGCCGAGGTGCACGTGCTGACGCTGTCGGCGACGCCGATCCCGCGTACGCTGCAGCTTGCGCTCACCGGCGTGCGCGAGCTCTCGATCATCGCCTCGCCCCCGGTCGACCGCCTCGCGGTGCGCACCTTCGTCGCCCCGCACGATCCGCTGATGATCCGCGAGGCCCTCTTGCGCGAGCGCTATCGCGGCGGCCAGGCGTTCTACGTGGTGCCGCGCATCGACGATCTCGCCGAGGTCAAGGATTTCCTCGACAAGAACGTGCCGGAGATGAAGGTCGCGGTCGCGCACGGGCAGATGCCGCCCGCCGTGATCGAGGACATCATGACCGCGTTCTACGACGGCAAGTTCGACATCCTGCTGTCGACCACGATCGTGGAATCCGGCCTCGACATCCCCAACGCCAACACGCTGATCGTGCATCGCGCCGACATGTTCGGCCTCGCCCAGCTCTATCAGCTCCGCGGCCGGGTCGGCCGTTCCAAGCTGCGGGCGTATGCGCTGTTCACGCTGCCGGCGCAGCAGAAGATCACGGCGCAGGCCGAGCGCCGGCTCACTGTGCTGCAATCGCTGGAGACGCTGGGCGCGGGCTTCCAGCTTGCGTCACACGACCTCGATATCCGCGGCGCCGGCAATATCCTGGGCGAGCAGCAGTCCGGCCATATCAAGGAGGTCGGCTTCGAGCTCTACCAGTCGATGCTGGAAGAGGCGATCGTCAACCTCAAGGCCGGCGTCTCCGAGCCCGCCGCCGACCGCTGGTCGCCGTCGATCACGATCGGCATGCCCGTGCTGATCCCGGAGGACTATGTCGGCGATCTCTCGGTAAGGCTGTCGTTGTACCGGCGTCTCGCCGATCTCGACACCGAGGAGGAGATCGAGAATTTTGGCGCCGAGATGCGCGACCGTTTCGGCGTGTTGCCGGACGAGGTCCGCTATCTGTTCAAGGTCGCCGCGATCAAGGCGTTCTGCCGCCAGGCCAATGTCGGCAAGATCGATGCCGGCCCCAAGGGCGCCGTCATCGCCTTCCGCGATAACTCCTTTGCGCATCCCGACCGCCTGGTGACGTTCATCCGCAGCCACGGCCAGGCCGCGAAGGTGCGGCCCGACATGAAGGTGGTGTTCCTGCAGGACTGGGAAACGCCGGAAGAGCGTCTCGCCGGCACCACCGAGATCATGCGGCAGCTGGCGCAGCTCGCGCACAGCAAGAAGGCGGCGTAAGGCGAGGCCTGACCAGGCAATGACGGGTGGTTGTTGGTGTAGTCTGCGAGACGTAACTACGACGCCGCCCGCGACGCGTCGGCCGAGAGCCGTCCGAGCAACGACCTCGCCGTATCCGACGGCGACAGGGAGTCGACGCTGACCACGGGATCGCTGCGCATCTCGTGCTTGCCGTTGGACGTGTGCCGCATCACCGCCGACAGGCGTCGCGCGATCATGTGGGCGGTGCGGAAGTCGGTCTCCGCGAACACGACGATGACCGAGCCGTCCTTCTGCGCCGCGCCAAAATCCATCTGCCGCATCAGGCGGCTGAGAATGCGCGCGGCATCGAGCTGGGCGCGGGAATTGCCGGGATCGAAGGCGAAGCGCGCGACCGAGAGGCCGCCGCCGCGGGCCAGTGTCTGCTCGACCGCCTTGGCAAAATCGCGCGCAAAAGCTTCCACCGTGAGCAGGCCGCTGCGCGGGTCGAGCCAGCCGCCGGCATCGATCGAGCGCAGCGTGCGGCTCAGTTGCGCTTCCATCGCGTGCTGGCGGATCAGCGGCAGCGCATTGGCGGCGACCTTCGCGGGCTCGCCGGGAATGAGCTCGAGATTGGGCAGGTCGTAAGTCTGCGTCAGCTGGTGCGCGGTGACGACCACGGGCAGGCTGCGGAAGCGGGTGTCCTCGGCGAGCACCGTGAGGAAGGCATCGGTCACGCGGGCGGTAAAACCTTCGGCGAGCACGACGCCGTCGAGGTCGCGGGTGTTGAGGTGTTTGGCCGCGGCCTCGATCGAGAGCGCGCCGACGACGCCGACGCGTTCACCGAGCGCGACAGAGAGGGCAGGGTAAGCCGGTCCACGGCCGACCAGGAGCACGGTGGCATCGCGTGCGGGGTCAACCTCCGGCAGCGCGACTTTCGTCTCCGGCAGCCGGCGCAGCACCGTGGCATGAAGCGTGCGGATGCGCAGCGCGGCGCGAAGCCGCGCGATCAGGCGGTCGGACTGGCCGCCGCGCGAGGAGAAGGGCAGGGCGTTGTGCGGGAGCGTGCCCGCCGCGTCCAGCGCCACGAAGGGAAGATAAGGCGATTGCTCCGCGATCTTCCTGGCGAGCGGCGCCAGATGCGGCTCGTGCCCGCCGGACATCGCGGCGAGAACCACGGCCGGCTGCACCTGTTCGACCGCGCGCGCCGCGCTGGCCCAGTCGGTATCGACCACGGGGAACAGTCGGGCCGCGTCCAGGGCCGCAATGAAGGCCGGCCGCTCGCCATTGGACACAAACAGGATCGGGCCGGCCTGGGACATCGAAAAACTCTGGTCACGCAACAGGTGCTGCGCAATCTAGTCCCGCCGCCTTAATGCAGCGTCAATGGATCGGTTGAAACTGCGCCTAGACCGGCCCGGAACGGTCGCGAAAAGCTTCGACCATCAGGGGGTTAAGCCCGAGTTCGCTGAGCGCCTCGCGGGCGCGGGCATTGTCCTGGGCCCGGCCCGCGAGCCGGTGACCGGAGAGCCGGTCGGGCAGCGCGGTGAGGAGGGCGCCCTGGCCCAGCCGTCGCGCCCATTCCTGGAGGTCGTTGGAGAGAAAGCGGTAGCCGCCGACGGCCATGATGCCGGAGGGCGGCGCGGTGATGCAGATCGCGCCGCTCGGACGGTCGAGCCGCGCCGCGTAGCCGGTGTCGACATAATCGCGCGGGGGCTGCGCGATCAAGGTGTCGCCGACCGGCTGCGGCGGGGCGTAAGCCGCGATCGGCACCATCGCTCCGCGCAGGCCGAGCGTGCCCTTCGGCGTCAGCAGGATCTCGCCGGCGATAGAGGAGCCGGACTGCTCGCGCGGCGCGCCGTGCGGCCCGGGCATCACCGCGACCGGCATGCCGTCCCCGCCGCGGCGGGCGCCGAACAGGCCGGCTTCGCCGAACAGATAGACGTCGGTGAGCGGCGCATGCGGCGCGATCCAGGCCTCGCTCGCCGCCACCTGTTCGGGGGCACGCCAGAGGCCGATGACGTTGCGCAGGCTCGGCATCCGCGCCGCGATATCGGCATCGCCGAGCCGCAAGGCGAGTTGCGCCGGGGCGATCAGCACCTCGCATTCATGCTCGTTGATCTGCTGCTCCAGCACGTCGTTCTCGTAGGGATGATGCAGCGCCAGCGCGCCGCCGCACAGCAGCCACACCACGAGCGAGGAGGCCAGCCCCGCGAACGACATCGGCGAAAACGCCGCCATCACGGTCGCGCCCTGCTTGATGTCGGCTTCCAGCGACATCGCGAGCCCGCCGGCGATCAGGCTGAAATGCGGCCGCGGCACCGGACGAAAGCCTTCCGCGGTGACGTCGAACGAGATCAGCGCCGCCTTGCGGCCGTCCTGGATCACGGCGCGCGCGGTGCCGGGCGGTCGGGCCAGCACGTCGTCGAGCGAGGCCATGCCTTCGGGCAGGTCGGTGCCGAAGCCGCAGACATGGCGGATCGAGAAGGCTTCGGCGGCCGCATGCATTGCGAAATCGGCATAGCTGACGCCGTCGACCGTGCTCATGGTGACGATGGCGCGCGCCGCGGTGCGGTTCAGAGCGGCAACCAGTTCGGCATGGCGCCAGAGCAGCGGCAGCACGGCGACGACGAGACCGGCGCGATGGGCGGCGAGCACGGTGAGCACGAACTCGACCGTATTCGGCAGCTGGATCGCGATGACGGAATTGGCCGGCAGGCCCGATTCGACGAAATAGGCCGACAGCGCCTCGATGGCCGTGTCAGCCTCGGCATAGCTCATCCGCCGCGGCTGGTGCCCGGTGACGCGGGCCTTGTTCAGGGGATCGAGCAGAGCGGGCGCGTGCGGCTGCCGCATCAGCGTGCGCTGAAACAGCGTGTCGAGCGTCGGCGATACGGCTGGCTGGTTCACGGCGTCACTTTGCTTGATTAGCTTGCGGCTGCCCCTTCGACCACCAGGTCTCCGGCAGATAGCCGGACTGCGAGGTGGCCTTTGGCCGTTCTATCCGATTCCAGCGCGCGATCCATTGCTCGGATACGTTAAACAGGGGGATTGTATAGAAACCGGCGATCAAGGTGCGGTCGAGCGCCCGTACCGCCGACACGAAAGCCGTATGTTCACGGGCCTCCAGCAGTGCGGCGATCATCGCATCGACCGCGGGATTCCTGGCACCCATGTAGTTGCGGGTGCCCGGACTGTCGGCGGCAGCGCTCCCCCAGTAGAAATATTGCTCGTTGCCGGGCGACAGCGACTGGTCCCAGCGGTTCTGGATCATGTCGAATTCGTACCCAAGCCGGCGCTGGTCGAACTGCACCGGATCGACCGATCGTACGCTCGGCTCGATGCCGGCGCGCTTGAGGTCGCGCTGGAAGGCAAGCGCGACGCGCTCCTGGTCGCGGGTCGTGACCAAAATCTCGAAGGTGAAGGGCGCCTTGGTCGCGCGATTGCGCAGCACGGTGCCGTCGAGATCATAGCCAGCCTCCGCCAACAGCTTCAGGGCCGCGCGCAACGTGGTCCGGTCGCGTCCCGAACCGTCGGTCACCGGCAGGCGGTAGCTGCCGTCCAGGATGTCCGGCGGGATTTGCGCGGCGAACGGCTTGAGCAGCTCGCGCTCGCGTGCATTCGCGGGGTGGCCATACGCTGAGAGGTCCGAGCCGGCAAAATAGCCGGCGACGCGCGCGTAGAGGTTGAAGAAGTAGTTGCGGTTGACCAGCTCGAAATCGAACAGCAGCGTCAAGGCCTGGCGCACACGGATGTCGGCGAAGATCGGACGCCTGGTGTTGAACACCAGAAATTCGGAAGGTTGCGGCACGCCCGGCGTGATGGTGTCACGGATCACCTCGCCACTCTTCGCCGCGAGAAAGTCATAGCCGTCGTGCCAGCGCAGCGGCTCGTGCTCGACGCGGAAATCATAGAGACCGCGCTTGAAAGCTTCGAACTGGCCGTTGGCCTCGCGAAAATAGTCGAGCCTGATCTCGTCGAAATTATAGAGCCCGCGATTGATAGCGAGGTCGCGGCCCCAATAATCGGGATTGCGGGTGAGCGTCACGCTGGCGCCGGGCTTTACGGCGGTGACGCGATAGGGGCCGGAGCCGACCGGGCCGGTCAGCGTCGTCTCCTCGAAAGCCGCGACGTCGACCGCATG
This sequence comes from Bradyrhizobium nivariense, assembly GCF_029846715.1. Lineage (GTDB taxonomy): Bacteria > Pseudomonadota > Alphaproteobacteria > Rhizobiales > Xanthobacteraceae > Bradyrhizobium. The sequence goes on from NZ_JARVWW010000003.1 coordinate 345,546, forward strand.
CTTCGGCAGGATCGGCATCAGGCCGAGAATCAGCGGCAGCTCGCGGTCATTGGCCCCTGCGAGGTCGAACCGGACGGTGAGGGGATCTGGCGCCTCGGCCTTGGCGATCTTGGCATAGTATTGCCGAAGGTTTGGGCGGCCATGGTCGCGCAGAAGCTGCCAGGAAAACAGCACGTCGTCGGCGAGCACCGGCTTGCCGTCGGAGAAGCGGGCGCGGGGATCGAGGCGGAAGGTGACATAAGTCCGCTCGTCGTCGGTTTCGACGGTCTTGGCGAGCAGGCCGTAGAGTGTGAACGGCTCATCCTGACCGCGCGCAAGCAGGCTCTCGACCACGTAGCTCCGCATCTGCTGCACGGCCAGGCCCTTGACGATGAAGGGATTGAGGCTGTCGAAGGTGCCGAGAGCGCCCCAGGTCAGCCGGCCGCCCTTGGGGGCATCAGGATTGACGTAGGGCATGTGGGTGAAATCGGCGGGCATCGCCGGCTTGCCGTGCATGGCGATGGCGTGGGCTTCCTCGGCCCCTGCGCCGCTTGCCGGGAGCCCCAAGGCGAACGGGAGCCCCAAGGCGAAAGCCACGACGCAGAGGCGGACGCAACGACCCTCAGGGCGACCCTCGATAAGGCGCGGGAACATGAACATCTGGACACGTTGATTCGAGGACCGGGCGGGCCTGAATCCTATCACAGGGATTTTCCCGGAGGCGCACGCCGGCGCACGGTCAAAGCCGCTTGTCGGCATTGATCTTTTCGGCGGCCACGTTAAGAAGGCGGGCAATCGCGCAAGAGCGCCGAGCCCGTCACTTATCCGCCTCATTTGATGGGGAGAGAGCCGCGCCCAACGCGGCCAGGTTCGGCGCGTTGAAGCGGTTCGGGCACTTCCCGTTCAGAAAGGGTTTTCCGCAATGAATTTCCGTTACTTGGCCGCGTCGTCCGTCCGGCCGCGCGGGCGACTTCTCGCCTTGTTGACGGCGACGGCGTTGGCCGTTCCGTTTGCCGCCGAGGCCCAGGCTCCCGCGCCAGCTCCCGGTGCGCCCGCGCCCAAGGCGGCCCCGAAGGCTGCTCCGAAGGCTGCTGCCCCAAAGGCGCCGGCGCCGTCCGCTCAGGCGCCCGCCCAGCAGGCTCCGGCTCAGGGCGCTCCGGCGCAGCAGGGCGCGGCCCAGCCCGCGGATCAGCAGATCCAGCTGATCTATGCCCCCTGGACCAAGTTCTGCCTCAAGGGCCAGGACGCCAATGCCAAGCAGGTCTGCTTCACCGGCAAGGATGGCCGCATCGAGTCGGGCCAGCCGGTCATCGCGGCCGTCATCATCGAGCCGGAAGGCGAGCCAAAGAAGATCTTGCGCGTGACGCTGCCGCTCGGCATGCAGCTTGTGCACGGTACCCGCATCATCGTGGACAACAATGCGCCGTTGCAGAGCCCCTATGTGATCTGCTTCCAGAACGGCTGCATGTCCGATTACGAGGCCACGCCCGAGTTCATCAACAACATGAAGAAGGGCCAGAACCTCGTTGTTCAGGCGATCAACGCCAACGGCGCTCCGCTGACCCTGCCGCTGCCGCTCGCCGGCGAATTCCAGAAGGCCTATGACGGTCCGCCGACCGATCCGAAGGTGTTCGAGGAAACCCAGAAGAAGCTCCAGGAAGAGCTTCAGAAGAAGGCCGACGAGCAGCGCAAGAAGCTCGAGCAGCAAGGCACGCCTCCCGGCGCAGCTCCGGCCGGTCAGAAGTAGTCGGGACCCGATCCCGGACATGAAAAAGGCGCTCGGTTCGAGCGCCTTTTTTTCTTGCCCATTGTGTCTGAGCGAAGATGTGTCCGAGCGCGGCTCAGTTCAGCGACGGGTTCCGCGGTCGGTACCCGCCATCCTTGTTCTTGACGAAGATCTCGGTGACCTGGGAATGCCGGATTGGCTCGCCGGAATCGTCCGGCACCAGGTTCTGCTCGGAGACGTAGGCGACGTATTCCGATTCCGCGTTTTCAGCGAGCAGGTGATAGAACGGCTGGTCCTTGTGGGGCCGCACCTCCTCGGGGATCGACAGCCACCACTCCTCGGTGTTGTTGAATTCCGGATCGATGTCGAAGATCACGCCCCGGAACGAGAAGATCCGGTGGCGCACGACCTGTCCGATCTGGAATTTGGCGGTCCGCGCTTTAATCATTCCCCGTCGATAGACCAGGATTGTGGCCGATGCTAGTGGCCTGATCTGGAATTAATCCGCGGTTGCGGGGCAGATAGTCCCCAAATCTTCAGAAAACGCTTCATCAATGGCCGATATCCTCAATCTGGCTCTACCTTATTTCGGCTTGATCTTCGTTGGATTCGTCTGCGGCAAGGTCAAATCCCTGCCGGAATCGGGCCTCGCCTGGATGAACTTCTTCCTGCTCTACGTGTCGCTGCCGGCGCTGCTGTTTGCGATCATGTCGAAGACGCCGTTCTCGGAATTGAACAACCCGCCGTTCCTGGTCGCGACGACGCTGTCGACGGTTGCGGCGTTCAGCCTCGCGCTGGTCGTCGGCAAGGTTTTGGGCCGGCTAACATTGCGCGAGGCAACGCTCGCCGGGCTCTCGGGCGGCTACGGCAATATCGGCTACATGGGACCGGGGCTGGCGCTCGCCGTGCTCGGGCCGAAGGCCTCGGCGCCGACTGCGCTGATCTTCTGCTGCGACAGCATCTTCCTGTTCACGATCGTGCCTCTGCTGATCGAGCTCTCCGACCGCGATCATCCCTCGCTGATGCATGCCTTCGGTGTCGTGCTGAAGCAGATCGTGCTCAACCCCCTGATCATGGCCGCCTGTTTTGGTGCGGCGGTCGCTTCTCTGCATATCGAGCTGCCGGTCGCGCTCGACCGTACCATCACCTTCCTCCAGAACGCAGCCGCCCCGACCGCGCTGTTCGTGCTCGGCGTGACGGTGGCGCTCCGGCCTTTCGACCGCGTACCCTGGGAAGTGCCGGGCGTGATCGCGGTCAAGCTCCTGGTCCATCCGCTCGCAGCCTTCGGCCTGATGCTGGCGCTCGGTCCGTTCGCGCAGCCCTGGGCCGCGACCGCCGTGCTGATGGCCTCGCTGCCGCCGGCGCTGAACGTGTTCGTCATCGCGCGCCAGAACGACGCCTGGATCGAATCCGCTTCCGTCGCGGTGCTGCTCGGGACGTTTGCGTCCGTGGTCACCCTGACCACCGTGATGTGGGCGATCCAGACCGGCCGGTTGGCGTTTCCATGAGCGCGTTCGAAGCGCGATGAGATTGGGCCTGATCGCTTCCGCAAGGACGGTGCCCTCCCTCTCCCGCTTGCGGGGGAGGGTTGGGGAGGGGGTGTCTCCGCGTCGGGATTGTCTGAAGTCTGCGGAGGAAGTCCCTGTGCGGAGAAAGCCCCCAGGCGCTACGCGCCGACCTCCCCCGCAAGCAAGCAGGAGAGGTTGGACCAAGCCTGCGGCGAACCAATTCAACCTAAGGCCATTCGCGCTTGGTTTCGCGGAGCGCTACCTTCGCCAGGTCGGCGTCAGGCCCTCGCGCATCGCAAAACGTCGGAGCGGGCCGATGGCGCCAAGCAAGTGCATGCCGATCGCGCGGACCGGCTGGAGCGGCAGGAAATCGTTCAGCAGCGAGCGGTTGGCGATGTCGATCGCAAAGGTCCGGCTCAGAATGTCCGGACGCCGGGCCCGGTCGTAGCGCTTGAGCATCTCGGGGGCGCCGGGATCCTGACCGGCCGCGATGGCCTCGCCTGCGAGCCGAGCAATGTCGGCGGCATCGCGCAGGCCGAGATTGAGGCCCTGGGCGCCGATCGGGGGGACCACATGGGCGGCTTCGCCGACCAGTGCGATGCGGTCGCGGCCGAAGGAATTTGGACGTTCGATCGCCAGCGGGAACAGGTGGCGGCCCGGCTCGACCGTCATGCGTCCAAGGATCGAATGCGACTGCTTCTCGATCGCGGCGGACAATTCCTGGTCGCTCAAGCCGCGAAGCCGCTCGGCGTCCGCAGGCGCCGAGACCCAGACGACGCTGGAGCGATCGCCGGGCAGCGGCACGAACACGCAAGGGCCATGCGGCGTGTGGAACTCGGTGGAGACGTTGCGATGCGGGCGCGCGTGGCCGACGTTGAAGGTCAGTGCCGTCTGGGTCAGCTCGCGTCGCGTCACCGCGATACCGGAGGCTTCGCGGCACAGCGAATGCCTGCCGTCGGCGCCGACCACGAGACGGGCCGAGAGAAACTGAGCGGCAGCCGTGCGGATCGCGACGCCATCGGCTTCGATGACGACGTTTTCGGCCTCGTCATCGAAACGGACGAGACCGGACAGCTCGGCCGCGCGCGCTTCCAGCGCCAGCATCAGCGAGCGGTTGTCGATGTTGTAGCCGAAGGCATCGAGGCCGATTTCGTGACAGGAGAACCGGACCTCCGGCGCGCGGAACAGCCGGCCGGTGTCGTCGACGAGCCGCATGATTTCGAGCGCGGCCGCCTTGTCCTTGCAGCGCGGCCAGACGTCGAGGCTCTCGAGGAGATCGACGGAGGCCCCGAGCAGGGCAGTGGTGCGGTTGTCGGCATAGGGCACGCGACGCGCCACCAGCGCTGTCCGTGCGCCCGCCTGCGCCAGTGCGATGGCCGCCGCAAGTCCCGCCGGTCCGCCGCCGATCACGGCCGCGTCAAAGAGTGTCGATGCATCTGTCATGGAACGACATTTGACATGCCCCGCGACAAATTCAAGCCCACCTGTATTTCCCTGATTTTATGACGAATTGTGCGACCGAGCGCCGCAATGGCTTATGTGCAAACCGGTGTCATTCTGATAGCAAAAGCCATGGACAGCCAAGAGGATTCCCTGAAGCCCACGCCCGCGATCCGCGCCGCCGCCTTCTCGGTGCACATCTTCACCGCATTCGGCGCGGCGATCGCGCTGCTGGCGATGCTGGAGGCCGTGCGCGAGCACTGGGCGGCGATGTTTCAATGGCTGGGCGTCGCCCTCGTCATCGACGCGATCGACGGGCCGATCGCGCGCCGGCTCAACGTCAAGGACGTGCAGCCGAACTGGTCGGGCGACGTACTCGATCTCGTGGTCGACTTCGTCACCTATGTCTTCGTGCCGGCCTACGCGATCGTGGCCAGCGGCTTGCTGCTGCCGGTCGCTGCTCCCTTGCTCGGCGTCGCCATCATCGTCACCAGCGCATTATATTTCGCCGATCTGCGCATGAAGGCGGATGACAATCATTTTCGCGGCTTCCCGGCGCTGTGGAATGCGGCGGCGTTCTACCTGTTCCTGCTGCATTGGCCGCCGCTGCTGTCGACGCTGCTCGTCGCGGCCCTGGTGGTACTGACCTTCGTGCCGTTCCACGTGCTGCATCCGGTGCGCGTCGTGCGGCTGCGCTGGCTGACGATGTCGCTGATCGCCATCTGGGCGCTGCTCTCCCTCTACACGCTGCAGCTGGACTTTCGCGTCGGCGCCGGCGTGACTGTCGCGCTCTGCGCGATCGCGCTCTGGATCAGCTTCAGCGACGCATTGATACGGCTGACAAGATCCTTCGCATGATGCACCTGTTGACCAGCCCCGAAGCCTGGGCCGCGCTCCTCACCTTGACGTCGCTCGAGATCGTGCTCGGCATCGACAACGTCATCTTCCTGTCGGTGATCGTCTCGCGCATTCCCGAGAAGCAGGCGCACCGCGCCCGCCAGATCGGGCTCGCGCTGGCGCTGATTTTCCGCATCATCCTGCTCAGCCTGCTGGTCTGGCTGATCGGCCTGACCGCGCCGGTGTTTTCGCTTTCGGGTTACGGCTTCTCCTGGCGCGACCTCATCCTGATCGGCGGCGGCCTGTTCCTGATCGCGAAGGCGACGCACGAGATTCATGGCGAGGTCGAAGCCGATGACGGCGAGGGCGACGAGAAGTCCCCTCGTAACGCTTTCTTCTGGGTGATCGTCCAGATCGTGATCATCGACATCGTTTTCTCGCTGGACTCGATCATCACGGCGATCGGCATGGCGCAGGACATCGAGATCATGATCGCGGCCGTCGTGATCGCCTGCCTGATGATGTACATTTCGTCCGGGCCGGTGTCGCGATTCGTCGCGGAGCATCCGACCACGAAAATGCTGGCGCTGGCTTTCCTGGTGCTGATCGGCGTCGCGTTGGTTGCGGACGGATTCCAATTCCACATCCCGCGCGGCTACATCTATTTCGCAATCGCGTTCTCGGCGGCGGTCGAGTTCTTCAACGTGCTGGCGAAGCGCAACCGCAGGAAAACCGGCAAGCCGTCGGTCTAGGCGTTCCAGCCAGCGTCGAGTTGACAAGGCGGGCGCGATGTCTTTCGCTGGCCCGCGAGAAGAGGAGGTCAGGTGATGACCAAAGCCGTCCGTGTGCACAAGGTCGGAGGCCCCGAAGCCCTGGTCTATGAGAGCATCGATGTTCCGGCGCCCGGCCCCGGCGAGGTGCGCATCCGCCAGCATGCGGTCGGGCTGAACTTCATCGACGTCTATTACCGCACCGGCCTCTACAAGGCGCCGGGGCTGCCCTTTATCGCCGGCAACGAGGCCTCGGGCGAGGTCGTCGCGGTCGGGCCGGGCGTGACGAATTTCCATCCGGGCGACCGCGTCGCCTACTACTACAATCTCGGCGCCTATACCGGCGAGCGCAACATCCCCTGGGAGCGGCTGGTCAAGCTGCCCGACCACATCACCCACGAGCAGGGCGCCGTGCTGATGCTGAAGGGGCTGACCGTCTGGTATCTCCTGCACAAGACCTTCAAGGTCGAGCCGCATCATCGCGTGCTGATCCATGCCGCGGCCGGCGGCATCGGCCTGCTCGCCTGCCAATGGGCGAGGGCGATGGGCGCCCATGTCATCGGCACCGTCGGCTCGCGCGAAAAGGCCGAGCTTGCCGAGGCCAATGGCTGCGACCATGTGATCCTCTACAACGAGGAAGATTTCGTCGCGCGCGTCAAACAGATCAGCCGCAACGAGGGCTGCGATGTCGTCTATGACGGCGTCGGCAAGGCGACCTTCCCGGGCTCGCTGTCCTGCCTCAAGCCGCGCGGCATGTTCGTCTCCTTCGGCAATGCCTCAGGCCCGGTGCCGCCTTTCTCGATCGCCGAGCTCAACACTCACGGATCGCTGTTTGCGACCCGGCCGAAGCTCAACGACTATATCGGGACGCGCAAGGAGCTCTTGGAAGGCGCCGACACGCTGTTCGCCGCGGTCATCAACGGCAAGCTGCACGTGCCCATCAACCACGCCTACGCGCTCAAGGACGCCGCCAAGGCGCATATCGATCTCGAAAGCCGCAAGACCACCGGCGCGTCGATCTTGAAGCCGTAGCTCTTCCGTCGTTATCCGCTCACGTGTCCCGGCTCTGCAGCGCACCGCCAAAGTGGCGCTGCGCTGCGTCCGGGGCACGAGACGGAGATCGAGGCGCAGACCCGTCGCTTCGTTCCTCGCAATGACGAGTCTTACGCCACCAGCCGTGCCGCGCCGGCCCTGGTCAAAATCCCGTCGAGACAATCGATCATCTCGGCGATCTCTCCCTTCGTGACGTTCAGCGCCGGCATGAAGCGCAAGGTGTCGACCTGCGGCGCGTTGAGGAGCACGCCGGCCTCGAACGCTTGCGCGACGATGCCGGGTGCGATCGGCAGCTTGAGGTCGAGCGCGAGCAACAGCCCGCGTCCCCTTACGCCGCCGAGACCGTGCCGGGCCGAGACCTTCTGCAGCTCGCTTTCGAGCAGCAGGCCGGTCTCGGTGACCGTCTTCAGGAAGTCCGGCTTGCCGACCTCGTCGAGCACCGCAAGCCCTGCCGCGCACATGATCGGGTTGCCGTTGAACGTGCCGCCCTGATCGCCGTACTCGAAACAGGCCGCGCGCTCGGTCGCGAGCAGCGCCGCGAGCGGCACGCCGCCGCCGATGCCCTTGCCGAGCGTCATGATGTCAGGCGCGATTCCTGCGTGTTCGTAGTGGAAGAGCTTGCCGGTCCGGCCCATGCCGGTCTGGATTTCGTCGAAGATCAGCAAGAGACCGTGCGCGTCGGTGAGGGCACGCAACTCCCGCAGGAACTGATCGGTCGCCGGCCACACGCCGGACTCGCCCTGGATCGGCTCGAGCATCACAGCGACGGTGTTGTCGTTGATCAGCTGTTCGACCGAAGCGATGTCGTTGAGCTTCGCCTTCTTGAAGCCGGCGACCTTCGGCTCGAACAGCGGCTCAAAGGCCTTCTTGCCCGAGGCCGACATCGTCGCCAGCGTGCGGCCGTGGAAGCCGCCCTCGAAGCTGATGATCTCGAACGCGCCGCCTCTGTGGAGGCTGCCATATTTGCGCGCGAGCTTGATCGCGCCCTCGTTGGCTTCCGCGCCGGAGTTGGCGAAGAACACCTGGTCGAACGCGCTGTTTGCGACGAGCGCCTGCGCGAGCTTCAGGCTCGGCTCGTTGTAGAAGGCCGGACTCGGCGTCAGCAGCCGCTTGGACTGCGCGGTAAGCGCATCGGCGATCGCCGGCGGGGAGTGCCCGAGGCAGTTGACGGCCCAGCCCTGCACGAAATCGAGATAGCGCTTGCGGCTGTCGTCCCAGAGGTAGGAGCCGGCGCCGCGGACGAACACGGCCTTGGGCCGAGCGGTGATGTCCATCAGCGCGTCATACGGATGCGTGGTCATGTCGAACTCCTCTGGAGGCGGGTGGAAAAGGCGCGCGAAAAGCAAAAAGGCCGCACCTTGCGGGTGCGGCCTTCTCGAAAACTGAGCTGAATTCAGTGCTTCAGCGGCGTCGTCGGACATGGCGCAACCCATCATCGTCGCGGGAGCGACGACGCATGACTTGGCGCAGATGGGTCCGAGAGCTGATCATGGGCGCGTCCGTACAGCCGAATGCCGGCGCTTGTCAAGCGGGTGTTTTGCAAGTCACCCGCCGAGCGTGCATCGGTCGGCTCAGATGCGCGGCTCCTTCTCTGTTCGCGTTGCGCCAATCCGCATCCGCCATCGTGGTGTCGATGAGCGCGCCGAGCAACGGGAGCGCATAACCGCGACAGACGCGCGAATGCGCTATAGTTTCACATCATTGTTCGCTTGCTGTCGCGCGTGGCATGTTGAGGTTGTGCTAGACCAATGCCCGAGCATCTCCATGGAAACCATCACGTCTCTAGCGCGTTTGTGATCGACGAACGCGAATTGGTTCGAACCGAACGCATGACGGTTCAGACCAAGAGGGGCGGGACCAACCAGATAGTTTGAAGCCTTGTCCGACACGCCTTACCCGATCGACCTCGACAGCATTCGCGGCGCGTTTCCGCCGGGCATCGAGGCTCCGTCCCTCCTGGTCGACTTCGCCGGCTGGCTGAAGGGACGCCCCTGGGGCAGCGTCGGCTGCTTCTCGCTGCAAGGCCAGTTTTCCGATCAGGCGCCGATCTTTGACGGCAGTCCCCTGCGCGACAGGTTTTCGCTGTTCATGCGGCTACCGGATGGCTCGGCTGTCGGCGGCTGGTATGGCGCGGGTCTCGACCGCGATAATCCGCCGATCGTGGGGCTTGGCTCCGAGGGCGACCACGAACTGCTGGCGCCGAGCCTCGATGGCCTGCTCGCGAAGCTGACATCGCAGCAATTCGACAAGGCGTGGCACGATCTGCTGCCGCATGACGAGGTCGAATGCCAGACGGTCGAACTCGCGCAGTGGCTCGCCGGACGGCTGACCGGGGAGGCGGCGGCGCCCGATGACAATTCGTCGGAACTGCCCGACTTTCGCGGCTTCGTGGAAAAATGGAGCCGGGATCGCGAAGACTACTGGGCCAATCATCGCTTGATGGCCGAGCTCGGCTGGCGCCTCGCCGCGCATCTGCCGAAGGGCAAGAAGCCCTGGGACAAGACGAACTTCGAGATCGCGATCGTCGGCAAGCAATACGAGGCGCGCGTCCTGACGCGCGGGCCGCAGCCGTTCGAGGAAGCCTCTTCGATCGAATCCCTGCTGCGCGATCTACGTGAGGAGATGCGCCGCGCGCAGCCCGAGCTCGGACTGTGGCACGCCATGAAATTCGGGCTCTATGCCGACGGGCGGGTCATGCCGAACTTCGAATACGATGTGCGCCCGAGCATCGACGGCGAACCGGCTAGATTGGCGGAGGCTCAGGCCGACCTGGCCCGCGCCCCGCGTCCCGAGCGCTGGGTGCCGAAATGGCTGGCGGGATCTTGAAGCTCGGAGTCCCGCGATGCTGCCGCCCGGCCGGCGCGCCGAAATCGTCCGCTGTCGCGCCATCATGACCTCGCGGGTGCGGCACCTTCGATCCCCCTTGACTTAGAGCGCGCTCGAAGGGGTATCTGTACGTGCGTCAGTACGAGAACGGGCACACATGAAGATCGGCGACCTCGCAAAACGAACCGGCTTGTCGACTCACACGTTGCGTTATTATGAGCGCATCGGGCTGCTGCCATACGCTGACCGGGATCGCTCCGGCCAGCGTGACTTTGACGCATCGATCCTCACATGGATCGCATTCCTCGGTCGGCTCAAGACCACGGGAATGCCGATCCGGGACATGTTGCGTTATGCGGCGCTTCGTGATGAAGGCGAAGCCACCGGGTCAGCCCGGCGGCAGATGCTGGAAATCCACCGGGAACAGGTTCGCACGCAGATGGCCGAACTCCAGGAATGCCTGCTCGTCCTTGATACCAAGATCGCCGGCTATGCCGGCGACGAACAGAGGACGAAGGAAAATGACGCACGCCGAAACGCAAGCCGAAAGCCGCTTCGATCGCGGCCAGCGGGCCCTGTCACGCATTGACGGCAGTGCCGGCGAAAAGGTCGTCGCCTCACTCGCCGACATAGCTCCGGATTTCGCACGATACGTGATCGAGTTTCCCTTCGGCGACATTTACTGCCGCCCGGACCTCGGCCTGCGCGATCGAGAGATCGCGACGATCGCCGCGCTGACGGCGCTCGGAAATGCCGCGCCTCAGCTCAAAGTGCATCTCGAGGCGGGTCTGAACGTCGGGCTCTCTCGCGACGAGATCGTGGAGATCATCATGCAGATGGCCGTCTATGCGGGCTTCCCGGCGGCGCTGAACGGGCTGTTCGCAGCCAAGGAGGTGTTCGCCGCGCATGACGGACAGCAGGCGTCGGGAAAAGCGACGTGACGAACTTGCTCCAAGCTCTCTGCTCGGCCGGATGGCGAACGGTGATCTGCTCGTTGGAACCTGGGGCGTCGGCGCCGTGTATCGCGCAACCCCGCAGTTCGGCACGCCTAGCCTGAACGCGGGCTGGTGGAATGCGTGAGGCGCGCCGGTCTTGCCGGCGTGCCGCGGCCTGAACGTTGGGTGCGAAATGGCTGGCGAGAAGCCTGATCGCAGCGACTTCGCCCTTGCGCCTAACGTCCGCTTGGTGATCCTGCCTTTGGCAAGTTATCGGCATCCGAGGCGCGGTTGATCAGGTCAGTTCAATTCGAGAAGATTGGCGACACGCCCATGCTTCCCGGTTTCTCGCTCGCTGCGAGCGGGGTGACGGGTGATCAGTCGCGGCTGTTCCTGTTTGTCGAGGAGTCCGGACGTCAGGCTGTGTTCGAGAGCGATCATGGCGGCATCGGCTCGTTTCCGCGGGCAAGAATGGATGGTTCAAAGCGATTTCGCCTTCTGATGGAGAGCACCGGATCGGTCCAGTCGATTGATTTGCCGCCACTCGATCTTGCATTCCCGAAAGTGGACATGTTTCTCGACGGCCGGCTCTTGCTGGCCGCCACCAGGTGCAACTGGCGGGCCGAGGCGGATTACGACCTGAACGGAATCATCTTCGATCCTCGTACCGGGCAAGCGAACCGCGTCCTCTTCGGCGACGGCATCAGCGATCTCCAGATCGATGACCGCGGCCGGATCTGGATTGCGTATTTCGACGAGGGTGTTTTTGGAAATTATGGATGGGGACATCCGGGCCCCGCGCCGGTTGGACAAGCCGGGCTAGTCTGCTTCTCGGCTCTCGGGGAGAAGATCTGGGAGTTTCCGAACGATGCCGGCCCTGCGATTTATGATTGCTATGCGCTCAACGTGACCGGAGCGGAGGCCACCATTGTCTCCTACCCGGATTTCCCGATCTGCAGAATTGACGCGGAATTTCAATTGACCTCGAAGCGCACAAAGCTCCGAGGCTGCCACGCGTTCGCAATGTCTGAGGCGGAGATTCTGTTTGCAGGGCAATACGGCGATCCACCCGATGTGGCCTACATCGGACGATTGGATCGAGAGGGGACGATCCTTGTCCGGCGAGCACGCCTGTTGATGCCCGACGGCTCGGCGCGGCCCCCCGGCCGATTGCAAGGCCGCGGCAAGCATCTCTATCACTTCGGCGAGGACGGCATTTACCGGGCGACAGTGAGTTGAGGCTGTCGACGGAGCGACGTCAGAACCCCGCGACGCTGCCGTGCAGATCGTACTGGTCGGCGCGCTCGATCTTCGCGGTGACGATCTCGCCGACGCGCAAGGGGCGGCGGCTCGACAGGTAGACTGCGCCGTCGATCTCCGGCGCATCGGCCTTGGAGCGGCCTTTTGAGACGGTCGGGCCGACCTCGTCGATGATGATCTGCTGGCGCGTGCCGACCTTGCGCTTCAGCCTGCGCGCAGAGATTTTCTGCTGGCGCGCCATCAGCGCGTTGTAGCGCTCCTGCTTGATCTCTTCCGGCACGGGGTTCTCGATCGCGTTCGCGGTCGCGCCGGCGACGGGCTCGTACTTGAAGCAGCCGAGCCGATCGATCTCGGCTTCGTCCAGCCAGTCGAGCAGATAGGCGAAGTCGGCATCGGTCTCGCCGGGGAAGCCGACGATGAAGGTCGAGCGCAAGGCGAGATCGGGACATTGCTCGCGCCAGCGCTTGATCCGAGCCAGCGTCTTGTCCTGCGCCGCCGGGCGCTTCATCGCCTTCAGCACTTCGGGGCTCGCATGCTGGAACGGGATGTCGAGATAGGGCAGCACCTTGCCCTCGTTCATCAGTGCGATGACCTCGTCGACATGCGGGTAGGGGTAGACGTATTGCAGCCGCACCCAGGCGCCGAGTTCGCCGAGCTCGCGCGCGAGGTCGATGAATTTGGCGCGGACCTGGCGATCCTTCCACGGGCTCTCGGCATATTTGAGATCGACGCCATAGGCCGAGGTGTCCTGCGAGATCACCAGCAGCTCTTTCACGCCGGCGCCGACCAGGCGCTCGGCTTCGCGCAGCACGTCATTGGCCGGGCGTGAGACGAGGTCGCCGCGCAGTTTTGGAATGATGCAGAAGGTGCAGCGGTTGTTGCAGCCCTCGGAAATCTTCAAATAGGCGTAGTGCCGCGGCGTCAGCTTGATGCCCTGCGGCGGCACCAGGTCGAGATGCGGATTGTGCGCCGGCGGCAGTGCGCGATGCACGGCGTCCAGCACGCTCTCATATTGCTGCGGGCCGGTGATCGAGAGCACGCCGGGATAGGCCTGTTCGATCTGCTCGGGTTCCGCGCCCATGCAACCGGTCACGATCACCTTGCCGTTCTCGGCCATGGCCTCGCCGATCGCCGAGAGCGATTCCTGCTTGGCGCTGTCGAGGAAACCACAAGTGTTGACGATGACGATGTCGGCCCCGTCGTGCTTGCGGGCGAGTTCGTAGCCCTCGGCGCGCAGGCGCGTGATGATGCGCTCGGAATCCACCAAAGCCTTGGGACACCCGAGCGACACGAAGCTGACCTTGGGCGCAGCCGTCTGATCCATATCTGATCTGCCTGATTGACCGGGTTGAGCTAGTCCCAATTGCCCATAATTACAACCCTTTGCATGGCCCGCGGGCATGCTATGGATGAATCACTGGTGGTGAGTGAGCAATGAGCGCCGAACAGTCGCCCAAAATCGTGATCGTCGACGAAAGCCCGATCCGGGCTGCGATCCTCGAAGAAGGGTTGCGGGAGGCCGGATTCACGCAGATCGTCCATATCCGCGAGATGCAGAGCCTGCTCGCCCGTATTTATGCGGTCGACCCCGACATCATTTTGATCGATCTGGAAAACCCCAGCCGCGACGTGCTGGAAGCAATGTTCCAGGTCAGCCGCGCCGTGCGGCGCCCGATCGCAATGTTCGTCGATCAGAGCGATTCATCCTCGATCCAGGCCTCGGTCGAGGCGGGGGTCTCCGCCTATATCGTCGACGGGTTGAAGAAGGAGCGCATCAAGCCGATCCTCGACCTCTGCGTGTCCCGATTCAACGCCTTCGCCAAACTCCAGGAGGAGCTGGAGCGGACCAAGTCGCAGCTCGAGGATCGCAAGATCATCGAGAAGGCCAAAGGCATCCTGATGAAGGTGAAGGGCCTCAACGAGGACGAGGCCTATGTGTTGCTGCGCTCCACCGCCATGCGCGAGAAGAAGAAAATCGGCGAGATCGCGCAGTCGATCATCACCGCGTCGGAGATGCTGAAATGACCACCCCCCTCCGCATCGGGTTTATCCCGCTGGTCGATGCCGCCGCCCTGATCGTCGCTGTGGACAAGGGCTTTGCCGCCGCCGAAGGGCTCGACGTCACGTTGGTGCGCGAAGTGTCGTGGTCCAACGTCCGCGACAAGCTCAATATCGGCCTGTTCGACGCCGCGCATCTGCTGGCGCCGGTGGCGATCGCGTCCTCGCTCGGGCTCGGTCACGTCAAGGTGCCGATCGCCGCGCCCTTCAATCTCGGCATCAACGGCAACGCGATCACGGTCTCGCCGGCGCTTCATGCCGCGCTGATGGAGGAGATCGACGGCGACCGCTTCGATCCGCTCGCCACGGCAAAAGCGTTGGCACGCGTGGTCGCCAAACGGCGCAAAGCGGGGGCCGATCCGTTGACCTTCGGCATGACCTTCCCGTTCTCGACGCACAATTACCAATTGCGGTTCTGGATGGCGGCGGCCGGCGTCGATCCCGACGAGGATGTGCGGCTGGTGGTGCTGCCGCCGCCCTACATGGTCGACAGTCTCGCCAACGGCCATGTCGATGCGTTTTGCGTCGGCGCGCCCTGGAATTCGATCGCTGTCGATCTCGGCATCGGCCACATCCTGCATTTCGTCTCCGACATCCTGGCCCGTGCGGCGGAGAAGGTGCTGGCGGTCCGCCAGGTCTGGGCCGACAAGAATCCGGAGGTGGTCGCAGCACTGGTGCGCGCGGCGGTGAAAGCCGCCGAGTTCATCGAGCATCCCGAAAACCGAACCGAAGCGGCGCGGATCCTGGCGCAGCCCGAACGGATCGGAGTCGATGCCGAAGTCATCCAGCGCACCCTCACCGGACGCCTCAAGATTTCACCGGACGGCACCTTTCGCGAGAGCGGCAGCTACCTTCTGGTGGGACGCGAGGAAGCAGGGCGCCCCGATCCGGTTCAGGCCGCCTGGCTCTATGCGCAGATGGTGCGCTGGGGGCAGACGACGCTGACGCCCGACGGCGTCAAGACGGCCATGGCCGTGTTCAGGCCCGACCTCTACGACGCGGCCCTCGGCCAACGCCCGCCCGCCTTAGCCCCGGCGGCGTTCGGCGCATTCGCCGGCCCAGCCTTCGATCCTGCCAACATTCGGGGGCATCTCGAGGCCTTCGAGGTGGGCCGTTGGAAGGTCTGATTCGGGCCTGCATCGTTTTTGGGCGTGCGGGATCAGCGGCTAAATTTTGAGCCGATTGCTCGAATTTCGGGAGAGTTCCAGCACCGGGATCTTCCGGGATCCCCGTAACCAACTGACATCGCATAAGTTTCCAATTTCTCAAAGCTGGCACGCAATTTGAATATTGCAGTGCGGCCAGCCTGTCACAGATGCCTGCTGAGCCGAGTCCCACAGCAACGAAGCTGATCGGACCGTTGGGTGCAGAGCCGGCTCTCGAGCCAGCCGAACTCCCGGCGGGTCGTGCACTTTTCCGTCGATACCACTCAGGTGGCCGCAGGAGCTTCGTTACCGACCATGAAAATCGACACCGTCTCAGTCGACTTTACCGACGACCAGAAACGCTATCTCGAAGGCTTCACGACCGGTCTGCAGATCAGCCGGGTCGGCCGCGGTCTCGGCGGCGGCGCCGGCAAGGCGAGCGCCGAGCCCACCGGCCCCGATGCCGTGCACATCAAGGCGCAGGACAAGGTCATCGCCGCGGGCAAGAAGCTCGCCGACCAGGAGAAGGTCAAGCGCGACGAGCATCCCTTCGATGCTTATCCGCGTCTCCGCCAGCAGGCGCTCGACAACGCGCCGCCCAGCCCGGCGGACAATTTCCGCTGGCGCTATTACGGCATCTTCTACGTCGCGCCGACGCAGGACTCCTACATGTGCCGTCTGCGCATTCCGAACGGCATCATGAAACACTGGCAGCTGTCCGGCCTTGCCGATCTCGCCGATGAAACGTGCGGGCCTTACAGCCATGTCACGACGCGCGCCAATCTCCAGCTTCGCGAGATCCCGCCGAAGAACGCCGTGAAGCTGATCGAGGGCATTCAGGACCTCGGCCTGTGCTCGCGCGGCTCCGGCGCCGACAACATCCGCAACGTGACGGGAACGCCGACGGCGGGCATCGATCCGCAAGAGCTGATCGACACGCGGCCTTATGCGCGCGAGTGGCACTACCACATCCTGAACGATCGCTCGCTGTACGGCTTGCCGCGCAAGTTCAACGTCGCCTTCGACGGTGCCGGCAGGATCGCCGTGCTCGAGGAGACCAACGACATCGCATTCACGGCCGTGGACGTGAAGGACGGTTTCGGCGTCGAGCCCGGGGTCTGGTTCCGCCTCGGCCTCGGCGGCATCACCGGCCACAAGGATTTTGCCAAATACTCCGGCATCGTCGTCAAGCCGGAAGAAGCCACCGCCGTCGCCGACGCGATCGTGCGCGTGTTCATCGAGCACGGCGACCGCACCAACCGCAACAAGGCGCGGCTGAAATACGTGCTCGACGCCATGGGCCATGACGGTTTCCTCAAGATCGTCGAGGAGCGGCTGAAGAGCCCGTTCACCCGCGTGCCGGAGGAGGCGTTTGCGCCGCGGCCTGCCGCAGACCGCATGGCGCATATCGGCGTGCACAAGCAGAAGCAGGACGGTTTGAACTGGATCGGCGTGTCGCTGCCGCTCGGCAAGATCAGCTGCGATCAGATGCGAGGCCTCGCCAAGGTTGCGCGGGACCTCGGCGACGGGGATATTCGCCTGACGGTTTGGCAGAACCTGCTGATATCAGGCGTGCGCGACGAGAATGTCGAGCTTGCCATAGCGGCGATCAAGCAGATCGGGCTCGCGGTCGAGGCCTCGCACATCCGTGCCGGGCTGATCGCCTGCACCGGCAATGCCGGCTGCCGCTTCGCCGCTGCGAATACCAAGCGTCACGCCGCCGAGATCGGCGACTGGTGCGAGCCGCGTGTCGAGATGGACAAGCCGGTCAATATCCATGTCACCGGCTGCCACCATTCCTGCGCGCAGCATTACATCAGCGACATCGGCCTGATCGGAGCACGCGTGCCGGTGAACGAGGAGGACACGGTCGAGGGGTATCATCTCTTCACCGGCGGCGGGTTCGGCCCTGACGCCGACGTCGGGCAGGAGGTCTATCACGACCTCAAGGCCGAAGACGCGCCGAAGACGGTCGAAGGGCTGCTCAAAGCCTATATCGCCCATCGCTCGTCTCCCGACGAAACCTTCCTCTCCTTTGCGCGCCGCCATGACGGCGAGACGCTGCGCAAGCTCGCCGATGCCGAGGTGTCCGCATGAACCAGATCAGCCCTCCGCCCAAGCTCGATATCATTCCCGCGAGCGCACCGTTCTCCGACGCGCAACGCTCCTGGCTGAACGGCTTCTTTGCCGGGCTGCTGTCGCCCGAGGCGGCTACGCCGCTGTCGGCCGAGCAGGGCGCCGCCGTGATGCAAGGCGGTGATGGCGACGACGGCGAATCGCCGTGGCACGACCAGACCATGCCGATCGCGGATCGGATGAAGCTCGCCGAAGGCCGTCCCGTGCGCCGCAAAATGATGGCGGCGATGGCGCAGCAGGATTGCGGGCAGTGCGGCTACAATTGCCACGATTATTCGGAGGCGATCGCGGGCCGCAGTGAAGCGCGGCTCAACCTTTGCGTCCCCGGCGGCAAGGAAACCGCGCGGATGCTGAAGTCGCTGTACGAAGAGCTGGACAAGGCGCCGGCGGCCAAGGCGTCCGACAAGCAAGACGCGGTGGCAGCCCCCGCCGTCACCGTGACGATCGCCGAGCCAGGCCGCTCGCGCGACAACCCTGTTGCTGCGACCTTCCTGTCGCGCCGTCTTCTCAACAAGGGAAAGTCGGAGAAGGAAACCTATCACGTCGAGTTCGATCTCTCCGAGAGCAAGCTCGACTACGTCGTAGGCGACAGTTTTGGCGTGTTCGCGCGCAACGAGGTCGGCCTCGTCGACCAGATCATCGCGTTGCTCGGCGCCTCCCATACCACGAAGGTCAATGGCAAGACGCTGCGCGAGGTGCTGATCGACGACGTCTCGCTGTCGCCGGCGCCCGACACGCTGTTCGAGCTGCTTTCCTTCATCACCGGCGGCGCACAGCGCGAGAAGGCGCGGTCGCTGGCGCAGGGCGAGGATCCCGATGGCGATGCCGCCACTCTCGACGTCATGGCGGCGCTGCAGAAGTTTTCGGGCACGCGGCCGCATCCCGAAGCCTTCGTCGAGGCGCTGGAGCCGCTCCAGCCGCGGCTGTATTCGATCTCCTCGTCGCACAATGCGACGCCCGGAAAGCTGTCGCTGACGGTGGACTCCGTGCGTTACATCATCGGCAAGCGCAAGCGCATCGGCGTCGCCTCGACCTTCCTTGGCGAGCGCATCGGCGAGGGCGAGAAGCTCAAGGTCTATGTGCAGAAGGCGCACGGCTTCGGTCTGCCGCAGGATCCGAAGACGCCAATCATCATGATCGGGCCCGGCACCGGCATTGCGCCGTTCCGCGCCTTTCTGTTCGACCGCAAGGCGACCGGTGCGCCCGGCAAGAACTGGCTGTTCTTCGGCCACCAGCGCAGCGATTGCGATTTCTTCTACCAGGAGGAGCTCAATGCGATGAAGACCTCGGGTCTGCTCACGCGCATGTCGCTGGCCTGGTCGCGCGACGGCGAGAAGAAGTTCTACGTGCAGGATCGCATGCGCGAGGTCGGCCGCGAGGTGTGGACCTGGCTCGCCGAGGGCGCGCATCTCTACATCTGCGGCGATGCCAAGCGCATGGCCAAGGACGTCGAGCGTGCGCTGGTCGACATCGTCGCCCAGTTCGGGGCCCGTTCGACCGACGAAGCCGTCAGTTTTGTCGCCGAGCTCAAGAAGACGGGCCGCTTCCAGGCTGACGTCTACTAAGGCGCGATGGCATCAGTGCAAATCGTCATGGCGGCGCAAGCGCCAGGCGTCACGCCGGCAGCCGCCGTCTACTGTGCATGGGGTTGTTTTCGACTTTTTTGTCGGGCGGCGTTCTGAAGCCTTGGTTCAACCGTCATGCCATTGTCATCCGAGCTGGTTCCAGCTGGCTCGGACTTTAACGAATAAGATTCTCGGAACCCGTGTATGCGGAGAATTTGCACCTGCGATTGGGCTTCTTGAGAGAACCCTTATCGCTATTTCCGCCGCCGTCTTGCCCAAGACCCGGGTTGATCCTTCATAATCCCGCAAATGGGGCGTTGGAGATCGACCATGCGCGAACTGTCGGCGGAAGCCAGGCTGCACCTCTATGCGCGCTCGCTCTCGCGGCGGACCGGGGCAAGCATGCATCATGCTGCGATGTACAGTGCCTTCGCCGTCATCGTGGCCATCGTGTTCGGCACGCTCTCGGTGCACCCGTTCTGATCACGCCCCGCGCTTGAACGGCGCGACCTCGATCCCCGCATCCTTCAACGCCTGCCGCAGGCCGCGCGCGATGTCGACTGCGCCAGGCGTATCGCCGTGGATGCACACCGTGTCGGTGCGCATCTTGATGACCTTGCCTGTGACCGAGACCACCGCGCCATCCTGCACCATGCGCACCACGCGATCGGCGATCGCCTTGGCGTCGTGCAGCACCGCGCCTTGCTTCTTGCGCGAGACGAGATTGCCGTCGTCCTCATAGGCGCGGTCGGCGAACACCTCGTGCACCATCGGCAAATTGGCCGCTTCGCCGGCCTTCACCAGCTTCGAATTGGCGAGCACGACGAAGATCAGGCTGGGGTCGACCGCTTTGATGCCGGCGGCGATCGCCTTCGCGGTCATGTCGTCCTCGCAGGCGACATTGGACAGCGCGCCATGCGCCTTCACATGCGTCACCTTGTGGCCGGCCGCCGTCGCGATCGCCTGCAGCGCGCCGATCTGATAGGCGACGAGGTTCTCGATCTCGGACGCTTTCAGGCCCGCGATCGGGTGCCGGCCAAAACCGTGCAGGTCGCGATAGCCAGGATGTGCGCCGACCGAGACGCCGCGCGCCTTCGCCAGCTCGACCGTCCGGCGCATGATGTCGGGGTCGCCGGCATGGAAGCCGCAGGCGACGTTGACCGAGCTCGCCAGCTCGATCATCGCGGCATCGTTGCCCATCTCCCACGCGCCAAACCCTTCGCCGAGATCGCAATTGAGATCGATCGTCTTCATGGGGTGCTCTCCGCCTCTGGTCTTCTTGTCGTTTACGGCTCGGCCGCGACCTGCCAGGTCCCGGCGTCGACGGCACTTACAGCATAGCCCGCGACGTTGGCAGCGCTGAGCGCCTCGATGTTGAGCGCGACGGTGTCGGCGGAGCGCAAGCGATCGGGCAGGTTGCGGATCAGTTGCGCGAATTTCCTCGCCTCGTCCTGCGCCTCGGCCATGCTGACCGCCTCGAAGCGGAACGCCGTTCCCGCCGAGGTCTGTGCGAGGCGGCCGACATCGGCCGTGATCACGGTCGCGATCTTCGGGTAGCCGCCAGAGGTGCCGCGGTCCATCATCAGCGCGATCGGCGCGCCGTTGCCGGGCACCTGGATGCTGCCGTTGACCGTGCCGTCGGAGACGATGTTGTGGCCGTGCAGATGCTTGATCGCGGGGCCCTCGAGCCGGTAGCCCATGCGGTCGGAGGTGGCCGAGATCTTCCACTCGCTGTCGAGGAACAGCGCCTTGTTGGCGTCGTCGAACTCGTCGTCCTGCGGTCCCAGCAGGACGCGGATCGGACCGCTCACAGGCTTCGGCAGTTCGATGCGCAGCTCCGGTGCACCGCTTGCGGCATCGACGGTGAATTCGTCGCCGGCCTGCAGCGGGCGCGGGTAGGGGCTGCCGAGACCGGCACGGGCGTTGACCGCGAGACTGCCGAACACCGGCTCGCCCTTGATCCCGCCTTCGATCGCCAGATAAGTGAACGCACCGCCGCGGGCGAAGCCCAGCGTCAGCGTCTCGCCGTCTTTCAGCGTCACCGATGTGTCCATGGCGACCGGACTGCCGGCGATGTCCGCATTGCGCGGCGCGCCTGAAATCGCGACGCGCACGGCACCGTCGCGCGCAGTGAACGAGGCGCCGAACGGGCCGACCTCGACAACGGCTGCGAACGGCTGGTTGCCGACAAGCGTGTTCGCTGCCGCGAGCGCCAGACGGTCCATCGCCCCGCTGACCGTCAGGCCATAGCGTTGCGCTCCGTGGCGTCCGCCGTCCTGGACGGAGCTTGCAGGCCCGATGCTGGCGACCACGAGCCGGCTCATGCGACCACCTGCTCGGCGACGATCTCGCCGGCCTCGGCGGCCCGGTCCTGTTCCTCGAACGTCTTGTGGTCGATGGCGAAAAACGTCACGCGATCGCCGGGTTCGGTCAGGAAGGTCGGATTGCGGTGGAGCTGATAGGTCCGCACCGGCGTGCGGCCGAGCAGGTGCCAGCCGCTCGGGGCAGCCAGGCACTGGATTCCGGCCTGGATGCCGCCGATCGAGATCGTGCCGGCGGGCGTCAGCAGGCGCGGATTCCGCCGCCGCGACATCTGCAGGGATTTGTCGAGACCGCTGAGATAGGACCAGCCCGGCGTGAAGCCGATCATGGCGACCTTGTAGTCGCCGGCGACGTGGCGCGCGACGATGTCGCCGGGCGTGGTGTTCAGCGCCTTGGCGACATCCTCGAGATCGATGCCGTGCTCGCCGCCATAGGCGACGGGAATCCGCCAGCGGCGCGCCTTGGTGGCCGGTGGCAACGGTTGGCTGGCGAGCGCGAGCAGCTTTTCGCCGAGTGCGTCGAAGCCGATCTTGCCGGGATCGTAATGCACCAGCAGCGAGCGATAGGTCGGCACGGACTCGGTGATGCCGTCGATGGGGCTTGCTGCCAGCGCCTTGTCGAGCGCCAGCACACTCTGATTGGCGTCGTCGTCGATGGTGCGGCTGAACTCGACCGTGACGGCGCTGTCGCCACTGGGCAGAAGGCGGGGCGGGGGAAGCGTCGCGGACATGGGCTGTCGAAATCGGGCTTCTGGAGATACGCGGGCTCGGCCTTGAGTTCCGCTTGTCCCTGCTTCGCGTAAATGCGCCCGCAAGTCCAATAAATTAAAGCAGGGGGAAACGATAAAGCCTTGTT
The DNA here is from genome assembly GCF_029846715.1 of Bradyrhizobium nivariense. Lineage (GTDB taxonomy): Bacteria > Pseudomonadota > Alphaproteobacteria > Rhizobiales > Xanthobacteraceae > Bradyrhizobium. Next base: position 367,961 of record NZ_JARVWW010000003.1, read on the forward strand.
ATCGCGACGCATAACAGCGCTGCGGCCCTGCATTATTGGTATCTTCTTGGCCCTTGACGCGAGGCCCGCACCTCGCAAGATGCGCGGCGTCATTTCCCGCCATCCGGAGCTCGTCTGTTTCCATGTCGCTGTCCCCCGAAGCCCGCAAGACCCTCGCCGGCATCACCACTGCCACCATCACCACGGTCCTGCTGAAGAAAGGCCTGCGCAACATCTGGATGCGCGGCGCCCGTCCGCTGCGCCCGGGTCTGCCGCGCCTGGTGGGACCGGCCTTCACGCTGCGCTTCGTGCCGGCGCGCGAGGATCTGGCGACGCCGGAATCCTGGTCGTCGCCGATCTCGACCCGCACCGCGATCGAGGCGATGCCGGAGGGCTGCATTGCCGTGGTCGATGCCATGGGCATCACCGATGCCGGCATCTTCGGCGACATCCTGTGCGCGCGCATGATGAAGCGCGGCGTCACCGCACTCGTCACCGACGGCGTCGTGCGTGACGTCGAGGGCGTGCTCGGCACCAATCTGCCGGTCTGGTGCGACGGCTATGCCGCGCCGCCGTCGGTTGCCGGCCTGACCTTCGTCGGCTGGGGCGAGCCGATCGGTTGCGGCGGCGTTGCGGTATTTCCGAACGACATCGTCGTCGCCGACCAGGACGGCTGCGTGCTGATCCCGCAGGCGATGCTCGAACACGTGCTCAATGAGGGTGTCGAGCAGGAGCGGATGGAAGCCTGGATCGTCAACGAGGTGAATAACGGCGCGGTGCTCCCGGGGCTCTATCCCATGAACGCCGAGACCAAGGCGCGCTACGCCGCCAGCAAGAAGTAACAGGACAGCAAGCGAGGTTCCCTATGGAGATCACTGTCGCAGGCACGCGCCCGACCCGTCGCGCGCCCAAGGAACACTTCACCGGCACGGTCCTTCAGGACCCCGTCATCATGGCGCCTGCGCCGGCACGGTTGAACTGTTCACGCGTGTCGTTCGAGCCCGGCGCGCGCACCAACTGGCATCACCATCCGCTCGGGCAGACGCTGTACGTCATCTCGGGCGTTGGCCGGGTCCAGGCCAAGGGCGGGCCCATCAGGGAAATACGCCCTGGTGACACCGTCTGGATTCCACCGGGCGAGCTGCACTGGCACGGCGCCACGCCGACCAATGGCATGACCCACATCGCCATGCAGGAAGCGCTCGACGGCGTGTTCTCGACCTGGTTGGAGCCGGTGACCGACGCGGAATACGGGGCGGCGGTCGGCTAACTCTCGTGCCAAGACGTATCGCCTGAGGGCGATACGTCGCCGATCCGGCGCCCGGAGGTCTCCGCAAAGCAACATCCCTGGGTCTCGGCTCTGCGGAGCAGCGTTGCACGCTGCACCGCGTCCGGGACAAGACAACTTACATCCTCTCCGCCGTCCAAGTGCCCGTGCACATGGTGCCGCGCCAGGTGCCGGAGCCTGAGGTGCCGCTGAGCCGGCCGAAGCCGACGGCGCGCTTGATGCCGGTGCTCAAGGTGACGTTGATGCTGCCGGCGTCCGCGACGCGGCCGGACGCCGTCACTGCGGCGCTGCTCGACGCGATCTGACCATTGTTGATCCCGATCGAGACGGTCGAGCCGTTACCGCAGGTGTCGCTCGACGACGAGATGCGGACATTCCATGCGCCGTCGAAGGTGCTGGCGCTCGCCTGCGCGGCCGGCAACGCGATGACGACGATCGTGGCGAAAAGACACTTGCGAAAACCGTTCATGACACGCCCCTTGGGTTGACCATGCGGGATCGTGGCATGGGCGCGGAACCGGCGATGTGAGGGCTGTCACGCGCGCAACGGGCTCTGTGAGGTGGCGCACGTCGCAATCGACTTGGCGGGCAGAGTGTCGCCCCGAAGTCAGTTCGCGCGCGTCCAGGTCTGGCCGCCGCAGAACATACCGCCGAAGGCGCAGCCCTGCACGCGCAGCCGATCGGTGCCCTTCAGCGCGATGGTTGAATCGTAGGTCGAGCCGGAGTTCGGATCGAGGATGCGCCCGGACCATTTCTGGTCCTTGTTCTGGTCCTTGCCGGGCTTCATGTTGATCAGAACCTGCTCACCATTCTGGTTCGATTTCGAATCGACCGAGTAGCCGCAGAGATTGTTGCCGCATTGCTCGATCCGGACCTTGCCTTCCTTCTCCTCGGTGAGCCAGACGCCGAGCGGTGAATTGAGATCGCGCGTGGGCGCGGCCGCGGGACCTGGCGGCGCGACGGCAGCCGCCTGAACAGGCGCCGGGACGGGAGGCGGAGACGGCGCCGGAGGCGCGGCTGCGACGGTCGGGGCAGGCGGTGCGGGCGGTACTGCGGCCACGGTCGGGGCAGCAAGTGGGGCCGGCTGAGGCGGCGGCACTAGCGCCTCTTCGGCCGGAGCATTGTTTGCCCTGGTTGCTGCCGGAGGCGCTGGCGGGGCAGGAGGCGCCACGGCCACGGGAGCTTGGACAGGGGCTTGCTCGGCCGCCGGAGGCGCCGCGACAGGCGCGGGGGCCGGCACCGGATTGGCCGGCGGCTGCGGATCAGCCTTGACTTGTTGCGGTGCCTGCGGGTCCGCTTTCGAAGTTCCCTCCGTTTTCGAAGTTCCCTTGGCCTCGGTCTTGGTCTTCTTTGCCTTGCCCTGGCCGGTGTTGTCGTAGACGCCGGGGATCTGCACCGTGCCGCGGTCGGGATCGATGCGGATGGTGCGCCCGCCATAGTCGAAGGTGTACTGCGCCTGCGCAGCGGTGCTCGCCAAAAGGAATGCGGCCGTGGCCAACAGCTTCCTCATTTCCGTCTCCTGAAACAGGTGGTCCCCTTACCGACGCTTACGCCCCGGTTCGATCGCAAAAAGTGATCTAGATCACTGTCACCGTATGAGTCGTGCTCCGGCGGTGCCGGGTTCAATAACGCCGGAGCCGGTCCAAAGTTTGGCCGGGGGCAAGCGACAGGAGGACGCGGCCTAAAGCGCGATGAGATCAGGATGAATTATCATAGCGCTTTAGGTTTAGCGCTTTAGGTTGTTGTTTGAGCATGATCTTTTCGGAAAACCGCTTCGCACTTTTCCGGATCATGCTTTAGTCGAACCAGGCGGCGTAGATCTTCTTGTAGCTGCCGTCCTCCATGGAAATGTGCAGCCATTGGTCGACGAACGCCTTCAGCGCCATGTCCCGCTGGAGCCAATAGGCCTTCTCGGAGAAGTCGAACGGTTTCTCGGGATGCACCGCGCAGAGCACGCCTTGATGCTGCTTTTGCTGGTAGCGCGTCTCGGAGGCGTCCGTCATCATCAGGTCGGCATTACCCTTGGCGATCTCGTCGAAGATCACGGTATTGTCGGGGAAGACGGTGATGTCGGCGTCCTTGATGTTGGCACGCGCGAAGCGCTCGTTGGTGCCGCCGGGATTGACGATCACGCGGGTGCCCTTCTTGTCGATGTCGGTGATGCTCTGGTACTTGCCGACATCGGCACAGCGCGCGATCGGCGTCTTGCCCTCGCGCATGATCGGCGTGGAGAAGAAGCCCTTCTTCTGCCGGTCGAGCGTGACCGAGACGCCGCCCATGGCGATGTCGAACTGATCGGCCTCGAAATCCTTCATCAACTTTGGCCAGGCCGTCGGCACGAATTCAACCTTGACGCCGAGCGCCTTGCCGAGTGCTTCCGCCATGTCGACATCGAAGCCGTTGAACTGCTGCGTCGTCTTGTCGAGATAGGTGAAGGGCTTGTAGTCGCCGGTCATGCCGACGCGCAAAGTGCCGCGCTTGACGATCTCGTCGAGGCGGGAGGGCGCCGCCTGCTGTGCGTGAGCCGAAAGGTTTGCCAGCAGGACCACGGCCAAAGCCGCCAAAATTCGAATGGTCATTCGAACGATCATCTCTTTTCCACCAATGCCCGAGCTGTCATTGTGCAGCTCTTGAGGATTGGATTTAGACCAGATGCCCGTCGCTGGCGAGGCGGAATTGAAGGGAATTTGAAGTGACGATCTCGATGTACGAGGCCTCGGTAGGCCTCTTCGTACCTTATATGCGCAACCTGTCCGTCCTGCTCGACAAGGGCGTTGCCTATGCCGAGGCCCGCAAGTTCAATCCGGCGGTCCTGCTCGGCATGCGCATGGCGCCGAACATGTACGATCTGGCGCAGCAGATCGGCGAGGCCTGCCGCCACGCCACCGCCGCCCCGGCCTTGCTGGCGCAGTGCGAACCGGTCGCGCTGCCGCCGCTGGAGCACGACATGGCCGGACTTCAGGCCCGCATCGCCACGTCAATCGAGTTCATTGAAAGCCTGCCGCGCGCCGAGATCGATGCGGCTGCGGAGCTGAAGGTCTTCTTCAGGATGAAGAACGGGACGGAGCTACCCTTCACCGGGCGGACGCTGCTGCTCACGAACAGCGTCCCGCAGTTCTTCTTTCACGTCACGACCGCGTACGACCTGTTGCGGCACGCAGGCGTCGAGCTCGTGAAAAAAGATTTCCTGGGGAGGAAGTAGAGGCAGGGCCCATGTTCACCTCTCCCTTTGGGAGAGGTGAACGGAGAGATACGGCCGAAAGTAATTACGCTTCGCCCTTGCGCTCGTAATCGGCGAGCGAGCTGCGGCCGGCGATCTCGCTGCGCAGCTCTTCGAAGCGCCGATGTGCCTCGTCCTCGTGCGCGTCGACGGAATGCACGGCGGCCTCGCTGGTCATCGGGCCGCTGATCACCGGCACGGACTGCTCGCCGATGGTCTCGTGAACGTAGTACTGGCCGTCGTCGCCGTGATGGACCGTCCATTTCAGACGGATCGCCACCATCGGCCCCGGACCGACCTTGCTGTAGCCGTCGGCATCGGTGTGCTCCGGCACCAGTGGCTGCTCCTCGACCACCGGATGCTCATCGACAATCGGGTGCTCGTCGGCGGCCACGTGCTCACCAGCAACCACCATTTCGGTCACGGTCACGGTCTCGGTCTCCCGGACTACGAGAACGGGCTCGGGGTGCTCCAAGATGCTGGCAATGGTCGCCAGCGCGTGGTCGGTTGGGTCGATCTCTGACAAGGGTCCATCCTCCAGCTCGACGCGGCCGGCAAGTCTGTCCCACTGCCGCCGCGGCCGGACTTATTACACAGGTTTGATTAAGGCTGAGTTGGGGCTCGATCTGCGCCAAAATGGGACGCATTCTGGCGTTCCGAAGGCGGGCGGAGGGCCGCCGTCCTCCCGTTCGCTCAGCGCAGGACGTCTTGGTCAGTGATGTGAACGCGCAGATTATCGAGGATAATGCCGGACATCAGTCCCTCGAAACACAAAATGAAGTGCTCGGGACATGACTCCGGTTATCGGTGCAAGAATTCATTATGAGAAGTTCAGGACCTGATCCCCTCTGTCTTGGCAAGGCCGCTGAGGCCTTTGCGGTCGAAGTTCACTTCGTTGTCGCCGACCTTGAGCTTCAACTGCGAGGCGTTGCCGACCAATGCTGATGCCAAATCGTCTGCTGCCGTGTGCTCCTGAGAGGAGCTGTCGCCGTGGGTGAATAGATTACGAGTGACACCTTCTAGCAGAGGCGCAGGGATTTCGGAGTGCTGATCTCTTCGCCACTCCATCGCGGTCTCCACGACCCAACTGGCGCGGTTGATATCGAGTTCGAACTGCTTGAGTAGGAACTCGGCGGAGGCGTGCTGCTCGAACCACCGGTTCATCCATCTTACGTAGAAAAACAAGGCGCCAACTAGCGCGATCGTCACAATGCTCTGCTTAACAAATGCCCAAGCGAGCACAGGCCAATCGACTTTTCCGACGTCCAGACTCAGCACCGTACTCGCCGTGACGTAGTTCGCGCCAAGCAGCGCCGAGATCAACACGATCAGTGCGATGTGGATTGGCAGGCGCAGGCGGGTCGTCTCAGGTGTGAGTGTGAACTTCTGCTGTCTTTCGAGAATCCGCTTGCGCAACTCTCCAAGCGTCCCGCGCCTCGCGTGCATATAGTCTCGGTCATCGAGGTCTTTACGGCGCTGCTTTAGGGCTTCAGAATCACGCCGCAGCGCCTCTAACCTGCTCTCGTGTTCTTTGCTCAACCGTTCTCTTTCGGTGGCGGTCTCGCCTGCCAGCCTGAGCTTCTCCTGCTCTAAGGCTGTGGTCTGTTCCACAGTCCACTCCGTGATCTTTTCGATTTGCTGCGCGAAACTGGTTTCCAGTTTCAGGACTGTCGAGTGATAGATCGCCTGTAGGTCGTCGATCGATTTGGCCGCCAGTTCATCGCGCTTACTGACACCACCGAGCGTGATCTTGCGATCGAGATGGTCGAGCAGCGCAATACGAGCTTCGAGAGCAAGACCACCTTGATTGTCGCTGTGGTTGATATCGATTTCGTCGTAAAACGGGCTTAGCCGGCCTGTGTCTTGATTGCGGGCGTAGCTGATGTTGAAATTTTGGAAGCTCAGGCTGATGCGGGTGATGAGATAGCGGCCAGACCCTCGCTCCAATTCGTCTAAAGCCCCCTTTTTGTCTCCAGGGTTGAGGACGTCGATGGGGTCGAGACCTGCTGCTTGCAACGACATGCTGGAGGGGGATTGTATCCCTTGCAGTTCTCGGAAAATCGCGAGTGCCGTTTTGTCATCAAGACGCGGAACTGCTGATTTGGTACTGGCCATCGTGATCCCCCCGGGGCACACTTGTACGCCGCCTGGTTGAATTGCCCCATAACTCACACGTAGCCGTCCTCAGATTTTTTTCGAGCCAAAATCCGACCTCAGCGGGCGCCCCAGCGCCCCGCGGGGGTATCCCGGCGGGCCATTGCTTGGTCCCAATCCGGCCTTGTTCAACTGGAACTCTCGGCTTTTCACAGGAGGTCCCGATGTTGAAATTGTCATTCATGCGCCAGCCGATAAGCGATCACGCGTATTCAGCTCGGAAATCTTTTGATGCGACGCTGTCCATGGATCACAACGGTCGACCGAATGACGAGCAGCGATGGCTCCGATTTGGGTTTTGCGACGAGCCGAACGGTCATTTGTATGCCTCCGCGATCTACCCAAGGGATTTCGAGAGGATTGCTCGATTGATGATCGAAACCGACCCAGTGGCTGCTATCCACGCGTTTGGAGCTGCTTTGCAGGGCGCGCCGATCGAACGACAGGATCCCATGCTGGGCGACGACGTAGTCGGCCCGCACTAAGGAGCCCTAGCCGCCGCTAAGAAGCGCGGCAAGACGCTCGGGGGCAATCGTGGTGTGGCGCCCACGGCGAAGATGCGGGCGGCCTCTACGGCGATCCAGAAGCGCGCCAGCACGCGGGCTGCTGACCGTCGGCCCGGTGATCGCGGAGCTACAGCGAGCCGGCGCTGCGAGCCTGCGGGCTATTGCGGAGGGACTCACAATGCCCGCGGCATCCCCGCGGCCCGCGGCACGGTGTCTGGTCGGCGGTGCAGGTGGCGCGGGTGTTAGAGCGCATCACTGGGTGAGGGGCCGCCAAGGGCGACGATGGCGGCCGAGCGAAAATGCTGTTAGTTTGCTAATAGCCAAGGCTGCCGCGTTTGGGGGTGAACATGAAGCCGCTTGCTGTTGTTGCTATTTTGCTGGCGATCGGTCTTGTTTGGTGGAGCGCCCGCAGCGGCAGCAGTGAGAGCCTCGACGCTATCCACCACGCCTTTGAGGACTGTGCAGGCAAGTTTGACGACGTCGGCAAGATCAAATCGTGCGTAGACGATCAGCTGAAATCGCGCGGTCCCCATTGGTATGATGTCGGCGCTGATACGCTTTCGATCCGAAACTTCGTGATGGCGACGAAATTTGGGCCTGCACCCGGCGACATCTACGTCAGTTGCAGCCGCTTGCCGCGACCCAGTTGTAACCCTTGACGCGGCCTGCGGCGTAAGGCGCACTCTTGCGCCAACTCCACGCGCGCGACCACCGCGGCGGAGAGGGCGGCGAAGGTCGCCTTCATCGAAGCTCTGGACGACGGAGCGATCGACTTGCGGGGCCTTATCGGGGCGATCCTAGAACTGGATGCAGCGGTCATCGCCGAAGCTGCATAGACCGCACGCTAAAGCGTGATGGCATTAGGTTCGATAGCCTGAATTTTTGAGGTAGTTGGCGCATTCCTCGGATGTGAAGGCATCGAGTGCGCGGCCGATTGCGGCGCAGACCGCGTCGACGGTTCGCGCGGCAGCT
>NZ_JARVWW010000040.1 GCF_029846715.1 Bradyrhizobium nivariense
AGCGTAGCCGGCTGCGGTCGTAGCGACCGCGATTCTCCTTCGTCCACATGGGCGCTCCTTCAAATCGGACCGCCACCCTTGAATCACAAATGATTCCGATGATTCAAGATGTTCCCGGACAGACACTGAGGCAGTGGCGAACGCCAAGCCGAACCGATGAAGGCGGCTGCCTCAGATGCGTCCATAGCTTCCGGAATGCCGAAGAGTGGTACTATGCCTCGCGTCATCAGGCCGGCCGCGTACTCCTCCGGCAGGTTCTCAGGCAGTGAAGATACTATGGCGCCTGGCGCCTTGTTAGTCTTCAGCGCTGTCTCGAACGCGCGTGAGATCGTCCAATAGGCGCTGGCGTCCGGGCATCGGTCGGGACGCGGAAAGTCGACCACCGCCATATTGAGATCGAAGCCACCCGACACCATCGCGGTGAAGGTAGCCGTCAAGGCTGGCTCGTTGTTCCAGGTGAAGGTATTATAATCGAGCGGGTTGGCCACCGCCACCAACGGCCCGAGCGTCGATTTCACATGCGCGCGGTGCTGGTCGGTCAGGCTTGGGAAATGCACAAGATGCCCTTCAGCGCTGTCGGCCATGATCGAGGCGTCGCCACCCGAGTAGCTCATCGAGGACAAGCGGTAGCCAGACAGAGGTCCGGTGACGTGCAAAAGTTTTAGGGCCTCGATGAAGGTGGGAATAGAATTGATGCGGGCGATGCCAAGTCGCTTTAGGAAGGCGCCGGATGCGGCGTCGGCGCCGGCAAGCGAAGCTGTATGCGACACCGTCGCCTGCCGCGCCTGCTCGGAACGGCCAACTTTCATCGCGATGATCGGCTTCTTCAACTCCCACGCCCGCGTCGCCAGTCTTTCGAAGCCGACCACAGAATCGAAGCCCTCGATGTGCAGGCCGAGCGCGGTGACGCGATCGTCCTCGATCAGGCCAAGTGCTATTTCGGAAAGAGCGGTCTGGGCCTGGTTGCCCGCGGTCATCAGAAAAGCGATCGGCAAGCCACGCTTCTGCATCGACATGCTGAGGGCGATGGCGGACGACTGTGTGATGATGGCGACGCCACGGCCGCCTTCGCCTAGCCTATTACCGCCATGCTGGTCGGGCCACAAGAGCGCGCCGTCAGCATAGTTGATCAGGCCATAGCAGTTCGGGCCGATGATCGGCATCTTGCCGGCCGCGGCGACGAGCTCGACCTGCAACCGCTCGCCATGCTCGTCATAGGCTTCGGTTTCGCGGAAGCCGGAAGCATAGCAGATGGCGCTGCCGGCACCACGTTCGGCCAGCTGCTTGATCACCTCAATGGTGAGGTGGCGGTTGACGCCGACCCAGGCAGCGTCAGGAGCATCGGGCAGTTCAGCCACCGAGCGGTAGGTCTTGCAGCCGGCAACCTCGTCCTTACTGGGATGCACGGGCCAGATCTCGCCGGTAAAGCCCATCTTGATCGATTGTGCGACGACGGCTGCCGCCTGCCGGCCTCCAAATACGGCGATTGTTTTCGGACACAGAAGTCGTTTCAGCCTACGCATTGATCAAGCTCCAAGCGGACATAGGGCTGCGCCCCAAATAATCTCGTGCGGGATTTCCGTCGTGCTTTGCGGAGGCACTTGACGGCGACGTCGCGCCAAACGCGTACCTTTGGCCGGTGGGACCACCGGGCCGCGTGGACTGGATCCAGCGAGAGCCCGCACGAGCTGACACGAGGTCACCATGCGTCCTGCCATCGGATAGACCTCCAGGCTGACATCCGACTCCCGAAGTGACGTCTCTTCTTGAGTTGGCCTGATCACAAGTGAGCCCCTAAACTGGACGAGGAGATGATCGTCCGAATCGCGAACAATGTTTCTAACACGGTCAGAGTCAGATTCGAGCTGATGCCACCCTCTAACTGTCCTACAAGCGCGAGTAGCTTGCATCGTTGCTCAAACAGTGGGGCGCTTTGTCGGGCCATAAATCGGCCTACGTGCGGATGGTTTGCACCCTCGGTTCGTCGGCGACATTCAGCTGCGATCCCCACCAAGCAGAGAATCGCTTCAATGCGCTCAAGCCGCCTCGCGGGCCTAAGAAGGGTAATCAGGCAGCCAGCAATGTCTCAACCAAACTCACCCAATAGCCGATGCCATAAGGCAAAGCTTCATCGTTGAAATCATATGCCGGGTTGTGCACACCAGCGCTCGGTCCATTTCCAATGAAAATCATAGCGCCCGGCCGGGCCTCGAGCATATAGGCAAAGTCCTCGGCCCCCATACGCGGCTTGATGTTCTCGACCACGGAAGCGGACCCGACGAGACTGCGTGCCGCCCTGATCGCCAGATTGGTCTCCTGGGTGTGGTTGAAGGTCACCGGGACGGACCGACGGTATTTAAACTCGATATCCGCGCCAAATCCGTGCGCTATGCCTTGGGCTGCTGCCATGATCTGGCGTTCGGCGAAGTCTCGCAGGTCAGGAACATGAGTTCTGACAGTGCCAGCCATTTCGACGTGATCGGCAATGATGTTGTAGGCGTTAGCGGCATTCAACTTGGTCACGGAGATTACGAGGGAATCGATTGGATTCGTGTTGCGCGAGACCAGAGTTTGCAGGCCGACGATGATCTGTGCCGCAATCACGACTGGATCGATGGTCTCATGCGGCTTGGCCGCATGGCCGCCACGCCCCTTCACAACAATGTCAAAATCGTCCTGCGAGGCCATGATCGGCCCATCGCAAATGCTGAACGTGCCGACCTCGGTGCCCGGCGCGTTGTGCATCCCAAAGACTTTGGAAATGCTGAAACGGTCCATGATTCCTTCCCGGACCATTTTTAGGCCGCCAGAGGGAAGTTCGACTTCTTCCGCCGGCTGAAAAATCAGTGCGACGCAGCCCTTGAAATTGCGCGTCTTGGCGAGGTATTTCGCGGCGCCCAGCAACATAGCGGTATGACCATCGTGCCCGCACGCGTGCATTTTACCCGGCACTTTCGAGGACCACGGTTTGTTTGAGGCCTCTAGGATTGGCAGCGCATCCATGTCGGCTCTCAACCCGATTGTGGGACCGTCTCCCCCCTGCCCTTGAATCAATGCAACGATACCGGTTTCAGCTATGCCCGTTTCGATGTGATTGATGCCGAAGGAGGCCAGCTTCTCGGTCACGAACCTCGCCGTGTTATGTACCTGAAAGTCGAGCTCGGGATTCTCGTGAAGATAGCGGCGCCACGCGGTTACCTCACGCTGCAGATCGCGGAACTGTTCAACGCTATGCATGTCTGACCTCAACTTACGAATTCATTTCGATACGGCACCAGTAATGTGCGGCGGAGTACCCTGCACCACTCCTCGAGCGGTCCCGAGCACTTTCTGCTGCAGTCGCTCGCATTCTGACTTTTTTGGAATGGAGAACGCGGCAAGTGAAAATGTAGAAATGTCATGGCTGGACGTCGCATCTATTCGGCGCGAACCGTGTCGGCTTCTGCACTCTCGTCGTGAACGCCAACTTGCCACGAATACTCAGCATTCGCCGCCGGATTGCTGATATTCGACGCTCTCATGTGGCCATTGGGGTACAGGCCTATCACACGAATAGGACGTCATGGCCGCTTGAGGCTTACGGCGAGAGCTCTGCATGCTCTTCCTTCCGCTGCGGGCTTTCTGTCTCTTTATTTGGCGACCACCGGTATGGTTCGAGAAGCACGAGAAGTGAGCAATTGCGAGCCAGCTTCGGTCACGACGACGACCTCTTCATGTAGCATCAGCTTCGGTGATCCGTCGAAATACGAAGGATAGGAGGTGCTTGGCTCAATATTAATGATCATGCCTGGCTTTAGTATCGTCTTATCGTCCGGTTGAACCGAAGGTAGCTCCGGCATCCATAAACCCATGGAGTGCCCCATTCGCCCGATGTTCGTGGCTTTACCGCGATTGTTTGAGCCATTTAGTACGGCTGACATTGCGCTCCAGACATCACAGATCGGAATGCCAGGTTTAGCGGCGGCAATTCCCGCTTCGGTGGCATCCCAAACGACTTGATAGGCATCCTGGGTGTGCGGATCAGGTGCACCGAACGCAAAGTGTCGGTCGAAGTCGCTCCAATAAAAGTCGAATAGACAGCCCGCATCAATAAACAGCAGGTCTCCATCCGACAGAAATTTGTCGCTTGGGACGCCGTAGGGCCGCGTATAGCCACCACGGCCAGAAACACCCACGATCTTGCTCGTCTTCTCGACACCGCGACTGAAGCATTCGGCCTCGAACAAGCGACACACCTCTCGTTCCGTCATACCCAGACGCAGCTTTGGTGTCAGATTCTCAAATGCCTCTGAAACAAGCCCGCATACAGTTCGAATTCGGTCGACCTCTAATGGAGACTTGATCATTCGCAATGGAGTGAAAATCGGATCCGATGCATCGACAAACGTCCGAGGTTTGATGGCATCCGCAACGCGCAAGAAATCTCCCGCAGGGAAGCCAAGCCTACTCTCCGCGCCAAGCTCTACGCCGATTCTGGCGTGCTCTGGCAATAGTTCGCGCAACGCTCCGGCAAGTGCTGATACACCCTCATCCTTCGGATTCGGACTAGGCCAGCTCCGGCAATTTTTTACCCAGGTTGTCTCTCTATAAAACTGGTCGATTCCCTCGGGAACGATCGCAACAGCTTCACCAGACGAAAGAATAAGAAGAAATCGCGGCCGAGTCGTCTGCTGCGGGGTCGTGCTAGGCTCACCAACGAAATATCGCAAGTTGTGTTCGGCCGTCACCAGAAGCGCGTCTATAGTATGCTCTTTTATCAAACGCCGCGCTCGCTCGACCCGGGCTTCGTATTCGATCCGGGGAAACGGATCGTACGGAATTGTCCTAATCGAACCAAAACCAATAGCGTTCATCGCTTTTCTCCAGAGAAATACGTCAAGCGCTGGACGACCGATAGTTTACATGCCGGTCCGACAGCACATGACAGCTTTCGCGGGCTCATTCGATATCCTTGGAAAGAGCCGCCCGCAGTTTCTTGTGCGAAAGCATCGGGACGCCGAGTTCCTCTGCAAGCAGTCGAGCAACACCTTTGAAAGGAGCCTTCAGCTTATCGTGGTACACGATGCTTTGAATCCCACCCACGATCGAATGCACGCAAGCTCTTAGATCGACCAAACGACTTTCCTGGTCATAGCCGCCCGACACTAGCCAATGGTTCGGCAGGACGTGACTTGCTGCTATCGGGGGTTCGTCGCGTGACTGCAATATGGCGTTCGTAAAGCTCGGTTCGAAGTGAACGCCACCGATGCAAAGGACGGAGTTTACCGATTCGTCCATGCGATCGAACGTTCGCAATAGCGCTCGCGCCAGCACCCGAGCGGCAAGAGAATTAGTCCAATCTGCTGGCGAGCTTCCGATCTCGATATCGATTGCAGAAGGCCGCAAGTCAGCGAGACGGGTACCAGTATCACCAGCCTTGACGCCCGACCAATGAGTCGCTTCCAGGTAAGTGCGAAAGCCGTCAAGATCAGACGTGACGCGCTCGGCTTCGATGGCTAGAAGAAGGCCCCGAGTAATCCGGGGGTCGACTGCGCTGAAAGTTCCCGACTCCAGGTCGCCGGTCGTTTGAACCGAGAAGATTGCGTTTGGTGCATTGGCACCCTCGTGCCAATTCACGATTCCAATAACGTTGGCGTCACCGAAGCGTTCATTCAAGATTGGCGCGTAGCGCCCATAGTCGTTACTCACGACCTCGTTAGTGGGCACGATCGAAATCCTGGCGCCATGCAAGCCAGGCACCTCGAGTACGGAGTGCCCATCGAGCTCTAAACCCGTTCGAACAAGGGTGCATTCAGTCTTAAGGGCATCCAGAACGTGACCCGCGACCGGATCCCTTTCGTGATCGACGCAGAAGACGAAGACGGCATGTCTCACCGCGATTCTCCATCGAGTTCAACGCAGATCGAGAGCGTACGACATCTATCCTCAACTCGGCGCCCGCATCTTTTGGGCTTCGTATGAAAACCGCATGCCGTTTGAGCTGAGATCCGGGTTCGTAAGGCGCGACTAGGTGCTTGAGAGCCGATCACCCCCAGGCCGAACAGACTCAAAATAGCGCCACGCGCGAGCTGAGTCTTGTGATCGGCTGGCCTCTTTGGCGGAGCAGCGACGGGAAATCGCACAACCTGGAGATCGCCGGAGTTGATCGCCGAACTAGCAGAGAACCTCAGCTCGTTGCGCGCCAAGCAAGAATCAATTCTACCGCCAGACGCGAGAAACGTCGACACCAGAACGCTGCAGACCCCTCCGTCGAGCAGAGCAAGCGAGTCAGGGGGGCAGACGTCCATTTTGACTCGACGTTGAAAGAGATGCATGCCGCGCACAGCTTTTGGAGAGTCCTACATCACCTTGTATTTATTAGAGCTGCTCCACGCTCACATTGTGCGTTTTTTTGTTAAGATCGCAGTATTGCTGCGTTCTGCAGCAGCACCTTGTTCAAAACCGGTGAGACATCCAGCGAATACGATGGTCACATGCTAGGCCACCACAGCGATCTTAGCGGCAACCAGCTGGTGATCGGACGGTTGGCCCAGTGCAACATTATCGATCATCGCTTACACCGCCGATTTTCGAGCTTCAACGATGCGTCATGGCTTGACATGTAGTGAGTACGTCTGAGACTGTTATCGTGTCTGACGATGGTGTGCGGGAGAGTGTGATGAGCCGACAGGCGCATCGCCGCCGACGGAGCAACCCCCCAAGGAAACTCTCAGGCCCAGGACCGCACACCGAGGACGATCTGGAGAGAGGTGCCAGTCGGCACCCACCGAAGGGGACCGTTATCCACTAGGATTGCGGAGAAAGCTCTCAGGTGCACGGACAGATTTGGGGACGGAGTGATGGCGAAAGCCATTTCACCGTTCATTCATCCCTGTCTTGGAGCATACGATGAGCACGATCATCATTATCGGATCCGGTATCACTGGCGTTACAACAGCCTATGCCTTGGCCTGCCGCGGCTATTCGGTCACTGTCTTTGACCGCCAGCGTTATCCCGCGATGGACACTTCGTTTGCCAATGGCGGTCAATTATCGGCAAGCAATGCTGAAGTCTGGAATAACGCCGCAACGATCGTAAAAGGCTTGAGGTGGATGCTGCGCAAGGACGCACCATTGCTGCTGAACCCAAGCCCCAGTTTTCACAAATATACTTGGCTGGCAGAGTTCGCAGGCCAGATCCGGCATTACCGTCGCAATACGATCGAAACGACAAAGCTGGCGATAGCAGCGCGGCAACATCTGTTTGACCTTGCCGATCGGGAGAGCATCGCTTTCGACTTGGAGCGGCGAGGAATATTACACGTTTATTCGAGTAAGACCGACTTCGATGCGGCTTCTCGCGTGAATCAGTTGCTGCTGCAGGGCGGATTGGATCGTCGCCCCGTGACGCCCTCAGAAATGCTCGCGATAGAGCCAGCGCTGCGTGACCAGTATTACGGCGGTTTCTTTACCCCGTCTGATTCAACAGGCGACATTCACAAGTTCACGCGTGGTCTTGCTGCGGCTTGCGAGCGACGGGGCGTGCGCTTCGTCTTTGGTGCAGAGATCCTCGGCATGCAAGCCGATCGAGACGGTGTGGTCGTACGCTGGGAAGAAGGCCCTCTGAGGGAGGAACTTAAAGCTGAAAGAGCAGTGGTCTGCGCTGGGGTCGGCAGCCGCCGCATTGCTTCAATGCTGGGGGACAAGATAAACATTTATCCCGTCAAGGGATACTCCATCACGGTCGAGTTAGGCGACGAAACGAGCCAAAAGGCTGCGCCACGTGTCAGCCTGCTCGACGAGGCCACCAAGATCGTGACCAGCCGGTTAGGAGAAGATCGCTTCCGCGTCGCGGGGACCGCCGAGTTCAACGGCGAGAACCGCGACATCCGCTGGGACCGAATTAAGCCTCTGGTGCGCTGGGTAGAGCGATCGTTTCCGGATGTGTCCACCGCACAAGTGGTGCCATGGGCAGGCTTGCGTCCTATGACACCCAGCATGATGCCGAGGGTCGGCCGAGGTAAAAGGCCGAATATCTTCTACAACACCGGTCATGGTCACCTCGGCTGGACACTATCCGCTGTCACAGCTGAGATGGTCGCAGACGTCATTGCAACCGATGATAGTAAAACTCGGCTGAGCCGGTCCGTGGCCTGATAGGCGTTTAGCCTTATTCAGTTCCGCAAAACCATGCTCCCGGCGGCATCAAAGCCGGGGGCATATCGCTTGACTGCGCCACAGCGGGATCTTGCAGTCTTATCCTACGAACACGTTACCCTCACCGGCTTACGACCCGAGAAATGAATTGCTCAGACGAAGCCCTCGATGAGCCACTTGGCGCCGTCGCCTTCAACAGCCTCCATCTGACGCAATCATCATCCGTATAACCGTTTACGGATTGATGCCAGGCAAGAGAGTTGCGGATCTCTGGATGACCGAGCAGAAAAATATCTCCAGCCAACGAACTCGTCGTCATCGACAACGAGGTCCATGACACTCGAGGGCCGACGTCATACCGGCACCGAACGCCAGCGGGTCGACGGCAACTTTTCTATTTCGCGGCTCCCAAGCTGTGATCTTCGCGGTGTGTCTGAGTAGCAGGAGCGAGGCCTTTCAAAGATCATTTTGCAAGTCACGAGCGCATATTTGTTGAAATTGCAGATGGATCGACGATACTGGCGTCTTAATGATGTTTTTCGATGAGTTTTTCCCCTCTAGGAGAGGTTTTTCTGCGTCAGAACGGGACTCTTCGCAGACTTTCTTCTCAAGCCCGGAGCCGGTTATGCAATACGACCGAATCGACGCTCACATCCTCGAGATTGTGCAAAAGAATAACCGTTTGACATCCGAGGCGATTGGCGAACTGGCCGGGCTTTCTGCTACCGCGTGTCAACGCAGACTAAAGAGGCTTCGCTCGGACGGCATCATCGAGGCCGACGTTTCCATCGTCTCGGCGAAGGCGGTAGGACGACCTATTCAGATGCTTGTGCTGGTGACCTTGGAGCGCGAGCGCTCGGACATAATTGACAGATTCAAAAAGGCTATCAAATCGTCAGTTGAAGTCGTCAATGGGTTTTACGTTACAGGCGATGCTGATTTTGTCTTGTACATTACCGCACGCACCATGGACGACTATGAGCAGTTCACCCGGCGATTCTTCCGTGAGAACCCTGATATCAAAGGCTTCAAGACGATGGTGGTAATGGACCGGGTAAAAGCCGGCTTTGCTATTCCAATCGAGGCTCCATCCGAGGATTGAAGCGTATCTCGCCAAGCGAATCTGCTTGTCCTCGTTTGTCCATCGCCAGATCAGGAAAGCGCACTGCCGCCGGGTAGGCTACGAAGCGAGCAGACATTTGCGCAAGAGGTGCAATTCCCAACTCGAGCAGCTTCTCACCCAGATTCGCGGCGCTGGTTGTCTATCGCTTGAGCTTTGTGGCGCGAGCGAGCTGACTAACTCGATCGCGGCGGACCTGGCAAACGTTTACCGAACAGAGGGCGGCGGCTTGCCCAGCACACCTCGCATAGCGCGCTTTTTCATCGCTCAACGCGCGGAAAACGCTGCAAACCGCCATATCGATCTTGTAGTGTATCGGCTAGTGAACCTTTTGCAGATCGGTTTAGCGGGTAGGACGTCCGCCTGCATGCGTTCAATTGTTGCTGCCCCTCCACTCTGACGAGACCATGCGAATCTCAAGAAATCGGCGGCGGTTCACCCGCGGCCCGGCCGGCCACGATAAAATCCACTATTCGGGATCAATACCTATCCCAGAGAATGCAGCTTTTGGCGCCATTAAGTGCGTGCCACATCTGGCCGAAGCCGCTGGCATGTCGCGCGGAGTGACTAGGCATGGGGCGGTGTCGTTGACGCTCACGCTTGCAGGACAAGAATCAGATTCGCTCGCACCAGGCTGGACAACACCACCGCGAAATCTCGGAGCAAGGTTGGCTCTCTTAAGGCTTTTCGCACACAGATGCGGCACAAATCAGACAGGGCCGCTCACCCGTTCAGCAGCCGATTCTCGGATTCTCTCTTCAATTCATCGGAGGCAACGCAGCAAGCGAGATGACTTATGCTCCCAAGTCTCGGACGTTCAGCGCTGAAGGCATCACTGCGCCGTTCCGCCACATTACTTTCCGGCGTATCTGGCTCGCAAGTCTGCTTACGAATCTGGGCGCCCTGATTCGGAGCGTCGGCGCGGCGTGGGCGATGACTCAGATGACATCGTCGGCCGACAAAGTTGCGCTAGTCCAGACCGCGTTGTTGCTGCCCGTTATGCTGATCTCGATGCCAGCCGGCGCCATTGCTGACATGTATGACCGGCGCATCGTGATGCTCGTCTCTCTCGGCATCTTGCTCGCTGGTGCGACCGCGCTGACGACACTTGCCTGGCGCGGCCTGGTCACGCCGGACCTGTTACTGATACTGTGTTTCGTAATCGGCAGCGGCGTGGCCCTGATGGATCCTGCTTGGCAGTCCTCCGTTAGCGAGCAGGTGCCAGCGGACGCACTTCCAGCGGCGGTCGCGCTGAACAGCATCAGCTACAATATCGCGCGCAGCGTGGGACCGGCGATCGGCGGCATTGTGGTTGCGACAGCGGGCGCAGTAGCGTCTTTCGCGTTGAATGCGCTGCTATATCTGCCGCTGCTTGTTGCGCTATTCTTGTGGAAGCGAATTTCCGAGCCCTCGTATCTTCCCCCCGAAAAGCTAAATCGTGCCATCGTTTCGGGGGTCCGCTACATCGCTAATTCGCCCCCGATCAAAATTGTTCTGATCCGCTCCATGATCACGGGCGTGATCGGCGGCGCAATCATCGCGCTAATGCCGTTAGTCGCGCGCGATCTCCTCCGAGGCGATGCCCAGACGTACGGGGTTACGCTCAGCGCGTTTGGCCTTGGCGCGGTGATCGGAGCACTAAACGTACCCGAAGTGCGGAAGCGCATGAGCGGTGAGGCAGCAATCCGCGCCTGCGCACTGTCGATGGGGGGCGCGCTTGCCGCGGTGGCATTGAGCCGCGAGCTGGTTCTAACATCGGTCGCTCTTGTCCTTGCGGGGGCTGTGTGGATGATGGCGTGGGCCCTTTTCAACATTGGCGTGCAACTGTCGGCACCGCGCTGGGTCGCGGGACGCTCGCTCGCGGCCTACCAGGCCGCGAGCTCGGGCGGGATTGCCGTCGGTAGCTGGGGCTGGGGTCGCCTGACCGACGCCGCCGGCGTCGAAACGGCACTTTTGTTATCCGCCGTCCTGATGGTGATTTCTCCGCTATTGGGGTTCTGGCTTCGCATGCCTCGCATAAACCCACGAAGCGAGGACGCCGAGGCGCTCGCGCATCCTGAGGTTAGGCTTGCGCTAACCGATCGTAGTGGACCGCTTGTGATAGAAATCGAATATCGCGTGGCACAAGAGAATGCGCGGGCCTTTCACAATGTGATGCAAGACGTGCAGCTGTTCCGGAAACGGAATGGCGCGTATGGCTGGTCGATCGCACGTGATATTGCCGATCCCGAACTGTGGACCGAGCGCTACCATTGCCCGACGTGGCTTGATTATCTACGTCAACGCAACCGATCGACCCACTCCGAACGCGCGCTAGACCGTCAAGCGGCGGCCTTCCACACCGGTCCCGAGCCCGTGCGAATTCGTCGCATGCTAGAACGCCCGTTCGGATCCGTGCGGTGGAAGGACGATGTACCGGACCATGCCGCCAACGAAGCTTTGCTCGGCGACTACAGGCGGAGTCGTACGTAGGAGTATCATTTCTAAGGCCGCGCAGCCATGATGATCAGTATGCTCCTGGTGGCGAGCTCACCTCAGGGGATCTGGGAGTGGTCTGCGGGCGCACCGGTCGACGCCATGAGCGCTGCGTCAGGTCTGGAAATTTGCAGATCGGACGGAGATACTGGAACGGTGCTCGTTTTGCAGACTACCAGAGCCGCAAGGTCGTCCTTACTGAACTCGTATCGCAAGTTAGTCCCTTGCTTCTGCCGCAGCTCAAGTTTCTCTGAACGAATTCATAGACGGTGTAAAAAAAGGGGCCACTCCCGAAGGAGTGGCCCGCCAAGTCAGGGAGGAAAACGCCTCCTAGGAGGCCTCTGGGATCAGGCCGCGGCCTGTTCGATCGGTGAAAACGGTAAGCCGAGACTTTCAGCCACAGCCTTGTAAGTCAGCCGGCCTCGGTAGACATTGAGACCTGCGCGCAGATGCGGATCTTCAAGCACGGCAGCAAATCCCTTTTTGGCGAGAGCCAAACCAAATGGAAGAGTCGCGTTGTTCAGTGCCTGGCTGGAGGTGAGCGGAACAGCTCCCGGCATATTGGCGACGCAATAATGGATGACGCCATCAACTTCGTAGGTTGGATCGGCATGCGTAGTCGGATGCGACGTCTCGAAACATCCGCCCTGATCAATTGCGACATCCACGATCACCGAACCTTTTCGCATCGAACTCAACATGCCCCGGCTAACAAGCTTTGGCGCGCTCGCGCCGGGGACAAGCACGGCGCCAATGACAGCATCCGCCGCAAATACCTCCTGCTCGAGGGCGTCTATTGTCGAAAACCTGGTACGAACGCGGCCTTCGAACAGTTCATCCAGTTCACGAAGTCGGGAAATCGAACGGTCAAGAATCGTGACCTCCGCACCCAAACCCACCGCCATCCGTGCCGCATGCGTACCGACCACGCCACCGCCTATCACCACGATGCGGGCCGGGGGGACACCAGGTACGCCACCAATCAACAATCCCCGTCCGCCGGCGTGGCGCCTGAGGGCGCTACCTGCCGCTTCGATGGCAAGCCTACCTGCAACCTCGCTCATCGGTGCAAGCAGAGGAAGCCCGCCGCGCGCATCAGTCACGGTCTCGTAGGCGATCGCCGTGCACCCAGACTTGAGGAGACCCTTAGCCTGCTCGGGGTCCGGTGCCAAATGCAGGTATGTGAATAGAATTTGGTTCTCTCGCAGCTGGGTCCATTCGGAAGGTTGAGGCTCCTTGACCTTCACGATCATCTCGCTAGATGCGAACACCTCCCGAGCGGAGCCCACGATGGTTGCGCCCGCCTTGCGATAGTTCTCATCCGTTGCGCCAATGCCAGCGCCAGCATTCGTTTCGATGAGCACGCTGTGACCGGCGGCCACGTATTCGCGGACGGCTCCCGGCGTAAGGCCCACGCGGTATTCGTGGGTCTTGATTTCCTTGGGAACCCCGATCTTCATTTGCGATCTCCTTCAGACTGCTTTTAATCGAAAAAGCAGTACAACCTGCGACGTAGATGGCCAAATGTTGCGGAAATTCACCATCGTTTCCCGTGATCATGCAGGATTCCAAACGGATCAAAGTTTGAGATCTATAGGAAGCCTCGAGCCCCACAAATTAGAAGACCGCAGAATCGAATCCGGCCAGCCTTGAGTTGTCGAGGTTGCAGCTGACCTGGGCCCAGCATACTTGGACGCAAGTTTCCCGAGCAGCCCGCTCAGAACACTTTCGATTCGCCCTATCAATCACCGAGGACACCGTGTGGTCATCCGCGCTGCATCGAGCCTTTCAAAAACTCGCCGACCGGCTCGCCGAAAGCACAGATCGTGACTCTGCCCAGCAGGGCATGGCAGATATCGCTGAGGCGCTGAATCTATCTTGCTTCGCCTATCTTGTGCTCTCCCATAAACCGGGCGGCCCCCCGAACCTAATCTCGACGTATCCACAAGCGTGGACAGCACGTTACCTTCGGCACAAGTATGAAACCGTTGATCCCGTGGTGCGTCGGGCGATCCGCGATAGTCAGCCTTTTCAATGGGGGCTGGAATTTGGTCCGCCCAGCCGATCGGAACGGGAGCGGGAATTATTTGAAGAGGCTGCTAAATTCGGCATCCGTTATGGATTCACACTTCCAATCCACGATGACAACGGTCCGCTCGCCGCGCTGAGCTTTGCGACCGACGACCGCCGATCCGATTTTGAGCGGTCCATACTCACACATGCCCAAAACCTGCGACTAATCGCGACGTTCTTCCATGCACATGCAAGGCGTTTCTGGACCGCCGATCGCATGGTCGGCGGTGTGGTGTTGTCTCCCCGAGAGTTCGAATGCCTTGAATGGTCTTCGCGCGGCAAATCTGCTGGCGACATCGGGATTATTCTCGGCATCTCCGAGCGTACCGCGTGCTTTCACCTGGATAACGCCCGAGCGAAGCTCGGCGTTGGCTCGCTCCGTCAAGCCGTCGTGCTATTGACCGAGGCAAAGTTTCGAAGATAGAGCGCCGCCTCGCCATAGACACCTGTGTGGCTGCACAGGATGCGCCAGCCTCGACTTCTCTGCTTTGTTTGACAAAGCAAGCAGGGAGGCAAGAATGATGCAGCTCATCACCCCAGAGTATTACGGCCAATTCCTCGATGATCTCGCCGAGATGCATCGACTGAGGCATCGTGTTTTCAAACAGCGCCTGGATTGGGACGTCGGCGTCAGCGGCGACATGGAGGTCGACGAGTTTGATGTCCTTCGGCCGGTGCATCTACTGAACCGCTCAACCAATGCATGTCTTCAGGGTTGCGTCCGGCTTCTGCCTTCGACCGGCCCAACCATGCTGAGAGACACCTTCCCGATCCTTCTGGACGGGCAGCCGGCGTCACGGGGCGATCGGATCTGGGAGAGCAGCCGGTTTGCGCTCGATGTTCCGTCGGATGCACCGAAGGCTAAGGGCGGACTTGCTGCTGCCACTTACGAGCTGTTTGCGGGCATGATTGAGTTCGGCCTTTCCATTGAGTTGACCGAAATCGTCACTGTCACCGACGCCCGGATGGAGCGCATTCTTCGGCGCGCAGGCTGGCCCCTCCGCCCGATCGGAAAAGCTCGTCCTCTCGGAAACACCACGGCCATTGCCGGATACCTCCAGGTCTCGCCCGATGCGTTGCATCGCATCCGCAAAGCGGGACACATGTCAGGTCCGGTGCTCTGGGCTCCAGTCATCCGAGCGGCCGCCTAGGATCTGGAAACAAATACAATCGGGGCATCGCTGCACATTGGAGCGGAAAGCCCATCTGCTTAAGACTTACGATGCACAAACCACGTCGATCAAGACCCTCTCTTCAGGCCAGCAAGGCAATCGAACTGAAACACCTGAGATCGGCTGTTGCTGCGGCCGATTGCGGCAGCTTCCGCGGAGCCGCGGAGTTGTTGAGGTCGCAACAATCGAGTCTCAGCCGAAGAATCCACGAGATCGAGCACCACTTGGGTATCGCAATCTTCGAGCGCTATAGCGGAGGCGTGCGACCGACGCAGGCCGGCCGCGCCGTGCTTCGGCTGGCAAGGACCATTCTGGAAGAATTCGACGCGCTCCTCGCCACCGCGATATCTGTCCATAACAGCGAAACCGGCCGTCTTTCGGCAGGCAATCTGCAAACGTCGCTACTCGCGTTCAAAGAGCGATTCCCGCAGATCGAACTTGTGACGGTCGAACGATCACGGACGCGTTTGGCCGCGGCGCTTCGAAACGGCGCGCTCGATGTGCTGATCGTGACAGGGAGGCTCCCATTGTTGAATACCGAAGAAATGCCGCTTTGGAGCGAGCGTGTTTTGGTGGCCTTGCCCCATGATCATCCGCTCGCCATGCGAGAGACTGTGGGCTGGGCTGACCTGCGCGGCGAGACAGTGCTACTCAGCCACTATGATCCGGGAAAGGAGCTTGAAGATCTTCTGATTTCCAAGCTCCTCTCGCCCGAGGATCGCCCCAAGATCGAGCGCCACGACGTCAGTCGTAGCATCATCAAGAGCCTAATCAGCATGAGCACGGGAATAAGCCTGGTGCTCGAGTCCGATATGGGGGCAAATTTTGCGGGCCTTGTGTACCGAGAGCTACGCGATGGCGCGGGGCCCAGCCGCTTCGACTTTTCGGCCACTTGGCGCCCCGACAATAAAAACCCGGCCCTGTGGGAATTCCTGAAGCTGCTTTCAGCGCGCTACCGTTCGCCTCCGATTGGAGGCTGACGCGCTCGGCGAGCTTTCCGAAAGCTCCTGTCCGCAGCCATGAACCGCGCCAGCATGGGTGCAATGAGTTTGGATGGATCCTGGATTGGCTGGCCAGTCTCCTGGGCGAGGATTTCAGCGTAGGACACGAGATCGCGGTGCACGCTCGCAGGTAGTTCGTGTGTCACCTTGATGGGCTTATCGTCTTCGATGGCTCCGAGTTTGAGTTTTGTCATCGTCCTCACCCTCTGTACGGTTCGAGCACCAAGTCGCGGTTGACGATCACCCGCAGGGGAAATCCCGGACGAATCGTCAAGGTCGGCTGGATGTTGAGATTGCGGCGGACCACCTGTTGGCCCGTCTGGTTCATCGAGTCCCCCGCCCCGCGGCGGAGCGCAGCGATGAGGTCGCTGTTGGTACTACCTGTATCCGATCCGGAATTCACCTCGGTGCCGACGGCGAGCAGCGTCGAAAGCGCAGCGGCCCCCAACAGCTCCTTCCAATGGTTGTCGACCTCATCCTCAAGCCCAGAGTAGCCCGCGACATCTGCGCCCGGCTGCCGCTCCAGGACGATCGACCGTCCATTTGGCATGATGAGGCGCGTCCACACCAGGAGCACGCGCGATTGGCCAAATGCGACTTGGCTATCATACGTCCCGATCAGCCGGGCTCCTTGCGGAATAAGGCGAGCTCGCCCAGTAGGGGAATCGTATACCGCTTCTGTGACTTGGGCCGTAATCTGCCCAGGCAGGTCGGACCGAATGCCCGTGATAAGAGCGGCCGGAATGACCGTTCCCGCCTGGACCACAAAGGGTGAGACCGGTCTTGCCAGGCGATCGGGACTGGTGGTTCGACGGTCAACGGAAGCACTGACGAACGCAAGTTTTCGATCCTGGCCATTCTGGGCAAATGCTTCGTCGGATGATGGCGCTGCATTTGATGGGGCTTCACTTGGCGATGCGACAGGGGTCTGTGCGCGGACGTTCGTGCTGGCAAACACCTTGCTGGTGCGTGCCGCCTCGCTCTCCTGATTGACGCGCTGCTGTTCAGCGTCAACACCGAGCGCGCTCGACGTCGAAGAGCCCTGTGCTGCAACGATCGGCCGACCAAGATCGCCGGGTAAAGGTGGTCCAAGACGCGGCACCTCTTTCGGGATCTCAGTGTAATCCTTCGGCAAGGCTGCAAGCTGATCGGCGACATTGTGGTGGTCGGTCGCGTAAAGCTCCTCGGCGGCCGGCGCGCGTGATCGCTTCTCCTGCAGAGCCCAGAACACCGCACCAGAGATGAGCACCAGAAAAAGGGCGCTGCCACCCGCAAGCACCCTGCGCGATAGGCGCGTAACTTGCGGCCGATCTGGCCGGAGCCGAAGGGTTTCGGCGATATTTTCCGGCGGCTTAACCCGAGGAGCGTCCTTGGGTATGTCATTCGGCTGGCCAGTCTCTGTCACAGCGACCTCCCGTCGGTTCGGACGATCCTGACCTTCTGCTGGTGCTCCTCGCCCAGCCTCAGTTCCCCGGCCGCGAACAGCCGGTCGACGATCAGCACATTGCCGTAAGCGCGATAGTTGACGAGCTCGGTCTTGCCATCAGGCCCGATCACGAAGAGCGGCGGCATCTCGCCCTGGCCGATGCCGGGCGAAAACTCGATGTAGACCTTGCGCCCATCGTCATAGGCATTGACAGGACGCCAGGGTGGGCTGTCTCCCTCGATGGCGTAGCGGTAACGGCGCTGCGCCTGGTCCGGGATGACGGGTGTGGGCGGAAGAGCTCGACCACGCGCGGACCGATCCTCCGGATAGAACCACGCGACCTGTGGCATGTAGGGCTTTTCGCGGGACCGGAGCTCGACCAGGTAAGTACGCCGATCCGTGTTGACGACGAGATTGGTCTCGATCGCCGGACGTGTCGGCTTCACCATGATGTGCACACGTCGCGTGTCGCCACTGCCGCTTTCGGTGTCGCCGACCACCCAGCGCACGGTATCACCCGCGGCAACTGGTCCCGACCCGATCAGTTGCTCGCCGGGCTCCAAGGCGATGTCGGTGATCTGCCCCGGTGCGGCATAGACCTGATAGAGAGCGCCCGGACTATACGAAAACACCTGCACCGCATTGAAGTAGCCGGCTTTGCGCGGCTGCACGCGTGCCGCGTCATTCGCGGTCTCAATCCGCTCGACGGGTTCTTTGGCTTCCGCGTTCCTGCCGCCGCGCGCCGCCTTCCAGGCCGGCGGGACATGCAGTGGGCGCGGCCGATCGTCGGCGAGCGCCGGCAGATCTGGAGCTGGCGGGACATCGCTATCGTAACTGATTTGCGGCGGCTTGAACGTGGTGCACCCGCCAAGGGTGGCCACACCAATAACGAGAGCCAGAGCCAGGCTCGGGCGGCCCCTCTGTGACGCAATAACGAGACCTGACGGCATTGCTAACCCAGCTCCTTCGACCAGTTGATGGCGTTGACGTAAATGCCAAGCGGATTCTTGCGCAGGCGATCGAGATCGCGAGGCATCTCCACGATGATGCTGACAATCGCGCTCCACCGCTCGGTTGCGGCCAGCTGACCGTTGTCGTAGCGGCGTTCGACCCAGGCGAGGCGAAAGCTCTCAGGGGATGCCCGAATGACGCTCGAGACCTCGATCGCAATTTGCGTCTTGCCGAGCTTGGCGAAGGGATCGTTGTTGCGGGCGTAGTCATTCAGTGCGGCCGCGCCGCGATCGGTTGTAAAGTCGTAGGCGCGGAGCCAGTTTTCGCGCAGGACGATGGCGTCCATCGGCAGGCCGCGCACATGCTCGATGAAGCGCGCCAGGTGAAAGGCTACTTGCGGGTCGGTCGGTTGATAGCTGGCGTTTGCCGGAGCAACTGCCTTGGCTTCGCCCAACTGATCAACCTCGACCACCCAGGGCGTGATCGTCCCGTGAGCGGATTGCCAGACCAGGGCGCCGGCGAAACCAGCGGATAAGAAGAGGGAGCCAAAGGCCATCAGGCGCCAGTTCTTGGCCTGCACGCGCGCAGACCCAATGCGGTCATCCCAGACCTGAGATGCGCGTTGATAGGGGGTGACGGCTTCTGGCGTGCGGCCATAGTGAACGGCCGATCGTTTGAACATTGCTTGAACCTCGAGAGATGGCAGGGAACCGAATTCGAAAGAAAGGAGGCGTCAGTGATCCTCTTGCGAGAGGTCGACAGATCCGCCGCCGCCTGCGTGATCACCCGAACGGATCGCGTGGGCTGCCGCTGATGCGCCATGACTGATCGTCTGCGCCCGCTTCATGCGCCGAACCCAAGCGGGCGCACTGTCGGAAGCTCTCGAGTCGTCCCCTTCCCCTTTGCCGGCATTGCTCGCCGGTCCGCCAAGACCAGCTGCGACCGAACGCAAGGGACTTGCAGCGCCGGACGCGCTCGCCTCGGAGCCGGACTGACTCCCCGCCCGAAACACGCTCATGGTGCCGCTTGCAATCGCGCTTCCTCCCCGTAGCGAGCCTGCGATCGCGCCGCCGGCGAAACCGGCAGCGCCGGCCGCGAGGCCAGTGCCAACCGCAACGACTCCACCGGCGGCAAGTCCCGTCCCGACGGCGCTACCTGCGCCGAGCTGCGGACCTCCGGAGACGATTCCGTTGGCAATGCCGGGGCCGAAAATGCCGAGCCCCAATAAGGAGAGAGCGCCGAGCACCAGCGCCATCGCGTTCTCGATGGTCGGCTGGTTGCCGCCGAAACCTGCCGTGAACTGCGAGAATAAGGTCGATCCAATGCCGACGATGACGGCGAGGACCAAAACCTTGATGCCGGAGGAGATGACGTTGCCCAGCACCCGTTCGGCCGCAAAGGCGGTCTTGCCGAACAGACCGAAGGGGATCAGGACGAAACCTGCAAGCGTCGTCAGCTTGAACTCGATCAGCGTGACGAAGAGCTGGATGGCGAGAATAAAGAAGGCCAGAAGCACCACGATCCAGGCGAACAGCAGGACCGCGATCTGGACGAAATTTTCGAAAAAGCTGACATAGCCCATCAGCCCCGAGACGGAGTCAAGGATCGGACGGCCGGCATCGAGGCCCACTTGCGCGATCCGGCCTGGCCGCAAGAAATCTGCCGATGACAGGCTCGTGCCCGAGGCCTTGAGGCCAAGACCAGCAAAGCTCTCAAAGACGATGCGGGCGAGGCTGTTCCAATTGCCGATCAGGTAGGCAAAGACACCGACAAACAAGGTTTTCTTGACGAGCCGGGCAAGAATCTCCTCATCACTTCCGAGGGACCAGAACAGGCCCGCAAGCGTGAGGTCGATTGCAGCTAACGTCGTGGCGAGATAGCCGACTTCGCCCCCGACCAGGCCGAATCCGGAATCGATATAGCGGGTGAAGGTTTCCAGGAACTGGTCGATGACGGAGTTCGCGCCCATCGTTCACTCGCTTTGGCTTGGAATGGAGGGGGAGAGGGACGGGACGCGGCTTTCGTCCTTTCGCGGCAGCGGAGAGGAAAATGGCGCCGTGCCGACGCCGCTATCCAAACTGTTTACCGATCCGCTTTTCCCCAAGAACTGACTGCGCCGTTCCGCCCAGATCCTCTGGCATTCGAGCAGAGCCTCTCTCTGCTCATAGGTGACGGTGCGGCATTGCTCGAGCTTTGCTGCCGTCGGATCGGGCTTCGCAGCGAGCGAGGCGGAAGATTGGGTCGCGCTGTCGTCGCCGCGCAGGCGAATGGCGCAGGCGGCGACGACCAGGACTGTGAGACAAACTGCCACCGCCATCGGCAGCCGTTCAAATCTGTTCTTCATCATCAGTGGAACATCTGCACGGTTGTCGGTTGATAGCCCTGACCTTGGGTCAGAAAGCGCCGCAGCTGCTCCCTCCCCTGATCCTGGGCACTTGCTCTTTGCGCGGCTTCGAGCGTTTGTGCGCGCCCCTGCGCGGCCACGGTCGCGGTGAGATCAGCAAGCTGCTGGGCTTGAAGCGCAAGGAGCTGGTTGCCGGCCTGACTTGCCTGCAGAGCACCTGACGCGCCCTGACTCGCCGTGACCAGGGCCGACATCTGGGTGCGGTTGGTATCGAGATTGCCGACGACGGTTGCTTGCACCCGCATGGCGTCCTGCAGGCCGGCAACCGCATTCTGCCAGCGTGTCTGGGCGTTAGCGACGAGGAGCCCATTGGACATGCTCGCCGATGCCGGCGCATAAGTCGTTGAGAACGCGCGATCGATCTGCTGGACATCGTAGGCAATGCGCTGCGCTTGACTGAGCAGCTGCTGGGTGCGCTGAATCGATTGCTCGAGCTGCTGCAGGGAGGAATACGGCAGGCTCGCTAGGTTCCTTGCCTGATTAATCAACATCTGAGCTTCGTTTTGCAGCGAGGTGATCTGGTTGCTGATCTGCTGCAGCTCGCGCGCGGCCGTCAGCACATTTTGCACGTAGTTGTTGGGATCGAACACGATCCACTGTGCTTTCCCTTCCCGAGGTGCCTGGGCCAGCGCCACGGCGACGATACTCACTGCCAAAAGCGGACGAAGACGGCTCATGACAGGCCTCCTTCCTTGGCGAGCTGCGGAATGAGATTGCAGGCCCAGCCGAGGTCGCGCGCCCGAAGCCAGCCGGTGACGAACTCGTCTCGTCCGTGCTCGGCTAGCATCCGCTCGATGAGGGCCTGATCGGTCTTGGACGACGCGGCCACAAAAGCCAGCGCGATTTCGCCAAGACCAAGCTCGAACAACCGGTTGCCCCGGCGCGACTGGCAGTAGTAGTCGCGCTTTGGCGTCGCGCGGGCCAGGATCTCGATCTGACGATCGTTCAGTCCAAAGCGCCGGTAGATCGCCATGATTTGCGGCTCGATCGCGCGGTCATTGGGAAGAAGGATCCGGGTCGGACAGCTCTCGATGATGGCCGGCGCAATTGCGGAGCCGTCGATATCGGCCAGCGACTGGGTCGCAAACACGACGGAGGCGTTCTTCTTGCGCAGCGTCTTCAGCCATTCGCGGAGCTTACCGGCAAAATCGGCATCGTCGAGCGCAAGCCAGCCCTCATCGATGATGAGCAGGGTCGGACGGCCGTCGAAGCGATCCTCTATCCGGTGGAACAAATAGGAGAGAACCGCCGGCGCGACACCGGTCCCGATCAACCCGTCGGTCTCAAACACCTGGAGGGAGCCCTCTCCCAGCCGCTCGCCTTCCGCATCGAGCAACCGCTCAAACGGACCGCCGAGGCAATAGGGTTGCAGCGCGCGCTTCAAGGCATTGGACTGGAGAAGAACGGACAAGCCAGTCAGCGTCCGTTCCCCAACTGGCGCCGAGCCGAGCGAGGTCAAGGCCGACCAGACATGATCCTTTGTCTCGGGCGTGACCTCGATGCGCTCGCGCGCGAGGATCGATGCGATCCAATCGGCAGCCCAGCCCCGCTCCGCGAGATCGTCGATGCGCGCAAGCGGCTGGAGCGCCACGAATTCTGCCGAGTCTCCACCGACCGCGCCGCCGAGATCATGCCAGTCGCCACCCATGGCGATCGCCGCCGCACGGATCGACCCACCGAAATCAAAGGCAAAGATCTGGGCTTGCGGATATCGCCGGAACTGCAGCGCCATCAGCGCAAGCAGCACCGACTTCCCGGCGCCGGTCGGTCCAACGATCAGAGTGTGTCCGACATCGCCGACATGGAGCGAGAAGCGGAAAGGGGTCGATCCTTCCGTCTTGCCGAAGAACAGTGGAGGCGCCTTGAAATGATGGTCCCTCACCTCTCCCGCCCAGACCGCAGAGAGAGGGATCATGTGGGCGAGATTTAGCGTCGACACCGGCGGCTGGCGCACGTTTGCATAGACCTGTCCCGGCAGGCTGCCGAGCCAGGCCTCAATGGCATTCACTGTCTCAGTCATGGAGGTAAAGTCCCGGCCCTGGATCACCTTTTCAACGAGGCGTAGCTTTTCGTCCGCCGCGAGCGGATCCCTGTCCCAGACCGTGACGGTTGCCGTCACAAAGGCTTCACCGATCTGATCCGAGCCGAGCTCCTGGAGCGCGTGATCTGCATCCATCGCCTTGTTGTGGGCGTCGGTATCCAGAAGCGTGGACGCCTCGTTCGTCATCACCTCCTTCAGGATCGCGGCAATCGACTTGCGCTTGGCAAACCATTGCCGCCTGATCCTGGTCAGGAGCTTTAGAGCATCTGTCTTGTCAAGCATGATCGCCCGCGTCGACCAGCGGTACGGGAATGCGAGGCGGTTGAGATCATCGAGGATCCCGGGCGTCGTCGCCGTGGGAAACCCCACAACCGTCAGGACACGCAGATGCGCGTCACCCAGCATCGGCTCAAGCCCGCCTGTCAGCGGCTGATCGGCAAGCAGCGCATCGAGATACATCGGGATTTCCGGCACCCGAACACGATGCCGCTTGGTCGACACGGTCGAGTGCAGGTAGGTGAGCGTTGCCTCGTCATCGAGCCAGCCGCATTCCGGCATAAAGCCCTCAACGAGCTGCAGCACGCGGTTGGTCCGGTCGACGAAGCCACTCAGCACCTCGCGCGCATCCGCTCCCGCGCTGCGATGGCTGCCCTCGTACAGGAGACGCTCTGCCACAGCTGCACTCTCTGCAGGCGGCAGATAAAGGAAGGTCAGGTAGTAGCTCGATTCATAATGGCTGCCGGCCTCCTCGAATTGCGCTTTGCGCTCCGCATCCACCAGGGCGGATGCGACATCCGGGAATGTGTCGGGCGGATAGCGCCCTGCCGAATGCCGTTGCGCCTCGACGAAAACCGCCCAGCCCGATCCGAGACGCCGGAGTGCATTGTTCAGGCGGCTTGCGACCGCAACGAGCTCAGCCGGCACGGAACTGTCGAGATCCGGCCCCCTGAACCGCGCCGTCCGCTGAAGCGAGCCGTCCTTGTTCAATACAATTCCCTCGTCGACCAGAGCAGCCCAGGGCAGGAAATCAGCAAGGCGCGTGCTTGAATGGCGGTATTCGGCAAGATTCATCATGGGACTATTCTCAAGGGCTGAGGTGACCGGGAACACGAACGTGCCGTCGCACGACTTCGACGAACTCCGGATCGCGCTTTGCGGCCCAGACCGCGGCCATGTGCCCGATGAACGCCAGCAGAAGGCCGGCCAGCCACAAGCGCAGACCGAGGCCGAGTGCTGCAGCCAATGTGCCGTTGAGAATGGCAACCGATCGCGGTGCCCCGCCCATCAGGATCGGCTCAGTCAGCGCACGGTGGACAGGGGCGACAAAGCCCAGGACTGGCTCATCCATCAGATCACCACCCCGCCGCCGAACGAGAAGAACGACAGGAAGAAGCTCGAGGCGGCAAATGCGATCGACAGACCAAACACGATCTGGATCAGCCGCCGGAAGCCGCCTGACGTGTCGCCGAATGCGAGCGATAGACCTGTCACGATGATGATGATGACCGCGATGATCTTGGCGACGGGTCCTTCGACCGATTGCAGGATCTGGTTGAGGGGCTGCTCCCAGGGCATGTTCGAGCCGGCGGCCCAGGCCGGCACGCTGGCCAGGTACAGACAAGCGAATGCGGCAACTGATGTGAAACCTCGCCCGAGAAACGATCGTGCGTTCATGACTGATCTCCGATTTTCGAAAGGCTGTAGTCGCATGATGGTCCAAGCCCGGTGACAGAAGCGAGTTCGCTCAAACGCCGTTCGGCACCACGGCCAGAGAGCACGGCAATGACGTTGATGGTGTCGGCGATCAGCGCGCGCGGGACCGTGACGACGGCCTCCTGGATGAGCTGCTCGAGCCGGCGGAGCGCGCCAAGCGCGGTGCCGGCGTGGATCGTGCCGATTCCGCCCGGATGTCCCGTCCCCCAGGCCTTGAGCAGGTCGAGCGCCTCGGCCCCGCGCACCTCGCCAATCGGGATACGATCAGGGCGCAGACGAAGTGACGAGCGCACAAGTTCGGACAGCGAGATGACGCCATCCTTGGTCCGCAGCGCCACGAGGTTCGGTGCCCTGCACTGAAGCTCCCGCGTATCTTCAATGAGAACGACGCGATCCGAACCTTTGGCCACTTGCGCCAGAAGCGCATTCGTCAGCGTCGTCTTGCCGGTTGAGGTGCCGCCGGCGACCAGGATGTTCTTTCGCGCGGCAACCGCATCACGAAGTGCGTTCGCCTGCGCCGAGTCCATGATGCCGGCAGCGACATAGTCGTCCAGGCCGAAGACAGCGACCGCGGGTTTGCGGATCGCGAAGGCGGGCGCTGCAACCACCGGCGGCAGCAGGCCTTCGAAGCGTTCCCCGGTCTCCGGCAGCTCAGCCGAAATTCGGGGCGAGCCGGCATGAACCTCAGCGCCCACATAGTGCGCGACCAGCCGGACAATTCGCTCGCCGTCGGCCGCGGAAAGGCTCTCGCCGGTTTCGGTAAGGCCGCTCGATAGCCGGTCGATCCACAGCCGGCCATCTGGATTGAGCATCACCTCAACGACGGACGGATCTTCCAGAAAACCTGCGATGGCCGAGCCCAGTGCTGTGCGCAGCATGCGCGCCCCGCGCAGCTCGGCTTCCGAATGAAATGAATGGATCGCCACGACTGCCCCCAGATGATTGAGGCAGCTGGCTTCAGCGGCCTCCATGGGGACAAGTAGAAAAGCAGAACGTAAGCTATCGCAACAATGCAATCAAATGGATCGTAGTCTGGCGTAGAAGAAGAAACTTTCGAAGAGACTGCTATCGATGCGCTGAAAACGGTACTCGGCAAGAAAGCCGGTCCCACCAGCCGACGCATTCATCCAGCTCCAGGATGGAACGCTCGGCCGGCGAATAACGGCTTCAGCCGAGCTCCAGCGGCACGCCGGGGCACCTTTGACCGAAGCTCCACCGTTCCACAGAAGGCCGACTGTCGGATCCGCGACAGGCCGGCGGGGACACGACACGTCCGTTCGAAAATGTCCCACAAGTCAAGCTATTGCGACTGGCACGAGCATTGAAGGGGAGCTGTGGTTCAGCAGCGTTTGCTCAAGGATCCTTAATAATGGCCTACAACATTATGGCCTCCCCATGTTTTTGGACTGGGGTACAAATCAAAGGTTCAGAGGTGTGCACGACAAACTTGGCCATTAGACGGTGCTCTAGCTTCCACCCAGGAGCGGCTCCCTGCGTCAGACGCGGCCAGATGACGCCATGACCACTCTGTCAAAAAAGCCCGCCGCGATTCGCGTGGTGCTGCCCTTCGTATTCCGGCAGTGGCTGAATCAGCCGGGGCGCACGCTCGCCATTGCCGTGGGCCTGCTCGGCGCGACCGTCGCCGATTTGTTCATGCCGGTGTTTTCAGGACATCTGGTCGACGCGCTGACGCGTGGGCCGACCGATCCTGCTGCCCGCCACGCCGCGCTGGTGGCGCTGGGCGGCATCGTGGTGTTGGGCGCGGTGTCGATGGTGTTGCGCCTGACCGGGCTGCAAATGATCGTTCCGTTCACGCTCAAGATCATGTCTGAGGTCGCGCAGGATGCCTTCATGCGCGTGCAGCGCTTCGAGACCGACTGGCACGCCAATTCCTTCGCAGGCTCAACGGTGCGCAAGATCACCCGCGGCATGTGGGCGCTCGACCTGTTGAACCACACCATCCTGCTAGCGCTTCTGCCTTCACTGGTCGTGCTGATCGGATCGATGATCCTGCTCGGCGCGCATTGGGACTCGCTCGGCGCGGCTATCTATGTCACGATGACGGTGCTGTTCTCGACGCGCTACATCGCGCCGGCTGCGCGTGTGTCCAATGCCTGGGACACCAAGGTCGGCGGC
Organism: Bradyrhizobium nivariense; assembly: GCF_029846715.1. GTDB lineage: Bacteria > Pseudomonadota > Alphaproteobacteria > Rhizobiales > Xanthobacteraceae > Bradyrhizobium. Next base: position 26,649 of record NZ_JARVWW010000040.1, read on the forward strand.
ACGCTGGCGGATGCGCTGACATGCAATGCGGTGGTGAAATCCTTCGGCGCCGAAGCGCGCGAGGATGCGCGGCTTGCCCGCGTCATCAACCGCTGGCGCGCGCGGGTGCGGCGGACCTGGTTCCGCTACAACTACACCGCCATGGCGCAGCTATCGCTGCTGCTATGCCTGCGAGGATCGGTGATCGGCGGCGCGGTGCTGCTGTGGATGTACGGGCATGCCTCGCCCGGCGACGTCACCTACGTGCTGACGAGCTACTACGTCATCCACGCCTATCTGCGTGATGTCGGCATGCACATCAACAACCTCCAGCGCTCGGTCAACGACATGGAGGAACTGGTGGCGATCCATGACGAGCCGATCGGCATCGCCGATGCCGCCGACGCGCGGCCGATCACGATCGAGGGCGGCGAGATCGTGTTCGACGACGTCACGTTCCACTATGGCGGCCATCGCGCGCCGCTGTATGACGGGTTGTCGGTCAGGATCCGCGCCGGCGAGCGTGTCGGCCTCGTCGGCCGCTCCGGCTCCGGCAAGACGACGTTCGTCAAGCTGGTGCAGCGGCTCTACGACGTCACCGGCGGCCGCGTGCTGATCGATGGGCAGGATATCGCGCTGGCCACGCAGCAGTCGCTGCACAGCCAGATCGCGATCGTGCAGCAGGATCCGATCCTGTTTCATCGCTCGCTCGCCGAGAACATCGCCTATGGCCGGCCCGGTGCCGGCCTCGAAGCGATCGAGCAGGCGGCGCGGCTGGCGAACGCGCACGACTTCATCCTGCGCCTGCCGAAGGGCTACGGCACGCTGGTCGGCGAGCGTGGCGTCAAGCTGTCGGGCGGCGAGCGGCAACGCGTGGCGCTGGCGCGCGCCTTTCTGGCCGATGCGCCGGTGCTGATCCTGGACGAGGCGACGTCGAGCCTCGATTCGGAATCGGAGGCGCTGATCCAGCAGGCGATGGAGCGGCTGATGAAAGGCCGCACCTCGATCGTGATCGCGCACCGGCTGTCGACGGTGCGCAGCCTCGATCGCATCCTGGTGTTCGACCGCGGCGAGATCGCCGAGCAGGGCACGCATGCCGTGCTCGCGGGCAAGCCTGGCGGAATCTATCGCAGCCTGTTCGAGCGCCAGACGACTGAATTGGACCGCATAATGTCGGCCGTGGAGTAGGTGGGTGCACGTGCTATAGCATTACAGTTGCCTCTATGGTGCTTTCTGTGCAAGAGCGCGTGCGACGAATGCAGGCCTGTTGCTGGAAGGTCTGCTCGGAGATCACCAGCGCAACACCGATTAGATGCGAGCGGAGGCGGCTGGCGATCCCGGCCCATGGCGGCAGCTGGCAATTCTGGGCCATTGGGATTGGGACGCTGAGGCCCAGCGCGATATCGTGCGCGACTATGTCGAGCATTTGGCGGATGACGATGACGTGCTAGTGATCGACGACACCGGTTCTCAGACGGGGCAAAGCGTCATGCGAAGTGGCACGACAATACCATGGAAGGTAGTCAATATTACAAATTGCCAGATCGGAGTCTTCGCTACCTATGTTTGGCGTCATGGTCATGCGTTCATCGACCGCGTGCTGCATCTATCGAAGAAATGGACCGACGATCCGGAGTCGCGTGGTACGCAGCCGCGCAAGTTCGCTTCTAAATCAAAAGAATGGATCGCCACGACGAAGCTGCTTGGCCGCTTCGGAGCCTCATCGGGAGGGATAAGAGGCAGCACCTGATGACCGCAACAAAGGGAATATGCCGTTCGTAGCCTAGCGTAGAAGAAGAAACATTTGAAAGAGCTAGCTTGACGCCACGCCTCGTCGACGGCGAGACGAGAAATCAGCAATGACCAATGATCCGGCGTTTACTATTTCTACGCCTCTCGCGGTAGCGATGTTTGCTCAGGCTCCGTTGCTTCTCCTGAACCACTGTGTCGTTCGCCCACGTGGGCACGATTGAGATCCCGCATTTTTAAGGAAGCTCAGCCGGGGATAATGATCCACACCAGCCGGCGGACTGCCGCAAACACCAATCCGAAAGGCTGGTCTGGTACACCACCCCGAGTGTCGCGCCCCCTGCAGGACCACTTCTTCCAAATCAGGCCGGCCGACTACTGCACGAAAATTGCCAACGCAAAATGCAGGAGTTCAAAGAGTGATATCTAGTCCGCAATTGCAGCAAGCTCTGGAAATTTCGCCACCCTAAGCTGGCGCTCCCGAACAGGATTGAACTGCGACTTTGCTGGCCCGCGGCATTCCGTTTGCGACGGTATTGGCCGTCGCAGGGCCGAGCTGAGCTCGCACAGCTACTTGAGCTGCGCGTGTAGTGAGGCATGGTCGAGTTCGCCTTCCCACCAGGATACAAACACCGCGGCAATACCGTTCCCAATGATGTTCGTAAGCGCGCGCACCTCGCTCATGAATTTGTCGATCGAGAATACGATCGCAATGCCCGGCACAAGCTCAGGACTGACCACCGTCAACGTTGCGGCCAAGGTGACGAAGCCAGCACCAGTAACACCGCTTGCGCCCTTCGAGGTGAGCATCGCCACAACCAGTATGGTGAGCTGCTGGCCGAAGTTGAGATCGACCCCGAGCGCCTGCGCGATGAACAACGTCGCCAACGTCATGTAAATGTTGGTCCCATCCAAATTGAAAGAGTATCCTGTCGGCACCACTAGGCCCACGACGGGCTTGGAACAGCCCAGCCGTTCGAGTTTTTCCATCAACTGCGGCAGCGCGCTTTCGGACGACGACGTTCCGAGCACGATCAGCAGCTCATCCTTAATGTAGACGATGAACTTTAGGATAGAAAAGCCGACCAAGCGCGCGATCAGGCCAAGCACGATGATGACGAAGAGCCCGGCTGTCACATAGAACAGCGCAACTAGTCCGATGAGTTTACCGAGCGCGGACGGTCCGAATTCGCCGATGGTGTAGGCCATCGCACCGAACGCTCCAATCGGCGCGGCCTTCATCACGATCCTAATGACACCAAATACCGCGTGCGCAGCATCGTCAACCAGACCGCGCATCCGCTCACCCCGCTCGCCAAGCGCCATCAGCGAGAACCCGAATAGGATGGCAAACAGCAGCACCTGTAGCACGTCGCCTCGCGCCAAGGCGCCAACCACGCTATCAGGAATGATATTGAGGAGGAAATCGACCGCCTTCTGCCCTTCCGCCCGTTTGACGTAGTTGGCTACCGCCGCGGCATCAGCCCTGGGAGCGAGCCCATGACCTACCTGAACGAGATTGCCCATCACGAGACCCAGGACGAGCGCGAAGGTTGATACGATCTCGAAGTAAAGCAGCGCCTTGACCCCGACTCGGCCGACCTTTCGTGCATCCTGAACATGCGCAATTCCGGACACAACAGTGCAGAAGATGATCGGCGCAATCACCATTTTGATCAGCTTGATGAAGCCGTCACCAAGCGCTTTGACCCAGCTGCTCGTCCCCACAGCAGGCCACAACCAGCCAACGAGAATGCCAACCAGGATCGCGATGAGTACCTGGATGTAAAGAACTTTGTACCAGGGGCCAGATGGCTGGAACAGGGCGGCGGCTTTGACAGAACGGCGCTGGCGGTGAATGTAAATCATGCTCGCCCCGGCGCTGTGGTATCAAAGAGGGGGGACAATGAAGGTACGGCTTCGCTCAGTCTTCCTTCGTTGCGGGGCGCAGGGGAATCTGACCGCCCCAGATGGCCCCGTCCATTGCCGCGGATTGGCGCCTCTCCCGAATCGGCTTGTGGTCGACGCGCAACGAAGTTCTGAATCGCTTCTGAGAGCAACCATAGAAACTTAAGAAAGCTTCCTTGAGAGCTGGAAAGCATCAGCGTCACCACCCATTTCTATCTTTTTTGGTTGTTCGAAGATGCCATCCAGCATCTTCCAGGACGCCAACCTTAGCAGCCGGCGACCACTTTTCACTTCGGCAGGCACTCTCGCCGCTATCGCGCCGGAGCGCGACGAACCTTGAGAAAACATTCGCCATAAAGAACTTGTGGTGGTGCGGCCTCGCCTGCGCTCACCGGCTCGCTCCTCCTGTCCTCACTTCATGTGAATGCCCCGACATTCCCAATAGGCATCGACTTCGATCCCAAAACCACGGCCGAGAAGATGGCAAGCAACATTGCTCACGCTGCCTCCCTTGGCGATCTCAGTTCCGGTTCTTCGGGAGCCGTGTTTTGCGGGGCTGAACAACACTCCTCGTAACAGAGCTTCTCACTCCTGTAGCTCGCCAAAGCCTGCAGAGGGCACTGCACGACATCCCGTTTCGCTACATCCCAGGCAGGCGCTGCATCCAGCCACTTCAGCGCCACCTCGACCAATTCGATCGCGCGATCCCTTCTACCGGTCTCGTAATAGTACTGAGCGACCGCCCCGTACGACAGGAACTTCGCGCCCTCGCTGCCTTGGGGCGGATTCGCCGCCAGGATGTGTTCGGAGAGGTCCTTACCCATGGCAAAGCGCTCGGCATGTGGGAAACCGGAGTAGTCTTTCGCGGCGTCGAACAGTTGGCGGATGGCCACGCTCATCCAAACCACCGATTTCTTGTCGATCGCGTCGCGAACCAATTGGCGCAATACCGGCAGGCCGGCCCCCATGTCGCGTATCTTGTGAAGCAACAATTCCGCATGAAGCCCACGGAAGGTGACCTCATCCGGCATCGCAGCGAGTGCCTCCTCAACCGCTGAAAGGGCCGCCGCCCAATCCTTCCTCTTCATGGCGGACTCAAGTCTGGCAAAGATCGGCTCCACCAGCGCTTGCTTCTGCGATAGTTCGCGCTTTCTGCGTCGACCCGTGTTTATCCTCGCCGTATCCAGCGCTTTGGCTTCATCGCTCACTGCCCAGGAGCCGTTCAGAATTTTGGGCAACGCGTTATCGAGTTGCGTCGAATGGCCGATAAAGGCGAAGCGGCCGTCACGGTCGACCACGAATGACGTGGGAATCCCGACAGAAAAGCTGGGATCCATCCAAAGCTTGCTCATTTCACCGGCGTAGTCGAATGCGATCGCGTAGTTCAGATTTGGCACGCTGTTTGTCAACCAAGCGTCCAAGCTGGCTCGCGCTTCATCTGCCGTCGAAGCTTGTTCGTGAGCCGCGATGCCCACCACCTCAACTCCATTGTTCCTGTATTTGTCTTGCAGGATCACCAAATTTGGCATCGAGGCGATACATGTTCCGCACCACGTCGCCAAAAATTCGACGATGTATACTTTCCCAGGCTCGAACTTTGTAACGGGCTGGCCACGTAGCCAGTCCTCAACTTTGATCGAGGGGGCCGGCGAACCGACGCTCAGCACGTTCGCCGCACCGACTTGACTTGCGCTCTCAGTCACACTGGTCATGGCTCTAATTCGCTTTACCTGGCTCTGCCGAGAAAAATAGCAAGTCGCGTGCCAGCCAGCGCTCATTGATATTGCGCATTTTTCGTGTCATTCTTGTCGACCTTGCGACGCATGTCGCATATCCGACCAGCTGTTTGGAGCTTCTCAGGCAATCAGTCGGCCGGACGTGACGCGCCTGTAGACCGACGAGGCGGGAAGTCAGGCAGCGCAAGGCCGGGTTCACCACTCCACATCTTCATCGGCTTCCAAAATGACCATTTCGGCGCTTGGTATCATGACCTGAACTGACCTGCTTTGGTCCGTCGACTTGCGCCTGAGGGCGATCTCAGATTTCCAATTCAACTCTTTTAGCCAAGGAGCGATGAACCAGACCAGGGCGGCCAGCTGCAGCAGCACATTGATACTGAACGCCGTCTGATACGCGATTGAGGGGTAGTGCCCGTCCTTTGCCGGCCATTGCTCGAGAATTAACCCCGTCCCGTACTGGACCAGGAAAGCCCACCCGAAATGCAGAACGTTGAGCACGCCGTTTGCGCGGGCGATCAATTCTGCCGGAAAGTAATCTCCGATGATCGCGTAGCTGAGGGCGATTGCTGATCCGACCACCGCCACAATGATCCATGACGGTAGCGACAGGAAAGGTGGATGCAAGATCAGCGCGAGCTCGGCTGCAATGAACACAGCAGCTATGATCGCGAGCAACGTTTCAATGTTCTTGCCATGCCGGCGCAGCGAATCGGCGACCCTACCGAGCAGCAATGCGCCAATGCTTAGGGCTACCGCCATGACGAGCAATTGTGTGACAAGGCTTGTTCGATCCAACCCTTCCACATCGCTCAACCAAGACGCTGCCCACCAGGACTGCAGGGCCCATGCGGATCCGATACATGTTGAAGAAATCGGCGCAATTCTCCAGAACCGCCCATCCGTATAGACGGTCTTCAGACTGACTATCCCTCGAGGGCTCTTCGTAGCTGCGTCTTGCTCTGGAACTAAAAAATAGATCGCAGCGGCTGTGGTGGCACTGGATACGGCAAGCACCTCAAATAGACCGCGCCAGCCTATCCAGTTAAGCAATGCCTCGGCTGGTGCGGTTGCCGTCACCGCGCCCAGTGCACCCAGCATGATCATATAGCCGTTGACGAGCGCCAAGCGCTCTCTCGGAAACCAGAGGACAATTGTTTTCAGGCCAGACATGAGGGAAGCTGCGGTGCCAAACGCTATCATCGAGCGACCAAACAGAAGCGACAGGAATCCGCTCGATAATCCGAAAAGCGCAGCGCCTGCGGCGGCCAGCAGCAAGAGCGCACTTTGGACCCGGCGCGGACCGAAGCGATCCAAGAGCATGCCCAGCGGGATCTGGCTGCCGGTAACGATCAGAAAGTAGATCGAGGTCAACAGACCCAAATCGGCCGTACCAAGCTCCAATTCAGAGGCGAGGCGGCCACAAATGAGCGTATTGATCATCCGAAACAGATAGGAAAGATAATATCCCGCGGCAAAGGGAAGGAACACGCAAGAGATGATCCGCCAGCTCCAAGGCCGGTTGACCGGCTTTTCGCGTGATATCTGCTCAGTGACATCGCTACGCGTGCTTCTCCGAGCGCGGCTATCTTTAGCAAAAGGCGTTTGGCAACTGTCGAAAGTTGAACTTGCTGCCGCCCTCCTCGGCGACAGCACACGCTTCCGATTGTTCACCTACGGCGGCCACATAGTGGCGTTCTTCTTCAACTGGCGCTCGTGCAACGGCGCGTGACGCCCCGCCGCCCGTTTCAGACCCGGATCGCCTGGAATTTCCAACGCGATCAATTGTCTCCTGCAGCAAGGGCCGGCCAAGCCGTACCCGACGGTCGACCTGCTCGGCAAAGGCCTTGAAGCGCTCAAGCCCGAGTACGCACGCCTCGTCCTGCTTTGATGGCGGCATCGGCGGCGTCAGCGTGAGGTGGTATCGCGCATGGAGGGCCACTATTTCCGCGATCATCGCGATGTCCGTACGCAGACTGAGCACCTGCTCATTCGTTCGCTCGATGGCCTCGTAAACAAGACCCTCTATAGGCGGCGCCGGATCCAGGAAGCGCTCAAGAGCCGCTTCGACGACGACGCTCTTGCCCATCCCTGGGCGGTCAGTCGCGGCTTCAAGTCGCTGGAAAATGCTCTCCGAAATTTGAATCGTGATCTTTCTGGTCCGCTGAGCTTCGCTTGGGCTCGGCTGCGCGTCCACCTCAGCTTCATTCCGACTTGAGCTCGGTTCTTTTCGGCGCTCACCGCTCATCTCCATACTCCAGCTTCCTTCTCTCTGCGACTGCACACCGACCGCGCTTGCACGCGCGTGCTCTGGATGTTCGGTCGAAACGGATGAATCGCCCCGCGATGACGCACGACAAAAGGGCCGAGACCGCATGCCGCTTCAACCGCGGGAACATCCTGGTCGCAGTCTGGCGTACCGAAAGAAAGAAACGGCGGACTCCTAAAGACCAGCGGAAGAGCTCACGTGCTAGCCTGTTGTTCCTCTAGACCAATCAGGTCGCCGACAGACGAGCGATTTCGCGGAGAGTGCGTGCACCCTTCCTTGAAATCGACAACTTACCGATCGGAAAAAGAGGTCCAGCGCGATCTAGATGGCGCGCTGGGGCCGCGACGTCGCGAACGACCGCCGCGGATGCGCCGGCATCATCCCTTTCCGCCCAATGCGCCTCGTACCAAGCGCACCAGCTCATGCGCGCGCGACGGAATACACCTGCCTTGTCGATTTCCGGTATGCACAACCGTTCGCGCGCCGCGCGTCGAGCCCCCCTCAGGATCATCGAAATGTATCTGCTGGCCCCGGTGCGACCACTCACTTGTCGGGAGGCTTCAGGGGGACTGTCGGCCCCATTTGCGGACGGCTGGATCGCGCAGCGGGTCCCCCCCGTGTGGCTGCAGACGTAGCGCTCCTTGTGCCGTCCTCGCCAGCCAGATTCGTCGGCCCCCCGCACTCCGGGCACCTTCCGGATGTTATGCAGGACTGCCATGTGAATTGCCGCTGCCGACGGCGAGCTTACTTGCTCCAGATCGGCTGCTACAGGCTCGTCGCAGAACATTCTGCGACGGGCCCACCCTGCTCGCCCGCCTTGACGTCGGAGCCGTCGATGTACTTAAGTGCGACCTTGGTAGCGTTGAGTGGGGGCACATCATGGATGTCGAGTTCTACAGGGGCTTTGCACAGCGAGCCCGCGATCTTGCCGATAAGGCCGACCCGTTCACGCGAAAGCGGCTTCTGGTGCTGGCCGAGAGATACGATGCCAAGCTCGGCAAGCCGTCGCCGGCCAGCCGCAACCTTCAACGCACGCTGCCGCTTCCCCGCACCGTGCCAGCCGTGAGCTCCGTCTCAGATGCTGGCGAGGTTTGACGAAGAGCGCCGGCAGCGAGGTCGACTGCGACGTCTGCAGCGGCAGCAAGCATCGACCCTCGCATGGGCTCCAAGGTGCTGGATTTTCCAAGGACGATACACGACCAAAACCGGGAAAGGATGCGCACCCAAACCGGGGTGAGCATGCCGGATGTCACGGGTCGACCGCCCACACCGCACTTCGGAAGCACTGCGGTCGCCGAGCAGCTTGCCGGTAGAGGCATTCACCAAATGGACCGACCAGCATGCCGGACAAACGACCGGCAGATGACTGTCGGGACCGATCTGCTCCAGTCCTGTCAGCAGGTGCTGCACGTGTATGCCGGTGCGCGGGCACCTGAAAAGTACTGATTGCTCCATCCGGCCAGCATAGGCCTGGATACTGCGCCCTGAAACTGCGGTTGTTTACTGAGGCCGCGCCCGCACCTCCCGGAGCACCGTGCGGCGACAGTAGTGAATCTTGATGGCGTCTGGAGGGGCTGGTTCGAGCACGCCGGCAGGGATTGTTGGACTCAGGGCTGCGTGCTGCGTCCGCCATCGACAGCCACATCGATGCCGGTGATGTAGGATGCGCCGTCGAAAGCGAGAAAAGTCAACCGTCGCGATCTTCCGCGGCTTTCCGAAGTGTTTCACGGATATCTGCTCCAGCAGGGCCTTTCCGTGTTCTTGCACGCTGACCTCGGCAATGCTGAGCCTCAAAAACAGTGGGCCTTCGGTGACGCCCGAGCTCTCGGCGTTTACCCGGACGCTTCGGCGGATCAGCTCGACGCCAAGCCTTCGCGTGAAGTTGCGCCGTACAGCCTTCGTTGCCAACACGGTCGATGTGGCCGCGATTCCGGCCTGATCGGACAAAGAAGACGTGAAAACGATCGCGCTGCCGTTGTGCATCAGACGCAATGCCTTTTGAACGTTGAAATAGGATCTGCGGAAATTGACGTTCAAGACGTCAAAGCTCTGCTGCGTTGCTTCCGCGAGCGAGCCGAGTTTCGCGATTTCGGCATTGGCATCGAAATGGGCTATGATAGTTTCCCGCATTCCTTCGAAGCGGGATAGCCGGCGCGAAAAGCGGCAATAGCTAAGCCTCCCTGTCTGGATAGCTGCGCAACGCCCTGCAGGACTTTGGCTCATGACGCGTTTTCCTTCGCTTGGCTTATGCATTGAGGGATAAGGCTTTCTGCCCGCTGTGTGGGTAGTCGCGTCGGCTACTGCCGTAGTCGAATGATGCGCCATCATGTGGTACGTGGTGAAGTGGCCGCTCTTGCTGGCGATCCTGCCATTCTTGCGAGTGACGTTGCCCTTCTCACGTTTGGAAATCAGCTGCTTCTTGCACCGCTTGGCGATCAGAGGCATCGGGACAAGCTTCCATCCCGTGGCCTTGCGCAACTTTGCTTGCTTAACGCCGTCTGGTCGCAAGGCGAGGGAGCTGATCAGATTGATCTTAGTGTGAGGATGCTTGGCCATCGTCGCAACCCGGGGGAATTGGGCCTCATTGAACGGCTCCAAGCCAATGTGCTTCTCTTGGCCCAGTTGCCCCCTTTATCGAAAGGGGACGATTTAGTTCGCGTCCCTTTTGAAGGCCGAAACTTATTGCAGGCGGTCTCATGCTCCGCCTGATTGCTATCTGACGTAAATGGATCATGTCGCACCGATCGCTGATCTTTGGGGCGGTGTAGGTTGTCGCATTTTTCGACATGGTGTTCGCGAAGTCAGGCCGGACAATGTGGATTGCTAACACAGAGGACCTGCCGTGCAATCCGCAAAAACTGGTAGGGGCAACCATTAAGAAGACCTTGCGAAGGCTGGAGAGGCTTGCGCTTGCAAGCAAGCGGCGTTACTCAATTGATCGGCAGCTCGAATGGAGGCCGGACCTCGTCTCAACTCGCTTCAGATTCTAGCATTGATGTCATGCAGCCTGCCCACTCAGATATCTGCCGTCGACCCTGATCTAACGCGCTCGATCCGTTCGATTTGGCCCTATCCTTGTTTGCGGCCGAAATGTACTCGGCGCGATCACCCTCGCAAATTCCCTTGTAGTCCTGCATCGTCCGCCCGCTCCGGCGGTTGATTGAATTACTCTGGAATTCCGGCGTTCAAATCGAAGCTCACCTCTTTCAGAACGGTTGATCCGCTGGAAAGCCTTCGGCCGAGTGCTTCAATGAACCGATCATAACGTTCGGCGCCTTTGGCTCGGGCGGCTGGACTAGACTGTTCCGGTAACGCCGGCACCGACGTCAACCAGAAGCGGATGAACAGGGCGAGCGTCTCCAGCATGATGGTGTCATTGCGTTCGAGACGTTCGAGCAGCCGCGCGATCCGATCCAGCCGCTTGGCAACAACCGCCTCGCGTCGGTCGGAATCGTCAGGCGAGAGAAATGACGCGATCGCGGCCTCTGCGACCAGCGACTTGGGCTGGCCACGACGCTCTGCGAAGACGTCAAGCGTTCTGAATGTCTGCGGATCAAGGTAGATGCTGAGCTGAATCTTTTTCACCAATTTCGGCTCGCTCACAGGTCCATGCCATCGTCAGGGTCGAGGCTGGTCGCTCGCGCTACTCCCTGCATTGCGCGGCTTAAGGCTTGTGCCTGGACCGCATCTGCGTCCGGCTCATCGGGACCAGCATCGAACTCTTGTTCCGCAAGGGGTGCCTTGATTTCGATCTCCTCGTGCTGCGGCAATTCTGGCTCGCGCCGCAGCCCCCCGTTCGGATCGCTGCGTTTTCGCTGCCGGGGCGCAAGCAGTTCAATCGAGGGCGCAGCGATTGGGTGCCCTGACCAGTCCTCATCCTGGCGCGAGGACAAGAGAATCGTTCCTGTGTTAGCGGGCTTAAAGATTCGCTTCTGAAATTGCGGGTCCTCATAATAACGAACCTTGGTGGCACGCAGAGGGTGGAGGCCCGAAACCATCACAATCGCCTCCTTCGATGAGAGCTGCATGACTTCGCCGGGTGTCAGGAGCGGACGGGACGTTTCTTGCCGGCTCACCATCAAGTGTCCAAGCCAGGGGCTTAAGCGATGCCCGGCATAGTTTTTCATGGCGCGCAGTTCGGTCGCGGTCCCCAGCGCATCCGAGACGCGCTTAGCGGTGCGTTCGTCATTCGTGGAGAAGGCGATCCGGATGTGGCAATTGTCGAGGATCGCGTGGTTCGGCCCATAGGCGCGTTCTAATTGATTCAAGCTCTGAGTAATCAGGAAACTGCGAATGCCATAGCCCGCCATAAAGGCAAGCTGGCTCTCGAAGAAGTCGAGGCGGCCAAGGGCGGCAAACTCGTCGAGCATCAGGAGGAGCTTTTGGCGACGCCGGTCGGGATCCAGGCTCTCCGTCAGGCGCCGCCCGATCTGATTGAGGATGAGCCGCATCAAAGGTTTTGTGCGGACGATGTCGGATGGCGGCACGACGAGATAAAGCGAAACGGGCTGCGGTCTGTCGACGAGATCGCAAATGCGCCAATCGCTCCGCGCGGTGACCTTGGCGACGACCGGATCGCGATAAAGGCCCAAGAAGCTCATTGTGGTCGACAGTACGCCCGACCGCTCGTTCTCGCTCTTGTTGAGCAGCTCTCGCGCAGCTGAAGCGACGACGGGATGAACGCGATCACCAAGATGGGGGGTCGCAAGCATCGCATTCAGCGTGGTCTCGATCGGGCGGCACGGGTCCGAAAGGAATCTGGCCACCCCGGCAAGTGTCTTGTCAGCTTCAGCATAGAGGACATGCAGGATCGCGCCGACGAGCAGAGAATGGCTGGTTTTTTCCCAATGATTGCGGCGCTCGAGCGCCCCTTCGGGATCGACGAGGATATCCGCCACGTTTTGGGCGTCTCGTACTTCGCAATCACCACGGCGAATCTCAAGAAGGGGATTGTAGGCCGCGCTTGCCGCGTTTGTCGGATCAAACAAGAGGACATCTCCAAGGCGCGCGCGCCATCCCGAGGTCAACTGGAAATTCTCGCCCTTGATATCGTGGACGATCACCGAGCGCGGCCAGGTTAAAAGAGTTGGAACGACCAGGCCGACCCCCTTGCCCGAACGGGTAGGCGCAAAGCAGAGCACGTGCTCAGGCCCATCATGGCGAAGATATCGACCATCGAAACGCCCGAGCACGAGGCCATCGGCGCCTAGCAGCCCCGCCCGTTTGACCTCGCGCGTATCGGCCCAACGCGCTGATCCGTAAGTCGTGACATCGCGAGCCTCATGCGCGCGCAAGACAGAAAGCACCATTGCTGCGGCGACTGCCGCGATCCCACCGCTCCCGGCAATGGTGCCCCCCTGGAGGAATATCGTGGGCGCGTAAGCGTCGAATTCGAACCACCAGATGAAGAAGGCAAACGGCTGGTAGATGGGCCAGGCCCCTAGCCTGAACCAAGCCGGTCCAAGCTGCGGCTGGAACGCAAGCTGATAGGCGGTCCATTGCGTCGCTGCCCACACGAAGGTGAACGCGATCAGGCAAACCAGGATCACCTGATGCCAGATGATTTTTGTCGCAGACATGGCGTGCGGATATCGACACCATCGACCTGTTGGCCACAATCAGGGGCTTACGTTTCTCGTAGTCGCGCGCGCCCTAGCGAAGGGATCGGCGGGTCAGATCAGGAAGCGGCGTTTGGGCCGAAAAATTTCGCTCGGCCCAGAACAGGCTTCAAACTTGTACCGTGCTGCCGCTTGAGGCGAACCGACCGGCCTTCGCGAAGCGACGCTCCGGGTTATAGATTCCTGCGAAGGCTAGCTCGCGTCTTCCCCTAGCCCTCCGTCAAGCGCGCGCGATCCAGAGAGCGTGCGGCGTGCCACAACTCGTTGTTGATGAGGCGGACGTTCGCGGATTAAATCGGTAGGAGGCGGGGTTCGCGGAGTTGGAGCATGAGGTTCATGCGGGCAGCGTCCCGGCAGGAGCGCTTATTCCCCAAGGGGCGACACTGCCGGGCCGACGGTCATCGAGATACTCCCGCAGATCGGTATCGAGCGAGTCCGTCCTCCAATCGGTCGCCTATTGGCGGCCTATTGTTTTTGCCCGCTAGATGCTTGGAAGTTGCACATCAGCTGTTGCGCTCTCTCTGGAGATTGGTACAGGCGCCTAGCGTTTGCCAAATCATCATTGCGCGTATCGGTCGCAGTTCGCCTGTCCACTCCTCAAGCTGCTTGCCGGCCCGGAGTTGTCCGATTGCTCGCCGGCCTGCATACGCGGATAACCTCGCGCGAATGCCTCCACAGTCGAGCAGATTAAAATCCCTATTCGCCCGCTCGATGATACCCGCACAACGGCGTCCAGCAAGCTGGACTCTGGCGGACGGAAAAGCGGTGAGCGAAACGGCGGAGTCTTCAGCAGAGCTTCTGAGCATCGGCATCCGGGACCAGCACGCACGGAGGTATTGTCACCGCGATCAAGCCACAGCCAGACATCTTCCGATCACTTCAAGTCCCATGCCGTTTCCGCGCACGGGATGGCCATCTAGATTCGAAGGGTCCTGCTAGCCGATTTGGCCGTTGAGAGGCTGACGAGCCTCAGCAAGCTCACCGTGAACGGCGCATTTTTCCACACGGCTGCGTCCAGCCGACCATCGAGCGCCATCAAGGTCGAGGGAACCCAGAGGCGATAAAGAGATACGTCCAGAACGGTGGATCCTCCATTGCCATTCGCTGCTCACTGTCGCTCCTCTCCCATTTTTCCGTCTTGACCAGTCCACGCGGGGGCAACCAAGTCTCGCCCGCCCTGCAATTGGGCGCAGTGCAGCGCCAGGACCTCAGGTCAGAGCGATAGGCCGCGCTTGCGCCCGAAGTCCCAGTCGACGCTGCCTGGACCGGCGATGCCGCTGACCTGCTTGCCCAATTCACGCTCGAGCGAAGGCGACCAGGGCACAAGCTGAAAGCCAAGGCCGTTGTCGATCATCGCGAAGCGCCCCGAGGCCAGTGAGAGGCGCCGACGATAAACCCCCGAAATCTGCTCACCTGCATCAGATGGCAAGTGCGGAAGGCCCGTTTCCTCCATAAGGCGTCGTGCGAGGATGTCGAGTTCGCGATTCCGGAGGGTGTCGATCAGATTGCGGCTTAGCCGGACCTTGTTGCCATGGCGCTGGGCGAGCCCTTGCCCGGCCAAAACATCGATGCGCTGTTCGAGTGCCGCACGAACCTCGGCGCCAAACGCATTGCGCGAGAGCTCGGCAGACTCTCGCGCGACGAGCTGGCGGTCTAGCCAAGTCGCTCCGTCCGCCGCGACCTGCTGATCTAGATCGAGTTCCGAGCGAACCGCGAGCGCAGTCCGTGTTCGACCACTGGCGTCCGCAAACCGGCGAAGTTCCACAATCCCACCGATCGGCCCATCGCCAGCCGCCTCGAGGTCAGGAAGCTTCACGTGATGCACGCGCCCGTCAATCCCATCGACAATGGCAAAAGCTGTGCCCTTGAGCTCGTCATCAAGCCCGCGCGCGATGAGACGGCCAACGATCGGCTCGCCATGAATT
Source organism: Bradyrhizobium nivariense (assembly GCF_029846715.1). Lineage (GTDB taxonomy): Bacteria > Pseudomonadota > Alphaproteobacteria > Rhizobiales > Xanthobacteraceae > Bradyrhizobium. The sequence goes on from NZ_JARVWW010000040.1 coordinate 41,833, forward strand.
TCGCCCTCCAGTGCCCAGGATGCAGGAGGGCGGCTGGCGCCGTCCCGCGTCAGACTTTTGTGCAGCCGCTTGATAATGTCACCGCGCTCGGCAAGCGCGCGCAATCGCGCCTCCGCATCGGCGGCGAGGACCCAGACCGCGGGCCCCGCAGGTTCCGCCAACCCGAGCCGCTCAAGCGTCCGCATCCGACCGATCCGAATTTCCCGGAATGGATCGCGCCCGGCATCCCGCTCTAACCTCAAATCGATGGCGCCGTTCGCCGTCCCCGCTTCCCGGGCAAGCGCCCGGTCGAGCCTGGTCCAGCGTTCGGCTGTCATGTCCGCCTCAAGGCTCTGGCGTATCTCGAGCTCCGAGCGAGGGCCAAGTTCGCGCGTGACAAGGTCGCTGGCACGGGCGCGTAGGCCCATAGCGATATAATCGCGACTGATGACGAGGTCAGCACCGTCATCCGTACGGCCCCGCACGAGGATGTGAATGTGCGGATGCTCGGTATTCCAATGGTCGACCGCGACCCAGTCAAGCCGTGTGCCAAGGTCGCGCGAGGCCTGGTCCATCAGCTCCCGAGTGAAGCTACGCAGGCTGGCAAGTTCACCAGCATCATCAGGCGAGACGATGAACCTGAAATGATGGCGGTCACCCTCGCAACGCGCGACGAAGGTGCGACCATCCGCATCGTCCCCCGCAGCGTCGAATAGTTTGCCCGGAGCGCCGTCGCGCGTGACCCCATCGCGCTGCAGGTAACCGATATGAGCGCGCAACGCGCCCGGCGAACGCGTCCGCCGCACCACCCGCGCCTTGACCATTGCGCCCCGGGCGCGGGCGTTGAGAAGCCGCGCCGCAGCGATGCTCGCGGCGCGGCCGCGTCCAAATTTACGGCCATGGCCATGCTTGCCGCGCGAGAGGCCGCCGGCCTTCTGAGCGGCTGTGAGTGCCTGCGCCAAAAAGGGCTTTGTCCGGGGCGTGCGCGTGGAACGGATACGGCCGGGACGGATCCGAAGATCATTGTCACGCGTCATTCCGGCTGCCGCAAGGTACCGAAAGCCGTGTAAGAACAGCGCCTTGGGGAAAGATGAACTTTGCTCTGAGTCCCCGTAATGTTTACTCGATCATTGAAATCGATACACTTTCTCGCACAACCGACCGGCCGCACCTTGCGGCTTTTATCCTGCCCTCGCCGGTCGGCTCCCCCTTGCTCCCTCCCGACCATTCTCAAAGGTGCGAGCTCCTTCGAGGCCATGCGACCAACTGCGATTGCTATCATGGCGACTGCACCTTGACTGATCGATGCACAAACAGCCCCGTCGCGCGAGGTACGAGTGCAGTGGCAACCGCTTTGGTCGCGGGCTTCGACGAATTCATTGTGCGCACTCCTGGTGCACACTTGTCGGCAGCGGATGAGCTGCCGCATCGCTCAACAAAAACCGGAGCCTGCTGCCTCAGGACGACCTGTCTGGCGGCCGGACCACCGCTCTTGCGCCGCTCAAGACCAATCAATGGTGTTATTCTGGTTACATAGGCTTGCGTTTCATTTGGAAGGGTTCGGCCCGTCGTCAAATGCTGCTCGTACCGCTCCGGTCCCGCATTGTAGGCTGCAAGAAACCCTTCCGATCCGAACCGGTCGAGCATCTCGCGAAGGTACGCTGCCCCAGCCATAATGTTGTCGTGCGGATCAAACGGATCGATACCAAGATCGTGACGAGCGCTCAGTTCGACCCAAGTCGCGGGCATGATTTGCATCAGCCCCAGCGCTGAGGCGATATGGCGTGCGTATTACCGCCACTTTCGACCTGCATCACGGCGTTGATCCAACGCTCCGGGATCGCGAACCGATGGGAGGCTTCGGTCACGAAGGCGGCGTATGCAAAGCTAGGAAGCAGGGTTGTGGATTGCGCAGCTGGTGCGCGCGATGCGAGCTCCGCTCTAGCGGTCGGGGGCGGTCCGAACGTCAGTAGAATTCCCAAAGAGCAAGCAGCGGCCCCACATCCCATTGTGCGGACAGCCGCCAAGTACAACATTTCTCCCAGCCGGCCTTGAGGCCGCCCGATCCTGCGGCAATGCGCGCCAATGCTCGAGAAGTTGGCCGAGAACAAGGAGCGATGTTGCGACCAACCGTATGGAGGAATGACAGGCCAATAGGGGAAATCCGGCATCGTTACTTCTCCCTGGTCCACACCGGGAGCGCTCGCCCAATGACGGCCGATCTCGGCAGGGGTCCGAAATATCGGCCGTCTAGCGAGTCCGCCGACTGCCAGTTCATGAGAAAGACTTCGCCCTCAGCAATGACCCGGCAGCCCTGCCAGACCGGCAACCGCCGGCCGCGGCGATCGCGGTCGCTTACCTCACCCATCTGTATGCTGTCGACGATGATTGTGAGGCCCGTTCTGCAGACGGTTTGGCCGGGCAGCGCCAGCACACGCTTGAGCATTGGAACACCGCTAGGCAAATAGCCGTTGAGGTCGAGAAAAGTCGCGAGCGGGTCTGGCGCTCGAACCACTACGAGCTCAGTGACGTACAACCGTCCGGCCTCTTGCAAGCGATAGAGGCCGATCGGCACGCTGTCTGAAGCATTCCAGATGTACAATGGTGAGGTGTTGTTGATTGGCCAGAGCGCGAGCATTGTAGCCCCACACATCGCAAGAATGTTTCCCAGCCGCCCCATCAGAGTGCCATCCTGCGCCGATGGAGCCACGCCTGGTGGCGCGCACGGGTATAAGCTCGTGGCGTTTCGTTGACGGAAAGACGGTTGTGAGCGTGATGCCAATAGTCAGGGGCCGCATCGGCAGGATCGATGCCAAGTGACTCAACGGCGTCGATCAACTGGAGGACGCGCTCGACCTTTGGCCAGCCAGACAATCGCAGCAGGCTTTCGCCGCCGGGGCTGACCCAAGGCACAGTTGAGTATCGCTGCCCTGGCGCGACTGCGCGCAAAATGTCGATCCGAGACAGGATGGTTCCGAAATCGTTGGACGTCCAGCGCACGAACGCGAAGATGCTACCGGGCAAAAACGAGAGAATGCGCCGGTGATGGTCAACGATCCTCTCTGACGCAGGTTTGCCGAATCGGATTCGATTTTCGATGCGCTTCTCGAGCCAAAAAAGCTCAACAATTGTGACCTCGCTCACCTGACTGCTCCATATTGTTGAGAGGATTTTTTGATGTGCCAACGATGCGCTTCGCTGGCGCATCGCACGAAGAGCCTTGGCGTCGGCAAGACCGCTGTAATGACGCTTCGATGAAATCGTGGCCGCCGAACGCTTGCAGCAATCCTGCTCCAAAGGACCACATCGGCAAGGCTCCAGTTCGTTGGAAGAGCCGAAAGCATTGCAGGTTTCCGAGGTAGTGACTTGTGTCCCCTCGCCGGCCGGATTGTGGAGATGATGCTTCGCGACAGTTCGGGAACGGAACGGCCGGCGCGTTCCGACGGAGTTTGGTAGCGACGAACGACGGCATTTTATGCGGGGATCGAGGTGTCGCTTCAGACGATGAATGTTTTGCGTGGTGGACGGCGACGGCAACCTCGTCGAGGAAGCGACACTCGAGACCGATCCGGACGCGACCGGGCTGAGTCTCGCGGAATGGAGGGTCCGGCGGAAGCACGTCGAGCTGGACGGGTTCCCCTAGTCTGCCTGGCTGTTCGCGGCTTTGAGCGAAAAAGACGTTGCCGCGACCTGCATCGAGACTGGGCGCGCCAAGCCGGCGCCGAACGCGATTCTGAACAAGACCGACCGTAACGACGCCAAGGGCATTGCGCAGATGATGCAGACCGGTTGTTCCCGTGCCGTCGAATAGGAAAGCGCGCAAGCGCAGCGGGCGTTGCAGGTCGGGCGCAAGGCGACGCTCGGCGAGGTGCCGGACATGGAGAATATGATCCACGGCCTGTTGCGCCCGTTCGGCCTCAAGGTCGGCGAGATCTCGGTCGGGCGTTTTGACGCACCGGTGCGCGATCTCTTGGCCGCGAAGAAGGAATTGGAAGCGATCGTCGGGCCGCTGCTGGACGCCCGCAACGCCATGCGGCTGCAGTTGGCAAAACTGCACCGCCTGGCGCTGGCGGCAGCGCGCGGCGACAGCGCGGTGCGGCGGATGATGACCGTGCCCGGTGTCGGCGCGCTCGTGGCGCTGACGTTGCGCGCCACCGTCGATGGTCCGGCGCGATTCAAGAAGTCGACGAATGTCGGCGTCCATTTCGGGCTGACGCCGCGGCGTCATCAATCCGGGCAGACCGACCGGATCGGCAGCATCTCCAAATGCCGCCATGAGCTGACGCGAGCGATCCTGTACGAGGCGGCGATCGTGATCCTCACGCGCATTCCGAAGAATTTTAAGCTGCGGCTGCGGGTCCCGCGGCTGGCCAAGAAGAAGGATCTGAAACGCGCCGCAACGGCGGTGGCGCGCGCGCTCGCCGTGCTGCTGCACAAGATCTGGACCAGTGGCACGACCTTCCGGTTTGGCGCCGGCTGCAAGCGCGGCCGGGTCGCTGCGGCGGCTTAAAGGCGTCCGCGACCCGGCCGCTTCCACGCGCGCCTTTTCCTTCCGCCACGGCGGAGCAGCGTCTCCCGAGGAGACGGGGATTTGGGTGAGATCGCAACTTTTCTTGCCGGCGGCTTCATGACGACGTTTGAAGCCGTTAAGCACGGCGCTGGTTAGCCTGACCGCCCTTTCCTCAGATTTCGGCTTGTGGTGGCCATCGTGCCAACCACGGATGTTAGCGATTTCTCCTCGACGAGCGAGTGGCTGCAAAAGGACGTGACGCGCACCAGGCGATGATGTCGACGCCAACGATCGCGAAGATTTGCGCGCGATCGCGTTCGCGCGAGCAGATTGGAGATAACAATCGTATTGCAGCGAAGCTTTGCGCGTGAGAGTGTGGATGCATGAGGCATCCTCGTTGCACGCGCGGCCGACTTGTGTCGGTGGGCGAGGTTTCGTGAATCGGCGGGAGAGCGGACCTGAGTCCGCGCAAGGACTTGCGTGCATAGAGTTCGTTCCATGTTTGTGAACTGATCGCAAAATGTGCGAGGATTGCGTACTGAGTCGTTTTCCGGATGGAGGGCGATTTGCGGCGCATTCCGCTGAGCCGGCGGTCGCATGTGACTGGATTCCAGTCGCTGGGGACCGGGTTGACAGAGCATGAGAGCGCGCTTGAGCGGGACTTTGTGACGCTCACGAGCTTCATGGATGCTGGTGCCGTCGTCACGGCGCAGCCGGTGACAATCCGCTTCAGGGATGACGGTCGGCCGCGCCGGTATACGCCGGACTTCCGCGTCGATTGGAGCGATGGCCGAACCGATATTGTCGAGATCAAGTACCGCGCCGATCTGCGAGCCGGATGGATCCGGCTCCGGCCGGCCTTTGCGGCCGCGCGGTATTGGGCGAGCAACAACGGCGCGCGGTTCAGGATCTCGACGGAGTGCGGCATCCGCGGTCCACGCCTTGAAGCTGCAAAGCGACTGTTGCCGCTGAGAAGTGCGCCGATTGACGCGGTGCTAGCGGCGCAAACTGTCGCGTATGCCGGCGCGCATGCAACCACCTTTGGCCAGTTGGTCGATCTGCTGCCGGCGCCGCGCGAAGCCAGCCTCGCGGTCGTGTGGCGACTGATCGCGCGCGGCTGTCTCGTCGTCGATCTGACGCTGCCGATTACCATCGACACGCGAGTAACGGCGCCATGAGCGCGCCAGAGATCTCGATGGTGGATGTCGTCGCATGGAACGAAGCGCGCCGCTATCTGCCCGTCATCCGCCGGCTCGCCGAGAACTCGAGGCGCTCGCGACAGGACGTGGCGGCTGCCGCGGCCGAGCTCGCCTGCGGACAGACGCATGTCTACGCGCTGCTGCGGCGCTACCTCGCCGATGCTCGCCTGACGAGTCTGCTGCCGCGCCGCCGGGGACCGGCGCCAGGCACGTCCTTGCTGGATCAGGAGGTTGACGCGCTGATCAATAACGTCATCGAGGATGTCTATTTGACGCGTCAGCAACCGCGGATCAGCGATCTGGTCGATGAGGTCCGACGCCGCTGCGTGGTGACGGGTTTGGTCGCTCCCAGCCGCAAGGCGATTACCGCACGGCTGCAATCGCGCCCGGCACGCGAAGTCGTCGCAAAGCGCCAGGGCAGAAAGGCAGCCCGCGATCGCTTCCTTCCCGCGGTCGGTTCGCTTGAGGCCCACTGGCCACTGTCGCTGATCCAAATCGATCACACGCTGGTCGACGTGATTGTCGTCGATTCCGTCACCCGAAAGCCGATTCAGCGACCGTGGCTGACGCTCGCAATCGATGTCTGCACACGCTGTGTTGCCGGATTCCACCTGTCGCTGGAGCCGCCGTCTGCGACATCGGTCGCGCTCTGTTTGAGCCATGCGGCACTGTCCAAGGAGAGCTGGTTGGCCGAGCGCGGGATCGATGCAGTCTGGCCGGTGCGCGGTATCCCCGAGCGGTTGCACCTGGACAACGCCAAAGAGTTCCGCTCCGAAGCCTTGAAGCGCGGCTGCGAGCAATACGGCATCGCCATTGATTACAGGCCGGTGCGAACGCCGCATTATGGCGGGCACATCGAGCGGCTGATCGGCACCATGATGGGTAAGGTTCATCTGTTGCCGGGCACCACCTTCTCCGATGTCCGGACCAAAGGCGAGCTGAACCCCGACAAGACGGCTGCCATGACGCTCGATGAAGTTGAGCGCTGGCTTGGCCATGCGGTTGCAGGCATCTATCACTGCGATCTGCACCGCGGCATCGGCACAACGCCACTGGCTGCCTGGAAACGCGGCACGGTTGGCGACAGCACGACGCTCGGCCGTGGCGAGCCGACAGCGGTCACCGATCCTCGCCGCTTCCTGATCGACTTCCTGCCGATTGCTCGCCGCATGATCCGGCGCGACGGCGTGGCACTGCACTCGATCGCTTATTGGGCTGACGTACTGACCACCTGGATCGGACACCCGGAGCCGATGATCATCCGCTACGATCCGCGCGACCTCAGCCGGATCTATCTGCTCGGGCCTGACGGCTCCTACTACGACTTGAGCTACCGCGATCTGCGGCGCCTCCCGATTAGCTTGTGGGAGCATCGCTTGGCGCTGACGCGGCTGCGCGAGGACGGCCGCTCGCTGGTCGATGAGGCTGCGATCTTCCGCACGATAGAGACCATGCGCAAGATTGCCGATGATGCCGTGCTGTCCAGCAAGACGGCACGCCGGCAGCACGAACGGCGCAGACGTATTGTGCCCGCGAGCGAGCGTACCGATCTGCTCCCGGTCGAGCTCGATGCGGGCGATACCCTCGAGCAGATCAGCAAGGAGTTGCAGCCGCACGAGCGGATGTTCCCTGTCGAGGAGTGGGAATGAGCAACGATTACGCACATCTCCGCCCGACGACGCGCCCATTTGCGGCTGAAGATGCAGGGTCGCGGATACGCCGCATCCGCACGGATCGATGGATCGGTTACGCACGGGCGGAAGCCGTCCTGGCGGCGCTGGAAGACCTGCTGAGCTTCCCGAAGCGTCTGCGGATGCCAAACCTGCTGTTGGTCGGCCCGACAAACAACGGCAAGACGATGATCGTGGAGAAGTTCCGGCGAACGCATCTGGCGAATGCCGCGAGCGAACCTGCTGACGGCGCGGCACTCATTCCAGTCTTGAAGGTACAAATGCCTTCGGGGCCAGATGAGGGCCGCTTCTTCGGCGCGATCCTCGAGGCGCTGGGAATGCCGTTCAACCCACGCGATCGGATCGCCACCAAGCAGGACACGGCGGTGCGCCTCATGCGCGCGACCAACGTACGGCTATTAGTGATAGATGAGCTCCACAATCTGCTCTCGGGAACGGCGATGCAGCAGCGGCGACTGCTCAACGTACTGCGCTGGCTCGGCAACGAATTACAGATCCCGCTGGTCGGCGTCGGAACGACCGAAGCGCTGCGGGCGATCCGCAGTGACGAACAGCTCGTCAACCGATTTGAGCCGTTCCCCCTGCCCGTTTGGACCGATGACGACGAATATCGCCGGTTACTGAGCACCCTGGAGGCGGTGCTGCCGCTGCGCAGGCCGTCTAATCTGACCGATCCAGCGATGACAGCGCGCATCCTATCCGCCGCCGAAGGCGTGCTTGGCGAGATCATTGCGATTGTCGTCCGCGCCGCCGTTAAGGCGATCGAGACGGGTGCGGAAACGATCTCCCCGCGCATGATCGAGCGTGCAGGCTTCATCAGACCCTCCGAGCGTCGGCGTGTTGCAATCTGATCTGTTTGCGGTCACGGCATTGCCGCCAGCTCCGGCAATGACCTGTCTCCTGCCTCTGCGTGTCGTTCCGCAGAACGGAGAAGCGCTGGCATCCTGGATTACGAGGCTCAGCGCCGCTTTGAGGTTGTCGCCCCTGGCGCTGGGCCGCATTGCATTTGGCGTTGATGCGACTGCCGATCCCGACTGGTGGCGCCGTCCATCGACCGAAGCGCTGGCGCTGATCGCCGAGAAGACAGGTGTCAGCACACGCGACCTTGCAGCAATGACGTTCAGAGATTGGGCGATTGCCCGCCATGATGAGGCCGCGCAACGGATCGGCAGCAAATATCACTTCGGCTCGCATCGGAGCCGCCGTGACCGGCGTATTGGTATCTGTCCGCGGTGCCTGGCCGAAGACCGGTCCGGCTATTTGCGACTGCTCTGGATGAATGGATGGGCTGGCGTCTGCGCGGAGCATCGTATTGTCCTGACAGGACATTGCCCGTCTTGTCGCTGCGTGCTGCGAGTTCCTGGTCTGAACACGCGTCAACCCGTCGACTTGACCATCTGCCGAAAATGCGGCCTGAAGCTCGCCGGCACCATAGGAGTTCTCGCCCCTCCATCGGCACTGTGCCTTCAGGCGATCCTTGTTGCGGGCAAGCAATTGAACCGAACAAGGTTGCCGGGCTGCAGCACCCTCGACTGGCCGACCACAATGGCGCTGATCGACGTGCTGCTCAGCATGGTCTGGATCGACATCCCTCGGAAGTATCGCGAGCGCCTGTTCGTTCGCATTGCCAAGGACCTCGATCTCGGCGAACAAAACAATATTGTGTGGAGCTCGAACTATGGCGGCCTCTTGATCCTCGCCTGGCTGCTTGAAGATCTCGCGAAGCGCCTGTCGGCGGCCATCGCCATTCTGCATGCGCCACGGCTTGATCGCCTGCTCGCTCGCGTGCCGGATCTGTCCGCCGAGATGAGCGATCGGCTGCGCGTCATTCTCGCGCCGGCCATTGCTTCTTCGCCGAAAGGACGCCGGAGCTGGTGCAACTGGATCGAGACTCTTCCTGAGCCTGGAATCGATCTGCGTGAGCGTGCGCTCCGTGAACGCTACAAGCTGCGGCGCCAGCGCTTGTTCGCGTTCGCGGCCGTCCATGATGGCGCGGTGGTCGAGGCCGCCGCCGAGAGCGTCGGCGTCACTGCCCGAACGCTCTATCGCTGGCTGCTCAAAGGCGCGGAGCACGGACTGGAAGCTGCACTTGAGCGTCCTCGACGGCAATCGCAATTGACTGGCGCTCAAGCGGAGGCGCTCGGGAGATGGATCGCTGCCGATCGGGCTCATCAGCATCGCCACGTGGTGATTGCTGAAGCGATGGCTCAGTTCGGGATTGCTCTCAGTCCGGATCACGCATCCGCGCTGCTTCGCGTCCATCGCCGCGCCAAACCAGGACGTCGTCACCGACGATGGAAACCGAAGCCGCGGAAGCTCACGTAGGTTGCCGGACCTGCTCATGATCCGGCTCCTGGTTTGTGAATCCAGTTCGCGAATCCTGGAGCCGTTCCGCGAAACGTTGCACGAGTTCGCGAAACCTCGCGCACCGACAACTTGTTCACAACGTACTGATTCACAACAAGAAGTTAGTGTCAGTATGTTAGTAAAGTTAAGAGAGCTGGAAAGATTGGCGTCGCAGTGCTTTAGGTGTGATTTCGGTTGTCGATAGCACGTGGATGCCGTCCCCGAAGGCACGAGGCTTCCAGTCCCTGATAGCACGAGCGAATTCACAGCTTATCCCCCGCAGGGCCGATAACGCCACGCTTTCGCAACCGCTGGGTAGGCGGGTTGATCGCGATGGGCGCGAAATTCAATCGTTCTTCGCCATTCAGCTCGTGTGTGATAGCCAGCCGATAGCCCGGCAACGTCTGGTGATGCACGATCTGGCGCAGGTCGTAAGCGAAGTGCTTGAGCGGCGAGAGGCTCCCGGACTTGGCATGCAAGTGCACGAGACCGAAGCTCCAACCGCCATGCTGACGACCCCCGTGCTTGCGGACGAGGCGATAGAGCCAACGTTCGAGTCCACCGGTCAGATCGAAATACGCGCGGTCAATGGTCAGCACGAGCGATTCGTCTAGGACGCCCGTGTAGAACCAATCGGGCAGGATCAACTCGATTCCACGAGCATGCCCGTGCGCATCGCTCGTGTGCTTCCATTCGTTGATCCAGGAGAAGCGATGCCGCCGCCGTTCTGTCGGCTGCCGGATTGATGTCATGACGCTGGTTGATTGCAATCGGTCCAGCGCAGCCTTTAGGCGGTCGTAGTCGCGTACACTGGTGCCACGGCCGACGAACGTCAGGATCTCATAGGGGGTGCCGGCCATCAGGCGCGAGGTTTTCAAACCGGCATCACGGGCCTGGACGATCTGCGAGGCAGCCCAGATCAGAACGTCCGCGTCCCAGATCGTCGCCAGGCCATGCTCCGGCACCGCTTCGACACGGATGGTGATCTTACCTGCGCGGAAGTCGATCGGAACGATCCGCTTCGACTTTGCGAGCGAAAAGAACGGATACGCCATCAAGTCTTGCGCGTCCCGTGGAGCGAGATCGCCAGGAAGCGCGCGAAACAGATCGAGTTGGTCGCGCTCTGACCGCCGTCGTCCGGCTGCAGTTGAGTTGCTGTCCGGCATAGGTCAGCGCCGCTCCTTGCCCGCATACGGAATCGGTGCGTGCCGTTTCGCGGGCAGGACTGTGCCTGCACCAGGATCGCTGGTGGACGTTTTGGCGCCACGATCAGCCCACGCCTTCAGGTCCTCGAGCGCATACACAACGCGACCGCCGAGCTTGCGGTAGGTCGGGCCTGTGCCATAGGTGCGGTGCTTTTCTAGGGTTCGGCCAGAGAGCCCGAGAAAGCGCGCCGCTTCGGGCGTGCGCAGGTATCGCGGCGGCAGGCCGGCGTTCGGATCGGGCATTTGCGACTCCGTGGTGCGTCTGGAGCGTGGCCAGCTTTGGCCGCGCGTCGACGGTCACGATGGCGCAGTAGAAGTGCTTAGGGGGATGCCGAAGATTGAGCGATGATTTTCGGCACCCTGCCCTACTCGTTGCGAGATGAGGGACGTAGCAATGCGCGATAGCCGCCGCGCATCAGAGCCCAGCCAGCCTGCACCAGGCGGATGGTTCGGCTGCGCAATTCGTGGGTTTTCCAGCCGCGCTCAGGGATGCGTTTTCGGCCGAACAGCACCTCGGCGATGACGCGATAGGAAGCACCATCCATGCGTCCATCGAGCGCTCGCAGCACCAAGACGAGTCGTTCGCGCCGCTGCGCCGAAAGCTGGTGAAGGGGAGGTCCCGGCCGGCGGCCCTTGATTGCGCGCCAGAGCCGATGTGAGGCATGGGCGCGGATCTCAAAGTCCGAATCGAGCGGCAGTTCGGCCGCATAAGAGACACCAAACTGCGGCGCCTCTTTCAGCCAGAGATGATGTTTTGCCCCTTGAATGCGCAATACGGCATGCCAGCCGTCAGATGCCTGTCTGATGGTGCCCGATGAAAGGTCGGTAAGCCGTAGCCTCGCGCCGACCGCTTTTGAGCCGGACGTGCTCTGAACGAGCGGCACCACCGTCGGCAACGCCTCAGGTGCCCAGAAGATTGTCTGTTGGTAAAAGGACCCCTGAGGGTCATGAGCGAAAGCAGACGCCCCATCTCCTTCGGAATTCGGAAGTCATCTGCGATTGATTTTCACGATAGGAGGCTCGATAGTTGGGGCTGCGCCGCAGTGACTCCCAGGCGAAATCCGCCATCTCGCCCGACTTGATAGCTTGTCGATACGCCTCCGGTGAGCGCCAGTCGAACTCAGACATTGCTATGATTCCCTGCCGTAGATCGATTGCGGCGCAATGTCTATGAAGCTTGGGATTGTTGGGGAAGTCACCAATTGTGCATCGCGTGATGCATTCAGGCGATCACGCCTCAGCGGAGAAATCTGTTCTCAAGGCCGAACTCATTATGACAGATTTTCCTATTTAGTGGCGCCGCCGCGAAGCAAGTCACGGTAGCCGTGGTCTGCCATCCATTTTGCGCGCGCCAGATGACTATCAAACGCATTGCGGGCGCGAGCCGGCTCGCGATCCGGGTCGATATGCAACACGATCCGGCTCACCTCTTTCCATTCAGCGCCATCGGCTTCGGCGTCAAGAAGTCGCCAATACGTCACCAGATGCTGCTCGTCATAGGTCGTCAGCACCGGCTGATCCGGCGCGACATCCGCGACATCGGGATCTAACGGTGGCTTCGTCATGTAGGCTTATGCGCGCACTTCGCTGATCTGCATTGTAGGCGAAACTTAGCGGAATAGTTCGGTTATAGCCAGTGGTTTGATGGTCTGCCTAATGGCTGTTTGGGCGCATGAAAGCTCGTGCGCTCGTGGCATGGAATGTGCGCCGGATCCGCGTGGATCGCGGCATTCCGCAAGAGCAACTGGCCTACGATGCCGGGATTGACCGCTCATATATGAGCGGCCTTGAGCGGCAATCTGAGAATCCGACAATTGATCTTCTCGACCGGCTCGCCGAGACGCTGGGTGTTCATTTATCTGAATTTTTTATTCAGCCACCCAAGGGAGCGGCGACACCCAAGACCTTGCCTAAAGGCCGCAGGTCAGCGCGTCTACGTTCCAATAAAGAATAGCATTGGGCGAGTTCAGCCCATGCGGACAAGCGCCACGGAAGGGCGCGTCTTAAACAAGTGAAAAATCAACTCGACCAAGCCGATGCAGCTGCAACCTTGGTCAATCGGCTTTTCTCCAAGAGTGAACCCCGCCCGAGGCTGTCGGGCGGGGCGATGATGAGCCTCACTCTCCGTTCTTGCGGGGCCGCGACCAGAGCAAGGTGTAGCCTTCGCCTTCCTCATCGAACAGGTTCGCGTAGATCGGCGCGTTGAACGAGGGGTCGTCGAGCTTGAGCGAGAGGTAGTCGCGTCCCTCTTCGGAGCGCTTCGACCAGGCTGCCCCGATCTCCGCCCGGCCCACATAGATGCGGTGGCTGGGAGCGTTGTCGTTGGAGCGGTTGGTCTCGGCGACGATGCGGACGCCCTTGGCCTGCAGGCTCAGGGTGATGATCTCGCCCTGGAAATCGTTGCCGACCTTCTTGAAAGAACCGATGTTAGCCATGTCACTTCTCCTGTTGTGTTTCGAGCCCGCGACCACCGCGGCCTCGATGGCGATCTAGGGCCGAAGACGATCGACGACGCACCCGCTCGCGGGCCGAAGCGCAGCGGAGGACGTCGTTGTGGCGACTTTCTTGTCCCGCGAGGAATGGGCGAAGCCCAGGGGAAGAAAGTCGCATCAACGGCGTTGCGGCTCAGACGATCGAGGCGAAGCCGATCTTCGGCCAGATCAAGCCATCAAAGAGGCCACGTGGTCTGCGTGCTGAACCGCAATGTTAAGGAGAAGACTTGGCGAATCTCGGTTGAGCTGCACAAGAGGTTGGTACGTTTCGGCGCAGAAGGAGAAACAATCTGCCGCAAAGGGCGGTATCGTCCCGGAAGGAATGATCGAGCGCCGCGCGCCGCCCCAACGCAGCTATGTGGGCCAGACAGAGATTGACAGGGCTTGCTTAAAGCGCCCCGAGGAGGGAATGCGGTTACCTCTCGCGCAAGCTCGACGATCCCTCGTTCAACGTGACGTCCTGTGCGGTCTTGCTCGACCGATGATGGTGACGAAGCCTCATCACTCATGCGTGACGGCTGTAAGAACTGGTCGAGGCGTATTCTCCACCACCCCGACCGACTTCGATGGGCAGGTCTTCGCGAAAATGGTCAAGCGCGCCCATGCCGTGCCGCCGATGCAAACCGCACCTACGCAAGCGAAGGCCTCGCGCCAAGCCAGCGAAGGCACCCCGATCTGCGACAGGGCGAACATCACATGATAGCCAGCGATTGCCGCAGGGACCGCGAATGCTGTTGCGATCGCGACGCGCAAGGTCAAGGACCGACTAAAGGCGACGGCGACCTGACCAGCAGCAAGCGTCAACGCGCCAGAAGCAATTCCGATAAGCAGTGCGCCGAAGACGCCCGCGCCATGACGAAATGCCCACATCCCGACACTGAGTGCGACGAAAAACGGCAGGGCATACACTGCGAGGGCAAAGATCACCCAGCAGAACAGACCGATAGCGAGTATATTGAGAACAAGCCCGAGCGCGAGCACGGTGGTGGCTCCATCTGCATAGATGTACCGGTCGCGCCTTCCACCACCACCACGGCGCGGATTCGGACGTAAAAATCGAAACGAGGCGGAGTTGCGGCGTGCAACTCCATCTTGTCTTGGGGCGAGCAAGACGGCGCTCACGCGCCGCCGAACTTCCAGACCGGGATGCCGAGCCGCTTCGCCTTGTCGGCGAGGTTGTCCTGAATGCCCGTGCCCGGGAAGTGCATGACGCCGATCGGCAGGAGTTCGAGCATGGCGTCGTTGCGCTTGAACGGCGCAGCCTTGGCATGCTTGATCCAGTCGGGCTTGAAGGCGATCTGTGGCACCTTGCGATTGGTCGCCCATTTGGAGGCGATCAGTTCGGCGCCTTTCGGTGAGCCGCCATGGAGGAGGACCATGTCGAGGTGCTTCGCATGAACCTTGTCGAGGCGATCCCAGATCAGGTGGTGGTCGTTGAAATCGAGCCCGCCAGTGAGTGCGATTTTCGGTCCCGGCGGCAACATGACCTCGGTCTCGGCACGACGCTTGGCTGCGATGAAATCGCGAGAGTCGATCATCGCTGCGGTCAGCGACCGGTGGTTGACCAATGATCCGGATCGCGGGCGCCAGGATGAGCCGGTGTGAGTTTCAAAGTGGTCGATGGCTTGGTCACGGAAGAGCTCCAAGCAGTTGCGACGCTCGATCAGCGAAATGCCTTCGGCCGTCAGGCGCTCAAGTTCGACCGATCGTACTTCGGACCCGTTCTGCTCGCGCTGACTCTTGTGCTGCGCCTGCTCGTTGTCGTCGAGGTAGCGTTCGATGCGATCAACGGCCCGGTGAAACAGGTTGACGGTCGACCAGAGCAGACCGTCAAGGTCCGGCTCAAGCCGCGTGTCGTTCAGGGTCGCAACCAAGGCGTCGAAGATGTCAGAGACCGCACCGGCGATGATTTTTCCCTCGGGCAGCGGTCTCGGATCGGGCTGGTCGTCGAAGGGACGGTAGCCGAACAGCTGTAATTCGGTGAGGACGTGGTCGGTCGGGGAAGAGGCGTGCGGCGGTTCGATGTCGTCATGGTCGGTCATGGGAAGAGGTCCTTTGCCGGATCGGCCGCGACCATCGCGGCCTTCGTGGCGATCCTCTGACGGCGGGCGGAACGGGCCAGCACCCGAAAGGGCCGAAGCGGTAGCGGAGGATGGCGGAGGCCGGCTATTTTGTTTCGCGATGCAAAGCGCGCGGCCAGTCGCATGATGTGTCTTCACATCGCTGGCGCGCGGCGGAAAATAGCCGGACGCAGCCATTGCCGGCCCCGGTCCGGCTGCCGTCCGATCGCCCTCTAGAAGGCCGAGGTCGCGTCCTCTTCCGGTATTGGCCTCGCCTATGACCGGCCTATCTACGTCGATCGAAGAGCTATTCCGCGGCCACCGTCGACGAATGCAGGAAGCGAACGACGTCCTCTGGCGCAAGCTGAAACCGCAGGGCTGCTCGGAGGATATCGGGACCGAAGACATGCAGATCTTCGTTGAAGTCGCCCAGCCGCGGCGATAGCGGGATCACTTCAATGCCGGCGTCTTCCGCGCGATGCGTGAGAACCGCCTGCACGGCATCCCCCGCAGCATCAGCATCGCGCGCGATATAGAGACGACGCAGGCCGGTCGGGAGCAACATGGCCGAGAGGTGATTGGCCGAAAGCGCAGCTACCATAGGCATGCTCGGCAGCACGTAGCGCAACGAAAGCATCGTCTCGATACCCTCGCCGGCAGCGAGCACGTCGTCCACCACGCCGAACCGAACGGCATTGCCGAGAAGGTCGCCCATGGCGCGTCGTGGCGTATCGATCGGAGCCTTGCCGAGCCGAACACGATCAAAGCCATCCGGGTCGAGCCAGGTCCGGTGCACGCCGGTGATCCGACCATCGAGATCCGTGACGCGGGCGATCATCGCCGGCCAGATTTCAGTCGGCAAATGGTCGTCGGGCCGATAGTAGCACCGTGGGTGGAAGCGCAGGCTGCCACCATGGTGGATGCGGGTTATGCCGCGGCGCTGCAAGTACGTTTCAGCCACCGTCCCCTCGATCGGACTGGATATAGCAAAGAGCCGACGGGCGGCTTGGTGCGATCCGGGCGGTGCGAGTGGGGGAACAGCTCTCGGTGCGGGTTGCTGCTCAGAACGAGGAAGCTTGAGAAAGCGCCTCGCCTCCTCGGCGACCTCACGAAAGTCTCGCAAGGCCAAGCTTTGGCGGATGACGTCGAGGAGATCGCCATGTTCGCCGGTTGCGGCATCGGTCCACTTGCCGGCGGCGCCTTTCGGAGATTCCTGAAGCCGCACGAACAACGAGCGGCCCGGGGTGTTGTGCACGTCGCCGACGACCCAGTACCGCCCCGCCCGCTTGCCGTTGGAAAGATAGTGTCGGCACACCGCCTCCGCCTCGCGCGCAAGGCGGCCTGCCAGTTCAGAAACATCGCGGGACATCACGCGGCCTCCCGCTCACCGATGCGCACAACTGGATAGGCGTCGAGCACCTTCGACAGGATCTCGACGCCGCTCGCGTCCGTGGGCACGAACATGCGCAGCCTCCAGGAGATGATCTCGCCAAAGAGGCCGTAGGCTCGCAAGCGATCGCGCATCGTGTCGTTGAAGCCCGACAATTCGATGCGGTGTGCGCCCATCACCCGGGCTCGGCGAAGCTGGAGTCCCTCCGCAAGCTCGAGGATGGTCCGCCCCTCCATCAGCGCGGCAAAGGCAGCGTCCGGCATCAACGTCGGCGCGTCTGCCGCAAGGACGTTTGCGACCCAGGTCGCCGAGACCTTGCGGCCGATGATCCGCTCGCCCGCGTCGGTCTGAAGCCCATAGACCCGTGTCGACTCGTTCGGCAGCCGCTTCCAGATCGGCAGCAGCAAGCCGGCAACGACGTGGATCGTGCGTTCCGTGAACTCTGGGATCTCGGCAAGCTCCGCCAGCCAGGCCGCGGCGAAGCGTTCGCGGTCAGCGTCCACCCAATGGCTTTCCGCCATGACGGCCAAGGGGACGGTGTGTTGCTCCATCGGCCGGATCAGGCGGACGCGCCGTTCGATCTCGCCGTCGTCGAGCATGGCGCTCGCCGCCGCGACCTGCACAGCGGCACGGCCCGAGCGCTCATTGATCAGCAGGGCAGCACGAAGATCGGAAAGACGACCAAGAGCATCATCCAGGCTCACTGGATGATTACGCTGGCGCTCGGTGATCGTGAGAAGTCGG
This sequence comes from Bradyrhizobium nivariense, assembly GCF_029846715.1. Taxonomy (GTDB): domain Bacteria; phylum Pseudomonadota; class Alphaproteobacteria; order Rhizobiales; family Xanthobacteraceae; genus Bradyrhizobium. Next base: position 59,449 of record NZ_JARVWW010000040.1, read on the forward strand.
GTTTCGGCACCAGTGCCGGGATGAACGTAAATCGTGCGCCGGTCGGTGACGACAAAGCTCTCCGCGTGGAGCGTTTCCAGCCCGACGTCATAGGTGCCGGACGCGACCGCGCTCTCGATCCGAGCGGTCAAGAGCTGCTCGAAGACGCTGAACAGGACGTTCTGAAGATCGATCGTGAGCGCCAACAACCTGTTCAGGAAGGTCGTGATCGGCGGCAGGTCATCCCTGAGCCCATTAGCATCGGTCAGCTTCAGGCCGGTTGCATCCTCGAACCGCTCCAGCGAGCAGCCCTCGACCTTGCCGCGCGCCAGCAGCGTGTAGAGTTGGCGCAGCGCATCGCGGCCGTACTGGCTTTCCAAGTTGTCCTCGGGCCGGAACAGCCCCTGCCCTCCGGTCTGGCGCTGGCCGCGCGTGATGGCGCCCAACGTGTCGAGCCGACGGGCGATGGTGCTGAGAAAGCGCTTTTCCGCCTTTACATCGGTCCCGATGGGACGAAACAGCGGCGGCTGCGCCTGGTTGGTCCGGTTAGTCCGACCAAGGCCCTGGATCGCGGCGTCGGCCTTCCAGCCGGGCTCGAGCAGATAGTGGACCCGCAAGCGGCGATTCCGGGCCGACAGCTCGGCATGGTAGCTCCTCCCCGTGCCGCCCGCGTCGGAGAACACGAGGATCCGCTTGACGTCCTCCATGAACGCCGACGTCTCGGCGAGGTTGGCCGAAGCGGCCCGGTTTTCAACGACCAGCCGGTCGCCCCGGCGAACGATGCGGCGCGAACGGCCGGTTACCTCGGCGACCATGTCGGTGCCGAAGCGCTGGACGATCTGATCCAGCGCCCCAGGCACCGGCGGCAGCGAGGCAAGCTTCTCGATGAGGCGGTCGCGGCGGGCGACCGTCTCCCGGCTCTCGACCGGCTGGCCGTCGCGGTAGACAGGACGGGAGCAGAGATTCCCCTCCTGGTCCGTGAAGGGCTCGTAGAGCTGGACCGGAAAGGAATGGACGAGATAGTCGAGGACATACTCGCGCGGGGTGATGTCGACACGGACGTCGCTCCACTCCTCGGTCGGGATCTCGGCGAGCCGGCGCTCCATCAGCGCCTCGCCGGTCGAGACGATCTGGATGACGGCGGCATTGCCGGCCTCAAGGTCGCGCTCGATCGAGCGGACCAGCGACGGCGTCTTCATCGAAGTCAGAAGATGGCCAAAGAAGCGCTGCTTGGCGCTCTCGAAAGCGGATCGCGCGGCCGATTTGGCCTGGCCGTTCAGCGTGCCGGTCTCGCCCGTGATGTTCGCGGCCCGCATCGCGGCATCGAGATTGTTATGGATGACGCTGAACGCCTCGGCATAGGCGTCGTAGATGCGAACCTGCTCGGGCGTAAGCTGGTGCTCGATGAGCTCGTACGCGACGCCCTCGTAAGATAGAGACCTCGCCGCGTAGAGACCGAGCGCCTTGAGGTCGCGCGCGAGCACCTCCATCGCCGCGACGCCGCCCTCCTCGATGGCCTCGACGAACTCGGCCCGGCTGGCGAACGGGAAGTCGGTGCCGCCCCACAGGCCGAGCCGCTGGGCGTAGGCGAGATTGTGGACCGTTGTGGCACCGGTCGCCGAGACGTAGACGACGCGGGCATTCGGCAAGGCGTGCTGGAGTCTCAGGCCAGCCCGTCCCTGCTGGGAGGCCGCCTGGTCGCCGCGCTCGCCCTTCTGGCCTGCCGCGTTCTGCATCGCGTGGCTCTCGTCGAAGACAATCACTCCGTCGAAGTCGGAGCCCAACCATTCAACGATCTGCCGCACGCGCGAAAGCTTTTCGCCGCGCTCGTCGGTGCGCAGCGTAGCGTAGGTGGTGAATAGGACGCCTTCCGCGAGCCGGATCGGTCTGCCCTGCCGGAAACGTGACAGCGGCGTCACGAGCAGCCGCTCCATGCCGAGCGCGGACCAGTCGCGCTGCGCGTCCTCGATCAGCTTGTCGGATTTGCTGATCCAGACCGCTCGGCGGCGGCCCTTCAGCCAGTTATCGAGCAGGATGCCCGCGACCTGCCGTCCCTTGCCCGCACCGGTGCCGTCGCCCAAAAACCAGCCGCGGCGAAAACGGACGGCATTCTCTGCGTCGTCGCGTGCGGCGGCCACCACGTCAAAGGTTGCATCCACCGTCCAGGAGCCCGCAAGAAACTGGGAATGCGCCTCGCCGGCATAGATGACGCTCTCAAGCTGCGCGTCAGACAGGATGGCATCCGCCACGAGTTTGGCGGGCAGATGTGGCCGGTAAGACGGCTTCGGCGGCGCGACCGAGGCCATCGCGGCGGACTGCACGAGTTTGGTCGGATGCGCATGCGCGTCCGGAATACGGATCGCTTGCAGCGCGTATTCCTCATAAAGCGCGTCGGTCAATCGAGCGCCTTCCGGAGGCGTCCACTCGAGCGTCTCGTAGGTGAGTTCGGCGCGCCCTAGCGCACCCTCTCCCGAAGTGGATGATCGGCTGGGTGCAAGGGCACCGGCTGGCCGAGACGTCGCGGGGCGTTTGATGACGTCGACCACGACGGGCGTGGCAATGGGCAGCCTTGCAGGCACGTGCCGGCTCACCCAGTCGAGCAACGTGGCAACATCGCCCGCCATACCCAGCGAGGCTTCAAAGACCTTCGGATCTGCGGCAGGCCGCTTGTCGATCACGAGCAGCCTTGTGTCGGTCTGCGTTCCGTGTTTCGCGTAGACCGCGCCGTCGATGGCGGCAGAAAACACCACCCGGCCGCTCTCCTGGAGGCGAACGAACGCATCTCGCCATGCCGGATTGTCGGGCGCAAGACTTGCGCCGGTGATGGCGACCAGACGCCCACCGTCGCAAAGACGCGCCAAGGATGAGGCGATGTGCCGGAGCGCCGCATCCGCCATCCGCCGATCGACATTCGCCAATGCCGAGAATGGCGGGTTCATCAGGACGACGCTCGGTACGACACCCGCATCGAGGTGATCATCGATCTGGGCGGCGTCGAATCGGGTGACCGTAACGTTGGCAAATATTTCGTCGAGCAAGGCCGCGCGGGCTTCGGCGAGCTCGTTCAACACCAGGGCGCCGCCGGCGAGCTCGGCAAAGATGGCGAGCAAGCCCGTCCCCGCAGAGGGCTCCAAAACCCGATCGGACGGCGTGATCCCGGCCGCGGTGCATGCGGCAAGCCCAAGCGGGATCGGCGTGGAGAATTGTTGAAGGGCCTGGCTGTGTTCCGAGCGCCGCGTATGGGTCGGCAGGAGACTGGCGAATCTCGCGAGCATGGGCAGCATCGCGGCCGGCGAGCCAGCCTTGGTCCGGATAGCCGGGCCGAACTTGCGAAGGAACAGGACGGTCGCCGCCTCGCAGACGTCATAGGCGGTCTTCCAGTTCCAGGCGCCAGAGGCGTCGGAAGCGCCGAAGGCAGCTTCCATGGCGCCACGCAGCACAGCGGCATCGATGCGACGGCCGCGCTCGAGATCCGTCACGAGCTGTCGCGCGGCCCTGACGGCGGCGGAGGTGAAAGTTGCAGCGGCACGCATCGAGAGCGGCGCGGCGGCAGCGCCGCCGGCGAGAGATTCGGTCATGGCAGGATTTCTTTCGGAGAGCAGGAATGGGTCGAACCATCAGGCGCTCTCCTTAAGACCCGACGGCTCAAACCCTTCCCGGCCCGGCTCTCCCTCTCAGTCCTCGCCCATAAGAATGGGGACCGGCGCGGCACACCGGTCCCCCAACAACTGTGGGACAGATGTCACTCAGCCGCATCCAGCTGTTGCGGATCATCGTCGTTCGCATTGTCCCGATCCTCGTCCTCGCCGAGGAATTCGGGCAGCGGGCCCGCTTCACTCTCCTGCTCCCCTGACGCCGCATTGGGATCGACCAGACGCAGCGGCTCCGGCAACCAGCCCGAGCCATCGAGAAGGCGCTCAGCCTCCTTGGCCATGTCGGCCTTCTTCAGATGGTCGATCAGTTGCGCGGAAGACTCGCCCTTGGCTTCCCGCACTGCCTCCAGGATGCGAGGCTTCGTGACCCGGCCGAGATAGTTGTCGACGGTGGGCTTCCACCCGGCTTGATCCATGTCGAGGCCGACGGCACGTGCCAGCACATCCGCCTGGTCGAGCCGGGTGCGGACGCCGTGGGAGGAGACGCGGCCCTGATTGTAGCGGTTGGCAGGCTCGTAGAGAGCGTTGACCGCAAATGACGCACAGTGAGCGAACAGGGATGCCTGTGCGTCGCCATCGAGGGCCGTGAGCGCATCCCAGAGATCGTTCTCGCCCGTCGGCAACCGTGTTTTCCAGGATTCATGCCGCGCCTCGACGGCCTTCGCGGACGCGCTTTCCCTCAAGCCAGGCGCTTGAGCCGGAAAGGCCGGCGTCCGAAGGCCGATCTCAAGGCAGCTTCCAGACGACGCGAACCGGTAAAAGGCCGTCAGCACGAAATTGTGCAGCACCGCCTGGAACGCAATCGCAGGATTTTCTGCCAGCGCATCCCGCAATGCCAGCGTGCGATGCGCCGTCAGCTCGGTGATCAGCCGATCCGGCAGAGGTTTTGTTCCGTCCTCATCATCTTCCTCGGAATCAGTAGCGCCGCCCGCCACCGCGATGACCGAGCGCTGGACGGAAGCACAAGCCGCCTTCCTGTCGATCGACTGTGTATCGGCGCCCTTCCCGACATCGGGCTCGGCTGCCGACAAATCGTCCTCCGGCCGGACGTAACCCCGATCGACCGAGAGGCGGCCTTCGGAATCGATGCTGACGAAGACGCCAGCGCGGGCGATCTCGGCCGGATCGTAAATCATCGGCCGGTGTTCGAATACGGCTAGTGCCGCCTCGATTTCGCCGAGACGCTGGTCGATCTCGTCGGGCAGCTCGTCCGCGTCCTGATAATCGGATTCAAGCCTGGCCTGCTCTGCGTTGAGTGCGTCGATGGTGGCCAGCTCCTCGGGGGACAAATCGACGGGTTTCCCCTCAAGCTCGCGCAGGCCCCTGGTGTGATCAAAGGGGAATTCGACGGCGACCGAAATCCACTTCCAGCCTTCGGCTGCGATCGTCTCGGCTTGGGCCTTGAGCTTTTCCGTCACGAGACGGTCGAGCAAAGCAACGTCCTGGAGCCAGCCGCCATCATCGTGCTCGAACAGATCCCGCAAAACGCCGCCACCAGCCTGCTCGTAAGCATCCAGCCCAATGAACTGCGCGCGGCGATCGGACGCGCGCACGGTATTTTCCGTGAGCATTCGCCGGATCTGATAGGGCTCGTCATAGCCGGATCGGCTGACGCTCTCCCAGACCTGCTCCTGCCTGGCGTGGTCGGCTGTCACAGAAAATGCCATGAGTTGCTCGAGAGTCATGCCGTCATCGGCATAGACGTCGTGGAGCTTTGGCGACACGGACGCCAGCCGGAGTCGTTGCTTCACGACGGCCGGCGTCACGAAGTGCCGGGCAGCGATATCCTCCTCACATAGGCCGGCTCTACTCAATGTCTGGAAGGCTCGGAACTGATCGAGTGGGTGGAGCGCTTAGGTTATGCGTCAACTGTCCTGTTAGCTGTATGGCGTTGATTCTTTTACCTTTCTGGTTGCACCTTGCATTTTGGGTGTATCTTTGGCGCTGAAGCGTTGCCGTTTGGTGTCAATCACGATGGC
>NZ_JARVWW010000041.1 GCF_029846715.1 Bradyrhizobium nivariense
CAGGCTCGATGATCCGTTCCACCTGCGGCAAATGGGCAGGCAAGTAGCCGCGATTGCGATGAGAACCTTCCGGCACGCTCCGCGATCGACCCTGGATCACAGCCTCGGCTCTCTCCTGCGCCGCGTCTAGGATGCCTTGCGCGATCTCCACGTCTTCCAGCGGCAAGTGATACTGATCTGGCCGCAGCTTCTCGGACTTCGCGCCGAACTTCTCGCGTCGCAATTCCCCGAGAATGACCTCGAGCCGACGCCGCGCTTCCTCCGATGCTGCCAGCGCCCCCTGATGCTCGCTCAAGGCCGCCTGCGTTTGCGCCAAAAGCTCCTTCAGGCGTTCGTTTTCGTTGCGCAGCGCCGCAATGCTCATGCGCTATTTCGAGCACATCGCCACGGCGCCTGCCACCTTCAAAATAGCTCCCGAGTCAATCTGCCGCAGTTATCCAGCCGCCTGGGGACGCCGCGCTTCTTCCGGGCGGACTAACCTCCAATCCAGCCCTTCGAACAGGGCTGCGAACATCGCTGGCGATATGCGCATCACGCCGTCTGCGATCGTTGGCCAAACGAACTTGCAGCCTTCGAGGCGCTTGTGAACTAACACCAGGCCCGTTCGATCCCAGACCAAAATCTCGATCCGGTCCGCTCGTTTCGATCGGAACACGAAAGCGGCGCCGCTGAACGGGTCGAGGCGAAGCATCTCCTGCACCTTCGCCGCAAGTCCATCGTGGCCACAGCGGAAGTCGATCGGCCGCGTCGCGATGTAAATCTTCAGATCGGCACCGGCCGCGATCATCGTGACGCTCGCACTGCGCGGATCACCCGGCACAGCTGCTCGCCATCTATGGCGGGGTCCGTCCGCAGCACGACATCCCCGATCGCGATCTCAAGCTTGATCGACGGAACGTGACCCTCCTGCAACGCGCTTTCCACGACCAGCGGCGCGAATGTCGACTGCGACGCCTCGCACGGCGCCAACATGCCTCGCTGTCGAAAGCGTCGTCGCCAATCGTAAATCTGCCAGCGCGTCGCTCCGTGCTTGCGCGCCACCTCGGACACCTGGGCACCCGGTAGTAGACTCTCGGCCACGATCCGAGCTCTCTCAGCCTCCGAACGCACGCGGCGTCCCGACGGTCCTTCAAGCACCTCCAGCCGGCTCACCCGCCCTCCCGATGAGCCGTCCAAATGGACGTCCTTTTTGCTGTCCAATCCCATCCCAAACCTCCGTCCAAGCTGGAGGCTTCTTCGCACGTTCTTTCGAATTCTGAAGCAAGGGTATCGGCTTCGCGCTTACCCATTTTGCGGAGTCACATCGCGTCCAATCTGTCATTCACTGCGCCAAACTGGCCTACCGCGCCTGTCATTCTCTTTCAAAGAGGGGCGATGGCATGGCCGCGACTGATCGATCCACCCGACAGGAGAGGGCGTGGCTCAAACGATCCGATCTCGGTCCTCGTTCAAAGGAATGCAGTTAACTGCCACACCTCTTGAACGCCATCATGCGGCTTCTGCATAGAGAGATGACCGCGGAAAGGAACCATGAATCCGGCAGAGGATTGTCTATCGGGGTTGACACCGCACCCGCGATTAAAGAACGGACGACTAAATTCGCTGGAGTTTGGGATCAGTCAAAACCGGACTACTAGCTCGATCCAACGGGTTGAGAGGCATGAATGGCTGTATGCAATCGGACTTCCGCGATCGTCGACGTCGAGGCTGTAAACGGTCAAAACAGGTTGTGTACGAGCCTGATCTAAGAGCTCCGCCTCACAACGCGACGGCAGGCGTGCGCTGACACGAGTCTCTCGACGTTGATATTTCTGCACGCCGAGTTTGGAAAGCGAACTGGTGATTGAGCCAGTCTTATCAATGTGTTTTTCAATCCCGCTGAAGCGAGGAAGCGGGAAGTACATCTGCGAGAGGGTAACTGGGACACCATCTATTCCGCTAAGCAAGTCGACTCGCCGGACTGGCTGTCCAGCCCTTATGAGAAGTGCCTTTGCGATTGTGTTATCGGCACACACCTTCTTCGTCGCTAGCATGCGGCGATCATTCGTGCGGCTGAGCTGACGCAGCGTTGTGCTCAGGCGCCCGTCCGGCGATAGAGAGTAAGGAATAGTCCGTTCGCGGACATAAATGCCGTGCCCGTGCTCCACCCTGACGAGCTGTTTCTCGCGCAAAGTATCCACGGCGCGTCGGATCGTATGCCTGTGGACATTGAAACGTGTCGAGAGTTCAAGCTCGGTGGGAAGGCGATCGCCGGGTGCCACAGCTCCGGTCAGGATTTCGCGTTCGAGCTCTGCTTGGACTTGGCGCCATAAGGCGATCGCGCGGCTGCGCTTGATCGCTCCGGCATCAGCCGAAGACACCATTTCTCGATCGAGCATCGCCGTCACATCCTCGCTGAACGAACAGGGCGTGACCGACCAGGTGCAACCTGCTCAGCGCAATCCAAATCTGCAATTGCCTGAGGCCATGTCTGGTGCAGGACACCCCAGTCGGCGCGTGCCAGGCGCCGACGCGCCGGTTCCAAAATCCCCAGCTTGCTGATCGCTAGTAGGATGTACAGGAAGTTCCGCTTGTTCCGCCGGGCGAGCGTGGCGTGACCAAGGATGCCGTCGTCGATCTCAACGGAACAACGTGTTATCGCCATCTCTCCCAAGCGAAATAAGCTGCCGCTTCGGGTGGCGCGTGCGCGAACGACGACAGCTCGAATTTCGGGCTTCTTGAACCACGTAAACACCGGATACTTATCGAAATGTTTCCAATGTCTCCCAAGGTCGCCTGATTGGGATGGGGCCAGCACCGTCATCAACTCGCTTCGGGGCATCATCGCTCTAGAGACCGTTTGATTGTATTGAATTGTCGCGAACGTAACACGATTGTTGACAACTTAACACTGTCCTGGCACATCGAATGCAGCACTAAAACGACAAATTGCTGACCTCAGCCACGGTTGTCTGAGCTAGACTTGCAGATCACTCCGGATTCTGACGAGTGGGCGACATGGGCCTCGCGCCGCAAAGGTGCTCGGCTTATCAAGCCGATCCGCCAGCCCGTAGCAGGTGTTTGGAAATGCATCGGTGTGGGACACACGAAGTCTCTGACCGGCGGAGATCTGACCCTTCCCATCTCATCCTCCCTTTTGCTGCCAAGCCGAACAGGCGCAAGCACGCTCGATCGCTTGATCAGCCAAGCGTCAAGATCGGCATCATCGAGCTGCAGGCCCGGGCAAGCCGGATTCGCGACAAGCCAACGATTGATCGCAAATGTTGCATTTCCCCGTCCCGACTGCCGCGGTATCCAGCGGAACAGTCAAGTCCGACCGCTCCTCCAATGAGGCCCCGTCGCGCTGCCGTTAAGTATCTCTAGGATGAGAATGCCGCCGGAACTGGGTTGGGTCGCGATCCCCGCAAGTATTGTTGCGCGTCAAGATGAGTAAGCGTGAGCAAAACGCTGTTCCAATGAAGTCGTAGAGGTCTTGCCGAGCTCACTATCGTCGATCAGATAACCGCCGCCGGGCAACGTGTTTAGCCGGCTCTACATCCGCGAGGGACATCAAACCAGGGTTCGATCCCGAAGAGGGGCGCGTGACCGTCATGCGCATGCGCCGCGGTGATGTGGTGTCATTTGGTTGATCGAGGCTCAGGGGGCTTGGCTGGCGTCCGGACTTTTGAGCAGGCCGCTTCCTTCTCACGGCAGCAGCTCATGCGATGGGTTGGCGGGAGTCCGGCGATGCGCGCGAAGACGTCCGCGAGCCAGGCAGGATGCCCTTGAAGCGTATTCATCCGCGCTAAGCCGCGACAGTGGATCACCGATCTCACCGCTCAAAGAGTTCGGGTATTCCTTGTGGATGAGCTCCCTCGAGTCTTCGATGCCAAAGTCGGTGAACGCCATCACGCCCTCGTCACCGACACCGAAGACCGAGATGAGGCCCTCTCCCAGATCCATTCCAATTGGTCGTCCAGGCAACGCGCGAAGTCATTCTGACGATCCATTGGCGCGGCGTTCAGCACGCACAGCTCCGCGCCCGGAGCCGAAGACAGGCCGAGCACGGATCCTGCACACCCGAGGAGGCGCTGGCCGTGGCGAGCCATCGCGACCGGTTGGTCGGAAAGTATGTCGCCGCGTCGCTAAATCGGATGGGAATGCCGACCAGTCAGGGCAAGACATGGACTGCCCACCGTGAGAGCTCCGTCCTGCCGCCGCCCGGTTGCTTGATTGTCACCGAGGCCATCGAGAGCGGTTTGGCCTCAGCGGGTCGGTGACATGGCCGAGCGCTCGGTAAGGGCGCCGTACAATTTCCGTCGAATTTCTTTCGAATTCCCCGTTCGGACCCTACAGCCTCTTCACCACAACTCATGTCGGCCGGCTTTCCGGAGAACTAGCATTACAGTTGTTGTTTTTTGAAGTGGGCACGTTGAGCGGCGGCCTGGTGAGCTCTGCGCCCGAGTGACCATGCGATGATGTGTGCGGGTTGGATCCGCTTTCGGGCGAGCCTGATGGCGATGCGGCGGACTTCCTGGATCGACCAACGGATCAATGACGGATTGGCGATATTTTGAGTTTTGCCGTGGTTCGGCGTTTCGTTTTTTTGGGCGGCGGTGGATTGGCGCGATGGCGGATCACCGCCATCATGGCGAAGGCGAGCATCACCAAGGAGACGTGGCGATGCCACCCATGCCAGGATCTGCTCTCGTTGTGATCGAGCCCGAATTCGTTTTTCGCGGTTTCAAAGCTGTCCTCGATCGCCCACCGATGGCCTTCGACCGCGACCAGCGTTTCGATGGATGTTCCCGCTGGGCACCAGGTGGTGAAGAAGGCGAGGTCATCATCGGCGATGCGACGGCGGATCAGTAGACCGCGTGTCCACAAACCGTCATTTGCACTGTTGAATGGCTCGGCCTCGAGATCGGCCAATTCGAGATAACACCAATCGTGCAGCCGCGGTCCTTTGGTTCCGGCTCCCGCCGACAGGCGCTTCCAGTCGGATGAGCGCCGCGTCCGCGCGAGGTCTGCAGCCGTACCGGCGACCGCGGTCGCGTGCCCCAGGATCGAAACACATGAGCGCTGCTGACCCCAAGCACGTAGCCTTTGCCTGTCCGACGTAGTTGCTGCTCGATGTTGCCAACACCGTAGACGGTATCACCGGCAACCCACTTGAATGGTACAGACGCGGCTATCGCGCGTGCGATCATTCTCGTCGCAAGCTTTGGTTTGGTCGCAAAGCCGACGTCGGCAGGCACATATGTGGCTTCCAGACGATCTGGATCGTCGGTCCATTCCTTCGGAAGATACAACGCGCGATCGATGAACCCATGGCCATGACGCGAAACGTAGGCAGCGAAGACGCCGATCTGGCAGTTCGTGATCTTCCCTGCCGAACCAGTGTATTGCCGCGCCACTCCGCATGACGCTTTGCCTTGTTTGAGAAAACCGGTCTCGTCGATCACCAGCACCGCATCGTCATCCGCCAAATGCTCGATGACATAGTCGTGCACGATATCGCGCAGGGCATCAGCGTCCCAGTCTCCACGACCCAATCGCCTGCCGCCGCCAGGGGCCGGGATCGCCAGCTGCCTCCGCGCGCATCCAACCGGTCTTGCGCTGCTCATCTCCTAGCAGACCTTCCAGAAATAGGCCTGCATTCGTCGCAACACGCTCTTGCGTGAACAACGGACGTATCCGTTGCTTGATCTCTCGAAGCGACGCCGCCCACAACGCAAGCGTCTCCTCAACCGACGCGGCCCGCGCCCACGACATTCGAATCATGGTTGCCCATGGATTCAGAAGCCTGCGGAAAGGCAACTGTAGTGCTAGATCAGTGCTTTGTCGCGAATGTCACCTCAGTCACGTGAGGTTGACGCAGTATGCCGTTCTGTGAATAGCGTTCAAAGATCTCGGTCAGTTTTTGCGTAACCGCTCTCTCGCCAATCGCCGAGGCGGAACGTTGAATGAGGCCGGAAGAAAAACTCAGTGCCAGGAAGTGTGAAAGGTTCGTATCGAAATCCCAATCCCAATTTCGAACGTTCACGTTCCCGAATCTGCGGTCGAAGCCGAGTTCGCCACAAAAATCGACGGTTGAGTACGTCCCAGCCCGCGTAGTGAAACTGCCTCTGCGGTACTCTGGAACGCATTGTTCGACTAGCTCATGATATTCGGCAAGCGCGGGACTGTCCCAGTAGCGGTGCCGGTTGTGAACGAGCGCCAAGATGCCGCCTGGGAACAATGTGCGCGCGGCCTCGTCATAAAACGCCTGCCTGTCGAACCTGTGGGCCGCAGTAGCCGCCGCAATAGCGGATATAGACGTGTTCGGAAATGGCAACTGCTCCGCTGGTGCAACGCGGAACTCAATTTGGAGGTCGCGAGGGGACGACCTGGTCGCAATCTGAGCCATGTCGGCGTTGGGTTCGATACCAATAACTGAAAATCTTCCTTGCGCTTCCATGGCCAGAACCCGCGTGAAAATTCCTGTCCCGCTGCCCGCGTCAACAATAGCGCCATCCAGACGTTTGTTAGTAGCGTGATCAATAATTGCCCTTGCCACCTCGCTGGGATAGCTGGGCCGATAGCGATCATAGTGTTCGCCCGCGCCGGTGAATTCGGACCAAGGAGTCTCAAAGCCGGGAAAGGTGGTTCTCATCGTAACGCCCTCAAGAAATCCTCAGAAAGCTAAGCTTTGGTAAGTTCGCTGATGATCGATAAACCGCTACGAAGTTGACCGTGATCGGGTGGAACCCCGAGGCCTAGCCGGAACCTCGTGTCGCCCAGAGATGAGTCAACCGCGAAGGAGTCTCCGGCCCCAATAGCGACACCTCGTTGCTTTGCTGCTTTGACAAAATCAGTGAGGTTGAAACCGCCGGGCAGTCTGACCCAGAGGTGGTAACTTGCCGGATCGATATCGAATGACAAGCCCAACGCGTCCTGCGCGATAGAACGTCGGATTTCCGTTTCAATGCGAACCGAACTTAGAATCCCGTGTGCCAGTCCGGTCGTTAGCCAATGCGTTGCGATTTCCGCGATGAGCGGCGCGACCATCCAGTTCGTTGTTCTGACGCCCGGCCAAAATACGTCTTGCGTGACCGATGAGCTTGGACCCGCAACGTAGGCGATCCGAAGCTGACAGGCCAAGGACTTATTTAGACCCAAGATGTACCAGCTCCGTTCGGGCGCATACGAGGCGAGGGGACGAGGTGCGTTTGGCGACAGGATGCCATAAACGTCGTCTTCAAAAATGCAAAGATCATGCTTGCGCGCGATCTTCGCGACTTCCCGGCGCCTCGCGTCGGTCATGATCGCCGAAGTCGGATTATGAAGAGTCGGCATGCAGTATAAGGCGCGCGCGCTCCCGTTGACTGTGTCGCACGCTTGGTCAAGGCTTGCAGGCTCAATCCCCTCAGCATCAATTGAGACCGGGAGCAACCGTACTCCAAACAGCTGGGACAGCGGTTTGATCGCGGGATAGGTAAGTGCCTCCGTGAGGAGCACGCCTCCTGGCTTAATATAGTACGCTATCAACATTGAGAGAATGCTCTGCGTACCGTTCGCAAGCGCTATTCGGTCCGGATCCAGCGTTGCCTCAAATCGCTGTGCAAGCCAACTCGCGCCGGCCTCGCGATCCTTCTCAGTGCCAGTGAACCGAGGAAATCGAATAGCCTCTGCAACATTCGCTTTCGCAAGATGCGTAAAAGTCTCCTGGATAGCGTTCCGGACAGTCGGACACGGAGGCGGAAAATTGCGTGCGAAGTCGATCAGCGCCGAAGCTTGCGAAACCTCTTTGACGTTCGAAGGGTTGTTCATTGTCGCTCCCAGGCGTCCATCCTCAACAAGTTAAGTGCGCTCAGCCGCCGACCGCGTCCGACGTCGATTGCGCTCGAAAAAGCCGGATCCTGACGAGTGGCCAAATGACGCGCTCAAGCTATTCCGTCTGCAATGTCCATCCGAAACCGATACCGAGATCATCGGCGTGCCGCAGAGCTTGGCGCGTCGCCAGAATCCGAAGCCCGGCTGGCAAACGAACATATGATGCGCTGCCATGAAGGACAGGTCGCGATTGGGAGGGCCGGGAGGGCGCAGGATATTTCGAGCGCATTGCTTCCATCGAGAAGCACATTAAAGTGCAGGCTGCATACTGAGCTCCCTTGCAGGCGGGCGTTTGTGTCGTCCGACGTTTGATGTGTGGCCCGACGTTTGATCAATCAATAGGTAGCGGTTTTCTGGCAGTGGACCAATGACCAACGCTGGTAGTTGACGTGGCCGCAGTTGTTATCTCGTGTACGAGATTGATGCCCGGGCTTCTGCGATCCAGGCTGGCCCAGCCAAGACGGCGTTCAGCTACTATGGCGCTCGGCGGTGCCAATGATATTCTACAATGTGGAGCAGCACACGGCGGCCATGCAGCTTACACGATGATCTAAGGTGTTCTCGCCAGAAAGTACGCTTCGAGAATCGTAAATCTTCCGTGCTGTCAGTTCCATGCGCTGAGATCGTTATAGCGCCGAAGCGAGGCGAACCGCGCCTCTTCGCCATATGAGCTCCTCTGTAGGGCTATGTCAGCTCAACACATGATACGTCCCAGCGCAGGAGCGATCTGAACGATAGCTACTTCATCGTCGCGTGCCGTCATGGTTGAATGCGTTGGCGTCGATGGCGAGCAGCGGACAGAGCTAGGGGTTGCTCGGCGCGCGAGCCTGGAGCCAACCGGCGACGGTGCGCTCCTAGTGATTGAGCGTATAATTGATGGTGGCGAGCCAGTCGATATCATCGAGCGTGTGCGTCGCGACCTCGTCGGCCCGCAGGCCGAGCTTGGCCATCAACAACAGAATGGCGAAGTCGCGCCGTCCCATCACCGTCTTTCTGGTCGCAATCGTCGAGAGCCTTCCGCACCTGAGCGGCGGGCAGATAGGTCGGCAGAGTTGCGAGCTTCCATCGTCCCGTTAGTCGTACGATCTCCTTTATGGAGACGCCCGTCTCAGCCCGTCTGAGGATTGCCGCCTTGGTATCCTCACGCCGTAGATAGCCCTCGTACTGGATGCGCTCGGCGGCGATCAGCAAGGCGGTGTTTATAGTGGCGGCGCCGAAGCCAAACGAACCCGGCGCATGGATTTGCGGACCGCATCGAGGAAGGCGTGGCTGGCGTTCTCCATGAGGCGCCAACGGTCGGCGACCTGGGTCGCCTGCGGGAGCGCGTTGGCGACAGCAAGGACGTAACCACCGCCGCGGTCGCGTGCAGTAGCCGGCTCTCTGTCGGGTAATAGGGTGATAGGCCGTCGCCGCTCGAGATCGCAGATGATTGTTCCGTACCACTGATTGCGGCGCCAGGCCCAGTCATCGATACCGATCACGCTCGGCGCAGCAAAGGGCGGGCAACCGCGCCTTCGCACCACCCGAAGTAACGTATCGTTGCTCACGGGCAGCAAAACTCACGGCGGGCTGCCACCCAAGGCAAGCCCAAGGTGATGGACCATCAGATCGAGCCGCGCCGTTCGCCGCGCCCACGGCGCCAGAGCCCCGTCATCGAAGCGCTTGGTGAAAATACGACCGCACATCACAGTAACGCAGCGGAAGCGGCGCGCCACGACTACCAGGCGAACCGGCTGCCCCGCCAGCGGCAGATCGGTGAGGCAACGCTGACATCGGCTATGAATACGCCCAGAACTGGCTCCGCATCCGGGACAGCGACTGTTGTCGCGCGTGGGACGGACGGTGATCACGGTCGCGGCGCCATCACAGACGGCGCTCTCCACCGCAAACCCAGAAGGGATCAGGGCCGACGGTCGTAGGGCTCGCTGCATCATCTTGATTCTTTTGTGAAATCAACGCCAGCCAGCGCCTGAACTTCATCAAAAGTGATGGTGTGGAACGGCCCTTCGAACCGGCATCAAAAGTGCCTAACGTGGTCGCGCTGAGAGGCACCACAAAGGAAGGACCGTTCCATGGAGAAGATTTTCACGGTAGGGTTGGATTTGGCTAAGTCGAGTTCACGGCATCGCTGAAAACGGGAAAGTCTTGGTTCGTCGCACATTGCGGCGATCGCAAGTTCTGCCCTTCTTTCGAGGACTCCCGGCCTGCTTGGTGGGCATGGAGCCTTGTGCGAGTGCACATCACTGGGCACGCGAGATTGCGGCGGCACTAGGCCACTCTGTCCGCATGATGCCGCCAGCCTACGTGAAGCCTTATGTCAAACGAAACAAGACCGACGTGGCGGATGCTGAAGCCATTTGTGAGGCGGTCACCCGCCCGAAAATGCGATTCGTACCGGTGAAGACCGCCGAACAACAAGCAGCCAGCATGATTTTGCGAACGCGAAAGATGCTGATGAGGCAGCGCAGCCCGACTGCAAATGCCCTGCGCGCTCATATGGCCGAATTGGGCATTATCGCCGGCACAGGCATGGCAAGCATCGCAAAACTCCTGGTGCTTGTCCGGGACGAAAACGACAATAGGATCCCGGCGCCGCCCGCTTTGCCCTGATCCAATTCGCTGAACAGATTGAGCTGCTTACAACCCGCATAGAGAAGCTCGACAGAGAGATTTTGGTTCCCGTCAGAAAGGACCCCGATGCGAGGCGTCTGATGAGCATTCCCGGTGTCGGCCCTCTCATCGCCGCTACCGTTCGGAGATCGGTCTTGGATGCTCGCGGTTTTGCGACTGCACGAGATTTTGCGGCTTGGACGGGGCTAACACCGAGGGCACAATCGAGCGGCGGGAAGAAAGGCTCGGGGCGATATCAAAGCGTGGAAATCGGCAACTACGGACGCTCTTGATCGTTGGTGCGACCTCAATCATCAAGCTGGCTAAACGAGGGTTGAAAGTCCCGCTCTGGATCCGGACCATGCTGCAACGACGGCCGGTCAAAGTCGTATCGGTTGCGCTCGCCAATAAGATTGCGCGCACCATCTGGGCCTTGCTGGTCAGAGGCGGCATCTATCAGGCGCCGGCCGCAATGCTGAAATCCTGATCTTAAGAACTCTCCGGCGGAAGAAGAAAGCTGCCGAGGAGGCAAGGTGCAAATCTGGATGAACCCCGAATGACGACGTTCCCGGTAGCAATCAGACCGCCTGACTTCACTGCGCTTCGAGCGCGAGAAATTGATTGGGCGATTGCTTCCGCGGATATCATCGTGGCCAGCGGCCAGGCGCCGCGTTCACAGGCCGAACATATGACCGCACCGTCATCCCTTGTTCAACCAGAGAAAGATCTTGCAGCCCGGGCCGTTCCACATATGAGTCAGAGCCAAATTTGAACGTCGATCGACAAACGCGGCAAAGCTCGCTTCTCTGGACGGGAATCTCCTCGATTGCGAGAAGCACGAGCTTCCGCAGGGTGGAGATCGAGCTCACAGGGGGCAGCGCGAAGAAGCCGACCAGATCAAACCTCACGGAGCCGATAGGGGATGCCGGCCATGCCGCCGCGAACTGACGGGGCACCCGCTCCAGATCTTCGATCGAAGACCCCTCCCCAGCCGCAATGGCGCCTTGAGCGTCGCGTGGAAGCCGTAGCGGGCGGGCCTCGGCGGTCGGCGTGCTGCGAACCAAGCTGGCTGCGAATTTCAGTCGGGGCCGCGGGCCGGCGTCCAGCAAATGCGTCGCGCCGGAGCCAAGCTTTACTGCGACTGTCAGAGGGTGTTCCGGCGCGGGCGTGTAGTAGATCGCGCAGCGGGGCGACGACGCCCTGGGCATTAGCCGGCCGCATCCGCTGGGGCGGTACTGTGCCGAGGCCCGCGAGCGGGCGACCGGCCGATCTCGAACAGGGGGACGGGCCAAAGCCTCGCGCATCTCTCATCATGGAAGATGCCAGCGATGCCAGCGCGGGCCTTCCTCGCTAATCAGCTCAACCAACACTCTGGCGGTTGGCGGCATCGAGCGAGGCTCTCAGCTCGTGAGCAGGAATGAGAAGTCGACGACCAAGCCGCGGGCGATATTGTCGCGCTGCCGGAGAAGGTATGGTGGGGCCGAATGATCGTCGCCTGGCCGTCGCCTGGCCGTCGCTCAGTCGCCGCGACATCGGCGAGCTCGGCGAAGAACCGCCTATTGAGACCCCATTAGTCACCGGCGCCCGGTCAACCACCTTCAGCTGGTCGTTCCGGTCGGGAATGCTTGCCGTCACCTGGAGACCACTGGTGCTCAGCCGGGCGGAAGTCGCGTCTCGCGGCTGGCGAACGGTACCTGATACCCGGACACGGCTACCGCCTTCAGGATCGCCCGTCGGATCAGCCGTCTCGTCAACTCATCGAGAAAGGCAAAGCTGTATCCGACGATGTCATCGATGCGAATTCGTTCGCGTCGGCGTCTCCATGTCGTTCCGTATCAGGTGCCGCTCCTTTCCCGTTCTCACCCCTAGTCGGGGCCGCCAAGTCTCTAATGCGACCCGATACGCGCCGCGCTCGTCGTGGCCCGTAATCGAGGCCCCGATGTCAGCCGAAGACAGAACCTTTCGCGGGAGCACTAAATTCTTTCGTCACCGAGCAGCCGGAGAGATGTTTGCGTTCGGTGGACCTCCAATGTCAATCTAGCCTGACGGACAACGGACGCTGAGATCTGGATTGCTTTATCCCTCCGTCATTGTACGAGCGTAACGGGTCGCCCGATCGGCCTTCGCAGAGGCAAGCATCAAAAACAAATAAGGGGCTCATCAAATGAGAACGCTCTTAACGAATATTGTCGCTGCTGCCGTGTATGTGGCGGTGTGCGGACAGGCCTCGGCTCAGGACATTTCACTTCGGCTCCTGCACACCACACCGGTCGATCTCTACCAGGCCCTGAATGAGGGGTTCCTGGCCGGTCACAACACGATGCGCTTCCGTTCGGATCCTGCGCAGCCGGACTATGATGTTCTCACCCAGAATCTTCTACGTGGAGCGATCGCCGGCGATTTGCCCGACGTAGTCTTTCAAGGTTACAACCGAGCTCGCCTTACTATCGAGCGCGGTGTTGTCGTTCCACTCGACAAGTTCATCCTGGGTGACGCCAATTTGGCAGTCGAAGGATACCCGCCCGCTGCGCTGGAAATGTGCGCCTTAAATGGCAAGCCATATGGGTTGCCATTCGCAACCTCGGTGCCGATCGTCTATTACAATCTGGACTTGGTCGCCAAAGCTGGTCGCGACCCGCACGCGCTTCCTTCCGATTGGAATGGAATCCTGGCACTCGCTCGCGATATCAAAGCCGCAAGCCGAGACAAAATGGCTGTCTTCTTTGACTACGCCACCACCGGCAACTGGACGTTCCAAGCGCTTCTGGCGAGTTTTGGCGGTCAGATGATGACAGCCGACGGAGGGGTTGGATTCGACAATGAAGCGGGGCAGCGCGCGCTTAGCCTATTGGCGGCTTTCCGTGATGCTGGCCAGGTAGACATGTCGCGTAGTCAAGCGTGGCAGACATTTTCCGCGGGTGGTCTAGGGATATTGATCTCGACCAGCAGCCTGCTGCCTCAGTTTGAGCAGCAATCCGCAGGTAACTTTCAAGTCGGCACTGGAGCGTTCCCTATGACCGCACCGAATGGGCGCCTTCCGGCCGGAGGTAATTGTGCCATGATCATGACTAAGGATCCGACCAAGCAGCGAGCTGCCTGGGAGTATATCAGATTTGCCTCCGGCCCGTTTGGGCAGACGATCGTCGCCATGAAGTCTGGCTATATCCCGATGAATACTCAGGCCGTTGAGGATCCGGCTTTGCTTGGCGCTTACTATAAGGAGCATCCAAATTATTTAACAGCAGTCAAGCAGGTCCCGATCCTCACTCGGTTCGAGTCGTTTCCAGGGGACAACTCTATGAAACTCACGACGGTGATCAACGATCACCTGCGTACCCTGATGCTCAACCAGGCGCAGCCTCACGAAGCGCTAGCAGCAATGACTAAGGACGTGAAGGCGCTGCTCCGCAAGTGAAGGCGATAGTCAACGAGGATCGCGACAACTCTGTGTACTCAGTCTATCTACCTTGGAGTAGGATAGTGAAGTCCATTGAACTAATGACATTCAATATCCATTCAGCCATTGGTCGCGACCGGAAAGTGAATGTCAGCCGGATAGCAGAGGTGGTCGCGCAAGCGGACATCGTAGCTCTGCAGGAGGTCGATAATTTTTGGGAGAGGTCAGGGAACGTATCCCAGCTGGAGTTTCTGAAACACGAGCTTCCGCACCACTTCGATGCGTGGAATCCTAACATCGATTTATTCAAGCATGCGAAGACGCGCCGCCAGTTCGGAAATCTTCTGTTTTCTCGTTTTCCAATACTCAGTATCAAGCGATACACGTTGCCGAAATCCGCACAGCCGGCGCGACTGGGGCTTCAATGCGGCGTGCTTGAGGCGATCGTGGCGGCGCCATTTGGCGATATTCGAGTCTATGCCACCCACGTTCTATCCAGCGACAGCAAGGCGCAGATTCGACGTTTAATGGAAATCTACCAAACGTCGATCCAAGAGGGACCGCCCATTTCGGGATCCCACGATGATGACACGTGGTTCGAGGAGCCCCGCCTGAATGCGGTACCGCAAATGACGATCTTGCTTGGTGATCTCAACATTCGTCCCGGTAGCGGCGAGTATAAAATGATCTAGACTGGTATGTCGAGGCCGGCACAAGGCCTTACCGATGCGTGGTGCGTCGCCAATCCGGATGCGGCAACTACCACTGCCTTCAGCGAGGATCATGATCCAGGGGCCACTTACTACACCGATGTTTCCGGCAAGATTGGTGAACGCATCGACTACTGCTTCACGTCAGCGGATCTCGCCGAGCAAATAGTCTCAGCCAAGGTGCTTGCCGACGTCGACGCGTCAGATCATCAGCCTCTGCTTGTTAGTCTCGATGCAGAACCGACCAAAAAGGCTGTCCTGCGATGATGGGCGTTGCAATAAACCAAATTACCAAGAGCTTTGGCGCGACACCAATTCTTCGCGATGTCTCGCTTGAGGTTGCGGAGGGCGAGTTTCTGACCCTCTTGGGGCCGTCTGGGTGCGGGAAGTCCACGCTGCTGCGCATCCTCGCGGGGCTGGAGGTTCAGGATGGCGGATCGGTAACGATCGGCGGGCGGGTCGTGGATGGGATGCCGCCGAAGCGGCGGGAGGTCGCGATGGTGTTCCAGTCTTACGCGCTCTATCCGCACATGACCGTGGCGGACAACATGGGTCTACCATTGAGAATGAGACGGCTCTCGGCCTGGCAGCGGCTGCCAGTACTGGGCAGGCTCTTGCCGGGCACGAATCGAGCCAGCGTGGAAATCCAATCCGAGGTGACGCGGACAGCTGATGCGCTTGGAATTGGACATCTCCTCGGCAGAAAGCCCGGGCAGCTGTCGGGTGGTCAGCGGCAGCGGGTCGCCGTCGGGCGGGCAATGGTACGTCATCCGGCCGTGTTTCTGATGGATGAGCCGCTATCGAACCTCGACGCCAAGCTCAGAGTCCAAATGCGGGCCGAGATCAAGGAGCTGCACAAACGGCTGGGAGTGACTTTTATCTATGTCACCCATGACCAGGCCGAAGCGATGACGCTTTCAGACCGGGTCGCGGTCATGCTGGAGGGAGAGCTACTGCAGGTGGCGCCTCCACAGCAGATCTATGCCAACCCGACTGACAGGCGCGTCGCAGAGTTCATCGGCTCGCCGAAGATCAGCATGCTTGACGGCGTCATGCGTGAGGGAGGTCTGGTCGATGTCGCAGGCTCGACGCTCGCGGTCGACCTCAATCGGGATGCCGGCGCTGAGGTAACTCTCGGTATCCGTTCGGAGGCGTTCCATCTAGCGGAGCGGTCTGGTCCCGGCTCCCTAACAGGATCGGTCAAGCTGATCGAGCACATGGGCTCGGACCTTTATGTCCATCTCGACCTTCCTAGCGTGGCTCAGCCTGTGATCGCAAGGCTCCTGGCGGAGCGTGCGCCTCGCATCGCGATCGGCCAGGTCCTCAACCTCGGCGTGCAGCCCGACCGTGTGCTCATGTTCACCCGGCAAGGTTTGCGCATTCGTCCACATAGTCTCGCGCCGATTCCGGCGATGACTAACGTGACGTCCCTCCACGAGTGCGTGCGATGACTGCGACGACAGCCGAGACATCGCGCCGAATGCCGTCCGCTCGAGCCCCGCTTGCTGCATCCCCGCGCGCGACGAAACTGCTGGATGCAGTGGCTGCCTGGACACTGGCTGGTCCGGCCTTCCTGTCCTTGGTGGTACTCTACTTTCTGCCTGTCATTGCCGTTTTCGTCATCGCGCTTACCAATTGGCAGTTCGGCGCGCCGTCGCTCAGCTTTGTCGGGCTAGGCAACTTTGCCGAGGTCTTCGCGGACACCGGTTTCCGTAACTCACTCCTCAACACCATGGTTTATGTGCTGATCGTGGTCCCGGCCACTGTCATCTTCGGGCTTGCTATCGCGCTTCTGATCGAGAACGGTCAATCGCTGCGCGCCTTTTACCGCGCAGTTCATTTCCTACCCTTCATGGCCACGCTTGCCGCTATGGCGATCGCATGGGAGGCGCTGCTGCATCCCACCATCGGTCTGGTGAACCAGACGCTGTCAGGCCTCGGCCTGCCGACCGCAAACTGGCTAAGAAACGAGAAAACGGTACTTCCGGTTCTGGCCGTCATCGGCATCTGGCAAAATCTCGGCTTTGCCATGGTGCTGTTCCTCGCCGGTCTCAAGTCAATTCCGCAGGACCTCTACGACGCGGCCGAGATAGATGGCGCCGATCAGTGGCTTGACCGACTGCGAACCGTGACGCTGCCCATGCTCGGGCCCGTATCCATGTTCGTCATCATTGTAGTCGCGCTGCGCGCTTTCGAGGCCTTTGACACTGTACAAATCCTGACCAAGGGCGGACCGGGTCATGCCTCTGAGGTGCTACTCTACACGCTCTATCGGGAAAGCTTCGAGTATCTGAGGACCGGTTATGGCGCCTCGGTGACGATCGTCTTCCTCGTCATCGTCGTGGCGCTCACCCTCTTCCAAGCTCGCGTCATGGACGAAAGAGTGCACTACCAATGAATGCCGCACATCATCATCCCGCTCGGCTGCCCGCAATCACCCGTCATGCTGTGCTGCTCCTGACGGCGGCCCTGATCATGGTGCCTTTTGTGTGGATGGTCTCGCTGTCGCTCAAGCCGCCCGGCGAGATCTTTCGCGCCTCTTTCACGATCTTCCCCGAGCATTGGCATGCGATCGAAAACTACACGAAGGCGCTCACCGCCGCTCCACTGCTCCGTTACATGTGTAACGGTGCCTTTATCTGTGCAGTCATTCTGGTGCTTCAGATCCTGGTCTGCGCGCCTTGCGCCTATGCTCTCGCGAAACTGGAGTTCCGCGGCCGCGACACCCTGTTCGTTCTTGTCCTGATCGGCCTGCTTCTGCCGCACCAGGTGCTGGCCCTGCCGCTGTTCATCCTCGGCTATCAGATCGGTATTCTGAATACCTATGCGGCGCTGGTATTCCCCTTCATCGTCTCGCCTTTTGGCATCTTCTTGTTCCGCCAGTTCTTCAAGTCCATTCCCGATGACATCGTGCATGCCGCCAGGCTCGACGGGCTCAGTGAAGTCGCAATCGTGTGGCGCATTATGGTGCCGATGGCCATGCCCGCGATCGTCGCCTTTTCAATTTTCTCGATCGTCGGCCACTGGAACGATTTGTTCTGGCCCCTGATTGCCGTCCGCGACGAGGCCCTAATGCCACCTCCGCTCGGCATCATGGCATTCAGGAATGAGGAGGCCGGAAATGACTACGGCCCCCTTATGGCCGCTTCAACCATCGTGGTCCTCCCACTTATCGTCACCTTCCTCGCCGCCCAATCATGGTTCGTCGAAGGACTCGCAAAAGGTGCAGTAAAATAGATCAGAGGCCTCATCTCGGATCCGAAAAATGCTTCTAACCCGTGCTTTAGTTAGAGCGGTTTCGCGACCTCGACGATACAGGCAAGTGCCGTAGGAAAAAATCAATCTAAAAATCGTTTTGCAATAGCGCCAAGGCCCGAGGGTTTGAGGCGATGCTGCCAAAACGCGAATGTGTCGAACTCGTCAGAACTCGCATCGGAATCGACCTCCGGCGAGATGACGTTCAACACGCGACAACGCGGCCTGCTTCGCCACAGTACAACGACGTAAGCAACAGAATCGAAGAATAGCGATGATGAAAGTACCCTCAAAGTTGGCGCCCTTTGTGGGACGAAGCCTCCTAGTCGATGGCCTTGGCGACGATGCGGTAGAACTCGCAGAGTTCCTTGCCAAGGTCTCAGACAGGATCACGGTTCTTGTGCGCACCGAAACGGTACAGGAAAATGAACCGCGCATCGATCGCCTTAGAGCGCAAGGCCTGTCTATCAGATCAAGCTACGCGGGCGAGCCAGTTAACTTCGCCGACGCCGAGGTGCTGTTCGTCGACCTCTTCACACCTGCGCGGGCACCATTGATCCTGAGCGCTCGCGAAAGGGGGCTTCGCCTTTCCAATCTTGCCGATGTTATTCTCAGAACCGCACCTGAACATACCATCGGGATAACGGGATCGGCCGGAAAAACCACAACCACGTTCCTGCTGACCTCGATTCTGCGCGCAGCAGGCATTCCAGTGCGTGGATCAACGGATGATCGATTGACACCTTCCGGGCCTGGCCACGCAATGCTTGCTGATCTCTACGCCCTCGGGAGTAGCGCATGGCGGGTGCTCGAATTGACGAGCCATCATCTGGATTACGTTAGTGTGAGCCCCCGGATTGGTGTTGTGACAAACTTCTTTCCAGATCACCAGGATTGGCATGGTTCGCTCAGTGCCTACCGCAGCGCGAAGCGGCGACTCCTTGACTTTCAGCGCGCGGACGATCTGGCAATTCTCAATTTCGATGATGAAGCGGTCAGGACGGATTTTGCCAATGGCTTGGGAGGTCGGAAGGTCTTCTATAGCATGTCTGACGATAATGACTCGGGCGTTGTAGTGTCAGAGGGTTATATCGCGAACCGGTCGAGGCGAGGGCTTGAAAGGATCTGCGCTCTCGCCGACCTCGCTATGCCATCGCACCATATCCCCAATGCACTCGCTGCCGCAGCGGCCGCGTTTGCGGTGGGTGCCGAAACCGCAGCTATCGGCGAAGCCCTTCGCAATTTCAGGGGCTTACCACAGCGTAGTTACTTCCTGGGAAAAGTCGACGGCGTGGAGATCTATGACGACACCATCGCCATGAATCCGAGAAAGGCACTTTCTGGTTTGCAAACATTCTCGGACAAATCGTTGATCGTCGTCGCTGGAGGAGCCTTGGAGTCCCCAGGAGGGGAGAAGCGTGTCAACAGCGAACTGGAAAAGCAGGACCTCCGCCGGTTCTGCATGGCGCTTGAACGAAAGGCCAGGGGAGTCGTTGTGTTTGGTGCAGGAGGTAGTGTCATTGGCCGCCTTCTCTCGGTCAGCGGCAGACCACCGATCGTTCTCACCGAGGCTTCTTTTGAGCATGCCTTAGAGCGAGCAATCTCCCTCGCTAGGCCAGACGGACGCATCCTGCTTGCTCCCGTCTTTTACAACCCAGCCACAAAGCTCAAGCAAACGCTTGAAGGATTGTTGCGGCGCAAAATCGAAATCTAGATCCCGAGAGTTCTTGCTATATGTCACATCCAGTTCTCGCTTGGCCGCAGAAGAAGCGGCATGCCTGATGATCTACCGCAGCGCCGATTGGTACGACCAGCTCTATCCGCAGGCAACATTATGGGCCGAGCAATGCTTTCAGCTTGCGCAGGTTCACGCCTCGTATCCGCCGGGTGCAGTCCTGGACATCGGATGTGGGACCGGCCACGCGCTCACTCGCTTCGCTAGGGAAGGGATCGAATGCTGGGGCGTTGATCTCCTCCCGATGATGGTCGAGGCCGCCAAAATACGTTGTCCTACGGCGAATATCCGGATCGGCGATATGGGCCATCTGGAGTTAGGCAGGACTTTCGACGTGGTCATCTCCCTCGGATCCGTCTTTGCTCACGCGCTCACAAATGACGATGTGCGGGCGACGCTCGACGCGATGGCGGTCCACACCAATCCGGGGGGCATTCTCATACTAGAAATGCTTAACGGTAGCGCCGTGCTTACCGGCGTCATTGGACCTGCCGAATTGTCCGTCCGGCTGCAAAAGCCTGGGGTCACGTATCGTGGCGATGCAAGTTTTGTCATCGACCGCCGGCGGTCGCGAATGCAGCTTACACGGGTTTGGCACCGCAATGATCAGATTGCTTGGGCAGAGCAAAGTGAAATTCGTCTCATGATGCCGCTCGAGCTTGAGGGCTGGCTGGATCAAGCAGGCTTTAACTTGGTCGCCATTGCAGACAACGCAGCAATGGAGCTTTCGGAACTCGCCGGTCACAGACTTTGGGTAGTCGCGCGGCGAAGGGCTTCCAAAGCACCCTCAGTGGAGCGGACGGGGCAGATCGGGAGTTCGCTACACCCTTGCGGTTCGAGGCCTTGATGACGAATACCCGTCCGGATCTGGAGTGATCCACTGCCAAAGCTCAGACCACGAGGGCCGAAGTCTGCAATTTGTCGCTTCGGTGCCGAATTTGAGGCGCTAGAGAGTGTGATGTCTGCAACAGATAAAATGAACCGGACGGTCTCTACGACCGCGTCCCGAAGCGAATGGATGACAGTACTCGCGCTATCCCAAACAGGCGATCTCGAGAGACACTGGAGAGAGTTCGATAGCCATCCGAAGTTTGCCTGGATCAAGAAGCCAGAGCTAGGAACTGTTCTTGTTCGCGCACGTGCCAGCCGAACCGGCTGCATATTCGAGCTGGGAGAGATGACGATAACACGCTGTTCTGTTGAGATCGGGGGCGGCATCGTTGGCCACGCTTATGTTGCCGGGCGGAACAAGCGCCACGCCGCGATTGCTGCGATTTTCGATGCGCTCTTCCAGAGCAGCGGTGACATGAAACGTCGCGCAGAGGCAGTCTTTGTTGATCTGCGCTCCTGCTTGAACGCTCGTCGAGGAAAGGTCGCGGCCCAGGCCTACGCCAGTTCTGTCGACTTCTTCATGCAACTGCAGGAGCAAGCGTAATGGGCTTCAAGTCCGTGGCTCCAACGGTTGAAACTGCAGCACCTCCAGATATTCATACTGAAGGGCGAACCTTTCGCTGCATCCTGCGCGCGATGAGCAGGCCAGGAAGCATCACAGCAGTGTGTGGTGCAGCAAGCGAACGAACTCCGCTTCCTCCCGCTATCGCATCAGTCGCACTCTGCCTGTTCGACGCTGAAACGCCGGTATGGCTCGATGCGACATTCAACACCGAACCGGTTCGGCGATATTTTGGGCTGCACACGGGAGTACCGATCGTGAACGGGGCCGAACGGGCATCGTTTGCACTCATTGGAGCGCCCACGATCATGCCGTCGCTCGAAGCGTTTCGTCATGGCGAACAAGATTATCCGGATCGTTCGACGACGCTGCTCGTTCAGGTCGCGAGCCTCACGAGCGGGCCATCGATTTGTGTCGCGGGCCCCGGAATCGAATCCCGGACGACGCTCAACCCGGATGGCTTGCCCTCCTGGTTCTGGTCCTCATGGGATGCGAACGTCGATCGATTTCCGCTTGGAATCGATATTGTGTTCACGGATGGGCATAATCTCGTCGGTTTGCCCCGCACCACTAAGCGGGTCTGACAAATGTACTTCAAGATACGTGGGGGCGAGAGAGCCATTGCGGCTTCTCAAAATCTGCTTGCCGTAAAACGCAGGGGCGACCCGGCAGTACCAGAGCTTGCGATAGAGCAAATAATGGAACAGATGGCCCTTGCCGTTGATCGCGTCATGATGGAGGGCGCGCTCTATGACCGCACGCTTGCCGCCGTGGCAATCAAGCAGGCACAAGGAGATCTTGTGGAGGCCTGCTTTCTTGTGCGTGCGGCCCGCGCAACCCTGGAACGGTTTGGCGTAAGCGAACCCGTCAATCCCGCCCGGATGACCGTGAGGCGACGTATATCGACAACCCACAAAGATGTCCCTGGAGGGCAGATCCTGGGGCCCACATACGATTACACCCACCGCCTTGTCGATTTTGGCTTGCACTCAACTACAAATTCGATGGAGGAGCTGGAGGAAGCAGCCGTTCCTGGTGATGCATCTGAAGCGCTCAGCCGCGACCTTGCGTCCCTGACGGAAGCCGAACTGATCGAGGTCGAGGCGGGCCCGGTGGATGAAGAACTAGCCAGCGATGAACGTGGCGCGAGCTTGCAAGCTCTGGCTCGCGGGGACGAGGGATTTCTTCTCGGGCTCGCTTATTCGAGCATGCGCGGCCACGGCGATACGGAGCCGCTGGCCGGTGAAATACGGTTCGGCGAACTCGTCGTGGAGATGAGGATCCCAGAGCTCGGCATCACAGTTGGAATTGGTGAGATCTCTGTGACGGAGTGTCAGACGCTCCATCCCTTCATGGGAAGCGAACAGAAGGCGCCCCAGTTCTCCCGCGGCTATGGCCTCGTCTTCGGCCAGTCAGAGCGCAAGGCCATCTCAATGGCAGTCATCGATCGCGCGCTTCGGGCGGAAGAATTCGGAGAGGAGGAAAAGCATCCGATACAAGACAGAGAGTTCGTCGTGTCTCATGCAGACAATGTCAAGGCTTCCGGGTTCGTCCAGGTGCTGAAGCTTCCCCACTACGTGCACTTCCAAGGACGATTGCAGTTGCTGCGAGAGCTTCGTTCTGACTTCGAGACTAAGCACTGCAAGGCCGGCAAAAGGGAGAAATCATGAGCATGGATCCGCTCGAAACCTTTGCACAAGAAGTGCCGTCTTACAACTTTGCCTTTCTAGACGGACATACAAAGAGGAGCATCCGGCGCGCAATTCTAAAAGCGGTGGCCATCCCTGGGTATCAGGTACCGTTTGAGAGCCGTGAAATGCCCATGCCGCCTGGATGGGGCACCGGCGGACTGCAAGTGACCGCGAGTTTACTTACGCCTGACGACGTGCTGAAGGTGATCGACCAAGGTGCAGATGATGCGACAAACGCGATCACAATCCGCTCGTTTTTTTCCAAAGTAGCCGGCGTCCCAACGACCGAGCGCACGAGCCGTGCCACGATCATCCAGACTCGCCACCGGATTCCTGAAACGCCCTTGGCAGAGGACCAAATACTCGTCCTACAAGTACCGGAGCCAGAGCCATTTCGTCGCCTACTCCCAAGGGAGACCGAGACGCGGAGGCTTCATGGTTTAGCCGACTATGGCCTGATGTCGCTGCTGCTCTACGAAAATATCGCCAGGATTGGCCGCATTGCGCTCGCCTATGACTATCCGGTCCGGGTTCATGATCGCTATATCGCCTCACCATCACCAATTCCCACATTCGACAACCCGAAGCTCCACCGTAGCAGGGCTCTCGCCATTTTCGGAGCGGGGCGCGAAAAGCGAATTTATGCCATTCCGCCCTATACCAAGGTCGAAAGCCTCGATTTCGATGACCATCCATTCGCGGTTCAGACTTGGGCCAGCCGTTGCTCGATCTGCGGAGCCGCGCACAGCTATCTCGATGAGTTAGGACGAGGCGAAGACGGTGAGGTCCGCTACGCTTGTTCGGATACCGATTATTGTGCCAGCCGCACCGAGGCGGACGGTATCCTTCCGCCACAACGCAGGGCAATGCGTGCAGACCAGCCGAACAAAAGAGAGAGAACCGACTGATGTGGCTTGATATGAGGAGCGGCGCGGTCGCGGGTGCCCCAAAACCCCTAGTATTCACAAACGCGCGGATCGTCACTGAGACGGAGATCGTTACGGGAGCCGTTCGAGTCGAAGCTGACCTCATTAGCTCGATCGGAAGGGAAAGTGGTGGGGCTGCCTTGGAGGTCGACTGCGCGGGAGACTTTCTGCTACCCGGAGTCATCGACGTACATACCGACCATCTTGAAAAACACGCGATGCCACGTGCACGCGTGTTCTGGCCGATGGCGCCGGCCGCGCTCGTGTATGACGCCGTAATTGCAGCTGCCGGCATTACTACAGTTTTCGATTCACTGTGCATCGGTGCTGCTGGAAAGCCCTATCGAAAAAAACTTCTTCACAAGATGATCGAGGGTATCCAAACGGCCAGAGAGGCGGGCCTACTCCGAGCCGAGCATTTGCTGCATTTGCGTTGCGATATTCTCGATCCTGATCTGGACCAGGACCTGAAACGGTACATCGACGAGCCAACGCTGCGCTTCATAACCATACTGGACGACAGCGCGGCGCGACACTCGGATGACTACTATCGCCGAGTACAGCGCGAGCGAGGCCCCGTCAGCGACCGGGAGGTCGAAGAGCGGTTACGCGCTAGCCTGGCAAACGATTCCATCATAGCGGCGCAAACACGGCGGTGGGTCGTACAGCTGGCTCAAAGGCGCGGCATCCCTGTGGCCAATCACGATGACAGCCGCGCTTCTCACATCGACGAAGCCGTCCAACTCGGCATGTCTATTCTCGAGTTTGCCATTACGAACGACGCCGCCGATGCGGCACATTCCGCTGGCATAACACTCATCGCGGGCGCTCCTAATGTCGTCAATGGCGGCTCGCATTTCGGTAACGTGTCCGCCGCCGATCTTGTCCTGCGGGGGATGGCCACGATCCTTTGCTCCGACTATGTGCCCGCGAGCCTTGTCCAGGCTGCGTTCATACTCGCCCAACGTGAGGGTGGACCATCACTGCCGAAGGCTATTGCAACAATCTCGGCAAACCCTGCCCGAGCCTTTGGCCTTTCCGATCGAGGAGTTCTCGCGCCCGGCAGACGGGCCGACATCGTCCGCGTCTCCCTGATTGACCAAGTCCCGGTCGTGAAGGCGGTCTGGCGCCAAGGACAACGCGTCATATAGCGGGGCGCATAAGTCGCGGGACAGGTGCGGATTTAGGACATGCCAGGACAAGACTCCAAAAAGTGTAAGGCAAATCGGACCGCTGTGAGGGCCAACGAATCCGTGCCACCATGCCCGATCCGTACATCGGGAGCCCGTGCCGCTAGTTTACCAGAGGGCCGCTCCAGTGGACCGCTCCTCCAGGTCTCCGGTGTCTCGAAGTCTTATGGCAGCCGGGTCGGGTGCGCGGATGTGTCGTTCACGCTGCATCCTGGCGAGGTGCTAGGCATTGTCGGCGAGAGCGGGTCGGGGAAGTCAACGCTGCTGGCCTGCCTGTCGGGACGACTGACTCCCGATGCCGGCTCGATCATCTACAACGTGAAAGAACGCGGGTCGGTCAATATCATGGCGCTGTCGGAACTCGAGCGTCGGCAGCTTACACGCACTGACTGGGGTGTTGTTCAGCAGAACGCGCGTGACGGGCTCAGAATGGATATCACCGCCGGCGGAAATATCGGCGAGCGGCTGATGGCGATCGGCGCACGCCATTATGGCAGTATCCGCGCCGAGGCCGAGGAGTGGCTGCAAAAGGTTGAGATCGACCTGTCACGGACCGACGACACGCCCAGAACCTTCTCCGGTGGCATGCAGCAGCGGCTGCAGATCGCCCGCAACCTAGTTACCAGGCCGCGCTTGGTGTTCATGGATGAACCGACCGGAGGGCTCGATGTGTCGGTGCAGGCCAAGCTGCTCGATCTATTGCGTGGGCTCGTACGTGAACTCGGTATCGCCGCCATCCTCGTCACTCACGACCTCGCCGTCGTGCGCCTGCTCGCCGACCGCTTGATGGTCATGCAGCGCGGCCTCGTCATTGAAGAGGGGCTGACCGATCAGGTGCTCGACGACCCGCACCACCCCTACACCCAATTGCTCATCTCCTCGATTCTACGGGTCTGAGGCATCAAGGAACGCCAACCAAAATGAACACCAGAGACATCCGTCTTCATGGCAGCGGCCTTTCAAAGACCTTCGTCCTTCACGTGCAAGGCGGGGCGAAGATTCCTGTCTTTGACGGTATCGAGCTCACAGTCGCTTCAGGCGAGTGTGTCTGCCTTCATGGACCGTCCGGCGCAGGCAAGTCGACGCTGCTGCGCTCGCTCTACGCCAACTACAAGCCTGATACCGGTACCATCCTGGTTCACCATGATGGCGGCATGATTGACCTGCTCGCGGCAGAGCCGTGGGAGGTGATCGAGATCCGGCGTCGCACAATCGGCTATGTCAGCCAGTTCCTGCGAGTCATCCCAAGAGTGCCAACGCTCGACATTGTCGCCGAGCCAGTCATCGTCAACGGCGTTCCCTCAGAGGAGGCGTACGCCGCCGGCCGCACTTTGCTGTCCCGGCTACGCATCCCGGAACGGCTATGGTGTCTGGCACCTGCGACTTTCTCGGGCGGCGAGCAGCAGCGCGTCAACATTGCGCGCGGCTTCATCGCCGACTATCCGGTGCTGCTGCTCGACGAGCCGACCGCCTCGCTAGACACCGCCAACCGGCTATCAGTCGTCGAGCTGATCAATGAGGCCAAGGCGCGGGGTACCGCCATAGTCGGTATCTTTCACGACGAGGAGGTGCGTGATGCTGTCGCCGATCGCCTGTTCGACGTCAGCAAGCAACCACTCCGCAAGTCCCCGCTCAGTTCCATAACCGCGGAGGCGGTCGGCTGATCACGGAGCTGTCCTCACCCGCTCCGCGAGCTACTGCCCGCTAGTACCTGAACATCCGCTGACGAGTAGCGAGTAGCTGGCTCGGGCGGCGGTGCGTTTCCAGTGGAGTATGCTACCGCTGCTGCGGAGCCGCTTCAGTTGCTTAGGGACGCACTGCGGTCGACGAACTGGGGCAAGCGCTCTCGCGGAGTTGTGGCGCGACGGCCTCCCTGTCCAATCGGTTCCCTGTAGATCGATCTGGCTGGGCTGCTTCATCGTGTTAGCTTTTGTGAGCTCGATCCAAACCCCGCCCCAATGTCTTCGGCCGCTTCCGCTTACACACATGACGCTCACCGATCGCGTTCCCGTTGACGGCCGGCCCGGCGTCAAGGGAGCCGGATACGGTCCTCGCCGAAGATTACAAAGTCCATGCCCTGTTCCTCTTCGTCCAAGCGTACAAGAGCAGGCCGGCGCGGATTTGTGGTGCGTTCGCAGTTCGCATTTGAAGATTCCGTACCGTTCTGAAAGACGTCGTGTGAGAACGATGGGTCCTGGGCGCGACCAACTGGTCTTTGCTGTTGGCGCCAACGGCGCACGCAAGGAGAATTCTGGCATTGACCAGGCCCACAGGCAAAAGCGATCTAACTTCCGTCTTCCGTATCATCAACCGCCCCACGGCGGTTGACAAAGATCAGGAGCCCGCGACCGCCGAGGCCTTCGAACGGATCGTCCGGTTCTCTCTCAATTGGCACGCGCGCGACCTCTTTTACGATCAACTTGCGGTTATCATCCGAATGGATCGCTACTGGCAGCGTCATCGCCATCGATTGTGTGCCGTCGTGCTCGACGCCGGCCACCCGTTTTACGTCATCTCTGTCATCGCGCCGCCGGCGATAATTGCCGGCCTTCTGGCGCGGCCGTGAGAGCGGGGCTACGATCGTCGATCATTTCGCCGGTGTGAGATCGCTCTGCATCTCTGCGCGCATTACCGGCCATATCAATGCGTTCAACATTCTCCGCAACGAGCGCACCGTTCGCCCTCCCCGGCGAGGGCAAGCCAACCCTGTCCTCGCCGCTGTCGGTCACAAACTCCACCGTATTCTTGACCAGGCTCTCAGAAAAATATCGACGTAGACACCGAGAAATTCAGAGCATGTCCGGTTTGGGGTGTGTACGTAATACTGGTTGGGTTGTTGATGTACGTCAGCCCTACGCTCGTATAGATTCCGGGTGCAAGATGTGCGGTGTATGTTCCCGAGATCGCCTTGCTGTCCCAATGCACAAGATTCCCTTTGGCCAAAGCAGTATTCACTGCAAGGTTGCTCCAAACAGTGTCAGTTGCAACAAGCGAAATTTGATCGTCGGGCCGACTGTCAAAAAGTCCCTTTGCGTAGAGACGAAGTTCGGCATACTGCGTGACCTTATTTAGGTCGGACGGAGCGGACATCACCGAGAATCCACCATAGATGCCGCGAGATGCGACACCCTGCGGATCATTTTGCCAGAGCTGCCTGTCCGCAGCGACATAGTAGAAACTATTCCCACTGGTTCTCGGTTGTGTGGGAAACGCCAAGCTTATGTATTTGCTGTCGTTGAACCCGACGCCCGCCCGTAGCCATGTCTGGGATAAGCCGGGCGCAGCGTTGTTCTTATAGCCCGTTTCATCAAGCAAGAGAGTGCCCGAGTTGCGCGTGCTCCAGTTTAGGGCGGTGGGATTTTCAGTAATTGACGTAAACACGCCGTCTGGACTTGTCGAGTGTTGGACTGAAGCCTTTGTGTAGAGCCGATCATCAAAATTGTACTTCAGATTGACACCTGGCGCCGGCATGGAGCCCAGGCTCAGGCCTCCTTGGTATAGAATGTTTGACGAGGGTCCGAACACGTTTGACCCCGCATTCCCTCCAACCACCGTGCCCCCAAATTCATATATGTTATTTAGATAGCCTGCCTTGAGTTCGAGCTTCTTGTCGAAAAAGGTCTGATAGTATGTGATTTGACTGATTCCCAATCTGTCTGGCCCGCCGGGCTTCCACGTATAATATTGCTGCTCGGCCCCCACGACGATCTGGCCATCGGGAATCCCGTATCGGCTGAGATCATAGGTGACGATCATGTAAGTGTAGGTGTTAAATGTCGGATTCTGCCCGTTATATAATTGATTGGCAATTGTGCTCCTGGCTGCATCCGGGAGAAGATTGTTTGCGAAGCTGTTTACTGTCCAGGCAACATAACCGATCCCGAGGTCTGCCAGCGCGGATCTAACGCCACCTTTATCTTGGACTACAGTGTCAGCGGGACCAGGTACACCGAGGACCAATCCTTTCTGACGGAGGTTTTCGAATTTTGCGAATGGGTCAGCATCCGGACTGCCCTTCTTTGGTTTAGGCCGGTTCGTAGATCGCGATTGCGCCGAGCCAGTGGCGAGATTTGCTGCTTTTTTTTCACGCAGCTTTGCGACTGCGTCTTTCTTCTTTTGAACTTTCGTTTTGGCGACGTCACCCGAAATGCCGCTTTTGAGACTGGGTATGTTGGCACTTTGTGCCAGCGCCGGGCTGCCGGCAAGACACGCCGCTAGGGAGAGTCCGAAAACAAGCCGTTCTTGGTATTTAGTCGACCGAAAGCTGAGGGCAGATTTTCTCGATACACTGACCGAATATGGCGGCATCGCCAGGTAATCATGCGCGTGTACGCCAACAACGTTCGTGCTATTCATCTCGACTCGCATATAACCCCCAAACAACAACTAGACCCCTTGACGTGTGATCCATTGCATTGAGACTGCAATAGATGGCGGATGGGATCTGTTACCCTCGCACCATGAAGGTGGGATCAAGCATTCCAGATCTCAGGGTCTGTTGTCTGTTGTGCTAGATTGACACCAGAGCCGCAGCGAGCAAATTCTCGCTATCGTCGGCGAGGAAAGAACCCGTGATGCTCTCGCGAAAAGTCCACTAACGCCCGAACAATGCTCGGACATACTTTACGTAGGTCGCGAGCATCAGGTTGCCACTGTAGCTCATAGGAATGATCTCGCGAGGCGGATCGGGGCGCGACCGCGATTCCCTTCCCCGACAGACGGTCACCTTCTTACGATCGAACAACCCGACCGGAATATTTCAGAAATGGTTTCCTGGTTCGACACTCATCCATCGCCGAAAAGCTGATGCAGAATCGCCCTCAATCTTGAACGGAACAATGAGAGCCCAGCGTGCGCGATACTTCCCCACAGCCTCGTCAGCCGAGAACTAACTTGCCACGCCGTGCGCATCATCGATTAATTGTGACGAAGAGGACCTATACATGTCTTTACGATCTTCTGCGACGGGGCCTGGCGCCTTCGCCGTCAGCCTTACTCCCTTCCAACCCGATGGTAGTCTTGATGAGCCGCTGATCCGCCGTCATTTTCAGCGTCTCGCGTCGTCGGGGATCGGGGTCTATGTCGGTGAAAGCGGGAGCCGGAAAGGCCTAACGCTTAGACTCAAGGAAACGAGCGGTTGTACAAGATCGCGGTGGAGGAGTTGAAGCGAAAGGTACCGGTCAAAGCGATGGGCGATCGAAACACGCACCGCCGATGAGATAATTTCCCTGGCCCGGTTGGCAGCCGAGGCCGGCGTGGACGCTATGCAAGTCTATTCGCCGTTGGCGCTAGGCGCGACGCGGAGGAGCTCGAAGTAAACTTCACCGAAACCGTCTCCCGGATAGATTTGCCGACTGTGATCTCGATTCATCATGCAGTTGGCTATACGGTTCCGTCGGAAGTAGTCGGTCGACTGGTGGACCGACACGACAATATCATCGGCGCCGTCAATTGCACCCGAGCCGACGTCGACATTTTCGATGGAGTTGCCTCCCGTATTACCGTTCACGTGGTCGATGTGGGGGGAGTCCTGAACAATTTCGGCTTCGGTAGCCACGGGTTCCTGTGCGGAGAAGCGAATATCGCTGCCAGATTGTGCGTCCGCCTTGCGGCGAGTTTCAAGGAAGGCGCTCATAACGAGACATTCCACTTGGCTAGAACTCTGCTGCACATCCGTCGCAAGCTGACATGCGAGTACGGCGTGAGAGGCATCGAAGCGGCTCTGAACTATCTGGGATTGGGGGGGGAAGTTACGAACCCCGCGTTGTGCGGTCGCGGCTCGAGCCGCGCTCAGTCGTGTGCGCGACTTATGCGGAGCGCGGGTAGGGCAATGGCGTTCCAATGCCGGCGCGCCCCCGCGTCAGCCGATGCCGAACTTTGTTCTGAGGACCTCGTTGACGGCCTAGGGTCGGCCTTGCCCGCCGGTCGCCTCCGTCATCTGGCCGATGTGCCAGCCGAGTGCGGTGGGCTTGGCCCTTCATCTGCTACGCTTGACCGGATTCGTGGCGATCATGGCGTTGAACCCGTCGCACTCACACCTGCCCGACGGGTCGATGTTACCGCTCCATTAGTCGCTTGGCAGCATCGAGGGCAAAACCCGTCGCAACTCCTGACGAGGTGTTGCTAACGCATCCAGACCCTCGAAACGCCATCCCGGGGACCCGGCAACCGAATCACAACTTGGCGGCTCGAGACTTATACTGCGCTGGTGCTCGTGCTGTCGCCGCCCTCCAAGCAGCGCGTGGCGCTGCAGATTTGGGTCGGCCCGATGCGGCAAATCGTTGCGCCTTCTCGTATGCAGTGTGGTGTTTGCAACATCGTGGCGGATACAAAACCTGCGCTGGTTTGCGTTCCGGCACGGAAAGCGTGTACCACGCGCTCGTTCTGACCAGTTGCACTCAACGATCTCATGTGCAGACGCTTCATACGGTTGGCCCAGCTCTTGCTCTCTCCTTGCCATCGCCGTGCAGCTCCCCCTGCTTTGTCAGGGGAGTGCCGGTTGCAGGACACGTCATCTCCATGCGAAGAAGGGCAATGTCATGAGGACTTAACTTCCCAGGACGACCAAGGCATGGGCACGGCCACCCTGAGCTTCGCATTGACGACGCTCACCGCGCGGGCGGGCGAATATAACACGGATAATGTCGGCGACGTCGTGGTGCATCCAGCGACGCTGTCAACGCTGAACTTGTCAACATCTGAAAGCGGCGCCTAACGACCCTGACCGGACATTCATAAGAGCAAATCCAATCGGGTTCGTCGTGTCGATGCCAAACTAGGAGCGGCAGATGCTGAAATATCTTTGGGATCCGGCAAACGCCATAACAACAATTGGTATTTTCTTCTCATCCCTCAGCTTATTCTTCGCTATCTTGGGGCGTCTTGAGCTCGCCGTGGCTACCGCGCTCTGGGCTGTGCTGTCGGATCACCTTGATGGGATCGTTGCGGCGCGAACTAAGAATCGCCATCCCAGCGTTGCGAAAATGGGCAAGAGTCTCGATGGCTTTGCGGATATACTCTACGGAGCAGTACTGCCAGCCGTTATCGTGATGCAGGTTAGCCACGCCTCGCTTGTTAGCCTTCCGACTGTGACCGCTCTGCTGATCGCGGGTACGATTCGGCTTAGCTATTTTGCGAATTTCGGCAAGTCATGCGATGGATGTTTCTTAGGGATACCACTATCATACGACATTCCTCTCATGGCTGTCGTCTTTTTGGCTCGGCCGTTATTCTCGGATGAGCTGTTTGTAACGTTTACGGTCGGTATCTTTCTTGTACTCGCAGGATTGCACGTCGCATCCATTCGTGTGCCATCGCCAAATTTGGCAATGTACGTCGCAATCTCCATATTCGCGCTAGCCAGCTCGGCGACATTAATATTGAGTACTCTGAACTAGCTAGCAGGCTGCTGAAAAGTCGTTATGCGAGTTGGTTGATTCATTTGGGCTGGGGCATGCTATGCACGGGGCAGATGAGCGGTCGGAAGGCATATTCAGTTGCGTGCGGTTGGCGTCACGCGTTCCGGCGGATCGTCCGCTGCGTGCGATCCGAGACCCGGTTGACGCGGCCCTGAAGGATCTGTCGCGCGACTTTGCTAGGCGTTACGTCCGCCATGGCCGGCCCCCGAGTCAGCCGGAGCGGGCGCTGCTGCTGCAGGCGTTATACACGGTGCGCTCGGAACGGCAGTTGACGGATCAGTTCGATTACAATCTTCGCCGGTTGTCGCGAACACGGCTGCACGCCTCTGTCTCGCAGAACGACACCAACCCCCGCTCGGCGATCAACGCGCGCACGACCCACCATCCCAGCTATCGCATCAGCACGATCAAGCGCAAGCGGATCGAAGAACCATTTCGGCTGGATCAAGACGCTCGGCGATCTGTGCAAGAAGCCGGGATCATGGCCGTGGCGGGTGGTTCTTCATGCTCACCGCCACAGCCCACAATCTCGTTCGCATTCCGAAGATGCTGGCAGCAACGGGATGAGCCTGTCTGGAGCATGCGCCTTCGATCGATGGAAGTGCCGCCCCGAGTCGTCACTCTGGTCGCGGACGAATGAGTGTTTCCGTATTCGAAAAAAAGCGCGATCAGACGTCGCTATTGGTCATCACTTGGCAACGAGACATTTCCTAGCGTTGGCGATTCTCGACACTGAACTCGAGACTAACGTCTGAGTGTTGATCGCGCCTCAACGCACGGATCCTCGAGAACGAGCAGAGTATCGGCGACTTACTCATCGATCGAGCGAAGCCTAAGCATATCGATTGTCCCAGTATAGGTGAACAAACATGTCGACGGCAGAATTTGCATACCTCAATGGCCAAATCATACCATGGACCGATGCCAAGATACATGTATTCGCGCCCGTGGCGAAGTATGGGATAGGTGTCTTCGAGGGAATACGCGGTTATTGGAACGAAGAGGCGGAGCAATTGTACCTCTTTCGCCTCGCAGAGCACCTTGACCGGTATGCCTTCTCACAAAAGGCGATGCGATTCGATCAAGGGCCACCGAGAGGGGAGTTGGCCGAAGCGCTTATCGACCTATGTCGCGCAAATGCATTTCGTACGACCGTGCATATCCGAATGATGGCTTTCATTGACGGGTCTGGCGAAATGGGGGCAACTGGCCCCGTAGGAACCGCGATCACGGCGGTGCCACGGGAGGCCGCTAAACCATCCATCGAAGGCGCTTCTGCTCAGATTAGTTCCTGGATGCGTATGCCGGATAACGTTATGCCTGCACGCATCAAATGCAATGCAAATTACCATAACGCCCGATTGGCTGTCATGCAGGCACAACGGGATGGTTACGACGTCGCTTTCCTCCTGAATTCAAGGGGAAAGCTAGCCGAGGCGCCTGCGATGTGCGTGTTCATCGTCCGCCATAACCAACTGATCACGCCGAGCGGAAACAACGACATCCTAGAGTCGATTACGCGACAGACAGTCATCGAGTTAGCGCGTGAGTATCTTAGCCTTGAGACCATCGAGCGCGATGTCGACCGAACGGAACTAATTCTTGCCCAAGAAGTGTTCTATTGCGGTACTGGCGCCGAAATCAGGCCGGTGACGTCTATAGATCGTATAGCTGTCGGGAGCGGTCAACCTGGATCTATCACAACGAAGTTGATAGAGATCTACCGGGCGATCGTTACCGGTAGGAATAGCGCTCACGCCTCGTGGCGAACCCCTGTCTTTTCATGAGATCGGTGTTTGGGTGGACTCACGTCTTTTCCTGAGCGATAGGGCCTTCGGCGCTCAGATTTGATACTGTCACCGGCGGAAGAGCGTTCTTGCGGCTGCCAGCGCATGGTGCGCACGGGAGATGCGGCCAACGCGCTCAAATGGGCTTCTTAGTTGTCCGTGAAAAAGCTGAGCGGGGTTCGAGTTTTCAGGCGAAGGCGGTTTTGAGATCGCAATGTTCTGGGGCCGAAAGCCCCGGAAGCTTGCAATTTCGTTTTTGGGATTCCGTCGAATCGTCAGTCATGATTCCGTCGTCGCATCGGAGGTGGCTATGCCACCGAAGAAGCACAGGACGACGGGATCTGGCGATCTGTTCCGGGCCAGGCTGGACCAGGTCATCAATATGAAGCACGAATTGGTTCAGCTCGCCGGCAAGGTCGATTGGGACTGGATCGACGGCGACATCGCGCCGCTCTATAGCGAGAACGGTCGACCGGTAGTGGCCGCGTAGGAAGTCGTTCGGACGGCCTGCTGAAATTCGCAAAGTAGCTAGCCTATTTGCCTCCGCTTACACGTAGCGTGGTTGCAGTTGTCAGGCCAAGAAGGGAGGCTGGCCAAGCTCGATCACAATTACTGCGGGGAAGACTGCTCCTTGGATAATGTCGCCGAAGCCGTCGAGGCTCTCTCCCATTTTCGCAGCATCTGCGTCGCGATTCTTCGTGCTAGCTGCCACGACATCGTCGAGAAGTTCTGATAAATCAGAGCACCGCCGCAAGGGACAGCCCAAGATGCCCGACAGAGAGCGAGGAATAGGCTGGCGGAGATGAAGGCCTTCGCTTGTTAGGGTGTTTGCTGGACCCCAAACGGATCTGAGTGGTGGACCCTCCGCTGATCCTGTGACCCGGCACGATCGGAGGCGGGCGCTCTTGTGAAGATGCGCTCCGCGACAAGCAGATCTTCGATGCTGTCGATTTCGTACCATCTGAGATCGTCGCAGCGCGCCGCTGTGAGCTTTAGGCCACGCCTGTCCACGAGATTGGCAAGAAGCTCCTCGGTGTAGGCCTTCGTTGCTCCAGAGCCGATGATATCGTCCAGCGCTGGAACGATCGTCGCCCTCAGCGTCGTCGCTGAAAACCGTAGCAGGTTCATCGTCTTGAAGAGTCTTGGACCATCCGCGACAAGGTTTGCGGCGGTCTGTTTCATGCGGAAACCCGTGATGAGGCCACCATCCGACAACAAGACCGCCGACCCCTCCATCAATTCATTGAAGGGAGCAACTGCAGCCACGTCGCTTGCTTGGCTGATCATCAGGTAGTGCAACGCATCCTCTTCGAAGAAAACGTCGCCTTCGAGAAGGAAGCAGTCTCCGGAAAGAAGGGCGTCACGTGCCAGCCAAAGGGAATAGGCGCTGCCAGTGCGGTCGAAGACGGACGATTCGACATAGTTGATTCGGAGCTCGCCGAAGTGGCTGCCGCAGGCATATTGAATAGCGTCCTTGCGGTAGCCGACAACAATTGTGACTTCTTCCACGCCGACCGCCTTCAAGTTTCGTAGAGCGTTATGGAGTATCGGCGTTCCATTGACCTCGACAAGCGGCTTCGGCCGCAGATCGGTCAGGGGTCGCAAGCGGGAGCCGACGCCGGCGGCCAGAATGACGGCTTTCTTGGGCGCATTGGCGCGCATTTCATTCTCCTTCGGTTTTGTTTGATATCGCGGCCTCAGTCCCAAGCGTTACGGACTCAGATCGTCGCCGCGGTTTCGTGTGCCGACAGAGTTGGTCGGTCCCGGCGGAACTCCTACGAGCAAGGGATGCGGCAACTCCATCAGACCGAGCATGTCAGTATAACGGTTGATGTTGCAGTTAACTGCGGCGATCGTGCCCTCACGCGCCGATGGCGCCGTGTAGCTCCAGATCTCTCCGGCGGTGAGATCGGTGATTTCCTTGCCACTTGCGGCAACTGCTTTGGCGGCAGCACTCGCCGCCGCAAGGCTGTCCGTTGCGCCAACATGAGCGTCCTCCGTCGATCTAGTATATCGCTTTGGTTGTTGCTGCGGTGCGGGTCTTCGGTTTCTTGAAAGACGGATCTCACATCTCTAGTAGGACAGATCATCATTCGCTTTGGCGCTTCTGCTTAAACGAACCTGAGCTAGTCGCTGTTTGCCAGTAACTGAATAGTCATTGAGTTGAGCAAGGGATCGGGATTGATATAGTGCAGCAATGTACA
Organism: Bradyrhizobium nivariense; assembly: GCF_029846715.1. Classification (GTDB taxonomy): domain Bacteria; phylum Pseudomonadota; class Alphaproteobacteria; order Rhizobiales; family Xanthobacteraceae; genus Bradyrhizobium. Next base: position 36,231 of record NZ_JARVWW010000041.1, read on the forward strand.
AATCGGCCGCGTAAGAGGTTCGCGCCATTCGCCGGTGCGTCCAATTTCAGGAGGGAGAACGTGTGCTTCGGTGAGCAGTGCCGCAGAGCGTGATAGTGATGCACCCGGTTGCATGGCGGTGGTCTTTCGAGAATGAGTCTGTTGCAGGGTGGACGGGAAGCTATTGCCTAAGTCAAAAGGATGAAAATAGCGCCTCCGCACGGGCGAGTTCGTTGTACCACAACAGTTCGAAGACCCCGTGGCAAAATGTGGCTCAATTCTCCTCAGTGATGAGGCGACCGCAGATCTGACACATCGCCGCTGTTGCAGCGCGCCCGGAGTGGATCCCTCCGACCATTGTGGAAGGTCAGCCAACGATCGGAGCTGCTGACGAGAACAGATTCTGGTTGATGTTGCATGCCGAATACCTGCAAATGACGTTTCAACTAGCTCGACTTGAGCTCGACGATCACGATCAGTAGTCTCATGTTTCCGTCATCTCGATCAATTGACAGCGTTGATAGTTGACCGGAGCGCAGCAATTTGCATGCCCGCTATAGGACTGAGGACAGACGTCGCGGACAAGTCCTAACAATCAAAAGACCTTCAGATCAAAGCAGGCAGCGCAACCGCCAAAACCTGCAGAGAGTCAAATTGCTGGACGCCGGTCCCCGGCTCAGAGGCAATATTGCAAGAACCGGAACAGATTCCAATCAAAGCTCCGATCCGTTGGATATAAGAACTGATTGCCGACGCTCGTCGTGTAGTCTTTTAGGAATGGAATCGGTCTTCGCGTCACTCGCGCACACCCCTGTAGCGGTTTCTCCTATTTCTGATGTGACGAACGTTGTTGACGAGCATGGTCACGCAGCTTGGGCCGAGGTTGGTTTTCGGTGACGTCCAATTCGAGGGCGGCAGTTCGTCCAGCCGATTAACTGGATGGACGGCGACCGTGGCAATAAATTGCCGGTAATTGAAGGCTCCCCTAGACCCTCATGCCGAGGGAGTAGAATTATGTCGGCGCCAAGCGGATGGTTTGCGATCGCTTCCCTTTGTCCCGAGGCACTACTGCGCTGGGTAGGGTGAACCTCCTCCGAATGAGTGGACACCTGTAGTAGGCTCGTTGAGCCCGGAGGTGTCGAATGGAACGTCAACGTCGGTCGTTTACTGAGGAGTACAAGCGTCGGGCCGCCGAACTGGTGATGTCGAGCGGGTCGGTTGCCAAGGAGCTCGGTCTGCGCGACTCGGTATTGCGACGGTGAGGTCGATGCATCGACGACCGGCATGCGCCGGGTCATTGAACGGATTGCCAGCTTCAGAGCACTGATGCGGCGAGCACCTGATGATCCACGATGTTTGGGAGTATCGCAATCATTGCTATTTCCCTGCGATCGATCGACGGAACGTCGGGACTAGGAGATCGGAGTGTGAGGCGAGACTTCGGAAGGCAGAAGACCCGTCAAGCTCGAATCCGGGACCATCTCGACATCTTGCCGGGAACGGCTGAAATCCTGAACGCGCATAGACACGGAATCGCAGCTTGATGATCATGAGTACATGTATGAGCCAAGAGCCCTCGGATCGGGCACCTGAGGCATGCTCATTCCATCGAAGAAGCGAACTTCTCTCTCCCGGCCCGTCTCCGCAATCGCGGCCGGCTCCTGCCGGAGCTTATCTACCCCCGCCGCGAGCGCGGGTTTCGGAAGCAAGACCGCGACGAACGGGCCAAACGATTGCAAGTGCCGGTAAGCGCACTTCATCGAACCTGAGACCGCGCTCCTGACGTATTACGAGCATTAGTAGTTGACCCGGTCGCACAACTGTTGCGTCTCGCTATCTATGCGCAGAATTTGTGGCTAAGCCAAGATGATCACTGGCGAACACTGAAGGTGGACGGTCAATGCGCAGATCGAGTTCACGCCTTGCATCGTTTATCTTGCAATCCTCCGCGCGGTTTTGCGGCTGCACGGAGCGCGCCGGCCTCCGATGTTGCACGCATTCGGGAGCCCGGAAGATTTCGCGAATAAATGCGCAGCAGAACCACGTGTCGAGAGAAGGCTTTGGCGCGGCGCGCTGTGCCGTACCGTTTGTCAAGCCTATGGCGGCGAGGTCACATACGAAGGATAGAGCTCACACGTACATTTTGCTGATACAAACCTCATTTTGCCGAACCGGTCGAGAGTGCCTCAATGCAGGAGGGTCATGCCGGCCTGGTAGGACGAGACCCTGTCCTCCTGCGAAGCCGCCAGCAAACCTGGCCCTTGATCTCGCGATGCCGTTCCTTCCGCCCCAGCATGTCGCGCTCCTCCGAAAACGGAATTCAGTCTGCGCGAAACTTTTTCAACAACCCCACCCTCCAGCGCGGCGGCGTGGCGTTCAGCATCTTGGCGGCGGCCTCGATGCCCTTGTGGGCGTTCGAGATTCACCAGCTTGAGGCCGCGTAGACCCCGCGTGGCGTTCCCGCGCAGGAACGCCATCCCCGGACGGGCCGGCATGCATGCCGGGAACTTCGCGCCGGCCATGACTGTACGCCAATTGCGAAGATCCCGCGACCGAGACAATGCGCCCCTGCTGGGGCACCTTCACGTAGGTGGCCTTGATCCACAGAGAGGGCCAGTCGCCCTCGACCGACCGGCGAGGAACGCCGCGTCAACTATCAAGCCTGCTAATTGATCTAGATGTCAGAAAAGGGTCACTGTTTGCCGAATGAAGGTTGGGCTCTTCAGTCGGGCTGCTCAACCGACGCTCTTGGGGTGTTCGGCATGAATCATCAACCACAATCTGTACTCGCCAACGGTCCTGATCGATGCGCCGCATCCTCGCCCGCAGAAATGCTGCGTGCACAGGTTTGCTCCAATCTTGAACTCTCCGTCCTTATGGAAGCGCATGACGGCCTCTCCGCTGCTATCGCCGAGCGCGCAGGGTTCAAAGGTCTCTGGGCGTCGGGTCTTTCAATTGCCTGCTCTCTCGGCTATCGTGATGTCAACGAAGCGTCATGGAGCCAAGTTGTCGATGCAGTCGAGCGGATCGTGGACTCGACCAAACTGCCTGTTCTGGTTGACGGCGATGGCGGCTTCGGGAATTTCAACAATGCACGCCTCCTCGCCCGCAAGCTCCGTCAGCGAGGCGCTGCGGGCGTTGCGCTGGAGGACAGCTGCTTTCCAAAGATGAACTCGCTTATTGGCGATCGTCATCCGCTCGCCGATATCGACGAATTCTCCGGCCGCCTGCGGGCAGTCAAGGATACGGTCGCAGAAGACTTGGTTCTCGTGGCCCGGATCGAGGCGTTGATCGCGGGGCATGGCATGGACGAAGCAATTTTACGCGCTCACGCCTACGCGGACGCGGGTGCGGATGCGATCCTCATTCACTCGCGAAAGAGCACCGCGGACGAGGTTCTTTCCTTCACGCGCACCTGGCAAAGCCGATTGCCCGTTGTGATTGTGCCAACGACATACTATCGAACACCAGTCTCTGCTTATCGCAACGCCCGCATCTCAACAGTGATTTGGGCCAACCACTCCGTACGAGCTGCAATAGCGGCAATGCGGCAGGCCTGCCGTCGCGTCATTGCTGAAGAAGGCGTTGCCGGCATTGAGCCCAATATTGCGACGCTCGATGAGGTCTTCGAACTGTTGAGGTATGACGAACTTGCCCGCGCGGAAGCGCGCTATCTGTCGTGAACACGACATTGCGTACGAAAGCGCACCATAACTTGGCGCCTACTGGCAGAATGGCAAGTTGCAGGAACTGACCGAGCGGCGATTACGACGCCGGCTCAACTTTCGCCCGGCTCTCTGTTGCACGCATCAGTATGCGCATCCATCGAAAACTCTGACGCAGGCGTCGTACGGTCCAACTCGGGCGGGCGGTGGACCATTGCCTGTTCGCTGGAGCCAAATCTCTACGCGGCGGATGCCACGGCATTGGACTCAACTCGGCTAATGGCTCACGTCTCCCTCCGCGCCGTGAGTGGCTTCGCAATATTTCTCATGATCGCGAGGCGGGAGTTGGCGAGCAGCTGCTTGGAGTGCACTCCGCCGAATTAGTGTAGGATGAAGGTACAAGAATAACTTAGATTTCTCGGTAACGCGAATTAGGTTGTCGAGAATGGGCCGAGTTCGGCAATGCGTTTGCGGATAACGTTGACAGCGTTCATCGAGTGAACCGCCTCGTCGGCAATCACCTCCCGCAATCAAGGAACGTGTTGTTCCCAAGGGCGTCGTAAAATGCCTTTCCGCAGCATAGGCGCGGCAAGTGCACATCTCGTCAATGCGATCATAACCATCAGGGAGAATTCGTCTTTCAGATGTTCACCGATGCGACCAAATCATGTGATCGAATATCCGATCTCTCTCGAAGGTCCGTTTCGGATCCGTTAGCGACAGCTCGATGGTACGGATGAATCCATCGGCGTCGCGCTCTTCGTCGGCCGCCCAGGCATTAAAAAATGCCCGGCGTCATCCGTAGCGATTAGTCCTACTGCGTCATAATTGTCACCGACTTCGACGTGAGATTGGCCTGATGCAACAAGGTCATCGAAATAGTGTGACACCAGAGCCGCGTTCAATGTTCTTTAAACGATGGCGATCGAATTTGGGACGTGTCGCTCAGGCCGCAATGGCGGATCCCCCGCGGTCGATAAGTTTCGGGAATTGCAGCTTCCTTGAACAGCTTGGTCGAGGCTGTTTCTTAGAGAGGAATCGTTTCTCGTTCGGAGACCAGAAATCCGTAGGCGGCGATGCACGGTGTTGCCTGATGGTGGAAGCCACGCCAGCTTCGCCACTCGAAGTGGCCAACGCCAACTTCCTGTTTGAGTTCGTGGCAGTCGCGCCCAATGCGTCAGCGCAGCTTGACGATATCGACGAACTAACGGAAGCTAATGTTCGCCGGAAGCGTTGACAACCAATATTTAATGGGCGCCTCCTCGCCTGCCGGCCACTCGATCAGCACCCATTCCTCCAGCCGGCTTTCGGCGCGCCAGTAATCTCGATGTGCCGGACGGACGCCCACACGGGCAAAACGCGAGGACAACCGCTCTGCCGTACCAGTCGAACGGGCTGAGGAGCGCACAAACCATTGCATCGCAGGAATCGACAGTGATTCTTTGTCTGGCACCGATTCGCAGGGGGCGGCGCCGATGGACGAAGAAGCCGACGCATGGTTTGATCGCGAGCTCGCTGGCTTGCAGCCTTGCCGACGAGCGCCTGAACAAGGCTCCGCAAACTGCTAGCGCAGATCGGCAGCGCCATTGGCGAAAGTGTTCCGTTGGTGTGGCAGGACTGGGCCAACACCAAGGCTGCGTATCGTTTTTCTCCAACACCGGGTCAGTGAGGCGGACATTCTGGCCACTGCACGATCGACATGTTGCCTCAGGCAATTTTAAGCGTGTCGCCGCCGATCTCGCGGTTGCAAGGGCAGAGCTCATCAGTCTGTATCGCATCCAGAACGCGGAGCGTGTCCCTCGGATTGCGGCCGACATTGAGGCTTGTCGCATAAACATGCTGGATCGTGTTCTCAGGATCGATGATGAAGGTGTAGCGATGAGCGATGCCGTCACGCGCACGTACTCCAAGGCCATCGACCAGCGCGCCCTTTGTGTCGGAAAACTGCCAGATCGCTAGACGGTGCAAGTCCTTGTGCTCACGCCGCCAGGCGAGCTTGCAGAACTCGTTATCGGTCGAGCCACCAAGCACGATCGCGTCGCGATCGGCGAAATCCTTGGACAGCCGGGCAAACTCAGCGATTTCCGTTGGGCAGACGAATGTGAAGTCCTTAGGGTAAAAGAAGATGACTTTCCATTTGCCGGGGAAACTCCGCTCCGTCAGCGTCTCGAACGCATTGTTCCCGTTTTCCTCTTGCAGGTGAAAGCCGGGCTTCACGCCTGTGATGTCGAACGGCGGCAACTTACTTCCAATTCCAAGCATATTGTCCTCACAAGATCGCGTCGCGCGGAAACAGCGTTCTGCACAAGCAAAGCAAGCGATATGCCACCCGATCAGACGCCAAGTACCAGCCGCGCCGATCATCAAACATTCGCCTTTGACGAGCTTTGATCCTCGAAAGCGATCTGCACCGTGTGGTCTCTCGGGCTAAGACCAGGCTGACCCGTTTCGCGCTCTTTCGCCCGACACTTGTAGTGGAAACCACGCGCTGCCGCTTTGTCCGGTTTCTGTCAGAGCTCTTGAGGCTGTCGGGTGCGCCACAGCATCGCCGCGCCATTTTGTTTAACCTGATCAGTCGCTTAATGCGCGTGCGAACGAAATGGCACGCCAGTTGCTACACTCGATGCAGCAACAACGAGCAAGGGCTGAGGGCACGCCGACGCCGATGGCGAGCGATGGCCTCCTTCCCGAAACTCGTGTGCACACGTTTCTCAGAAAGAAACGGCCTCGCGCGTTCGGCGCGAAAAATTGGCAATCGGTTGATGGAGAGCAACATGTCTTCACTGAGACAAATCGCGTTTTACGGCAAGGGTGGCATCGGCAAATCGACAACGTCACAAAATACGCTGGCGGCCCTTGCCGAGCTGGGCCAAAGGATTCTGATCGTCGGCTGTGATCCCAAAGCGGACTCGACCCGCCTCATCCTGCACGCCAAGGCGCAGGACACCATTCTCAGCCTGGCGGCTAATGCCGGCAGCGTCGAGGACCTCGAAATCGAGGACGTCATCAAGCTCGGCTACAGGGACATTCGATGCGTCGAGTCCGGCGGTCCGGAGCCGGGGGTCGGATGCGCCGGAAGAGGCGTCATCACGTCCATCAACTTTTTGGAGGAGAATGGCGCCTATGAGGACATCGACTACGTCTCTTACGACGTGCTCGGCGACGTCGTTTGCGGTGGCTTCGCGATGCCTATCCGCGAGAATAAGGCACAGGAAATCTACATCGTGATGTCCGGTGAGATGATGGCGATGTATGCCGCCAACAACATCTCCAAGGGCATTCTGAAGTATGCCAATTCCGGCGGCGTGCGCCTTGGCGGCCTGATCTGCAACGAGCGGCAGACCGACAAGGAGCTGGAGCTTGCAGATGCGCTTGCCAAGAAGCTCGGAAGCCGGCTGATCTACTTTGTGCCGCGAGACAATGTGGTGCAGCACGCGGAGCTGCGCCGGATGACGGTGCTGGAATACGCGCCGGAGTCCAAGCAGGCGGAACATTATCGCAATCTTGCGACTAAGATCCACAATAATGCCGGACAAGGCGCTATCCCGACACCAATCAGCATGGACGAGCTCGAGGATATGCTCATGGAGCACGGCATCATCAAGCCGGTCGACGAGAATCTGGTCGGCAAGACTGCCGCCGAACTCGCCGCTGTTTCGGCATAGCTCATGTTGTCGGCCTTCTCGACCGGGAAGGCCGACATCGTCCACTCAGAAGCAAGCGGACCTTCATGATTGGCACACAAACAGGAGTGGTGATACGATGTCGCCTCTTGTATCGGCGGCTCACGTCGCCGACCAGCGCGATGCGAGTGAGCTCTACGGCCTTCTGACGGGGCGCCATCCAACAGAAGTCGACATCGTCGACATTGACGGTTTCGATCGCCATGTACTCGCTTGTGTTCTCGCCGCAGCCGCTATGGATGGCGGCGAACTTCCCGAACGGGCTGGCTTGACCAACCAGGAGCTCAATTCGCTCTTGGTGCAATACTTCCCATCCACCCCGGTCAGGAGCTGGACTTGGCGCGAACAGTCCGCCTTACCGGTTCCTGACGAGAGGATTATGCTGCGCGATCTCCTGCTTGCGCAACGTTCCACCCATGGCGAGGTCGGCGGCTGGCTGGCGGCGGTGATCGCGCGGCGCGCCATGGAGCCTAATCACTTGTGGGAAGATCTCGGGCTGCGGACGCGGGACGAATTGTCTCGCCTGCTGGGCCGCCATTTCGGGCCGCTGGCGGCTCGCAACACCAAGAACATGCGCTGGAAGCGCTTCTTCTATCGCATGCTATGCGAAGATGACGGTTTGGTGATGTGTACCACGCCGGTCTGTACGGAATGCAATGATTTTGATCTTTGCTTCGGCGAGGAGAGCGGGGAGAGCCGGATGGCCGGACGCCGGCGGGATCATCTGCGTCGTCTCGATAACTCCGTCCAAGCCATCCCAAGTTCTCAAGACTGAGCTCATAATGATGCACCCTCCTCTGCGACATTCCCGGTATATCGGACGAGTTTCGGCCAGCTCTCACGTGGGAACACTAAGGGTTTGAAAGGACACCGGGGTAAACGATTGCGCGCAGCCGGCCTACGGCCGACGCGGCTGTACCTGATGGCGCGGGTTGATGTTTGGCGGGGGCGACGGTCACATTTGCCGCCCAAAATGCTCCTTCTTGACGCGCGAGCGAGGCCAACATGCGCCTGTCGATCGCGCCCGCTGAACTTGCTTACGAACGCGGAGCTATGATTGGACAAACCGGCGGCTCAAACTACTTCTTCACGCATCCAGAGTGCACCCACCTTCCCCGAAGTGCTGCAGCTTGAGCTGATGCTCGAACCGGCGCCTGGCTACGAAGCTTGCAGCCTCGGCGCCTGCCGTCAACTCGGTCGCGAGCGCACCGAACCTGACGCTTCGCCGTTTTTACCAGTCAGGTTTGCGACACACTCGGGTAAGCTAAAATACTCATTCAGAGGTTCTTGGGAATCGGGCAGGTTGGCACGGCAGTTGCTGAAGTGCTCCCGGAACAACAGACGGAGCCGCTGATGGCGTTCGCTGCCGCCACGACCACTCCCGACGAACATCGGTTCAGATCCATAGTTCTCAACGACACGACCTTGCGCGACGGCGAACAGGCACCCGGCGTGGCCTTCACGACAACGGAAAAGGTCTCGATCACGCGTGCGCTGGCGGGGGCCGGGATCACGGAGATCGAGGCCGGCACGCCTGCGATGGGTCAGGAAGAGACTGCCGCGATCCGAGCGATCGCCGAATCGGGCGTTGCGGCCACGATCATCGGCTGGTGCCGGATGAAACCTGCGGATGTCGATGCGGCGATCGAGGCCGGCGTTTCGATGGTCAACTTGTCGATTCCATCCTCGGACGTGCAGATTGCGGCGAAACTCGGTGGCGGCCGTCTGGCCGCGCTGGAGAGGGTGAAGCGTATCGTGGGCTATGCACGTGACAAGCGACTGGATGTGGCGGTTGGTGGCGAAGACGCCTCGCGTGCGGATGTCAACTTCCCAATCGACCTTATCGCAACCGCAAAGACGGCCGGCGCGCGGCGCTTCCGTGTCGCGGATACGCTGAGCGTCCTCGATTCCGACGCGTCCTTCGCACTCATGGCCGCACTGCGCGCCAGCACCGATCTCGAGCTCGAATTCCACGGCCATGACGATCTTGGGCTGGCGACCGCCAACACCCTCGCGGCGATCAAAGCCGGTGCGCCGCACGCCTCCGTGACCGTCATTGGACTTGGCGAGCGAGCCGGCAATGCGCCGCTGGAGGAAGTCGCCGTCGCACTCAGGCAGTTGTACAGTCGTGACACCCGGGTGCTGCTATCCCAAGTTGAAAAAGGCGCGGCCGTCGTAGCAGCCGCAGCGTCCCGCACCATTCCGCTCAACAAGGCGATTGTCGGCGAGCACGTCTTTACCCCTGAATCCGGCATCCATGTTCACGGGCTGTTAAAAGATCGCCGCACCTACCAAGGCGCTGGACCCGGCGCTACTCGGCCGTGTCCACCGCATCGTGATCGGCAAGCATTCACGGTTTGCCGGATCACTTCGCTCTTGTCCGAGTTGCAGCTGCCGGTCACCACCCAGCAAACCGAAGTCATTCTCGCGCGCGTCCGCAAGCTTGCGATTGAGCATAAAGGCCCGGTTGCCAATGAAACCGTGGTTGCGATCTGGCGCGACATTCACGAGCGCTCGCCCCTCAATGGCGAGGGATCGGTTGGTCAGCCATGCGCGTGGCGCGATCAGGCTGGAGCATTCGAGCGTGGATGGTTTCTGGCCCCGAATTTAGATGGAGGTTGAGAATGACGACGGACGGAATCCTTGCGCGATTGAACAAGGCCTCAGCGGCAGAGGAGTTTTTTGAGCTGCTCGGCGTCGAGTACGAGGCGGAAATCGTCAACGTGGCGAGGCTGCACATTCTGCGTCGCATGGGTCAATACCTCGCGGGCGAGACGTTGACCGGTGCATCCGATCCCGACATCGCCTTGCGCTGCAAATCCACACTTGAGCGCGCCTATGCCGACTTCGTCACGTCCTCCCCCATCGAACAACGCGTATTCAAGGTCCTAAAGGATGCGGCCGCACAACGACCCAACAAGCATCGAGCATTGGTCCAGCTCGGTTCCTTGGAATGAATTGAGTTTACCGGTCGTGCACTCGCCCGTGTAAGTTCACGGAGCCTGCCGCCACGCAGAGCGTCGATTCAAGCCGAAGTTGAAGCTACGGCCAGCGGATCCGCAGATGTTACTCTCGGCTCCTTGAGGGCCAATCGCGGCTTGGCCCGCGTATGTCCAGCGTTTGAAGCTGGTGGCCAGGGTGCACCTATCTCCTGTGACCGTACGCCGGCGGCGGGGAGCACACATTGGGCAAGGAAAGCACATCAAGGTCGGATGACCGCCTTCTGTCGCCTTCCGGACATGCGTCAGCACCGCTATCGAACGTTGCGATCGTCCTCGCGAGAGGCTGCCAATCCGATTTCCTTCAGCAGGATTCTGCACTGGCGGCCAATTTTCATCGCATGCGCATTTGGTACGACATTTGCTGACATATGCTCGGCTAGTCCGGAGAAGCGCATGCACATCTTGATCCGCATCGAGTTCCTTTTTGACGCCGCGCAGGTTTGCGCGCGCTGTCTGCCGGCACAATGATGCGTCGCCAGGCCAAAGCCATGGTCGCGTGTCCGGCTGAGCTGAAAGCTGCGCTCGATGTGCGCCAAAGGTTCGTCGACGAAATCACCGCCGTTGGCCGATCCGTGGCCGAGGTTCGGCGGCGGCAGCTCTTGCTCTCCAGCGCCGGTCGTGCGGCGCCGTTGACCGGCGGCTTGACCGCCGGCGCTCCTGCCCTCGGCAAGAGTTGCGGGGCTCTCGCTGCAATCGGCAGGATCTCGAGCCCATTCGGAGCAGTGGATCGCGTTTTCACCGGCAAGCACGCGTCCCACAATGATACCAGCCGAGCTTCTTGCAGGTCCTCGATCCGTTCCAGCTCGGTTGCATCTCGACGATGAGGGGAACCCATCCATCGGCTCACGTGACCGTGCGCTTGGATGCCACACCAGCGCCCATTGCCAAATGGTGGCCCCAGAATGCCGAACCCGGAAAGAACCCGAAACGCGCTTCCGGGGTCATCCACACATCGACCGATGTCTGTCTCGGCCCGCGCTGCTGCCAGCAGGTGCTGGCACAATGACGGCGGGCACCCGGTTGAAAATTTAACTGAGATCTTCAAGCGCGAAGTCGAAGCTCAAAGGCGGAGCACGCTGCGCTGGCGAGCCGCTACTGAACACGGATAGGAGTACACATGATGAGCACCGCACCCAAAAGCATGAGCACCGCACCCAAAAGCGCAGCTCCGGCCGCGGGTGGTGGTCGCGCGGCGACCAAGAGGGAGCTGCCCGAACGATTTAAGGCCTATCGGCACGTCTGGGTCTTCATCGAGCAGGAACGCGGGGTTGTGCACCCCGTCTCCTGGGAGCTGATGGGGGCCGGCCGCCGACTCGCCGATAAGCTCAACGTTGACCTCGCCGCGGTCGTCATTGGCCCGGTCGGGGAGACAACGCAGCAGGCCGTCGCCGAATCCTTCTGCTACGGCGGCGACCTCGCCTATATCGTCGCAGACAATCTCTTGGCCGATTATCGCAACGAATCCTATACCAAGGCCCTGTCTGAGCTGGTCAACATTTACAAGCCGGAAATCCTACTCCTTGGGGCAACTACACTCGGCCGCGATCTCGCCGGCTCAGTGGCCACCACACTGCTCACCGGCCTCACCGCCGACTGCACCGAGCTCGATGTCGATGCCGACGGCTCGCTTGCAGCGACCCGGCCGACCTTTGGCGGCTCACTGTTGTGCACGATCTATACACTCAATTATCGTCCACAGATGGCAACCGTCCGCCCGCGCGTGATGCCAATGCCCGAGCGCGTGACGGGCGCCGTCTCGCGCGTGATCTCGCATCCGCTCGGGCTTGTAGAAGAGGATATCGTCACAAAAGTCCTGTCGTTCCTGCCGGACCGCGATTCTACGAAGTCCAACCTTGCCTATGCCGACGTGGTCGTTGCTGGAGGGCTTGGTCTGGGATCGCCCGAGAACTTCCAACTCGTACAGCAGCTCGCAGACGTGCTTGGCGCCGAATATGGCTGCTCGCGGCCGCTGGTCCAAAAGGGTTGGGTCACCTCGGACCAGCAAATCGGCCAGACCGGGAAAACCATTCGGCCAAAGCTCTATATCGCGGCCGGTATTTCCGGGGCGATCCAGCATCGCGTCGGCGTGGAGGGGAGCGACCTCATCGTTGCCATCAACACCGATAAGAACGCCCCGATCTTCGACTTCGCCCATATCGGCATCGTCACCGACGCGATTCGACTGTTGCCGGCATTGACCTCTGCATTCCGCGCGCGGCTGTCGCCGCACTCGCACGACCGCATCGCCGGCTAGGGGAGCTTATTATGATCGAGGAAAGATTCGACGCGATTGTCGTCGGTGCTGGCATGGGCGGGAATGCGGCGGCGCTTACCATGGCCGAGCGGGGCCTCAAAGTGCTGCAGCTGGAGCGCGGGGAGTACTCGGGGTCGAAGAACGTGCAGGGCGCCATCCTTTATGCCGACATGCTGGAGAAGCTGATCCCGAATTTCCGAGAAGATGCGCCACTTGAGCGGCATCTGGTCGAGCAACGCTTCTGGATCGTGGACGAGCGTTCGCACACGGGGCTTCACTATCGCTCCGATGATTTCAATGAGGAGAAGCCGAACCGCTACACGATCATCCGGGCCCAATTCGATAAATGGTTCTCGCAGAAGGTTCGCGAGGCCGGCGCCACGGTGCTCTGCGAGACCACGGTGACCGAGCTCCTCCGGGATTCCCATGGGAGGGTCGTCGGGGTCCGAACAGACCGCGATGGGGGAGAAATCCATGCAGATGTCGTCGTGCTGGCGGAGGGGGTGAACGGGGTGCTCGGGACGCGTGCAGGCTTAAGAGGGCGGCCGAAAGCGGATAAGGTGGCACTCGCGGTCAAGGAAATGCACTTCCTGTCGCGCGAGACAATCGATGCTCGCTTCAATCTCAAGGGCGACGAGGGGCTCGTCATCGAAGCCGCCGGAACCATCTCCCGCGGCATGACCGGTATGGGTTTCATCTATGCCAACAAGGAATGCATCTCGCTGGGTATTGGGTGTCTCGTTGCCGACTTCCAGCGTACCGGCGAGACGCCCTACGGCCTGCTGGAGAGCTTCAAGCGTCACCCCTCGGTCGCGCCGCTGATCGAGGGTTCGGAAGTAAAGGAGTATTCCGCGCATTTGATCCCCGAAGGTGGGTACAAGGCCATCCCTCAGCTTTGTGGGGAGGGCTGGGTCGTCGTTGGAGACGCAGCCCAGCTCAACAACGCCATCCATCGCGAGGGGTCCAACCTGGCGATGACCTCCGGCCGTATCGCGGCGGAAGCGATATGTCTCATCAAATCGCGAAAAGCTCCAATGACGGCCAAAAACCTTTCACTTTACAACAACATGCTGAACGGTTCCTTCGTGATCAAGGACCTGAAGAAGTACAAGGATATGCCGGCACTGTTGCATACCCACTCCCAGAACTTTTTTCTCACATATCCGCAGCTCTTCTCGAAGGCGATGCAGGACTACGTGCGCGTCGACGGCACACCAAAGCTCGAGAAGGAGAAGCTGATGCTCAAGTCGTTCATCAAGGCGCGGTCATGGAGTGGACTGTTCAGCGATGCCCTGCGCATTGCCCGGGCCTGGCGCTGATGACAAAGCAGATGACGATGAACGAAGGAGCCAAAAACGTGCCGAGCGAGCCATCCGGACGTGTCGAGGACAAACTATTCTACAACCGATATCTCGTTGATTCCGGCCCCGCCCATATCAAGGTGCGGCCGCACACCACGCCATCGCCGCGGCTCTTGTCGATGCTGAAGGCCTGCCCTGCGCGGTGCTACGAGCTCAACGATAAAGGCCATGTTGAGGTTACAGTCGACGGGTGTATCGAGTGCGGCACCTGCCGGGTAATCTGCGAAGAAAGCGGTGATATCGAGTGGAGCTACCCACGCGGAGGTTACGGTGTTCTATTCAAGTTTGGCTGAAGGTCCAGGGAAGGACCTGACCTTGGCCCGATCCAGCGTTCTCTGCAACGAGATCACGCGCGACATCGAGATTTCACCCGGGCACATTTACGGGTCGTAATCTTTCCATCTACCGGGCGGGCCCTTGCGTGCTGGACAACCGCAGCTTGTCACGTTTCGCGATAATATGCCCGAAGATAACCAAAGCGAGCGGATCCGAAGCAAGGGGGCCGCATTCGCAAGATTCGATCGTCCATCTCGTATCTGGTCGACGGATCCTGCTTCTCTTGCCCAACTCTCTGGTCGGTTTGGTCCTCTTTGGAAAGGCTGGCGGCGATCCGCCTGCTGCGACCGCCTCGCGGCGCTGCCCAACACCTGCGTACGAAATGCTCGAAGCTTGACTTCGCTCGCCCATAGCCGCCGACCGACAGCTTAGAAAAGCAAGAGCACATCATGGAATTTGCGCCATCCAGAGTCCTTTGCGCGACCGCCGGCTCCGCGATCGTCAGGCGGGCTGCGCACATGCAGCACACAATTTTGCACTTTCATTCGGCTGTATCGCCGGGATATATCGTCGGCCGGAGAGCATAGCCATGGTTCGAGTACAAAAGAGCAGGGCAGCCGCTAACGCGCGGCGAGCAGAGGCACGTCGTCAGAGTTCGGCTGGTGACATCCAGGCGCGCATAGCCGAACTGAGAGGTTTGCCGCGCGAGGAGCTCGCGGATGCGGTGTTCATGCTCTCGATGAATGCAAGACGGCAGGGTGAGTTGATACGGCAGGCGATCGAGAAGCGCGCCGAGTTCGACCTCGACTTTGATGCGCCGGCGAATGCCGATTTGGCGACCTATCTCGCCAATGATATAGTCTCGTTTCTACGCCGCCACGCTGCCAAACTTCCGAGCTTGCTGGATGTCTTGATTCAGCGAGCGCCTGACGTCTGCTTCACCGTCCATCGGGAGGAGGCCGTTTCGCTGCTCGCCGCAATTATTCGCGAACAGCGGCTCGAAGGAATCCTTGAAGGTCTCAGGCTCGCCGGGCTCTTGAACACGCCAGCGAAGGATCGCCATGCCGGGATCGGTTCGGAAGCGGATTTGAGTGGAGCTGCCGACCCCGCGTGAATGTCCAGGGCCTTTGCGGGGACACGCCCTGCAGCTGAAATGTCCACTCGGAACGGGGATCTCAAAAATCTCGGCGCCTGCTTGCGAGGCCAAAACCGCGTCGAAAGTCGCGGCGCAGTTCCTTTGTTGCGCCAGAGCGGCGAAACGCGCCGCTCAACTCAGCGAGGCGCTCTGGTTGAAATCGGCCGTTCCGCTAGTCGCTGGGTGCGCGCTGGTGGAGGACTCGAGAAGGTCTAGCAAATGTTCCGCGACCCAGTCGACAATAGCAGACAAGCTCAGAGGCGGTCCGCTGCAAACTGGGCAAAGGACCATCTCGCGTGGCGCTGGATCGCCGAGATGAACGCTCCGCCACGCGTCTGCCATACACCCATAATCTCTATACCGGGGAAATGCGCCGAACTCGCTCGGCTATTCGCTGGATTCGCGAGCCGCACAGACCTCGCCGAACCTCGCGCCACGAACACGGCGAAGACCTGGCCGAAACTTGCGGCTGAGTGCGGCGGAGCGCCGCGTCGCACGCGAATGCCGGCCAAGTCGGTCAACAAGCCCGCTCAAAGCCCACGCAAGCGCCTTGCGTGCTACGAGTAGCCGCACTTTAGTGAGCTGCTGTAATAATTTGAAAGCATCCGATCGCAACTTCCATCACGATCAGCACGACTATAACCCACTCAAGACGCAGCGAGCGCCGTGTGTCGATGATGTCCGTCAGTGCGTTAGCCGTTCCGGAGATGGCCGACAGCTTGCGGTCAAGCATCTCAAGACGCTCCTTCACTTGGTATTCGTCTTTCAGACGCGAATAGAGCCGCTCGAGCTCCGGCTTCTCCCAGAGTGCGTCGGGCTTTTCGGCAATCGCGACGCGGCCCGCGACGCGCTGCTGAACCAGGAGCGCATTGCCGATCAATTGGAGAATGCCCTTGCACCGCCGCGGCGTCCGGCCGCCTTCGGCTAGTTCACCGTCCCCGCCGTCGGTCCACTGGTAGATTCCCCTTTTTGCCAGAGCGGACCGGTGTGCACTCAGCCTTCGCTCCGTCTGCGACATTTCGACAGCAAGAGCTATCCCAGAAGAACGCCGTGCCTGGATTGATCGTGGTGTTGACCATGCTTGCACTGTGCACCATCGTCTGACTCCGGCAAGCGAGCTTTCGTGGCCGCCGGGAGCATCAGCCGCACAGCTGGCGGCGCATTGCTGTTCCATTCGCACGGCGATCTCGGCAGCGAATTGTTCGTGCCATTCCGGGTGTGCTATCGTGCCAGACGCGATGGCCGGGCACGCGGATTGGCGACTGGCGTATCGTCCGCACCCTGGGCTTTCGCATTGCGACACTGAGGGTCGGGGCCAGCAGGTCTCGGCCCAGAGGGCTTGCATCGGCATCTGGTTCATGGCGACTCTTCTGGCCACACCATCACCCCGCCATTCTCGGCGCCGTATCCTCGGCGGTGCGCTGGGAACGCGGCCAGCTCAATTGTCTATGCCTGGACAATCACGGTGCCGGCCTCGGCGATTGTTGCGGCGCTGACCTGGTGGGCGTCAATGCTTTCCATGTTCTCGTCAGGACACGAACTTCAGCCCGACAATGCCGGCGACGATCAGTCCCATGCTGGCAAGGCGAAACGCGGCGGCTGGCTGCCCGAAGAGCATAATGCCGAGCGCTGCGGTCCCGACCGCACCAATGCCGGTCAAGACCGCATAGGCAGTTCCAATGGGCAGCGTCTTCAGGGCAACGCCGAGCAGGATCACGCCGCCGGCCATTGCCGCGAGCGGGAGCACGGACGGAAAGAGCTTGCTGAAGCCTCGGTGTATTTGAGGCCGATTGCGCAGCCGACCTCCAGCAGGCCCGCGACCAACAAAATGCTCCAGGCCGTGGCGACCCTCCCTTCATGGCAGGGTCGTCCCCGCGGCTGATGATGAGCTGGCCGCCCTCGCCAAAGCTTGCGATTCGCTTCGATCGGGCAGGGTCAACTTCTCTCAAACATCAGCATTGCAACGTTATTGGCTCGGCGAATTTACACGATCGACAAAGCAGAAAGCCGTCCGCTCCGTTCATGCGATCGGAAATCTCGGAAAAACTCGCGCCTTCGAAGAGATCCTTGTACGTGTCGCGGAGGAGGTTGCCCAAAACATGTCGTCGCTCGAAGTCCATGCAGCAGAAAGTAACGTCGCCGTTTGGGAGAAGAACATTGCGATATTGCCGTTCGTCAGGACACGCCAGTGCTCCGACGAGTGGCTGTCGTGCTCCAACCACCTTGAGCTCGCCGCTGCCAGCCCTGCTGCGCGGCGGACGCGAGCGGACCAGCACTTCCTCAGGAATGATGTCGACAAGTTCTGGATGAACCTCGCCCCTGACTATGAAGAGCAATGATGAAATGTCGGAATCGACAAGTTGTCGCATCAAATCGACATAGTTGCGCCTGACGAGACTACTATCCATGTGTGTGCCGTCATCAAAAACATGCACCAGGAAAACGCGGAACTGCAGCGCAAGCAAGCGTCGTAGATCCCGGCCGTTCATTCCTACCAGGCTTGTTAAAATCCGGATGCCATGGCCACACGCGTAGGCGTGCTCAACCATTTCGGTGCAAGCTGGATTGAGCCAAGGCTCGGAGTAGCCGGAAAAGCTGATGTCGACAGCTGCTGGTACGCGCGCCAGGCACCGCTTGAAATCTTGGAGAGAGAGATCCATCACGTCGGATATTTCTCTCTGGCGTTCGGCAAACTTGTCCTGCGGGCAATAAGAACATCCGACGACACAGCCCGTTGTCGTAGTTACCTCCAAAACCCTGCCGCCAGTGATTGCAGAACGCAGTTCCTGTCGAGCCGTCGCTTCCATATTGTCCACTTGCCGCGCTCCACTGTTTGGAAGAAAGAGATCTTGAGGGAAGGTCGATTTGAATCCCTCAAGCCGGATCGCTCACGCATCATTCTCGATGCGCCGCTGATCGTCGCTATGCGGCACGGTCGCAAACTCGGCCGCGACAGATAAAGTCAGCACCGCGGCTCTCCCCCGTCACCGCCGTCGACCAGCAGGGTCGGGCGGCTGCCGAGTGCACATGCATGGGTGGGTTGATCTAACGTCTCGTTTATTCCAACAAGCATCACTCATGCCATTGGCGCTATTGTGTCCACAAGTCGAAACGTCCGTGAAAATGTCGTCACAACTGCGCGATAGGAGGCGTAACTCTACCCAACCGATATCGTGCAATGTGACGCGACGTGCGATTCAAGCTCTCTGCGAAATGAGTGAAGGCAGCCTTATGAAATCTAAGGTACTGCCGCCACCTCAAGCACGTCGGGATGTATTGGCATCACAGGGTCGGAGACGGCGGGAGGCGGTGCATTGACACCTCTCGTACGTGGTTTGTTTCTCGAGGCGAGCGGTATCGTGCGTCGGGCTCGCCTCGAGCGCCACGTGATTCTCTTGCGTCCGTGTTCTTGATTCGGGGGGCAAGAGAATGCGCGCGGGTTTGTTTTGGCTGAATGACAGGCAATGGGCTCGTATCGAACCTCATCTGCCGACGGGACTGACGGGGCCGGATCGGGACGACGATCGGCCCATCATCAGCGGTATTGTTCACATCCTGCAATCGGGTGCGGGATGGCGTGATTGTCCGCGCGAATACGGTCCTTACACGACGATCTTCGCTTCAATCGCTGGGCCAAGCGCGAACGATGGTGCGCAATCTTTCAAGCACTGGCCAAAACCTGGCAAAGATGCCGTCGTGCTGTCGCTCGACTCGACTTCGATCAAAGCTCATCGGTGTGCCTCCGGCGGAAAAGGGGGGAGCACAATCAGGCAATCGGCCGCTCGCGGGAGGCCGTACGACAAAAATCCATGCGCTGAGCGGCCCGCTCTGCCGACCGCTCGTCCTGCATCTGACCCCAGGTCAGGATGCCCACATCGCTGCCGCGCCCGATGTTCTGGCGCTCGCACCACCCATGAGCGCGCTTCTCGCAGACAAAGGGTAGGACGGGGACAACCTTCGCGCCGAAATCGCTGGTCGCGGCGCCAAGCGCGTCATTCCCAATAAATCCAACCGTGTCGTCATTCATCGCTTCAACAAGCGCACCTACAGAGGCCGAAATGTCATCGAACGCTGCTTTTGCCGGCTCAATGACTTGCGCCGCATCGCCACACGATCCGACAAGCTCGCCCGGATTTTTTGGCCGCTGTTGAGCTCGCCGCTCTCGTCGCATATTGGCTCAATTGAGTCTGGACCCTGGTTTGCTGTAAGCGCGGCATGGACCGTGAAATCCTCTCGCAGCAGTTGGCGGTAGCCCACCGCAAGTCTCCCAGGGCGCCGCGCGCATTGCCAAAAAGGAATTGCCTTCAACCCAGATCAAGTCCGTGGGCAAGGTCCGGATGCGTCAGATCCCTCGATCCTTGTCCGCTTTCTGACAGCGGTGCACAAAGCTGTGAGATTCAAAACAGCGTGCGCCGTTTGCGCATCGCGAACTGTTTCAAAGCACAATCAGGCGCTTAATGCGCGCGAGGAGCGCTGGCACGGCCCTTGCTCTATCTCGCCGTAGGGCAATAGCGGTGCGATGCTCAAATCCAAATGGAGGAAAGTGAATGCGTAAACTAATAATCGGCGCCCTCGCGCTGTTCGTTTCAAACACTACCGCGTTCGCCGGCTCCGGGGCCATCGCATACTCCAAACCAGATGACGTGGTCGGTACCTCGTACGGGTTTGGATCACAACGGCACGCTAGACGGTGGGCCCTGCTCGACTGTCGCCAGAACGGCGGCTCGGATTGCCAAATCGAAATTTCCGAAAAGAACGCTTGCGTCGCCGTTGCCGTAGGCAGGGGACGCGGGCTGGGACGTGGGTGGTCGTCCCACCCACTTGGTGAATTGGAAGAGGAGCGATCGCAACAAGGCGCGGTGCGCGGATGCAATGAGACCGGCGGCGAGGGCTGCGAAGTGCGGGCCGTAGTTTGCCACTAACTCGCCGCGAATGAATCCCGGACGTAGTTGCCATAGTTTCGGTCAACGGCTCTAGGGCGGCGCGTCCGGCGAACCGGACCGGCTTTTGTGAACCGAGCCCGACGGTCTCGGCCTTTCGTCTTCAATCCTCGCGCTCATTTAAGTGTTGCTTGCCACACTCGCGCGAAGGGCTCGTCGTTTCGCGGCGATGGCTAGCACTGCCTGTCGCGCGGGTGCCTTGTTAACCGGTCTCGCAACTGCACGCGCTGTCGTGGGCCGCCGTTCCGGCGTCGCTATCACTGCCCCTAAAGCGGGGTGCCATCCTTTCCGCCTCCATTGCGCTTCGGCCGTCATTTATTTACGCCGGATGGACGTGTACCAAGGCCGCCTATGCCGCCGCCTTGTCTTCGGGCCCGCGCATGACGATCTTCACCGCGTCAGGTACTCGGCAAAGCGGTTCGCCGGTACGAGGCAATGGTTCTCTGGCTTTAGCCTGCCGCGCCAAGCTCTGGACCTCGCGAAGGTGAACGTGTCGCGAAGACTGGACGAGGTCTATGGCAGCCTTCGCCCATCCCAATCCAGCTCGGCGCCCAATCAAGGGGCGGGCACACGAATTCCAATCGCCGACGGCCCGAGCTGACGATCGCTCATTCCTGTTTTGTTCGCAATTGGCGCGGACTCGCTGTATAAGAAGCTGTACTTGCCGCGCCATGGCCGGATCGCCGGGGCTCGCTAAGGCCGCCCGGCCGAACCGCCGCCGTTAGCCTGCATCTGGCTGTGGTTGACGTGGCTTTAACGGCTGAAAGGCATGGTGGGGACCGACGATCCAAACTATGTTTGTCGCCAGAATGGATGAGTGGACCGCTAATGGCTCGCGGCGAGTTGATGAAAAAGCTGTTGGCGAGTTACGGCCGGGACGACGAGTTCCGGGCTATCGCCGAACAGATCATTCTGGAGGAGGAGCAGAAGAACAACCGCGTTCTGGCGCGGTCGCTCCGCCAGACCCTCGACCATGCCTCGAATCGCGCGCCACCCCCGCGGGCGCTGGCGCCACTCATTCCGTTCCCGGATGCGGCCAACGACTTCGTCGAGCGCGTCGAGCCGGAGCATACCAAGAGCGACATCGTTCTCAGCAAGGCCAACATCCGGATTTTTTCCGGACTGATCCAGGAATTCCGCCGAGCTGATGACATCCGTCGCAGCGGACTGCCGGTACGGTCCAAGTTACTGTTCTGCGGACCTCCGGGCTGCGGCAAGACTCTTTGCACCGAGATCTTCGCGGGCGAGCTCGGCCTTCCGCTGTTCGTCGTCAAAATCGACCGCCTGATCTCGTCCTATCTCGGCGAAACCGCCACCAATATTCGCAAGATTTTCGAGTTCGCGCGCAAGCAGCCCTGCGTCCTCTTTCTCGACGAGTTCGATGCCCTGGCACGCTCGCGTGACGATACCAGTGAGCACAACGAGTTGCGACGCGTGGTGAACAGCCTTTTGATCTTTATCGACCGGATCAAGCCGAAGGGCTTTCTTGTCGCGGCGACCAATCTCGACCAATCCCTTGACCCCGCGATCTGGCGTCGCTTCGACGAGGTCATCTGGTTCGAAAAGCCGGACCGGGAGATGATCGAGCAGTTCCTGGCGTTGAAATTCAAGAATATCAGAATAGCTTTCGATCCGGTTTCCCAAGTCGGTTCACTTGAAGGCTATTCTTTCGCCGAGATCGAACGGATTTGCGTGCAGGCGATCAAGGCCGCCGTGATCGAGCGCCGCAAAGAGGTGCACGAATCGGACTTTCGTCATGCCGTCGCTGATGAGGTTCGACGGCGATCTGGTGCCGCGCGCCTGCAGCATTTCGAAGACTGATCCGGCGTGCCACGCTACGACCACCTCCAGCTTCTGCGGCTTCCCGAGCGTCTTGAGCGCCGGAAGCATGGAGGCGGAGGTGCTGCTCCTCAACGCGAGGCTGGGGGGCATAGCCGCAAGCTTCGTGCTGAGCTCGATACCGCCATCGCCGAGCAGCAACGCCGTCGTCGGCCGGAGTTTGTCGATCCGTCGCTCATTCTGCGCGTTCGCATGACCGGAATGACGATGGAGGAAGACTGGGAGCGGCTTGGACTGACCCTGCTCGCCAGCGATGAAGACAAAACCCTGATCCTCTTCGCATCGAATGACGATCTGCAGAGTTTTCGTGACCGCCTGCAAGCCTACGCGCAGGGAACCCCGCCTGGACAAGCCGCTCCATCCTATAACGGCTTCGTCACCCGCATCGAAGAAATCGGCGCCGTCGAGCCCCGCGACCGCATCGGGCTACGATTGCGCGAGGAAGGGCTGACCGCGCCTGAAGACTTTGATGCGAACCGGATCTTTGTCCTCGATATCGAGCTATGGGACATTGGCCGTCGTGAACTCCGCACCCGAAAGCTTGAGCAAATCGCCGTGTACATTGATGCGCGGGGAGGCGAAGTGCTTGACCGCTATGTTGGCCCATCGATTACGATGTTGCGCGCACGCATGTCCGGTAACCTGATGCAAACGCTTCTCACGGTCGAAGACGTTGCCGATGTCGATCTGCCGCCTGAACCTGATATCGCCACCGGCGAGGCGTTCGAACTGACCATCGCCGATCTGCCCGGGATGGAAGAGATCGAGGAAAACGCGCCGGTCATCGGCATCATCGACAGTGGCATCAACGACCATCCGTTGCTGGCGGGCGCCATTGTCGGTGCGATCGGCGTGCCGGAGAGGCTCGGCACGGCCGACGATCGGGGCCACGGCACGCGCGTCGCCGGTGTCTCGCTATTCGGCGATCTGCGCAACCAGATTGCCGCCGGCGCATTGGTGCGGGCAGGACGCATCGCCTCGGCCAAGGTCGTGAACGAACGTGGTCAGTTCGACGAGCGTCGCCTTGTTCCGTCTCAAATGCGCGAAGCGCTGACTGCCCTCAATCAGCGTTTCGGATGTCGCCTCTTTGTCGTCGCACTCGGGGATCCCAAGCGCACCTATGATGGGGGCAAGGTCGGTCCGTGGGCGGCGACGCTCGATGAACTTGCCCGTGAGCTCGATTCCGTCATCATCGTGTCGGCCGGCAATCGCGCCCCCCGCAGCGGCAGTCGACTGGAACAAGCCGTCACGGAGTATCCCGGTTATCTGCTCGAGCCGGCCAACCGTCTGTGTGAACCAGCCGGTGCCATGAACGTCCTCACGGTCGGTGCTTTGGCGCACGGCGAGGGTATTGGCCCCGATCTTGCCGAGCACGTTCATATCCGGCCCATCACACGCGCATTCGAACCCGCGCCTTTCACGCGGATCGGTCCTGGAATCGGTGGTTCAAGCAAGCCAGACTTGGTCGATGTCGGCGGCACGATGGTATTTGACCCCGCCGTAGCGCGGCTGCGGCTCGGCGAAGACTTGCCGACGGCCGGCGTTCTCACGCTTCATCATCGGTTTCTTGACCGGCTGTTTACCGCTGGCTCCGGCACGTCCTATGCCGCCCCGCGCGTTGCCCACAAGGCAGCGCAGATTCTTGCGCGTTTTCCCGGCGCGTCTGCAAACCTTGTCCGTGCTTTGCTTGCAGGCGCAGCGCGCATCCCGGATGAGGCCCAGCTCAGGCTTCAAACGCTCGGTGACGATGCCGTGCGTTCAATCTGCGGCCATGGCGCTGCGGATTCAGAGCGGGCCGCATATTCGGATGATCATCGTGTCGTGCTGTACGCCGAGGATGAGTTGGCGCTCGACCACTTTGCGGTCTATCAATTGCCGATACCCGAGCCGTTCCAGAGTGGCGGCCGTCGCAACATCCGCGTGACGCTTGCTTTCGATCCCCCGGTTCGTCACACCCGCGCCGACTATGCCGGTATCGGCATGAATTTTCGTCTCCTGCGAGGATGTGATCCCGATCTGATCTTCGAGCACTTTCGACGGAGAACCCAGGAGGAGGGACGCCAGCCGGATATCGACAATCGTTTCGACTGCGGCCTGAAGCCGGGCCCGCGCGAGCGCGAACGTGGAACTCTGCAAACCGCGAGCGTAACGTTTACGCGTGGCACCGAAGTCTATGGCGACAATTATTATCTGGTCGTGCGCTGCGACGGCGGCTGGGCAGGAACATTTGAAACGCAGCAACGCTTTGCAGTCGTGGTGGAGCTGACCCACCAGGCGGAAGTGCAATTGTACGAGCGGCTGCGCGCCCGTGTCCGCGTCCAAGGTTAAGCAGACGGCGAGTGGCACGACGCTGACGTCCGGCGCCCCTTCGGACAGGGACCGTCTCGCACCTTCAAGATGACACCTTTCAGGCCGAGCTTGCAGGCGCGTGCGAACATCTCGCGCCCCTCGATCTCGAAGCTTTCGCTGAACGGGACGTCGGTACCATCGACCGTCTTGCTCAGCTCGGCTTTCCTCTGCATCTGCGGCAGCTTCCGAAGATCGCGGCCATTCAGGTAGAGGAGTTCGAACGCGACCAGCACGATCTTGATCGACTTACCCTTGAGCTCGTCTGCAGCACCGACAAGTCGGTAGTACCGTCGGCGGCGAGGACGACGATCTCGCCGTCGACGACGCTCGAGCTCGCCTTGATGCGCCAGGGGTCGTGCGCGACCTTCTTGAAGCGGTGCGTCCAGTCGTGGGCCCCGCCGGGTGAAGATCTTGGCCAACTCGTTGGCCAGATGCACCTGTACCCGGGTAGCCATCGAACTTGAGTTCGTGAATCCATCGCCCATCGGACGGCACCTTCTCGATCGAGGTTGCCAGGGCCGGCGGACAAAAGTATGAAGTGGGGGACGAGTCTTGAGAAGACAGGACGATCGGCGTCAGCAGTCCAGAAAGCTGTCAAAAAGGCCGGCAACAGCCGGAAGCGTGTCGAAAAGCGTCTCGCGCGCTCGGTCTTTGCTCGCGTCGATTGTCCCAGCGCGTGCCTAGGCCTCGGGCGGGCATTCGGGGCAGGTATCGCCGATCGAGTTCAGGATCTCGGTGACCGCGCCGGTGGCCGCCTCAGGCGAAAGGCCTGGTGGCCGATCCTGGCGGGCGATTTCGAACGCCCGCTCCCAAGCGTGCCGGTCTGCGAGTCCTGCATCCAGCCGTGATACGCGCATTCGCGGATCACGCCCGCCTCCTGCAGCACCGCTATCGCCCATCCGCGTGGCGTGCGGGTCGATGTTCGCTTCTCCTTGGTCATCAGCATCGGGATCGCTCCTGCGCGAAGGGCGAATCCTTGTGGCCCTCAAGGCGTTCCGGCTGTTAGCACAGGGCAGCGATTGCAAATTGACGGGGCAGGCGCTTTTCCAGGTGTTCCGCCGCCCTCCAGCGCCTCGTCTGATAAACGGCGCTGCAGCGCCGGCCTCATCCCAAGGGGCGCGCCGGGACGAAATTACTCGTTGTGCCGGCTGAACAGCGTGCCGTTGAACGCGACGGGGCGAAGCTATAAAGAATGGCGGGGTCTGGAAGCTCTGAATTCACTCGGCAGATGGACGTAATTCTGTTCTGGCTCGCTTCAAGAGACGTTGGCTGCGTGGCAGAGAGTCATTTTCCCGGGCCGCTAGAGAACCCGCCGGCACTGAAGCCAGTCGAGAATTGGCAAAATCCAATCCGCGAGATTTGCGGTAGCTGCAAGGTCATTGGAATGCGTCGAACCTGTGTCGCATTATTTCTCGCCATTGTGGCCGACGATTTTGTCGGACAGGCCAGCGTGATCGACGGCGACACGTTGGAAATGCATGGCGTGCGCATCCGGCTTTGGGGCATCGATGCACCGGAGAGCAGCCAGCTGTGCCGCGGCGAAGACAGCTTGCAATATCGTTGCGGTGCGCAGGCCGCAAATGACCTTGACGCCTTCATTGCCCGCCGTCCTGTCAATTGTGTCCCAGTCAGCCTCGACCCGTATGGCCGCACGGTCGCGACCTGCTCGGTCGCGGGTAGGGATCTCGGTGAATGGCTTGTACGCAACGGGCTTGCGTTGGATTGGCCCCAATACTCGAAGGGCAGGTATCGCGAAGCTCAGCGCCAGGCTGAGCGCTCCGGCCAGGGGCTATGGAAGGGCAGCTACGTGGAGCCGTGGCTCTATCGTGCATGCATCCGCGCAAGTGGAAAGCCGTCCGCCTGTTCGGATGATGCAAATGCCCATCCCTGATAGGGATCCCAGCAAGGCGCCAATCCACAAGTCTGCAATGGTTATCAGCGCATCTGGGCAGGTGGCTCTGGCGCGGTTTGGGCGACTCACGCTACCCATCATTCCCAATCACCTCACTGCACAATGGGAATGAAATGGTTGCTGCCACCTGTGAATTGCCGGCCTCTGGTTACGCGCTTGAAGTCGACGGCCGGCTCAAAGCCGAATTTGCGACCAGAGACGGCGCCAGGGCAGGTGGCGAAGAACTCAAGAAGCGTTTTCCCATGCTTCAGATCAGGATCTATGACGCGCAGACCAATGCGCGCGAGGAAATCTAGCTCCGCTGATTCAAGTTTTGGCGGAGTTGCTCGGCCAGAGCGCGTGCGGCTGCCGCCGCACCGGGCTATCGTGAACCGAGCCGCGTTGCGTCTCGGCCGTGCGGCGTCGATCCCTCGCGCAAAGAGATGCAGAGCTCCTCGCCGGGGGCACTCGGAAAAGGGGCTCGCCTGCGGCGATCGCTATCACTGCCCCGTTCCCGGGTGCCGCTATTGAACCGGTCTCGTCGCTGCACTCGGACCCGCGTGCCGCCTTCGGCGTCGCTATGCTCACGCTCTCCGGGTGCCATTTTCCGTTGAGGCGAGGCGCCCTGGCGCACGGCTGGTCGGGCCTGCGGCCCTAGGTGGCTCATATCAAGTCCCATGTAGAATCGCTCGGAAGATGGGCAACTGAAGATTTCGCATTCTCTCACTTGGAGGGTGAGAGTCAGAGTGTCGCGCGGTTTTGCCGTGACGGGTTATGGGCTGCGAGAGAGGCTCGCGGCGCCTGTCGCGGAGATCCGCGATGTCCAGGCAATATTCTCGGGCGCGCACCGGTGAGGACCGGGCAAACCTTTATGACGAAATCACCAACAAGATCATCGCCGAACTGGAGGCTGGCCGAGTGCCGTGGGTGCAGCCTTGGGGCACCGCGGCGGCGAAGGCGCCTTTGGCCATGCCGAAAAGTGCCGCGACCGGCCGTCAGTACAGCGGCATCAACGTTCTAATCCTCTGGGGAGCAGCCACTGAGCGCGCATTCACAGGTCAGAGCTGGCTTACCTTCCGCCAGGCGCTGTCCCTCGGTGGTCACGTCCGCAAGGGCGAGCGCGGCACCACCGTGGTCTACGCCGATCGGTTTGTGCCGGCCGAGGAAAAGCGCCGCGCCAGCGAGAACGGTGAGGAAGCGCAGGCCATTCCGTTTCTCAAGCGCTTCACGGTCTTCAACAGTGATCAATGCGCTGGCCTGCCTGCAGAGATTGCAACAACGGCACCGCCTCCGCCGCCAGGCCTCATCGAGCCGCAGGTTGAAGACCTGATCAAGGCGACCGGCATCGACTTCCGCATCGGCGGCAACCGTGCCTTTTATATGCCGACGGAGGATTATGTGCAGGTGCCGCCTCCGCAGGCCTATTTCGAGCCGATCAATTGGCATCGAACGGCCTTGCACGAGCTGGCACATGCCAGCGGCCATCCATCACGTCTCAACCGCGAGTTGTCGGGCAGCTACGGGACCAGGAAGTATGCCTTTGAGGAGTTGGTTGCCGAGATCTCGTCTGCGTTCAGTTGCGCCTCGCTCGGTATCGTGCCGACGGTGCGGCACGCCGACTATATCGGCTCCTGGCTTGAGGTGCTGCGAGAGGATAATCGCGCGATCGTGCGGGCTGCTTCGCAGGCCAGCAAGGTTGCGGATTATCTCCTTGGCTTCCTGCCGGAAGTGACTGTCGACACGACAACCGAGGGGGCGGAGCAGGAGGCGGCCTGAGTGTCTCGCCTGTTGCCTCGAACAAGAGAGTGAGAGGGGAGCGGCGGTTTTCGCGACGGGTTGGAGGCCGAGAGAGAGGCTCCCGGCCGCCCGTCGTGGAGAATCGATATGACGAAGGCTGTCCAAAAGATCACGCTGTCGCCCTCACGTGACATTCCGTTCAACAAACTGGTCCTGAGCCAGTCCAACGTCCGCCGCGTGAAGGCGGGCATTTCCATCGAGCAACTCGCCGAAAGCATCGCGGCGCGTACGCTCCTGCAAAGTCTCAACGTGCGGGCGGTTGTAGACGCCGAAGGCAATGAGACCGGCATGTTCGAGGTGCCGGCCGGCGGCAGGCGCTACCGCGCGCTGGAATTTTTGGTGAAGCAGAAGCGCATGGCGAAGACGCAAGCGGTTCCTTGTGTCGTGCGCGAGGGGGGCATCGCTGAAGACGACTCCCTTGCGGAAAATGACGAGCGGGTAGGCTTGTTAGGTTCTGTGTTCGAACTGTCCTGTTAGAGTCGTTTGGCTGTCATCGTGATGGTTCATATGCGTGGGGCATTTCGAGGAAGGCACACAGACGTCCGAGTCAAGCGTTCCCGCAGCGTAGCGAGGA
>NZ_JARVWW010000042.1 GCF_029846715.1 Bradyrhizobium nivariense
ATGTACGAAAACAGGCCGCCCTGGTCCTTAAACCTGCCGCGCATGATCGCCTCTGCCGATTCGAGATGGATAAAGTGAATCATCAAGCCCCCTCCGTGGCGAGGGGGTTCTTCAGCAGACTGCTAGACGATCTGCCTGGTGTCGGCGGGCCTGTGCAGCGCGCGGACCAGGATGCGTAGCGCTTCCGTCAATTCTGCCCTGTTGCGCGCCGCACCAAGCGAGACGCGCGCCGCATGTGGCGGCGTTCCGTCGACGCTGAAGGCCTCGCCGGAAACGACTGCGAGTCCGTTTCGCAGGAGATGCGCCGCGACGTCGAGACGGCCCTCCGGCAGCCGCAGCCACAGATGATGAGCGGCGGGCTTGGCCTGGAACTCAAAGCCTTTGAGCGCCCGTTGCGCGAGCTGCTGGCGGCCGATCGCCTCGCTCCTGATCGCGGTGATGATGCGATCGGCGATACCGGTTTCGATCCAATGCGTCACCAACGCGACCATCAACGGCGCCGGCATCTGCACCGTCGCCTGCAAATAGTCGCGCATCTCCCGTTGCGAGCTGCTGTCGGGCGTCACCAGATAGGCAACCCTTAGCGCCGGCGCGATGCATTTTGACAGCGTGGTCGCGAGATAAGCCCGCTCCGGAATGAGATTGGCGATCGGCAATGCCGAGCGATCGAGCAGCCCGTAGGCGTCGTCCTCGATCAGCGTCGTGTCGGCATCGTTGATGATCTTCGCGATGGCGCTGCGGCGCTCGGGGAGAAGCGTCGCTGTGGTCGGATTGTGCAGTGTCGGAATGAGATAGACCGCTTTCGGCTTGTGCGTGCGACATGCTTTCGCCAGTGCGTCGGGCAGGATGCCGCCGTCATCCATGGCGACGCCGACAAGCTTGACGCCGAGCCGCGCCGCGGCGGCCTTGATGCCGGGGAAGGTGAGGGCCTCCGTCAGCACGATGTCGCCGGGCCGCGCGAGGTGGGCGAGCAGGTTGAACAGGATCGTCTGCGCGCCGGGAAAGATCACGAGTCTGTCGGCATGCGCATGCGGCACGCGGGCACGCATCCATCGCGCCGCGACCTCGCGCTCGTGGGCGCTGCCGCCGGGCGGCTGGTAGTTGAGATGCGCCGTCAGGCCCGATTGCGCGCGGATGGCCTCGAGCCCTGCGATGATGCGCTCGTCGAGCTGCGCTTCGAGTGGTTGCGGCGGCACGTTCATCGAGAGGTCGATCGCGACGGGATGCGGCAGATCGATCGCGCGGCGCGCGCTGGTCTCCGACACGAACGAACCTTGGCCGACCCGGGCTTCCAGGATGCCGCGGCGCCGCGCCTCGGTATAGGCGCGCGTCACCGTGGTGAGATCGATGCCGAGCGCCTTTGCCAGCGCCCGCTGCGTCGGCAATTGCTGGCCGCGTACCAGCCGGCCGGCTGCGATATCGGCCTCCATGACCTCGACGATGCGCTGGTAGCGCGGCCCGCTCAGCTCCGAGATTGTAGGGGTCCAATCCATGCAATGAACGTCCATATCCTTTGAATGTATGGATGCAAGATACTATTGTATGGATCGTTGAAAAGGAAGAGGTGTGGTCATGGCGACGGGTTCAGTCTCACTGGCGAACGCAATGTGGCGCGGCTTTTGTGGCAAGTGTCCGAACTGCGGCGAAGGGCACGTGTTCGGCCGCTTCCTGAAGGTGGCTGACGCATGCGACCATTGCGGCGAGGAGCTGTTTCACCAGCGCGCCGACGACTTCCCGGCCTATCTCGTGATGGTCGTCGTCGGCCATCTCGTGGTGCCGGCGATCCTCGCGGTGGAGACCGCCTATGCGCCGGCAGTCTGGCTGCAACTGGCGGTGTGGCTGCCCATAACGCTATTCGCTTCGCTCGCGCTGCTGCAGCCGACCAAGGGTGCCATCGTCGGGCTGCAATGGCAGATCGGCATGCACGGTTTTGAGCCGAGCAAGCAGCGGCGCGAAGCTGATCAGCCTGCACCCGTTCTCGTGAAGGCGAACGCGCCGCGCGCCGCCTGAGCGGCCGCGTTTACATCGCGCGCTCGCCCGCTACACTCCATCGTATCAAACAAGACCGATGGAAACGCCGATGGCCGCACGCTCAAAAACCTTCCTGCTTTGTCACGGCGCCTGGTCCGGCGGATGGGCCTGGAAGAAGATGCATCCGCTGATGGTGCAGGCCGGCCACCGCCTGCTTGCGCCGACCTACACCGGGCTTGGCGAGCGTTCGCATCTTGCTGGTCCCGCGATCGACCTGGAGACGCATATCCAGGACATCCTCAACGTCATCGAATTCGAGGATCTCAACGACATTGTGCTGCTCGGCCACAGCTATGGCGGCATGGTCGCCACCGGCGTGGCCGACCGCGCCCGCGAGCGCGTCAGGCAACTGATCTATCTCGACGCCTTCGTGCCGCGCGACGGCCAGTCCCTGTTCGATCTCAACGAGGGCGGGCGCGAGCCGATGCGCAAGGCCGCAGCCGCAGCCGCGGGCGACGGCTACCGCATCCCGCCGAACCCGCCGCCGCCGAACCCGCCGCCGCCGGACACGCCGCAGGCCGATCTCGACTGGCTCAACGCCCGTCGCATCAACATGCCGATCAAATGTTTCGAGACGAGGCTGAAGCTCGAACGTGGTGAGCCGGCGATGCCGCGCAGCTACATCTATTGCACGCGCATTCCGCCGGGCGACGTGTTCGGGCAGTTTGCGAAGCGCACGAAGAACGAGGATGGCTGGCGCTATTTCGAGCTCGACGCCAGTCATGCGCCGAACGTGACAGCGCCGGAGGCGCTGATGGGCGTGTTGCAAGAGATCGTCGGATAGCGAGCCCAAAATGGTGAGGGGCCCGATGCGGTCAGCATCGAACCCCTCGTCGCAAGATATCAGCCGGCCTGTAAGCCGGGTTCTGTAGGGCACCGCCCGCTTGCGCGAACGATACGTGACGGCCATTCCTCTGGGACCATGTTTGCACATGGCCTCGAGCAACCTACCCGGACGGCGGGCCTGACATCGCCCCGCGGCGTTATCGCTTTCGCGAACGGTCCGCTATGCCGTCCCTATTCGGTTTTGCTCCCGGTGGGGTTTACCATGCCGGCTCCGTTGCCGCAGCCGCGGTGCGCTCTTACCGCACCTTTTCACCCTTACCTGCCTATGCAGCTTGCGCTGCTACGACACGGCAGGCCCGAGGGCTTGCCGCGCCAAAGCCCCGTAAGGGGCGTAGGCGGGCGGTTCGTTCTCTGTGGCACTTTCCCTGAGGTCACCCTCGCCGGACGTTATCCGGCACCGTATGTCAAGGGAGCCCGGACTTTCCTCCCCGGCGGCCTTTCGGCACTTGCAGGGGCGGCCGTCCGGCCGACTGACGGGGTACGCATGGGGCATTTGTGACGGTTCCGTCAAGCGGAGATCACCGTGCCCGCCGCGGCGAAAATAATTTATCCTGAAGATGTCGTTTGGCGTGTGCCCCGTTCGACTGGATGTCGGCAACCCAGCCGAACCACAGGAGTGAGCAATGCAGTACCTACTGCTGATCTACCGGAACGAAGCGAAATTGGTCAACATGTCCCCCGCGGACCGTCAGGCAGTGACGGCGGAATACGGCGCTTATACGCAGTCCATCGTCCAGAGCGGTCATTTCAAGGCTGGCGACGGACTTCAGCCGACCACGACGGCAACCACCGTGCGCGTGCGCGAGGGCAAGACCCTGACGACCGACGGCCCGTTCGCGGAAACGCGCGAGCAACTCGGCGGCTATTATCTGGTCGAGGCCAAGGATCTCGACACCGCCATTGCGCTAGCGGCGCGAATTCCCGAGGCCAGGGAAGGGTCGATCGAGGTCAGGCCGGTGATGATCTACAACAAGTGATCTCTCCTACCGACATCGAGACGATCTTTCGCGACGAGGCGGGGCGGGCGGTGGCCACCCTGATCCGCCTCGTCGGCGATTTCGATCTCGCCGAGGACGCGCTCCAGGATGCCTTTGCCGTCGCGCTGGAGCGCTGGAGGACGTGCGAGATACCGGACAATCCGCGCGCCTGGCTGGTCAATGTCGCCAAGCACAAGGCGATCGATCGGGTCCGCCGGCAGACTGTCTTCCGCGCCAAGCAGCAGGCGCTGGTGCACGAGCTCGAGCTGAACGCGCAAGCGCCCGACGAGCCGCCCGCCGTGCTCGACGACGACATGCTGCGGCTGATCTTCACCTGCTGCCATCCCGCGTTCGCGCCTGAGGTCCAGGTCGCGCTGACGCTGCGTACCGTGTGCGGGCTCTCCACCGCGCAGGTCGCGCGCGCCTTCCTTGTCACTGAGGAGGCGATGGCGCAGCGGCTCGTCCGCGCCAAGCAGAAGATCCGGCTCGCCGGCATTCCCTATGAGGTGCCCGAGCGCGACACGCTGGTACCGCGGCTCGACGGTGTGCTCGCCGTGATCTATCTCGTGTTCACCGAAGGCTATGTTGCGACAGAGGGCGCGGATTTGATGCGGCCGGATCTTGCGGCCGAGGCGATCCGGCTCGGCCGCCTGCTCGACCGGCTGATGCCCGATCGCGCCGGGGTCAAGGGCCTGCTGGCCTTGATGCTGCTGCATGATGCGCGTCGCGCCGGCCGCTCGACCTCGACCGGCGACATCGTGCTGCTGGAAGAGCAGGATCGCACGCTCTGGGATCGCGCGCAGATCGAGGAAGGACTGGGCCTGGTCGACGATGCGCTGCGCATGCCCGGGCGGCCGCAACCTTATGCGGTCCAGGCCGCGATCGCCGCGCTGCATGCGCGTGCGCCGAGCTATGAGCAGACAGACTGGCCGCAGATTGCCGGGCTCTACGAGGTCCTGCTGCGCATCAACCCGTCGCCGGTGGTCGAACTCAACCACGCGGCGGCGGTGTCGATGGTCGATGGGCCGGCACGTGCGCTCGATCTCGTGGATGCGATCGCCGCCCGCGGCGGGCTCGATGGGTACGAATTGTTGCCCGCGGTGCGCGCGGATTTGCTGCGGCGAATGGGACGC
The DNA here is from genome assembly GCF_029846715.1 of Bradyrhizobium nivariense. Taxonomy (GTDB): domain Bacteria; phylum Pseudomonadota; class Alphaproteobacteria; order Rhizobiales; family Xanthobacteraceae; genus Bradyrhizobium. The sequence goes on from NZ_JARVWW010000042.1 coordinate 4,988, forward strand.
AAGGATGAAGCGCGTGCGGGATATGTCGCGGCGACTGAAGCGACGCAGTTGGAACCGCTGCGGCGGCTCTACGCGAGGCGGATGAGGGAATTGACGTAGTTGCCACAAACTCCGTCATTGCGAGGAGCCTTGCGACGAAGCAATCCAGAATCTTTCCGCGGTGACAGTCCGGGTTGCTTTGCTGCTCTCGCAATGACGGGCGAGAGTTACTGCGCCGCGACCGCCGTCCCCTCCGCCGGCAAGCTCGCGAGCAGCGCCTGCAAGGTCGACAGCGTCGAATGATCCGCGACGCCATCGAGTCGCGCCGGGCGGAAATGGCGCTGGAACGCGGTGACGACTTCCATGGTCGCGGCGTCGTATTTGCCGGTGAGGGGAACGCCGTAGCCGTATCTGGCGAGCGCCTGCTGCAGGCTCCGCACCTCGTCGCTGATGGTGCCGAGCATCAGGCTCTCGCCGCGCACGACCGGCGCGGGTGTGACCCAGTGGCCGACGCCGGAATTGGCCAGCGAATGCCACGGAAATTTTTCGCCGGGATCCTTCTTGCGCGCGGGCGCCACGTCGGAATGGCCGAGCACCCGGTGCGCGGGCACCTTGCGGCGCAGCATGATGCCACGGCACAGCGCGATCACGGCGGCGATCTGGCGCAGCGGATACTCCGGGTAGCCCCAATCGTGGCCGCGATTGACGATCTCGATCCCGATCGAGCAGGAGTTGACGTCATCCTCGCCGGCCCAGGCGGACACGCCGGCATGCCAGGCGCGCCTGGCTTCCGGCACGCATTGCACGATGCGGCCGTCTTCCAGCACGACATAGTGCGCCGATACCTCGGTGCCCGCGGAGCAGAGCCGCGCCAGCGCACCCTCGACGTCGGGCATGCCGGTGTAATGCAGCACGATCATATCGGGCTGCCGGCCCTTGTTGCGGTCGCCATGGTTCGGTGAGGGGATAATGTCGGAGACGATCGAGGAATCCGGTTCGAACGTGCGCATGTTCGCCGCGGCCTTGGGAACCGGGAGAACGCGTTGACGCTTCGAATCAGTTCCAGGCGGCGTGGACGAACCGGACGACATATATAGCTCGAGACAGACAGAGAGGGGGCGAAGCCCTTCTCTTTACCATTCCTTTACCTTCCGCCGTGCGCAATCGGGCGACGGGGTTAACGGATGCATTTTGGCGCATGTGTGTGGATGAAGCATCACCGCCGCGTCAGCTTTTCGACTTGTCACGAGCCGATCAACGCTTTCTTAACGCTAAGGGCCGTTACTGAGAGATGAAGAGCCGACCCGCGTCCGGAGGCGGCCAAAGCGTATTTTGGCTCGAAATCCCATGGCTGCCCGACAAATTCCACTGGGAACACTGGGTTGGCGGCTCAGGGTCACCGGGCTCGGTAACCATGCTGGACGGGGGTTGGGTCGTGGAACCGCCGCGACGCGGAATCATTCGAGGCGTTATGAGCTTGTTCGTCCCCGATCTCGCATGGACGGCAGGCTGGACGTTCGGCAGGCTTGGCACATGAGCTCGGCTCCGCACATCCCCGTTCTTGGCCGTGAGGCCGTCGACCACCTCGCCCCGCGTGAAGGCGGCATTTATGTCGACGCGACCTTTGGCGCAGGCGGTTACAGCCGCGCGATTCTCGAGGTGCCGGGAACCCGGCTCATTGCCATTGATCGCGACCGCACTGCAATCGAGGGCGGTGCCGAGCTGGTCGAACGTTCCGCGGGTCGGCTGACGCTCGTTGAAGATCGCTTCTCCAACCTCGCCGAGGTCTGTGCGGCACAAGGCGTCGATGGCGTTGACGGCGTCGTGATGGACGTCGGGGTGTCCTCGATGCAGCTCGACCAGGCCGGTCGCGGCTTCTCCTTCCGCCTCGACGGTCCGCTCGACATGCGGATGGGGCAGGCAGGCCCGACCGCAGCCGACATCGTCGCGCGCGCGTCGGAAGGCGATCTCGCCGACATCATCTATCTCCTCGGCGAAGAGCGGCATTCGCGCCGCATCGCCCGCGCCATCGTCGCGGACCGGCAGGAGACGCCGTTCACGACCACGCGCGCGCTCGCCGATCTCGTCGGCAGGGTGGTTCGTTCCAAGCCCGGCGATATTCACCCGGCGACGCGGACGTTCCAGGCCCTGCGCATCTTCGTCAACGAAGAGCTCGAGGAGCTTCAGACCGCGCTTGCCGCGGCGGAACGCGTGCTCAAGCCCGGTGGTCGCCTCGTGGTCGTCTCGTTCCATTCGCTGGAAGACCGCATCGTCAAGAATTTTCTCGCCGAGCGTAGCAAGACCGGTGGCGGCTCACGCCATCTGCCGGAAGTGTCGCAGGCCGTGCCGAGCTTCCAGCTTCTGACACGGCGGCCGGTGATCGCAGGCGAAGACGAAGTCGCGCATAACCCCCGCGCGCGGTCTGCAAAACTGCGCGCCGCCGAGCGCACCTCGGCGCCCGCGCATGACGATGGCGAGCAATCGCCCTGGCCCAAACTCTCCGACGTCATGAGGGGCGGCTAGCGCATGCGCTTCATCCACCTCCTCGTCATCGGCGCGCTGATCTTCGCGGCGGCCTATGTCTACCGGATCAAGATGGACTCCACGGCGCGCACCGAAAAGGTGCTGCGGCTGCATGCGGAGATTCGCGAGCAGCGCGATGCGATCGCGGGGCTGCGCTCCGAATGGGCCAAGCTCGACGCGCCCTTGCGCCTGCAAGGCCTGTCCGACCGGCATCTGCAGCTCAAGCCGGTCAACGGCACGCAGTATGATTCGCTGAAGAACCTGCCTGAGCGTCCGCCGCGGATGTTCAGGCCGGGCGAGCCGGATCCGATCGGGGCCATGCTCAACACCATCGAAGCGGCGAGCGATCCCGATAATGTGACGGGCTCCGTGCCTCAGCCCGAGGACAAGCAATGAGTGCTGTGACCCCGGCCAAACCTGCAGAAAAGCCGACTGAGCCTTGGCGGCAACGGCTGATCCGCAGCCTGCTGTACGGGCGCAACGTCGATCGCGCGGCGAAGGCGCGGGCGCGCGTTGGCCTGGCGATGCTCGCCTTCGCCTCGGTCTACGCCCTGATCGGCGGCCGGCTCGTGATGTTCGCGATCGGCGCCGACGCCCACAGTGCGCGCCGTGCGGCATCCCAGGAAGTGGTCGCGACCGCGCGGCCCGACATCGTCGACCGCAACGGCGCGATCCTCGCGACCGACGTCAAGGCGTCGAGCCTGTTCGGCGAGCCGCGCCGCATCATCGACAAGGACGAGGCGATCGAGCTTCTGACCGCGACCGTGCCCGACCTCGACGAGGCCGAGGTGCGCGAGCGCCTGTCGGCGCGAAAGGGTTTTGTCTGGCTCAAGCGCGAGATCACGCCGAAGCAGCAGCAGGACATCCACAAGCTCGGCATTCCCGGCATCGGCTTCCTGCGCGAGAACAAGCGGGTCTATCCGACCGGCAACGAGGTCGCCCACCTCATTGGTCTGGTCAACATCGACAACCAGGGCATCGCCGGCATGGAGAAGTGGCTCGACAATCAAGGGCTCGCCGATCTCCACCGCGCGGGCTTTGCCACCGACCGGCTGCAAAAGCCGATCGAGCTCTCGGTCGATCTGCGCGTCGAGCATGCGCTGCGCGACGAACTGCTGAAGGCCAAGGAGAAGTACCACACCAAGGCCGCCTCCGGCATCGTCTCCAACGTCAAGACCGGCGAGATCGTGGCGATGGTCTCGCTGCCTGACTTCGATCCCAACAGTCCGAAGGAAGCGCACGACCCTGACCGCATCAATCGCCTGACCACCGGCGTCTACGAGATGGGTTCGACCTTCAAGGCGTTCACGCTGGCGATGGCGCTCGATTCCGGCAAGATCAATTTGAACTCGTCGTGGGATGCACGCGGAAACCTGCACTACGGCAAGTTCACCATCCACGACGCCCACGGGCTCGGACGCTTCATCAACACCAAGGAAGTGTTCACCTACTCGTCCAATATCGGCGCCGCGCGGATCGCGCTCGGCCAGGGCGTCGAGGCCCACAAGGCGTTCCTCGCCAAGATGGGCCAGTTGACGCGGCTGCGCACCGAGTTGCCCGAGAGCGCAGCTCCGCTGGTGCCGCGCCGCTGGAGTGAGCTGAACACGGTCACCATCGCGTTCGGACAGGGCCTTTCGGTGGCGCCTCTCCAGGCGGTGATGGGCATCAACGCCCTGGTGAACGGCGGCTACCTCATTCCTCCGACATTCATGAAGCGCAGCGAAGCGGAAGCTGCGACGCTGGCCAAGCGCGTGATCAGGCAGGACACCAGCGACAAGATGCGGTTCCTGATGCGGCTCAATGCCGAAATCGGCACCGCCAAGACCGCCGACGTCAAGGGCTACTACGTCGGCGGCAAGACCGGCACGTCCGAAAAGGTCATCAACGGCCGCTATGCCAAGAAGCGGGTCCTCAACTCCTTCACTGCGATCATGCCCTGCGACGATCCGAAATATCAGATCCTGATCATGCTGGACGAGCCGCAGGCGATTCCTGAAACGAAGGGTTTCATCACCTCGGGCTGGAACGCGGTGCCGACCGGCGGCAAAGTGATCGAGCGGATCGCGCCACTTTTGGGCGTCGAGCCGCGATTTGACCTGCCGCCGTCCGAGCGCCTTATTCTTGCAGCATCCAGGACAACCCAGTAATCAACCGGGTGGGCCGTTGCCGCTGCTGAGTCGGGATTTCCCTGGAGATTCGGCGATCCGGTCCGGGCATGTCGACTGGAAGACCATGAAGCTGCACGACCTCCTAGGTCAGGATGTTCTGGGCAATGATGCCGCAATTGAGCCCGCTGTCGCGGCGCTCGACGTGAGCGGCGTTGCGCTCGACAGCCGCGTGGTCAAGCCGGGCGATCTCTTCTTCGCACTTGCGGGCAGCAAGACCGACGGTGCGCGCTTCATCGATGCCGCGATTGCCGCAGGCGCTGTGGCGGTCGTCGGCGACCATGCGCCGGCGGCTGGCAAGGTGCCGTTCATCGCTGTCGCCAATCCGCGCCGCGCGCTGGCGCTGGCCGCGGCAAGATTTTTTCCCGCGCAGCCCGCGACGATTGCCGCGGTGACCGGCACCAGCGGCAAGACCTCGGTCGCAGCATTCACCCGGCAGATCTGGGAGCGGCTCGGGCACGCCTCCGCCAGCATCGGCACCATCGGCCTTGTCTCGGCCAAGCGCACCGTCTACGGCTCGTTGACGACGCCCGATCCGATCGTGCTGCACCGGCAGCTCGACGAGATCGCGCGCGAGGGCGTCACGCATCTCGCCTTCGAGGCCTCCTCGCACGGGCTCGATCAGTATCGCCTCGACGGCGTGCGCGTTTCCGCGGGCGGCTTCACCAATCTCTCGCGCGACCACATGGATTACCATCCGACCGTCGCGCATTACCTCGCGGCCAAGCTCAGGCTGTTCCGCGAACTTGTCCCGCCGGGGGGCGCGGCCGTGATCTCCGCCGATCATGATTGCTCGGCGGAGGCGATCAGTGCTGCGAAGTCGCGCGGCTTGCGCATGATGGCGGTCGGTCGCAACGGCGACGGGGCAGGCGAGGGCATTCGTCTCGCCGGTGCGGAGGTCGAAGGGTTTTCGCAAGTGCTCGCGCTCGACCATCGCGGCAAGCGATATGCGATCCGGCTGCCGCTGGTCGGCGAATTCCAGATCGAGAATGCGCTGGTGTCGGCCGGTCTCGCCATCGGCACCGGCAGCGACGCCGCAAATGTGTTTGCGAGCCTCGAAGGTCTCGAAGGCGCCAAAGGTCGGTTGGAGCGCGTCGGCGAACGCAATGGCGCTCCGATCTTCGTCGATTACGCGCACAAGCCCGATGCGCTGGCAAAGGCGCTGCAGGCGCTACGTCCCTACGCCAGGCGCAAGCTGGTCGTCGTGTTCGGCGCTGGCGGCGATCGCGATGCCGGCAAGCGTCCGATCATGGGCGCGATCGCGGCTGACAACGCCGACGGCGTCATCGTCACCGACGACAATCCGCGCAGCGAGAAGCCGGAAGCCATCCGCGCCGAAATCCTCGCCGCTGCCAAGGGCGCCCGCGAAATCGGCGACCGCGCCGCGGCGATCCGCACCGCGATCGAGGAATTGGAAGATGGCGATGCGCTGCTCATCGCCGGCAAGGGGCACGAGACCGGGCAGATCGTCGGCGGAGAGGTTTTGCCCTTCAGTGATCACGAGGCGGTCGCCGCCGCATTAGCGTCGAGGATTGCATGAGCGCGCCAATATGGACGGTTGCCGAAGTGGCGCGCGTGCTGGGCGCTACCGGATCGTTCCCGGACACGCCGATCGATCTCGTCACCCAGGACAGCCGGCTGGTGAAACCGGGCAGCCTGTTCGTCGCGCTGAGCGGCACGCCGAGCGGCGGCTTCATCTCGGCCTTCGCCAGCGCGCGCGACGGCTGGGAGTTCGCGGACAAGGCGGAAGCCTTGGGCGCGGTGGCGATGATCGTGCCGCACGAGATCGCGGGCATCCGCATTCCCCAGATCGTCGTCAAGGACACGCTGATCGACGGTCTCTGGGGCCTTGCGCGCGCGGCACGTGCCCGCTTCAACGGGCCGGTGATCGGGCTCACCGGCAGCGCCGGCAAGACCAGCACCAAGGAATTCCTCGCGGCCTACCCCGGCGCCTATGCCAGCCCGTCGAGCTTCAACAATTTCTGGGGCGTGCCGCTGACGCTGTGCAATGCGCGGCCCGATGCCAGTCTCTGGGTCGTCGAGATGGGCATGAACCAGACCGGCGAGATCGCGCGGCTCAGTGAACTGACGCGACCGACGGTCGCGCTCGTCGTCAACGTCCAGCCGGTGCATCTGGAGAAGCTCGGCTCGCTCGAAGCCATCCGCCGCGAGAAGGTGTCGATCGCCCTCGGCTTGTCCTCGGACGGCGTGCTGGTGCTGCCGGCCGGGATTAAGGCGGCGGACTGGAAGGGCAAGGTCATACGCTTCGGCGAGAAAGCCGAGGTGCACGAGGTCACGCACGCGCGGCATGGCGACAGCTGGCAAGTCGTGGCCGCGCTTGGCAAGAAGCAGATGGCGTTCAGCCTGACGCCGGGCGCGCCGCACCGCGTGCAGAATGCGCTCGCCGCGCTCGCTTCGATCCGTGCGGCGAACCTCGATGCGGCGACGCTTGCGATCAAGCTCGACCGGGTCGGCATCATGACCGGCCGCGGCGTCGAGCAGGCGGTCGGCGGCGTCACCGTGATCGACGACAGTTTTAACGGCAATCCGGCCAGCGTGGCTGCTGCGCTGCAAAGCCTCCAGGCGCGCAACACGACCGGCGGCCGCCGCATCGCGGTGCTCGGCGACATGCTGGAACTGGGCGATGGCGCGCCAAGCTATCACACCGACCTCGCCAAGCATCTCGACGGCATCGACGGCGTCTATTGCGTCGGGCCCCTGATGCGTCACCTCTTCGAGGTGCTTCCAGCCGGCAAGGGTCTCGGCTGGCACGACGACCCCGTCACGCTGAAGCCGGGCGAGGTCGCAAATCTGCTGAGGGCAGGCGATGTCGTGGTTGTCAAGGGCAGCAAGAAGATGTTCTGGGTCAACAAGTTTGTGCCCGGCCTAGTGGCCGCCTTGCAGGCAAAGGCGTAAACTGCTTGGAAGGCTGTTCCCGAATCCCACCCTTTGCGGCGCGAAGCGTTTTCCCAGAGGTCGCCCGACCCCATGATGAAGACCAGCGAATGCGCGTGACGCGCGGTGATAAGGCCAAGACCAAGGGCCGCGTGCAAAGGCGCCATAGGACCGTCTGAATGTTTTACTGGTTGATCGAGCTCTCCAACACATTTCCGGGCTTCGGTGCCGTTCGCACCTTCCTGAACGTATTCCGCTACATCACCTTCCGCACCGGCGGCGCCGTCGTCACCGGCGCGCTGTTCGTGTTCCTGTTCGGGCCCTGGATCATCGACCATCTGCGCATCCGTCAGGGCAAGGGCCAGCCGATCCGGGCCGATGGTCCGCAATCGCATCTCGCCAAAAAAGGCACGCCCACCATGGGCGGGCTGATGATCCTGTCCGGCCTCACGGTCGGCACGGTGCTGTGGGCCAATCCGCTCAACCCTTACGTCTGGATCGTGCTGGCGGTGACGCTCGGCTTCGGCTTCGTCGGCTTCTATGACGATTACCTCAAGGTGACCAAGCAGACCACGACGGGCTTCGGCAGCAAGCTTCGCCTGCTGATCGAGGCGGCGATCGCGCTGGTTGCCTGCTACGCGCTGGTGCGGCTGAACCGCGATCCCGCGTCGACCGCGCTGACGATTCCCTTCCTCAAGGACACCGTGCTGCATTTCGGCTGGTTCTTCGTCGTGTTCGGCGCCTTCGTTATCGTCGGCGCCGGCAATGCGGTGAACCTCACCGACGGACTCGACGGCCTTGCCATCGTGCCAGTGATGATCGCGACCGCGAGCTTTGCGATGATCGCCTATCTCGCCGGCAACGCGGTGTTCGCCGACTATCTCCAGATCAAATATGTCGCGGGCACCGGCGAGCTCGCCGTGCTCTGCGGCGCGCTGCTCGGGGCCGGTCTCGGCTTCCTCTGGTTCAACGCGCCGCCCGCCTCGATCTTCATGGGCGACACCGGCTCGCTCGCGCTCGGCGGCATGCTGGGTGCAATCGCGGTCGCGGTGAAGCACGAGATCGTGCTCGCGGTGATCGGCGGCCTGTTCGTGCTGGAGGCGGTCTCCGTCATCGTGCAGGTGGTGTCGTTCAAGCTCACGGGAAAACGCATCTTCCGGATGGCGCCGATCCATCACCATTTCGAGCAGCTCGGCTGGACCGAGCCGCAGATCGTGATCCGGTTCTGGATCATCTCGGTGATGCTGGCGCTCGCCGGTCTGTCCACGCTGAAGCTGCGGTGACCGCTCGATGATCCCCGTCACGTCCTTTGCCGGCAAGACGGTCGCGGTGTTCGGCCTCGGCGGCTCGGGGCTCGCGTCCTGTCACGCCTTGAAAGCGGGCGGCGCCGAGGTGATCGCCGCCGACGACAGTGCCGAGAACGTCGCCAAGGCCGCGCAGGCCGGCTTTATCACCGCGGATCTGCGCAACGTCTCCTGGGCGAATTTCGCGGCGCTGGTGCTCGCGCCCGGTGTGCCGCTGACCCACCCGGTGCCGCACTGGAGCGTACTGAAGGCGCGCGAGGCCGGCGTCGAGGTGATCGGCGACATCGAGCTGTTCTGCCGCGAGCGGCGCCGGCACGCGCCGGATGCGCCGTTCGTCGCGATCACCGGCACCAACGGTAAGTCGACCACGACGGCGCTGATCGCGCACCTGACCAAGGTCGCCGGCTACGACACCCAGATGGGCGGCAATATCGGCACCGCGATCCTGTCGCTGGAGCAGCCAGGCATGGGCCGCGTCCACGTCATCGAGATGTCGTCCTACCAGATCGACCTCACGCCCTCGCTCGATCCCTCCGTCGGCATTTTGCTCAACGTCAGCGAGGATCACATCGACCGCCACGGCACCATCGCGCATTACGCCGCGGTGAAGGAGCGCCTCGTCGCCGGTGTGCAGGCCGGCGGCACCGCGATCGTCGGCGTCGATGACGGTTTTTGCCGCGATATCGCCGACCGGCTCGATCGCGCCGGCAAGAACGTGGTGCGCATCTCCGTCAAGAATCCGCTGGCGAGCGGCATCCATGTCGAGCACGGCACCATTGTGCGCACCGCGGGCGGCGCGAAGAGCGAAGTCGCGAAGCTCGGCGGCATCGGCTCGCTACGCGGCCAGCACAACGCGCAGAACGCGGCGTGCGCGGCCGCCGCCGCGCTCGCGATGGGCATCGGCCTCGAAGTGCTGCAGAACGGCCTGCGCAGCTTTCCGGGTCTGGCGCACCGCATGGAGCAGGTCGGCCGTCGCGGCAATGTGCTGTTCGTCAACGATTCCAAGGGCACGAATGCGGATGCCACCGCGCATGCGCTGTCGTCCTTTGGCGATATCTTCTGGATCGCCGGTGGCAAGCCGAAGGCCGGCGGAATCACTGGCCTCGCCGGCTTCTTCCCGCGCATCCGAAAAGCCTATCTGATCGGCGAGGCCGCGCAGGAGTTTTCCGGAACGCTGGGCACGCAAGTGGCGCACGAGATCAGCCAGACCCTCGACGTCGCCGTCGAGCAAGCCGCGCGTGATGCGGAAGCGTCGGGGATCACCGACGCGGTCGTGCTATTATCACCCGCCTGCGCCTCCTTCGACCAGTACCGCAATTTCGAAATCCGCGGCACCAGGTTCCGCGAACTGGTGCAGGCGCTGCCGGGTGTGAAGCCGGTGGTGTGAGGCGCGCGGTCGCCTCTTGCTCCGCTGTCGTCGCCCGGCTTGACCGGGCGATCCAGTACGCCGCGGCTGTGGTTATGAACCTCGACGTCTCTGGAATACTGGATGCCCCTTCGCGGGGCATGACGGGCATTTGAGGTGAGCGCTCGCCTTCATCTCCAAACATCCGCGTTTCCTTAACCCCCCGGTAACCAACCTCGGCGACCAATGGACCGACCTCTGTCCGAAAGCGGCCGCCATGCTCTCCCGTGAAGAACGCACCCCCTTTTCCGAGTGGTGGTGGACCGTCGACAAGCCGCTGATGGGGGCCATCCTGGCGCTGATGCTGACCGGCGTGATCCTGTCGCTGGCGGCGAGCCCGCCGGTCGCGACCCGCATCGGGCTCGATCCGTTCCACTTCTTCAGCCGCCACGTGATGTTCCTGGCGCCGTCCTGCATGGTGCTGCTCGGGGTCTCGTTCCTGTCGCCGCGCGCGATCCGCCGCAGCGCGCTGATCATCTTCACGGTCAGCATCATCCTGATCGTGCTGACGCTCGCGATCGGCCCCGAAGTAAAGGGCTCGCGGCGCTGGATCACGCTGCTCGGCGTCAACATCCAGGCTTCCGAAGTCGCCAAGCCATCGTTCGTCGTCATCGCCGCCTGGCTGTTCGCGGAATCGACCAAGCGGCCGGAAATGCCGGCCACCTCGATGGCGCTGGTGCTGCTCTTGATGCTGGTGTCGCTGCTGGTGATGGAGCCGGATTTCGGCCAGACCATGCTGATCCTGATGGTGTGGGGCTCGCTGTTCTTCATCGCGGGCATGCGCATGATCTGGGTGTTCGGCCTTGCGGGCGCCGCCGCCGCCGGCCTGTTCAGCGCTTATCTGTTCGTCCCGCACGTCGCCGGCCGCATCAAGCGCTTCATGAACCCGGCCTCCGGCGATACCTTCCAGGTCGATACCGCCATGGAAGCTTTTTATAACGGCGGATGGTTCGGGCTCGGGCCGGGCGAGGGCATCGCCAAGCGCAGCCTGCCGGACAGCCACACCGACTTCGTGTTCGCGGTCGCCGCCGAAGAGTTCGGCATCATCCTGTGCCTCGCAATGCTGACGCTGTTCGCCTTCGTCGTCATCCGCACGCTGTCGCGCGCCTATGCCAATGAGGACATGTTCTCGCGCTTTGCGGCCTCGGGCCTCGCGATCCTGTTCGGTGTGCAGGCTGCCATCAACATGTCGGTCAACCTCCAGCTCATTCCCGCCAAGGGCATGACGCTGCCCTTCATCTCCTATGGCGGCTCCTCGATCGTGTCGCTGGCCTATGGTGTCGGCATGATGCTCGCGCTGACGCGGCTGCGCCCGCGCACCGAGGTGGAGGCAAGCGGCCACGCCGAGGCGATGCGCAGCTACGCGTAGCTTTCGTTATTGCGAGGAGCAAAGCGACGATGCAATCCAGGCTGTCTCCACGGAGGCAGTCTGGATTGCTTCGCTTCGCTCGCAATGACGGGAGAGACATTGTAAAAGCTATCTTTATGGACAAATCCCCCCTGATTCTTCTCGCCGCGGGCGGCACCGGCGGCCATCTGTTTCCGGCCGAGGCGCTCGGCGTCGAGCTGATCCGGCGCGGCTTTCGCGTCCGTCTCGTCACGGACGAGCGTGCGTTGCGCTACAGCGGGCTGTTCACCAAGGACATGATCGACGTCGTCTCGAGCGAGACCGCGCGTGGCCGCAATCCGCTGCAGCTCGCCTATGCCGGCCTGACGCTCGCCGCCGGCACGCTGTCCGCCTACAGCCTGATCAAGCGATTGAAGCCGGTCGCCGTCGTCGGCTTCGGCGGCTATCCGACGCTGCCGCCGCTGGTCGCTGCGAAATTCGCCGGCGTGCCCGGCATCATCCATGACGCGAATGCGGTGCTCGGCCGCGCCAACCGGTTCCTGTCGAGCCGCGTCCGCGCCATTGCGACGTCGTTGCCCGGCGTGCTCGACCGCGATCCGGCACTTTCAGGCAAGACCACGACGGTCGGCACGCCGATGCGCCCGGCGATCCTCGCCGCAGCTGGCGTGCAATATGCTGCGCCTGAGGTGAACGGTCCGCTGCGCCTGCTCGTCGTCGGCGGTAGCCAGGGCGCGCGCATCATGGCCGACATCGTGCCGGGCGCGATCGAGCGGCTCGAGCCCGCGCTGTGGAGCCGGCTCATCCTCACCCAGCAGGTCCGCGACGAGGATATGGCGCGCGTGCGTGCGGTCTACGACAGACTGAAGATCAATGCCGAGCTTGCGCCGTTCTTCACCGATCTGCCGGCAAGACTCGCCTCCAACCATCTGGTGGTGTCGCGCTCCGGCGCCGGCACCGTGGCCGAACTCGCCGCGATCGGGCGGCCCTCGATCCTGGTGCCGCTGCCGGGCGCGATCGACCAGGACCAGTTCGCCAATGCCGGGGTGCTGGCCAAGGTCGACGGCGCGATCCGCATCCCGCAGACCGAGTTCTCGTCCGATCGCCTCGCCGCCGAGATCTCCGCCTTCGCCGCCGAGCCCGCGCGTCTGGCCGCCATGTCCGAAGCCGCCCGCGGCGCCGGCCGGCTCGACGCGGCGGAACGGCTGGCCGATCTGGTGGCCAAGGTTGCGGGAATCTGACGCGAAAAAGCCCTTGTCTTCGCCTTCTAAAGCGGGGCATCCAGTAGGAAAGGCGCGCGGCTGATTTGGCCGTGACCTTCGCCAGATGCCGCCTTCGCGGGCGGCGAGGTCAGGGAACAGAGCATGAGACTGCCGCGCGAGATCGGACCCATCCACTTCGTCGGGATCGGCGGGATCGGCATGAGCGGCATCGCCGAGGTGCTGCTCAATCTCGGCTACTCCGTGCAAGGCTCGGACGCCTCCGACAATTACAATCTCGACCGTCTGCGCAAGAACGGCGCGAAGGTCTCGGTCGGCCACAAGGCGGAGAACGTCGACGGCGCCGAGGTCGTCGTGGTCTCCACTGCGATCAAGCGCGACAATCCGGAACTGACGGCGGCGCGCGAACGGCGTATTCCCGTGGTGCGCCGCGCCGAGATGCTGGCCGAGCTGATGCGGCTGAAGAGCTGCGTCGCCATCGCGGGCACGCACGGCAAGACCACCACGACCACGATGGTCGCGACGCTGCTCGACGCCGGCGGCCTCGATCCCACCGTCATCAATGGCGGCATCATCAACGCCTATGGCTCCAACGCGCGGCTCGGTGCGGGCGACTGGATGGTGGTCGAAGCCGACGAGAGCGACGGCACGTTCCTGAAGCTGCCGACCGAGGTCGCGATCGTCACCAATGTCGATCCTGAGCATCTCGATCACTTCAAGACCTTCGAGGCCGTGCAGGACGCCTTCCGCCATTTCGTCGAGAACCTGCCGTTCTATGGCTTCGCCGTGATGTGCATCGACCATCCCGTGGTGCAAAACCTTGTCGGCAAGATCGAGGATCGGCGCATCATCACCTATGGCGAGAATCCGCAGGCCGATGTGCGCTTCGTCGATCTGACCCCGACGGGCGGCGGCTCGAAGTTCAAGGTTGCGTTCCGCGATCGCAAGACAGGTCGCGTGCACGAGATATCCGATCTCATGCTGCCGATGCCGGGCCGCCACAACGCCTCCAACGCGACGGCCGCGATTGCGGTCGCGCGCGAACTCGGCGTGTCGGACGAGGCGATCCGCAAGGCGATCGCCGGCTTCGGCGGCGTCAAGCGCCGCTTCACCAAGACCGGTGAGTGGAACGGCGTCACCATCATCGACGATTACGGCCATCATCCGGTCGAGATCGCGGCGGTGCTGAAGGCCGCGCGGGAATCCACCAATGGCAAGATCGTCGCCGTCGTGCAGCCGCATCGCTACACCCGCCTGCAATCGCTGTTCGAGGAATTTTGCACCTGCTTCAACGACGCCGATGCGGTGATCGTCGCCGACGTCTATGCCGCAGGCGAGACGCCGATCGAGGGCATCGACCGCGACCATTTCGTCGCGGGCTTGCGCGCCCATGGCCACCGTGAGGTGATCCCGCTGCCGGCGGCGTCGGAACTGGCGGGCATCGTCAAGGGCGTGGCGAAGTCGGGCGATCTCGTCGTGTGCCTTGGCGCAGGCAACATCACGCAATGGGCGTATGCCTTGCCGGATGAGTTGAAGGGCGCTGGGGTAGGGCAGTGAGCTTCCCGGACATCACACCCGCTCTCAAAGCCGCGATGCCGCAACTCCGCGGCCGGCTGCTCGCCGACCAGTCGCTCGCCGAGCTCACCTGGTTTCGCGTCGGCGGTCCGGCGCAGGTGTTGTTTACGCCGGCGGACGAGGACGATCTCGCCTACTTCCTCGCGCATCTCGCAAGCGACATTCCCGTCTACGTCGTCGGCGTCGGCTCCAACCTGATCGTGCGCGACGGCGGCATTGCGGGCGTGGTGATCCGGCTGGCGCCGCGCGCCTTTGGCGAGGCGAGCCCGAGTGGCGACGTCGTCACCGCGGGCGCGGCCGCGCTCGACAAGCGCGTGGCGGAAGTCGCCGCGTCCGCCAATATCGGCGGGCTCGAATTCTATTTCGGCATTCCCGGCACGATCGGCGGCGCGCTGCGCATGAATGCGGGCGCCAATGGCGGCGAGACCAAGGACGTGTTGATCGAGGCGCGTGGCGTCGGGCGCGACGGCACGAAGCACATCTTCTCCAATGCCGACATGAAGTTCATCTACCGCAACAGCGGCGTCGATCCCTCGATCATCTTCACCTCCGCGCGTTTCCGCGGCGAGATCAGGGATGCCGAGGCGATCCGCGCGCGCATGGCGGAAGTGCAAACCCACCGCGATGCCGCGCAGCCGATCCGCGAAAAGACCGGCGGCTCGACCTTCAAGAATCCGCCCGGCCATTCCGCCTGGAAGCTGGTCGACGCCGCCGGCTGCCGCGGCCTGCGCGTCGGCGGCGCTGAGGTCTCCGAGATGCACTGCAATTTCCTGATCAACACGGGCAATGCCACCGCGCACGACATCGAGACGCTGGGCGAGACCGTGCGCGAACGGGTGAAAGCAAATTCCGGAATTGAGCTACACTGGGAAATCAAGCGGATCGGAAGTTCCGGCTAATTTGGACAAGCGACGAGAGAACATGCGCATCACCATCCTCTTCGGCGGCTCCAACCGGGAGCGTCTGGTTTCGGTCGCTTCAGCCCAGGCGCTGCATCAGGCGCTGCCCGAGGCCGATCTCTGGTGGTGGGACGTCGAGGACAAAGTGCATGTCGTCCAGTCCAAGCAGCTGCTCGAACATGCCCGTCCGTTCGAGGACGAGTTCAAGCCGGGCACATCAGGCATTCCGCTGACGCTGGCGCTCGACCAGGCCAAGGCCGAAGGTCGCGTGCTGGTGCTCGGCCTGCACGGTGGACGTGCCGAGAACGGCGAATTGCAGCTGATGTGCGAGGCGCGCGGCGTGCCTTTCACCGGCTCGGGCTCGGCCTCCTCGCATCTTGCCTTCGACAAGATCGCGGCCAAGCATTTTGCCGCGCTCGGCGGCGTGACGCCGCCGACCAACGTTGCGCTGGACGAGATCGACGAGGCCTTCGCCGAATACGGCCGGCTGATCGCAAAGCCTGCGAAGGATGGCTCGAGCTACGGCCTGATCTTCGTCAACGCCAAGCAGGATCTCGTCGCCGTCCGCAATGCCGCCAGGCACGAAGAGTACGTGATCGAGCCTTACATCGCCGGCGTCGAGGCGACCTGCGGCGTGCTGGAGCGGCCGGACGGCTCGATCATCTCGCTGCCGCCGATCGAGATCATTCCCGGCGAGGGCAATTTCGACTACGCGGCGAAATACCTCCTGAAGTCGACCCAGGAGATATGCCCGGGCCGCTTCACGGCCGAGATTACCGCCGCGCTGAAGCAGCAGGCGATGCTGGCGCACCGGGCGATGTCCTGTACCGGCTATTCCCGTTCGGACTTCATCGTCTCGGACAAGGGGCTGGTCTATCTCGAAACCAATACGCTGCCCGGCCTGACCAAGTCCTCGCTCTACCCCAAGGCGCTGAAGGCCGAGGGCATCGAATTCGTCGACTTCCTGCGCGGCCTAGTCGAGCTCGCCGTGCCCGGTGTGCGAAAATAATTAGGATTGGTTAACGGCCGAAGCGGCGAAACGGCCGGTTTTGGAACCCAAAACCGGTAAAATGCCGGACATTGCGGCATAAATGCCTCACTGGCCTGGGCAAAAAGCTTACGCCGTTAACGAACTTTACCTTTTGTTTACCAGGACGTCCGAAGGTTAACGCTGGCGGCGCATATGACGCTTTGGCTGCCGGCGCGTGGACTGTTGCGGGTGTTGTCACCTCCAGCGAACGCTCTGAAGGGGAGAGGTTTTCTTCTGCTGAAGACCAGCACCCGGCCCGGCAAGTCCGAGACGTCATGTTCGCCAGGACCCGCGCGATGTCGCGGGCAAACTGTTGACGAGCTCGTGCAATGGATGGAGCAGGAAGCCTCACTCGGTCGCTTTTCAGATCGCTGAGGCCCCAAGCTGACCTGAAGGCGGCCGCTATCGGAGCGGTCGTGCTTCTGCGCGAGTGGGTGCAGGACAAGCGCCAGGAAAGACTTCACGAGGCGCGCGCTGCCGCCAAGGACAAGATTAAGACCAAAGCCAAGGCCAAAGCCGTTGTCGAGCGCGAGCCGCCGCCGCGCGTTGTCGCGCTGGTCGAGCGTTATCTGCCGCGCCGGGTCGGGATCAGCATGACGGTGCTGCTCCTGATCGGAAGCTGCGGCTTCGGTATCGTCAAGGGCGGCCATCTCCAGGATTTCATCACGGCGGTCAACGACACCCGCAACGCGCTAGCCAATTCCGCCGGCTTCCGCATCACCTCTGTCGTGATCAACGGCCGCAAGCAGCTCAGCCAGGACGAGATCCTCGCGATCGGCGGCGTCAGCGGCCGATCCTCGCTGCTGTTCCTCGACGCCGACGCCGTGCGCGACAAGCTCAAGGCCAACCCCTGGATCGCGGATGCGACCGTGCTGAAGCTCTATCCGGGCCAGCTCATGATCGAGCTCACCGAGCGCAAGGCGTTCGCGCTGTGGCAGGAGGCCGGCCGGCTCTCCGTCATCGCCGATGACGGCGCCGTGCTCGAACCCTATGTCTCGCGCCGGTTCCTGTCGCTGCCACTCGTGGTCGGCAAGGGCGCCGATACACAGGCCCGCGATTTTCTCGCTTTGCTGGCGCGCTATCCGCAGGTCAATTCAATCACCAAGGCCGCGATCTTCGTCGGCGAGCGGCGCTGGAATCTGAGGCTCAAGGACGGCCTCGACATCCGCCTGCCCGAGCAGGACGTCGGCAACGCGCTCGCGATGCTGTCCAGGCTCGACAAGGAGGACAGGCTGTTCTCCCGCGACATCGTTGCCGTCGACATGCGCCTGCCCGATCGGCTGGTGGTGCAACTGTCCGAAGACGCCGCCAAGGCGCGCGAAGATTTGTTCAAGGACAAGAAGAAGAAAAAGGCCGGGGACGCCGCATGACCGGTCTTGATCGCACCCAGACGCCGAAGACGCGCCCGATGTCGCACAAGCGCTCCGGTCTCGTCGCCTGCCTCGACATCGGCACCAGCAAGATCGCCTGCATGATCGCGCGGCTGAGGCCGTCGGCGCCGAGCGAAGCCCTGCGCGACCGGACCCATGCGGTGGAGCTGATCGGTTACAGCCAGATCCAGTCGCGCGGCATGAAGGCCGGCGCGGTGGTCGATCTCGCCGAATGCGAGCAGGCGGTGCGCCAGGCCGTCGGGCTTGCGGAGAAAATGGCCAAGGTGCGGGTCGAGTCCGTGCTGCTGTCGGTCTCCGGCGGCCGGCTCTCCGGTCAGCTGGTCGAAGCTGCGGCCGACATCCGCGGCGGCGCCGTGACGCCGGCCGACGTCAGCCGCGTCACCTCCACCGGCATGCGCCACGCCACCGGCGAAGGCCGCACCGTGCTGCACGCGCTGCCGGTCGGCTACACGCTCGACGGCGTCAAAGGCATCCGCGATCCCCGCGGCATGGTCGCGCACCAGTTCGGCGTCGACATGAACGTCGTCACCTGCGACGCCACCGTGGCGCGTAACCTGATGCTGGCGGTGGAACGCTGCCACATCAATGTCGAGGCCATGGCGGCGAGCCCCTATGTGGCCGGCCTGTCGGTGCTGACCGACGACGAGGCCGATCTCGGCGCTGCCGTCGTCGAGATGGGCGCGGGCACCACCACGATCGCGGTCTATTCCGGCGGCCGTTTCGTGCATGCCGCGGGTTTTGCGGTCGGTGGGCAACACATCACGATGGATCTGGCGCGCGGACTCTCCGCGACCATTGCCGATGCCGAGCGAATCAAGACGTTATACGGGACCGTCATCACCGGCGGATCGGACTCGCGTGAGCTGATGTCTGTACCGACAGCCGGTGACGAGCAGGATCTGCCGCAGATCGTCTCCCGCGCTACCATCGCCAACATCGTCAAGCACCGTGCCGAGGAAGTCTTCGAAATGGTTCGGGACAAGCTGAAGGATTCGCCCTTCGCCTCAGAGCCCAACGGCCGCGTTGTGCTCTCGGGCGGGGCCTCGCAGCTCACCGGTCTCGTCGAGCTCGGAACGCAGATTCTCGGCCGGCCCGTGCGGGTCGGACGTCCGCTCGGTTTCGGCCGGCTGCCCAACGAGGCGAAGAACGCCGCGTTCGCGGTGCCGGCCGGACTCCTCGTCTACCCGCAATATGTTCACCAGGAACATGTCGAACCGCGGCATACGCGGCAGCAGGTCAAGACAGGGACGGGCGGCTATTTTGGAAAGGTCGGACGATGGCTACGCGAGGGCTTCTGATGAACCGGTTCCGCAATCTTCGAATTTCACCAACTCCCGCGGCCGTCGGCCGGGGCGAACCCACGCGCGCGTGATCGAGAGGCAAACATGACCATCAGCATCAATGTTCCTGATATTCACGAACTGAAGCCCCGCATCACCGTGTTCGGCGTCGGCGGCGCCGGTGGTAACGCCGTCAACAACATGATCACGGCGGGCCTCCAGGGCGTCGACTTCGTGGTCGCCAACACCGACGCGCAGGCGCTGACGATGTCGAAGGCGCAGCGCATCGTGCAGATGGGCACGGCGGCGACGCAAGGATTGGGCGCAGGCTCGCAGCCGGTCGTCGGCGCGGCCGCGGCCGAAGAGGTGATGGACGAACTCCGCGACCATCTCTCGGGCGCCAACATGGTGTTCGTCACCGCCGGGATGGGCGGCGGCACCGGCACCGGTGCAGCGCCCGTGATCGCCAAGATCGCGCGCGAGATGGGCATCCTCACCGTCGGTGTGGTCACCAAGCCCTTCCACTTCGAGGGCGGCCGCCGCATGCGCACCGCGGAAGCGGGCATCAACGAGCTGCACAAGGTCGTGGACACGCTCCTGATCATCCCGAACCAGAACCTGTTCCGGGTCGCCAACGAGAAGACGACGTTTGCCGACGCCTTCGCGATGGCCGACCAGGTGCTCTACTCCGGCGTTGCCTGCATCACCGATTTGATGGTCAAGGAAGGCCTGATCAACCTCGACTTCGCCGACGTCCGCGCCGTCATGCGCGAGATGGGCAAGGCGATGATGGGCACCGGCGAAGCCTCCGGCGACAAGCGCGCGCTGACCGCCGCTGAAGCCGCGATCGCCAACCCGCTGATCGACGACAGCTCGATGAAGGGCGCCAAGGGCCTCCTCATCTCCATCACCGGCGGCAAGGATCTCACCCTGTTCGAGGTCGACGAAGCTGCGACCCGCATCCGCGAGGAAGTCGACCAGGATGCCAACATCATCGTCGGCGCCACCTTCGACGAAGCGCTCGATGGCCTGATCCGCGTCTCGGTCGTCGCCACCGGCATCGAACAGGCCGCGATCGCCCGCAACAGCCAGGCCACCAGCGCTCCGGTCGCGAACGCGGCACCGCAGGTACAGCAGGCTCCCGCTGCTCCCGCTGCTCCGGCCGCGGTGGCCGAGAGCCGTCTTGCCGATCTGACCGCACGGCTGCGCGCCGACAATCAGCGCATGGCCGAGCGCGCCCAGAAGCTGGAAGCGCAGATCCCGGCCGCCGGACCGGGCCAGTTCGCCGCCGCTCCCATGGCTCCGCGTCCGAACGTCGAGCGCGCTGCGCTCGCCGCCATCGCCGCCGCCGTTGCGGACGTGCCGCAGGCTCCCGCGCCGATGCAGACCTATGGCGACGTCACCGTGCGCCCGATCGCGCAGAAGCCCACGCTGTTCCCGGAGCCCGAACAGGCGCCGATGGCCATGCATGAGCCGATGACGCCGGAAACCTTCATCCCGCCGCAGGCCGAGCGGGCGCCGGTCCGCACACCGCGGATGCCGCGTATCGAGGAGCTGCCGATGCCGGCCCAGGCCGAGCTTCGCCAGGCCCGCGGCGAGATCGAGGAAGAGACCCCGCAGAAGACCCGCCTGTCGCTGCTCCAGCGCCTCGCCAATGTCGGCCTCGGCCGTCGCGACGAGGAGAGCGAGGCGCCGATCGCAGCCCGTACCGCCGGTCCCGCGATGCCGCCGCTGCCCGATCGCCGGCCCCAGAAGACCGTGGCGCAGCAGATGGCGACCAGCGAGCCGGTGTCCGAGTATGCCCGCCGTCCCGCGCCGCAGGGTCTGGACATGCATGGCCGTCCCGCGCCTGTTGCGCCGGCGCCACAGGGAGACGACCATCTTGATATCCCGGCCTTCCTGCGGCGGCAGGCGACCTGAGGATTGTTACAATAAGGCAGACGAAAAAAGGTCCCGGCGGGAAGCTTGCCGGGACCTTTCCTTTTGTCCCGCGCATATCCGGATTGCGTAGCCAAGCAACTGATTTTAAATAATTAATTACGTATTCGATGGTTCAGTAAAACTGCTGATAACGGTCCCAAACTCCGCTCCAATTTGGTTAAGCCTTGGCGCGAATACGGCAGGTTTGGGGTAACAATCGGTAAAAAAGCGTGAGTTGGCGCTGTTTGAGGCAGTGACTATGGTTTGCCGTGACTTGGGGATACGGATTCGGAACGAGCGGTCTTGGCCGGTCAGTCGGGTTCAGTATAAGTCGCGATGGTCGTAGTGGGGCGGTTCCTGATGAAATTTAGCCGGCAAACAACGCTTCGTGCGCAAGCCACCGTGGCCGGCGTCGGCGTTCATTCCGGTCTTCCCGTCACTCTCACGCTTGGGCCCGCGCCTGTCGACGCGGGTTTTATTTTTGTCCGCACCGGGCTCGAGGGAAGTGACCGCGAAGTTCAGGCGACCGCCGAGCAGGTGATCGCAACCGATTTCGCCACCGTTCTCGGCGATCGCGACGGCCCGCTGATTTCCACCGCCGAGCATGTGCTTGCTGCGCTGCGGGGCATGGGCGTCGACAACGCCGCCATCGAGATCGACGGGCCGGAAGTGCCGATCATGGACGGCAGCGCCGCGGCTTTCATCGCGGCCATCGACCAGGCCGGCATCGTTACCCAGCCCGCACAGCGCCGCTTCATTCAGGTTTTGAAGCCGATCGCGGTCAAGATCGGCGACTCCTTCGGCGAGATCAGGCCCTACGCCAACGGGTTCCGCGCCGAGGTCGAGATCGACTTCACCAATCCTGTCATCGGCCAGCAGAGCTACGCCTTCGACCTCAACCCGGAACGTTTCCGTCGCGAAGTCGGCCGGGCCCGGACTTTCGGTCTGATGTGCGACGTCGCGCGGCTCTGGAGCGCCGGCTATGCGCTCGGCGCCTCCTTCGACAACACCGTCGTGTTCGACGAGGAGCGGCTGCTCAACACCGAAGGCCTGCGCTACGCTGATGAATGCGCCCGCCACAAGGTGCTGGACGTGATCGGCGACCTCGCGCTGGCCGGTCTGCCGCTGCTGGGCGCCTACCGCTCGGTACGTGGCGGCCACAAGCTCAACCACGCCGTTCTGACCGCGCTGCTCGCCGACCGTACCGCTTGGCGGGTGGTCGAGGGCGAGGTGGCCCGCCGCACCACGCGTCCCGTGGGCGAAGTCGGTCGCGGCATCGTCGGCGGCCGGATCGCCGCGGCCTACGGGCCGGACGTGTCCTGACGGACCTCTCGTCGCGGGCGCTTGCGCCCACCGACCCCGGGAAACTCCTGGTAACGATGATCGGCTAGGATTGCGGCGCGTTCGCCTTAATCCGGGCGGAATGCCTGCCTATCCGGTTGGTTCAAGATCGTTTTTCGGTTACACCGGCGTGGTCGCATGGCAGGCACCACGGCTACATTTCGCGCCCATGACGGGGTTCATGGGCTGGCGGACACCGCACCACAGGGCGTCAGGGCAATACTCATGTCGGCACAGCGTATGACGCGCGGATATCTCCCGGTCTCGCCTCGAGTCCGTGGATTGCTCAAGGCTGCCACCTTCTTCGTGCTCGCGCTGCCGCTGGCCGGCTGCGGCACCGGCGCGCTCTGGGACAAGTTCACTGCCAAGGACGACACCTTCGTCGAGGAGCCCGCCGACAAGATCTACAATGAGGGCCTGTACCTCATGAACGAGAAGAAGGACATGAAGGCGGCGAACAAGAAGTTCGAGGAGGTCGACCGCCAGCATCCTTATTCCGACTGGGCCCGCAAATCGCTGCTGATGTCGGCCTATGCGTCCTATCAGGGTGGCGACTATGACGGCTGCATCGGCGCGGCCACCCGCTACGTCACCCTGCATCCCGGCAGCCCCGATGCGGCCTATGCGCAATATCTGATCGCCGCCTCCCATTACGACCAGATCCCGGACATCAGCCGCGACCAGTCCCGCACCGAGAAGGCGATCGCCTCGCTGGAAGAGGTGGTGCGCAAATATCCGACGTCCGAATATGCGACCTCGGCCAAGGCCAAGATCGAGGGTGCGCGCGACCAGCTCGCCGGCAAGGAAATGAATGTCGGCCGCTACTACGCGCAGAAGCGCGACTACACGGCGGCGATCAACCGCTACAAGGCGGTCGTCACGCAATACCAGACCACCCGCCATGTCGAGGAGGCGCTATTCCGGCTCACCGAGGCCTATATGGCGATCGGCATCGTCGGCGAGGCGCAGACCGCGGCGGCCGTGCTCGGGCACAATTTTCCTGACAGTCGCTGGTACAAGGACGCCTATAATCTTGTAAAATCCGGCGGTCTCGAACCGAGCGAGAATCAGGGGTCCTGGATTAGCAAGACCTTCAAGAAAATGGGTCTCGGCTAGGGAAATAGAGTTCCATGCTGGCGCGTCTGTCGATCCGTGACATCGTCCTGATCGAACGGCTCGATATCGAATTCGCAACGGGCCTCGCGGTTTTGACCGGTGAGACCGGTGCGGGCAAATCCATCCTGCTCGATGCCTTTGCGTTGGCGCTCGGCGGCCGCGGCGACGCCGGCCTCGTGCGCCACGGCGCGGAGCAGGGGCAGGTCACCGCCGTGTTCGATATCCCCAAGAATCACCCCGCAGCGAAGATCCTCGCCGAGAACGGGCTGGACGACACGAGTATTGCAGATTCTTGCGAGATGATTCTCCGCCGGGTCCAACTCGCCGACGGCCGCACCCGCGCCTTCATCAACGACCAGTCGATCAGCGTGCAGACGCTGAAGGCGGTCGGTGCTGCCCTGGTCGAGATCCACGGCCAGCACGACGAGCGCGCGCTGGTCGACGCCGCCACCCACCGCCGCCTGCTCGACGCCTTTGCCGGCCTCGAAAAGGATGTCTCGGCGGTCGAAGCGCTCTGGGACGCACGCCGCACCGCCAATACCGCGCTGGAGCAGCATCGCGCCGGCATGGAGCGCGCCGCGCGCGAAGCCGATTACCTCCGCCACGCGTCGGACGAGTTGAAGCAACTCGCGCCCAGGGATGGCGAGGAGACCTCGCTGGCTTCCCGTCGCACCACCATGATGCAGGGCGAGAAGATCGCCTCCGACCTGCGCGAAGCGCAGGAGGCGGTCGGCGGCAACCATTCGCCGGTCGCCTCGCTGTCGGCCGCCGTGCGCCGGCTGGAACGTCGCGGCGTCAATTCGCCGGCGCTGGTCGAGCCCGCGGTGAAGGCCATCGACATCGCGATCAACGCGCTGGAGGAAGCCGACCAGCATCTCCAGGCGGCGCTTGCCGCGACCGATTTCGATCCTTCAGAGCTCGAGCGCATCGAGGAGCGCCTGTTCGCGTTGCGCGCCGCCTCGCGCAAATATTCGACCCCGGTCGACGGGCTCGCCGCGCTTGCCGCCAGATATGCCGCCGATGTCGTTCTGATCGATGCCGGCGCCTCGCGGCTGAAAAAGCTGGAGCAGGTGGCGATCGAGGCCGATGCGCGCTATGCGGCCGCCGCCAAGAAGCTGTCGATGGCGCGGCAGAAATCGGCCGAGAAGCTCAACAAGGCCGTCAATGCCGAGCTCGCGCCGCTCAAGCTCGAGCGCGCAAAGTTCATGACCCAGGTCGAGACCGACGAGACCGCGCCGGGGCCGCAAGGGTTCGACCGCGTCGAATTCTGGGTGCAGACCAATCCGGGCACCAAGCCGGGTCCGCTGATGAAGGTCGCCTCCGGCGGCGAGCTGTCGCGGTTTCTGCTGGCGCTGAAGGTCGTGCTGTCCGACCGCGGCTCGGCGCCGACCCTGGTGTTCGACGAGATCGACACCGGCGTCGGCGGCGCGGTCGCGGACGCCATCGGCGGGCGGCTGGCGCGGCTCGCCGGCAAGGTCCAGGTGATGGCCGTAACCCACGCCCCACAGGTCGCCGCCCGTGCCGACCAGCATTTGCTGATCTCCAAGGATGCCCTCGACAAGGGCAAGCGCGTCGCCACCCGCGTCAATGCGCTCGCCGCCGACCACCGCCGCGAGGAAATCGCGCGGATGCTCGCCGGCGCCGAGATCACGGCCGAGGCGAGGGCTGCCGCGGACCGGCTGCTCAGAGCGGCGACGGCTTGATTTCGTGTCCCGGGCGCGTGTAGCGCGAACCGGGACCCAGAATGTTGCCCCGATGGGCCCCGGCTCTGCAGCGCATCGCTCAAGAAGCGCTGCGCTGCGTCCGGGGCGCGAGACCTCAACACGCCTTTACCCTCCCGCCCGCTCCGTCGTATCCAAGCACCATGGCCAGAGCAGCAAAATCCAAAGCAACAGCGCTTCGCAACGTCGCCGACCTCACCAAGGCGCAGGCCAAGGTCGAGCACATGCGGCTCGCACTCGAGATCGAGGGGCATAACGAGCGCTACTATCAGGACGACGCGCCCACCGTCACCGATGCCGAGTACGATGCGCTGCGCCAGCGCTTCAATGCGATCGAGAAGCGTTTTCCGGAATTCGTCAGCGCGGAGTCGCCGTCGCAGAAGGTCGGTGCCGCACCGTCAGGCCGCTTCAAGAAGGTGCGGCATTCCGTCCCCATGCTGTCGCTCGACAACGCCTTTGCAGAAGAGGATTTGCGCGACTTCGTCGGCCGCATCGTGCGCTTCCTGAAGCTCGACGACGACAATATCGACTTCTCCGCCGAGCCGAAGATCGACGGCCTTTCGATGTCGCTGCGCTATGAGGGCGGCGAGCTCATCACCGCGGCGACGCGTGGCGACGGCGCGGTGGGCGAGGACGTCACCGCCAACATCCGCACGCTCGAAGACGTGCCCGAGAGGCTGAAGGGCCGCAACGTCCCCGACATCTGCGAGGTGCGCGGCGAGGTCTACATGACCAAGAAAGCCTTCCTCGCGCTCAACGAGCGGCAGAAGGCGGAAGGCAGCACCATCTTCGCCAATCCGCGCAACTCGGCCGCGGGCTCGCTCCGGCAGAAGGATCCGACCATCACCGCCTCGCGCCCCCTCGGCTTTTTCGCCTACGCCTGGGGCGAGATGAGCGCGATGCCGGAGGGCACGCAGAGTGGCATGATCCACTGGTTCGAGCGCTGCGGCTTCAAGACCAATCCGCTGACCAAGCTCTGTCACTCCGTCGAGGAGCTGCTCGCCTTCCATCATTCGATCGAGGAGCAGCGGGCAAAACTCGACTACGACATCGACGGCGTCGTCTACAAGGTCGACCGCATCGACTGGCAGGAACGGCTCGGCTTCGTCTCGCGCACGCCGCGCTGGGGCATCGCGCACAAGTTTCCGGCCGAGCGCGCCATGACGGTGCTGCGCGATATCGAGATCCAGGTCGGCCGCACCGGCTCGTTCACGCCGGTCGGCAAGCTCGAACCGGTCGGTGTCGGCGGCGTGATCGTGCAGAACGTCACGCTGCACAACGAGGATTACATCAAGGGCATCGGCAACAAGGGCGAGACCTTGCGCGAAGGCCGCGACATCAGGATCGGCGACACTGTTGTGATCCAGCGCGCCGGCGACGTCATCCCGCAGGTGGTCGACGTCGTCCTCGACAAGCGGCCGAAGGCTGCCAAGGAATTCCACTTCCCGAAGAAGTGCCCGTGCCCGCTGCACACCGACGTGGTGCGCGGGGAGACTGCGGCAGGCGAGGAGGCTTCGCGCGCCCGCTGCACCGGCGAGTTCGCCTGTCCCTATCAGAAGATCGAGCATTTGAAACTGTTCGTGTCGCGGCGTGCCTTCGACATCGATGGCTTGGGAGAGAAGCAGCTCCAGTATTTCTTCGACGAGGGATTTGTGAAGGAGCCGTCCGACATCTTCACGCTGGAGAAGCGCAATTCGAAGCTGAAGCTCGAGGACATCGAAGGCTACGGCGAAACGTCGGTGCGCAATTTGTTCGGCGCCATCGAGAGCCGGCGCAAAATCGCGCTGGAGCGCTTCGTCTACGCGCTCGGCATGCGCCATGTCGGCGAGACCACGGCGCTGGCGCTGGCACGCGGCTACGGATCCTGGGACGCTTTCCACGACGCCAGCCTCAAGGTCGCCAAGGGCGACGAGGAGGCGATGGCGGAGATGGATGCGCTCGACCAGATCGGCGAGACCGTGATCAAGAGCATCGCCGATTATTTCGGCGAGGGGCATAATCGCGGCATCGTCGAGCGGCTGACCCAGGAAGTCGAGATCATCGACGCCGAGAAGCCGAAGAGCAACTCGGCCGTCGCCGGCAAGACGGTTGTGTTCACGGGCTCACTGGAGAAGATGACGCGCGACGAGGCCAAGGCGACAGCGGAGCGTCTGGGCGCCAAGGTGTCGGGCTCGGTGTCGAAGAAGACCGATCTCGTCGTCGCCGGCCCCGGCGCGGGTTCGAAGCTCGCGGAAGCCAACAAGCATGGCGTCAAGGTGCTGACCGAGGACGAGTGGCTGCAGCTGATCGGGGAGTGAGGGAGGCGCGCTGACGCGTCTCGTTCCGCCGTCATTCCCCGCGAAGGCGGGGAATCCAGTATTCCAGAGACCGCGCGAGAATACGGAAAAGCCGCGGCGTACTGGATCCCCCGCTTTCGCGGGGGATGACACCGAAGTCGTTGCGACCTCGCGCCCCTCACATCATCCCGCTCTCTTCCTCCTCCGCCTGCTCGATCAGCGTCTCGCTCACCACGACCTCGCGGCGGGGGACGACGAAGATCATCGTGCAGGCGCAGAGCAGGGAGATCGCCATCACCGCAGACGTGAGCGGCAGCGTCGTCGCGGAGTGACCGCCGAGATAGGCGCCGAATTGCGACATCAGCGCGCCGATGCCTTGCTGGAGAAAGCCCATTGCGCCTGATGCGGTGCCGGCGGCCTCGGGACGGATGCTGATCGCGCCGGCGGCCGAGTTCGCCATCACGAAGGCATTGCCGGCCATCACGATCATCTGCGTGCCGAACAGCCAGGCGGGCGCCTCGTTCCAGCCGGTGAAGCTCCAGAGCAGGTTCAACAGGCTGCCGCAAAGCTGGAGTGCGAGGCCGAACCAGATCAACTTCTCCAGCGAGTGCCGCGGCGCAAAGCGCACGCAGAGTAGATTGCCGACGAGGTAGGCGAAGCCCGTCGTCGCGAACCACGCGCCGTATTCGGCGCTGCTGCGGTCCATCTGCGTCACCACGATGTAGGGCCCGCCGCCAGCGAAGGTGAAGATGATTTGCGAGGCCAGCACCTGGCACATCACGTAACCCACGAAGGCGCGGTTGCGAATGAGAATGCCGACGTCGCCGCGAAAGCCGCTGCCGGCGGCGCGGGTGCGGCGCGTCTCGGGCAGCGCGACCGCGATGCCGACGGCGACAATGATCGCGCCGATGGTGATGACGTAGAAGATGGCGCGCCAGCCGAATGCGGTCTCGATCAGGCCGCCGGTGAGCGGGGAGACCATCTGCCCGATCATCAGGGCCGCGATCACGAGGCTGATCATCGAGGCGACGCGATCACGCGCGTAGATGTCGCGGATGATGGCGCGGCTCACCACCATGCCGGCGGCGCCGCCCAGCGCCTGGAAGAAGCGCGCGGCGATCAGCTGCGGCAGGGTTTCCGCGAAGATGCAGGCGATGCTGGCGACGACCATCAACGCCAGTCCTCCGAGCAGCACCGGGCGCCGCCCGAACCGGTCCGACAGCGGGCCCATGATGAGCTGCGACAGCGCGATGCCGACCATGTAGAGCGACACCGTCATCTGCGCGACCGAGATGTCGCTGCCAAATGTTGTCGCCAGCACCGGCAGCGCCGGAACCAGCATGTAAAGCGAGATCGGCGCGATGCCGGTCATGACGACCAACAACAGCAGCACCACGCGCGAGGTCGCGAGGTTGTGTTGCGCCGCTGGCGGCGATTTGCTGATCATGCCGTGCATGCGTGTCCGTCTCGTAGAAATTCGAATCGGACTGTAGCGTGCTCGCGCAAGACGGATATCGGCGTTTCGGAATGCGGCTATACGGATTCCGGGACGGTTATAATAATAGCGCGATGGCGACCAATTGGGCGCGGTGCTCGCACTAAGAATTCGGTGTCATTTCCCGCGCAGGCGGGGAATCCAGTACGCCGCAGCGTCTCCGCATACGTTTGCTGTCTCTGGAATACTGGATGCCCCGCTTTCGCGGAGCATGACGGCTGTGGGTGGGCAACGAGCCTTGCGCAAATCGCGTGGTGCCATGCGGCTTCGGAAGCGAAGTTACGCCTTCAGCTCCGCCGTCGCCTGATCGAACCAGGCCTTCGTCGCCTCGTCCAGCGCCGGCCGCACCTCGGCCCTGACGCGCGCGTGGTAGGCGTTAAGCCAGTCGAGCTCGTCCTTGCCCAGCATCGCCACATCGATCAGCCGGCGGTCGATCGGCGCCAAGGTCAGCGTCTCGAACGCGTTCATCGATTTTTCCGCGCCCTTGATGTCGGCTTCGACCACCAGTTCGAGGTTCTCGATGCGGATGCCGAAACCGTCGGTCTTGTAGTAGCCGGGCTCGTTGGACAGGATCATGCCGCGCTTCAGCGGCGTGGTGCCGAGCTTCGAGATCCGCGCCGGTCCTTCGTGCACCGAGAGATAGCTGCCGACGCCATGGCCGGTGCCATGCTCGAAATCGACGCCGGCGGCCCAGAGATATTGCCGTGCGAGTGTGTCGAGCTGAGCGCCGCTGGCGCCGTCGGGAAAGACCGCGCGGGCGATCGCGATGTGGCCGCGCAAGACGCGGGTGAAGCGGTCGCGCATCTCGCCGGTGGGCTCGCCGACCGCCATGGTGCGGGTGACGTCGGTGGTGCCGTCTTCATATTGCGCGCCGGAATCGATCAGCAGGAGATCGCCGGGCACGATCCGCCGGTTGCTCTTGCGGGTGACGCGGTAGTGCACGATGGCGCCGTTCGGGCCCGTGCCTGATATGGTCGGGAATGACACGTCCTTCAGCGCGCCGGTGTCGCGGCGGAACGTCTCCAGCGCCTCGACCGCGTCGATCTCGGTGAGCTTGCCGCTTGCCGCCTCGCGATCGATGAAGGCGAGGAAGCGCGCCAGCGCCACGGCGTCGCGCCGGTGCGCCGTTTGCGTGCCCTTGATCTCGGTCGTGTTCTTGACCGCCTTGAGCAGCGCAATCGGATCGCTGCCGCGCACCGGCTTGCCGCCGGCGCCCGTGATCAGCCGGCTGAGAGCGTCGGCCGCGGTCGCATTGTCGAGCGCGATCGCGGCGCCGCTCTTGGCGAGCGCCATCAACGTTGGCGCCATCGCATCGGGCTCGCGCACGTCGGCGGACTGCTCGAGATGGTCGCGGGTCAGGTTGGAGAGCTTGCGGTGGTCGATGAAGATGGTCGGACGGCCGTCCTTCGGCACCAGCGCATAGGACAGCGGCAGCGGCGTATGCGCGACATCGGCGCCGCGGATGTTGAAGGTCCAGGCCACGGCATGGCTGTCGGACAGCACCAGCGCATCGACGCCGAGTTTGCCGATCTCGCTCCTGATCTGCGTCAGCTTCTCGGCTTCAGTGACGCCGGCATGTTGCATCCCGTGCACCGCGACCGGCGCAATTGGCGGCTGCGGCCGGTCCTGCCAGATCGCATCGACCGGATTGCTGTCGACGGCGACCAGCTCGGCGCCCGCCTTGGCGCAGGCGGCGGACAAACGCTCGACTGCCGCAAAAGTGTGCAGCCACGGGTCAAATCCGAGGCGGTCACCGGCCTTCAAGTGTGCCGATACCCAGCTTTCCGGCGGCGGTTCGATCAGTGATTCCACCGCCCAGGCCTTTGCATCGACCTGCTTGGCAGCCTGGATCGCGTAGCGGCCATCGACGAACAATGCGGCCTCATGTGTCAGCGCCACCGCCAATCCCGCCGAGCCGGTAAAGCCGGTCAGCCAGGCCAGCCGCTCTTCCGACGGCGGCACATACTCATTTTGCTGCTGATCGGCGCGCGGAATCACGAAGCCGGTCAGCTTGCGGCGGGCGAGCTCTTCACGGAGCGCGGCCAGCCGGGCCGTCAATGCGACGCCGGCCTCGGGCTCCTCGAATGTCTGGAAATGCGCTTCGAACATGGTGGATCACTTTAGGATCATGGCGATCAGTCCGCAATGTAGACGCATTCGAGGCCGCATCTGGCATGGACTGTGCTTGAACAAGTTCCATTCGAATTGAGTGGAGTACAGGATGCGGCAGTTGCGCTTCGTCCGGACAACAGGGAAATTCGAGCAAGTGGTTCATCTCAACGGCGAGGGGACACACGATGCCAGCATTCACGTTTGAGAAAATTTCGCCGCCGGTGCGCCGCGCCCCGACTGCGGCGATACCAAAGAAGCCGCGCGGCCTCATCAGCCAGCTGATCGACCGTTTCGCGGAGCGTCGCGCCCGGCGCGCGTTACGGGATGAGGGCACGGTGCGTCCGGACGCGAAGCCGGCGGAATAGCGCGCGTTCACCTCGCCCCGCAAGCGAGGCGGCGAGCGCATCGCCGTCGCGACGGCGCCGTCATCCGGTCTTCTGCAGCAACAGGCTGCTCCACCCCTCGATCCGCAGGTGCCGTAGCGGCACCAGGCCGCGCGCGCGATAGGCGGCAATGACCGCGGAGGCTTGGTGCGTTAGCAGGCCGGAGAGGATCACGCGTCCGCCCGGCGCCAGGTGGCGCGTCATCGGGCCCGCCAATTGCCGTAACGGATTGGCAAGGATGTTGGCCAGCACGAGGTCGAACGGGCCGCATTTGCCAAAATCCGGGGCGGAAAAGCCGGTGGCGCGGATCACCCGCACGTGGTTACCAACTTCGTTCAGCGCCGCGTTCTCGGCTGCCACCCGTACCGAGGGCGGGTCGATGTCGGAGGCCAGCACCGCGCGATGCAGCACCTTCGCCGCCGCGATCCCCAGCACGCCGGTGCCGGTGCCGAGGTCGAGCACGCGGCCGGGCCGGGTGCTTTTCAGGACGTGGTCAAGCAGCAGTAAACAGCCGCGCGTGGTGCCGTGATGGCCGGTGCCGAAGGCGAGGGCCGCCTCGATCTCGATGGCGAGCTTGTTCGGTGCCACGCGGTCACGGTCGTGGCTGCCGTGAACGACGAAGCGCCCGGCCGGCACCGGGACGAGATCTTCGAGGCTCGCCTTGACCCAGTCCTTGGCCTCGATGGTATCGAAGGCGAGCGTGGCGGCGAACTCGTTTCCTGCTGAGGTTGCAACGAGTTCGCGCAGCCATGCCTGGTCCGGCGCATCCGCGAAATGCAGCGCGACGTCCCATTGTCCGTTCGGCTGCTCGAAGGCGGCGACCGCCGCATCGCCTTCGAAAAACACCTCATTGAGCACGTCGACAACGCGCTTGGCGGCGATCTCGCTGCCGATCGAAAAGCTGGCGCGATGGGTGGTGGCAGGATGCATCCCTAGGGTTCCGTTCGGCTTAATTTTTGGAACTTTTGTTCCTGATTTTCCGCATAACTTGCAATCCAGGGATTAACTTAATCATAGGTTGTACTCCGTAGATTCACGGATGTTGGGGCCAACCAACACAGCTTGAAATGGAAATGGAGACGAGACTTGAAACGCATGGTTTTGAAGTTCTGGTCCGACGATTCAGGTGCAACTGCAATCGAATACGGCCTGATTGCAGCCGGCATCGCGCTCGCGATCATCACCGTGGTGAACGGCCTGGGCACCACGATGAACGATAAGTTCACTTCGATTAGCACCTCCTTGAAGTAATTTCCGCCTCCCATTTCTCCCGGCGGGGGCTGTTTTCTTCATAGGTTGTTTTCGACCAGCGCCCGTTGGGGGAATTGCCCCCCGGCGGGCGAAGTCGTTTTTGGGACGGGTTTTCACAGGGATGCCCACAGGCTGCCCGCTTGTTTTCAGGGCGTTGTCCACGGCCTTATCCGCCGCTCATCCCCAGGTTTTCCACCGCCTTGTACCCGACTTTGGCCGGCGGGCCGCGACGGGCAACCCACCGCTCTTTCACAGCCCATCCACAGACCTATCCACGGCTTCCGAACAGCGACCGGTGATCCCGCAAAATCGCCTGCGCCGCGTTGTGGCCGGGGGCGCCGGTGACGCCGCCGCCCGGGTGGGCGCCGGAGCCGCAGTGATAGAGGCCCTTCAGGGGGCCGCGGTAGTCGGCATGGCCCAGCATCGGCCGCGCCGAGAACAGCTGGTTCAGCGTCAGCGCGCCGTGGAAGATGTCGCCCCCCAACAGGCCGAATTGCCGTTCAAGGTCGAGCGGTGACAGGATCTGGCGGCCGAGCACGCTTGTCGCAAAACCCGGCGCGTATTTGTCCACCGTCGCGATCATGAGGTCGGCAACCTCTTCGCGATGGTCGTCCCACGACGTTCCATCGGGAAGCTCCGGCGCGGCATGCTGGCAGAACAGGCTCGCGACATGTTTTCCTGCGGGCGCGAGCGTGTCGTCGAGCGTCGAGGGGATCAGCACTTCCACGACAGGTTCTCGGCTCCAGCCGTGCGTGCGGGCATCGAGAAAGGCGCGGTCCATGTAGCCGAGGTCAGGGGCCAGGATGATGCCGGAGCTGAGATGATCGCCGTCGCCTGGCAGCGCCGTGAAGGAGGGCAGGCGGTCCAGCGCCACGTTCATGCGGAAGGTGCCGGAGCCGTTCTTCCAGTGCCGGATGCGGTCGAGGAAGTTTTGGGGCAGGGCGTCGGCCGCGATCAGCCGCGTATAGAGCAGCTTTGGATTGACGTTGGCCGCGACATATTTGGCGCGGATAGCCGTGCCGTTCTCCAGCGCTACGCCGACGGCGCGGTCGCGCTCGACGATGATCTCGCGCACGCTGGCATCGGTGTCGATCACAACGCCGCGCTCGCGTGCGGCGCGCGCCATCGCTTGCGTGATCGCGCCCATGCCGCCGATGGCGTGACCCCAGACGCCCTTCTTGCCGTTCACCTCGCCGAAGGCGTGATGCAGCATCACATAGGCCGAACCGGCCGCGTAGGGGCTGGCGTAGTTGCCGACGATGGCGTCGAAGCCGAACAGCGCCTTGACCAGATCGTGCTCGAAACGTTCGTCCAGCATCTCGCCGGCCGAGCGGGTGAAGAGATCGAGCAGGTTGCGGCTCTGCTCCAGCGACAGGCCACGCAGGATGTTGGCGCTCTGGAATGCATTCACGGCCTCGCGGATCGCAGCCGTGCCGAAACCATCGAGCAGGTTTGGCGGCGCGCGCAGCACGAATTGCCTGAGCACGTCGGCGATATCTTCCAGCTCGCGCGAAAACCCGTCGAGCGCGTTTGCGTCATGTGCGCTCAGCCGTGCGACGGACGCCTGCGTCCGTCCTTCGCCGGTGAGGAGATAGCTGCCGTCGGGCGCGGGCAGAAAATTCTGCGCGCGCCGTTCGACGATGCGCAGGCCCTGCTCGGCCAGCTTGAGGTCGCGGCTCACCTGCGGATTGAGCAGGCTCACGGTGTAGGCCGCGACCGAATTGCGGAAGCCCGGGTGAAACTCCTCCGTGACCGCGGCCCCGCCGACCACCTTGCGGCGCTCGACCACGCGTACGCGCAAGCCGGCCATCGCGAGATAGGCCGCGCAAGTGAGGCCGTTATGGCCAGCGCCGATGATGACGACGTCGGTTTCGATCATGAAGGAGTCAAGCTGTTCCACATTCATTCCGGGACGGTCTGAACGACCAGGCTCGGAATGACATCTGTATATCAGGCATTTCTCGCTGCAACATCACGAGACCCTTTATTGCCCGTTCAGGCGCCTTGTGCTCCATTGCGCGCGTCCGGCGCCCGCCGGAGGAGTTATCCGACGCGTTTTCTCGCGCGAACAGGTGCCCATTTCGCCGGAAAACGCTTTTGCTGGAGCTTCCATGGATTCGATCGTGCAACCCGCCGCCACGGAGCAGCCGTCCTCGTCACGCAACCGGCTGCTGCTGACGGTCTACACCGCCGCGATCTTCGTCAGCGCGCTATTGCTGTTCTCGGTGCAGCCGCTGTTCACGAAGATGGTGCTGCCGCGGCTCGGCGGCTCGCCGGCGGTGTGGTCGGTGGCGATGGTGTTCTTCCAGTCGCTGCTTCTGGCGGGCTACGCCTATGCGCATCTGTTGATGCAGATACGGAACCGCATCGTTCCGGTGGTGGTGCATCTCGTGCTGCTGATCGCGGCCTTCGCCACGCTGCCGCTCGGCATCGCGTCCGCCTATGGCGAGCCACCCGGCTCGGGCTACGCGATCTGGCTGCTCAGCTTGTTCGTGATCTCGATCGGGCTGCCGTTCTTCGCGCTTGCGGCCAACAATCCGTTGTTGCAGGCCTGGTTCGTCCGCACCGGGCATCCTGCCGGACACGATCCATATTTCCTCTATGCCTCCTCCAACATCGGTAGCTTCCTCGCCCTGCTGTCCTATCCGTTCCTGTTGGAGCCGATGTTCACGCTGCACACGCAGAACCGGCTCTGGACCGGCGGCTATGGCCTTCTGATCCTCCTGATCGCCGCCTGCGGCGTGCTGCTGTTGCGCTCGCCGAAGCTGGCAATGGTCGACGCGCGAACTGAGGATATGAATGCGCCGGCGCCCGGTTTCCTGACGCGGCTGCGCTGGATCTTCCTCGCCGGAGTGCCCTCCGGCTTGCTCATCGCCGTCACCGCGCACATCTCGACCGACGTTGCGGCGGCGCCGCTGCTGTGGGTGCTGCCGCTGTCGCTGTACCTGCTGACCTGGGTAGTGGTGTTCCAGTCGCGGCCGCTGCTGCCGCACAAATGGATGCTGATGCTCCAGCCGGTCGCGATCGCGGGCGTCGTCTTCGTGCTGGCTTTCGGCGGCGAACAGAACCTGTTGCTGACGCTCGGCGGCCATCAATTGTGCTTCTTCGTCATTGCCATGGCTTGCCACGGCGAATTGGCCCGGACCCGGCCGGCCGCCAAATATCTCACCGGATTCTATGTCGCGCTGTCGTTCGGCGGCATGGTCGGCGGCCTGTTCGCAGGGCTCGTTGCGCCCTTCACCTTCTCCTGGATCGCCGAATATCCGATCCTGGTTGCGCTTGCCGCGCTGTGCCGGCCGCCCGCGAACGAGCGGCTGGCGGGCATCGTCAAATGGTACTGGCTGGCGCTGGCCGCGCTTGCCATCGTGCTCGTTGCGCCGTCCTACACCGCGGGCGAGCTCTCGACCTGGTTCGAGGATCACCGCGTCTGGGTGGCGGGTGCCGTCGGCGTGCTCGCCGCGCTGCTGGCGCTGGCGGCCAACGCCGGCCGCTGGAAGATCTTCGCCACCGTCGCGCTCGCGCTGGCATTGATCCGTGTTTATCCGGCGGACGAAGGCCGCGTCACCACGGTGCGCAGCTTCTTCGGCGTGCACAAGATCGTGGTGACGCCCGGCGGCTATTTCCACGTCCTGATGCACGGCACCACGATCCACGGCGCCGAGCGCTTCCTCAACAATGACGGCACGCCCGTCACCGGCGGGCCCGAGCCGATCACCTACTATCACAAGGACGGCGGCATCGGTCAGGCCGTCACCGCGATCCGCGAGCGCAAGGGCGCGCCGCTGAAGGTCGCAGCAATCGGCGTCGGATCGGGCACGCTTGCCTGCGCCGCCGAGCCGGGCGAGAGCTGGACCTTCTTCGAGATCGATCAGTCCATGGTCGATGCGGCAAGCGATCCGAAGAACTTTCGCTACATTTCGAGCTGCATGCCGGGCCTGAAGCCGGTGATCGGCGATGCCCGCCTCACCTTCGCCAAAGAGCCCGACGGCGCCTACGATCTCATCATCGTCGATGCCTATTCATCCGATGCGATCCCGATCCATCTTGCGACCGAAGAGGCGATGAAGATCTACAAGGACAAGCTCGCTCCGCACGGCGCCGTAGTGATGCACGTCTCCAACCGGCACCTCGATCTCGAGACCGTCGTGGTCGGCATCGCCGATGCCAACGATCTCAAGAGCTGGGTCTACAACGAGGATTCCGGCCGCGACGGTGACTATATCTTCTCGACCGACGTCGTCATTTCCGCCCGCGAGGATGCCGACGTCGGCAGGCTCGCATCGTCGAAAGTATGGGAGCAGACCGAAGCCGACGACAGGGTGCGGGTCTGGACCGACGATTACTCAAATATTTTGGGCGCGCTGTACCGGCGTTTGCGGGACGGGGAGTAGGGGGCCGCTTCTACGGTTCCACCGGTGTCCCCGCCGGCAATGCAATTCCCTTCTCGCCCGCGACCTGCCGCAGCAGGTCGGGCCTGTCGGAGATGATGCCGTCGACGCCGATCTCGATCATGCGCGCCATGTCCTCACGCTTGTTGACTGTCCAGACCACGACACGCAGTCCGAGCGTATGGGCCTCGCCGATCAGTGCCGCAGTCACATCGCTGAAATAGGGCGACCAGACTGTACCGCCCGCAGCCTTGATCGTTCGCGGCAGCGACCCGCCGTGATCGGCCGGGCTGAACCCCGCCGTCCAGTTGGTCGCCTTGTCCAGCGCCACCGTCTGGCCCGAGCCGCGCTGGAGCGTCAAGTACACCGTCGGCATCTTCGGTGCCCGCTGCTGGACGAGCAGCAGGGTCCGCCAGTCGAACGACTGGATCATGACGCGGTCGGAGAATTTTTCGGCTTCGATCAGCCCGAGCAGCTTGGAGACGAAAGATTGCGGATCGAGCGTCTCGTCCGGATGGTTCGGATCGATCTTGGTCTCGATGTTGAAGCGCACGCGTGTATTGCCGGACTTGCGCACCAGCGCGAACAGCTCGCTCAAGGTCGGAATGCGTGTCCCGGGCACGGCGCGCTGCTCGGGGAATTGCTTCGCCTAACGGCTGTCCGGCCGGATCTCGCCGACGTCGTAGGTCCTGACCTCGGCGAACGGCAACTTCACGAACGGCGTGCCGGGAGGCGGCACATAGGCGCCGCTCGCATCCCGCGCGAGGTCGGGATTGAGCCCGCGCTCATGCGAGACGACGACCTCGCCGTCGGCGGTGACGCCGACGTCGAGCTCCAGCGTGTCCACGCCCATCGACAGCGCATTGGCGAAGGCCGGCAGGGTGTTTTCCGGCAACAGCGCCCGCCCGCCGCGATGGGCCTCAAGGTCGAAGGCCAAATCCAATCCCGAATCAAATCCCGAATCAAATCCCATGGCCTCTCCCACAATGAGAAGTGACAGCACCATCAAGATTGTCGGAGCACGTGACGGCATGGTGGCTCGAAGGGCAAGTGAAAAAGGGCCGCTTTTGAAGGCATTTTAGCACGTCTGGCCTATTGTATAGGCTTTCGCGGCTGTTGAAACCTCGGGCGGTGGGTTGGGTTGCGTCCGACGTGCGGGTATGTACTCATAGTGGCCGCCCTGGAATCCCGCCCGTGCAACAGAAACGCGATCACCGAATAATCCGCAGCCGGCATTTTCATCGAATGCAGCGGCAGCATTTCATCATCTTCGATGTTTTGCCCTTCGTCGGCACGCTGCTGGCACTGGCCCTTCTGTTCTACCGCCCGATCGGCGCGATGGAGCTCGGCCTGTTCCTCGGCTTCTGGCTGGTCACCGGCCTCGGCCTCACCGTCGGCTATCACCGCCTCTTCACCCACCGCGCCTTCGCGACCTCCACAGCGATGAGTGCGATCCTCGTCGTGATGGGATCGATGGCGGGCCGCGGTCCCATGCTGTCCTGGGCGGCAATGCACCGCCGGCACCATGAGCTGTCCGATCATGACGGCGATCTGCATTCGCCGCGGCTGCATGGCTCCGGCCCGTTCGGTCGCCTGCGCGGCTTCCTGCACGCGCACCTGACCTGGATGATCGCGCACGATTATCCCAACGTTGCGCACTATGTACCGGATCTGATGGCCGATCGCAGGCTGATTGCGGTCAACAGCTACTATTACACTTGGGTAGGCCTCGGCTTGGTGCTGCCGGCCGTAATCGGCGGCCTTGCCGCGATGAGCCTGTGGGGCGCGCTGACCGGCTTGCTCTGGGGCGGCGCGGTGCGCATGTTCGTGGTCGAGCAGACCATGTCCGCCATCAACTCCGTGATGCATAGCTTTGGCGCGCAGCCCTTCGTCACCCGCGATGACAACAGCCGGAATCTCGGCGTGATGGCCTGGCTCGCCTGGGGCGAGGGCTGGCACAACAACCATCACGCCTTTCCGTATTCCGCCGCCTTCGGCCTGCGCTGGTTCGAGTTCGATCCCGGCTTCATCTTCATCCGCGCACTGGAAGCGCTCGGACTCGCCTGGGACGTCAAGGTGCCCAGCGAAGAGAAGATCGCCCGGCGCATGTCGCGGCAGCCGGGCGACGTGACGCCCGATTTGGAAACGGGCTGAGCATCATCGCCCGGCAATGCCGGCGATGACGCGGCTTTGATCCGATGCTGTTCAACGACTACCCCTTTCTCCTGGTCTTCCTGCCGGCGGCGCTGCTGATCTACCGCCTGGCCGATCCCTATCCGCATTTGCGCATCGGCGTGCAGGTCGCGCTGTCGCTCGCCTTCTATGCCTGGGGCAGTCCGTTCTTCATCCTGCTCCTGATCGGCTCGATCGCGATCAACTGGCTTGCCTCGGTCGCCTATGGACGCGTGAAGTGGCCGGCGCTGCTGACACTCGTGATCGTGCTCGATCTCGCGGTGCTGGCGCTGTTCAAATACGCCAACTTCCTTCTCGCCAATCTCGGCCTCGTACTGGGTACGACGCTGCCGGCGCTCGACATCGGGCTGCCGCTCGGCATCTCCTTCTTCACCTTCCACCACATCATGTATCTGGTCGATCTGAAGCGCGGCAGGGCGCCGCTCTATGCGTTCGACCGCTACGCGCTCTACATCGCCTTCTTCCCGCAGGCGATCGCCGGCCCCCTGGTGCGCTGGTCGGAGGTGATGCATCAGTTCGGCAGGCAGGTCTACGTTCCAGGCTGGCAGCGCCAGTTCTGCGTCGCGACCTGCTTCATCGCGATCGGCCTGTTCGAGAAGGTCGTGATCGCCGACAGCATCGCGCATCTGCTCGATCCCATCTACGTGCAGGCAGCGAACGCGCCGCTCCCGAGCGGCGATGCCTGGCTCGCCTTCTGCTTCTCCTTCCAGATCCTGTTCGACTTCTCCGGCTATTCCGACATCGCGATCGGGCTTGGCCTCCTGTTCGGCGTGCAGCTGCCGTACAATTTCAATGCGCCGCTGCGCTCGACCAACATCCAGGATTTCTGGCAGCGCTGGCACATCACCCTGATGCTGTTCCTGCGCGACTACGTGTTCTATCCGCTGGTCAATCTGCGCCTGCTGCCGCGGCGCTGGCTGCCGGTCCAGTTCTTCGGCGCCATGATGATCACGATGGCGCTGTGCGGCCTGTGGCACGGCGCGAGCTGGACCTTCGTGCTGTGGGGCGTGCTGCACGGGCTTGCGCTGGTCGCCTGCACGCTGTGGCGCCGCTATGGCCCGGAGTTCCCGTCATGGCTCGGCTGGGCACTCACCGTGTTGTTCGTGCTCGCGACCGGGGTGATCTTCCGCGCGGGATCGGTGGAGGCGGCCTGGCATGTCTTCTGCGGACTGGTTTCGCCGCTGCCGCTCGATCGCGGAAAGCATTTGTGGCCGCTGATCGCAGCGCCGCTCTTCGCCTTCCTGCTGCCGGCGAGCCAGGACATCGTGGCGGCGCTCACGCGCCGTCCCAATCCGTGGCTCGCGGGTCTGCTCGGTCTTGGGCTATTCGCATTGCTGCTCCACATGGGTGGTAGGGATCTCCATGAGTTCGTCTACTTCAAGTTCTGAGACGGACCCCGGCTGGGGCCGGAGCTTGCTCGCGTGTCTGGGCACGCTGATCGGCGCTGCGCTGCTGGTGCTCGCACTGATGGTGGTGGTCGATCCCTATGACAGCGGCAAGCTCGGCCTGCTCGGTATCGACGGCGTCGACAACCGCCTCACCCAAATCACGGCCGCGAGCCGCGCCAGGAATCCGGATTTCAATGCCGCGATCCTAGGCAATTCGACGGCGCAGATGATCGAGCCGACAGAATTGTCGCGCGCGACCGGCCTGCGGTTCGTGCAGCTCTACATGACCGGTGCGTTTGCCCGCCAGGAGCTCGCGGTGCTGGACTTCTTCCTCCGGAATCACAGGGAGGTCGGCGCGCTGGTGATCGTGGCTGACCCCGGCTGGTGCGGGCATGCGCGGATGAAGGAGGAGGGCGGCGTCCCATTTCCCGACTGGCTCTATGACCGAAGCGTCGTCACTTACGCTGCACGTCTGATCTCCTGGCAGGCGATCGAGCAGGCTTTTCAACGCATCAGTATCGGGCTTGGCCGGCGACCGCGGATGAACCCGGACGGCTTTGTCAGCTATGAGGACATCTGGCCGCCGGGTCAATTCAAGGAGGTCGGCTGGCCCAGGGATCCGGCGCCGTCCTTGTCCGCCGAGATGCGGGCGACATTTCCCGAGATCGCTGTGCTGGCAGATACCGTTAGGACATTGCCGGCCGATGTGCCCGTCGTGATCATCGTGCCGCCGACCTTCGCAACCACTGTGCCGAAGCCCGGTACGGAAACCGCCCTGGAGCGCAGCGCCTGCGACGCCGCGCTGAGAAAGGTGGTCGCGGGCCGGCCGCGCAGCAATTTCATCAGCTATCGGGTTGACAACGATCTCACGCGCGACCGCGCCAATTTTGCCGACTTCATCCACTATCGCCCAATCCTTGCACGCAAGATCGAGCAGGGGATCGCTGCGAGCCTGCGCGATGGGGAGAGCGCGAAGATCGATTTCTGAG
The DNA here is from genome assembly GCF_029846715.1 of Bradyrhizobium nivariense. Classification (GTDB taxonomy): domain Bacteria; phylum Pseudomonadota; class Alphaproteobacteria; order Rhizobiales; family Xanthobacteraceae; genus Bradyrhizobium. Next base: position 46,572 of record NZ_JARVWW010000042.1, read on the forward strand.
CCGGCTCAGCCGATCTGCTCAAGACCGCCGTCGAGCCAGAGCTTGCGCGCCAGCTTGCGCTGGATCTTGCCGCTGGTGGTCTTCGGCAGCGCGCCGGGCCGGATCAGCGCGATGTGGCGAGCGGAGAGCTCGTGGTTGTCGGCGACCGCCTCGCGGATTCGGCCCATGATCGTTTCGGTGTCGATCGAGTGGCGCGCGGTGCGCTCGATCTCCTGGACGATGACGAGCGCCTCTTCGCCGCTCTCGTCCTGCACCGAGAACGCCGCGCCGCAGTTTTCACGCAAAGCTCCGTCGAGCGATTGCACCGTGCGCTCGACGTCCTGCGGATAATGGTTGATGCCGCGGATGATGATGAGGTCCTTGATCCGACCGGTGACGAACAATTCGCCTGTGACGTCGACGAAGCCGAGGTCGCCGGTGCGCAGCCACGGCCCGTCCTCGCCGGCAATCTGCGCATTGAGCCCCTCACGCGTCGCCTCGTCGTTGCGCCAATAGGTGCGGACAATATTGGCGCCGCTGACCCAAATCTCGCCGACGCGGTCGGCGGGCAGCCGCGTCCGGCGCTCCGGCTCGACGATGGCGATCCGCTCGCCGGTGAGTGCGCGCCCGCAGCCGACGGCGACCTGCGTATCTTCCGCGTTGGAAGGCGCCTCCGCCGCATGCGCCTGAAGCGCCGTGCGGCTCACGCTGCGTGTGACATGACCGCCGCCGCGGCTTCCGCCGGAAATCAGGAGCGTCGCTTCCGCCATGCCGTAGGCGGGATACATCGCGCGCGGGTCGAAACCGTGCGGCGCAAATGTTTCGACGAACCGTTCGATGGTTTCCGCATGCACCGGCTCTGCGCCGTTCAGCGCGATCCTGAGCGAGGACAGGTCGACGCCCTCCATCTGGCCGGCGCGATAGCGGCTGACGCAGAGGTCGAAGCCAAAATTCGGGCTGCACGCCACTTCCGCGCGATAATGCGAGATCGCGCGCAGCCAGCCAAGCGGCCGCTGCATGAACGCGTTCGGCGCCATCAGCACGCAAGTCGCCCCGACATAGAGTGCCTGGAGTGCGTTCAGGATCAGCCCCATGTCGTGATAGAGCGGCACCCAATTGACATAGGTCGATTGTCTAGTGTTGCCGAGCGCGAGCCGGATCATCTCGAGATTGGCGAGCAGATTGGCGTGGCTCACCATCACGCCTTTGGGCGCGGACGTGGAGCCGGAGGTGTATTGCAGGAAGGCGATGTCGTCCGGCGCCGGCTCGGGCAGGCCGACCGCTACGTCCTCACTTGCGGCGAGATCGACCTCGATCCAGCGAATGCTCTCCTGCGCGAAGCGGGCCTGCAGATCGCCACGGAGCGCGACGGCCGAATTGGTCAGGGCCAGCGCCGGCGTGCAATCGGCGAGGATCGCGGAGCTGGCATCGCGGGCACTGTTTCGCCGCGGCATCATCATCGGCACGGCGATGATGCCGGCCATCAGGCAGCCGAAGAACGCCACCATGAACTCGATGCCCGGCGGAAACACCAGGATGGCGCGGTCGCCGGGCCGCGCGGCCGCGGTCAGGCGCGACGCGAGCGTGGATGCGGAGTGATGCAGCTGGCGGAAGGTGAGGACAGCTTCCTCCGTCCCGCGATCGGAGACGAAGACATAGGCGCGGTCGCCGGCCTGCTCCGCCACGCGCCGGGCCAGCAGTGCCACGAGCGAGCGGAAGGTTTCCATGTGGATTGCGCCGGCTTCAGCCGCCCTCAGGCGGCGGTGCGGATCGCGCGCTTGTCGGCGAGAAATCGCGACAAGGCCTCGACAGTCGGATGGTCGTAAAAGTCGTCCGTCGACAGTTCGAGGTCGAGTTTCTCCTCGAGTTCCATCATCAGGTAGACCAGCATCGCCGAATCGAGGCCGAGACGGTTGAATTTCGTGCCGGTGTCGACGCGGTCGCTCGAAATTCGCAGGATATTCGCCAGGGCGGTAACGCAGAAATCCGAAATCTGCTCGCGTGTCATGTCATTTCCCAGAAATACTGCGAAAGACAATACGGGCGACGCCAAGGTTGTCAATTTTGCCGGGACGCCGCAGCGTTGAAGGTTGGGGACTGTTGCTTTCCTGCGTCGCCGGGTGCCCAATCCGTGCACAGACTGGCGCGATTTTCGCGCTTGGGTCCGCTTGCTTGGCGCTTCTGTCCTCGCGGCTCCTGTCGGGTCCGGCCTGCGTCCCCCCAGCGCAGCAGTGATTTGATTCGGCGCTGGCGGTTGACGACGGCCGCGGAAGGCCGAAATTAGCCGGCAAGAAAAATGATCGGCACCGGGAGAACCTCATATGCGGCGTATCCTGATGGCGACGATGGCGGTTCTCATGATTGGACAGGCGGCAGCAAAGGATGTGCTTTCGGGTGCCAGCCTCTACGAAGATGTGACGCGTTACGCGTCCTTCGGTCTGCACCGGTTCGGCTCGCCCGGCGATCTCGCGACCGCCGACTGGATTGCCGCTGAGCTCAAGACCGCCGGCTTCGAGGTCAGGTCCCAGCCCGTCGTGCTTGGCCGGCAGTATGTCGTCGAGCAGGCCAGCGCCGAAGCGGCCGGCAGGTCTGTCGAGGCAACGCCGTTCTGGTGGCCGCCGGAGGACAGAGCGAGCTTTCGTCTCGCCGCGCCGCTCGCCCGCGACGGCGATGTCGCCGGAAAAATTCTTTTGCTCGATCTGCCGTTCGATCGCGGCGCCTATCTCGGCCCTGCCCATCGCGCGGCGATCACGGAGGCCGCGGCGAAGAAGCCGGCGGCGATCCTGCTGACGATCGGCAATCCCGCGGATGACCGTTTCGCCTACAACGTTACGCAGGAAGATACGCCCTGGCCGGTGCCGGTGGTCGCGGTCGGCGCCAAGGTGCGCGGTACGTTCGAGCGGGCGCTTGCGTCAGGCGCGACGGTGACCCTGGACGTCAAGGGTCACTACGAGCGCGATGTCGCCAGCCGCAACGTCATCGCCGAGACCGGCGCCGGGCCGACCATCGTCGTCTCGACGCCGATGACCGGCTGGTACACTTGCGTGTGCGAACGTGGCCCCGGCATTGCCAACTTCCTTGCGCTGGCGCGCACGGTCGTTGCCGAAAAATGGCCGGCGCATTTCGTCTTCATCGCGACCGCCGGCCATGAGATCGGCCATGGCGGCATGGAGCTGTTCCTGAAGAACGGGGCGCCAGCGCCGAAGGAAACACTGGCGTGGATTCATTTCGGCTCCTCGAACGCCTGCTACGCCTTCGCTGAGGGCGGCCGCACCGATCGGCCTGAGGAAGAGCGATATCTCGTGCTGAGCAAATCCGCCGTCGCGCTGACTGATGAGGCCTTCGCCAAGGTCGACGCAAAACGACTGGTGACGGAGAAGCAGGCGGTCGGCGAACTACGCGACGTGCATGCGGCGGGCTACGCCAATTTCCTCGGCATGGCCGGTCGCCACCGGACGTTCCACACGCCGTCGGACGATCTTGCCGCGACCGGGCCCGATATCCTCGAGCCGGTCGCCCGTGCCTTCGTCCAGGCTGCGCGAAAAATCGTCGAGCGCGGCAACGCCGCGTTCAGATAGGGTCAGTTCTGGTAGTAATAGCCACGCGGTTGGTAAACCTGCCGGGGCTGCGGCTGATAGTAATAGCCCTGCTGGCCAGTGCCCTGGTCGTACGAGGGCCGCTGCTGCTGATAGACCTGCGCATCATAGAGCGGGCGGCTGCCGCGCGGCGCCGGATAACGCGCGCCGGTGTCGCTGCCGTCGGCCGGATAGATGTAGTTGTCGTCCTGCGGCATGTAGCGGCGGGCAGGTGCGGCCGGAGGCGTCAGGTTCACGGGATCGCCTGATGTGGCGTATTGCTCTTCGGCCGGCTGCGGCGCGCGGGCGACTGCTGTGGGGTTGCGGCCGCGCGGATTGCGGGCGAGCGCGACCTGCGCCGAGCCGGTCAGCGTCACCGTGGTGTTGAGCACGCCTTGCTGCTGCACCAGCGCGTAGAGCGTCGTGGCATTCTGGCGCGACAGCCGCACGCAGCCGTGGGACGCCGGAGAGCCGAGCCGGCCGACCGAGTCGGTGCCGTGGATGGCGTGCCCGACCTTGGTGAAGAAGATCGCGTGCGGCATCGGCGCGTCGTCGAATTCCTTGGAGTAGTGATCCTCTTCCATGCGGAAGGTGCGGAACGCGCCGCTCGGAGTCTCGCGCGAGGGGATGCCTGTCGACACCGGCCAGTGGTAGCGCGCGACGCCGTCGACGGCGACGGTCATCTGCTGATTGTCCTTGTCGACGGTGATCTCGACCTTGGCTTGCGCGGTGCCCGCGCTCAAAAGCATCAGGGAGGTGAAAGCAATAAAAAACGAACGCATCTGACTTCTGGCCTCCGGCCTGTTCACGCTAGGCGCCGCGGCTCTCCGTCCCCGGCGTGCACTATGCCTGCAATCCGGCTTTCGTTCCAGCGGCCTGCAAGCCCATCGTTAACGGGACGCCCGGCGTAAGCAAGGCCGCTTTGTGCCGCGAAGCCCGCGGCGATGCTGACATTTTCGCGAGCGGGAGAAGCGTTCACAACGCCGACAATTCGTCACAATGGCGCAACCATTTGGTCGCTCGGTGCGTTGATCATGGTCACTCTCCACAGGCGGCGCCCGCCGCTGCTTATCCTTGTAGCCCCTTTGGGATCGAAGATGAACAAAGCCCGTGTCGCCGCCGCGCCATTGCCGGCGGGGCTGCCCGTCCGCCTGCTGCTCGCAGCCGCCGCCATCCTCCTCGCGCTGTTGTCGCTGCCGCAAGCTGGCCATGCCCAAGGCATTGTGCGCGGCGCACAGGACGGTGCCTATGAAGGCAATCGTATTGCCGGCCCGGTGGGCGGTGCAGTCGGAGGCGTCGTCGGCGCCGGTGTCGGCGGTGCCGTTGGCGCGGTCGAGGGTGTGTTCGGCATTCCCCATCGCGGCCACCGTCGCTGCCGCGGCTATTACGACGGGTACAACCGCTTCCACTGCTATCGGTAGCCGCTGGCGATTCCGGGGCGCGCGACCCCGGAATGACGGCCAGGGTCAGTTCTTCAACCGATACCCCGTGCGGAAAATCCACCAGATCACGACCAGGCAGATCACCAGGAACGCCGTCGTCATGCCGATGCTGACGGACATGCTGACGTCCGCGATCTCGTAGAAACTCCAGCGGAAGCCGGAGATCAGATAGACGACCGGATTGAGCAGCGCCACCGTGCGCCACGCGGGCGGCAGCATGTCGATGGAATAGAAGCTGCCGCCGAGGAAGGTCAGCGGCGTCACCACCAGCATCGGAATCATCTGCAGCTTTTCGAACCCGTCGGCCCAGATGCCGATGATGAAACCGAACAGGCTGAACGTCACCGCGGTCAGCACCAGGAAGGCCAGCATCCAGACCGGATGATGAATGTGCAGCGGCACGAACAGGCCGGCCGTGGCGAGGATGATCAGGCCGAGGATGATCGATTTGGTCGCGGCCGCGCCGACATAGCCGAGCACGATCTCGAAATAGGAGATCGGCGCCGACAGGATCTCGTAGATCGTGCCGGTGAATTTCGGGAAATAGATGCCGAACGAGGCGTTGGCGATGCTCTGCGTCAGCACCGAGAGCATGATCAGGCCCGGCACGATGAAGGTGCCGTAGCTGACGCCCTCGACCTGGCTGATGCGCGAGCCGATCGCGGCGCCGAACACCACGAAATACAGCGAGGTCGAGACCACCGGCGAGACGATGCTTTGCAGCAGCGTGCGCCAGGTGCGCGCCATTTCGAACAGATAGATGGCGCGGATGGCGCGGTGATTCATGACGTCCTCACGAGGTCGACGAAGATGTCCTCGAGCGACGATTGGGTCGTGTCGAGATCGTTGAAGCGGATGCCGGCGGTGCGGAGGTCGCCGAGCAGGCTGGTGATGCCGGTGCGCTCGCCCTTGGTGTCGTAGTCGTAGACCAGCGTCGCGCCGCCGTCGCAGAGGTCAAGCTCGTAATGGCCAAGGCTCTCCGGCAGCGCATCGAGCTTGCCTTGCAGATGCAGCGTCAGCCGCTTCTTGCCGAGCTTCTGCATCAAGGTGGCCTTGTCCTCGACCAGCACGATCTCGCCCTTGTTGATGACGCCGATGCGGTCGGCCATCTCCTCGGCTTCCTCGATGTAATGCGTGGTCAGGATGATGGTGACGCCGGATTGCTGGAGGGTGCGCACCACCTCCCACATGCCCTTGCGCAGCTCGACGTCGACGCCGGCGGTCGGCTCGTCCAGGAACAGGATCTGCGGCTCGTGCGACAGCGCTTTCGCGATCATCACGCGGCGCTTCATGCCGCCGGAGAGCGTGATGATCTTGCTGTCCTTCTTGTCCCACAGCGAGAGGTCCTTCAGCACCTTCTCGATGTGCGCAGGGTTCTTCGGCTTGCCGAACAGGCCACGGGAGAAGCTCACGGTCGCCCACACGCTCTCGAAGGCGTCGGTATGCAATTCCTGCGGCACCAGCCCGATCAGCGAGCGCGCCTTGCGGTACGAGGTCTGGATGTTCTCGCCGCCGACCAAAACCTTGCCTTCGCTCGGATTGGCGATGCCGCAGATGATCGAGATCAGCGTGGTCTTGCCGGCGCCGTTGGGGCCGAGCAACGCGAAGATTTCGCCGCGCTTGATGTCGAGATTGACGTTCTTGAGCGCCTTGAAGCCGGACCCGTAGGTCTTCGACAAATTGGCGACGGAAATGACGGAGGACATGATGGCCGCAAATCTGAGGGGCAAATGCTGGGGAGGGGAGGCTGGAACCTGCCGGGAGGGGCGGATCAGCGGAGCTCTGAGATAGGAATGCCCTTGCCCGGCTGCAATTGCCGAGAGAAAAATGGTCTCAAAACAGGCCCTTCCAAGGCAGCTTTCAGGTAAGTGTTGCGCGATGGTCACGGGCCGCGGCTAAGATTGTCGCTCACGCGGCTCTTTGTTGCGTCTGCGAGCAGGCCATGGCTACGATTCCGGCCAATTGCGAAGCCTATGTCCCCCGGGGAAAAGATCGATGAGACCGAACGGCCGTCACACCGCCGGCGCCAGCCAGTTGCCCGCCATCCGCATGTGGGTGATGGGCTTGCTCCTGCTGTCAACTGTTGCCATGAACCCGACCGCCGCCAATGCCGCGCCGAGCCAGGCAGCCGCCACCACGCATGTCTATCTGCTCCGCGGCGTGCTCAACATCTTCTCGCTCGGGCTCGATACCATCGGCGCGCGGCTCGAGGCGCAGGGCATCCCGGTAACGGTTGCCAATTTCGTATCCTGGTCCTCGCTCGCGGATGAAGCCGCCACCGCCTACAAGGCCGGCCGCCTCAAGACCATTGTCCTGGTCGGGCACTCCTCCGGCGCGACCGCGCTGCCGGACATGATCGCCAAGCTCAACCGTCTTGGCGTTCCCGTGAAACTCGCGATCGGGCTCGACTCCGTGTTCAAGACCAAGCTGTCGACCGGCGCCGAACGCTACATCAACATCTATATCGGCGACGGTCCCGGTGAGCCGGTGAAGCGCGCCGACGGCTTTCGCGGCAAGCTCGACAATGTCGACGTGCGCGGGTCCGGCGTCGGCCACATCTCGATCGACAAGAACGAAGCGATCCAGCGCCGCGTGATTGCCGAGATCGACGCCGCGATCATGCGCTCGCGCGCACCTGCTATGCCAGTCGCCGAACCCGGTGCGCCGCGGCCCGCGCGAGCGGCGGCGGCGGCTCCGGCCAGGAACTAGGCGGCCGTCACCCGCACGGGCATACTCTCAAGCCCACGCAGGGAATTGTTCAACCTGCGCCTCGGCTCTGCCGTGAGCTCGATGGTCTTCACACGCCTTGCGAGCTCGCCGAAGATCAGTTCGCCTTCCAGGCGTGCGATCATCTGGCCGACGCAGGCGTGGATGCCGGCGCCGAAACCGACATGCCCGGTCGCGAGCCGTTCGACGTCGAAGCGATCGGGTCTGTCCCAGCGCGCGCGGTCGCGGTTGGCGGAGGCCATGAACAGCAGCACCTTGCGGTGTGCGGGGATCACGCCGCCGCCGATCTCGACATCGCGCGAGGTGGTGCGAAAGAACGTCTGCACCGGTGAATCATAACGCAGCCCTTCCTCGAAAGCATTGCGCGCCAGCTCCGGCTTGTGGTGCAGCTTGCGATATTCATCCGGATGAGTGGCGAGTGCGAGCAGGGTATTGCCGATGCCGTTGACGGTGGTGTCGATCCCGGCGGTGAGGAACGGTCGCACCAGATGAGTTGCTTCGTGCTCGCTGATCTCGCCTTCGTCAGCGGCCTGGTAGATCATCATGCCGAGCCCGTCTGGCCGCAGCGCATCTCGCGCGCAACATTCCATGATCCAGCCCTGCGCCGCGAGCCCTGCTTGTCGTGACGCTGCCAGCGTCGCGTTCTCCGGGCCAAAGCTGTCGAACACGAACGTGCTCCAGGTTAGCAGCTTGTCGCGGCCGTCCGGCCGGATGCCGATCGCATCCGGAAACACCTTCATCGGGTAGGCTTCCGCGAGATCGGTGACGGCATCGAATGAGCCCTTGTCGATCAGCTCGGAGATTTTCTTCTCCGCCTCCAGCTGAAACGTTTCGCGCAGCCGCCGCGCGACACCCGGGGACAGGGTGCGGCCGAGGACGCGGCGGCCCTTGTCGTGGTCGGGAGGATCGATCTGGAGCGTCAGCGGCTTTGGCAGGGCCGGGTTCATCCCGTGGAGCCCGACACCCTCGCCGCTGATGAATGTCTTCCAGTCCTTCAGGGCCGGCTCGACTTCGGCATAGCCTGCCATGGCCCACACGCCGTAGCGCTCCAATGCGAACGCGGGCCCGAGCGCGCGCAACGTCTCATAGGCGGGATAGGGGTCCATCAGGAAATCAGGCCCAAACGGGTCGGCCGGACTGGATGCAATGCCGCTCATGGTCAGCTCTCGTCCGCTATTGCTTGGTCAGCGGACACTGGCCTTCGCTCTCGGGGCGGAACGCGTCCTCACCCTTGATCGTGGCGACGACCTTCAGCAGATCCCAGGTCGATGTCGACTCGTCCGGCGCCTTGACCTGGAGCAGGTAGAGGGGATGGATCTTGCGGCCGTCCTTGCGGATGTAGCCCCTGCCGAACAGCGGATCGTTAGTGGGCATCTCCTTCATCGCCGCGACGACCGCCTTGCCGTCCTTGGCGCTGCCGACCTTGTCGACCGACTTGAGATAGTGAATGACGGAGGCATAGACGCCGGCCTGCATGTCGTTCGGATAGGCCTTCGACGGAATACGCTCGGCGAAGCGATTGGCGAAAGCCCGCGTGCCGTCGTTCAGGTCCCAGTAGAACGGGTTCATGATCTGCGCGCCCTGCGCGAATTTCAGTCCGAGCGCGGGAAGCCCGTTCATCCCCAGGATCAACCCGACCAGCTTGTGGTCCCGGGTCAGACCGAACTCGGCGGCCTGCTTCATCGACGTGATGGTATCGTCACCGGCATTGGCGAAGCCGACGACGTTCGCGCCCGAAGCCTGGGCCTGGAGCAGGAAGGAGGCATAATCGGCCGTCCCGAGCGGATGCCGCACGCTGCCGAGCACCTCGCCGCCGGACGCCTTCACGGCCTCTGCCGCCTGCTTCTCCAGATCGTGTCCGAAGGCGTAGTCGGCGGTGATGAAGAACCACTTCTTGCCGCCCTGCTGAACGATCGCCTTGCCGAGGCCGCGCCCGTAGGCGTAGGTGTCGTAGGTCCAGTGCACGGTGTTCGGCGTGCATTTTTCGCCGGTCAGCAGCACCGTTCCGGCGCCCGATCCAACGAAGACCTTGTTCTTCTCGGCGCTCATGCCGGCCACCGCGAGCGCGATCGACGAGTTGGGAATGTCGAAGATCGCATCGACGCCGTCGTTCTCGTACCAGCGCCGCGCGATGCCGATCCCGATATCCGTCTTGTTCTGGTGATCCGCCGCGACGACCTCGACGGGCTTTCCGCCAGCCTTTCCGCCAAAATCCTCCACCGCCATTTTGGCGGCGACGACCGAGCCGACGCCTTGATAGCTCGCGAACGGACCCGACTGGTCGTTCAGGATGCCGATCTTCACTGCGTCCTGAGCGAATGCCGGCCCCGCCGCAGCCAGCATCAAGGCCGAAATGCACAATTTGTGCAGGAATTTGCTGTTCATTGTGTCCCTCCCGTGGGCGGTCTTGTGCCGCTGAATAATAGTTATATTTTATATCTATTTTCGGGAGAGTCAATTCGGCGGACTTTTGGCCGTCGCGCTTCAAGGATCATGAGCCCGTGAGACCCGCAGGGAAGTCCGCCGAAAAGTCGCCTCGGCAGCCGGAAAAATCGTTGGATTTGAAGGCGCTCCAGCGCACACCGGGCTTCATGCTGCGGCTCGCGCAGCTGAAATTCTTCGAAGGGTTTTACGAAGAGTTCGCCGCATTGGGCGTGACGCCCGCGACCTATGCGATCTTCGTCGTCATTCGCGACAATCCCGGCGTTCCGCCGAGCAGCCTTGCAAGCCTGCTGCGGCTGCGCCTGCCCAATTTGATCAAGATCCTGAACGAGCTCGAATCGTCGGGCTTCATCAAGCGCAACCGCTCGAAGGCGGATCGCCGCGCCGTAGAGCTCGTGCTCACGCCCAAGGGCGCAAAGCTCATTCACGAGGCGGCGAGGCTGACCGAGCCTTATAACCAAAAGATGCTCACCCCGCTCAGCGAGGCCGAGCAGCGCAGCTTGCTCGAGTTGCTGAACCGGATTCTGCCGCTTTAGGCTGGCTGGCTAGCCGCTCGCATTCTTGGCTTTATCGCGGCGTCGTTCTTTGGCGCCGCTATGCCCTGCCGTCGACGGGCGCGCTGTTCTTGGCACCCGGCGCCTCGGGCTTCAGATAGACGATAAGACAGCAACAGCACATTGCCAGCCCGGTGACCGGGAATCTCAAGGCGACGACGGTGGCGACCGCGAAGACGCCGAGAGTCACCATTGACCGGATGCGCATGATTCTGCGCTCCTTCGGCGGGACCTCGCTGGCGGGCGCTCGGACGACCAGGTCCCAGATCAAGGCGACGTATGTCGCGTTCACCAGGAAGAACACGGCGGCATAGAACGCGACCGGCTGCGGTGCGAGCTCACTCACCGCCATCCAGGCGGTGGAGAGCGGCAGCAGCGACACCGAGAACAGATGCGCGAAGTTGAACCACATCAGCCGTGGCGTCGCCTCGTTGGCATAGCGCATCAGATGGTGGTGATTGGCCCACACGATCGCGATGAACACATAGCTCACGGCATAGGAGAGCCAGGTCGGCCACAGCGTCAGCAAGGCCGCGAAGGTCGGGATCTCGGGCGGACGAAGGTCAAGCACGAGCACTGTGATCAGGACGGCGAACACGCCGTCCGAGAATGCGCTGAGCCGTTCCGGGGGTCGTCTCGCATGGGTCATGGCCATCGCTCCTATTGCGTCAAGAACGCGCGAATGCTGGCCGCGATCTCCCTTGCATGCGTTTCCAGCGCGAAATGACCGGTGTCGAAGAACTGCACCACGGCGTTGGGATTGTCGCGCTTGAACGCCTCGGCGCCGGGCGGGATGAAGAAGGGATCGTTCTTGCCCCAGACCGCCAGGAACGGCGGCTTGTGCGTGCGGAAGTAGTCTTGGAATGACGGATAGAGCGCGACGTTGCTCTTGTAGTCGCCGAACAGGTCGAGCTGCACGTCATCGGAGCCCGGGCGCGCCAGGTAGAAATTGTCGAGGTTCTGGCCGTCCGGCGACACCATGGTCGTATCGCCAACGCCGTGCGTGTACTGCCAGCGCGTCGCCTCCGGCGTGAGGAAAGCGCGCAGCGCCTCGCGGTTGGCGAGCGACGGGTCCTGCCAGTAAGCCTTGATTGGAGTCCAGCCGTCGCTGAGGCCGTCCTCATAGGCGTTGCCGTTCTGCGAAATGATCGCCGTGATCCGCTCGGGGTGGCGCAGCGCAAGCCGGAAGCCGGTCGGCGCGCCATAGTCGAACACATAGACCGCGAAGCGGTCGAAGCCGATCACCTCGGTGAAGCGCTCGATCACGCGCGCGACATTGTCGAAGGTGTAGCGGAAGGTGTCGCGCGAGGGCATGTCGGACTGGCCGAAGCCGGGAAGATCAGGCGCAACGACGTGATACTTGTCGGCGAGCAGCGGGATCAGGTCGCGGAACATGTGACCCGCGCTCGGGAAGCCGTGCAGCAGCAGGAGATTTGGTGCGTTCGTCGGCCCGGCCTCGCGATAGAAGACTTTGAAGCCGTCGACGTCGGCGGTGCGATATGTGGTCGGGGTCATGACATTCTCCGTTTTTGATAACTGATTTGGTGGCTTTGCCGGAGTTACTCCGAGACCGAGACGATCGCCTCGCGGATGATGTCGGCAACGGCGGCGGGCGCAGTGACGCTGGGCGTGTGATCGACGGCATGCGATCGCACCTTCGCCTTCATGCGCTCCACCATGAAGCGCTGCGTCTGTGGCACGATCATGCGGTCCTGCTCGGCGATCAGGAACCAGCTCGGAACGTCCTTCCAGAGCGGGCGCCCGACCGGGACCGTAATGCAGTTCAGCGAGATCGGTCGCTGCACGGCCGCGAGTACGGCATGGTCCTCCGCCGAGGCGTTCTGCGCGAAGGCCGCAGCAAACGCGTCTTCCGCCAGCCAGATCAGGCCATTGTCGTCGGGCGCGAGTTTTGGCGCCTGCGGATGCGGCGGAAGGCGATAGAATACGTCCGCAACCTTCTCGCCCTCATCGGGGGCAAGGGCCGCGACATAGACCAGAGCCTTCACGCGCGCGGGACGCGCTAGCGCAATGACCGCGCCGGCATAGGCGTGCCCGGCGAGCACGATCGGGCCTTCGGTGCGATCCAGGCTGCGGTTGAGGGCGGCGACATCGTCGGCCAGCGAAGTCAGCGGCAGCGGCGCTGCCTGCGCCTTGATCCCTTCGGCCTCAAGCGCCGCGATGACGCGGGCCCAGCTCGACCCATCCGCCCACGCACCATGCGCCAGAACCACAGTCGCATCGGCCTTGGCCATCGCTACCTCCGTTAGTAACCTGTTTGACTGCAAGATTAAGGTTACGTACGCCGATAGTAACTTGTCAAGCTGCAATATACAGGTTATGTCGAAGTTGTTTCGTCGGGCTGGGGAGCCGCACATGTCAAACAGACCGCCTGCGATGTTCATTGCCGACTCGCCCGGCCTCGATTTCCTCAATTCGATCGCAACGCCGGTCGATACGCCCGTCGATTGGCTCGACGATGGCGAAGGCCTGATCGACTGGCTGGCCCAGGCCCGGCTCGTTCCACCCTACGAGCTCGATGCGATGAAAGCGCGCGCCTTGCCGGGCGAACTCGACAAGGTCGCGGATCAGGCCCGCGCCTTGCGCGAGTGGTTTCGAGGTTTTGTTCGCAAGCATGCAGGCCGGCCGCTCACCGCGAACGCGCTGCACGAACTCGGTCCGTTGAACAGCATTTTGGCGCGCGATGAAGCGTTCCGGCAGATCGTGCCACGTCACGACGAGGGCGATGAAGGCCTCGTGCTGCAAAGGATGCGGCGTTGGCAATCGCTCGAGTCCCTGCTGCTGCCGGTCGGCGAAGCGCTGGCGCAATTCGTCTGCGAGGAGGACTTTTCGGACGTGAAGGCGTGCGAGGGCCATAGCTGCACGATGCTGTTCGCCGACCACACCCGCAGGCGCGCGCGACGGTGGTGCATCATGGCGGTCTGCGGCAACCGCGCCAAGCAGGCCGCGCATCGCAGCAGGCTCAAGAGCAGGCAGTGAAGGGCTGGGGGCCAGACCGGACCTGACAACAAGGAGCCCAACCAAATGGCTGATCTTCCCCTGATCGTCTTCGACGTCAACGAGACGCTGCTCGATCTCCAGGCAATGGAGCCGACCTTTGCGCGCAACTTCGGCGACAAGGATGCGATGCGCCTGTGGTTCGCCAATTTCATCCTCTATTCGTCGGCTCTCACGGTCGCGGGCTGTTACGTCGACGTCCTCGGTGTCGGTCCGCAGCCACAGATCGTCGGTGATGACCTCAACGACGTCGCCGATCAGTTGATCGCGCGCCACAAGGCCGGCGGCGCGGGTTGATCCGCGGGCCGTCCTATCGCTTCCTGACCAGCTTGAGCGGACGAGCGGTCTTCTGAGTGCGATGCTTGATCGCAACGCTTTGCGTATCGGGTGGGCCCAGGAAACGCACGAGCATCGTCCTCAGATGCTCCACATTCTGCCTCACATCGAGCCTGGGATTGCGGATCGGCATCGCGCGGGATCCGTCGACGATGGCGATCAGGATGTCGGCCGTCGCGTGCGGGTCCAGTCCCGGGTCCACCCGTCCCTGGCTTTGCGCCTGACGCAGGAAGTTACCCCACATGCGGCGGATCGCCTCGGTGTGCCGCTCGATGATCTTGGCGAATTCCGGATTGCGGGCGGCCTCTGCGAGGCCATCCAGGTTGAGGATCTGGGCGGGACGAAACCGCAGGCTGGTTTGCTCGATGTCGGCGAGCAGCGCCTCGATCACGTCGGGGGCGGCGAGAATCTTTTCGAATCGCTCGGCCGCATGGGCCAGACCCAGGTCGATCATCGCCTCGATGATCGCCTCCTTGTTCGGAAAGTAGTGATAGAGGTGCCCCGGACTGATCCCGGCTTCGGCGCAGATGTCCGTCGTGCTGGCCCCGCGAAAACCGTCCCGGATGAAGCAGCGGATCGCCGCGCCGAGGATCTCGCCGCGCTTCTGCTCATGCTTGACGGGGTCGACTTTCCTCAAGGCGCGCGTCTCCCATCCCCTAAAAGCTCCATTTAGCACGGCGGTCCGCCACGAGAAGATCAAAATTAGAGAGTTCCATCTATTTATGTTGGCGGGTGGCAAGGGGCGTGAGAATGTTTACTAGAGTAATCCCTCTAATAAATTGTCCGGGCGCGAGCGGGACCATGCGCTTTCAATGGGCGGCCCTGATGTGTGTCACGCTTGCGGTCGGCGGGTGCGCAACCGCGCCGCTGGAACGAGCCGGCTCGCTCAGGAGCTACGATAGGATGTCGGACGCGAACGGGCTGGTGACGCGATCGCAGATCCGCGTGAACAAGAAGGACGTGCTGGCGGCGAAAACAATCCGGATCGCATCGACCGTCTTTCCTGCGCGCGCCGAAATTGCGCTGAACGAAAAGGAACGGCGTCTGGTGGCAAACGCCATCAGCCGCGAGTTGTGTCTCCGCTTGAGCGAGCGTTTCCGTATCGTTTCGGCCGATGACGACGCGGACCTCACCGTGCAGGCGACGGTCACTCATGCGGCGCCGACCAGCCCGACCGCCTCCG
Organism: Bradyrhizobium nivariense; assembly: GCF_029846715.1. Lineage (GTDB taxonomy): Bacteria > Pseudomonadota > Alphaproteobacteria > Rhizobiales > Xanthobacteraceae > Bradyrhizobium. Next base: position 61,825 of record NZ_JARVWW010000042.1, read on the forward strand.
GCGCATCGAAAGCACTGTCGATTGCCAAGACCGTCGCGCTTCCCGCCGTGCCTGTGCCGGTGCCGAGGCTTCCGGTCGGGCTCGGCAGTCTGTCGGTCGAGGCGGAAGCGCGCGACTTCGCCGGATTTCAGAAGGCGGCGATGGTCTGGGCGCGCGGCGCCAACTCCATCACGAATTCTCCGCGGGTCGCCAACGAGGGCGACGCCTACGATCTCGCGGCCGATTTCGGCGCCGACTTCGCCAAGCTGGTTGCGACGGGAGACTCTCCGTTCGGAGGCATCCCTGCGTTACCTCCCATCGAAAGCATTCCCGTGCGGCTCGGCGGTGCACCCAAATATGTCGCGTGCGAAGCGTTCGGGCGGTTTCCGGGCCTGACCGGCATGGCGGGGCAGAGCCTCGGCCTGCCGCCTGCCTGGACGGATTCCGGCGCCAAGGACAGTCCGGCCCCGGCGCCGGCCCCAGAGGCGAACTCAGGGCAAACACTCACACAATGACCTGGATGCGTTCCTCGTGGTCCAGACTGAGCAATTCGTGGCCGACCAGAGTAGATGACATGCTGACACTGGACCCGGTTCCGTGCCCCAAATTCCACCCAATCGGTGGTCACTAAGCCCCACGGGGAGGCCTTTGTCTCCCGTGGTGGGACTGCTGGACTGATGATTGATCCAAGGCGAATTGTGGTGCTGGCAGCGGTTGCGCTGCTCGCCTTCAGCACCGGCATGGCCGCAGGCTCACCTGCCAAGACGAAGCCCGCCGCGGTCGTGCCCGCCGCGCCACCGCCTGAGCCGCTACCGCCGCCGAAAATCTATCTGTTCCGTGGCGCCATGGGGCCGTTCTTCTCCACCGGCATGGACCGGCTCGAAGAGAAGCTGACGCAGGCCGGCTTTTCGGCCAACGTCTATGAATTCACCATCTGCCGATGGATCGGTGACCGCGCCATCTCCAGCTACAAGGAGGCGCCGGCGCCGATCGTGCTGATCGGGCACTCGATGGGCGGGCTGTGCTCGGTCGTCATCTCCGAGATGGCAGCCAAGGAGAACATCCCGATCAGCCTGGTCATCACCATCGATCCCGCGCATGCGACCGGGGACGTGCCGCTCAATGTCGAGCGCTTCATCAACATCTTCCTCTCCGACAGCGTGCTCGGCGGCGGCAACGTGGTGGCGGCGCCGGGCTATCGCGGTCATTATGCGAGCTACGACCTGAAGGAGAACTCGCGGGTCAGCCACATCAACATCGAGAAGTCCGACGACATCCACCGTCAGATCATCGACATGGTGACGCAGTTGCCGCGGATTCAGCCGCACGTCGATGCGTTGCCGCTGCGCTACCTCGTGCCCGGGGACACGCTGGTCGAATTGTGGGATAGCGGCGTGCGGCTGCAGGTGCGCCGGGGCGACACCATGGAGAGCATCGCCGCAGCCAATCGCGTGCCGCTGTGGTCGCTCGCGCAGAGCAACTCGCTGCCGGAGAACACGCCGCTCACCCCCGGCCAGTCCATCATCGTCCCGCGCCATCTGGCGCCGCCGCCCGAGCCTGCGGCCGCGATGGTGACCCCGCCTGCTGGGCGGAGGTAGGGCACTTCGCCTCTCGCCGCGAGTCCGTCGGCCACCATTTTTGCGGACGCAGCCCTCACCCCAACCCTCATTCGCGCTAGGTTTAGCTCTGGACACAAAGAATCTCGATATGATTCAAGCTTGGGATGAAGATTCGTCCTGAGATTTTGGATCATTGGCCGGAGGTGAGTGCGCAGCTT
>NZ_JARVWW010000043.1 GCF_029846715.1 Bradyrhizobium nivariense
GCTCGAGCGCGACGGCCGGTACGGAATCTTCTTTGCCAGCTGGCAGGTCGGATCAATCGACTTGACGCGCGGCCAAACTGTCAGTGATGTGTCCGAACAGGCGTCAGCTATGTCTCCGGTCTAAACAAAAGGCGGGCGATCCAGTATTCCGAGACGGTTGCCGTCTATTGAAAGGCCGCTGCGTACTGGATGCCCCGCCTGCCGCCTTCGCTAAAGCTTCGGCGCCCCTGGACCTGAACCCCGGCGAAGCCTTGGCGTAGCCGGGTCGCGGGGCATGACGGCGGAGTAGATGGCGAGAGCGGCGGGCCTTAGCCCAAGACGTGCGGAAAGTGCTGTGCGTCCCACTCGTCAAGCCGGAACAGCACCTTACCGTATTCGAGAAGCTTGTCGTTTGGTCGATAGGGACGCGTCGAAACTTCGACGTCCGATGCTACTTCACTTGGCATCAAGTGAAAGTGCTCGTTGGTCTCACTCAGGGCAAGCAGTTCTTTGACGAGAAGGTCTCGGCCTTCGGGATTGAGCCATAGCTCGAATTCACCGGCCGAATTGATGTCTAAAGTAATTCGAGCTGCCACGGTGGCCTCCCTCTAATTCTGCAACCTCACCCCCACCATCACCACCGTCCCCTGCGAGCTTGAGCCCGCCTGGTTCGAATCCAGGATGTCGTGGCGGAGCGTGCCCTTGATCCAGATGTTGCGGTTGAGCTTGTAGATCAAATTGCCTTCGAGCGAGTAGGTCTTATCGTTGCGGTTCTGGCCCTGGTAGTCGTAGGTGCCGTAGGTGAACTTGCCCACTGCTGTCAGCCAGCGGCGGAAATCGTGATCGACTTCGGCGGCGTAGGTGTGCACCAGCACGCCGGAGGAGCCGGGGACGGTGGTCTCGGCGATCTGCGTGTCGGTGGCGAATTTCACCGTGGTCAGGCCGCTCGCGTTCCAGATCAGCGAGCCCGAGGTCAGGAAGCCGGCGAGCTGGCTGAGGCGCGGGTCGACATAATTGCGCGCGGAATAGCCGACCGAGATCTCGCCGGTGAGGATGCGCGAGAATTCGAAGGACGAGCCGACCTTGGCATAGCCGCCGTTTGAGTCGCGGAAGTAGCCGTTGCGATCAGCGGGCTGGTCGTGCACGCGGGTGTCGCCCTCGATCTCGACGAACGGCTTCAGCCCCGGCTTGAGGTCGTAGGAGAAGCGGCCGACGCCGCCATACTGGTTCAAGTCGCGGTCGTCGTTGCTGGACACCGTGCCGTCAGTGAGCTTGGAGTTCGTGTACGCCGTGCGGTCGACGGTGGCGCCGGCCGCGACCTGGAAGCGGTTGAAGGTCTGGTCGAAGCCGAAGGTGCCGCCATAGCTGGCATAGATCGGATATTTCTGCAGGCCGGCCTGCACGTTCGGGCTGCCGGGATTGTCGGTGGCGAGCCGCAGCCGGAATTGCGAGGTCAGCTTGAGGTCGCGACTGACGTCAAAGCGGCCGTCGACATGGCCGTTGAAATCGGGGCGATCGATCTCGACCGGCGACGGCGAGGCAAAGCCGTCGATCGTCGCCGGCATGTTGTTGGTGTAGCCTGAGAACGAGCCGCGCAAATCGGCGACCAGCGCGTGGCGCTCCCAGTCGGACATCACGAGAAGGTCGGGCGCGACCACATAGGCCGGCGAGCCGACCGGCTTGTTCAAACGCGCCGGGTTGGTGTCGTAGCCGGCGGAGAGCTCGAGCCCGCCCTTGATCAGGAAGCTGCCGGCATAGTCGCCGACCGCGCCGAACGAATCCTCATCGAGCTTGAGGCGGCGGCGCAGCGGCTGGCCGGGTACGTTGCCGGCCATCGCCGGCGGCACCGGCGTCTTGTGCGCGGTCTCGGACGGCGGCGGCGCGATGCGCGGCGGGCCGAGCGTTCGATCCGGCGTTGCCGGCGGCACCGGCGAGCCGGGACCGACCGGGCGCTTCGGCTTCGGCTGTCCGGGATAGAGCTTTGGCTGCAGCCGCTTGCGGTTGAGCGAATCGTAGCCGGAGGCGCTGGCGCCATTGGCGGCGGGCAGCCCATAGGTCGGGACCTGATTGGTCGGGGTTTGGCCTGGGCGCGCCGGCGTCTGCTGGCGCTTGCGCAAATCGGCATTGGGATCGGGCAGCGCCGGCAGCGCATCCGACGGTGCCTGCGGCACGCCCGCGGTGCGGCGCGTCGGCAGCGTGTCGGGCGAGGCGAAGCCACCGCGGTTGGGACTGAACAGGTCGGGGGTGAGACTCTGGGCTGCCACGGGGGCGCTTCCGAGGGCTGTCAGCGCAAGACACGGTAGAGCAGCGCGCAGAAAAAGCGCGCGTTTGCTCCGGCTCGTGCCTGGAGACGACCCCACGATGAAAGAACTCCAACGAAATCAAATACTTTCGCGATAGCCTCCGCTGACCGGCGGGAACCATCGTTAATGGAGTTAAAACAATTATGGTTAACGACCGGTTGAGGGTTGGGGCGCCCTCGTCGCCTCGAAGGCCGCGGCGTGCTAAGCAGGCGCCAACGGGCGAACGCCCCTCCTTCCTGGACCTGAACATGCCGAGTTCGAAACCGCTGATGACCGCATCATCCGGCCCCATTCCCGACAGCGTCGAATCCGCCCTCCGCACGCTGGAGACGGAGAGCGGCGGCATCAACGCGCTCGCCGCTGCGCTACGCGGCCCGTTGGGCGCGACCTTCGCCAAGACCGTCGATCTGATACGTAACGCAAAAGGCCGCGTCATCGTCACCGGGCTCGGCAAATCGGGCCACATGGGGCGCAAGATCGCGGCGACGCTGGCCTCGACCGGCACGCCCGCCTTTTTCGTCCACACCGCCGAGGCCGCCCATGGCGACCTCGGGATGATCACCGCCGACGACGTCATCATGGCGCTGTCCTGGTCCGGCGAGCAGCCGGAGATGAAAACGCTTGTGAACTATTCCGCGCGGTTCGCGATTCCCATGATCGCAGTGACGTCGAACGCAGCGTCCTCGCTTGGACAAGCGGCCGACATCGTGATCGAGCTGCCGAAGGCGCGCGAGGCCTGCCCGCACAATCTGGCGCCGACCACCTCGACCTTGATGCAGGCCGCGATCGGCGACGCCATCGCGATCGCGCTGCTCGAAGGCCGCGGCTTCACCGCGCTGGAGTTCGCGCATTTCCACCCCGGCGGCAAGCTCGGCGCGATGCTGAAATTCGTCCGCGACTACATGCGCACCGGCGCGGAGATCCCGGTCAAGCCGCAGGGCACCAAGATGTCGGACGCGGTGATGGAGATGTCGGCCAAGGGTTTGGGGTGCGTCTGCATCGTCAACGAGGCGAACGAGGCCGTCGGCATCATCACCGACGGGGATCTGCGCCGCCACATGGTGCGGCCCGACCTGCTGACGGCGTCGGTCGACGACATCATGACCAGGCAGCCGAAGACCGTGCCGCCGTCGATGCTCGCCACCGAGATGATCGAGGTGCTGAACACGAGCAAGATCACGACGCTGGTCGTGACCGAGGCAGACAAGGTGGTCGGCATCGTGCATCTGCACGATCTGCTGCGGGCGGGCGTGGCGTAAGGCGCGCCGGCTGCCTCCGCGGAGGCAGCCTGGATTGCTTCGTCGCATCAGCGCAAAATTGCTACGCAATTTTGTCGCGAGCTCCTCGCAATGACGAGCGGTTGGAGCTACGCCGGAAACCGCGCCGCCGTCTCCTCCAGCGGCAGCCGCAGCCCGTTCGCCAGATACGATACCGTGCGGTAGAAGCCGCACAGCAGCATGATCTCCAGGATCTGCGCCTCGTCGTAATGCGCTGACAGCGCGGCGAACTCGGCGTCGTCAAACGTCGCGCGGTGATGCAACGCGTCGACGGCCGCGATCAGCGACTGCTCCGCCTGCGACCAGCACGGCGACGCCGCATCGCCCCGCACGGTCGCACGCACCTCCTCCTCGTTGAGCCCCGCCGGCCCGGCGAAGATCGCGACATGCACACCCCATTCGTATTCACACTCGTTCAGCGCGCAGGTGCGGTCGATGATGATCTCGCGCTGGCGCAGGGACAGCGGGCCGGGATCGAGCAGGCCGCCGGCGCGGAACTTGTCCCAGGCACGGGTGTGGCCCGCCATCACCCGGAACAGCACAAGCGGCGGGGCGCCGCGCATGATGCGGTCGAACTGCCCCTGGATCTCCGGGGGATAAGGCGGGGTGAGCGGCGCAATGCGCGGCGGGGCCCGGGACATTGGTTGTCTCCCTTGCTACATTTACTGTAGCGCAACGCTACATTATTTGTAGCAACATGCAAGAGGGCGACGATGGCGAAACAGACCGCTTCCAGATCGCGGAGCGTCCGTGGCTCGCGTACCGGGCGGCCGATCATGGTGCTGCTCGACCTCCTGGGGCGACGCTGGAGCCTGCGGATCCTGTGGGAATTGCGCGACGCCCCCCTCACCTCGCGCGGCTTGCGCACCGCCTGCGACGAGGCCTCGCCGACGGTGCTGCAGGCGCGGCTGACCGAGCTACGTGAGGCGGGGTTCGTGGAGCTGGGCGAAGGTGGAGGTTATGGGCTGACGGCGCTGGGGCAGGAGCTGTGTGAGACATTCATGCCGCTGCACAGGTTTGCGGAGAGGTGGCGCAGCAAGCGCGGCGCCTGAATGTGGCGATGCCGTCCCAACAAACTCGTCATTGCGAGTCGCAATGACGGGGAGGCAACAGCTACGCCGCCGCCACGGTCAAGTTCGCGCCGTCCACCTGCACCACTTTCACCCGCGTCCCCGCCGGCGTATCCGGGCCGGCGACGCGCCACACCGTATCGCCGATGCGCACGGTGCCGTTGCCGTCGATGATCGGCTTCTCCAGCGTGAACTCGCGCCCTAACAGCGCCTCGCTGCGCTTGTTGAGGAAGGGGCTTGCATTCGCATCCGGCTTCGACCGCGCGAGCCGGCGCCACACCGGCACGGCGGCAGCGGCGAACACCGCGAACATCACCAGCTGGATCTGCCAGGACATCGCGACCGCGAACGAGATCAGGCCGACCAGCAACGCGGCGAGCCCCAGCCAGAACAGGAAGACTCCCGGCGCCAACACCTCCAGCGCCATCAGGATGAAGCCGAAGATCAGCCAGTTCCAGGTGCCGAGCGATACGAACATGTCGGTCATGGCACGACCTCTTTGTAGTGGCGCATGTCCTTATCGGAAAACCGGTGTCCACTTTGCACTAACGTGGCCCTCCGGGTCCGGGCATGCACCATGACTATCCCTGCCGCGGCGGCACCGCCGGCGGCGTGGGGCTGGACGACGGCACCGAGCCGCCGCGGCGCGCGGCAGCGGCCGCGGACGCTGCGCTTTCGCCGAACGTCGCCTTCGCAATCTCGCCGATGCCGGCGAGCGAGCCGAGCATGCTGGTGGCTTCGATCGGCAGCATGATGATCTTCTGGTTCGGCGAGTCCGCGAACTGGCCGAACGCCTTGATATACTTGTCGGCGATAAAATAGTTCAGCGCCGCGACGTCGCCCTTGGCGATGGCTTCACTGACCATCTGCGTCGCCTTGGCCTCGGCTTCCGCCGACCGCTCGCGTGCTTCGGCGTCGCGGAAGGCGGCCTCGCGGCGACCTTCCGCCTGGAGGATCTGGCCCTGCTTGGCACCCTCGGCGCGCAGGATCTCGGACTGGCGTGCACCTTCAGCCTGAAGGATGTCGGCGCGTTTGACGCGCTCGGCCTTCATCTGTCGGCCCATCGCCTCGACGAGGTCTGCCGGCGGCACGATGTCCTTGATCTCGATGCGATTGACCTTGAGGCCCCACGGCGAGACGGCGGCATCCACCACACGCAGCAGGCGCTCGTTGATTTCGTCACGGTGCGACAACACCTGGTCGAGATCCATCGAGCCCATCACCGAACGGATGTTGGTCATGGTCAGCACGGTGACGGCCTGGGTCAGATTGGAGACCTCGTAGCTCGCCTTGGCGGCGTCGAACACCTGAAAGAAGGCTACGCCGTCGACCGTCACGGTGGCGTTGTCCTTGGTGATTACCTCCTGCTCGGGAATGTCGATCACTTGCTCCATCATGTTGATCTTGCGCCCGACGCGATCGAAATAGGGCACGATCAGATTGAGCCCGGGGCTCAGCGTCTGAGTGTATTTGCCGAACCGCTCGATGGTCCAGTCATAGCCCTGCGGCACCGTCTTCACGCCGGCAACCAGCGTGACGATGACGAGCAAAACCAGAACAATCGCGAAAATGTCGAAACCGCTCATATTTCCTCCAGGGCGGAAAAAGTTGGCGGGAAAAATCCGTTTCCCGCGCTGTCATTGGTCGGGATCACGGCCCCGAGGGTTCAGAAGGGTTCAGAAGGGTTCAGTGAAGGGTGCAGCGGTCGCGGATAATTTCGGCATCGGCGCGATTCTACACAAGACTTAGGGAATGGCCGCGATTATGTATTTGCGAAACGCTCTTGAAAGCGTGCAGGCGCAGGCCTATCGGCGAAAATCAACGAATCCAGCCATGCCGGCGGTCGCAGCCAAATCCTACTCAATGACCTCGTTCGCGGTTGCGAGCAGGCTCGGCGGAAGCGTGACGCCGATCGCCTTGGCCGTCTTCAGGTTGATCGCCAGCTCGAACTTGGTGGGATTCTGGACCGGCAGGTCGGCCGCTCGCGCCCCCTTCAGGATGCGGTCGATGTAGGAGGCGGCGCGGCGGAGCTGCTCGGCGCTGTCGGTGCTGTAGGACATCAGCCCGCCTTCGTCGACGAAGGTGCGGCTCCAGAACACCGCCGGCACGCACGCTTCGCTGATCGCCGCCAGGAGATGCGCACGGTTGGCCATGGTGAAGAAGTCCGGCAGCACCAGCAGGCCGCCGTCTTTCCGCGAGGCCAGGGCGGCGATCGAGGCCGTGTCATGGACCGGCGCGGGCTCCACCATCACATGGAGCGCGCGGCCAGCGTCCTCGATCGTGCGCAGCATCAGGGGTGCGAATGGCGCGGTGGCGGGATTGTAGACGACGAAAACACGGGACAGTTTTGGCGTGACCTGCGTCAGCATCTCCAGCCATTTGCCGGCCAGCGGGCCGTCGTAATCGGTGAAGCCGGTGATATTACCGCCGGGATGGGCGAGATTCTGGACAAAGCCCTGGCTGACAGGATCGGTGACGACGGCGAAAACGATCGGGATCGTCGTGGTGCGCCGGCGCAACTCCTCCACCGAGGGCGTGCCGACCGCAAGCAGGATATCGGGCTTGAGCGCCACGAGTTCGTCGGCGAGTTGCGCGATCCGCGCGCGGTCGCCGCCGCCGTTACGCCAATCGATCTTGAGGCTAGCGTGCTCCTTCCAGCCATGACCGGCGAGCGCCTCGACCAGGATGGCGCTACGCGTCTGCCCGATCGCATCGTCGGCCGCAGTGACCGAGAGCACGCCGAGCCGCCGCGTCGCATTCGGCTGCTGCGCCAGCACTGAGGCTGGCAACGCCGCGGTCCCAAGAAGCGCCAGAATCTCGCGGCGGTTCATGGGGCGCTCATCAGATCCAGGCTCACTATATCCAGCCCTGGAGCTCGCGCAGCACGAGCGTGCGGATCACGTCCATGCCGGGTTCGCTGTCGTTGAGGCAAGGGATCGCGGAAAACTGCTCGCCGCCATTGTGCTTGAAGATCTCGGCATTCTCCTGCGCGATCTCCTCCAGCGTCTCCAGGCAGTCGGCAGAAAAGCCGGGCGTTACCACCGCGATGCGGCGCAAGCCCTCTTTCGCCAGACGCTCCATGGTCTTGTCGGTGTAGGGCTGGAGCCACTCGTCATTGCCGAAGCGCGACTGGAAGGTCAGCAGCAGCTTCGTCTCGTCCATCCCGAGCCGGCGGCGCAGCGCTTCGGTGGTGGCGACGCATTGGACCTGATATGGGTCGCCCTTGTCGACGTAGGATTTCGGCATGCCGTGGAAGGAGGTGACGATCAGCTCCGGCTTGAACGGCAGGCTCGCCAGATGCGTCTCGATCGAGGTGGCGAGCGCCTCGATATAGGCCACGTCCTCGTAATAAGGCGGCGTCACCCGCAGCGTCGGCTGCGCCCGCAGGCGGGCAAGCACGCGGAACACTTCGTCGCAGACCGTGGCCGAGGTCGGGGCGGAATATTGCGGATAAAGCGGCACGGCGAGGATGCGCTCGCACCCCTGCGCGATCAGTGCATCGATGCCCGACCTGATCGAGGGATTGCCGTAGCGCATCGCCCAATCCACCACGACGTGGTCCCGGTCCGACAATGCGGCCGCGAGCTTGTCGCTCTGCGACCGCGTAATGGTCTTCAGCGGCGACTCGTTCTTCTCGTTGTTCCAGATCTTCCGGTAGTCGAGCGCCTTGGTGCGGGGACGGCTGCGCAGGATGATGCCGTTGAGCACCAGCTGCCAGATCAGGCCCTGGTCCTCGATGACGCGGGCGTCCGAGAGGAACTCCTTGAGATAGACCCGCACGCCGGGCGCATCGGCCGTATCGGGCGTGCCGAGATTGATCAGGAGCACGCCGACGCGCGGCAGACCGGGTTGTACGGCTGGCTTCGCGGCCTGGATCGGGAGAACCGTCGTCATGCCTCCGTGGGTCGCGCGTTGCTCCGAACTTGTCAAGATTGGGCCGGTTTCGCTAGGGTCGGGGTGGAGGGGGAGGAACCATGACGCTGGCGGAATGGTGCGTATTTGGAGCGGTGCTGCTTTATCTCTCGACGATCACCTCGATCAAATGGATCAGGTTTCGCGGATTTGACAATTCCCGGCCACGCGATCCCGCCTTCTATGAAGACGCCATCGCGCAGCGCGCGCTCGGCGCGCACCAGAACGGTATCGAGACCTTCCCGTTCTTTGCCTTCGCCGTGCTGCTCGCCGAATACAGGGATTCGCCGCAGCGCCTGATCGACGAGCTCGCCGTGCTGTTCCTGATCGTGCGGATCGCCTATGTGCTGACCTATCTCGGCAACCGCCCGACGCTGCGCTCGATCCTCTGGAGCATCGGCTTTGCGATCAATCTCGGGATCTTCTTCATGCCGGTGTTGAAGCAGTTTCTGCCGGTGTGACCCTTTTCCTTCCTTCTCCCCTTGTGGGAGAAGGTGGCGCGAAGCGCCGGATGAGGGGTTCTATCCGCGAACACAGCTGCGAGAGCATCGCTTGCGGAGACAACCCCTCACCCGTCTCGCCGCTGTGCAGCGAGCCACCCTCTCCCACAAGGGGCGAGGGAAAAAACTCAAAAACACGTCGTCCGTTCGGCCGCGATGTAACCCAACAACAGGCCCGCGCCGAACAGCAGCACGAGGCCGGCGGCGCCGAATTCGATGCCGCGCATGAACAGCGCGCCGCCGCCGTCGCGCCCTCCGCTCAGGCGGCCGGCGATGCCCTTGGCCGAGACGGCGACCACCGCGATGGCGGCGACCGTGATCGCGGTGCCGAGCCCCATCAGCATGGTCGCGGCGATGCCGGCCCAGAACAGGCCTTGGGCGAGCGCGAACACCAGCACCAGAATCGCGCCCGAACAGGGACGGATGCCGACGGTCAGGATCGCGCTGAAGCCGCGTCCCCAGCCACCGGGGCCGGCGAGCTCGCTCGGCGCGGGGCCGTGGGAATGGCCGCAATGCTCGTCATGGACGTGGTCATTCCCGTGGTGATGATGAGCATGCGCGTGCGCGTGGTCGTGCCTGTGATCGTGGGGACGATGATCGTGCGCATCGTGATGGTGGTGGCCGTGATCATGATGGTCATGCGGCACGCCCGCGATCGCCGGCACCGGCTGGGCCGCCTGGAGCGCGCGGATGAAAGTGCGGCCCTTGACCCAGACCAGGCGGAGGCCGAACGCCGCGATCAGGGCGTAGCTCGCGATCTCGATCGCGCCCTCCGCCTTGCACATGGTTTTCGCAGTCGCGTTCAACACCCAGGCCGAAATGCCGACGATGAGGATCGCCACCAGCGACTGCATCAGCGCGGAGGCAAACGACAGCACGATGCCGCGCCGCGCGGTCTCGCGGTTGGCGACGAGATAGGAGGCGATCACCGCCTTGCCGTGCCCGGGACCGGCGGCATGGAAGATGCCGTAGGCGAACGAGATGAAGAGCAGCGTCCACACCGCCGAGCCGTCGGACTTCGCGGCGCGGATCGTCGCCGACATCTGGCGATAGAATTCCGACTGCTTGGCCAGGAGCCAGCCGATGAGGCCGCCGGCCTCGGGCTCGGCCGCCGGTCGCGGCGCGCCGAACGGATTTTGCGCGAGCGCATCGTGAAGCGCAGCATCGGCCACGCCGACGACGAGGAGAACAGCGGCGCAGGCGAGGAGCCCGCGCGCGAGCGGGGAGAGTTGCGGCTTCAAGGGCAATCCACCGTGATCTTGTTGGCGAACATCATGCCGAAATTGGCGTTCGGTCCGTCCATGAAAGTCTGCTCGTTGAGCTTCTGCGCAGTGGCGGTGCCGTCGCTGGGACGGTCGAGCTTCATCTGGCAGCCCGCGGGCGCGCCGACCAGCTTGACCGGGTTGTCCTTGGCCATCTGGAAGTCGATGAAGAAGGAGCGGTCGAACACTTCGAGCACCAGCTGCCTGGGCTTGACCGGATTCTTCAGCGGCAGCGTGAAGTGCAGCGTCAAAACCGTATCCTTGTAGTCGAGAAAGTAGTCGACCGGCTCTTGGAATCGCTCCTTCTTGCCGTCGGCTCGCGCGAAGGTGAAGTAGGCATATTCCTTCAGCGATTCGACATTGGTCTGCGCCAGCGGCCCGAGCTCCTCGCGCGTATAGGCGCCCTTCTTCTTGGCTTCGAGCCCCTGCACCGCATAGGCCGAGAACATGTCGTCGAAGGTCCAGGCGTGGCGCACGCCGGTGATCGAGCCGTCCTCAGCGTAGAGCAGCTCGCTGGTCGCGGTGATCCAGACGTGCGGATGCGCCCGCGCTGCGCCAGCCGCGAGCGACAGGGCGACGGCGAGCAGCAGTCCGAACAGCGCGCGCATGCCCATCAGGCCGCCTTGGCGTCGTCGAGCAGGCCGCGGCGGCGCAGCAGCGCGTCGGGCTCCGGCGGGCGGCCGCGGAAGGCCTCATAGGCGGCTTCCGGATCGACCGAACCGCCCGAGGAGTAAATGTCGTCGTGCAGGCGTTTTGCCACCTCAGGATCGAAGATGTTGCCGGCCTCCTCGAACGCGCCGAAGGCGTCGGCGTCCATCACCTCCGACCACATGTAGCTGTAATAGCCGGCGGCATAGTGGTCCCCGGTGAAGATATGGCCGAACTGGGTGGGCCGGTGACGCAGCGAGATCTCCTCGGGCATGCCGATCTTCTCCAGCTCCTTCTTCTCGAAGGCGCGGACATCCTGCGCGGCGGAGGCCGGCTGGGTGTGGAATTCGAGATCGACCAGCGCGGAGGAGACGAACTCGACCGTGGCAAAGCCCTGATTGAATTTTCGTGCGGCAAGGAATCGTTGCAGCAGATCGTCCGGCAGCGGCTCGCCGGTCTGGTAGTGGCGGGCGAACTGCTGCAGCACCTCGGGCCGCTCCTGCCAGTGCTCGTAGAGCTGCGACGGCAGCTCGACGAAATCGGTGAACACGGATGTGCCCGACAGCGACGGATAGGTCACGTTGGAGAGCATGCCGTGCAGGGCGTGACCGAACTCGTGGAACAGGGTGCGGGCATCGTCCGGCGACAGCAGCGAGGGTTCCCCACCCGCGCCCTTGGAGAAGTTGCAGATGTTGAGGACCAGCGGTGCGACGTCGCCGTCGAGCTTCTGCTGGTCGCGCAGCGAGGTCATCCAGGCGCCGGAGCGCTTCGACGGCCGGGCGAAGTAGTCGCCATAGAACAGCGCCTTGTGCTTGCCGTCCCGCCCCTTCATCTCCCAGACCCGGACGTCCGGATGCCAGACCGGCACATCCTTGCGCTCGGCGAAGGTAACGCCGAACAGGCGCGTGGCGCAGTCGAAGGCGGCGGCGATCATGTGATCGAGCGCGAGATACGGCTTGATCGCGGCGTCGTCGAAATTGGCGCGCTGAAGCCGCAGCTTTTCGGCATAGAAGCGCCAATCCCAGGAGGCGAGCTTGAAATTGCCGCCCTCGACCGTGATCAGCGCCTGCATGTCGTCGCGGTCGGCGAGAGCCCGCGTCCGCGCCGGCTTCCAGACCCGCTCCAGAAGGCCCCGCACCGCTTCCGGCGTCTTGGCCATGGAATCCTCGAGCCGGTAGGCCGCGAAGGTCGGGTAACCCAGGAGATTGGCGCTCTCCTCGCGCAGCTTCAGGACCTCGACGATGGTCGTGTTGTTGTCGTTGGAATTGCCGTTGTCGCCCCGCGCGGTGAAGGCCTTGTAGACCTTCTCGCGCAGGTCGCGCCGGGCCGAGCTCTTCAGGAACTGTTCGACCGAGGAGCGCGACAGCGTGACGATGGCCTTGCCTTCCATGCCGCGTTCTTCCGCCGCGGCCCTGGCGCTGGCGACAAAACTCTCCGGCAGGCCCTGGCGATCGGCCTCGCCGAGCTCCATGAACCACTCCTGCTCGTCGCCAAGCAGATGATGGCTGAAGCTGGTGCCGAGCTGGGCGAGCCTCTCGTTGATCTCCGCCATCCGCGTCTTGGCCTCCTCGGAGAGGCCGGCACCGGAACGATGGAAGCGGGTGTAGGTGCGCTCGAGCAGGCGGAGCTGTTCCGGTGTCAGACCGAGATTGGCGCGGTTCTCGTGCAGCTGGGCGATGCGGCCAAACAGCACGGCGTTCATCATGATCGGATTCCAGTGCCGCGCCATCCGCAAGGAAACCTCCTTGTCGATCTCCAGGATGGCCGGGTTGGAATGCGCCGAGACGAGGTCGTAGAAGACCGCCGCGACCTTGTTGAGCAGCTTGCCGGAGCGCTCCAGCGCCGTGATGGTGTTGGCAAAGTCGGCCGCGGCCGGGTCGTGGGCGATCGCCGCGATCTCGGCGGAGTGGTCGGCGAAGGCCTGCTCGAAGGCCGGGAGGAAATGCTCCGGCTCGATCTCATCGAAGGGCGGGGTCGCAAACGGCGTCACCCAGGCCGTCAGCAGCGGGTTGGTCTCGGAGTCCGTAGTCTGGCGGGGTTCTGACATCACAAGTCCCGATTTTGTGGCTCGATTGTTGCGGCCAGCTATAGCACGCGATGGGGCTTTTTTGGGCCATTTGCCCTTGCTCCCGGCCGCCTTTTCGGGGAGATTGCGGCCCTCGAAGCCTAGGGACCCCTGAGCTCATGAACGCGCCTTCCTCGTCTTCCCGTCGGATCGTCTGGCCCAGCGTCATCACTGTCATCAGCGCCGCCATCCTGATCGGCGCGGAAGTGTTCGGCGCGGCGTTTGCCGGCGGCTGGGCGCTCGCGATCCTGTTCGGGCTCGGCGACCAAGGCGCACACATCCTTCAGGCCGCGCTGTTCGCGCTCGGCGTACTCGTGATGACCGCCTTCATCCGCGGAGCTCAGCGCGTCGAGCCCTTCACCAAGCGCGGCTGACGCTTCCTCGCGTCCGACAGACACGCGCGCGCAGAAAACTTAACGTGCGTTCATCTTCCGCGTCGCTCGCGCAACACTGCGCAAGCAGATATTAGGCAATTCTGTTCTCAGCCTAAAAAATCTCTTGCGAACCAGAGTCAAAACACTTATGTGCGGATTGCCCAATTTCGCACGTGCCTGTGGTCGTGTGTCAGTCGGTAGGTATCCGGACAAGAGGCCGGACAGCCGCCAAGGGGTGAAGAAGCCGAGGGGCTCTTCGGAAGTGCGGAAGTCGGAAGGCTCAACAAGCCAGAGGACGAAAGCAAACCCGGAGCGTCCAGCATCTCTCTCAAAGAGATGCCTTGTCGAAGGTGACTTCACTTTTTGCAACCGTGACTGGCAGCCGGAGGCGAACCGGCGCACCCCGCTCTCAACGGGGGACGCGACTTAAAGCAACGACGGATCGGGCTTTTTTGGTCTCTACCGGCAGTCCAACGCCGGCGCGGGCTACTGAAAAGGCTTGTCCTTCATTGCCAGGTGTGCGGGCGGGAACATTCCCAACCAATCCACGGCAGCACAGTCTGATGTGAGTCTTTGGCTCGTCGCGCCTCCATCGCGCGATCTGGCCGGAGCGCTCTTATCCGACGTCATTTTTTGAACGGATCCCCGTCGCTGGGCCGTTTGGGAGAGTGCTATGACCGATCGTATCCAGGAATTCCTGCGCAACCGCCGCAGCGAGGGCCTCGACACCGAGCCGTGCCTCGTCGTCGACCTCGAAGTCGTGCGCGACAATTACCAGACCTTCGCCAAGGCGCTGCCCGACAGCCGCGTGTTCTATGCCGTCAAGGCGAACCCGGCGCCGGAAGTGCTGGCGCTGCTCGCCTCCATGGGCTCCTGCTTCGACACCGCGACGGTCGCCGAGATCGAGATGGCGCTGGCCGCCGGTGCGACGCCCGACCGCATCTCCTTCGGCAACACGATCAAGAAGGAGCGCGACATCGCGCGCGCCTTCGCGCTCGGCATTCGGCTGTTCGCGGTTGATTGTGCCGCCGAGGTCGAGAAGGTCGCCCGTGCCGCGCCCGGCGCAAAGGTGTTCTGCCGCATCCTCTATGACTGCGCCGGTGCCGAATGGCCGCTGTCGCGCAAGTTCGGCTGCGACCCGGAGATGGCCGTCGACGTGCTCGACGTCGCCAAGCGTCTGGGCCTGGAGCCGTGCGGCATCTCCTTCCATGTCGGTTCGCAGCAACGCAAGGTGAAGGCGTGGGACCGTGCGCTGGCGATGGCCTCGCAGGTATTCCGCGACTGCGCCGAGCGCGGCATCAACCTGACCATGGTCAACATGGGCGGCGGTTTCCCGACCAGGTACCTGAAGGACGTGCCGCCGGTCGTCACCTACGGCCGCTCGATCTTCCGCGCGCTGCGCAAGCACTTCGGCAACCAGATTCCGGAGACCATCATCGAGCCGGGCCGCGGCATGGTGGGCAACGCCGGCATCATCGAATCCGAGGTCGTGCTCATCTCGAAGAAGAGCGACGAGGACGAGGTCCGCTGGGTCTATCTCGACATCGGCAAGTTCGGCGGTCTCGCCGAGACCATGGACGAGTCGATCCGCTACGCCATCCGCACCCCGCATGACGGCGCGGACATGACGCCGTGCGTGCTTGCAGGCCCGACCTGCGACAGCGCCGACGTGCTGTACGAGAAGAACCCGTATCCGCTTCCGGTGACGCTCGAGATCGGCGACAAGCTGCTGATCGAAGGCACCGGGGCCTATACGTCGACCTACTCGGCGGTGGCGTTCAACGGCATCCCGCCGCTGAAGACCTATCACATCTGATCGCCTCTGTTTCTGAGGCCTGACGAACCCGGGAGCCGGCTTGCCGGCTCCTTCCCTCACATTTCGATTTCTGACGACGCCTTGGAGCGGCGTGCTTCTCGCACGCCGGTTCAAGCGGGGACTGACGCGCCATGACTGCTCTTCGGAAGACACAGGTTGACCTCTCCTCGAAAGCCGCTTCGTTCGCGATCCGTGCGGAGCGTGCTGCCGACGTTGCGATGCGTGAAGCGCTGCTGGATGCCAGCTTTGGCGAGAACCGCCATGGCCGCACCTGCCAGCGCCTGCGCGACGGACGCGCACCCGCCGCCGGCCTCGCGCTGGCTGCCGTGCGTGAGGGAAAACTCGTGGGAACCGTGCGGCTGTGGCACGTCAGCGCCGGAGGCAGGCCCGCTCTGGTCCTCGGACCGCTGGCGGTCGACCCTGCCTGTCGCGAGCTCGGGATCGGCGCCGCGCTGATGCAACAAGCGCTGGCTGCCGCCCGGGCGCGCGGGCATGCCGCCGTGATCCTGCTCGGCGATGCGCCCTATTACGCCCGCTTCGGCTTCTCACCGGCCAACACCGGCGAGCTGTCGCTACCCGGCCCGTTCGAGCGCGACCGCCTGCTGGCCATCGAATTCACCGATGGCGCGCTCGACGGCGCCGAAGGGATGATCGTCCCGACCGGGGCGGCTCTTTCCAAACGGAGGGTAGTTCGCCCCCCTCCAAGCGCGCGCGGCCTAAGCGACTGCCATGATGGCGACGACCGAAGCTGCATTCGGCGCCAACGCTCGGCTGCGCCTGCACTAGACGCTGTCCTTTGGGGTTGCGCGAACCCCAGAAACGCCCTTTAACCCCACGAAATTCTCCCTTCAGTCGAGGCCGAACCGATGTCCCGTCGCCTGATTTCCACCGGCTCCCCGTTCGAGAAGACCGCCGGCTACAGCCGCGCCGTGATCGACGGCGAGTTCGCCTTCGTCGCGGGAACCACCGGCTATGAGTACACCACGATGACGATGCCGGCCGATGTCACGAGCCAGTCACGCAACTGCTTCAAGACCATCGAAGCTGCCCTGAAGGAGGGCGGCTTCGAGATGGCCGATATCGTCCGCGTGACCTATTACCTCACCGACATCAAGGACGCAGACGCACACTTCGCCGTCTGCGGCGAAGTCCTCGGCGACATCCGCCCGGCCGCAACCCTTCTCGCCGTCTCGGCGCTCTACAAGCCCGAGATGAAGGTCGAGATCGAAGTCACCGCCAAGCGCCGCAGCGCCTGATCCTCCCCTCACCCTTTGTCTGCCAGTACTTTCCGGAGAAACCATCCCATGAGCCCCGCCTCGCAGATCTACGCGAAGATCACCGGTCCCATCGTCATGGTCGGCTTCGGCTCCATCGGCAAAGGCACGTTGCCGATGATCGAGCGGCATCTCGATTACGACAAGTCGCGCATCACCGTGATCGATCCCAAGGACGAGGGCCGCAAGGCACATTGCGAGAAGCACAATGTCAGATTCATCCAGCAGGGCGTGACCAAGGACAATTATCGCGACCTGCTGACCCCGCTGCTCACTGAAGGCGGCGGCCAGGGCTTTTGCGTCAATCTCTCGGTCGATACCGGCTCCACCGACATCATGGAGCTCTGCAACGAACTTGGCGCTCTTTATATCGACACCGTCAACGAGCCCTGGCTCGGCTTCTATTTCGATTCGTCGAAGGGCCCGGAAGCGCGCTCCAACTACGCCCTTCGCGAAGCGACGCTGGCCGCCAAGAAGGCGCGCCCCGCGGGCTCGACGACGGCCGTCTCCTGCTGCGGCGCCAATCCCGGCATGGTTTCCTTCTTCGTCAAGCAGGCGCTGCTCAACGTCGCCGCTGATCTGAAGCTCAATGCCCCCAAGCCGAAGACCAAGGCCGAGTGGGCGGACTTGATGCGGCAGGCCGGCATCAAGGGCATCCACATCGCCGAACGCGACACCCAGCGCTCCAGGTCGCCGAAAGAGCCCGATGTCTTCGTCAACACCTGGTCGGTGGAAGGTTTCCTGTCGGAAGGCGTGCAGCCGTCCGAACTCGGCTGGGGCACCCATGAAAAATGGATGCCCGAGAATGCGCGGACCCACGAAGCCGGCTGCGGCGCCGCCATCTATCTGATGCAGCCCGGCGCCAATACGCGCGTGCGCACCTGGTGCCCGACCCGCGGCGCGCAGTATGGCTTCCTCGTCACCCACAACGAGTCGATCTCGATCTCCGATTACTTCACGGTGCGCGACGGATCGGGCACGGCGATCTATCGGCCGACCTGCCACTATGCCTATCATCCGGCTGATGATGCCGTGCTGTCGCTGCACGAAATGTTCGGCCGCGCAGCGAAGATGCAGGAAAAGCACCACATCCTCGACGAGAACGAAATCGTCGACGGCATCGACGAACTCGGCGTGCTGCTGTTCGGCCATGACAACAATGCCTACTGGTACGGCTCGCAGCTCTCGATCGAAGAGACCCGCAAACTCGCGCCCTATCAGAACGCCACCGGCCTGCAGGTAACCTCCGCCGTGCTCGGCGGCATGGTGTGGGCGCTGGAAAACCCGAACGAAGGCATCGTCGAAGCCGACGAGATGGATTTCGATCGTCTGCTGGAAATCCAGCTGCCGTATCTCGGCCCGGTAAAGGGTTTCTACACCGACTGGACACCTCTGACGGATCGTCCGGGACTGTTTCCGGAAGACATCGATACGAGCGATCCCTGGCAGTTCCGGAATGTTCTGGTGCGGTGAGGGGCACAGTCATTCCGGGGCGACGCGCCTCATCCCACACACCGCCGTCATGCCCCGCGACCCGGCTACGCCAAGGCTTCGCCGAGGTTGAGGTCCAGGGGCGCCGAAGCTTTAGCGTAGGTGGCAGGCGGGGCATCCAGTACGCCGCGGCGGTCGTGATTGAACTGAGGCGCTGGTGGATACTGGATCGTCCGCCTTCGCGGACGATGACACCGAGGGTGCGGCCACGAGAGTGGGCCTACCTCACTATTTCTCTCTAAGCGGCGGCGCGACCTTCTCGGCTGGCGCCGGCGGCAATGCTGGTTTAGCCGCGCCCGCGGCGCCTTGCGTCTGCGGGTCAGGCCGCGCGGGCTCCGGGGCCGGCGTGGTCGGCCGGTCGCCGCCGGGCTTGGCTTCCGCGGGTGTCTTGCTCTGATCGTCGGACGGCGTGCCCTGGAGCGGCTGCGTCGCCTGCGCCGTCTGCTGCATCCGACTCTCGGCACGAATCTGTGCCAGCGAGACGACCGACACCACGACCCCCGCTGCGAATAGCGAGCACGCGATCATCAGGTCGAGCCTCAGTCTGCGCTTGTCATTACCGGTCATGTCGATCACCGCATTTACCCACGGGATCAACGAATTCGGCGCACCGCGGTTCCCGTGGCCAGCAAGGCGGGAACTCCGCCTTCGCGCCCTAAAACGCCGCGCTCAGTCCGTGGTGCTGACTTCCCATGTCGCGTGGCGCACGCCGGGCAGGTGCTGGAGATCGGTCGCCACCGTGTTCAGCTCGTTAGGGTCGACCGCCGTCGCGACCAGCTTTGCGACGATCTCGATCAAATCGTCCCCGGTTTCGACCACGTCGATATCGGCCACCGGATATTTCGCGGCTTCTAACTTTTCAACGAGCCGGTCGCGCATGTCGGGCACGGCGTCCGGTGCGACCGCGAGCTTGAAGTAGTAGGTCGCCTCCGAGGTTTTCTCATTCAGCGGGATGCGGTTGATGGCATTGACCAGTGGGCGCAGCAGCGTATTGCCGGCAATCACGAACACGGTCAGCGCAGCCGCCTGCGCGATCATGTCGGCGCCCGCGCAGGAGCCGACCGCGGCCGAGGCCCACAGCGTCGCCGCGGTGTTGAGCCCGCGCACGTCCATGCCCTGCTTCATGATAACGCCGGCGCCGAGGAAGCCGATGCCCGAAACGACGTAGGAGATCACCCGCACCGCGCCGTCGGCGCCGGTCAGGTGCATGGCAAGGTCGACGAAGGCGGCGGCGCCGACGGCAACCAGCACATTGGTGCGCAGGCCCGCGGTGCGCTGGCGATACTGCCGCTCGGCGCCGATCAGCGTGCCCAGCACGAAGGCCGTGAACAGGCTGACCAGCGTGTCCGCGAAGTCAGCAAGCTGGAAGGTCGTCAGAAACCGCATGGCCCCATCTACGGTCAGAACGATGACAGATTAAAGCTCGAGCAGGCCGCCGTCCCCATTTTCGTCGGCGAACGCCAGCAGCGTGCCCTTGGCGTTCCAGGCGAGCGCGGCCACCGGCGGCGTGCCGTTGCGGCGGATCAGGATCTCGGCGCCATCTTCCAGACGCACCATCAGCACGGTACCGTCGCTGTAGCCGGCGGCGAAGATGTCGTTCTTGGGATGGCAGGCGACCACCGACACTCGCGCCTGCAGCGGCGCAAGCATCGCGGGCTCCTTGCCCATCGGGCCGTCCTTGCTCGCGAACGGCCACAGGATCACGGTGTCGGCGCCCGAGGTCGCCAGCGCCTTGCCGCCCGCGCTCCAGGACATCGAGCGGACGCGGGCGGGATAACCGGTCATGCGCATGTGCCGGCTATCAGCGAGCCGCCAGCCGTGCAGCGCCGCCTCGTGCATGGTCGTGACCAGGAACTTGTTGTCGGGGCTAAAGGTGACGCCGAGATGCGAGCCGGCCCAGGGCAGGAACTCGGCCGATCCCGCCATGTTGGGAAACCACAGCGTGGCGCCGTTGTAATGGGCGATCGCGAGCCGCAAGCCCTTCGGCGCAAACGCAAGCCCGCCGACGGTCGAGGGCACCTCGATCGACTTCTCCTCGGTCTTGCCGCTCTTGACGAAGGCGAACTTCCCGGCCGACCAGGCGTAGGCGCCGTCCGGATGCAGCGCCACCGCGTCGATCCAGCGCCGCTTCGGGTCGGTCGCAAGCAGCGTCACCTCCCCCTTGGCATCGAGCGACACGACCTTGCCGTCGTCGCCGCCCATGACGAGACGCCTGCCGTCGGAGGCGGTCGAGAGAATGCCGCCGCTGTGCACGGGGACCGTGCTGATCTCGCCCTGACCATCCACGAACGCGACGTTCTCCTCGCCGCCGACGAAGGCGGCGCGGTCGCCAAGGAAATGCACGGAAGTCACGCCCATCCCGAGCGCGAGCAGTTTGACGCGCTCGGTGACGGAGACGATCGAGGCGGAATCGGGGGCCGGCGTAAACTCTTTCATCACGAGACGATGCAGCTCTCAAAACCCTGGCGAATGAGATCTTCCGGCAGCTCGCGGCCGATGAAGACGAGGCGGCTCTCGCGCGGCTCGTCATCCTTCCACTTCCGCTGGTGGTTGCCTTCCAGCATCATGTGGACGCCCTGGAAGACGTAGCGGTCATCGTCGTCGTGGAAGGCGAGGATGCCCTTGGAGCGCAGGATCTTGCCGCCCTCCACCTGCACCAGGTTCTGAAGCCAGGGCATGAACACGTTCGGATCGAGCGGCTTGTCGGTCTTGAGCGACAGCGACTGCATGTCCTCGTCGTGATAGTGCTTCAGGCCATGGCCGTGATCATGGTGATGATGGTCGTGGCCGTGATGATCATGGTCGTGGTCATGATCATCGGCATTCAGAAAGTCCGGCTCGATGTCGAGGATGCGGTCGAGGTCGAAGGCGCCGCGGTCGAGTACGTCGGCCAAAGCCACCGAGCAGCGCTCGGTGCGGTGCAGCTTCGCATAGGGGTTGATGGCGCGGATGCGGGCCTCGACCTCGGCAAGCTCTCCCTTGGTGACGAGATCGGTCTTGTTCAGCACGATGACGTCGGCGAATGCGATCTGGTTCTTGGCCTCGGGCGCGTCCTTGAGACGGTCGGACAGCCATTTGGCATCCGCAACCGTCACGACCGCATCGAGGCGCGCGTTCTTTTGCACGTCCTCGTCGACGAAGAAGGTCTGGGCGACCGGTGCCGGATCGGCAAGACCGGTGGTCTCGACGATGATGGCGTCGAACTTGCCCTTGCGCTTCATCAGGCCGTCCATGATGCGCACGAGGTCGCCGCGCACGGTGCAGCAGATGCAACCGTTGTTCATCTCGAACACTTCCTCATCGGCGCCGATGATGAGGTCGTTGTCGATGCCGATCTCGCCGAATTCGTTGACGATGACCGCGTATTTCTTGCCGTGATTTTCCGACAGGATGCGATTCAAAAGCGTGGTCTTGCCGGCGCCGAGATAGCCGGTCAGGACGGTCACGGGAATTTTCTGGGCGGTCGCTTCAGACATAACAACTCCGGACTTCGGGCTTTTCGCGCGACGCGAGGCGGGGTGGCCCCTGCCCTAGTGGTCAAGCGCGCTGGTCAGGGCCTTTATATTGTGCCTGACCATATCAATGTAAGTGGGTGCAGGGCCCTTTTCGCCGGTCAAACCGTCCGAAATCAGGGTCCCGCCGACTTTTGAACCGGTCTCCGCCGCGATCCGCCGGATCAGCCGGTCGTCGCTGATATTTTCCAGGAACACGGCCGGGATTTTTTGGGCCTTGATCTGGCCGATGATGGTCGCGATGTCCCGCGCGCTGGGCTCGGTTTCCGTGGAGACGCCGAGGGGCGCGATGAACTGGACGCCGTATTCGGCGGCGAAATAGCCGAAGGCGTCATGGGTCGAAATCACCTTGCGCCGGCCCAGTGGGATTTTGGCCACGGCCTCGCGGACCTCACGGTCGAGCGTTTCGAGCTTCTCCAGATAGGCCTTTGCCCGGGCGCGGAAGAACTCCGCGTCATCGGGGTCGGCCGCGGCCAGCGCATCGGCGATGCCGGTGACGTAGATTTTGGCATTGGGGACGGACTGCCAGCCATGCGGGTCGGCGGCCGAGCCGAGCTTGAGCGGCGCGATGCCGGCGCTCGCAGTCACCACCTGCGCCTTGGCTCCGGAGGATTGCACGAGGCGCGGCAGCCAGCCCTCGAGGCCGAGCCCGTTGACGATGACCAGTTTCGCGTCCGCGATCCGCTTCGCATCGCTTGGCGCCGGCGTGTAGACGTGGACGTCGCTGTCGGCGCCGACCAGCGTCGTCAGATTGATCCGGTCGCCGCCGATATTGCGGACGAAATCGCCGAGGATCGAGAAGCTCGCGACGACGTTGAGCCGCTCCGCGGCGTGCAGCGGCGAGGTGATCAGCAGCAAGGCAAAGAGCAGACGGAAGCGCATCGTTGTCACGCTTCCAGATGCCGGCCGGGAAACATTTGCCTGACAACACCGCCGACGCGGCCGAACAGGACGGAGACGATGTAGAGCGCGCTCGCCACCAGAATGATCGCAGGACCCGACGGCACGCGGGTCTGGAACGACAGCACGAGACCGGCATAGCCGGAGACGGCGGCAACGACGACCGCGATGCAGATCATGACGGTGAGATCGCGCGACCAGAACCGCGCGATGCCGGCCGGCAGGATCATCAGGCCGACCGCCAGCAGAGTACCGAGCGCCTGAAAGCCGTTGACGAGGTTGATGACGACGAGCGCGAGGAAAGCGAGATGCGCGGGTCCCCCGGCGCGGCTCACGGTGCGAAGGAATAGGGGATCTACACTTTCGATCACCAGCGGCCGGTAGATCACGGCGAGCACGAGCAGCGTCACCGTGGCGTTGAAAGCCACCACCAGCAGCGTCTGGTCGTCCATCGCGAGGATATTGCCGAACAGCACGTGCAGCAGGTCAATATTGGTGCCCTTGATCGAGACGATGGTCACGCCCAGCGCCAGCGATGCCAGATAGAAGGTCGCGAGCGAGGCATCCTCCTTCAGCCCGGTCGAGCGCGCGACGAGGCCAGAGAGGATCGCGACCGCAAAGCCCGCGAACAAGCCTCCGGCCGTCATCGCGAACAAATTAAGGCCGGAGAGCAGAAAGCCGACAGCGGCGCCGGGAAGGATCGCATGCGCCATGGCGTCGCCGACCAGGCTCATCCGCCGCAGCATCAGGAACACGCCGATCGGCGCGCCCGCGAGCGACAGCGCGATCACGGCGGCGAGCGCGCGTCGCATGAACTCGAATTCGGTGAACGGGCCGATCAGCGCGTCATAGATCATCGGATATCAAGCCGCCCGCGAGCGGGCATCATCGGCCGCGCAGGCGGCCGCGCTGTCGTCGAAGGCCTCGCACATCCGCATCGCGACCATCAGATTTTCCGGCGTCAGCACCTCCGCCGTCGGCCCCCACGCCACGGGGCCGCGCGCCAGCACCAGTGTCTCGCTGAAATGGTTACGCACCATCTCCATGTCGTGCAGCGCGGCGAGCACGGTGCGGCCTTCGCCGTGCCAGTGCTTGACCAGCGCCAGCAGATCGATCGTGGTCTTGCTGTCGATGGCGTTGAAGGGCTCGTCGAGCACGATCAGGCTCGCATCCTGGAGCAGTACGCGCGCGAACAACACGCGCTGCATCTGGCCGCCCGAGAGTGTGCCGATCGGGCGATTCTCGAAACCGTTGAGGCCAACGGAAGCGATCGCGCGGAGGATCTTTTCGCGCGCCGCCTTGCCGATGCCGCCGAACAGGCCGGTCCCACGCCACAGCCCGGTGGCGACGAAGTCTAGCACCGAGATCGGGAAGCTGCGGTCGATCTCCGCACTCTGCGGCAGATAGGCGATATCGCGGGAGTCGAGCCCGCCGAGATGGATGCTGCCGTCGAGCGGCCTGAGGATGCCGACGATACCGCGCAGCAGCGTCGACTTGCCGGCACCGTTCGGGCCGATCACGGCCAGCAGCGCGCCCGGCGCGACCTCACCATTGAGGTGGTGCACGGCCGGATGCCGGTCATAGCCGAGCGTGACATTGTGGAAATGCAGTTCCGCCATGATCACCTCATCGCCAGCCACACGATGCCCCACAGCACCGCGCAGACGGCAGCCGCGGCCGCGAGGCGGCTGGCCATGGTCATGCGCAGGATCGACCAGTGCGGCGCCTGGGCCGGATGTGGCACTGCTGCGTCATGGACGTGGGCGTGCGTATGGTCGTGCCCATGGGAATGGGCATGGTCATGGTCATGGTCATGGTCATGGGAGTGGTCGTGATCATGGGTGTGGAACGCGGCGGGAACCATGCCGAAAACGTTATATTATAACATTCCTCCTGTCCACGCCGGGTTCAGGGTTTGCCGATCACCATCGCGATGGCGGCGGCAACGAACGGGAATGGCACCGAGACCGCACAGCGGAACCAGACGAAACGAGCCGGCATGAACGGGATTTCCCACAAGATCACCCGCTGGAAGGCAAACAGCGCCCAGGCGACGACGTAGGCAACCACCTGGGGCACACCGCCACCCGATTTCAGCGCCACCGTACCGATGGAGAAGCCGATCACGGGACCACCGGGCGTGGCGGCACCGGCAACCACGGCGGTCGCCACCCCAAGCCAACCGCTGTCCGGGCCGAGCCAGCCGCTGATCACCTCCTGCGGGATGATGGCGGCGATGTAGCCGGAGCCGATCACCCCTAACGCAATCCGCGGCACGATGTTGATGAAGTCCATCGAGCCTTCGCGCAGCGAGGCCTTGAACACCAAAGGTCCGCGGCGAAAGGCGATCAAGCCAACGCCGAAGACCGAGCCCCACAACAGGATGTCGATCAGAAGCGCGGCGCTCAATTCTCGTCGTCCTTCATGGCTGGCTTCGGATAGAGCCGGACATAGACAAAACGGCCGAGCGCGCCCGCGAGCACCGGCAACGGCAGCGAGATGACGATGCGCCACAGCGTGAAGTCGGTGCCCATGATCGGGATTTCCCAGGCCACCGCCCGGCCATAGCCGATCAGGGTCCAGCTCACGACCATGGCGATGGTGGCACCGAAATCGGCGCCGACCGCCAGCAGCGCGCTCGCCACCGGATAGGCGGTAAAGGGACCGCCTGGCAGGATCGCGCCGAAGGCGGTGCCGATCAAAAGGCCCTTCAGTCCGGATTTCGGCCCGAGCGAGCGCGAGACTTTTTCGTGCGGCAGGATCTCGGAGATGAACGCGCCGAGCAGGCAGCCGGCCAGCACGCGCGGCAGGATGCCGCCGAACAGCGAGAGATCGTGGGTGAGGATCTCCAGCACACCCTCGGTGCCGTCGCGTCGCCAGACCAGCGCCGCGCTGACCGCAACCAGCACCGCGATGACCACCGTGGACCAGCCGATCGGCTTGCGCACGCGCCCCGGCCGCGGCTCGGACTCGGCGTCCGCGGCAGGCGCGGGATTTTGCGAGGAAGGTTCTGACAATGGGCTGGGCTGGCTCGAAAGGATGCCCGTCCTGATTAAGGGCGCCGCCCGGGTGATGCAAACGGAACGATCACAGGCCGGTGCGCGTACTGCGCAGGGCTGGTTCGGTGAATTCCGCACAGCAAAAAGGCGGCCGCGTATGCGACCGCCTTGCTTGTTTCTCTCACTCAGGAGCGACTCGAAGAGCCGGACCCGTCATGACGGGTTGATGGCTTACGCCTTGTCGAACAGGGACTCGACGTATTCCCAGTTCACCAGGTTCTCGACGAACGCCTTCAGATAGTCGGGACGGCGATTGCGATAGTCGATGTAGTAGGAGTGCTCCCAGACGTCGCAGCCGAGGATCGGGGTGGCGCCGTGCACCAGCGGATTCTCGCCGTTCGGGGTCTTGGAGATCTCGAGCTTGCCGTTCTTGACCTGGAGCCAACACCAGCCGGAGCCGAACTGGCCGACGCCAGCCGCCTGGAAGTCCGTCTTGAACTTCTCGAAGCCGCCGAGGTCCTCGTTGATCTTCTTCTCGATCTTGCCCGGCAGCTTGGTGCCGCCGCCATTGGGCTTCATCCAGCTCCAGAAGTGGATGTGGTTATAGTGCTGGCCGGCATTGTTGAACACCGCGGGGTTCTTGCCGAACGAGCCCTTGACGATCTCCTCAAGGGACTTGCCTTCCCATTCGGTGCCCTTGAGCGCGTTGTTGCCGTTGGTGACATAGGCCTGATGATGCTTGTCGTGGTGGAATTCGAGCGTTTCCTTCGACATGAATTGCCCGAGGGCGTCATAGGCGTAAGGGAGTGGGGGCAGCGTAAAGGTCATGGGTGTTGTCCGCGACTGATGGAGGAACGAGACTTAACGGTCATCCCTTATAGAAGGTTCCGTCGCCGTTAAATACCGCGAATTTGCCAAAACGGGTGATGCGGACGCTTGGTCCGATTGCATAAAATCGACGCGAGGATGTGGGGCGTTTCGACCGGGCCGTAAAATATCATTGCCTTTGAGGTGCTTATGGCAGAACGAACGCACTGACGGCGCGGAGATGCGAAAGAGAGAGCGATGAGCATCGAGATCGACATTCTGAACGGCGACGCCTCATGGCGGATCGCGGAGCCGTTGCATCAGGCGGTCTGGGGGCCGCAACAGGTCGCGGACAAGCCCTGGGCTCACGTCAAATGGGCCAATGCCGACCTGCGCGTGCTGATCGAGACGCCCGAGGATGGCCTCGTCTGCCATGTCGGCATCTACTTCCGGACCGTCACCTGGAACGGGCAGAAGGTTCACGTCGGCGGCATCGGCGGGGTCTGCACCCGTGAGGACCGGCGCGGCCGCGGTTATGCGACCATGGCGATCGACGCGGCGGTGCACACCATGCGCGCCAACGAGGCGGTCCGCTTCGCGCTGCTGTTCTGCGAGCCTCATAATTTTGCGTTCTACGACGCCCGCAAATGGCAGCCCTTCACCGGCGAGGTCTATTGCGAGCAGCCGGCGGGGCGGATCCGCTTCGACTACATGGCGCCGTATGTCTTCAACATCGTCCGCGCGCCGACGTTGGGCACCATCGACCTATGCGGTCTGCCGTGGTGAGCCCTGCGTGACGGCAGGTTGGTGCCGGCGCCGCGCGCCCTATAATATGTCGGGCATCATCTAATATTCCGCGCGGTGACACATGACGATCGAGGCCTCCGTAGACGCCGTGCCGCCGCGCGCCCCGGTCGCCTCCTCGATCGCCAGTCTTTTGACGGCACCGATCCTGCCGACGCTGCTGCGGCTCGCGATCCCCAACATGATCGCAATGGTCGGCAGCACGCTGGTTGCGATCGCCGAGACCTCCTATATCGGCCGGCTCGGCACCATCCCGCTCGCAGCGATCGCGCTGGTGTTTCCGTTCGCGATGCTGACGCAGATGATGAGCGCGGGCGCGATGGGCGGCGGCGTCTCGTCCGCGATCAGCCGCGCCCTCGGCGCAGGGGATCGTGACCGCGCCGCGACGCTGGCGCTGCATGCCGCCATCATCGGCCTCTGCGGTGGGCTGTTCTTCACGGTGACGATGCTCGCCTTCGGCCGCTCGTTCTTCATGCTGCTCGGTGGGCGCGAGCGCGTGCTCGAGGAAGCCAGCGGCTATTCGCAGGTGCTGTTCGCCGGTGCGATCGCGATCTGGCTCGTCAACACGCTGGCCTCGGTGATCCGCGGCACCGGAGACATGCGCCTGCCCTCGATGACCCTGATCGGGACGAGCGTGCTCCAGATCGCGCTCGGCGGCACGCTCGGGCTCGGCTTGTTCGGCGCGCCGCAATTCGGCATGCCGGGCGTCGCCGCCGGCCAGTTGGTCGCGTTCAGCTGCGCCGCGATCTTCTTCCTCTGGTATCTCTTGTCCGGCCGCAGCCGGTTGCCGCTGAAGGTTCGCGCCTTCCATTTCGAGCGCGCGATGTTCTTCGACATTCTCAAGGTCGGGGCGGTGGCCTGCCTGTCGCCGCTCCAGACCGTGCTCACCATCCTGATCTTCACGAGGATCCTCGCCACCTTCGGCACCGAGATGCTTGCCGGCTACGGCATCGGCTCGCGGCTGGAATTCTTGCTGATCCCGATCACCTTCGCCTTCGGCATCGCCTCGGTCCCGATGGTCGGCCTGGCGATCGGCGCGGGGCAGTTGAAACGCGCGCGGCGCGTGGCCTGGACCGCGGCTGCGGCCTCGGGAATCACGGTCGGCCTGATCGGCCTCGTCATCGCGCTCGATCCGTCGCTGTGGGTCGCGCTGTTCACGAGGGATCCCGGCGTTACCGCCGCCGCGCACAGCTACTTCCACTGGGCCGGCCCGGCCTTCGTGTTCTTCGGCATCGGCGTGTCGCTGTATTTCTCCTCGCAAGGTGCCGCGCGCGTCGGCGGTCCCGTGCTCGCCTCCACCGCGCGGCTTCTGATCGTCGCGATCGGCGGCGTCGGCCTCATGATGGCACAGGCGGCCGCTTGGACTTTGTTCGCGCTGGTCGGCGGCGCCATGGTCGTGTTCGGGCTTTCGACCGCAGGCTCGGTCGCCTTCGTGCGCTGGGGCAAATGAGCGCAGGCAAAGAAACGCAGGCAAGTAAACGCAGGAATGTGATTCCATCCAGCGTTGCACTATCCTGCTAGGCTGCTATGGAGGCGCTCCACTTCGGGGCTCTCTCCATGACTTCCAGATTCGTTGCTCTCATCGTCCTCCTGGCTGCGCTACTCGGCGCGACTGCCGCCCATGCGCAGAGCGCCGACGGGACCTGGCTGACCCAGGCCGGCGATGCCCGCGTCAAGATCGGCAAATGCGGCGGCGGCATCTGCGGCAACGTCGTCTGGCTGCGTGAACCCCACGACACCGCGACCGGCCAGCCCGCCACCGACA
Organism: Bradyrhizobium nivariense; assembly: GCF_029846715.1. Classification (GTDB taxonomy): domain Bacteria; phylum Pseudomonadota; class Alphaproteobacteria; order Rhizobiales; family Xanthobacteraceae; genus Bradyrhizobium. Next base: position 28,759 of record NZ_JARVWW010000043.1, read on the forward strand.
GCAAGAATCCCAATCCCGCGCTCGCCAAGCGCCCGATGATCGGCTTGCCGCTGTTCAGCGGCATGCAGCCTTCCGGGCCGAACAAATGGTCGGGCCAGATCTACAACGCCGATGACGGCAGCACCTATGCGAGCAGCGTCAGCGTGACAGGTGCGGATTCGCTGCGGGTCGAAGGCTGCGTCGGTGCGCTCTGCGGCGGCGAGACCTGGACGCGCGTGGGGCGCTAGCGCTTCACGCCATCATCGCCTTCAGGGCCGTCGCCGCCGAGGCATAGCCGCCCCGCGCGCCGTCAATGAAATGCACGTGGTCGCTGCGGAGCGCCGACGGCGTGAAGCAGGTCATCATCGCGGCGTCCTGCTGGTAGAGACCGTAACGCACGATGCCGTCGCGCGCGGCAGTCGCGAGGCGATCGCTGAGGGCGCGTTCGAGCTCCGGCGTACAGTCGAGGATCATGCGCAGGCCGTCGTCATATTTGCGGAAATCCGAGTTCTCCACGACCTGCCGTGTATAAAGCTTCGGCACGAAGCCGCCGACCTTGAGGTCGAAGCGCATGATCAGGTAGACGAACAGCGTGTAGGCCAGCACGCGGGCGCGACGTGCGACCAGCGGACCGCCACGCTTGGTGCGCGCTTCATATTCCAGCCCCTGCGGCGGCCATTTCAGCGGCGGCCCCTGCGGCGGCACGGGTCGACCGGCGTCCGGGCTGCGCTCGACGAGATGGATGACGTCCTCGATCACGCTGCGGAACGCCCGCGGGTCGGCGCCCTGGGTCGGCATCACCAGCACCGACAGGATCAGGCCGCGCGCAGCCGGAATCACCTCGAACCGGCAGGACAGGCCGGAGAGATCGGGCTGCGTGCCCGCGGGCGCTTCGGTTATCGCAAACTCGCCGCGCTTCATCGCGGCGTCGGCCCAGGCGAGCCCGCCGCCGGAAAACATCGCATAGGACAAATTGGCCGACGGACCGAAGCGCGCGACGCGCACGTCGAGACCCTGTGCACGGATGGCGCTCACCGGCACCAGCGCGACGCGCATCCCCAAATCGAGATCTTCCCGCACCCAGGTCGCGGTCGCGGCCAGAGCCTCGCGGGCCGGTTCGAGATCGAGAGGCGCGACCGCAAAACTCGCGCCGTCGCCGCCGAACACGAAGGGGAATTCGCGTCCCTCCAGTGCGTTCGTCACCGCCGCGATCACGGCGGCGCCGGCCATGTTCACCGCCTTGTAGCGCTGCGCGGCGATGGCCTTGGTGGAATCCACGATGTCGGCGACGCCGATGCTCCAGTCGTCCGGCAGCGGCACATAGAGCGCGGGGTCCATCAGGCTGGTAAAGCCGCGGAAGACCGGAATGCCGCCATAGAAGGATTCGCCTGATGTCATCGGGAATGCCGGATGGTTGGGACGGGCGTCCAAAAGAAATACGTGGCAGGATCGATTTCGGGTTCGCTAGCCGGCGCGCCCCTTCCATCATTGGCCGAAATGAGCCCGGACAACAAGATGAGGCCGCGCTGCAATGCCGCAGCGGATCATTGATCGGCATCAAACGACTGCTCGGGGAAAACGACTACCGTTGAACATCGCCAGGGGCTGCATGGGATGACCGGAATGTCCGACATCGGCAACAAAGATCCCGCTGCCCCCGTGCGCCGGCGCACCGGCCTCGACCCGATCAGCGCGGTGAAGATGCCGGAACGACTGACGGCAGCCGTCGATGTCTGGGCCGAAGCCCATCACCTGACCCGCTCGGATGCGATCTGCCAATTGGTCGAACTGGGTCTGAAGATAGCGTCCCCGGCACCTACGACGGCGCACCCGATCGCATCGGACGCCGCCAGGATCGAGGAACTGGCGGTGCACGAGATCGAAGCGTTGCTCGATCCCGCATTGTCGGCGGACGAACGCGAGCGCCGCACCCGGCGCCTCACCGAGGGGCCGCCGGAATTCTCACACGAACGGATTGATCTGCCGAAGCATCAGACCTGATACGCCTAATGCAGCTTTTCGGCCTCACGCTTGCGCAAGGCATCGAGAGACGCGTCATGGCAGCCGACCAGGCGCACAAATTGCTGCGGATACATTTCATAGCCGTGACTGCCGGAATTCTGATGCGTCATCGGCGGGCAATGGACCTCGTCCGCCTTGGCGCGAGACGGCTCCGTCCGGCCCTGAATTGAAGCGGTCATGTTTGGCGTGGTCATGGACTGCTCCCTTGTCAATTGGGGCAGATCGATTGACATAACCCAATCGATTGCGGGGCACCTTACGACCAAATGCGACTTGATGTCATTGCGCCCGATCAACGCAATTATGGCGGACGAGTTCCGCTCACGCCGTATTCCCCGCGTCGATCGTAAACACGGTGCCGGTGACGTTGCGGCCGCCCTCGCCGAGCAAATATTCCGCCATGCGCGCGACATCATCCATCTCCGGCAAGCGGCGTAGCGCGCTGCGGCCGGCGATGCGCCTGCGCCCCTCGTCGGAGAGATTGTGGGTGAGCTCGGTGTCGATGAAACCGGGCGCGATCGCGTTCACGGTGATGCCGAGCTTGCCAACCTCGCGCGCGAGCGAGCGGGTGAAGCCGGTGGCGGCGGCCTTGGTCGCACCATAGACCGAGAGGCCGTTATAGCCAGTGGTCGCGATGATCGAGGAGATGTTGATGATGCGGCCGGCACCATCGGCCATCATTTGCCGCGCGACATATTTGGTGAGGATGATCGGCGACAGCACATTGAGCTGCACCAGCGCCTCGATCTCCGAATTGTGCATGGTCGCGAGCAGGCCTTCGGTGCCGAGGCCGGCATTGTTGACGAGGCCGTAGATCGGGCCGAATTCGTCGCGTACGAGTTTTGCAAAGGCCGGTATCACGTCGATCACGGCGAGGTCGCAGGCGCGGAAATGCAGGCGCCCTTCGGAGCCGGCTATCGCCGCCTTGAGCTCGTCGCTCTCGCGCCGCGCCGCCGCGATCACGTTGTAGCCGGCGCCAACCAGGCGTTTGCCGATCGCAAGGCCGATACCGCGGCTGCCGCCGGTGACGAGGACATTATGCATCGGTGCGCGCCAGTTTGCCGGCCGGGGTGACGTCGAGCGCCTCGACGAAGCGGATCACCGCCGGCACCTTGTGGGAAGCGAGCTGCGAGCGGCACTGATCCAGGATCTGGTCGCGGATCCCTTTCGCGCGCGCCGGGTCGGTGCCGTCGGCGAGGATCACGTCGGCGACGACGATTCCGCCGGTGATCGGGCTCTTGCGTGACTTCGCCCGCGACATCCGCACGTCGGGATGACGGTTGATCACCGCCTCGATCTCTTCAGGGTGAACCTTCAGCCCGCCGATATTGATGATGCCGCCGCGGCGGCCGACGAAATGGTAGCGGTCGCCGCGCAATTCGACGATATCGCCGCTATCGACAAATCCGTCGTCATCGATGAGCGGAGCTGCATTGCGGCCGATGTAGGCGTGCGCCGTGCGCGTCGAGCGGATGCGGAGCGAGCCGTCAACGACCTTCATCTCGACACCATTGCGGTTGCCGAGATAGTCGGCCGGAAAGCCTTCCAGCCCGTCATTGACGGCAAAGCCGACGCCAGCCTCGGTCGATGCATAGGCATGGCCGACGGAGGAATTCGGGAACGCCGCCTTCAGGCCATCCAGCACCGCCTGGTCGGCGATCTCGCCGGAGAGGCGGACATAGCGCGGCGCGAATTGCGCGGCCGAGCCGCTCATCAACAGCTTGCGCCAGTGCGAGGGCGTGCCGGAGATGTGGGAGACGCCGCGCGCGTTCAGCCGCGCGACGTGATCGCCGAGCGCCTCATGCGGATCGGACAGCACCATCGAGCCGCCGGAGAGAACAGCACGGAGGAAAATTTGCAGGCCACCATAACGGCGGATATCGTAGAACGTCGCCCATACCGGCGTGGGTCCGCGCGCGGGGCCTTCGGCGACGATCGCGCCGGTGAGTGCTTCCAACGTATGCCCGGCGATTTTCGGCACACCCGACGTGCCCGAAGTGAGCATCAGCCATTCCGTGGCGCGTTCGGTCCTGGCCAACGTGGCGGTCTGGAGCGGCAGTTGCGCGGTGACGACCAGCGGCACGCCGGTATCGGCCCAGCGATCGGGCTCGTCGGTGACGACGGCATCGATCCCGGCGTCCGCGATCAGGGCATCGAGATGCGCGGGATTGAGATCGGGCGGGCACAGCAGCATGCGGCGGGCGATGCCGTCGAGCTCGATGATGGCAAGGCCCGACCGGAGTTGGTCGGACAATTTCAGCAGCACTGCGCGGCCGGACAACTCACGCAGGCGGCCACCCAGGACCGTCTGCGACAAAATATCCGTCAGCGACACGACATCGTGCGCGTCCGACAGCGTGCGGCCGGTCAGCTCCGCGCCAAGATGGTCGCGGAGCGCAAAGATCTCACGCGGGGACATTTTCGTAGGCCCGCACGAAATCGCCCACGGTGGCGGGGAACGCTGCGTCTTCGGAGATGGTGAAGGGGTCGACGCCGGTCTCGTCCTCGAGGCGCGCCACCAGGATGGCGAAGGCGAGCGAGTCGAAGCCCGTCTCGTGCAGGGACAGATCGTCCGAGAGCGCGGGAAGCGCGACGTGCTGCTCCTTGGCGATCTGCTGGATCGCTTCAATGACCTTAGACCGTACCGACATGGCTGGCTCGCTTCTGTTGTCGTTCGTGTTGCGGCGGCTCTTGATGACCGCCTCCCCATGGCCGTTTGTTTACCCGACAGAAGTAAATGGCTTCTTGGACAATTCGGATAAAATTGGACCTATCTCCGGATTTCGCGCGGTTAGAGCCGGATCGTACCCTCGTTGATTTGCGTATATGTCTCCACATCCAGCGCGATATAGGCGCCGGTCCTCGGGTCCAGCAGGAACAGCGGATCGGAGATCGCGCCCGGATCAAATCCCTCGCGCGCGAGCTCCCCCTTCTTCTGCTTGAACGTCTCAGTCGCATCGAGCTCGCGCGAGATGCGCATGAAGACGGGGCGCGCATAGGTCGGCAGACGCCGCGCCAGATGTGCGGGCAGCGCCTCGACGTCAAAGCCCTCGTTCACCACGATCGCGCTCATGCCGGCGCGGCCGTCGGTGCCGGGAATGCTGACGCCGTAGGTGGTGGCGTCGATCACGCCGGCGAAATCGCGCACGGCCGCATTGACCTCCGAGGTCGCGACGTTCTCGCCCTTCCAGCGAAAGGTATCGCCGATGCGGTCGACGAAGTGGAAGAAGCCCTTGTCGTCGAGCCGCATCAGATCGCCGGTGCGGAACCAGGCATCGCCCTTGGCAAAGACATCGCGCAGGACCTTCTTCTCGGTCTCGCTCGCCTCGGTGTAGCCCTCGAAGCGACCGCCGCCCTCATTCGCCGTGCCGATGCGGCCGATGGCTTCGCCGGCCTCGCCGCGCGCGCAGGCGATACAAAAGCCCTCTGCATTGCGCAGCGGCGCGCCGCTATCGGGATCGAGCTTGGCGAGACTGGCAGGGAAACGATGCGCGAGCAGCGGCGGAATGCGGCCGATCGCGCCGGGCTGACCCTCGACGTTGAACAGCGAGAAATTGCCTTCGGTCGCCGCGTAGAATTCGAGGATGCGGGGGATCGCGAAACGGGCCTGGAAAACTTCCCAAATGTCGCCGCGCAGACCGTTGCCGCAGACAAGACGAAGGCGATGCCGGTTCTCGTATTCCGACGGTGGCGCCTTGAGGAGATAGCGGCAGAGCTCGCCGATATACTGAAACAGCGTGCAGTCATGGCGCACGATGTCGGGCCAGAAATGCGAGGCCGAGAATTTTTCCGCGATCACCACCGAGCCGCCGGCAGCCAGCATGCTGCATGGCGCGACGATGCCGCCGACCGAGTGGAACAGTGGCAGGCAATCGTAAAGCCGATCCTGGGGCGTCGCGCCGGTAAGGCCGGCAAACCAAAAGCCCCAGTTGAGGATGCGGCGATGGCTGATGCTCGCGGCCTTCGGCAGGCCGGTGGTCCCGGAGGTGTAGATCAGCAGGGCACGGTCGTTGATGGTGACGTCGCCAAGCTCGTCAGGCGAAAGCGGACCGTCATCGAGGGCGGCAAGCGCGACATCGATCGCGCGTTCGCTGCGGGCATCGCCGTGAATCCAGACCTTTGCCTCCGTCTTCAGTTGCGGCGACACGCTGTCCAGCGCCTCATTGAGCTCGGGCGCGACGATAATGTGAGCGGGCTTTGCGACGTCGATGCAATGCGCGAGCGACTGGCCGACCAGCTTGGTGTTGATCAGCGCAGCCACGCCGCCGACGCGGCTGATGCCGAGCCAGGCCGCGACATAATCGATGCCGTTCGGCATGATCAGCGCGACAGTGTCGCCCTTGGCCACTCCGGCCGAGCGCGCCCACCGCGCATAGCGATTGATGCGTTTCGAGAGCCCCGCATAGTCGAGGCTTGCTTCGTCGGTGACCAGCGCGACGCGATCGGGCTGGCGCTGCGCCCAATCGTCGACGACGTCGGCAAACAGGCGACCCGGCAGCGTCTCGATCCGCGCGGTGAGCTCGATGGCCTTCAGCCAGATCTTTGAAGCCGAAGGTGCGCGCGCGGCTTTCGGTTGCTCGATGACGCCGGTGGTCATGCCGTTCATTCTTTCGGAACGTGTCTGCTGCTTCCCTAAGCTTAACTCGCACGCCCTGCCCAGGTGTTAAGAGACAAGGTAAAACCCGGTTAGTGCCCGATTAACTCTAGTCATCCTTTACCAAGCCGGTGGGATCGGCGTGCGCGGCCTCGCAATTCTTGCGATAGCAAAGCCAATTGTCGGGGGCGCGCCGCGCGTGTCCCCTTGCCCTGATTGCGGGGCGAGGTGAACCGGAGAGCGTGATGATCACCAAGCGACATTTTCTTCAGGCTGCTGCCTCTGCCGCAACCGTGCTCGCCGCGCCACGCGCCTTCGCGATCGGCAATCCCTCCTATCCCTCGCGCAGCGTGAAATGGGTGGTGCCCTATGCGCCGGGCGGGGCCACCGACGTGCTGTCGCGGCTGCTCTGCCAGCGCCTCTCCGACCGGCTCGGCCAGACCTTCGTCGTCGAGAACAAGCCCGGCGCCGGCAGCAATATCGGGACACAGGCGGTGATCACGTCCGCCCCCGATGGTCACACGCTGCTGCTCACCTCGACCGCGAACGCCATCAACGCCTCGTTCGACCCGGCGCTGCCGTATGATTTCGCCAGGGACATCGCGCCGGTCGCCGGCGTCGCGCGAATTCCGCTGGTGCTGGTCGTCAACAACGACCTGCCGGTGAAGAGCGTCGCCGACTTCATCGCCTACGCCAGGACCAATCCCGGCAAGATGTCGATCGCCTCTTCCGGCATCGGCACATCGCTGCATCTCTCCGGCGAGCTGTTCAAATCGCTGGCCGGCGTGCAGTTCACCCACGTACCCTATCGCGGCTCGGCACCCGGATTGACCGACGTGATGAGCGGCCAGATCCAGGGCATGTTCGACAACGTCACCTCATCCTTCGAGCTCGTACGCGCCGGCAAGCTGCGCGCGCTCAGCGTCACCACACGCGAGCGTTCGGAGATTCTACCGGACGTGCCATCGATCGCCGACACGCTTCCCGGCTACGAAACCTCGTCATTCTATGGCGTCGGCGCCCCGCACGACACGCCGCGCGAGATCGTCGATCTGCTCAATCGCGAGATCGACGCCGCGCTGTCGAATGCGGAGATCAAGTCCCGCATCGCCGAGCTCGGCGCAATCCCGCTGCACGGCGATGCCGACGAATTCGCCGGCATGCTCACGGCGGAGACCGACCGCTGGCGTAAGGTGGTCGAGTTGTCGGGAATCAGGAAGGAGTAGCGACCCATATCCGGCCGCGCGAGGCTAGGCGGCCCCGGGTAAACGGGCTAAGCTTTTCTACCCTGCGTTGTCCGGGTTAGGGAGACGACCCGTGGCTCTCGACTCGTCGGAGTTCCCTGTCCAGGCCGCACCGTTCGAGCAGCCGCTGAACAATTTTGCCGACCGCCTGAAGGGCGGACAGGTCAAGGTGGTCGCGATCGGCTCGTCGACCACGGCGGGCGAAGGAGGCATCGCCCCCTATCCGCAGCGGCTGCTGGCGGACCTTCGGATAGCATTACCAAATGTCATGATCGAGGTGGTCAACCGGGGCGTTGGCGGCGAAGAGGCCCCTTTGGAGTTGAAGCGGTTCGACCATGACGTCTTCGATCTCAACCCCGATCTCGTCATCTGGCAGGTCGGTACCAATTCAGTGTGGCAATCCGCCGATCAGAATCCGCCCTCGTTCAGGGACACCACGCAGGCCATCCGTGATGGTGTTGACCGGCTGCTCGGCGCCAAGCGGATCGACGTGATCCTGATGGACCTGCAATATGTGCCGGCGCTGCTGACACCGGCCAAGGCCGACAAGACGAACGCGATGGTCGCAGCGATCAGCGAGATCGCGCATGCAAAGGGGGTCAACGTCTTTCGTCGCTTCGCGCTGATGAAGGGCTGGCACGATGTTGCAAAGATTTCTTTCGACCGCATGGTCGACCCGGGCGATGATAGCAGGCTGCACGCAAGCGACTGGACCACGGACAAGCTGACCTGGCAGTTGACCAACGCGATCGTCGCCGCAGCCAACAAGGCGCTGCCCTCCGGAAACGCACACGGCAGCTAATCCGGTCGGATTGCCGGGAGGGCATCGCCCAGCGCTAGTCGCCTCGCTTATGGCGCAAGCGCTGCGGCGGTGCGTTGAACGGATAATACGGATTGAGATCGCAGCTCGCGGAGCGGCCTGAAGCGGTGGCGCGGCACTGGGGCAGCGAGGTGAAGGAGCAATCGTACCACTCCCCGCCACCGCCGTTCGCGCCGGAATAGACGTGCATGCAGATGGGATAGCGCGGATCGAAGGTCTGCGCATGCGACGGCGCGGCCGTGAGCAAGGCAACGACGGTGATGATCAGGCCGAATGAGCGACGCATGAAAATTGCCCCTGAAAGCCGCATCGCGGATCGCTAGTGGACCTTCTTGTGGCGCCGGCGCGGCTGCGGCGGCGGTTCATCGAAAGCATAGTAGGGATTGACGTCACAGCTCGCCGAGCGGCCCGACGCCGTGGCACGGCACTGCGGCAGCGAAGTGAAGGAGCAGTCGAAATAATCGCCGCCGCCACCGCCGAAGCCGCCGGGCATGTAGACGTGCATGCACACCGGGTAGCGCGGATCATAGGTCTGGGCGCTGGCATCTGCCGCCACGAACAGCGTGGCAATCGCGGTGAGAGTCAGGATCGGCAAACGCATGGAGAAATCCTCGAATCGATCATGTCGGCGGCCGGGATGCCGGCCGCCCGATATGGCACAACACCACGGCAGAGGCGACTGTTCCTGCGTGCAGATGACGGCAAGGTGAGTGCGGTGCGCTGCGCCCGCTACCCGCCGAGCCCCTGCAACACCAGCCGGTTCAGCCTTGTCGCAAACGCCGCAGGATCTTCCGGCAGCTCGCCGTCCAGGATCTGCGCCTGTTCAAGCAGGAGCAGGCTGAGATCGTCGACCGCTTTGGAGCCCGCCTGAGCCTTCGTGATCGCCATGACCAGCGGATGGCGCAGATTGATCTCGAGGATCGGCTTGGTGCGCATGCCACGGTTCTGCTGAGACAGGATGCGCTCGAGCTCGCGGCTCGGGCCCTGACTGTCGGCGACAAGGCAGGAGGCGGAGCTGGTGAGGCGCGTCGAGGCCTTGACGTCGCTGACGCGCTCACCGAGCGCGGCCTTGATCACTGCGATGGTGGCCGCTTCGTCGGCGGCGGGCGCGTCCTTTTTCGCCTCGTCCGCCTCGTCAATGCGCGGGATCAGGTCGAGGTTGAGATCGCCCTGGCTCAGCGACTTCAGCGGCTTGCCGTCGAACTCCGATGGCATCGAGGTCCAGAAGGCGTCGACCGGATCGGACAGCAGCAGCACTTCGATGCCGCGCGCTGTCGCCGCCTCGAGCCGGGGGCTCGACTTCAGCCGCTCGATGCTGTCGCCGACGAGATAATAGATCTCGGTCTGGTTCGGCTTGAAATCGGCGATGACGTCCTTGAGCGAGCGCTTCTCGCCCGAGGTCGTGGTGAAACGCGACAGCGCGAGCAGCTTTTCGCGGCGCTCGAAATCCTCGTAGATGCCTTCCTTCAGCACCGCGCCGAAGGCCTCCCAGATCTTCGCAAAGTTCTCGGGATCCTTCTCCGCAAGGCTTTCGAGCTCGGACACGACGCGGGTCGCCACGGCTTTGCGGATCTGCGCGAGCTGCGGATTGTTCTGGAGCATCTCGCGGGAGATGTTGAGCGGGAGATCCTCGCTGTCGACGACGCCGCGGATGAAGCGGAGGTAGCCCGGCAAGAGATCGGCATCGTCGGTGATGAAGACGCGGCGGACATAGAGCTTGACGCGGCCCTTGCGGTTCGGCTCGAACAGATCGAACGGCTTTGTCGAGGGCGCGAACAGCAGCACGGCGTAGGAATAGCGGCCCTCGGCGCGATAATGCAGCGTCATCGCGGGATCGTCGAAGGCGGATGCGATCTGCTGGTAGGCCTTCTTGTAGTCCTCAGGCGTGAGCTCGGATTTCGAGCGCTGCCACAGCGCGCTTGCCGAATTGATCTGGCGCGCTTCGCCCTCTTCCGGCACGAGCTCGATCGGAAACAGGATGTTGTCGGAATAAGCGCCGACGACGCGCTCGATCTCGTAAGCTTCAAGATATTTCTTGGCCTCGTCCTTGAGGTGCAGGACGATCTCGCTGCCGCGCGCCACGCGCGCCGCTTCCTCGTCGCTCGCGCGCGCGATCTCGAAGCCGGAGCCGCCGGACGACGTCCAGGTCCAGACGTCGCTCTCGCCAGCGCGGCGGCTGACCACGACGATCTTCTCGGCAACCATGAAAGCGGAATAGAAGCCGACGCCGAACTGGCCGATCAGGCCAAGACCATCCCTGGCCTCCTTGAGCTTCGACACGAAGGCCTTGGTGCCCGAGCGGGCGATGGTGCCGAGGTGGTCGATCAGCTCCTGCCGCTCCATGCCGATGCCGTTGTCGGCGATTGTGAGCGTTCCGGCCGTCTTATTCGGAATGATCCGGATCTTGAGCGCGTCGCCCTCGCCCAGCAGCGCCGGACTGGCGATGGCTTCATAGCGCAGCTTGTCGCAGGCGTCCGAGGCATTGGAGACGAGTTCGCGCAGGAAGATATCGGTCTCGGAATAGACGGAGTGCACCATCAGGTGCAAAAGCTCGGAAACCTCGGCCTGGAAGGGCTGCGTATGCACAGCCGTGTCTGACGTCGTCATGCGTTTACCCGGTCAATCAAAAGGGGAAACCCGGGATATAACGCGAGGGGGCAGGGGATCAAGTGGACGCCAGCAATCGCCCTCCCGGCGGAGGGCGAGTTGTCGTGGCAATTGCCGATCAGGTCACACAGCGGCCGGGCTGGAGCAGTTTTGCGACCTCGGTCAGGGAGCTGACCATTGGCTCGCAGGCGATCGTCGGCTTTTTGCGGTCCTGCTTCTGGCTCGGGAGCAGCACCGGCGGCTTGGCGTTGCCGGCCTCGATCACCGCGGGGACCCGCAGCAGCACCGACGTGTCGGCCAGATCGTTCAGCCGCATCGACACGGTCCGGGTCGGAACTCCCGCCTGCTTGATGTCGGCGAGTCGGTCGGCCTTGCTGGAGCGATTGACGTTATGGCCCGGCTTGTCAGCATGGCCCGGCTGGTCAGCGACCGCCCGCCAGCGGTCGGCCAGATCATGGCCGGAGGCCAGTTGCACGGCGCCCACCTGGACGGCGCCAAGCGTCGCGGCGATTGCGACGGCGCCCAAAAATACCTTTTGAATCTGTGACATGGCTGTCGGTCCCTCGCCCCATGGCGATCGCGGGAACAACGCGAGGTAAGGTCCGGGAGTTCTCAGTCGTTAAGATCACTTAACCGTGTCCAAAAAAGGCATGACCCCCGCGAAAAATTTTGCAACCGCCTGGAACGACTTCCGCGGACGGGAGTCGTCTCAACAGCCGGCTATTCCCCCCTGCCCCATAAGCCGGCGACGTAGGGCGCGACTGTGGTGATGCCGGTCGCGCCTTACTTTTGTCTGGGCTTCAGTTCGCCTTCCCCGCGAGCCAATCCCGACCCTCGCCATAGAGCTTCTCGACCTCGGACCCCGTCAGGCCCGGCATGTCGCGCTTGACCTTGTAGCCGATCAGCTCCTGCATGTAGGCGAGGTGGCGGTAGCCTTCGGGTAGCGCGGCAAGCCGCTGCTGATCGAGGCGGAGGGTCGCGGCGGGATCGACCGGGTCGATCCGGTCCTTCTCGTAGATCGGCTGGCGGCGGACGATGCCCCATTGGCCCTTCCGCTTCTCCAGGAAATCGTAGAAGCGTCCGGTGCAGACGACGTCGCAGGGCACGTCGTGCACCGGCGCGCGCTGCGAGATGGTCATTTTGGTCTGCGCGATGGCGCGCGCCCCCTCGAGGTCGATGCTGGTGCCGCCGAGGAAATGCAGGATGCGCACGCCCTTGGCGAACCCCTCCTGGCTGACCCGCATGAAATCCCGTGCCGGCCCCTGAAACCAGGTGGCGGACATCCAGCCCTCTTCATGCCAGACCGTGGCAAAGCGCTCCCAATCGCCGGCATCGCGCCACACCGCCCAGTTCTCGACGAGGTCGCGGATGGCGAGGCGATCGAGGAGTTGCTGGTCCATGAACACGTCTCCGATGGCACTGCGGCTGCTGCACGAGGTATGAGCGGCGAATTCGATGGCCGTCAAGCGTGGCAACCCGGTCAACGAAAATCCGGCGCACCTTGCGGCACGCCGGATCAAATTTCGTCAAGTGCCGGGTGCAGGCGCCTTCCTTAAGCCGCCGGCACCTTCGGCGCGCGGTTGCGCGAGTTGCGCTGGAAGAACAGCGCCTGGCTCGCCACCGCCGACACCATCGCGGGCTGGAACGGTTTTGAGATCAGGAACGCCGGCTCGGGGCGCTCGCCGGTGAGGAAGCGCTCGGGGTACGCGGTGATGAACACCACCGGCACCTCGAAGGTGCGGAGCAGCTCGTTGACGGCGTCGAGGCCCGACGAGCCGTCGGCGAGCTGGATGTCGGCGAGGATCAGGCCGGGCCGCTTGTTCTTGGCCAGCGCCACCGCATCGGCGTGGGTGCGGGCGACGCCGACAACGTTGTGGCCGAGATTCTTCACCAGGCTCTCGAGATCCATGGCGATGAAGGTCTCGTCCTCGATGATCAGCACGTCGGTGGCGATCTCGGCGGCCATCTCACGCCCTGCGGCATCCGCAAGCCGGCGCGTCTCGCCGACGTCGGTGCCGAGGATGTAGGCGACTTCCTCTTCCGAAAATCCCTCGAGCGAGAGCAGCAGGAAGGCCTGCCGCGGCAGCGGCGTGATGTTCGACAGCCGTCGCTCCGGCGGCATCGGCAGGTTCGTCACCTCGGAATCGTCGTTGACGGAGACGGAATTCCAGATCTGGGTGAACAGCCGGAACAGGCCGGCGCGGGGCCCGTGGCTCTCGTCAAGCACCGACGGATCCCCCAGCATGGCTTCCAACATGGCTGCGACATAGGCGTCACCGGAGGACTGGCTCCCCGTCAGGGCGCGCGCGTACCGGCGCAACAACGGCAAGTGTTCAGCAACAAGCTGTGAACGGGACATCCCCACTCCATTCATCTTCGGGCCAACCTTGAGATACAGGCGTTATGCGGGGAGCCCGGGTTCCCCTGCTAGGGCTGATTACGCCTCAGGCTGAGAAAAGTTCCGCATTCGGGCGGAACTTTTTCTCGCAGCTTGCATTGAGCCTATTCAGGGAACGGCACCCGGTTGAGGGAACTTATCGATTTTACAATCACTTAACTCGGGGAAACGTGGAACAGGTCATGAAAGATCTCAAGTCTCAAGCCAGCAAAAGTACGACCCCCGGCAAGGGAGGGCTCACTCCGGAGATCCAATCCCGGATCGGGCACCAGCTGCGCGCCATGTACGACGACGTGGTGCGGCAGGGGGTTCCGGACCGGTTCGCGGAGCTGATCAAGAAGCTTGATGCGCCGGGAGCGACACCCCAAGTGGAAAATGGTGGCGGCACTAGCGACAACAACAATGGGAGGGATTGATGCCTCTCACGGAATCCCTGCGTAACGACATCCTGGCGGCCGTGCCCAGCCTGCGCGCGTTCGCCATCTCGCTCAGCGGCAATGCGGATCGCGCCGACGATCTGGTCCAGGAGACGCTGTTGCGCGCGCTCGCCAACATCGACTCGTTCCAGCCCGGCTCCAACCTGCCGGCGTGGCTGTTCACGATCCTGCGCAACCTGTTCCGTTCCGATTATCGCAAGCGGCGGCGGGAAGTCGAGGATGCCGAAGGCAACTATGCCAAGACGCTGAAGACACAACCCTCGCAGAATGCCCATCTCGAGTTCGAGGAATTTCGCACGGCGCTCGACAAGCTTCCGCAGGACCAGCGTGAAGCGCTGATCCTGGTCGGCGCCTCCGGCTTCTCCTATGAGGATGCGGCCTCGATTTGCGGCTGCGCAGTCGGCACGATCAAGAGCCGCGTCAACCGCGCGCGCTCCAAGCTCGCGGCGCTGCTCTATGTCGACGGCGCCGAGGATTTCGGGCCCGACGAGACCATTCGCGCCGTGATCGGCGGCAGCGGCGGCTGACGGCCGGCGTCAATCGGACTGCGACGCGATCAAGGCGGCCGCCTCCGCGGCCGTCTTCGCGCGTCTGGAACGTAATGCGGAGCTTGCGCCGCCTCGATCACTCGTCCACGAAGGTCACGGTCTCGGCCACGCTCGCACGCGAGGTGCGGTAGCTGTTGACCTTGTGGGCGTTGTCGGCATAGCCGAACGAGATGCCGCAGACGATGCGGCGGTCATCAGGCAGATTGAAATGGCGGCGGATCAGGCCGGAGTGGCGCGCGAGCGCCGCTTGCGGAATCGTGCCGAGCCCGAGGGCCTGCGCGGCCAGCATGAAATTGCTGACATAGGCGCCGCAATCGATCGCACCGTAGATGCCGAGCGGCTCGTCGGTGTGGATGACGGCCACATGCGGCGCGCCGAAGAAATTGTAGTTCTCCAGCGCCTGCTTCGCATAGGCTGTCTTGTCGCCCCTGACGATGCCGAGCGTGTTGTAGAGCTGAAAACCGCTCTCGCGGCGGCGTTCGAGATACGCGCCGACATATTCGCGCGGCGGCGTGAAATCATAGTCGTCGCCGAGCCCGCTCGATGCTTCCGCGTAAATCAGCTTGCGAAAAGCTTCCTTGGCCTCGCCGCTGGCGATAATCACCTGCCAGGGCTGGCTGTTGCACCAGGACGCCGTGCGCTGCGCGGTGGTCAGCAAATGTTCGATCGTGGCGCGATCGACCTCCTTGGCTAGGAAGGCGCGCACCGAGTAGCGCTCGTTGAGGAGCTCTTCGAGCACGCCGATGCGGTTATTCTGATTGACTGCAGCGTCCATTGCTTGCTCGCTTTCGTGCCCCGGAAGCGACGCAGCACGAAGTGATGCGGCGCTGAGCCGGGGCCCATTGTGGCCTGTCCATTGTGGCTCTTGGGTCCCGGCTCGCGCTTCGCGCGTCCGGGACACGAGATATCAACGTCCCTTGGTCGGGATATTGTTGTACGGCACGTCCTTGTCGACGCGGATGTCGCCCGGCAATCCCAGCACGCGCTCGGCGATGATGTTGCGCAAAATCTCGTCGGTGCCGCCGGCGATGCGCATCGAGGGCGAGGACAGCAGCATCTGCTGGAACTGGCCCTGCACGATCTCCTCGTCCGCGCCGGTGAGAACGCCGGCCGCGCCCTGGAGATCCAGGGCGTAGGTCGCGATGTCCTGGAGCATCATGCCGGACACCAGCTTGCCGATCGAATTCTCCGGCCCCGGCCGCTCGCCCTTGGACAGCGCCGAGATCGCGCGGTAGCTGGTGTATTTCAGCCCGCTCGACTTCACCGCCCAGCTCGCAAGTTTTGAGCGCACGGCGGGATCGTCGATGGCGAGGCCGTCCTCCAGCATCAGATTGGAGCAGAACTCGAACATTTCAGGGACGCCGGTCGCAAGCCGCGAGCCGATCGACATCCGCTCGTTCATCAGGGTGGTCAGCGACACGCTCCAGCCCTCGCCGATGGCGCCGAGGCGCTGGCTGTCGGGAATGACGACGTCGGTGAAATAGACCTCGTTGAACTCCTGCATGCCGTTGGCCTGCTTGATCGGGCGCACCTCGACGCCCGGGCTCTTCATGTCCAGAAAGAACATGGTGAGGCCTTTGTGCTTGGGCACATTGGGATCGGTGCGCGCGATCAAAAGACCGTAGTCGGAATAGTGCGCACCAGAGGTCCAGATCTTCTGGCCGTTGACGACCCAATTGTCGCCCTTCTTCTCCGCGCGTGTGCGGAGGCCCGCGACGTCAGAGCCGGCGGACGGCTCGGAGAACAGCTGGCACCAGATCTCCTCGCCTGCGGCCAGCTTCGGCAGATGGCGGCGCTTGGCGTCCTCGCTGCCGAACGCCATCACGGTCGGGCCGCACATGCCCTCGCCGATCTGGAACGGCTGCGTCAGCTTGCCGTAGACGCCCTCCTCCTGCTGCCAGATCACGCGCTCGATCGGGGTGGCGCCACGGCCGCCATACTCCTTCGGCCAGTGCAGGCAGGCCCAGTTGCCCTCGGCCTTCTTCTTCTGCCAGGCCTTGCCGACATCGACGATGTCGTGCTGGGCCAGCCGGATGCGGCCGAGCGAGGATTTTGACAGCTCGGCCAAGAACTCCTTCGGCGCGTTGGCCTCGACCCATTTGCGCGCGGTCTCGCGGAATGCTGCTTCCTGCGGGGTGTCGTCGAAATTCATGGCGAACCTCTCAGTCTTTGCTCGGTGTCAGCGCCTCATGGTGAGGAGGCGCGTAGCGCCGTCTCGAACCATAAGGCCCCAGTTGGGCCTTCATCCTTCGAGACCCCGCTTCGCGGCTCCTCAGGATGAGGGTCATCAGCTTCTTCCCTTCGTCGGGATCTTGTTGAACGGCACATCCTTGTCGACACGGATGTCGCCGGGCAGGCCCAGTACCCGCTCGGCGATGATGTTGCGCATGATCTCGTCGGTGCCGCCTTCGACACGGGTGCCGGGCGCGCGCAGCAGCATCGCCTGGAAGCGGCCGGCGACCTCGGCGTCTTCGGGACCGCTGACCACGCCGCTCGCGCCCTGCAAATCCAGCGCGTAAGTCGCGACGTCCTGGATCATGGAGCCCGCGACCAGCTTGCCGATAGAGTTTTCCGGTCCCGGACGCTCGCCCTTCGACAGTGCCGAGATCGCGCGCATGCTGGTGTATCGCAGCCCGCTCGCCTTCACCGCCCAGTTCGCCAGCCTCGAGCGCACTGCGCGGTCCTCGATCGCGGGGCCGTCGTCAAGCATCAGGCTGGAGCAATAGTCAAACAGCTCCGGAAAGCCGGTCGAAACGCTGGCGCCGATCGACATGCGCTCGTTCATCAGCGTCGTCAGCGAGACGTTCCAGCCGTCATTGACCTCACCAAGGCGCTGGTGATCGGGGATGCGCACGTTGGTGAAATAGACCTCGTTGAAGTCGGAGGCGCCGCTGGCCTGCTTGATCGGCCGCACCTCGACGCCCCGGCTCTTCATGTCCAGGAAGAACATGGTGAGGCCTTTGTGCTTGGCCACGTTGGGATCGGTGCGGGTCAAGAGGATGCCGTAATCCGAGTAATGCGCGCCCGACGTCCAGATCTTCTGGCCGTTGACGACCCACTCGTCGCCGTCCTTTTCCGCGCGCGTGCGCAGGCCCGCAACGTCCGAGCCGCCGGCGGGCTCGGAGAACAGCTGGCACCAGATTTTTTCGCCGGAGGCGAGTGGCGGCAGATAGCTGCGCTTATGCTCCTCGCGCGCGAACGCCATCATGGTCGGCCCGCACATGCCGTGGCCGATGATGAACATGCCGGACAGCTTGCCGAACGGACCCTCCTCCTGCTGCCAGATCACACGCTCGATCGGCGATGAGCCGCGGCCGCCATAGTCCTTGGGCCAATGCAGGCAGGCCCAGCCGGCATCTGCCTTCTTCTTTTGCCAGGCCTTTGCCACTTCCAGAATATTGGCGTTCTTCAATTGCGTGCGGCCGAGCGAGGACTTGCGAAGCTCCTCCTCGTACTGCCTGGGCGCATTCGCCGCGATCCAGGCGCGGGCAGTGGCGCGAAATTCGGCCTCTTGCGGGGTGCCGTCGAAGTTCATGACGTTGCCCTTCGCTTAAGCCGCGTTCTTCTTGCGCATGCGGTCGATCAGCTGGTCTTCCCAATAGGACAAGCTACCGAGCCCGAGCGCCATGGCGTTGGCGCGGCGGTAGTACATGTGGCAGTCGAACTCCCAGGTGAAACCCATGCCGCCGTGAACCTGGATGTTGTTCTTGGCGCAGTGCTGGAACGCCTGCGTCGCGCTGATACGGGCCGCGGCGGCGGCTTCCGGCAGCTCCGCGGCGTTGGTCGAGAGCGCCCAGGCGCCGTAATAGCTGTTGGAGCGCGCCAGCGTCGCCGACACGTACATGTCCGCCAGCATATGCTTGACCGCCTGGAACGAGCCGATCTGTCGGCCGAAGGCGATGCGGTCGAGCGCGTAGTCGCGGCCCATCTCCAGCGCGCGGTCGGAGCCGCCGATCTGCTCGAAAGCGCACAGCACCGCGGCACGGTCGAGCACCTGGGTAAGGATGCTCCAACCTTCGCCTGGGGCACCGACCGGCTCGGCCCTGCAATCTTTGAAAGTGATCTCGGCCTGCCCCCGGGTCGGATCGAGAGTGGTAAGGCCTTTCACCTCGACGCCGCCGTCCTTGAGATCGACAATGAACAAGGAAATGTCGCCGTCGCGCCCGCTCGATCCCGTGCGCGCCGCGACCACCGCGAAGTCGGCGATTGCGCCGTCGGCAACCGGCTTCTTGACACCGTTGAGCACGCCATTCGCAGCCGTGAGCTTGACGTTCTTCGGTGACGGATTGCCCTTGCCCTCGAACAGCGCCAGCGTGCTGATCGCCTCACCCGAGGCAATCGCCGGCAACCATTTCTTCTTCTGCGCGTCACTGCCGGCGATCAGCAGCGCTTCGGCAGCGAGATAGACGGTGGAGGAAAACGGCACCGGCGCGTTCGCCCGGCCCATCTCTTCAGCGATCACGCAAAGTTCGAGATGACCGGCGCCGGCACCACCAAAGTCCTCGGGAATAGCGACACCGAGAAAGCCCATCTCGGCGAGGCCTTTCCACAGCTCCTTGTCATACGGCGCCTTGCCGTCGAGGACTGTGCGCACCGCCTTGGGCGAACATTTCTCAGTGAGGAATTTGCGCGCCTGATCGCGGAGCTGCTTCTGATCGTCGGAGAAATCGAAGTTCATGGCGCGTATCCGTGTTGGTGATGTCGATTACTTGAGAATGATGACGTCTTGATCCGGTTTGTCGGCATAAAGCCGCTCGACCAATGCAACGCGGCGCTCCAGGCCGGCGCGCTGGTTGATGTAGCCCTTGTCGGTGAGCTCGTTACCGTCGATCGAGGGCGGCTCCGCCATCAGCATGGCGCGCGCGATGATGCGGCTGCTGGCGCCTTCGCACTCTTTGTTGTGAGCCTCCAGCCCACGCCTGAAGCAAGCGACTACCTCGGGATGCTTCACCGCAGCCTCGAAGCTGAGATCGGGATTGCCGACGAGCTGGCGGCAGGCGTGCAGGTTCGGCCACGCCAGCAGGCCGATGAAGGCACGATCCTGACCCGCGACCAGCGCATCGTGCACGACGGGCGTCGTGCCGGCGATCGCATCGGTACGCAGCGAGCCGACATGGACGAAGGTGCCGGTGGTGAGCTTGAAGTCCTCGACGACGCGGCCGGCAAAGATGATGCCCTTCACGGGATCGGCTTCGTCGACGAAGATGCCGGCATCGCCGATGCAGTAGAAACCCTCTTCGTCGAACATCTTCTTCGTCAGATCAGGCTGACCGAAATAGCCGGGCGTGACGTTGACGCCGCGCAAGCGCAGCTCGTATTTCGAGCCGCACGGCACCATCTTCAGCTCGACGCCGGGGAACGGCAGGCCGATCAGGCCGACGCGCTCGGTGTCCCAATAGGTGCCGGTCGAGGTCGGCGCGGTCTCGGTCGAGCCCCAGCCGGTGTAGAACACGATGCGCTCGC
Source organism: Bradyrhizobium nivariense (assembly GCF_029846715.1). GTDB lineage: Bacteria > Pseudomonadota > Alphaproteobacteria > Rhizobiales > Xanthobacteraceae > Bradyrhizobium. The sequence continues at coordinate 48,871 of NZ_JARVWW010000043.1, forward strand.
CGGTAGTCTTCACGGCGAGGGCCTGCATGCGGTCGTAGAGATCATCCGGCAGCCGCGCGCCGCCATAAGCCATGATCGAGAGATTCTTGAAGAAGGAGCGGCAAAGCGCATCGTCCTTCTCCATCGCCGCCGCCAGCGCGGCATAACCGGCCGGCACGTTGGCGTAATAGGTCGGGGATATCTCGCGCAGATTGCGCAGCGTCTCCTCGAACAGGCCCGGCATCGGCCGGCCATCGTCGATATAGAGCGTGCCGCCGTCGACCAGGATCGGATGGAACGCCGCATTGCCGCCCATGGTGTGATTCCAGGGCATCCAGTCCAGCATGGTCGAGATCGGACCGCCCGGATCGCGCGGCCGCACCTGCATCATCATCGCCGCATTGGCGCACATCATCGCTTGCGTGTTGATGACGGCCTTGGGCATGCCGGTCGAGCCTGACGTGAACAGCAGTTTGCCGACGGTCTCAGGCGTGATCTTCGCGATCGATGCTTCGACATCGGCGGTCACTTGTGTCGCCGCGAGCTCGGCAAAGCTGACGCTCTCGATGCCGTCGCAGGGCCGTAAGACGTGAACGACGGTGACGCCGGTGAGGTCGAGCGCTTTCAGCGCCTTCTCGAATGTCGAGCCGTCCTGCACCATCACCACGGCCGGCTTGATCAGATCGAACAGATATTTCAGCTTGACGTGATCATGGCTCATCAAGGAGTAGGCCGGCGATACCGGCGCGGCCGGAACGCGCGCCTGCATCGCGGCCTGCGTCATCAGCGCGTGCTCGATCGAATTGCCGGAGAGGATTGCGACCGGGCGGCCGCTGATGTCGAAATCGAGCAGCGCCTGTGTCAGCGCATCCACCGTGCGCTTGGCTTCGCCATAGGAGACTTTTCGCCATTCGCGGTTGGGGCCGCCGCGTTGCGCCAGCCAGATGCGCTCCGGCGCTTGCTTGGCCCATTTCGCGAGCGAAGCCGGAATGTGCGTCTCGTAAGTTTGCAAGGGAATGCGCGACTTCAGCACCACCGTGCCGTCGTCGCGGCGCTCGACGTCGATGTCGCGCGCCAGCCATTCCACCTTGCGAAAGGCGGGTTTCGTCATCACCGCCGCCGCATTCCCGCTCATTTTGCGTCTCCCGGAATTTCTCGTCCTTTACGGATCTTCGTTGTCAGCGCCTGATATAGACAGGCTTTCGCTTCTCAAGGAAGGCCCTGATGCCTTCCGAAAACTCCTCCGAGCGGCTGCACAGGACCTGGTTGCGGTCCTCCATCGCGATAACGGCTTCCAGCGATCCGGCATCGACGCTCATGTTGAGACATTCCTTGGACAGGCGCAGGCCTACGGGCGACGCTGTGATCATCGCGTCGACATAAGGTTCGGCGGCGTCATCCAGCTTGTCCTCATCGACGACCTCGGAGACCAGCCCGACCGCGAGTGCGCGCTCGGCACCGATGAAGCGCCCTGTGAGGATCAGCTCCGAGGCCACGGAGACACCGACGAGGCGCGGCAGGAAATAGCTGGTGCCGATGTCGCAGCCGCCGAGCCCGAGCTTGATGAAGGCGCAGTTCATCCGCGCCGATCTCGTCGCGATGCGGATATCGGAGGCAAGCGCCAGCGCAAAGCCGCCGCCGGCGGCCGCGCCCTGCACCAGAGAGATGATCGGCTGCGGACAGCGCCGCATCAGCATCACGATGTCGGCGATGCGCCGCTGCGAATCCAGCGACTCGGTGACGCCAGGTGGCTCCTGCTGACCGGTACGGCGCGCCATCGCGGCCTTGAGGTCGAGGCCCGCACAAAAATTCCTGCCGGCGCCCTTCAGCACGACGACGCGCGTGTCGCGGTTGCGCTGGAGGCCCTGGAAGTAGACGTTGAGCGCGTCGATCAGCGCGGGATCGAGCGCGTTGAGGCTCTCCGGACGATTGAGCGTCGCCGTGTCGACGCCGTCACTGTGCTCGATCAGCAGCGGTTGGGACATGAGGCGCTCCTGCATCCGCTCTTCGAGTGGCGGTTATTGCGCCCTCTCCCCTTGTGGGAGAGGGCATGTACGTCGCTAGCCAGGAATTCGCTTGGGTGAGGGGTCTGTCTCCGCGGATAGAGACCCCTCATCCGGCGCGCTCAAGAGCGCGCCACCTTCTCCCACAAGGGGAGAAGGGAAGAAGAGCCTCTGCCTACCGCGGCGCCATACGGATCGCGCCGTCGAGGCGGATGGTCTCGCCGTTGAGCATCGGGTTCTCGACGATGTGCACGGCCAGCGAGCCATATTCATTGGCGTCGCCGAGGCGCGCGGGATGCGGCACCTGGGCACCGAGGCTCTTGCGGGCCTCTTCGTTCAAGCCCATCAGCAGCGGCGTCAGGAACAGGCCGGGCGCGATGGTGTTGACGCGGATCTTCTGGCTCGCGAGGTCGCGCGCGGCCGGCAGCGTGAGGCCGACGACGCCGCCCTTCGACGCCGCATAAGCGATCTGGCCGATCTGGCCTTCGTAAGCGGCAACCGAGGCCGTGTTGACGATGACACCGCGCTCTTCACCGACCGGCTCGATCGTGACGAGGCGCTCGGCGAACAGACGCAGGCAGTTGAAGGTACCGATCAAATTGACGTTGATGATGCGCGCGAACTTTTCCAGCGGGTAGACGCCGTCGCGGCCGACGATGCGCTGCGAGCCGCCGATGCCGGCGCAGTTCATCAGCACGCGCGCAACGCCGTGCGCGGCTTCCGCCTTGGCGATAGCCGCCTTGATCTGCTCTTCACTGGTGACGTCGGCATGCAGCGCGACGCCTTTCACTTCGGCGGCAATTTTCTCGGCGTTTTCCTTGCTCTGGTCGATCACGCCGATCCTGGCGCCCTTGGCGGCCATGGCGCGGGCGGTCGCGGCACCGAGGCCCGAACCACCGCCGGTGATGAGAACGGCTACGTCTTTCAACTGCATCGCGAATACCTTTCCTCGACCTTTTCCTTGGGCGTTTCTTCCCTAGATTTTGAGAGTTTGGCCGGATTATCCAGCCGCGGCAGCTTCCTCGATTTTTGTGAGAATTCCGCCGCATATCAGCGTTTCCATGTGCTTGATATATTGCCGGCAGACGTCATCGGTGACCGGGCCGACGCCGGTCGCGCGAGACATCGCGTGCCGGCCGAAGAACAGATGATCGCAAGCGCCGATCAGGCTGGTGTAGAACAGCACCGGATCGGTCGCGCGAAACTCGCCGCGGCTGACACCTTCGGCGAGCAGGCGGCGATGAAAGTCGAGCAGCGGCGCCACGAAGAATTTCGAGACCTCGTCCGCGGAGCCGGCAACGCTCTCGTGCAGAAGATAGTGGATCAGCCGGTTCATATAGGGAAACCGGTGATAGGCGCGGATGATGCCGCCGATATGCAGCTTCAGCTTCGCGGTCGGCGTGATCGGCTGCGCCAACAGATATTCGAGATTGGACAGTTCCGTTCCGGCGTCGCGCTCAAGCAGCGCCAACAGCAGGCCGTCCTTGTTGCCGAAGTGATATTTGACCAGTGCGGCGTTGGCGCCCGACTTCTGCGCGATGTCGCTGAGCGAAATCTCGATCGAGGAGCGTTCGATCATCAACTCGCTCGCGGCCACGAGCAATTTCTCTGCCGTGGAATTTTTGCCGCTGGGGAGCCTGTTCGGTACGCTGGTAGTCACGGACATCTCTGCTGTGCGTCGAGAGCGCGCAGATAAGCCCAAGCAGCGCCTCCCCACAAGAGTTAATTGATCGATTGACTAAACGATCGCCCGCCCCTTAAATCCGCGCCGACAATCCAACGCGATACAGGACAATCCAGGGAGAAACCGACATGGCCGAGGCTTACATCGTCGCCGCTGCGCGTACTGCCGGCGGGCGCAAGGGGGGCCGCCTCGCCGGCTGGCATCCGGCCGATCTCGCCGCGAAGGTGCTGGACGAGCTGGTCGACCGGACCAAGGTCGATCCCGCGCTGGTCGAGGACGTGATCATGGGCTGCGTGATGCAGGTCGGCGAGCAGTCCAACAACGTCGCGCGCAACGCGATCATGGCCTCGAAGCTGCCGGAGAGCGTGCCGGGCACCTCGATCGACCGTCAGTGCGGCTCCTCGCAGCAGGCGCTGCACTTTGCAGCCCAAGCCGTGATGTCCGGCGCGATGGACGTGGTGATCGCCGCCGGCGTGGAATCGATGACGCGCGTGCCGATGGGCCTGTCGTCGCAACTTCCGGCCAAGAACGGTTTTGGCAATTACAAGAGCCCGGGCATCGAGCACAAATATCCGAACATCGTGTTCAGCCAATTCACCGGCGCCGAGATGATGGCCGAGAAGTATGGCCTGTCGAAGGATGACCTCGACGAATACTCCTACAACAGCCATCAGCGCGCGATCGCGGCAACGCAGGCCGGCCATTTCAAGACAGAGATCGTGCCGCTCGAAATCACCCGCGCCGATGGCTCCAAGGACACCCACCACATCGACGAAGGCATCCGCTTCGACGCCACCCTGGACGGCATCAAGGGCGTCAAGCTGATCGCCGAGCACGGCAAGCTCTCCGCGGCCAGCGCCAGCCAGATCTGCGACGGCGCCTCCGGCGTCATGGTGGTGAACGAGCGCGGCCTCAAGCAGCTCGGCGTGAAGCCGCTGGCGCGCATCCATCACATGACCATGATGGGCGGCGATCCCGTGATCATGCTGGACGCACCGCTGCACGCCACCAAGCGCGCGCTGGAGAAGGCCGGCATGACGATCGGCGACATCGACCTGTTCGAGGTCAACGAGGCCTTCGCCTCGGTGCCGACCGCTTGGCTCAAGACCACCGGCGCCGATCCGGAGCGTCTCAACGTCAATGGCGGCGCCATCGCGCTCGGCCATCCGCTCGGCGGCTCCGGCACCAAGCTGATGACGACGCTGGTCCACGCCCTGCATCAGCGCGGCAAGCGCTACGGCCTGCAGACCATGTGCGAAGGCGGCGGCATGGCGAATGTGACGATCGTGGAGCGGCTGTAGACTTCTTCCACGCAGATGGTGTCGTCCCGGACAAGCGCGCCTCAAGCGCGCGCCGATCCGGGACCCATAATCACGGGAGGCTGTGGTTGTGCTGCGCTGGAACTCCATCTTGTCTCAACAATCGAGGCCTGTGGTTATGGATCCCGGCTTTCGCCGGGATGACACTTGTTTTGGGACCTTTACCTATGACTCACCCCTCCATCCACACCCGCACCACACCCGACAAGATCGCCTACCAGATGGCGGCGACCGGCAAGGCGATCACCTATCGCGAGCTCGACGAGCTCTCGAACCAGGGCGCAAACCTGTTCCGCTCGCTCGGACTGAAGGCTGGCGACCACATCGCGCTGCTGATGGAGAACCGGCTCGCCTTCATGGAGATCTGCTGGGCGGCACAGCGGAGCGGGCTTTATTACACCGCGATCAGCCGCTACCTGAAGCAGGACGAGATCGACTACATCATCGCCGATTGCGGCGCCAAGGTCGTGATCACGACGCCGAAATGCGCGGACCAGGTCAAGGCCCTGATCAAGGGCGCCGGCGAGCCGGTCTTCTACATGATGGACGAGCCGCAAGCCGGCTTCCGCTCCTATGACAAGGAAGCCGCCACGCAGCCGACAACGCCGATCGCAGACGAGGTCGCCGGCTACGACATGCTGTATTCGTCGGGCACGACCGGCCGGCCCAAGGGCATCAAGAAGGCGTTCGAGGGCAAGCCGATCGACGAGCCGAACGCCTTCCTGCGCGTGCTCTGCGCCGACATGTGCGGCATGAACGCCGAGAGCACCTATCTCTCACCGGCGCCGCTCTATCACGCCGCTCCCTTGCGCTTCAACATGATGGCGATCGTGCTCGGTGGCACTTCCATCATCATGGAGCACTTTGACGCCGAAGAATTTTTGAAGCTGGTCGAGAGATACAAGGTCACGCAGTCCCAGCTCGTGCCGACCATGTTCGTGCGCATGCTGAAGCTGCCGGACGAGGTCCGCAACCGTTACGACGTCTCGACGCTGAAGGGCGCGATCCACGCTGCCGCCCCCTGCCCCGTCGACGTCAAGGCAAAGATGATCGAATGGTGGGGGCCGATCCTGATCGAGTATTACGCCGGCTCCGAAGGCAACGGCGTCACCGTCTGCAACTCGAAGGAATGGCTGGAGCATCGCGGCAGCGTCGGCCGCGCCGTCGTCGGCAAGATCAAGATTCTCGACGAGAACGACGAGGAGCAGCCGACAGGCGAGATCGGCACGGTCTATTTCGCCGATGCGCCTGTTTTCACCTATCACAATGACCCCGAGAAGACGAAGAAAGCCTACAACGCAAAAGGGTGGTCGACGCTCGGCGACGTCGGCTATCTCGACAGAGACGGCTTCCTCTTTCTCACCGACCGCAAGTCCTACATGATCATCTCCGGCGGGGTGAACATCTACCCGCAGGAAACCGAGGACGTGCTCATCACCCACCCTGAAGTCGCCGACGTCGCCGTGTTCGGCGTGCCGAACGAGGAGATGGGCGAGGAGGTGAAGGCGGTGGTGCAGCCGCACGATCCGAAGCGCGCCGGCAAGCAGCTCGAGGCCGATCTGATCGCCTACTGCAAGAGCCGTCTCTCCGCGATCAAATGCCCGCGCTCGGTCGATTTCGAAGCCGAGCTGCCGCGCACGCCAACCGGCAAGCTGGTGAAGCGCCATTTGCGCGATAAATATTGGCCTAAGGCGACGGCGAAGATTTAGCGCGCCCGGAATCGGCGCCGAGCCTCAATCAAACAAGCTCGGCGTGTGATTCACCAGCGCGCCTTCGATCTCCAGCATCTTCAGCTTCGTCACCACGCCGCCATTCGCGGAGAAGCCGCCGGGCTTGTTGCCGGCCGCCAGCACGCGATGGCAGGGCACCACGATCGGACACGGGTTGCGGCCGAGCGCCTGGCCGACGTCGCGCGACAGCTCGACACCGCCAAGTTGCCTGGCAATGTCGCCATAGGTGACGGTCTTGCCCGGCGGAATGGTGCGGGCGATCTCGTAGACGCCGCGGTTGAAGTCGGGCACGCCGTCGAGATCGAGCGGGATGTCGGTGAGGTCATCCGGCTCGCCCGCGAGCAGTTTTGTGATGCGGTCGATCGCCTGCTGTACTTCGGCGGTCGGCTCGGCTTCGCTGGCGTCAGCATGACGCTGGCTGATGCGGGTGCGGATCTTCTGCTCACCGCCCATCGGCAGTTGCGTGCCGTTGATGCCGCGCGGACCCCAGGCGATGGCGCATAGGCCGATCTTGCTATCGAACAGGGCAAAATGCTGGTCGGTCATGGCTTGGTCCCTGGCTTGCGTTCCCTTGCATGCCCCCATAGTGATCTGAGCCCAAATCTAGGCTTGGAAATAGTTGCGATCCACCCGGTTTCCGGGAATCTTGCACAGGAGTTCCGCCCCCCTTTTCGCGAGCCCAGAATGCAAAGCCTCCACGTCAACGGATACGACATGCCCTATTTCGACGTGGGCGAGGCCAGGGCGGGGCCGCCGCTGGTTTGCGTGCACGGCTCTCTGTCCGACTTCCGCACCTGGGGCTGCGTGCTCGGGCCGCTGACGCAGCGGCACCGGGTGATTCCTGTCAGCTTGCGGCATTTCTTCCCGGCACAATGGGATGGCGTCGGCGACACCTATTCGATCGCCCAGCATGTCGACGACGTCATCGCTTTCATCGAGGAACTCGACCTCGGCCCGGTCGATTTGATGGGCCATTCCCGCGGCGGGCACATCTGCTTCCGTGTGGCGCAACGGCGGCCGGAGCTGCTCCGGCGGCTGGTCCTGGCCGAGCCCGGCGGCGAGCTCGATGCGAGCCTCGATCCGGATTATGCCGGCGGCCCCTCGCCGCTGCTGGCGCGCTTCACCGCCTCGGCGGAGAAGATCGCGGCCGGCGATGTCGATGGCGGCCTCGCCGTCTTCGTCGACACCCTGGAGGGACCCGGCACCTGGCCGCGGCTGCCGGCGATGGTGAAGCAGAATCTGCGCGACAACGCCTTCACCCTGATCGGCCAGGTCCGCGACAATCGCCCACCGTTCTCGAAGGCGGATGCGGAATCAATCAAGATGCCGACGCTGTTCGTCCTGGGCGCCCGGACCAAGGGTCTGCTGCCAAAAGTGCTGCATGCGCTCGCCGCGCATGTGCCGTATTCCAGGACGGCGGTCATCCCGAACGCGACGCACCCGATGTTCGAGCAGGCGCCGCAAAAATACTCCGAAGTGGTCCTGGACTTTTTGGCGAGCTGATCATGCAGACATTTCGCGTCAACGGATACGACATGGCCTATCTCGAAGTCGGAGAGGGGCCGCCGCTGGTCTGCGTGCACGGCACACTCGGCGATTTCCGCACCTGGTACTCAGTGCTCGGCCCGCTGTCGAAGGCGCATCGTGTGACCTCGGTCAGCCTGCGGCATTTCTTTCCCGAGCACTGGGATGCCGTCGGCGACGATTACAAGATGGCCCGGCACGTCGCTGACGTGATCGCTTTCATCGAGCAGGTCAGGCCCGGGCCGGTCGATTTGATGGGCCATTCGCGCGGCGGCCACATCGCGTTTCGCGTGGCGCAGGCGCGGCCCGATCTGTTGCGCAAGCTGGTGCTGGCCGAGCCCGGCGGCGATCTCGATGCGAGCCTGCCGTTACCTGAGGGCACGCCCGCGCATCCGCCGCTGGCCGCGCGCACGGCGCGCTCGGTCGAGATGATCCGCGCCGGCGATCTCGAGGGCGCGCTGCAGAATTTCTATGAAGGCATCGAAGGCGACGGCTCGTGGCGGCGCGTGCCGGCGGCGGCGAAGCAGCAATTGCGCGACAACGCCATCACCTTCCTCGGCCAGATCAACGAGCAGCGCAGGCCCTACACGCTCACGGATGCGCAGGCGATCACGACACCGACGCTGCTGATCGGCGGCGGCACGACGACGGGGAGCCTGTCGGTGATGTGGCGCGTGCTGGCCGAGCACATCGCAGGCAGCAGGACGGCCGTGATCCCCAATGCCGGCCACTGGATGTTCGAGCAGGCACCGCTGGAGTTCGGCGAGGCGGTGGTCGCGTTTTTGGCGGAGTAGACGGCCTCGCCCTCTTTTTCTCGAAAAACAACCCCATGCACAGTAGCAGACCTTAGCAATATCAATGGCTTGGCGGGGTGCAAAAACGAGGTCAGACGCCGCGCTGGTCGCGCTTGACGGCCTCATCGTCGCGCCGTACGTTCGAATACAGAATTCCGTATTCCATTCCATGGCCCTCGGAGACGCCGGCGTGATCCCTCTCGACCCGCTCCCGAACCTGATCGACCAGGTCTATGCGCGGATCCTGGAGGCGATCTCCGACCGCACGCTGCAGCCCGGCCAGCGCATCCGGCAGAATGAGCTCGCCGACAGGCTCGGCGTGTCGCGCCAGCCGGTGTCGCATGCGCTGCACCTGTTGCACCGGCAGGGGCTGGTCGCCGAGAGCGGCCGGCGCGGCTTTGAAGTCACCCAGCTCGATCCCGCACGCATCCGCCAGCTCTACGAGGTGCGCGGCGCCATCGATGCGCTTGCCGCCCGGCTTGCCGCGGAGCGCGCAGGCACCGACGAGGCGGGACGCGCGCGGCTGGAGGCGGCGCTCGCCGCCGGACGCCGGATCGACCGCAACACGACGCTGGCCGAGCTCATCACGCTCGACGTCGATTTTCATCGCGCGATCTATCGGCTCGCCGGCAATCCCGTGATCGAAGAGACGATTACACCGCAGTGGCCGCATATGCGCCGCTCGATGGCGACGGTGCTGTCCGAGCTCGATTATCGCGGCAGTGCCTGGGCCGAGCATGCCGACATTGCCGGACACATTCTTGCTGGCGACGCGAAGGCGGCCGAACGTGCGGCGCTTGCGCATGCGCAGACAGCGGGACGGATGACCGAGGAGAGATTGAGGGCGACGGACGAGGCGGCGGCGTAGGCATTCACGCCGGGACGACAATGAAAAACAACACAAGGAGGACGACCCATGAAACTGTCCCAGGAGCAATTGGAGTTCTTCCACCGCGAGGGCTGGCTGTTCCTGCCCGAATTGTTCAGCCCGGAGGAGGTCGATCTCCTCGCGCGCGAGGCGGTCGGCATCTATGACGCGAACCGGCCCGAAGTCTGGCGCGAGAAGAGCGGCGCGCCGCGCACGGCCTTTGCCGCGCATCTCTACAACGAGGCGTTCCGCATCCTCGGCGCGCATCCGCGCATGATCGACCCGGTCGAGCAGCTGTTCGGCGAAAAGGTCTACATGCACCAATTCAAGATCAACGCGAAATCGGCCTTCACCGGCGACGTCTGGCAATGGCACCAGGATTACGGCACCTGGAAGCGCGACGACGGCATGCCCGAGCCGCGCGCGATGAACGTCGCGATCTTTCTGGACGAGGTGATGCCGATCAACGGCCCGCTGATGCTGGTGCCGCGCAGCCAGGACGCCGGCGATCTCGAAGCCTCGCATGACCTTGCCACCACGTCCTATCCGCTGTGGACGCTGGATGAGGCAACGGTGACGCGCCTGGTCAAGCAGGGCGGCATCGTGGCGCCGACCGGCAAGCCAGGTGGCATGCTGTTGTTCCACGGCAATCTCGTGCACGGCTCGGCTGGCAACATCACGCCCTACCCGCGCAAGATCGTGTACCTGACGCTGAATGCGGTTTCGAACTACATCCGCGCGCCGACGCGGCCGGAGTACATCGCGCATCGCGACTTCGCGCCGATCAAGACGGTAGACGACGACGCGCTGGTGCGGCTCGCGCGTGCGCCGCGGCAGGCGGCGGAGTAAACAGGTCTCGTGCCCCGGACGCAGCGCAGCGTCTCTTCGACGATGCGCTGCAGAGCCGGGGCCCTTTCTGGGTTCCGGCTCTGCGAAGCAGCGTTGTCGGACGATGCTACGCATCGCCTAGGCTGCATCGCGTCCGGGACACGACCATAATCGGACAAGCCCCATGAACCTCTTCCGCCTCCTCCAGGCCCGCGCTTCCGCCGGCAAGCCCGTCCGTGTGGCGCTGATCGGCGCCGGCAAATTCGGCTCGATGTTTCTGGCACAGGTGCCGCACACGCCGGGGCTGGAGGTGCCGATCATCATCGACATCGACCGTGATCGTGCGCGCGAGGCCTGCCGCACGGTCGGGTGGGACGAGGCCCGCATCGCCGCGACCGTCTTCACCGAAGACGGCGCCCGCGCCATTGCCGGCGGCGCGATGGACGTGGTGGTGGAGGCGACCGGCAATCCGGCCGTCGGCATCAAGCACGCGCGTGCGGCCATCGCGGCCGGCAAGCATATCGTGATGGTCAATGTCGAGGCCGACGTGCTGGCGGGTCCGCTGCTCGCCGAGGAAGCGCGCAAGGCCGGCGTCGTCTATTCGCTCGCCTATGGCGACCAGCCGGCGCTGACCGCGGAGATGGTGGATTGGGCCCGCGCCACCGGTTTTCACGTGGTTGCCGCCGGCAAAGGGACGAAGTATCTGCCGGCCTATCACGACGTGACGCCGGATGGCGTCTGGCAGCATTACGGGCTGACCGCGGGCGAGGCGCAATCGGCCGGTATGAATCCGCAGATGTTCAACTCCTTCCTCGACGGCACCAAGTCGGCGATCGAGATGGCCGCGATCGCCAATGCCTGCGGACTGGACGTGCCTGCGGAGGGCCTGTTGTTTCCGCCCTGCGGCGTCGACGACCTGCCCCATATCATGCGGCCCCGCGACAGAGGCGGCGTGCTGGAGCGGTCGGGCGTGGTGGAAGTGGTCTCCTCACTCGAGCGCGACGGACGGCCGGTGTTTCGCGATCTGCGCTGGGGCGTCTATGTCGTGCTGGAGGCGCCGAACGACTACGCCGCCGACTGCTTCAGGCAATACGGATTGAAGACCGACGCCAGCGGACGCTTCGCGGCGATGTACAAGCCGTACCATTTGATCGGCCTCGAGCTGAACATCTCGGTCCTGTCGGCGGCGCTGCGCGGCGAACCCACCGGCCAGCCCTACGGCTTCCGCGGCGACGTCGCCGCGGTCGCCAAGCGCGACTTGCGTGCCGGCGAGATGCTGGACGGCGAAGGCGGCTACACGGTATGGGGCAAGCTGGTGCCGGCAGCCGCAAGCCTCAAGGCCAGCGCGCTGCCGATCGGCCTGGCGCATCGGCTGAAACTGAAACACGCCGTCGCCCATGGCGAGATCGTGCGCTGGAGCGATGTCGAGTTTGACGCAGGCAACGAGACGATCAGGACGCGCAAGGCAATGGAGGCGGCGTTCGTAAGCGCAGATCAGGCCGTACACTCATAAATCGAGATTCATTGGTGCAGCTTAAGCGATGTCCGCTGGCCGACGCTTTGCGGAATTAAGCTGAACATTGTCTCAGGTCAGCTATGGGCCCAGGCTGTGTGAAAACCCCGTCGATGCTATGATTCCTTGCTGAATCGGCGGGGGAAGTGATGCGGGGTTTCGTTCAAGGGGCGGATCGCCAGCAGACGACGCTGTTGCCGGAATGCCTCGATGATT
>NZ_JARVWW010000044.1 GCF_029846715.1 Bradyrhizobium nivariense
AGCCTTGACGACCGCACCCCGGATCAAGCCTACTTCGATCTTCCTCCGCTCCGCGCGGCGGCCTAACACCGGCAGAGTCTCCACTTATCGACGCGGAATTTTTGTTCAGACAATCGGGACCGGCTCTATTGCCTTGTCGAGCATCGCATCGAAAACGGGTCCTAGGTCGCCGAAAGAACCGCTGATCACGCCGAGTACTTCGGCGGTCGCGGTCTGTTGCTGTAAAGATTCGGAAAGATCGCGAGTTTGTCGCTGCACCTCGTCGAACAGGCGGGCATTCTCAATTGCAATAATGGCCTGACTGGCAAAGCTTTCCACGAGTGAGATTTGCTCGGGGGTGAAAGGTCTAACCTCTTGTCGGTACAAATTGATGACTCCGACAATATTGTCATCCCTGATCATCGGGACGTACAATACCGTCCGCGCGCCGCCGAGTTCGACGCCTGCAACCGCATTGGGATTGCCCATCCGATAAGCGTCGCTCTCCCGGGCATCGGGAATATGCGCTGGTTTCTTGGTCGCCCGCATGAGATCAACAGGGGTCGTTGGACCTCCCGGATGGAGATGCTTCCGACGATACTCGGCAAGTGCAGGAGGGACACCGATTTCCGCCATCGCCCGCATAGCGCCTTCTTCCATCTTGTAGATGAAGCCGCATTGCGCCGCGCAGATGCGCATCGCATTGGCAAGCATCGCCTCGAACACCGGTCCGAGTTCACCGCGAGAGGACGAGATAACTTGAAGAACCTCAGTGGTTGCCGCCTGCCGCTCACGTGCCTCAGCTAGTTCGAGCGTAAGGCGGCTAAACTCCAATCGCAGATCGGCAGCCGACGGACCACTCGAGTACCGGGCTTTTGCTTGTGTCTTGCGCTTCGGCTTGGGAGACTTTTCACCCAATTTGCGTGCACTACTCCGTTCCGGGGACCGTTGGGTCATATACAGCCTCTGATCTCAACGGTAGGCATTCTATTGGCTTGAGGCGGTATCCCGGAAGGGCAGAAACTCCAAAAATTGGAGCAAATAACGAGCCGATCCGATGTCAGTTCAGGGTCTTGGCTGTGTGACAACGCTTAGACGATTGACCGCGATAGAAGAAGTTATTCGTCCAACATCGTCTTGGTGCTCAACTCGAAAGCGAATTCAACTTAGAGAGCGAACTGAAGAATGCAATTCTGACCGTGTCTCGATCTTTCGCGTTTTTACACAGCCAGGGTCACGAGCAGTCCTCGATGGGATGCGCACGGCAGGTCGTTCGCCACCTTGGCAACTGGGATGTCGTCACTCACCTTGTCCACATTGAACGGAGAACACGATGACTGGAAGACTCACGCCTGAAGGCGCAATCATCGCGGCATAGGTGCCGCCGCGTGCGATGGGAATACTGGTGAAGAAGTAAGAGCATTGCAAACGTTCTTTGCGAACTTGATTATTGTCCGTATTTTTGCGGGCATTGCACATCCTCCATATTTGGCTTCTACTTGAGATTGATTTTTGTGACGATCTAATTTTTCGGACAAGCGCGCATGAGCATTAAAGCCATGATGGCGACGATCCTCCAGAACCAACTGGCATTGCGCGGTGTGCATTCACTGACGCCATCTGACTGTGAAGAGATCGTAGAGCAGTTGGTCGATCAGCTCAGAGAGCTGGAGCTTAGCTTGGCTGCTCGCGAACTAGATAGCAAGCAGGAGCCGAAGTAGCTTCATATCGGAAGGCTACACGCGCATTTAGTTGGTCAGCCACCGCGACTCAATGTCCGAGCGTCGGCGGCGATGGAGTTGCGACGAGAAGGTTCGCCTTGTCGAAGAGAGCTTGCAGGCTAGCGAGACGGTCTGCGGCGACAGCGGACATGACGGCGGCTGAGGCGCTCCTCGGCTTAGGGGCCACAAGCGGCTCTGAGCAGATGCGAGAGCTAGCGTCGCGGCGTTCGTCCGCGTATACGGTCGAAGCCCTGCTTGATCGCCGCGAAGCACTCGTCGATGAACGGTTCGTGCTCAGTATCGGTGAAAATGTAGGGCCAGTCGTTTTCGATGGCCTCGCGAACCAGTTCGCCCACATAGAGCGGATCAATGCCGTTGTTAATCCGTTCCTGCAATGCCTTGATGAACTCGGCGCGGGGGCCTTCTGTCGGCGGAGGGTTGCCGACAGCGCCAACAAACCGCTGCGGCACGTTGCGCCGAGAGTTCATGATCTGCGTGCGGATGACGCCCGGACACAGAACGGATACCCCAATCTTCCTCGGCGCGAGCACGTTACGCATCCCCTCGGACAGCGCCACCACTCCATATTTGCTCACATCGTACGCCGGAGTTGGTCCCGCAATCAGTCCGGAGACGGACGCCGTAGAAACCACGTGCCCTCCTTCGCCGTGCGCTTCGATCAGCGGACTGAAAATCTCGAAGCCCCAGATCACCGACATCAAGTTGACGCCAAGGACCCAGTTCCAACCTGCATCAGTCCACTCACCATAGGTGCCGCCGCCGCCCACGCCCGCATTGTTGACCAATATGTGGATTTTGCCGTACCGCGCGACGGTCGCGTCCGCTGCCGTCTGAAGCTCGCCTTTGAGCGAGACGTCAGCTTTCACGCCATCGACATCGACGTGGGGCCGGGTCTTCAGCTCCGCGACCGCTTCTTTCAGCGCCTCTTCCTCGATATCGCAGAGCATGACCTTCACCCCCGCCTGTGACAGCGCGGTCGCGATCCCAGGTCCGATCCCCGAGGCAGCGCCTGTCACGAATGCGGTCTGTCCAGCCAAGTCTTTCATGCGCTGTCCACCCTGCTTTCACTGAACAAATTCGCCCGCCAAACCCCACTGGCTAAATTGGCTCTGCTTCAACGATACCGTACAGCATTCCAGCTTGAACGATTCGGCAAAGGCTGAAGCCTGCGGACGCAATCCTTTCGCAGTGCAATGTCTAATCAATTCCCAATCTATGATGTCGCCGTGAAGAGGCGAGGCCGAGGGTGGACTTGGCGCGTGCGCACCAGCGAAGAGACAGTTGTGATGTGGGGTCGGGAAGACAGCCGCGCCGCTGCCAGATACAAAGCAGCTAGGGCGCTTTTTCTGTTGCTGCTCTCGGCCTCCTATGGGTCGACTAGATTGATTACCTCGGGCAGAGGTCGAGGACACTCGCCACCCCGGTCACAGCGGGGAATGGCCTCGTAGCGCCTGCTGCCAGGCTTTGCAAACTCGGCTACTCCCAAACTCCAATAGGCCACTTGGGGCTAAAACGGGCCAGTGCCGGTGCTGTTCTAGTTGCCCCCGATGGCCACGAACTCAGTTTCGCTCGGCCTTTGCTCCCGGTTTCCCTCCAATAGCAGCTCGAAGCGGCCTGCCATTCCAAGAGGCGCTGGGAGAGCGTATGGTGCTCCGATGATCCGCTGAACCTGGGAGGCAATCATGCAGTTCAGGACAACCGGACTACTGTTGCTCGGCGCGATGGCACTTCCCGCCCCCGGGGCCGCACAAACCACCGCCGCTCCACCGGCAATTACGCGAACAGTAATCGCCGCAACCAAACTGCCGACCGTTACAGACGTGCCCCTCCATTTCAAAACGGTGAGCATCACTCTTCAGCCGGACGAAAGGAGCAGCGTCTCGGCGGCCAACGGCATCCTCTACCAGATGTCAGGATCGACCGAGGTCGCGCTCGATGGCGAGGCCAAAATGCTCCACGCCGGAGAGGGACTGTTCATCGCCGGCGGAAAGACTGCGGCGCTAACGGCGGGTCGCGGAGGGCCCTCGACTTTCCTCCACTTCTTCCTAGCTCCCGCTGGGGACTTGGGTCGGCTTGCCGAGACAGCACCTGCCGCCGTGAGAGAATTGTATCGCACAGCGAATTCGATCCCCGACCTGCAGCCAGGCGGTTATGATCTCAATCTCACGCGAGTCACATTTCCGGCGCAGATGCCCTCCAACCCGCCGCACCATCGGTCGGGAGCGGCTCTATACTTTATCATCTCCGGCACCGGCGCCAACACGGTCGACGGTAAGACAGAAGCAAAGGGACCGGGTTCCTTGATCTATGAACCGTACGCTCTCGTGCACCAATGGGGAAACCCGGGCAACGAGCCGTTGATATTCTTGGCCTTCAACATCAATCCGGAAGGTGTGGCAGCCGTGCTTCCGGGCGCGCCAGCAAAGAAGCAATAGATAGTGGCGGGCGGCCACCGTATCCGGAGGACCGTTCGATTCCACATGAATTGGCGAATTGAATCATGGTGGCAACGAACGATCGCACCGTCACCGTGTTCGCTCGATGTTGTGATCACCGCCTGTGATTTGCGGACGGGCACCGCGTTTCGCTTCGGCAACCGAGCTTCGGGAGGCTGGCGCTACGGCCGGATCGACGACGCTCGCATTTCAGTAGCGAAGGCGGTCGCGGCCTCTGCCGCATATCCGCTGATATTGCCTCCGCTCATAGAGAAGTTTTCATTTGTGCGAGGCGACAAGCGGTCCGATGAAACCGTCGTCCTCACCGACGGCGGGGTCTTCGACAATCTCGGCGTAACGGTCCTTGAGCCTGGTCGTGATCCCGATATCAGCGTGAACTTCCACAAACCCGATTACATCATTTGCCTGAATGCGAGTGCTGGACAACTTGAGGGCACTGACCACCCGACGTGATGGCCAGCGCGGGTCAAGAGATCGTTCGAAACGGTTCACCGCAAGGCACAGGACAGCGCGTACGGGCGTCTTCATCGGTACATTGAATCTGGCGAGCTCGCAGGTTTCGTCATGATTTACCTCGGCCAAGAAATGCTCGATTGCCCGCTAAACCACCGGACCTTGTTCCTCGGAGCGCAGTCCGCACGTATCCGACCGATTTTGCTCCGATGTCAGACAAGTCTATTGCGTTGCTTGCGACCCGAGGCGAGCAACTTACAAGGCTTCTGCTCGACCATTACGCAGCTCAACTTTAGAGCCCGGCTTATTCCAGCTCACCAACTCTGAACTGCCCGCCTCGGGCGGCAGTCGTGATCAAATCGGTCCCCGCCGATAGTCTCCGCAAAACGGGAATATTCGCGGACAAGGCCGGAGACTTTCGGTGATTTCCACCTCAGGTTCGGCCAACCGGGAGTCCGGAGACGCAATCGAATGGGCGAAAAGCCGGGATTTCCGGCCCGTTCTCGCATTTCCTGGAGAACCCGGTGGAACGCCGGAATGGGTGGCTGGGGCGGGAGGTATCGAACTAGCGAATTCCAGTTTTGGATTTTGTTTATGTCGGTTGAGCGAGAGAGATCCAAACCGCTTCCCCAATACGCGCTTTGTCTGTCGGAAAATGCCGTACTAGACGGATTTGCGGGGTACTAAGATTCGGAGAAAATTCGGTTCTCCGGGCCTATCGAAGGCCTAGTTGTGGATCGACGATGGGATTTCTCTGCCGGGAAAATGCAGCAAAACGGCCGGATCTTCAGCCTGTCTCCGCATCGAAGTACGAAGTACGAAGTGACTTTGGGTGGCTGGCGGAGGAAGAGAGATTCGTGCTAGCGGTACGCGATCCAGTGTGCCGCGCTCCCCTCTTCAGCCTGGCTGCCCCATCAAGCAATTCCATCGCCGTCCATGCGCCACGCGTGCCGCAGACTGAGCGCTCGATTTAGCTAGGTTCGTGACCCAGATGTGACCGAAACGGGAGACGGACGAACCTCCCCAACACGCCGCATCATTGATCGACGGACCTGCAGGATGTATCAATGAGACATCGCTCATGTCGAAACTTCGATCGGCCAAGTGCGGGAAATCAAAGGGTTACGCTGGATTTGGTAGCGGGAGAGGGACTCGAACCCCCGACCCCAGGATTATGATTCCTGCGCTCGCTTATCTGGTCCGCTCATCGCCTCGCGTATCGTCGCGCCGGTCGGCATCGACGCCCTGCTCCGCTCCGCGCCGCCGGCTATTGGCAAGCTCCGAAAGTTCATTCTTCAGCGCATGCCGGCGGGTTTCAACCTTAGGCATCTCCATGACGAATTGCCGAATCTGGCGCGCGAGCTCGTGATCTGCTGGCGCTCGAGAGCGCTGTAGCTCGGCGGCATAGTCGAGATATCGCCGCCGGATCGCGTCCTGACGTGACTTGATCTTTTCGTCCCAAGGATGTTCGGCGCTCTTGCCGCCCCTCAGCTCGGAAAGCACCTTCTTTCGTGCGAGCCGATCGACATCGGGCGTGATCTTTCGCTTGCGCAAGGCGAGCACCGCCCCGCGATCGGCCTTTCGAACCCGTCCGCGGGTTCGTCGCGGCGTTGCCTCCGCCGCGATTCCACGAAGCCGGAGTTCGCCGGCAAACCGTTCGCGCCAGGCCTGAAGATCTGCCTTGCGAGGGTTGAGGCGCTTGCCGTCATGGCCCAGGGACCGAACGGTCAAGTGCACATGGGGATGCTTGTTGTCGAGGTGCTGGACAAAGACGTAGTCGTGATTATAGCCGAACGTCTCGATGGCAAATGCCCTGGCTGAATCCTTCACGCCGACGGCATCGGTGCCAGCCGGCATTGACAGAATGATGTTGACCGAGAGCGACCCATCGCGGCGGCGCTTGTCGTCAAGACCGGCATCATCCTCCCAGCGTTGCTGCAGGTCCTTCAATCCGGAACGACCCGCCAGCGTCCCGCCCTGCTCTGTTTCCGCATCAAGCTCGCCGTTTCGCGTGATGTATGCGAGGTGCGACTTGAGATGCCCCACGCCCTTTGTGCGGCCGGTAATCTTGAGCATCACCTCCGGTGCTCGACGCACGATGCGTTCGAGCTTCGCACGCATCGCCGGCGTAAGGCGGCCTGGAACGGCCGGATCGGGGATATCCCACTCGGCCCGCCGTGGGCGCCGATTGGGCGTTTCCCAGACGTACGAGATCGGCGGGAGTTCGGAGGCCAGGTCGGTCGGACGCGGCGAGTGGCGCCGGCTCATCGCCGCCCATCCCAATAATCAGCGTTGCCATTCAGCGCATTGCGTAATTGCGCGAGCTCTCTTTCGATGACCAATTTGGCCTCTCGAATTGCGGACAGATCGGGCTCAACCGCCCTGCCCTGCAGCACGCTGGTGTTTGCGGCGCGCGCGATCTGGTTGATGTTGCCGCCGATCCGGTTGAGCTCACGAACGATAGCGCGAAGCGCGGCATGCTCGTCGGGAGAATGTTGTACCGGCGATCCCAATCGCGAACGCACCAGCGCGACGATCCAGCCGGTTCGGGTCATGCCACGCTGATGTGAGATTTCCGCAAGCTGGCGCATCTCACTCTCGCGAAATCGCACTGTCACCTTCTCCGGTCGTCCGATCGGCAACGCCAAGATGCGCGGCGCTGGTGCAGCTAGCGCATCAGCAATGAGACGCCGCAGCAGCGCGGATTTGCCGCCCTGGGTAGCTGCAAAAGCTGAGAACTCCGTCGCGACTTCGTCGGAGACGCGAAGCGAGATCAGAGCCATGCACTCCAATCCCAATCGCGATGTAATACATCGCTGGCGTGAAGCCTATCCTGCACTAGAAAGTGCGAATCCTTCCACCCCCTCCACGTTGGTTCAAACCAACAGGCTCGGCAGTGAAAGCTCGGGAGTTGCTGCAGGTGAGATCCAATCCAACCGACGATCGACGCGGAGAATTCCTCCGGGAATGACGCAGCCGTCGCCCCTACTCCTTGTGCTCCACGAACCCTGCGAGTGCAGATTGGCGAAATCGGTACCGAATATGTGGACCGCGGCTTTCCAGCAGCCTCCGGCCTCTCTACAGCGCTGTGGGGGGCGCGTTCGGCCTCCGGCTGCTGCGCTAACGCGCCATCCTTCGGATGGGAAATCCGCTCCGCCGGCGCACCAACCGCAGCAGTGTTTATGAGGAGGCTGTCTAAGACAAGCTTCATGCCAACAGGATCTCTTCGATTGTGACCGTCGATGCCGGAACCTCTTCTGCCTCTTCTGCACCATCGATCAGCAGCACGGCATGGCGTGAGCCTTGAGACGCGAGTCGATCGACCAGAAGACGGCCATTGCGATCTTGGTGACGCACTCTGATCGTCAGTGATGAGCTCATTCGCGCGTTCCGATCGACCGAAGGATTGGGGGACTTTTCCGCGACCGCCTTTACGCGGCCTCTCTCCATGGGTCGCAATCCCACTTGCGGTGCGATCGGGCTTCCTGCGGGTCGAGCTCCAGGCGACCCTTCACCATCAGCAGGGGAGCCGCGGACTTCGCTGCGAATCTTGCGAGCCAGCTGACGGGCGTGTGCATCGGTGAAGCTCTCCTGTGCTGCGCATATGGTCTCGACGGCCTTGGGCTGCTCACGCCAAGCCTGGTAGAGTTCATACACAGCACGGATTGATGAGCCGGCAAGCTTCGACTGAAGGAACTCCGGCATGCTCTGGGCCGATGCGTAGCGAGACACCCAGTCCCTCGGCTTGCCGAGCTTGCGCGAGATGTCGGCTTGGCTATCGCCCAGCTCCAAGCGGCCCGCGATGAACGCCGCAATTTCAGGGGCATTGAGGTCGTCGCGCTGGATATTTTCGATCATCTGAACAAAACGATCCGCAGAACCAACGGCATGAATGAAAGCGGGGACGTCACGTAGCCCGGCGCGCTTAGCAGCACGATACCGCCTCGCGCCCATGACGATCACGTACCGGCCTTCCTCGGTCGCTTGCCGCAGCACGATCGGTTGCAGCACCCCATGCTGACGGACTGATTCCGCAAGCTCCTCGAGCTTCTGTTCGTCGAAGCTGCGACGAGGCTGGTCTGGATCTTCGTCAATACGGTCGATGGCGATGCAAATCGGTTGCCCGGTTGTGGCGGCACCATCTTCGGCGGCGTCGATGAGCTGCTTAAAGCTGAGATCAAGCGCCATGGGCCGGCTCGTCCATCTGCGCGACGATCTTGGCGAGAACATCGCGGATTTCCCGACCAGCCTCCTGCGCAGAGCGGCGCTTCAGCTTCCAGACCGGCAGGCGTTCCGCAACGGCCTCAGCGTAGCCGTCCCTTGCAACAATCTGGCCCGGAAACACATATTTGCCCGCCTCGCGCAACAGTTGCTCAAGATGGCTCCTTTGACGGGGCGATTTCGTGTTGAAGTTCGAAGGCAGCAACCCGAGAAACTTCGTATCCTGGCGGCCATAGCGCCTCTGCACGCCGATCACGGTCTGCATCAGACCTTTGACGCCCTTAATCGAATAGTCCTCCAGATAGATGGGGGCGAGCACATGCGACGCCGCCACCAAACACCCGACACTGCGCAGTCCAAGTGATGGCGGCGTATCGATGACGCAGGCATCGAACTGATCCGATGCGATAGCGAGGTTCTCTTGCAGAGTCGTTATAGCGGCCGCACTGCTGCGGTCGAGATCGGTCAGTGAGCTATCGGCCGGCGCGAGCGTTAGGCCTTCGTCTTCCCGAGGTACGACCCGCATCCCCGGCTTAAACAGATCCGCAGCTAACGTTGAACCGGCGTAGTGCCTCAATGTATCCGACGCATTGCTCTGTGCATCAACGTCGATCACGAGAACGCGGAGATCCGCTTCCGCCATGAACCAAGCCAAATGCACCGCAAGCGTCGTCTTGCCGACCCCGCCCTTTTGATTGTTGATGACAATGGTCTTCATCTTAAGGTCCGAAATGGGTCTAACAGTGCGGGAGCCATGTCCTTGTCCATCATGTCCTGGGAGATGTTGGTTTGAACCAACAGCGATTGCGAATCCGGTCACCGGAACGATTCCGGAATTCGTCCGGCGAATCCCCTGCCAGAAGAGTCAGGTCAGCCCATAGCCATCAAGGGAAATTCTGGGCGCGAACTGGGGTTGTGCTCGTTGCTGGTCGCTCCGCGACAGGTCGCGAGAGGATCGTCACGCGAAGGCGCGGAGACCGCTTGTGGGCTCCGGGGCCGTCACCGCGGCGGCGCGAGTAGAGCCCTCCCCGAAGGGGCTCGCCCAAGCAGGTTGGGCTGGAAGAGCCGCAGGAAGTTTTGAATCAGGAGCCGATCTCTTGCGGCTGTTGTGTTTAGGGCTGATGCAATTGCAAGTTAAGCATCGAGACGCGCGTCTCGATCGCGAAGTTTCCATCGAGGAGAGATTCAATCGGGGCAATGGACCGTGCGCGGAATTTCCGGCGCAAGGACCTATTGATAAAATGAATCGATCTGCCCGGTCGATTCATAAAACTCATTGGACGCGGCTTTCCTCGGACGCGAGAATCTGTCCGTGCCGAAACCCGAACCAGAACCGCTTCATCTGCGCCGCATCGATGCCGCGCACAATATGCGGCGGTTTTATGCGCTATCCACGCAGCCCACCTTGTTCGGAGAAATGTCGCTGATCCGCAATTGGGGCCGGATCGGCACGAGTGGCAAGACCATGGTGCAGACCTTCGATGGTAGTGCGGAGGCGATCGAAGCATTCGTACGCCTGGAGCGTGCCAAGCGAAGGCGCGGTTACCCTGTCGCGGACGAAACACCGTCTTAGCCTGACATTCTTTCGAGGATTACGGCTCTGCCTGTGATCGCTGCTCTATCTGTTTCGCGGCCCTGATGCCGGACCAAGCAAAATCGAAACAAGACGGAGCTCACACCCCACTAAGGGACGTTATCCTTGAGGTCCTATGGTTCTGCGAACCACGGAAGCCGAATTGCTCTGAGTCATAACCCAAGCGCGATCTCGGCCCATTTCAACATGCGGTCGCTATTGAGAAACGCCAGCACCGCCGATTCCAGCGACGCGGGCGCGCCCGGTCCAACCAAAGCCGTTGCGGCCGCCATGTCGCAGCGCTGATTGAAGGCGAGTGAGAGCGCGGCGTTGCGTTTCCCCTCGACGCGATAGGCCCGGCTGCGGCCGCGCATCGGACCGACGATGATCTCTCGGCCGGCACCGATCGGCGTTGCCTTGCCAATCAGCGCCAGGTCGCCCATCTGATCGAGGTCGCCATCGTCGGCGACGCCGGTGGCGCAATTGCAAAAGCCGAGCTTGGCGCGAACGTAGAGCCGGACCTCGCCGCCGCAATCGGCGGCCTTGCAGCGGAACGCCTTTCCTTTCCCCCAGGGGTCTGCGCCGAAAGGCCAGTCGGTTTCCGTCCACACCGGGCGGATCTCGCCGGATGCCGCTGTTGCGGGCGCTTGTTCGCCGGATCGCAATATCCAGACCGCAACGGCTGCGCAGAGCAGCGCGGTGGCTGCGCCGAGCGCGATGAATTTGCTTGTCAGGCGCATGGAAGCTGCCGCGGCTCTCCTGCTAATTCTGAGCCATGAACCTTCGTGCGGCCGCGAGATCCTCCCGCGAGGAGTCGCCATTGCGCGCCATGTCGACGACTTTCGCGTAGTACTGGCGGGCCTTCGCGGCGTCACCCGCTTTCTCGGCGGCGTGAGCGGCGCCGATCGTCGCGCCAAAGCGGTTCGGCTCCTTGCGCATGGTGCTTTCGAACGCGGCCAATGCCTCGGTCGCCATGCCGCGCTCGAGCAGCATGGTCCCGTAAAGCTCGCGTGCCGGGGCAAGCGGTCCCGGCGTCACGATGGATTTTTCGGTCTTGTCTTCGGCATCGGCGGCAAGGCGCATCGCTTCCAACGCGTCCTCCTGTTTTCCCTGGGCATTGAGCTGCCAGGCTGTGGCGACCTGCCGCTGAATGTCGACGATCTCGGCCCAATAGGCGTCCTTGTCTTGCTGCAGCTTGTCCCGCAACTCCGCCAGCTTGGCGATGTCCGCCGTTGCTGCGTCTGCATTGTCGGAGCGCGCAGCGCCAAGGGCACGGGCAAAATAGGTGATCGCATCGACATAGGCGAACCGGCTCGGCTCGACCTTCAGCGCGGCAGCGCCCTGCCAATCGCCGCGCTCGACCATATAGCGCGCCTGGCTGGCCGCTATCGCGTAGGGACCGGCGCGGACGGCCGGCGCATACCCCGTCGTCGCAACCATGTCCGCGATGACGTCGCGGGCTCGGCTGTCCTGCGCAAGCTGGAGCAGGGCGTAGACCATATAGTCGTCGGCATGCAGCTGCTCGCTGGGGTCCTTGCCCTCCTTGGCAGCCTTGGCGGAGCGGCTATTGGCGTCGATGGATTCGTTCCAGTAGCCGACGCGCGTGAAGATGTGCGACGGCATATGTAAAGCGTGCGGCGCCGCCGGCGCGATCTCGGAATAGCGCTTGGCAGCGTCGAGACCTCGTTCTGCAATCGCCGGATAGTCGTAGAGGTGGATCAGGTAATGAGCGACCCCGGGGTGCCGCGGCTGCCGCTTGAAGATCGGCTCCAAGATGGCAGCGCCCTTGAGCTGGTTGGCATAGGTCTTGTCGTTTGGTGACGCCGTGACATTCAGCGTGATGGCGTAGGCGATCTGCGCCTCGTCATCATCGGGATAGCGCGCGGCGACGGCTTCGGTTGACTTGAGATAGGCCTGCGCGCGTTGGCCAAACGTCGTCTTTTCGTCGCCCGAATAGAACGCCAGCAGCGCGTCGATATAGTCGCGTTCGCGTTCGCTCTTGGCGCCGAGTGCCTTGGCCTTCTGCAGCGCGGCGAGGCCCTCGGTGAGGTTTTCCTTTGGCGCGGGAAAATGCGGGTTGTAGAGCAGGCTCAGGGCAATGCCCCAATAGGCGATCGCGCATTCCGGATCGGCCTGCAAGGTCTCCTCGAAAATCTCTTTCGCGGGCCGGTACCAGAACGAGTGCTGATAGCGCATCCCGCGGTCAAAGCGACGCTGCGCCACCTCGTTGCAGGAGGTCTGGAAGTGAACCTTGCCAAACTGCTCGTCGGTCCCGTCCTCCGTGCGTGCGGCAGGCGAGGCGGAGATCGAGCCCAGGGCAGCAAGGGCGAGAAGAGAGACGGTTCTCAAGGCGAGCGCGCGCATCGGCCCCTCCGTTTCTGTTCAGAAAGAATTTACTCAGATGGCGCCGATAAAGGCCGGAGCGCCGAAATTCGTAGTGCTGAAATTGGCGGTGGCAATTGCGTTGTTGGAAGGATTCGCCCATTCGCAATGCGAGTCAATACGAGCGGGTGGATTTTGCGTTAGGGAAGCACGCCTGTCAGGCTCCATCCGCCCATGCGCGAAATCGTAAGGCGGATAGCGAAGCGTAGTCCGCCATTACAGGGGCCGATCTGCCACCGGGCGGGCACCGATCAGGCCGCGCGGAGACGTTGCCGGTCGTTGGCCGGCTCAACATATGCGTGATGGTCGGGAAGATTGTGTTCGAGCTCATGAAGTATCGATCCTGATCGCGTAACGACGGTGCCTCGTAAGATGCAAGAGGAGGGGGCTTATGCCCCCTCCGCGGCTGCGAGCGCTTCGTTGCGTTGGCGGATGAGTTCGGCCAGTTCGACTTCGAGCGCTCTGCGCTCGGCCGGCGTGAACACGCATTCGCGCAGCTCGGCGCGCAATTCTTCAATGGTGTCGACGGACATGATCGCATCTCCGGTGGAAGGGGAGCGGGCCCCGCCTTGCGGCGGAGCCGACTTCCTGGAGCTTCAGTCGCGGTTCGGCCGGGACCAGATCAGTTGGAGGCCTTCCGCACCTTCGACCTCGATCAGGGTGGCGTAGATCGGAGCCGGGAAGCTCGGATCGTCCAGCTTGACGGAGAGGTAGTCGCGCTCGGTGTCCTTGGCGGTCTTCTGCCAGGCCGCGCCCAACTCGACGTTGCCGGAGTAGATGCGGAAGTGCGGTCCCTTGTCGGAAGGGGTGTCGACGCGGATCAGCTTGGCCTTGACGTTGAGGTTGAGCGTCTTGATCGCGCCAGAGAAGCCATTGCCCGTGGAGGTGAAGGTGCCAATGGTAGCCATTATCTCATTCCCTTGGTTTTCTCGGGCCGCGCCTATCGCGACCTCGATGGCGGTCGTGAGACCGGAGGCGATCGACCTGCACCCAAAGGGCCGAAATGAAAATGGAGGGCGGCCGGCAGCGACTTTCTTGGACCGCGAGGAATGGTGCGCAGCGCCAGGGGAAGAAAGTCGAGGACGGACGTTGCAGGGACAAGATCGAGAGCCCGCGAAGCGGGATCGGTCTTCGGTCAGACCAGCCTTTATCGAGGACGCTGATGGGTGCGCCCGTCGCGAAAACATATGGAATGAAGAGAGGCGGCCCTAATCCGTTCGGCCATTCGGCAACGGGCGTGGCAGTAAAATGCGGCTCACCTTAAGTTAGGTGACCTGGACGGCGCGTCATCACCCGCAATGGAGATCGTCGCTGTCAGCAACGTCGGCGCACCTGTCGAACTCGCGATCGCAAGATCAAGAGCGAGGCATGCACGACGTACTCGCCATGTGGATGCAACCCCGCCCTCCGCATCGACCGACCGCCCTGCGAGGCGTGAAACAGATGCTAGCGTCGTCGCGCATGCTGGCCGCCGACTCGGTCCATCGTCGCCAAAGCATGGATAGCCATGGTGATGATGCGGAGCTCTTCGCACGAGCAGGCTCCATGTAGTCATTGGGAACCGGGCGAGCTCACCATCGGTGGCGTCTTTGCTGCCATCAGCAATTTCATGCGGCGCCCCTCAGCTGGCACGGCGGTCATTGGTTGGCGAGCTGCGCATGCGTTACGTTTGCAGCGCATTATGTCACCGGTGATCCTGCAGGCGACCGACTGCGTCTGCACACTGCCGGCGGGCTTCCCCGCCCAATATGCAAGCGCGCTGGCCTCGTTCGAGCTGCCGTTCGATGCCGGGCGTTTTTCACTCGACGCGGCCTGGCATGCCTGCTTCGACAATGATCTCGGCCATGCCTGGCTGAGGAACGAACTGGCGCAGTGCGCGGAGAAGATAGCAGCGCCTAGGCGGAAATGCGCGTCTCGCTATCTGCAGCCGCCATTCGCTCCACGATACGGCGCATGCGCTGCGGCGCCGCGTCGATCGCAAGGCGAATGGTCCGGGCGTTCGGCCGCGCCTGCGCGACCTCCTCGATACGCTCCAGGATGTCCTTGTCCTCGTTGAAAGCGATGCGGAAATCGTCGTGCAGGCGCTGATCAACGTTGGCATCGCCGAGTGCGAAATTGCGCACATGCATCCAGTGATCGATGCAGAGGTGGTCGTCGACCGGCGTGATGAAGTGACAGGCGAAGATGCGCAAGCCCGCATCGCGGCCGTCGGAATCCACGATGGCGCCGGCGTCGGCGCTGCCGAAATCAATCACCGCGATGCAAGGCGCGCGGTAGTCGTAATAATGCCAGCGGTCTACGTCGCCGGCGAAATTCCCGTATTTGGCAAACAGCGGGATCGGCGGCGCGTTCTTGATCCAACGCCAAACCAGCACGCCGTCCTCACTCACGCTGTGCTCGACCGGAATCTCCTCGCTGGCGGAATTGCCGAGCGTCGACAGATGCACGAAGCTGACATGGGCGGGATCGCAGAGATTATCGGCAAGGTTGAGATAGTTGGTTCCGATCGGCAGCGCATCGCCCTCCGCCGCGTGCCAGTTCGTCTCCGCATATTGCGGCAGATTGTAGATCAGCAAAGGATCGGCCTTCGCGGGATCCCCGGGCCAGATCCAGACCAGGCCCATCTTCTCCTGCAGTGGATAGCTCGGCACCCGCGCATTCGCTGGAACCATCGCCTGGCCGGGAATCCGCACGCAGCGCCCGTCGCGGCCAAAGGTCATGCCGTGATAACCGCATTCGATCGCATCGCCCTTCAGCTTGCCCATCGAGAGCGGTGCCAGCCGGTGCGGACAGGCGTCGTCGAGCGCAACGGGGTCGCCGGCCTCGCTGCGGTAAACGACGAGGTCCATGCCGAGGATGCGATGGCGCGACAGCGCGCGCGTAACGTTGCGCGACCAGGTCAGGGGATACCAGGTGTTCTTGGGAGCAGGCATGGTCATGGTGCGCCTCGAATGATCAGTTCTTCAGCTTGGCGAGCACGTCGGTGTCGGCGGGTTGATAGTCGGCGCCGTCGACATAGCGCCAGTCAGTCATGACGCCCTGGCCATCGCGCACCGCGAGCTTGCCGACATAGACCCCCATGGTCGATTGATGGTCGATGGCGCGGAACGCGACGCGGCCGACCGGCGTGTCGAGCTTGAGATGCTCCATCGCCTCGATCAGATCGTCGGTTTTGGTCGACCCCGCGGCTTCGATCGCCTTCGCAAGCACCATGGTATTGATGTAGCCCATCAGCGCGCCGATGTTTGGCTGCTCCTTGAAGCGATCGGCATAGGCCTTGCGGAACGCCTCGTGCTCCGGTGTCTTGATCTCGCTCGGCGGATAGCCAGTGACGAGCCAGCCGGGCGGCGCTTCGTCTTTCAAGGGCGCGAGATATTCGGGCTCGCCGGTCAACAGGCTGACCACCGTGCGGCCCTCGAACGCCTTGCGTGTCGTACCTTCGCGTACCAGCTTGGCAAGATCGGGTCCGAACATCACGTTGAAGACCGCCTCCGGCTTGTCCGCCATCATCGCCTGCAGCACCGGCCCGGCGTCGACCTTGCCGAGCGGCGGCCATTGCTCGTTGACAAACTCGACATCCGGCCGCAGCCGCTTCATTTCGCGCTTGAAGCTCGCCACCGCCGCCTGACCGAGCTCATAGTTCGGCGCGATCGTCGCCCAGCGTTTTGCCGGGAACTTGGCGGCCTCCTGCGCCAAGATGGATGCCTGCGTGTAGGTCGAGGCGCGCAGGCGGAATGTGTAGCGGTTGCCCTTCTCCCAGATCAGCGCGTCGGTGAGCGGTTGCGAGGCGAGGAAGAACATCTGCCGCTGCTTGGCGAAATCGGCGACCGCAAGGCCGATATGCGAGAGAATGGTCCCGGTCAGCAGCTCCACCTGCTCGGCATCGACCAGCTGCGCGGCCTGCGTGATCGCCACGTCGGGCTTGCCGGCGTCGTCGCGCGCGATGATCTCGAGCTTGCGGCCGAGCACGCCACCCTTGGCGTTGACCTCGTCGCGCGCCAGCTCCCAGCCTTGGCGGTAGCCGCGCGTCCCGATCGGCAGCGCCGAATAGCTCGAGATTTCACCAATCTTGATCGGCGGCAGCTCGGCCGCTGCAGCGGCGCCGCCCATCACCGATAGGCCAAGTACGACCAGCCTCACCGTATCCGACAACCGCATGGCAGCCTCCCGCATTGGGGACGAACAGTGTATGTAGTACCGAACAGTGTATGTAGTACTTACTACATAGCGAACACCCGGCGGGGACAGTTGTCAACGATGAAAAATCGGACGGGGCTTGCCAAAAAGCGGGCAGCCTCCATCCTGCCGGCGGCAATTTGTGAGGACGGTATGGCCAATGAATCCGACGGGTCGGTGCGCGAGCTGGCTCCGCCTCGCGTGCGGGCCAAACGCAAGACGGCGGCGAAGGCGCGCCGGCGCGTGCGTGCGCCCGAGCAGACCCGCGACGCCCTGCTCAAGGCCGCGGTCGCCGAATTCGCGCGCGAGGGTTACGGCGGCGCCCGCGTGGATCGCATCAGCAAGGCGGCCAAGAGCAATGACCGGATGCTCTATTACTATTTCGAGAGCAAGGAGAAGCTGTTCCACCACGTGATCGAGCATTGCTATGCCGATCTCGTGACACGCGAGCAGGCGCTCGACCTCGATTTTACTCGCCCGCGCGCGGCGCTGGCGGCTTTGGTGGCGTTCAACTGGAATTATTACTGGGAGAACCCGGAACTGCTGAGCATCCTCGCCTCGGAAAACCTGTTCAAGGGACGGCACGTCAAGAACAACATCCGCCGCAGCTTTGCCGACACCCAGCTCGGCATGCTCGACCGGGTGATCGAGAGCGGCGTCGCGCGCGGCGATTTCAGGCCGGGTTGCGACCGCCTGCACCTCTATCTCTCAATCCTGTCGCTCACTTATTTCTACCGCGCCAACCTCTACACGCTGTCGAGCTATATGCAGATCGATCTCGCGGACGCGGAACGGCGGAAGGCTTGGCTGGCCCATGTGCAGGCGCTCATCACCGATCTGGTGAGGCCGAAAGCGTAGGCAGACGCAGCAGGGCGTCGCGTAAACGGCTGCCCTTCGGACAGAACCACACCTGGCCGTCGCCACATTGCATCTGCCGTTGCGGTGCACCAGCCCATCGCACGCTTCGTCTCGTCGAGGCGGGTGATGAGGAGCGCCCGCGCGGCCTTGACGAAGGAGTAGCTGTACAACTGCCTGATGTTGCCCCGACACACAAGCCAACAGAGATCGCAGATTTTCGGGAGTCGTCACCGAGATTTACCAACCGTGCCGTGTCGACAGGCTAGTCGCGAGCCAACCTCGACCGACCGGCCGAACGAGGGTGATGATCCTCGTGCTCGCCTTAGTACAAGTCCACCCTGTAGCATGAAACCGCCCTGGCGCTCGCGCGCCGCGAAGAGTCATCGCCTGCGCCGCGCGATCTCGTCAGCGACCATCCCTCCGCCCGCACCAGCCGCTCATGCAGGGTCTCGAACATATCGAGGATGTCATCATTGGGTTCATTCTTGCCCTGCTCGATGGCTTCGGCGACGAACTCATCGAGGGGTGTCTCCTTCAATTGATCTTTCTCCAGAAGCTCCTCAAAAAGGCTATCGCTGCTCGGCTGCGGTTGGATACGACCGTCGGAGTTGCACCAGGCGGTGAATGTCTGTTGTCCCAGAACGGCGTGCCCGACCATCTCCGCATCCAACGGAATCAGCGTCCCCCAGGCCTCGCCCGCCTCGTCCGCGAACCCCGCCACGTAGATCCGTTGCTCCGCGGCGCCTTCATCACGAGGCTGGAAAAACGGCGTGAGGACAATTGGAGCGTGTTTTGCCATGACGATCTCTCCGAACGGCTTTGCGTCGACACAGCGCAGCAGCCGGGTCAGCACGCGCATCTTCAATCATACGAAAAAGGCAAGGTCTGGGAACGGCGCCTCATCGCCTCACGCCCGCTGCTTGTCTCGCCGGCGAGAATTGATCTGCGCCATCAGGATCGGGCCAAGCGAAAATTCGCCGACCTCGGCTTTTCGCGTCAGACCGCGCAGATAACCGCCGGCGGAATTGATCGTCGTCCCGCGCTGCAGGATACACGCGACGACGATGGCTGCCGGCACCTCGCCCATAACCTTTTGCGCCTCCTCCCAAGCACTCGGACTGACCCCCAGCATTGATCGTACAACGGCCGCGGTCGCGAGGAAATCGCGCCAGTTCGAGACCCCACCCTTCGCATAATCAACGATGTCCGGGCACGCACTCAGGACCATTCCCAGCGGATATGCCCCCTCCCCGACTCGCGAGGGTTGAGGTTTGGGCTCAGCTCCCGCCGCCCTGCCTTCTCGGAGGCTAGGTTCAAGATCAATGAGGGTATCTGGTTTTGAATTCTGTATGTGGCGCTCAGAATGGGACTCATTGGCGCTCGGATTCTTGGATTTGACATGTGTTTCCAGAAGATTGAGCACGTCGTCGGCGAGCTGGGACAACTCGTCGGCGATCGGCTCGAGCTCCTGGCGCGTAGCCGTGCGCGGAATCTGATCGACGATCGCGCGGAAGGCAGCATGCACGACCTGCCAATCGGCAGGCCCCTGCCCTCCCCTTCGCGTCGGGACGGCTTCCTCGATGCCAGTTGCAATCATCTTCGCGATGTCGCGCCGGCAAAGCGTGATCCGCTCACGCACGAGCTTGAGTGCGCGGGCTTCGGCTTCGATATCGGCCGCCAGGCGCTCAAACTCCTCAGAGCGCACGACGAGCGGCGACAGATCGAAGCCGAAGGCGAGCTCGATTTCGCCAGCATCGTCCTTCCGCGCATATCGCTTGCCATTTGGACTGTCGCGCCGAACGATTAGCCCCGCGTCGACCAGCACAGCGAGGTGGCGTCGCAGCGTCGATGCCGGCATGCCGTGCGCCCGCCGACTGAGCTGATGGTTCGACGGGAAGACGATCAGGTCATCCTCACCTGTCAGCGCGGTCTCAGGATGGAAGGTCAGAAGCGCGTTCAATACCGAGAGCGCGCGCTCCGACACCCCGAGGCGCGGCCGTGCCGTGCAGATGGCGTGGAAGATCTTCCATTTGTGCACGATCTTTTCGGGAGGACGTTCCGTTGCGACCATCTGGCTTGCCACATGGGCAAGCGTCAGCGATCGCCGCCCAAAGGGCGTCGTTGGAGAGTGTGACTGCATGTCTTTGCCTCATGCGGGCAAAGAAAAACTGCTCGCCAAAACGGCGCCGTCGCTAAAGAGACTTGACTGCGATTCGCGAAAGTGATTCTCTGTCAGTCGCCAAACGTGACGAGAGAAGGCTTCCGGACGGAAACGTTTCGGGGGCCTTTTCCTTTTCCGCTATGCTCCTACGGTTAGAGGACGGAAACGCGGGTACGCATCGCGTCGCCCGACCACGAGAGGTCCTGACGGCGCCATATCCAAAGCGGCGAGACGCGCCATGTCATTCATCGGTGCGTCCCTCGCGAAAAGCGCGGTAGAGTTCCGGCAGCCGCGAAATCACAAAGTCTCCAAACGCGGGCGCGGCCTTTTCATCGAGCGCAAGCGTAACGAGGTCTGCGTGACGTTCAATCTTCACGATTTTCTTGCCGTCGTCATCAATCCAGCTCGTCGGCCGCGGAGCTTTAGGCTTGCGGGGCGCGAGCGCGGCGAACGTGATCGCGAACCGCTCATCGGAAGGAGCACGCATGAAGCGATCGCTAGCCATGGTTTCAGCCAGCGCCTTTTGGTCGTGGCGACCCACCATCCGCTCTGCCAGCTCCATCCAGCGCCGGCGGCCGGTCTTCGGCGCTGGCCCGATCGCATCGACCAAGCTCCGTGGCAGGGCCCGCGCGACGGTGATGAGGCGCGAGAGTTCTGTCTTGTCGACGCTGAGCGCCGCCATGATGATCTCACGCTTGAATCCACGATCCTCGAGCGCGGCGGCATAAGTTGCCCGCTCAATGAAGGACAGATCCTCACGCTCGCCATTCTCTTTACCTTGTGCCACCACAAGGTCTTCGTCGCTGAGGTCACGCACTACCGCCCGCGCGGGATGGCCAAGTTCGGCAAGCGCACGGACGCGACGATGGCCATAGGCGATCTGAAACCGTCCTGGACTGGTCGGATGCGGGCGAAGGAGAATCGGAACCAATTGTCCATTGGCGCGAATAGATTCGACGAGAGCGGGATGCTTCTCGTCGACGCCCGTCATGCGATCCGGAACGATCGAGGCGTCGATCAATCCTGGATCAATTTCAACGACGGCTTGACCGGTGGTGAGTTGTTCGGTCAGGGCCTTGGCGGCATCGCGCTCCGCGGACAGCATCTCGAGCGAGCGGCTCATGGCGCCGACTGCACCGCGCGATCCCAGTGTTGGTTGGGAAGATCTCCGATTGTCGCTGGACTCACCTGACGGCGGTTCGTTGACCGCGGTCAACTTGTCGTCCAAGAGGTCAGCAAGCAGGTTTTTGCGACCCATTAGGTCCTCCCCCATGCGGCTTGGATGAGGCTTTGAATTTCGCCATTGACGCTGTCCAGCGATTCCATTGCGCGGTCGTAGGTAGCGCGTGTGAATTGATCGCGGCTGACCTCATAGAGTGTTTGCTTCGTGATGCCGGCATCGGAGATCGCCGTGCTTTTGAGCATCATGTTGGTGACCATGCGATCGCCGAACAGCGAGCGCATGAATCCGACCATTTGGGCCTGCGGTCCATCACCGGGCTCGTAGCGCGTGACGAGATAGCGCATCCAATCGTAATTCATGTTGCCGCCTGCCTTGGCGACGACGGCGAGGAGGTCGGATGTCATGATCAGGAATTGGCACATCGACATGACGTCGAGCATTTGCGGATGCACCGGGATCAGGATCGCGGTTGCCGCGCAGAGCGCGGACAGCGTGAGAAATCCAAGTTGGGGCGGACAATCGATCACGACGACGTCGTAACGGTCCTGGACAGTGGCCAGGGCACGGGCAACGCGGGCGAAGAACAGCGGATCACCCGACTGGCGCATAGCTAACGCCTTCGGGGTCTCGTGTTCGAATTCCATCAGTTCGATATTGCCGGGGACGATATCGAGCCCCGAAAAGTAAGTCTGTCGAATGATCTCGTCCAGCTCGCGACGCTCGTTGTCATAGCGGATGGCGCCGTAGAGGGTTCCGTTTTCCTCGACGTCAAACTCTGGCTGATAGCCGTGCAGCGCCGAGAGCGAGGCCTGCGGATCGAGATCGACCGCAAGCACCCGATATCCCTGCAGCGTGAGATGTTGAGCGAGATGCGCGGCGGTGGTGGTCTTGCCCGATCCACCCTTGAAATTAACGACGCCGATGACTTGCAACTGTTCGCCCGCGACGCGATGCGGTCGGTATCGTCGCACTCCCTTGCCGGATTCGTCGAGATAAGCTCGAAGGCTCTGAATGTCTTCGAATGTGTACGACCGTCGACCCGATGGACTGGTGTCAGGTTGGGGGCCCCTTCCCTCCAGCGACAATTGGCGGAGATAGCCGTCATTGATACCGACGAGTTTAGCCACTTCGCCGGATGTAAACCGACGGAGGTTTTTGCGGGCTTTTGGCGGGAACAGCTTCATGCGATGGGCATGAAGCTTCGCGGAGAGTTCCCGCGCGTCGGCCGCGATCGTGTCGTGGATCGCTGGGAGCGCGGCCGATGGGATTGGCGCCATCGCTTGCTGGTCGTTCGGGGCCACGGCTTTCTCGCGTAGTTACGAATTTCGGATGCAGGGCATGCGCAAAGCGTGGCTAGTACGCCCGATTCTGAGCGGTTGCGCAACAATTAAAGGGTAAACGAATCCTTAAAGGACTCGGTCCCTCCTGCGCGAGCAGAAAAGTTGACCGCGGTCAACTTCGCCGAGACCAGCTAACGCTAACAACCCGCTTGTGCATCCGCTGGACAGGACCGGCCCGCACGGGAGGGATCAACACCCCGGAACAAGAGAAAGTTGACCGCGGTCAACTTTCTCGGAAATGGCCCGAATCGCCTGCCCGATCGAGGCCCAACCTACCCCGTTCCATCGCGCCGCAAGCCAAATCTACGTTCGGCCTCGGGCCGCTGTGCCTATTCAAACGCCAAGCCGTACAGCTTCGACCGAGTCGTCGATCTGCCTCGTTGTAATAACTGGCTGCCTGCTGCACCGAGCGATGCTGCGACTGTTGCATCGCCTCAGGTAAATCGCCTCAGGTAAGGAGACACCACGGCGTGACGCCTCCGTGAGGTAGCCCGATCTTAGGCCGCGGGCAGAAAACTCCTTCGCCTCCAACCCGGCCAGGGCACAGCGCCGTTTCACAATCAGATTGATCGACTGCGACGTCAGCGCCCTCTCCTCTAGCGCCTCCCAGCGGTCGATCGAGCGAAAGATCGGTCCACTTGCTGACGTCGACCCGCTCCAGCCATTCGCGGAGCGCCTCGACCGGTGGCCCGACCAGGAGCACTCTCTCCGCCTCATCCGCGACGCCAGTCTTGGTGCGGCCGAGATGAATGGCCAGACACGGCAACCTCTCGGATTTGGGGTCTCGAGGATCGAGCGCGACGGGCGATTCGTCGCTGAGCTGCTCGACCCGCAGCCGAGCCAGCTCGCTGCGGCGTCGCCCGCCGGAGGCGAAGGCGAGCAGCAGGATGGCGCGATCGCGGGTATCGGCCAACCGGTCCGACCGGCAAGTGGCGAGGAGACGATCGAGTACATCGCGGGTGGCCGCACGCTTGCTCTTGCGCTGCCGTGGCCGGGTGCTGGCCCGGACCGCCAGTCGGAGCGCGGAGCGCAGACTGGGTGAGTGGAACGGCCCCTCCTGCCCTTTCCAACAATGCAAGGTGCTCCAGCTCGCCAGCCGCCGCTTGACCGCCGACGGCGCATGCGGGCCGTCGCTGCGAAGCAGCCCGGCGTTCCGCAGCTTCGCTGCCATATCGGTCGGCATGCCGTGCTGCGGATCAGTGTCGCGTTTGGCCGGGTCCCACAGATGATGCGCCACGAATTTCAGCGCGAGGCTTTCCGAGGCCGGCCACGGCAACGCCGCGCCGGTCGCCACCCGGGCCCAGGCTTCGAGGTAGGCGAGATCGGAGGCCAGCGCCCGCAGCGAGTTTTCGACCGTGCCCTTGCGCGCGCGATGTTTCAGCGTCGCTGACATCATCGTCGGTCAGGAGTTCCGCGAGCCGGTCGCGCCGCTCCATCGGCAGGATCGCCGAGAGCGTGTCGAGCTGCAGCGCCCGCCGAGTTTCGGGATCGGAGACCAGCGCGCCGGAGGTGATGTCGTCCATAGGTGGCGCTCCGTCAGGATCCATATCCATATGGCTCTTCACCTACGCAGCGGCGCGCGCGTCATCGTGAGGTAGGCGGACGCGCTGCTCACACAGCCCGGCCGCGATGGCCAGGCCGATCGCGGCCTCGACCGAGTGGCCGCGGGTCATCAGGAAAACCCTGCCGAGCCAATAGTCGTCGTTGATGCGCGCGATGCGGAATTCGAAACCCGGGAATACGCGGGCGAGGGCAGGGACCAGATCCGCATCAGCACGGGCGGGATCAAGCCCGGTCAGGACGGCTTCGAGCGAGGCGGTATCCGGAAGGCGAACAGGAGCGGTCATCCCGTTTCGCTTTCATCGGTCCAGGGATTGAACAGCGGCACGCCGAGGGGCGCAAAGTCCTTGGTGTTGCGGGTCGCGAGCACGAGCTGGTGGGCGAGCGCCGTGGCTGCAAAGAAGCCGTCCATGACCGAGAGCGCAAAGCCGCTCTGGCGCGCCTGCGCCATGACGTCGCCCCAACGCTCGGCAATCGCCGGATCGATCGGCACGATCCGCCCGACGAAGCGCGCCGGCAGATCCTCGGCGAGCCAGGACGCCAGCGCATCGCGGCGCCGGCCGTCCTCCATCAGCGCGATGCCCCGCCGGAGCTCAGCGATCGACGCCACGCTGATGAAGGCGCGATCCTCGTCGATCTTACCGAGCCAGGCGAGCACCTTGGGCTCCGGCGCCGGCCGCCTGACCTCCGACAGCACGTTGGTGTCGAGCAGGAGGTTCATAAATCGAGGTCGCGCGGCTGATCGCGGCCCCGCTCAAGATCGAGATCGGCATCGCGCAGCGGCGAGGCCATCAGGAATTCAGCAAGCGTGCCTTTGCGGACGGTCTTGCGCGCCCATTCCTCGGCCGAGACGACGACGACGCTGGGCTTTCCGTGGCGGGTAATGATCTGAGGATCGGTTTGAGCCCGCTCGATCACCTCGGACAGCCGCGCC
Organism: Bradyrhizobium nivariense; assembly: GCF_029846715.1. GTDB lineage: Bacteria > Pseudomonadota > Alphaproteobacteria > Rhizobiales > Xanthobacteraceae > Bradyrhizobium. Next base: position 25,019 of record NZ_JARVWW010000044.1, read on the forward strand.
TTGGCTGGCCACGGTCCAATGGCCCGACGCGGGGGACTTTTGGGATGCGGTCACGGCATGCCCCTGACTACAATGACTACTGTGACCATAAGTGATCACAAGGCGGTTTTCAATCCGGTTCACCTGCTGCTGCCGCGCCGCTATTCTCGGCGACCGAACGGAGAGGCGCGTCATGGCCGAAACCGACAACCAAAGGGCTCCCCCAATGCCCCAAGACGGCCGACCACCCGACCAGAACCAGATGGCCGCCCGCGATCGCCGCGCCCTTCGAGCCGAGGATCTGAGCGAGGAGGAGGTCGCAGCGATCGAAGCCAGCGAGATGCAGCCCGGGTTCGAACATCTCGATGCCGAGCTTGCATCTGTGGTCGAGGTTGGCGTCGATTTCGCTCGAAAACTTCGGGCGCGCGGCGATGCCGCCAAGGGGCGGCCGGCCGACAAGGCGTTTCGCGACAGCCTGTTCGACGATTCCTGACAGCGATCGCGCCCACAGGCGAATCGCCGGCGCCGAAATCGACCGGAAGGGTAGGGACAGTCTCTTCCGGAAGAAGGGAGGGCGCTGGCTCTCGTCGATCGGAGCCTAGCTGAGGGCGCCAGGAGGGCTTCCGGAGGCCCAGAGTCGCTGATTTGCGCCGAACCGTCTCTAACTATCGATAAGGGGCGGTTATCGATAGTGAGCGCGCTGCGGAACCCGCTGTCGCTATGACGGAAGCTATTTCCGTGATAGCTTCCGTTTGAGCGATACCTGTTAAGGTTATCAATACCTTGCAAAACGGCTACTCAATTCCCGATCCACTGCCTTGGGCTCAGCTCGCCTGTCGCGCTGACCTTTATTCCGCACCATCCCCGAGCACTGACACTGACGTGCAACATCAAGCGCTGAATCCCTCAAGCGACTACGGTACGCTCGAACAGGCTGGGCCGCCAGCGCTCGACATGTTGATCCGTGATCCGCTCCTCGCCCGATCGGATGGCCTCGACCGCGAGATCCCCCATCATCTCAAAGATTCGGGCGGTGTTGCCCCGGGTCAGCCTGATCATGACCTTCAGAGCCTCGGCGCTCAGCGTCGACGGCGCCCGCAACGGCAAGCTCTTCAACACGGTCGCGATCAACGCCGCGAACTCGATGTCGAGGTCCCAGGGGCCAAGTTCCGAAAGACCGAAGCGACGTGCCAGCTGCGGATCGCCGGCAAACGCCTCGCGCGCATCGTGGGTGCCGAAACAAACAAAGGACACCATGAGCTCGTTGGAAAGATAGCGCAGTTCGGCCAGCACCTTGCGCTGCTCCCGGAAACCGCCGGCCAGCAAGTTGTGCACCTCGTCGAAGACGATGACCTTCACCTCGAGATCGCGCAGCAGCCGCAACACCTGCATCTTGGTCTCGAACATCGAGCGGCCAGCGCCGTGCCGCACCCCCAGGGTTTCCAGCAGCGTCAGATACAGGATGCGCTGGGTGACGCCCGGCGGCATCTGCATCGAGAGCACCGGCATCGTGGTGCGGCCACGCTCGCGGCCGAGCTCCGGTGGATGCAACCTGGCAAACTTCCGATCGATCTGGGTCTTGCCGATTCCGGCCTCACCCAGGACCAACAGACTCGGCATGCGCCAATTGCGCGGATGCGCCAGAATGCGCTCCATCCGGTTGAGAATGATTTCAGCTCTTGGATAAGAGATCCAACGGTCGGACCTCACCTCGCGCAGGCGTGCCTCGTCACTCGCGTTCGCAAGAAAGCCGCCCCGCAAGCGCTCGTCAGCCGCGCTGTTTGTCATGAATGACCTCCACGTCGAAGAGGCGCAAGGAAGGATCGTCGGTATTGATCGCGCCGATCTGCGGACGCGATCTCTCGGCCGGCTGCGCGGTCGCGGGAGGGCGACGGACAACTTGCCGGCGCGCCTCCTTGGTACTGCGCCGCGCCGCGTCTTCAACAGCGCGTTGCGCCTCGATCGTCTCGAAGATCAGCGCTTCGTTCAACTCGGCGCGACCCTGCGCCCGCAGCCGGCCGACCGCCCGGCGATGCTCCCACAGACAGATCGGCGGCCGGCCGAGATCCCGGAAGGGGGCCTCGACAAATTGCCCCTGCGGGCGGCCAATATAGATCCGCGACAAGTCGCGGGGATCATAGCGAACTTCCAGCCGAACATCGCTCCGGCCGGGGAGGTCGCCGAGCGCGTCCGACCAGTAGTGAATACCGAACAAGCGCACCCCGTCGCGCCGGACCATGCGTCGCTCCATCGGCAGCAGACCGACAAAGAAAGCGATGCGGTTCTTGGGCAACGGCAACGCCAATCCACGCGTGCGCTCCTCCCAGAGCGCGATCGGGGGGCGCGACAGACCGGTGTGAATGCGCTGGTGGTAGACGCCGAGAATCTCGAGCAGCATCCAGCGCTCAAGTTCCCCAAGCGTCATCGCCGCTCGAGCATCGGACGGATAAGACCCCTTGGCAATCGTGTTCGAAAAGGTCGTGCCGGGCAACAGATGCACCGCGCCCATCTGCGTTCCGATCAGCCTTTCCACATGGCCGCCGAAACGCGGCTTGCCGATCGGCCGATAGACGATTTGAATGCCGTGGTCTTGCAACGTGCGCGTGAAGGCGCTCGCATGAAACTCTCCGGCGTTGTCGACATGAACCGCGCGAGGCAGCCCAGAAACCGGCCAGGGAAGGCTGACGCCGCGCGCCGTGAGCCAAGCCTCCTTCTCGAACACCGACTGGGAGAGGCAGACGCCTGCTCGCAACACCGACGGCTCATCGAAGCCAAGATAAAAGCCAGTGACCATGCGAGTCGCTACGTTGATCGCGAAGGTCGCAACCGGTCGCCCGACCGGCCTGCGATCGACGTCATCGACAACGATGACGTCGACAACCGTATGATCGAGTTGCACGACGGCCAGCGGCTCACCGATGCCGTAGTGGCCGATCTCCGGTTCACAGCTGGCGGCGGCCGCCGCTCCCTCGCGGCATCGAAGCCGTTCTCGGAGATCGATCGCCTCAATCCGGCGCCGCACAGTGCGCCATGCCGGCTTGCTCATGCCGGCCCGGCAAGCCTCGGCCTGGATCCGCCTCACCGCCGCGGCAAGGCTCGGCGCCTCGCTCGACAGATAGAACGTCTCGATGGTGCGCGTCACCAGCGCCTCGAGGGCGGGGGCCAGAATCTGCGCACCTCTTCGCCGGCCCTTGGGGGAGGGCAGCAAGGACGACGCGCGTTCATCGCTGCGAAAGCGCCGGCGCCAGCGGTAGAGGGTGCTGCGATCGACCCCGAGCAGGCGCGCCGCTTCGCCGAGCGTCAGTTCACGCCGGCCGTCGGCGCCCGCAACCGTGCGCCGAAGGATGGCCGCCCGCTCGCAGGCCACCTGCCAACCGACCGCATCGTACGGCTCGGACATCGGCGCCGCTCGCCTTCGACGCCCCCTCAGCAGACTCGCGCCATCATGTCTCCGTGTCGAGCCGGATCGATGCGATGGCGCCCATCATCAACAGAAATGCGATAGCGAAATGAGCGTCCCTTACCGCATCGCCGCCGAGATTGCGGCGAGCCCTGCGTTCGAGCGGTCCAATGACGCCTTACTGCGGCTCGACGAGCGCCTCAAATCCAGCCCGCTTAGCGAAGGATTTGCGTCACGCGCCGATTTCCACGAGGCCTGCGCCACGCGTTGGATGCAAGGAGAGCTTGTCCACCTCGAAGATCTGGTGCTGCTCGACGCCAATACCAACCGCCGCATGGTCGATCAGGAGACCAGCCATGCCTGGACGATGGTGCGGATGCGCCGCGTGGCGCGGCGGCGGCCCATCGAATGGTTGATGTCCGACGAGGGTATTTTGGACCTCGAAAGCACCAGGCGAGCCCGAGGCGCAGGGGACGATCACGAACTCGACGAGCTGATTTATGAGCCTGACTGGAACGAAGCCCAGCGGCTGTTGGCATGGCGCACCGCCATCAGCGAGGTCGATAAATTGCCGGCGCTGATCTGCGCCGCAGTCGCGTGGGATCAATGGCTGCGACTCGAACCGATCCAGCACGGCAGCGCAAGAGCCGGCTTGATGGCCGCCCTGGTCCTGCGTTCGAAGGCCAAGACCAAGCATCATTTAGCAGCGATCGATCTCGGCGGGCGGCACGCCAAGTACCGCCGCGCCAGCCATCACCAACTCTCCGAGAGGATCATGGGATTCCTTGAATGGGTCGAGACCGCCGCGAGCATTGGTTACAAGGAGCTCGATCGGCTCTCACTCGCCCACAAGGTGATGAGCCTGAAACTCACCGGCCGACGCAAGAGTTCGCGGCTGGGCGAGCTCGTCGACCTGTTCATCTCGCATCCGGTGGTGACGGTCCCGATGGCAGCGAAGGCTTTGCGCGTCACGACGCGCGCCGCCGACCTAATGATAAAGGAAATCGGCTCGGTTCCGCGTGAGTTGACCGGCCGCGGACGCTATAAGGCTTGGAGCGTTCTGTGAGCCGAGAACCAAGCTCACCCACCGCGATGTTGCAGCTTCAATGACAATGCTGCCCGCCAGCGACACACGCAACTCACTGAAATCGCGTCATCCGATGTTGCAGATTTAACGGCAACTCGACACATGCTACGGACCCGGCGCCGCATCGCCGACGCGAAGCCGGATTGGGCGCCATCGCCGGCGGGGCTCGACAGCCTGCGCGGCCGCACCGGGCAGGGCGAGTGGGAGGAGGGCAGGGGCATCCGAAAGGAAGGGGAGCGAAGCTTCGTCGGCGGCTACGATAGTGGAGACGCTGATCTCGACACGCCGCTTGGCGGCATCGAGTCCGACCCGCACCTGGCCGCCGCCTTCGCCGCGGTCGACGCCGCGAATGCCAAGGCGGAGCGGACACTCGCCGGCGGGAGTTGCACCCAGTCCGAGCGGGACCCGCTGGTCTACGACCCCGACTGGGACGAGGACGCGCGTCTCGACGACTGGCGCGCCGTGGTCGAGCAGACCCGCATATTGCCGCCGACGCTCGCGGCCGCGCTTGCGACTGAGGCTTGGGACGCCATCGCCCCGCTGCAGCACACGCCCTGGCTCGGCCGGCTGCTGGCAGCCAGCGTGTTGCGCGCGCGGGCCAAGACCCGCTGGCATCTGCCCTGCCTGCATGACGGGTTGAAGGCCATCCCCCGCGAACGCCGGCGGCCGCGCGACGCGGCGGCGCGACTCGCCGTGCAACTCGAGGCCATCACCGCTGCCGCGGCGGCCGGTCTCAAGGACCACGACCGCTGGCTTAACCAGCGAACCCTGCTCGCCCGAAAACTCGCCGGCCGCCGCGCCACGTCAAAACTGCCGGCGCTGCTCGACTATATGCTGACTCGGCCGATCGCCTCGGCCGGTACGATCGCGAAGGAGCTTAAGATCACGCCGCGCGCCGCTCAGGACCTGGTCGGCGAGCTTGGCCTGCGGGAGGTGACCGGCAGGGGACGATATCGGGCCTGGGGGATTCTGTAGGCGCCCTCAGTGCGGTGCCCCGCCCCGCAGCAGATCGCGGTAGCCATGCTCGGTGATCCAGCGGGCACGGGCGAGATGGGTTTCCCACGCCCGGCGCGCCCGATCCGGCTCGCGCGCGAAGTCAATATGCAGCACGGTCCGCGCGACTTCTTTCCAGTCGGCGCCATCGGCTGCGGCGTCGAGCAGACGGAGATAGGTGACCAGGTGCTGCTTGTCATAGCCGGTCAGAATTGGCGCGGTCGGCGCGGCATCGGCGACATTAGGATCGGGCGGTGACTTCTGCATGGGGTGGATTCGCCGGCAAGGTTTCTTGTCAGCGGAGAGTAGGCGCGTTCGTGCACCGGTGAGTAGACCCGAATTGCGTTCCACGTGGTGCCTGGCGGGTATCACCGAGCATAGCGCAACCGCAGCTGACGAGTTCCTGGCCGATCTTGGGGTCTTCTTAGCTTAATCCGGGTTATCGTAGCCTGACTACGACTTCGACTTCCAATTCAGCTTGCAGGACTTTGATATTATTCTTATTATCGTAGCATGGCTACGACCCAAAGAAACAAGCTAAACAGGCTCTATACCCGCTTGGCGCCGGGGGCGCCGCTGACCTCCGATGACCTCGCCGCCCTCGGGATATCGGCTGACCTTGCCGTCCACTATGTCCGTGCCGGCTGGTTGCAACGGTTGGCACGCGGCGTCTATTGCCGGCCAAACGATCCGCCCATTTTGCACCCGAGCCTCGTCCTGCTGCAGCGGAGCTTCGAAGGATTGCATGTCGGCGGCAAGTCGGCCTTCGACTGGCACGGCATCCGCCAGTACGTCCCCCAGCGGCCCGTCCTCTATCTATACGGCTGGAAAGCCGGACGCCTTCCGGAGTGGTTCACCCAGCGCTTCCCGGCCGAGTACCACCGCAAGCGACTCTTCAAGGAAGAACCCGGCGCGCTGCTTCATGTCCGGCCCTTCGAGAGCCGCAAGGGCGGCCCGCTCGTCTCGGCGCCGGAACGCGCATTGCTGGAGGTGCTGAGCGAAGTCGGCGTCCGGCAGCCGCTGCAAGAAGCGCGCGAGCTGGTCGAAAGCACTTACAGCCTGCGTGCCGATCTGCTGCGAGACCTGCTCAAGCGCTGCACCAGCGTCAAGACCGTGCGTCTGTGCCTGCAGCTTGGCCGCGAACTCTCTCAGCCCTGGGCCAGCAAGCTCGATCCGTCTCAACTGCCCAAGGGCAGCGACAGGGCCTGGGTGTCCCGCTCCGGTGACGGGCTCCTGGTGCTGAAGCCATGAACCAGGTCTACCTCGACAGCGCGCGGTTGCTGACGCGCGTGGCGCCGCTGGTGCTCGTCGACGGTACGTTCGCACTCAAGGGCGGCACGGCGATCAACCTGTTCGTGCGCGACATGCCGCGGCTCTCGGTCGATCTCGATCTGGTGTTTCCCGACCACACACTGCCGCGCGAGCAGGCGCTGCGGCGCATCAACGAGGCCATCCGTCAGTCGGCAGCGCGCCTGCAGAAGCAGGGCTTTCTGACTCATGCGCCGGCCGCGACGGAATCCGGCGAGACCAAGCTGATGGTGCGGCGAGGCGGCATTGAGGTCAAGATCGAGGTCAACTTCGTCATGCGCGGCACCGTCCATCCGGTGCACATGGCGTCGCTGACAGAGGCCGCGCGCGACACGCTGCAGGCGGATCTCGAAATCCCGGTGGCGTCGTTCGAAGACGTATATGGCGGCAAACTGGTTGCGGCGATGGACCGCCAGCATCCCCGCGATTTGTTCGACGTCACGCAGCTTTTCGCGCACGAGGGAATCACGGCCGGCATTCGCCGCGCTTTCGTCATCTATCTCGCGAGCCATAACCGGCCGGTGCACGAGGTCCTGTTTCCGTCGCTGCGCGACATCCGCCAGGAGTTCGAACACAATTTCGCGGGCATGACCACCGAGCCCGTAGAACTCGATGCGCCCTTGGCAGCGCGCGAGCGAATGATGCGCGAACTGCAGCAAGGTCTGACCGCCGATGAGCGCCGCTTCCTGCTGTCACTGGTTGCCGCAGAGCCCGAATGGTCGCTACTGGGCGTGCCGCACTTGGAGCAGCTTCCCGGTCTGCGATGGAAGCTGCAAAACCTGGAACGGCTGCGGAAGACCAACGCCCGAAAATTCGCCGAGCAATCGGACGCGCTGGCTCGGCTATTTGGATGAGCAATAGGTGAGCATCAGCCGACCCGAATGCTTCCGCACGGGACCCGTTCCGCGTTGCTAACGCCGAGCAGGGACTCCGGATTGCCGGGGGCTGCGGCTTTGCACTGTTCCGCCCTTCGCCACGAGCCGTAGGTGATGCAGTGACCGCCAACGAAGCTCTTCGCAGCCGGAAATGTGCGGCGGGTGGGGCCGGGTCAGACCACCACTTCTAGTGACCCGCGCTGTCCGTAGGCGGCTTGTTCGGGAGGATCGGCGCATCCGATGCGAGCTTCTCTGGGCACGTGATGACTTGCTGTCGCAATTTAGGATCCGCGATCTTGGAGAACGCACGCAGCAGCCGGAGCGCTTGAAAGCCCTTCACGTTGATGGATTTCCGTTCGTCCACTGGCCCTCCGGCACGTCCCACGCTGGGCCCCATTCGGTTGAACGCGCTCCCGAAAGGCAAGGCATTCAATGAACATATCGGCAAACCCCGTACTCTTACGGGACAGCCTCGGTCACGGGATACCGAACGGCTCGAAGCCAGGATGCTGGCCCCAGCGGAGAGGTTTTGCCATGCATCGCCGGAAGCGACGAACTTCCGACGGAGCAATTTGAGTTTCGGACCGGGGTTCGTCCCGCTGTCCGAAAAAGTGCTACAAGTTTCGGACATGAACTCGGGTTTGCACGATTTGAAGACGGCCATACTTGAGCGCATCCGCGCCGACGCGCTGCGCAACGCTTGAGACGCGCCTGAACCGGAAGGGCGCTAGGGAAGCGGGGCGACGCAATGAAGCAGCGCTTGCTGGCCTTTCGTTTCTCCTTTCCGCCCATGCACAAAGGCCCCGCCGCGCGGCGGGGCGTTCTGCGCGGCGTCTCAGTCGCGATACGGCCGGGACCAGATGACCGAGTGCAGGGGCAGTCCGGTGTCAACCTTGCCCTCGGCATCTCGCACATGACGCTCCGGCTGGCAGCCCGATAGGCGTCCGTTGCTGCGTGATTGAGACCTTTTGGCTACGCTGAAAAGGACGGCCGCGTCGCGGCAGCACCATCCCGTGCTGATCGCCAACATTGCGGATCACTGGCGCCGGATAGCCCGGAAACACGCCGGGCATCGGGGGCAGATTACCCTCGCAGCCGTTGACCACGCGGAAGAGCGCGAGGACGGCGACTTGGTCGGTGGTGATCGAAGACAAGTTACACAGGGGCGACCTGTTGGGCTAGCTAGCGCGCGTTCGGCCCGTAATTGGTACCGGCATCTGTCGGCTGCTTGAAATCGAATGTCATCGCCACGCGCTCGCCTGCTGTGGGTTCATTTATCATGAGCGAAAGCATCTCATCGGTATTGCTCGATGCGCACCGCGCAAGAAGGCAAGGTCTCAACGCCATCGCCCAGCGACAACGTGTGGCGAGGCCGTGACCTTCGCTCGCGCCAACTCACCCTATTATCGCGAACTCTATCAGGGTCTGCCGGAACAGATTGAGAGTTCGTCCGTGCTGCCGGTGGCTAATAAGCAAGAGCTAATGCGTCATTTTGACGACTGGGTCACCGACCGCGAGATTAGTTTCGCGGCAGTGCGTGCGTTCGTCGATAACCCTGAGCTGATCGGGCAACGCCTCCTTGGCAAGTATTCCGTGGCAACCACTTCGGGCAGCACCGGGACACCTGGAATATTTCTGTTGGACAAACACAATTGGACGGTCACACTCGCTTTTTCGCTGCGCATGATAACGGGCTGGCTCAGCGCCAGCGACAGGTTTCGTCTCCTCGTCCGCGGCGGCCGCGCGGCGTCGGTGCTGGCGATGGAAGGCCATTACATCGGCGCAACCAGCTTTGCTGCAATCCGCACAAAATGGTCGGCCCGACGATTACGGGCGCTCCCGGCACAGGCGCCGCTGCGCAATCTAGTCGCTGAACTCAATTGGTTCCGCCCGGCTCTGCTCATCGGATACGCCAGCGTCATGGCGCTATTGGCCGGCGAGCAGGATGGCGGTCGCCTGCAAATTCGGCCGGTGCTGGTTCTTCCGACTTCGGAAGGGCTTTCGCAGGACGGATACGACCGGATCGCAAGGGCATTCCACGCCAAGGTCCGGACCGTTTACGCCGCGACGGAATGCCTGTTCATGGCCGTCGGCTGTGAACACGGTTGGCATCATGTCAACAGCGATTGGGTGATCCTCGAACCCGTCGATGCGAGCTATCGGCCGGTTCCGCCCGGCGAGGAGTCGCATACGGTCCTCGTGAGCAACCTCGCCAATCGCGTGCAGCCGATCCTCCGCTACGATCTAGGCGACCGCATCCTGCAACGACCTGATCCTTGCCCTTGCGGCAACCCGCTTCCGGCGATCCGCGTGCGGGGCCGCGCTGCCGACATCGTCACGTTTCCAACCGAACGCGGAGAGAAAGTCGCAGTGCCATTGCTCGCGCTTGAGATCGATCATGTACCCGGTGTGGAGTTGTTTCAGATAGTGCAGACTGCGCCAACGCATTTGCGCGTTCGCCTACGTCCCGCAGCCGACACTGACCCAAACCGGGTTTGGCGGGCGGTGCATTCCGAATTGACCAAGCTGCTGAATGAGCATGGGCTCGCTCACGTGTCTGTCGAGTTGGCCGCCGAACCGCCAGTTCCATCTTCCGCCGGAAAGTACCGCACCGTAATCCCACTGGTTCTAAGTGCTTAAATACTCGCGAGAGCCTTGGGACGGATCGTGCTGCTGCTAAACGGCTATCTTGAACCCGAAGCGGCGAGTTGCCCACTATAGGTTGAACGACTGGTGATATCCGGCCCATCGGGCTGCGCGGCTTGATCCGATTGCGACACTACGCTTCGAGTAGACGAAAGAGCCGAACTCTCATCTCCGTGCTCTAAGGTGATCTCGCGGCGACCAAAGGCCTTCGCCCAATCTCCGGGGTGCACCGTCGGCAACCGCCGAGTCGGGTCGTCGCGTCACTCTGACCGCGCCCCCAATCACTTCCCGTCTTCCCCGCCAAGCAGACATTTTCCGGGTTCGTCGACATCTCTCAATGGTACCATCGCAGATATTCGAGCGAGACCGTGGTAGACAGGCGAAACACGGCCGGACCGGGACGGGGCGTTCTTCTGTATACCGACTGGCCGTGTGGGGTTTTGGGCGCTTGCGTTGAAGAAAAAAGTGAAGTCTCCCCGCGTGCTGAAATAGTCTGTTTTCCTCGTTTTCGAATACATAATTCTTCGCTGCACCTGTTTTTCTTATGCGGACACACAGCACGACTGGCAACGAGCGTGGAGAGGAACTGAGATGAAGAAACATCTTAAGGAGGATCTCCCATGGCTTGGCTCTTCCTGCTCGTTGCTGGCCTGTGCGAAATCGCCTGGGCGATTGGCCTCAAATACACGGAAGGATTCGCGCGCCTATTACCCGTGATCGGCACCGCCGTCGCCATGTTGGCCAGTATTGGATTCCTCGGCCTTGCCCTTAGGTCGTTGCCGGTCGGTACGGCCTATGCGGTGTGGACGGGCATTGGCGCCATCGGCACTACGGCGCTCGGCATCTATCTTTTCAATGAGCCCGCGACGCTGCTTAGGCTTGGTTGTATCGGCCTCATTGTCTCGGGCATCATCGGACTGAAGATCACCTCTTAGGCCGTGCAACGCGATATGGATGCGGAGGGTCGGAGCCTCAAAAATAACTCTCCAACCTGCCGCGTCGCCGGACGTCGAGCGTGGCGCAGTGGAAGGCGCCGCCAAATGCGGCGTAGTGCAAGAACTCGCAGGGAAGCGGCTCGAATCCCCATCTCTCTATCGCGCGCATTGTTGCGGTATGATGCGGATCGACGATGACGCGCTTCTCGTCCACCGTTAGCACGTTCATGTTGAGCCATTTCCCGCATAGCGAAGTGATCTTGAGCATGCGATCGGTGATCGGGTCTGGCTCGGGGGCCACAAGGATTTCCCATTTTTTCAAGATGGCCGGGAGACGGTCGACGTCTATGTATTCGGGATTGATCAGGATCTTGCCGGGCCCAAGCGGCAATATAGTGGTATCGATGTGCATTGGATTGGGACAGCGGCTCTCGATCTCATGAATGCGATAACTGTCCCCGAGATGGCGACGCAGCCATTCAATGCCGGATGCATTGGTTACGTTGCTGCGGGTCACGAACAGGTCGCGCCCGCAGCGAACGAAATCGGCGGCGTCGAAGACCGGCTCGAATTCAGTTAGGATGTATGAAATCGGCTCGCCGCATTTGGGGACACGAAACTCTGCATCGAACAGCTCGTTCGTCAGTTGCGGCCGAGGCGCGGCGGTCCAGCGTGCGCCTCGTCGGAAGTACTCCTTCAGGATCGGACGATAGGAGTGCGTCTCGAAGTAGCGACACGGCCAAGCCATCGGCGTTTCGATGATCTCGTCGCCGACCACGAGCATGCTGTCGCGCGGACAGGAATTGCAGAACCCCTGCGAAGACCATTCAGGCGTACTGAAGCGTCTTTTGTAGTCAGTCGGTTCCGGCCGCGTTACCACTATGCCCAGCGACTGTAGCAGCGCGACAAAGCCATCAAGCTCGCGCTGCGCCGGTTCGACCATGATCTTTGGATAGCGGCAACCTGCGGCCCGCGACTGAGCCCACGCAGCCATGCCCGGAATGTTGCAGGTAACAACGGGATGAGCGGACGGAATGGTCGCGCCCTGCAGCCGTCCGACAATCACTTCCTCCAGCGGATCCCACTCGTTGTGCGAGTTCACTGGAGAATTTTGTCCCGCAGGGGCAGCGTCCGCGCCGATGGTGCGCGTGATCATGTCCATTGCTTGAGGCCTCCGAGGCAACAACAGTTGCGCGTATCGGAGGTTCCAACGCAAGGCGGGATGCCGTCAGTGGGCGATGAGCTGGCGCAATCTACGACCGGAGACCGCCCCGGGCGCCAAACCACGATGTCAGGCAATTGCCGAGGGAACGCATTCGCAATCGCAGTGCGTGCCGTTGCGATAAGGAGCTCGTGGCACGTAGCGCGGACGACGGACAGGCTGGCATGAGATTTTTTTGGGTGCTGGTAACCTTTTCCAAGCGTCAGGCCGAAACTTCACACGAAACCAGTTTAATGCGCCAAGGGCTCAGGTTACGATGGCAGGGCGGTTGTGATGCGTGGCCACGCTTAGCCGATTATCTAAACTGGTCGGGCATTCGAAGCCACGCGAGAGTATGCGGTGCCTATATACGGCTGCCTTCCAGATCACGGGGAAGCCGCTTTACCGTCAAATCGCGATCGAAACGGCCCGAATCTCCGAAAGGACATGATGGCGAGCGCGGTCAACTTCTATACCGCACGCGATGCGCAGCTGGATGGCGTGGAAGGCGAAGGCTACCTGCGGCGACACGTGGCGAGATATCATCTCTCCTGGGTGTGAAGGAAGCACCGTCTATGGGTTGACGCCGGTACCGAAGCCGAATGTCCCTGACATCGTGCATCCCCCTACATCGCGGTACTTCACCATGAAGAGCGACATCGCCATCAGCCTGTTCGTCGGCGACCTGCCAGCTGTGCCACACCTCGATGCCCTCGCGGCGCATGTTCCCGCTTTTCCAAGTCCAGTTTGCGTGGCACCATCCGTTTGAAACGACGGGAGAGCTGCCATGCGCTGGTGTGTCTCGATCGGGGCGGCGCTGATCGCGGGGACGATGGCCGCGGGTGCCGGCAGTGCCGCGCCCAACCCAAGATCGCAGCTGGCGGACGTCAACAACAATCCGCCATCCGTCGATGTTGAACTCGTTATCGCGGTCGACGTTTCCTATTCGATGGATCTGGACGAACTCGCGGTCCAGCGCGAGGGCTATGCGCAGGCCATCGTCTCGAAAGATTTCCTTCAGGCGCTGAAGAACGGTCCGACCAGCAAGGTAGCCGTAACCTATTTCGAGTGGTCGGCATCGACCGACCAGAAGATCATCATTCCCTGGCGAGTGATCGACGGCCCGGAGACGGCGGACGCCGTCGCCGGCGAAATCATGAAGGCGCCGGTTCGTCGGGGCTCGCGCACCTCGATCTCTGGCGCGATCAATTTCGCGGTGCCGCTATTCGACGAAAATCCTCATCGGGGCTTAAGGCGCGTCATCGACATTTCCGGCGACGGCCCGAACAACAACGGCGAGCCTGTCACCGGCGCTCGCGATGTGGCACTAGAGAAGGGCATCATCATCAACGGACTCCCGATCATGGTGAAGGAGCCGTCCTATTCGACAATGGATATCGACAACCTCGATTTTTATTACGAGGACTGCGTCATTGGTGGACCGGGCGCTTTCGTCGTGTCGATCAAGGATCGTGATCATTTCAAGGAAGCGATCCGCGCCAAGCTCGTGCTCGAGGTTGCGGGCCGAACGCCAGGGTACCGGATCGTTCCGGCCGCCGAGAAAGAGCCGCGGATACCTTGCCAGATCGGTGAAAAAATGTGGCAGGACCGTTGGGGGCGATAACCGTCGAAATCTAAATCTAATGAGAGCAGCAATCCACGGGGCGCAATGAGGGGGCCGAACCGCCGCCGCGCGAGCGGTGGGCTCTTGAACATCATTTCGAGTAGATCGAACGCCGCGAGCGCGGATAGTTCGTCAGGTCTCATGTTGCTTTCCGGGGATGGAATAGCTCCTCGACGGACTGTTTCGGGTCCTTGATCCGAGAGCGGTCCTTGCGATCATTCTTTTGCGCTTCGAGCTTCTGCAGGAAGCGGAAGCGCAGCGATCGGGTCGCGTGCCCGGATCGGCCGTGCTTTGTCATGCCGAAACCCTTTTGGCCGCCGTGCGTCATTTGATCACCAACGCAAACAGTGCGGCTCATTTCTTGCGCCCGAGAGCCGCCACCGGGGCCAAGCTTTATGGCGGAGAAAGGATAGCCCTGATCATCAAATGGCGCGAGGCTTCGAACGCAGCCAGCGGCGACCGGGCGCCGATCGGCGAGCTAAGCTATTGATCTGCCGAGCGGTGGAGGGGTCACTCTTGGACGCCTGTTCACACCGGAGAGAGCCTGATCGTGACGGAAGGACCCGCTATTTCCTCCCCGACGAAGCGGCCTTGATTTCAGGATGGTGTTCGCCAGCTTCACCGGAGGTGACGGCGGAGCTTTCCTGGAACGGCGCAAGGGCAAGTCGGGGCGTGGATAATTCCTGGCAGGACATGCGATCGATCCTGCGCTGCATCAGCGTATAGCATTCGCACGCTACGCCTTCGAGCCGGGCCCGGTCGACCTCGACGAAGCCGCGCCGGTCGGACCTGATGGCTCCAGCCGCGCGAAGCTTGCTCATCGTCAACGTCACCGTCGTCCGCCGGACCCCGAGCAATTGGGCAAGCGCTTCCTGCGTCAGCGGAAGCACATCGTCGGGAACGCGGTCGTGAAGCTGCAGTAGCCACCGCGCCATGCGGCCTTCCACCTGATGCAGCGCGTTACAGGCGACTACGTGCTGGAGCTGCAACAACAGGGTACGGGCGTGGACCTGGACCACGTGCCTGATGGCTGCGCTTCGCGCATAGGCGAGTCGGAATTTCGCGGCGGAAATCCGTGATGCGGTGCCGGCCACGCGAGCAATCGCGGTCACTGACGACCGCGATGGGCCGAGCACGGAGAGCGAGGCCAATGCGCCTTCCCGCCCCATCAACGTGGTTGCGACCGTTTGCCCGTTGGGCATATCGACCATGAAGGCGATGGCGCCGCTATGGGGAAAATAAACCTGGTCGAGTTCATCGCCCGACCGCACCAACATGGCGTCGGGTTCGAACGAGATTTTCTGGAGGTGGGGCGTGAGCAGGCCGAGATCCGCCGGCGGCAACGCCGCCAAGAGCCTATTCCCGACGTTGGTCGGGTGCGCGGTCACGGAGTAGTCCTTCCCGGACCGAGCAACCAATGCACCTAATGAGACGCGCTCATCTTCCCCAACACCCAGAAAGCGCGATCGGGCCGTATTCGTCGAGGCAGATCCGTCAACTTCGAGACGCATGGTCTCGTGGCATTCGCACGCCACCGCCGTGAGGCGCGATCGGTCGATCTCGATCTGGCCTCGTCGATCAGATCTGATCGCGCCCGACGCGCGCAGATTACGCATCAGGAGCGTCACCGTCGTTCGTCGCACACCGAGGATTTGCGACAGCGCTTCCTGGGTGAGCGGGAGGACGTCGTGGTCAATGTGGTCGCTTAAATTGAGCAGCCAGCGTGCCATGCGGACTTGGACCGGATGCAGCGCATTGCAGGCCGCGCCGAGCTGGAACTGTGTCAGCATCGCGCTGAGGTGGGCCTGGAGCGCGTGCCGGAGCGCGGGGCTGCGGTTGAAAGCGGCGCGAAATCGGGAGGCGGGAATCCGCGAGGCGGTCCCTGCCGCGTGCACGATGGCGGTAATGGCCGAAGGTGACGGCCCTAGCGCGGAGAGGATGCCGACTGCTCCCTCGCACCCGATTGCCGCGGTGGCAACCGTCTGCCCGTTCGCCATGTCGATCATCAGCGAGACGGCGCCGCTATGAGGGAAGAAGACATGCTCGACCTCGTCACCCGCTCGCGCGAGGACCGCGTCCTGATCGAGCGCGACCGGTTCCAGCTCGGGCGCCAGCAGAGCGAAGTCCGGTGGCAGCAGTGCTGCCAGAAGCCGGTTACCACCCCCGCCGGGACGCGTCACTGCAGGGTGAGGCATCGGCCGCCTTCTGCATTCCGAGCGGCGCGGACCAGTGGCCTCAACATCTGTTCGGGGCAGCCTTCTCTATTCGTACCGAGATCCAGTTCACTTCCAGACGCTTTCACTCTCCAACAACTAAACTCAAAAAAGCCCGCAACCACGAAGCGGATTTTCTGCTTGCAACATCATCGGGGCTTAGATGCAAGTGCGCTATGAGGCACAATTGCGCATGGGTAACACCGTACGGCGGGGCCACATGAGTTCCAATTTCCGGCGCGCGGCAAACCCTGCTGCGGTGGCGGAAGCGGCCCCGCGCCTCAACGCGGACCTGAGAACGGCGCGAGAGGGCTCAGGCAAGATACCGGCTGCCGGGCGCTCTCGCTGCCGCTCACCATTCCGGTCGATGCACGGGCGGCCTCCGTAGCGTGGGTCGCCTCCGGGCGTTCCTGATGCCCAGCCAGCCTACGGTCTCAACCGCCTCCGGGCTACGAACTCTGGCCGCGGATCGCGACGATTTGTTAGGCAGTTCCCGCCGTGAAAGAGGTGTCGGGAACCGTCGCCTTCAATAGTCGTTTCGAGATCAGTCCTGGAACTGCATCTCGGAAATCGATGGGGGGCCATGCAAAGGGACGAAGCGCGCCGCGGGCGCCACAACTGATGGTCAACGGCAATGAAAAGCGCCGTTCCTTCCAAAAGCCAGAACTCCCGGATGCTTCGACGCATGGTCAGTCGCCGTCGGACTGGTTTTGGGGTCGGTGTTCGGGTTTGAAGCTTTTCGGGCCAGGATGATCCAGAAGTCGATCGCCGGACTACGCAACCCGCCGCAGACGGTTTCCACGATCACGGCCGGCACGCAGCGGTGGCAGGACCGCCTGGAGGCCGTGGGTAGCACCCGGGCGGAAAAGGGGGCCGACCTCAGTCCGCAGGTCGCCGGTATTGTCAAAGCCATCCACTTCCAGTCCGGCGAAGAAGTCGAGCAGGGAACATTGCTCGTCGAGCTGGAAGACGCCGACGACGTCGCGCACCTGCACGCTCTGGAGGTGATGACGGCGCTGGCGCAGCTCAACTACGATCGCGACGTCAGGTTGCTCAAGAGCCAGTCCGTAAGCCAGCAGACTGCTGATACGGACCTGGCAACGCTCAAGAACGACCAGGCGCAGGTTGCGCAACAACAGGCGCTTGTCGGCTACAAATCGATCCGAGCACCTTTCTCCGGCCGAATAGGCATCCGTCAGGTCGACCTCGGCCAGTATATCGCGCCGGGGACGCCGATCGTAACGCTGCAGAAGCTCGATCCGATCTTCGTGGATTTCTACCTGCCGCAGCAGGACCTGGCAAAGATCAGGGTCGGCCAACCCGTCATTGCGAAGGTCGACACCTATCCGGATCAGACATTCATCGGCACGATCATGGCGATCAACTCCCTCGTCAATACGGCGACCCGGAACGTCCAGGTCCGGGCGACATTCAAGAATCCCGACGAGAAGCTGCTGCCGGGAATGTTTGCGACCGTCGATATCGATGTGGGGACGCAGAAGGATTACGTGACGCTGCCGAAGACGGCGATCTACTACAACGCGTATGGAGATATTGCCTATCTGATCGAAGATGCCGGCAGGGACAAGAGTGGGCAGGGGCAAAAGATTGCGCACCAGGTCTTCGTGAAAGCCGGCCAGACCCGCGGCGACCAAGTCGCAGTGCTGGATGGAATCAAGCCTGGCGATGTCGTGGTCACGGCCGGGCAGAACAAGCTGCACAACGGATCGCCGGTCCAAATCAATAACGAAGTCACCACGCCTTTCAGCGAGAACCCTCAGGTCTCCGAACAATGAGAGGCCTGCCATGAACTTCACCGACCTCTTCATTCGCCGGCCCGTTCTTGCCACTGTGGTCAATATGATGATACTCGCGCTCGGCCTGCGCGCCATGACCTCGCTGCCTGTGCTGCAATATCCGCGCACGCAGAATGCGGTCGTCACCGTTACTACCACCTATTACGGCGCTGCCCCCGATGTGATCGCCGGCTTCATTACAACGCCGCTCGAGAACGCGATCGCCCAGGCAAACGGCATCGATTACATGAGCTCGAATAGCGCAAGCAGCATCAGCACGATCACCATCAACCTCCGCCTCAACTACGATGCCGACAAGGCACTGACGGAAATCAACACCAAGGTCAGCTCGGTGCTCAACCAGCTTCCCTCGGGGTCGCAGCAACCGGTGCTGAAGGTGCAGATCGGTCAGACGATCGACGCCATGTATCTCGGCTTCGACAGCGACGTGCTGGGACGGAATCAAATCACCGATTATCTCACCCGCGCCGTTCAGCCGAAGCTGCAGGCCGTACCGGGCGTTCAGACTGCGGAAATTCTGGGCGGACAGAACTTTGCCCTGCGGGCGTGGCTCAACCCGAAAAAGCTGGCTGCTTATGGCCTCAGCGCCGCAGATGTCGCGGCGGCGTTGACGCAGAACAATTTTATCTCCGGGCTCGGCACCACCAAGGGACAGATGGTGGAGGTGAATCTCACAGCATCGACCGGCCTGCATTCGGACAGCGAATTTGCCAACTTGATTGTCAAGCAGGCGGGTGGCGCGATCGTGCGGTTGAAGGATGTCGCCAACGTCTCACTCGGCGCGGACGACTATGACACACAGGTCGCATTCGACGGCAAGCCGGCGGTCTATATCGGCATCCAGGTGGCGCCGACTGCCAACCTGCTCGACGTGATCGCGGGCGTGCACCGGATCTTCCCGGGCATACAACAACAGCTGCCCAACGGACTGCACGGCCAGATCGTTTACGATTCCACCAAATTCGTGCGCGCGGCGATCTATGACGTCGTGCGGACGCTCGTCGAGGCCCTGCTGATCGTCAATCTCGTCGTGTTCCTGTTCCTGGGGTCGGGGCGTTCCGTCCTGATCCCGATGGTCGCGATCCCGCTGTCGCTGGTGGGCGCCTTCACCATGATGCTGGCGGTCGGTTTCTCGATCAATCTCTTGACGCTGCTGGCGCTGGTGCTTGCGATCGGGCTCGTGGTCGATGATGCCATCATCGTCGTCGAAAACGTCAACCGTCACCTTGAGGCCGGCAAGACGCCGGTCGTTGCGGCGATCGAGGCGGCGCGAGAACTCGGCCGCCCGATTGTTGCTATGACGGTTGTCCTTGTCGCAGTCTATGTCCCGATCGCGTTCCAGGGCGGTCTGACCGGGGCGCTTTTCACGGAATTCGCATTCACCCTGGTCGGCACGGTGACAATATCAGCCGTTGCCGCGCTGACGCTGTCGCCAATGATGAGCTCCCGTCTGCTCAAGCCGCATGGCGCAACGCGCGGTTGGCAAGCACGATTCGCTGCCCTCATTGATCGCCGTTTTGAGGCGCTACGTCGTCTCTATCTGAGCTGGCTGCACGGCAGCCTCGACTATATACCTGTAACAGGCGTCTTCGCACTGCTCGTGCTGTCCAGCATCTATTTCCTTTACGCAGGCACCAAAAGCGAACTCGCTCCCCAGGAAGACCAGGGTGTGGTGATTGCGACGTCCACGTTGGCGCCGGATGCGACCTTACAGCAAAAGGTGCTGTATGCGCGGCAGGTCTTCCAGATCATGAAGAAATATCCGGAGACCGATCACGTCTTCCAGATCAACTCGCCTGCGCGCGTGGTCTCGGGCATGGTGCTGACGCCGTGGGACGAGCGCACAAGGACGAGCAACCAGCTGCAGCCGATCGTTCAGCAGCAACTCGACCAGGTTGCCGGGGCGCGGATCGCCGCCTTTCAGCTGGCTCCGCTGCCGGGCAGCCAGGGGCTGCCGATACAGTTCGTGATCAAGACGACCAATTCGTTCGACAAGCTCGACGATGCCGCCCGGCAGTTCCTGAAAGCTGCGATCGACAGCGGAATGTTCATCTTCCTCGACACGGATCTGAAGATCGACAATCCCGAAGCAGTCGTCGAGATCGATCGCGACAAGGCTGCGCAACTTGGGCTCAAGATGAGCGATGTTGGCAACGCGATGGGGGCGATGCTGGGCGGTGGGTATGTGAACTATTTCAGTCTCGACCAGCGTTCCTACAAGGTAATCCCGCAAGTCCAGCGACGATTTCGTCTGAATACCGATCAGCTGCTCAACTATTACGTGGCCAACGTTTCGGGCATTCCCGTGCCGCTGTCGACGATCGCGCACATCGCGACCAAAACGGTCCCGGAGACGCTTAACCATTTCCAGCAGCTGAACAGCGCCACCATTCAGGGCGTTGCGGCGCCCGGCGTAGCGCAGTCCGACGCCCTGGACTTCCTCAGCAATCTTGCTGCCAAGACGTTACCACGAGGCTACACCGTCGATTATAGCGGCTTGTCCCGGCAATATATCCAGGAATCCTCCGGCTTTGTCGCCACGTTCGGATTTGCGCTGGTGATCATTTTCCTGTCGCTCGCGGCGCTTTTCGAAAGCTTCCGCGATCCATGCATCATATTGGTATCGGTGCCGATGTCGATCGCCGGCGCGTTGATCTTCGTGAGCCTTTGCATGGGCGGCGCATCGCTGAACATATACACCGATGTCGGCCTGGTGACGTTGATGGGCCTGATCAGCAAGCACGGCATTCTGATTGTCGAATTCGCAAACGAGCTGCAGCGCGGCGGCGTCGCCAAGCGCGAAGCAATCGAGCAGGCTGCCGGAATCAGATTGCGGCCGATCCTCATGACCACAGCGGCAATGGTCTTTGGCGTGGTTCCACTGATCCTCGCAAGCGGCGCTGGGGCGGTCTCGCGTTTCAACATGGGACTTGTCATCGCAAGCGGACTCTCGATCGGTACACTGTTCACGCTCATCGTGGTGCCGGCCATTTATCTCCTGATCGCGACCGATCATTCCCTAAGTACAAGTGGCGCAGGACGCATCACAGCTTGCGCCGTCAGGTGATGAGGCGAGGACAGTCTGACCGGGCAACGCCTCATCGGTGCGGCCCGCAGAGTCTGCAGTCGGCTTCACCTGTACGCGCGAACGGTACAAGCAACCCATTTGCGCTGTCAGACTGTGACTCGACACCGACGCATGACCGCTCCAATGTCATGTGAATCAGTGACTTATCGTGCCGATTGGCGTCGGGCCCCCGCGCCGATTCACAGCCGGCTGCCAACGGCAGAAAGCATGACGCGAAATCAGACCGTCAGAGCACCTCGCGTCCGCAAAGTCACTTTGTCATGCAATTATAAAGAAAGGTCCAGCTTTTCCGACCCGAAAGCTTTTTCTGGTCCGCCTGCTTTTGACAATCGGACCATTTCGCTTTCTGTTGTGACCATTCCGCCTTTGCCGCGGTCCACTGCCGTTGGCTCCACTTCGAGACATCTTCCATTTTCGTCGTTACCGTTGAACCCGGCTTCGATTCTTGCTGCGTCTGAGTTTGAGCCAATGCAGCCGGTGTGGCGAGTTGCGCCAGGATGATTATCGGCAGAATTGAAGCGCGCAATCGTGGCATGGGTTGACAAACCTCCCGCAATATTGGCGCGCGCCTGTCCTGAGTTACTCGGATCGCCTCATAGTCGCCAGCGTCGCCACGGAAGGCCCCATCGTCGTCGTGGAAATCCCCCGCTAAACCAGCCTGATAATGAGCAAGAGCACGACGGCGCCGATAGTGGCGACAATGATGGTGCTGAGGAGGCCATTGCCGATGTGGATCCCCAAGCGGGGCAACAGCCAAGTGCCGATAAGAGCGCCGACAATTCCAACGGCAATGTCACCGATCAGACCAAAGCCCCCGCCCGCAACAATCTTTCCCGCTAACCAACCTGCAATGAGGCCAGCCAGCAAGATGATGAGGAGACTTTCGCCTGAAATGAACATCTTGGCCTCCTTCGGTCGAAAGGGTCGGCCGATATGATGTGCGCAAATAACTGCGAACAGCCGCCAGAGTTCCTGCGGCGACATACATCCGACGCTTGGCCTTAGTTTGATGAGATTCGTCAGGCTCACTGAGAGGAAGGGCGCTCCAGCCCTTTGTCCATCAGCGGTCCTGGTATAATTGCCAGATCGAATTGTTCTCCACTCTCGACGAGCTGCTTGAGACTTCCAGTAACTCCGCTCTTGCTTGTCAAGCTGTTGCCGGTATCGCGTTCCCGGTTGATTTTCTCTGAACGAACTTCTCCTTTCGGAAGAACGCTGGACTAAGCCTCGCGTTGCACGCAACGGGGCACCCCCCAAGAAACTTGCGGCTTCGCCAGCCCAGAGCACAATGTCGTCTCGCGGCACTTTTGACGGACCGCGTTTCCGTTGCAGGGGTTCGCCGCCCGCGCCTTCGCGCAAGCGGTCTGTCAGCAAACGAGGAGAATTTATATGGCATCGTTCGTCCTTGTCCCCGGGGCAGGCGGTATGGCCTGGTATTGGCACCGTGTGGTGCCGCTCATTCGCGCGGCCGGGCATGCAGCCATCGCCGTCGATCTACCTGGGGACGACAGGCATGCCGGTCTCGCTGCGTATGCGGAGATCGTCGCCCGCGCGATCGCGGAACGACGAGACGTTCTTCTCGTCGCTCAATCGCTCGCGGGCTTCACGGCGCCGCTTGTTTGCCTGCATGCGCCTGTGCGGATGCTCGTGTTCGTCAACGCGATGATCCCAAAGCCCGGCGAGATGGCTGGCGTATGGTGGGACGCCACAGGAGCTGTCGAAGCGCGGAAAAAAGCCGCGGGGCGCCGCGGCTATGCGACGGAGTTTGATCTCGCGACCTACTTCCTGCACGACATACCGGAAGATGTGCTGCGCGCCGGTCCGCCGCAACCGCGCGAGGAAGCCGAGATTGTTTTCGGCGAATTCTGCCGTTTCGAGCGCTGGCCCGACATTCCCGTTCACGTTCTGGCGGGAAGAGACGACCGCTTTTTCCCGATCGAATTTCAACGGCGAGTTGCACGTGAGAGGCTCGGCAAGGAGGTGGACGAAATTCCCGGTGGCCATCTGCTGGCGCTGTCAAATCCGAAAGGGCTGACTGAACGCCTTCTCGCCTATGAGAGCGGCCTGACGAGCTAGTCCTCGCGCAATGAGTGAGTAGCAGCCTGAATCCGGTCTATTGGCAACCGAGGGCTGCATCGTCATCGCCATTATCCGGCGGATGATCGGCAAGGCCACGGCGCATGTCAGCTTTTGACGGAGTGGCGGCCAGCTTCCACGGATCAGCCTGATCTGATCGACGCGAAAAGTGGGGGCGCCTCGTTCGATCGAGGACTACCCGGTGGAACCCTCAGGGTTCGCGCCCGTTGCATCTCCAAATCAAGCCGAGGGAGGACTTCCAAATGATGAAGATCGCTCTTTCTGTGGCCGCAGCCGCAGCGGTACTGCTGACTGCCCCACTCAGCACTCCGACGAAGGCCGAGGGCGTCAAGGTGGCCCAAGGCGTCGATGTTCAGGTCGGCCGGGACCGCGACTACCGCTACGATTACGATAGGGAGCATCGCCGACGGTATGACTCCGACACCACAGTTGGTGTCGGCCCAGGTGGTGTCACCATCGGTCCACGACGGCACTGTCGCATGGAAACTACCACGGTTGAACGGGACGACGGCCGCATGATTACGCGCAGGGAGCGCCGCTGCGACTGAGAACGCGACGCGCTGCGTGAGGGGTCGGCAGATTCGTGCGCGCTACAGCGGAGGCGAGCGGGCAACATCCGTCTTCGCAATCACGACCTCGCGGAGCAACCCGTCGTGGCCAAACGGCAGCAGGCGCTGTTCAACGTCGCGCAGCATCATGTCGACTTTGTCCCCGAGTGCCGCAGGCGATGAAGTCGAAAAAGTGAGTGTGCGGGGTAGGCCAAGTCCCTGGCGCTCAATTCGTGACTGCTTTCGGCCGCGATCGGCTCCTCGATGCGAAATCGTGTGCCGGCAAGAACGGCCGAAAGATCCTGACGATGACGTGTGAGGTCGGTGGCGCCCTACCGAGCGAGACGACGCCAGGGCCCGTTCGGCGACAGCGGTCTCGGAGGTTTCCGTGGAGACAAAGAGAGCCTACAAATCTTTTCGCTACAATGCCAACACCGCCTGGAGTTCCGCGCGGCGGGGTACGCTTTCGGCGTCGGGAAAGCCACACATCAGCGTTGGCAGCCCGCCGGAGTTCAAAGGTGCGCCAGACATCTGGGCGCCTGAAGAGCTAATGGTGGGTTCGGTCAATACCTGCATGATGCTGACGTTCCTTACGCTCGCCCATGCCAAAGGTCTGACGCCGGTCGGATATGAAAGCGAAGCTGAAGGCCTGCTCGAAAACATCGAAGGCAAGTACCGCATCACGGAAGTCATCGTTCGACCTCGCGTAAGCCTCAAAGGCAAAGCCGAGATCGAGCGTGCCCGCGAAATTATGGAAACCGTCGAAACGCAGTGTTTCATCTCCAATTCGATAAAATCGAAGGTCACGCTCAGTGCGGAGTTTGTTGTTGCTCCCTCGCCGAAGTGAAAACGAGTAGCGTCGGCTGCACGCGTCCGGGATTTGGCTCGAAACGGTCGTTCCAACGTGGCCGCCGAATCCGCCCTTTCGAGGGACCTAGACTAGCCTTGCGTCGCGGCCGACGGCGAGCGGTAGACGCCCCCAAACTGCTCGAACCGCTAGCGCAGACGCTCTAAACTTTCCGGTGTCTTGGTCAAACACCAAATTCCAGCCGCTCACACAACAAAACCGATTCAAGTGGCACCCGCGAAGAGGAGCAGAGCATGAAGGGCGATATAAAAGCTATCGAATACCTCAATAAAGCGCTGCGCCATGAGCTCACCGCGGTGAACCAGTACTGGCTGCATTATCGCCTGCTCGACAATTGGGGCTACAAGGTACTGGCCAAGACTTGGCGCAAGGAATCGATAGAAGAGATGCAACATGCCGACAAGCTCATCGAACGCATCATCTTCCTCGACGGATCTCCCAATATGCAGACGCTAGAATCCCTTCATATTGGGAAGACCGTGAAGGCCGTGCTCGATAACGACTTGCAAGCCGAATTGTCGGCGCACTCCCTCTACACTGAAGCCGCGACCCATTGCCATTCGGTAGAGGACTACGTGACACGAGATCTGTTTGAGCAACTCATGCACGATGAGGAAGAGCACATCGACTTTCTGGAGACCCAGGTCAAACTCGTCGCGAGGATCGGCCTTGAGCTATACAGCCAGCGTCATATCGGGGAGCTCGACGAGGACTGAAGCGCTAACGACTACTTCTGGCCCGAGCCGAAGACCCTCGAACTATCCGCACGTTCGCAGTCACCGGTAGACCGGACTTCCCTTGCGCGGACCTCCATTGCCGCCTGTGACCCAACTGCGACATCGAACTGATAAATGCCGAGTGCGGGTTGAGCAGCGTTTCCTACTCGCCGCCCGACGCGACGTGCCAATAGCGGCGGGCGCGTGGCATCCCATGGAATGCAGAAACTCTCCTGAGTTTCTGGAGATAGGAGTCGCTGTCGGATATCTGCTTGGGGACAATCGCCACAAGTGTTTGTCGAACCGATCAAAGCTCCAGATTGCAAGGTCGCGCCCGCGACCTTGCAGAGCGTCGTTCGGTTCCCACTTGAGCCGGCGCTTTAGGGTACACCACCGTGGTGTTAGTTCTTCACACGCTTGCAATAGCAAATTGAAAAGGGAGGATTTCATGCGTTTGATTCACGCAGCGGCGTTC
Source organism: Bradyrhizobium nivariense (assembly GCF_029846715.1). Lineage (GTDB taxonomy): Bacteria > Pseudomonadota > Alphaproteobacteria > Rhizobiales > Xanthobacteraceae > Bradyrhizobium. The sequence continues at coordinate 50,889 of NZ_JARVWW010000044.1, forward strand.
ACTCTTTGTTTGCTTACAGTCGCTCCGGTGGGGTCTTTTGCCGGTGACCCCAAGAGCGATGTCTCGTCGGCTTACGCAGCATTTGATACGGCGTTCAACAAGGGCGACGCGAAGGCCGTTGCCGCCTTATATCTGCCGAACGCGAAGGTGCTACCGCCAACTCACGAGGTGGCGTCGGGTCCGGCGGCGATCGAAAAGTTTTTCGCCCGGCTGCACGCCAACGGCGTAACGGACCACAAACTTGAGGTGATCGACGCGGGTGTGATGACAAGGTCGTCTATGGCTCGGCAAACTGGAGCGCCAAAGGCAAGGACAAGGATGGCAAGCCAGCGACCTTCTCTGGCATCGCCACCCACGTGTTCGAGCGTCAGGCGGATGGTTCGCTGAAGCTGAGGCCGCCGGTCTTAAGGACCACGACCGCTGGCTAAACCAGAAAACCCTGCTCGCCCGAAAACTCGCTGGCCGCCGCGCCACTTCAAAACTGCCGGCGCTGCTCGACTATGTGCTGACCCGGCCGATCGCCTCGGCCGGCATGATCGCGGCCGAACTCAGGATCACGCCGCGCGCCGCCCACGATCTCATTGCCGAACTCGGGCTGCGTGAGGCGACCGGACGGGGACGCTATCGGGCCTGGGGAATCCTGTAGGGCGCAGAGTCAGTGCGGTGCCCCGCCACGTAGGTTTCCGACCATGAACGTTGTTCCATGCTATAAGAGCGGAACTTACGCTCGGGCTGAGAGCGGGACGATGCCAATCAATCGGTTGTTGAAGGACGGCAGACATACGCCGGATCAAATCGAACTTCTGAACAAAGCATTCAACTTCGCTCTACACTCGCTGAGCTTGGTTGATCGTAACGACCCACTTTGCGAGATGGTGGCCCGCATGGTTATCGAGGTCGGCGCGACCGGCATTAGCGAGCCGCACAAGATCGCAGAAATCGCCGTGGAGCGGGTCGGCCTAGCTTGAGACCGCCTCAGTTGGCGGCCTCTTTCATTTGTCGGGCTCAAGACCCCGGCCAACATCTTCCTCCATCATCTCATGAAGCATCGCGCGCCGTTTGGCTCGGCGCTTTGGGTTGGGAACTGGCGAACCGATAATTGGTCCCCTTTGGGTGCCTTAATTCCCATCTGCGAGGGCCCAAAAGAGACGGCCCCAGCTGGGGGCTTTGGGGGCTGGAGGCTGGAGCCGCTCTCTAGATCGGGACGCGCGGGCACCCGACTGTTCTAAACGGTCCCAGTTCCCCGAGGGTTCCAAGCCGGGTGTCCCCTCCTAAAACGTTTGGATTAATGTTAATTATCGTAGTCCGACTACGGCTTTAGCATTCAATTCAAGCTGGTGGCCGATGATCCTCGCGAAATTGGATTTCCGAGCTGGCAATCGTGTGATAAAACCTCTGCTATTGTCTGAGATGACAAAGGAAACGTCACCTCCCATGACATCCACCACCGCGCAGCGACTTCGTGCGCTCGAGCTCCTGAAGGTCCGGGGAATGCTCCGGCTGAAGGAATTCGTTGCTGAGGGCATTGGACCGGAAACGCTCGCCCGTCTCGTCCGAGAGGAAGCGGTCGTCCGCCCGGCGCGCGGCCTCTACCAGCTCCCGGACACCCAGGTCGAGGCTGCCCATGCGCTTGCCGAAGCGGCTGTTCTGGTTCCCAAGGGGGTGATCTGCCTGATCTCGGCGCTCCAATACCACGAACTGACGCTGCAGATGCCATCGGCAGTATGGATGGCGATCGACCGTGCTGCCTGGCGACCCAAGATCAACTACCCGCCGATTCGGTTCGTGCGCTTCACTGGATCGGCGCTGACTGAAGGGGTCGAGCGTCACAGCATCGAGAATGTCGACGTTCCCATCACAGATCCCGCGCGGACAATCGTCGATTGCTTTCGCTACCGCACCAAGGTCGGTCTCGACGTCGCAATGGAGGGGCTGCGCGAGGGCCTCCGCCGCCGCCGGTGCAAGCCGGACCAGCTCTGGCGTTACGCGCGCAAGGCGCGGGTCTGGTCGACTATGCGCCCTTACGTCGAAGCGATGGTGTCTGATGCCGCGTGAGCCCCGCAACATCGGCGCCTCAGTACGAGCTCGGCTCCTTGATCGGGCGCGCGCTGAAAGATCGGATTTTCAGATTCTCCTGACGCGATATGCGCTCGAGCGTCTGCTCTACCGGCTGAGCGTCTCACCGCATCGTGACCGCTTCATCCTCAAAGGAGCAATGCTCTTCGTAACGTGGGTCACTGACCCGTTCCGGCCTACGCGAGATCTGGATCTGCTTGGCAACGGCGACAACGATGCCGAGGCCATTGCCGAAACCTTTCGGTCCATTTGTGCGCAGCCGGTTGCCGATGACGGCATGACGTATGACATCGTTGCGTTGACGGCCGCCCCGATCCGCGACGAGACGGAATATGGTGGCGTGCGGGTCCGCACGACGGCAACCATCGCCGGCGCTCGTATTTCGATCCAGGTCGACATTGGCTTTGGAGACGCGATTACTCCTGCCGCCGTCGAGATCGACTATCCCGCCCTGCTCGACGCCCCGGCGCCGCATCTTCGAGCCTATCCTGTCGAGACGGTGGTGGCCGAGAAATTCGAGGCGCTGGTTACGCTCGGCGTGGCCAACAGCCGGCTCAAGGATTTCTATGATCTCTGGGTGATCTCCCGAACATTCGAGCTTCGCCGGACCGCCCTTGTCGAGGCCGTTCAGCGGACCTTCGAACGACGCGCAACAGTGCTTCCGTCCGATATTCCTGTTGGCCTGACCGATGCATATGCGGAGGCATGGGCCGCTCAATGGCGCGCCTTCCTTGGCCGCGACCGGATGGCAGCCGCACCGGATGTTTTCGCCGTTACCGTCGCCGATCTGCGCGTCTTCCTGATGCCGCTGGTCGACGGATCGAAGGAAGAACGAATATGGCGGCCGAGCGGGCCGTGGACACCGGAAGTAGCAAGCTCTGTCAGGCCTTGATGGTCGATGAAAAGTGCGGCGCGGGCGCTCTGAGATTCGGGTTTCTACCGGATCGGGAGCGGTGTGGCCTGCAGCCAACGCCGTGCAATAGACGCCAGCGCGGTTGACGGCATAATTCGCGATCGGCGCGGTGGCCTCAGCCCGCGGCGATGACCTCTGCCAAGCGCTCAACCGGCACCCTCGGACGCCGGCGGCCTGTCGCCAAGAATCGAGCGCGCGCCGATGTGCTGGCGGTGTCCACGCAGAAACGGCCCCGCCTTTCGGCGAGGCCGTTGCCGCGGGCCCTCAGTCCCGGCTGGGACGGGACCAGATGAGCTGAAGACCTTCCTGGCCCTCGACTTCGATCAAGGTGGCGTAGATCGGAGCCGGGAAGCTCGGATCATCCAGCTTGACCGAGAGGTAGTCGCGCTCGGTATCCCTGGCGGTCTTCTGCCACGCGGCGCCCAGCTCGACGTTGGAGGCGAAGATGCGGAAGTGCGGACCCTTCTCGGAGGGGTTCTCGACGCGGACCAGCTTGGCCTTGGCGTTGAGAGCGAGGGTGCGGATTGAGCCGGAGAAGCCGTTGCCGTTCGAGGTGAAGGTGCCGATGGTTGCCATTGTCTACCTTTCAGTTTTTCGGGCCGCGCCTATCGCGACCTCGATGGCTGGCGACAGACCGGGGGCGCTCGACCCGCACCCCGAAGGGGCCGGCACGCAGTAGAGGGCAGCCAGGGCGCGACTTTCTTGTCTATCGCGAGGAATGACGGCAAAGCCGGCAGGGGAAGAAAGTCGAGACCGGCTATTGCGGGGATAAGAGCGAGGCGAAGCGCAAGCGACGACGGCCTTCGGTCAGACACGCCAAATCGAGGACGCAATGGGCGAGTTTCAAAAACGGACCATGTGACAACGACGGCAATCGAGTTGCCCCGACATCAGACAACGGATCTCGCCGATCGCCACGACCTCGAAACGCTCCGGGCCTGTATCGCGACCACCGGCTGAGGGATCCGGGCGCGCTGGTTTGCCGGCCGCCTTGGCGTGGTCGATCAATCGAGACCGAACGATACAACGTCAGCTATACGACAATGCGACGGGCGAGGCTCCCTGCCGATACGATGTGGACAGGAAGGGCAGCACGTTCGGCGCAGTCAGCCAAGCCAGATCGTAAACGGCGGTCGGCTCCCAGCCAGTGTCTGCGAAGATGGCACAATCGGGACTGATGATGCCGCGCCCGGCCATCAGCGCAAGCGTGGTGGACTGCACGTCAGCGCCGACGCTCAGCACGCGGAGGCCGATCGTGGCTTCGGAAGGCGCAGCGGTCAGCCGCTCGCAACGATCGAGACGTGACGTGCTCATCATGCCGCTTCCCCGATGTCGGCGGCCTTCGGCTGCAGTTCGTGAAGGTAGGCGACGGCGCGCTGCGCATGCGCGGCCGCTGCGAAGATGAAGCGCTTCTCATTGGACAAAACGTCCAACCAGGACGCGACGTAGCTCGCGTGATCCTGCCGCGGTTCGAGTTCGGGCACGATTCCGAGATCGGCACAGAGGAAGCAGCTTCCGAGTTCGGCAACCAGTTCTTCACGTGCGCGTTCGCTGCAATCTTTCGAGTAGCGGCTGAGATCGCGATTGGCGCGATGCGTCGGCGCCGTCCAATGCACGCATTCATGCGCGAGCGTGGCGGCATAGCTTTCGGCGTCACGGAAACTCTCGAACGGCGGCATCTGGATCAGGTCAAGCGACGGCGCGAAGAACGCCTTGTCACCGCCATGCCGGATTGTCGCGCCTGTGTTGGCGAAGAAGGCGTCGACATGCGCCAGACGCTGCGCCGGTGCGATGCTCGGAGCGGGGTGCCCGTAATAGTGGTCGGGCAGGCTCTCGATCTGGTCGACGCAAAACACGGTGTAGGCGCGCAGGAACGGAACGGTCCGTTCGACGTCGTCGCCATGCTCATCGGTCTCGATCTTGGTGATCTTGTTGGCGTAGACCACCATCGTTCCGGTCTCACCTTTGCGAATGTGGCCGCCGAGTTCGAGAGCCTGCTTGAACGTCATCCAGATCGATGACGTGAAGCCGCGCGCGACCGCTTCCGACCACAGCAGCACGACGTTAATGCCCTGGTAGGGCATGCCGTTGTGACGCAGCGGGCGCGTGATGCGCCCAGCCGCGTTGGCCGCACTCCACGGCTTAACCCAAGGACGCACACCGCGCTCCAGATCCGCGACGATGCGATCGGTGATCCGCGCATAGATGTCGGCGCGGGGTTTGGTTTCCTTACCAGTCATGATCCTAACCTCCGTTGGAGGCCGCGCCTGTCGCGGCCCGCTACGGCGGTCCGCTGCGAAGGCCTGCGGGGTCGCGCATCCGGTGACGCTGGTGGTCGGGGTGAGGGGAGAGACGCCGGACCGGAACGCAGTGGAGGACGGCAAAGCCGTTGCGCTGCCGCGCCGGCCGGAGCATCGACCGAAAGCCGGTACGGGCCGCGACGTGCGCTCGATCCCGGGTCATTTCTGTTTGCTCGTTTGCGCCGTCGCGATGTGCGACATGAAAAAGGCCGGTCCCGAAGGACCGGCCGATATCGGATCGTGAGCGAGAGGTGGGGCCGAAGCCCCGCCGGCGGCATCACCCGAACGCCGCCATCTGAACCTCGGCCGCCTTGCGGCTGACGGTTTCGCCCGGCTGGTCGGGCTGGCGTTCGAACGGCTTCCAGCTCTCGCCGACAACGTGCTCGTAGGCGGCGACGGCGCCTTCGGCCGCCATGCGCAGTGCGTGTGCCTGAACGGCGACCTCGGCGGCGAATTCGCGCTTGCGCTGGGCCGCGGATTCGAACCCGACCGGTCCATCGAGGTCTTCGTCGCGCGTGTCGTTGGCGAGCTTTGCCGTCGCCTCGCGTGCTTCGGTGACCGCGCGGCTGTAGAACTGCCCAGCGCCGTGGGCCGAGCCGACATAGGAGCCGACGATGCGCTGCAGGTGAATCTGCATGGCGCGTTCGTTGACGCCTTCGCCGAGCGCGTCGGCGGTCTCGCTGATGAGCCGCTGATGCAGGTCGCGGATGGCGTCGCTGTCGAGGACGGGGAGGCCGAAGCTCTCGGCGATGCGGGTGGCCTGGGCTGCGTCCGGGCAAACGAGCCGGACCATTTCGACGGTGGTGCCGCGGCGAAGCGGGACGACGCGGGCGTTGGTGCGGGGTGCGCGAGCGGTCTTGGTCATGGTGAACTCCTTTTCTGGTTTCGCCGTCGGGTTCGGTCCGGCCCCTGCCGGCTCTCCCCTCGGGTGCGGTCGCCCAGCGCCGCCGGGATGAGGGCCGCTTCAAGGTCCGGGCACCGCCAGGCGAGCAAGGTCCGGTTGCGGACAAGCGGGGTCCCAGGCTGCTGGGCCCTGCGCCGGACGCGGCCGGGCCTTGCGAGATCGGCGGTCTCCGGTCGCTTGCGACTTGGCCTTGAAGCGGACCGCCGGGGGCGCAGACCGCAGCAAACCCGAGGGGAGAGGCGACAGAATACGGGCCGGGTTGGCGATACCGGAAAGGTTCGATCTGGCCTCCGCCGCTTCTGTGCTCGCAACGTGTGGCCGGGAATGCCGCGAAGTATGCACCTGCGTGGTCCGCTATGCCGCAGCGCCATGCCGCTTCCCTGGACGACACTCGGCCGGACTGCGACATTCGTCCTTGCGATGTGCGCGCTCCGGGTCGTCACGAGCGTGTCGAGACTCCGGCGCGCACCGAGCCCGCAGCATCTCGATCGCGGTATCCTGCCGGGCGAGCTTGCGCGATAACGCGTCGATCTCCGGCTGGCGCGCTGCCGTGATCGCCGCAAGATTCCAGCGGTAGCGTTCCAAGAACGCACTCGGGTCGGGCGGCTTGCCGCGGCGGTATCCCGACCGGTTGCGACCGAGCTGTGGGATCAGCGCCGTCATGCGACGGATGATCTGCCGGTCGATCATGTCGAGTTGGCGCTGCGTCTGGCGGCGCGCCTCCTCCATGCGCGAAAGCTGGGCGAGGCGCTCGGGGGAGATCTTCATGGGGACGTCCTCCCTTGCCAGGTGACGAAGCTCGATGGCCCGGAATAGACCGAGTGGCGGGTCTCATCGACGACGAAGCCGAAGCGACCCATTCGGTACTCGTCGGACGGGACCAGGAAGCGCCGCTCCTCGGTGCCTGCGCCACGTCGGCCGCCCGGCGTGGCGACGACTTCGACAAAGCCGGGATGCTGATCCGACGCGATCGCCGACACGACGATCCAATCGTCGGCGTGCTCGGTCTCGAAGGCGCGCCGATCCTTCTCCCGGGATTCGCCGGGCTGGAGCAGGGTCCCGAAAATCACCTCCCAGGCATCGGGCCAGCGATCCCTGATCGTGCGCTCCGCGCAGCGCCGCTCGTAGCTCGTGAACAGATTCGGGAAGGTGATCGCCACGATCGCCCAGCCCTCGTCCTCCTCGTACCAGCCACCCCGCGCGCGCAGCATCGAATGGACGCTGCGGTTGCGTTCGGCGGAAAGATGAAAGCCGCCGTGTCCTGCCGTCGAATGGCAGACGACGCCTTCCGCATAGACGGTCGCGCCCTGAGATGGGCCCCAAGGCGTGTTCGCCGTGGAGGCGATGTCGCGGCGGCCGAGCGCACGCGCCTCGCGCTGGTGCTCGGCATTCTCCGCGATCTTCGCGCGGAAGGCGGCCTCGTCGGCGAGCTCGCCCGAATGGCCGTAGAAGTCGGAGTGCTTCCATTCGGCGATCGGCCGGTCGATGCGCCAGCCGGTTGCGAGATAGTGGCGGCCCTCGCGTGCCGGCAGCATGGCGAAGGCGGTGTCGGCAACGCGCGCGGCGAGGAAGCCATCGCCGCTGCGCCCGAACGCAACCTCGGGGAATCCGGCGGCCGAGTCATCGGTCATAGTGGTAGGGAGTGTGGGCGCGGTCATGCGGCTGTCCTCCCCTCCGCGACGTCGGCCGCGACCGCATCGGCCGTCACCTCGTCAAGAACGGCATTTGGATAGCCGTGGCTCTGCAGCCAGGTTTCGGCATCGGCGCGGCTGCCGGCGAGATAGACCAGCTCGGCATCCTCGCCGGGCCGGTCGAGCACGCGGACCGCGCCGGCCTTCGGGCGCTCGGTCACAGCGAATTTAAGGTCGCTGTCGACCGAGAACGAGCGGTGGACGCGAAGCACCACGACACCGTCGCCGCCATAATCGCCGGTGTGCAGCGTGATGCTCGCACTGATGACGGTGTTGCCGACGCGGCGTTCGGGTTGCTTGCGGATCAGCCGGCCGCCGCTATTTCGGTATTCCCAGGCCGCGAGCTTCGTGCGGTGGCGCTCCGGCGGCCGCGGCGTGCCGTCGAAAAACCGGACGATCGCGCCGAGTGGGACGAGGTCGAAGATCAATTGTGCGGACATGACGTCCTCCTGTTCATGGTGGTGGAAACGAAGCCGCCGCCAGCTGAGCCGGCGGCGGGGTGTCATTCGGATCGTTGGGTGGGGACCGGCTATTCCGCCGCCTCGCGGAACGCCTCGGCGTCCGAGGGCTGGTCGCCATCGCTGTCCGCGGCCTCCGGGTCCTCGACCTGGTCGGCGGCCGCGTCGTCTTCGGCGACGGCGTTCTTCGCCAACCACGACAACAAGGCGGCCTTGTCGGGAGCGAACAGCGCGGCCGGATGCACGAAGCGTCCTTCCCTGAAATGCTCGACCAGGGCGATGCGGGTGTCCTTCATCTTCTGGCGCGGGAGAACCGGCGTGTCCTTGCACGAGCCTTCGAGCGCGACGCGCGAGAGGCACGACAGGAAATCGTCGGTGCCCATGTTGGGCAGGAAGTTATCCGCGCCGACCACGTTACCGGCGACGCGGGCGACGATGCCGCTGGCGGTGCGGTTCTCCCGGCACGACAGGACATCCGAGAGGGTTGAGCGCGCCGCGACGCGGAGTGTGTCGATGTCGACGTCGAGCTTGCCATCCTGATCGAACAGCGCCGCGGCATGGCGGGCGATGCGCCGATTGCCGTAGTAGGTCCCGCCGCTGCCGGAATCGACCGAGACGTTCTGGCCGGCGAAGGCGAGGATCAACAGCGCCATCAGCGTGTCGTCCTCGATCGGCGCGCGGGCGAGCGCCTCGTGCAGGGCATCCGTCCGAAAGTCGCCGATCATCTCGAGGCCTTTGCGCGTCATGTCGGGACGCGGCTTCGAAACTGTTGCGGACTCATCCGCAGCGTCGCTGTCGGCCGCCGCACCCTTGCCCGTCGCCTTCTTCGCCGCGGGCATGCGGTAATGCACGCTCTGCACCCGGCCGTCACGGTCCAGATACATCGCGGTGCAATCGCTCTTCGAGGCCTTGCCGTAGACGCGCTCAGCCTTCGGCGGCAGCTTGACCTCGCCCCAGTTGGTCGTCTCAGCGATGACGCCGCGCTTCGGCAGGTTGTTCGTCATCCATTCCTGCTGCGCGCCGAGGAAGGCCTCGACATCCGTGGTATAGCGGCTGTCCTCATCTGCTGGCGCGAACAGATCCTCTGCCCATTGGATTCCGTAAGCCTGGGCGAGGTCGTCGCCGAAGCTGGCATCACGTGCGTACATCCGGGCCTTGGTCAGAGCCTGCGCCACGCTAAACCACGACACCTGCGGATCGGCCTTGGAGGGCTTGTGCTTCTTCCAGACCTCCTTCTGCTCATCCAGCGAGGCGGAGGCGATGGTGCGGAGCTGCCGCTCGTCGGGCATGTCGCCCTTGGCCATGTGATCGAGCATGGCGGGCAGCACGTTCGCCAAGAGGCGGAGCTTTCTGATCTGTCGCACCGGCAGCGCCAAGGCGACGCCGATCGCTTCTTCGGTCCAGCCGAGAGCGACGAGGCGTTCGATCGCGCGCCACTGGTCGACGGGATTCAAGCCTTAGGTTATGCGTCAACTGTCCTGTTAGCTGTATGGCGTTGATTCTTTTACCTTTCTGGTTGCACCTTGCATTTTGGGTGTATCTTTGGCGCTGAAGCGTTGCCGTTTGGTGTCAATCACGATGGC
>NZ_JARVWW010000045.1 GCF_029846715.1 Bradyrhizobium nivariense
GCCGATCGCGATCTCGCTACGTCAGACAGCCCATAAGGCTTCGGTGGGTATCGATCCGATCGAACGGCGACCCAGCTCGGGCGGCCACCCGGGCTGGGCCATTCCTCACGGAACGGGATCAATATAACCGATCGCGCTAATACAAGGATGGGTAGAGCCCTTGCGAAACCCATCATTCCACGATCGACGTTGATGGGTTTCGCTTCCGCTCAACCCATCCTACGAGCTAACCAGCTTGATCGCCGTCCTGATATCGATCGTAGACTCTATCGCAGGCCCGGCACATGTATCTTGATCCATTGACCGGAAACAGTTCCTTTTGACCGCAAGATAAACATGGGTCGTTGAGGAATGAGATGGTCCGGCTATCGGAGTTTGTCGGTCCAACGATTGCTTTGAATTCGTCGGCCATTCGACGAACTCTTTCAGCCGACAGCGGTCTTTCGATCTCCTCCAACATCTGCTCGTAGTAGATTCTCGCTGCTTCCAGGCTTAGCCCAAATCGAATTGCAACTTCGTCTGCCGACGACAGGCTCCGTGCCGTTTCGTCGTTGATTAAGAACGCAGCCGCGAAAGTCATCGCCTGCCGTTCAGCCGATTGGAAGTTCGGAATCCAGCTGAGTCTTGCGTTGCCCTGTTGCCTTCTCGGCATTGAGGCGCCCTGGAGCAGGTGTCGAGCATGCAACGTGGCGTGGCCTAGCTCGTGTGCGATGGTAAAACGGGGGTAGCCGTGACCTAACAACGCGTCATGACGGATGCTTCGCCTGATGCGAGTTAGGATGCGGACGCCGTCGAACGTGGTGAGGCCAGAGTCATCGGGAAGCTCTGCATCCGATACGGTTTCGAGACGAAATGGCTTGGGCCCGAGCATCGTCCAAATTTGATCTACTGCCTCAAGGGCTATTAAGTCCACGAAATCGGCATCTGAAAGATTAAGGTAGCTGCGAGCTCGCTTCGCTAGCCCTCGAACCTGCGTACTACCAAGTCCATCAACGTTGTAATCGTCTGACATCGTTTTTGTCCCGTCAATTCGATCTTTACTTCATCTCCCCCAAAGATAGCCTAAGATAAAAGCAACCCTATGCCTTGCGCCATTTGTCGGGCGAACCGCGTGAGGTTTCACGGACTCGTTCGACATGGGGGCGGCTTTCTGGACTGAGCTCTTTGGCTCGAGCGATCGCTTCGCGCTGCGTGGGTAGCACGTCGCTCGCGCGCTCGGAATTTGCTCGGCGAACAGCGTAGTCGCCCTCGTCGCGCCGTTCGATATAGATACGTTTGTCTTTCATCTTCACTCCTTGCATTTAGAAAAAAGCCCGGGGCTAACCCCGGGCATTTCCACTTCAAGAGCAACCAGTCGTCGAACCACACGTGTCACATTTCATGCACGTGCCGTTTCTCACTAAGGTAAAATTTCCGCACTCGCTGCACATCTCGCCTTCGTAGCCTTTGGCCTTCGCTTCCGCGCGGCGCTCGGCCTTGGAAGGCACCATGGTCTGTGCGCTGCCGGCCTTGCTCCACTGCAGGGCCTCCAGTTTCTCCGTTGGCGAGAGGTCGTGGGCCACTTCCTGCTTCAGCGCGACCGCGCCTTCCAGGGTATCGCCGACACGGGCCGATGCACCGTGCGAGGCGAGCGAGGTGACCTTGGAGCCGCCGGCCGGCGCGCTGTCGTTGCCTTGCGCGACCGCGGTCGAGCCGCCGCGCATCACCACGAGGTTGTCGGTGCGGGAGCGGGTGAGGCCGCGCGACACCAGTTTTGTGGCGCGGTGGTTGGCGTCATCAGGCTCCTTGCCTTCCTCGACGCCCTTGCCGAGCACGTCGAACCCGGTCTCGCTGGGATCGACATGGGCGAGGTCGAAGCGGCTGAGGTAGCTCACCGCCAGCTCGCGGAAGACGTAGTCGAGGATCGAGGTCGCGTACTTGATGCTGTCGTTGCCCTGCACGGGGCCCGCCGGCTCGAAGCGGGTGAAGGTGAAGGCGTCGACATATTCGTCGAGCGGCACGCCGTACTGGAGGCCGAGCGACACCGCGATGGCGAAGTTGTTGATGAAGGAGCGAAGGGCGGCGCCCTCCTTGTGCATGTCGATGAAGATCTCGCCGATGCGGCCGTCGTCATACTCGCCGGTGCGCAGATAGACCTTGTGGCCGCCGACGACCGCCTTCTGGGTGTAGCCCTTGCGGCGATCCGGCATCTTCTCGCGCTCGCGCATCACGATGATGCGCTCGACCAGCTTCTCGACGATCTTTTCCGAGACCTGGGCGGTGCGTGCCGCCATCGGCTTGTCGTAGAGATGATCGACCGCATCATCCTCGTCCTCATCGTCGCTGATGAGCTGCGAGTTGAGCGGCTGGCTGAGCTTGGAGCCGTCGCGATAGAGCGCGTTGGCTTTCAGTGCCAGCTTCCACGACAGCATGTAGGCGGACTTGCAGTCCTCCACCGTGGCGTCGTTCGGCATGTTGATGGTTTTCGAGATCGCACCCGAGATGAAGGGCTGCGCCGCTGCCATCATGCGGATGTGGCTCTCGACCGACAGATAGCGCTTGCCGACCTTGCCGCAGGGATTGGCGCAGTCGAACACCGGATAGTGCTCGGCCTTGAGGTGCGGAGCACCTTCCACCGTCATCGCGCCGCAGATGTGGACGTTGGCCGCCTCGATCTCGCGCTTGGTGAAGCCCACGGCCTGAAGCAGGTCGAAGCCGGGGGCGGCGATCGCCTCGGCACCGATGCCGAGCTGGTCGCGAATAAAATCTTCGCCAAAGGTCCATTTGTTGAAGGCGAACTTGATGTCGAAGGCGGTCGGCAGCGCCTTCTCGACCTTGGCGATGGCCTCGTCGGTAAAGCCCTTGGCCTTCAGCGTCGAGGCGTTGATGCCGGGCGCGTTGGAGAGCGAGCCGTGGCCGACGGCATAGGCCTCGATCTCCGCGATGTCAGCTTCGCGATAGCCGAGCGCGCGCAGTGCGGCGGGGACCGCGCGGTTGATGATCTTGAAGTAGCCGCCGCCGGCGAGCTTCTTGAACTTTACCAGCGCGAAGTCGGGCTCGATGCCTGTGGTGTCGCAATCCATGACGAGGCCGATCGTGCCGGTCGGCGCGATCACCGTGGTCTGGGCGTTGCGATAGCCGTGCTTCTCGCCGAGCTCGAGCGCCCCGTCCCAGGCCGCCTGCGCATGCGACACCAGATCGGCCTGCGGGCAGGAGACCAGGTCCATCGGCACTGGATTGACGCCGAGCGCCTCGTAGCCGTTGGACTGGCCATGGGCGGCGCGGCGGTGGTTGCGGATCACGCGCAGCATGTGCGCGGCGTTCTTCTTGTAGCCGGGGAAGGTGCCGAGCTCGGCAGCCATCTCGGCCGAGGTCTTGTAAGTGATGCCGGTCATCACGGCGGTCAGCGCGCCGCAGAGCGCGCGGCCTTCCTTGGAGTCGTAAGACAGACCCATGGTCATCAGCAGGCCGCCGATATTGGCGTAGCCGAGGCCGAGCGTGCGGAACTCGTAGGAAAGCTCGGCGATCGACTTCGACGGGAACTGCGCCATCATCACCGAGATTTCGAGCACGATGGTCCAGAGCCGGCAGAGATGCTCGTAGCCTTCGACGTCGAAGCGCTTGGAGGGGATGTCGTAGAACGTCAGCAGGTTGGCGGAGGCGAGGTTGCACGCCGTGTCGTCCAGGAACATGTATTCCGAGCACGGATTGGAGGCGCGGATGTCGCCGGACGCCTTGCAGGTGTGCCAGTCGTTCATGGTGGTGTTGAAGTGCAGGCCCGGGTCGGCCGAGGCCCAGGCGGCGTAGCCGATCTTCTCCCAGAGGTCGCGCGCCTTCAGGGTCTTGGTGATCTTCTTAGTCGTGCGGCCCACCAGATTCCAGTCGCCGTCGGTCTCGACCGAGCGCAGGAAATCGTCCTTCAGCGAGACCGAATTGTTGGAGTTCTGGCCGGAGACGGTGAGATAGGCTTCCGAATCCCAGTCGGTGTCGTAGACGTCGAACTGGATGTCCTTGTAGCCTTGCTTGGCGAACTGGATGACGCGCTTGATGTAGTTGTCGGGCACCAGGCTGCGGCGCGCGAGCTTGATCTCGCGGCGGAGCGCCGGGTTCTTCTCGGGGTCGAAGCAATCGTCGCCCGAGCCTTCGCAGTTGACGCAGGCCTTGAGCACCGCCTTGAGGTGCTTCTGGTTGATCTTGGATCCGGTGACGAGGGCGGCGACCTTCTGCTCCTCCTTCACCTTCCAGTCGATATAGGTCTCGATGTCGGGGTGATCGACGTCGACGACGACCATCTTGGCGGCGCGGCGCGTGGTGCCGCCCGACTTGATCGCGCCCGCGGCGCGGTCGCCGATCTTGAGGAAGCTCATCAGGCCGGACGAGCGGCCGCCGCCGGAGAGGCGTTCGCCTTCGCCGCGCAGGCGCGAGAAGTTGGAGCCGGTGCCGGAGCCGTATTTGAACAGGCGGGCTTCGCGGACCCAGAGGTCCATGATGCCGCCTTCGTTGACGAGGTCGTCACCGACGCCCTGGATGAAGCAGGCGTGCGGCTGCGGATGCTCGTAGGAGGATTTCGACCGGGTCAGCTTGCCGGTGAAGGGGTCGACGTAATAATGGCCCTGGCCGGGGCCGTCGATGCCATAGGCCCAGTGCAGACCGGTGTTGAACCATTGCGGCGAGTTCGGCGCGACCATCTGCATGGTCAGCATGTAACGAAGCTCGTCGTAGAAGGTCTGGGCGTCCTCGTCGGAGGAGAAGTAGTTGCCCTTCCAGCCCCAATAGGTCCAGCAGCCGGCGAGACGGTCGAACACCTGCTTGGCCGAGAGCTCGCTGACATAGCGCTCTTTCTCGGGCAGAAGGCTAAGTGCCTCGGTGTCGGGCACGGAGCGCCACAGGAAGGAGGGGACGGACTCTTCCTCGACCTTCTTCAGGCGCGCGGCGACGCCCGCCTTGCGGAAGTACTTCTGGGCGAGGACGTCGGAGGCGACCTGCGACCACTCGGTCGGCACCTCGACGTTCTCGAGCTTGAACACGACCGAGCCGTCGGGATTCCTGATCTCCGACGTGGTCAGCCGGAAATCGATCCCGGCGTAAGGTGACTGTCCCGAAGTGGTGTGGCGCCGCTCAATCCGCATGGTCTTGCCCCGTCCTATCTTTGACCGGTCCCGCCTTCGTTCAGGCGTGCCGGGTCGACATTTCGCTTCGCGGTGCTTGAGGGCCGTCTGGCCCCTGGGCAACGCAGTTCAGCCGGTGGACCCGGCCCATTTTCTCCCGACGCGATTGTTCGATGCGCGCACCGATCATCCGCCGGCATGTCCAGACCCATCCGCCCCAAAGGGATGAGCCCGACATGCGTTCAACGCCCCACAACGTCACGTCTTCAACCATTGCCATCCGAGCCTGTTTCCAGCCCGTTCTGACGCCCGAAAGGTCCGCTCTCGCCGGGCAGACAAGCCCTTATCCCGCTGCCTTTGTCTGGCTTGGCGGAGTGCTGTTTTGCAGACCCTTTGGGGAGTGCCGGCGGGACGCAAACACACTCGCGCCGAACGGATCGAAAACTAGGACTCTCCGTTACGCCCGTCAAGAACTAGTGCGAGTTCCTGAATCAAATACTAAATATGGTGGATTGCGGGGGATAACAGGGGGCAGGCCCGCACCTGTTGTTGAGCCAAGTATCAGTGAGTCCTCAGGGATTCCCAACCGAAAAAATTTGCATGTTGTGGTGTCGCGGAGGCTTCACCCCGCTGTTCACAGGGCAGGTATATTTTTCAGGACCGGGGTTGCCACCGCTGGACTCACGTAGGGCTACGGAAGGTGACGGCAGGCATGCCCGCCGGGGTGGTGGTCGGATGCGCGAATCCGCGCCAAGCTGAGCCCGATTTTGCCGGACTACCCACATGCTTGATTCGACAAGGCCGGTGCTGCGACCGCGCATCGCCCCGGCCGGCCTGATGTTCCTCGCCATCACCTCGGTGGGCTGGGGTTTCAACTGGCCGGTGACGAAATTCCTCCTCTCCGAGCTGCCGCCGCTGACCTTGCGTGGGGTGACGGGCGTGCTGGGCGCGATTCTGCTGGCGGCGCTGGCGGTGATCCGCCGGCAGAGCCTCAAGGTCGAGCCCGCGATCTGGCCGCGCCTCATCACCGCCGCCATGCTCAACGTCACCGGCTGGATGGTGCTGATGGGCCTGGCGCTGCTCTGGCTGCCGGCGAGCGAGGCGGCGCTGATCGCCTACACCATGCCGGTCTGGGCCTCGCTGATTGCCTGGCCCGTGCTCGGCGAGCGGCCGACATTGTTGCGCACCATCGCGCTGGTGATGGCCTTTGCCGGCCTGGCCTCGATCATGGGCGGCAATGGCTTTGCCGCCACCGCGGACAAGCTGCCGGGCATCATCATGGCGCTGTGCGGCGCGATCGGCTTCGCGCTCGGCACGGTGTTCTCGAAGAAGTATCCCATCCGTCTGCCGCCGATCACCGCAGCCGCCTGGCAGATCGGGATCGGCTGCCTGCCGATCTCGATCATCGGCCTCATCATCGAGACCACGCATCTGGAGCAGGTGACGCCGGTCGGCTGGTGGCTCGTGGTCTATTCGACCGTGGTGCAGTTCTGCATCGCCTATGTCAGCTGGTTCGCAGCACTTGCGCGCCTGCCGGCCTCGGTCGCCGCGATCGGCACCATGGCCGTGCCTGTGATCGGCGTGGTGGCGTCGGCGATCGCGCTGGGCGAGCCGCTGGGCGCGGGGCAGATCGCATCGCTGATCTTCACGCTCGCAGCGGTGGTGCTGGCGACGCGCTAGGATTCATATTTGACGCGTTTTCTTGACGCGAACCGGGATCGACTTCGCTCGAAAACGCTTTAGCCCGCCATCCCCCCGCCGTTCAGCGCCTTCCTGATCATGTCGGCGAGCTGGTTGCGGCGATAGGGTTTTGTCAGCAGCATCACGCCGTCGTCGAGCTTGCCGTGGTGGACGATGGCGTTGTCGGTGTAGCCGGAGGTATAGAGCACCTTCAGGCCCGGGCGGCGCTTTGCGACCTCCTCGGCGAGCTCGCGCCCGCTCATGCCGCCGGGGATGACGACGTCGGTGAACAGGAGATCGAACGGCTGGCCGGTCTCGATCAACTCCAGCGCCGCTTTGCTGTCGGGCGCCGCGACGGTCTGGTAGCCGAGACTCCGGAGCTGTGCGGTGACGAAGTTGCGCACGAGACTGTCATCCTCGACCACGAAAATGATCTCGGCGCCGCCTTCGGCTTGCGGCGTCGTGGTGGCGGCCACGTCCGTTATGCCTTCGCCCGGCGGCAGATAGAGCTTGATCGTGGTGCCGTGGCCTTCCTCGCTGTAGATCTTGATGTGGCCGCCGGACTGCTTGACGAAGCCGTAGACCATGGAGAGGCCGAGGCCACTTCCCTTGCCGACCTCCTTGGTGGTGAAGAACGGCTCGAATGCCTGCTGCTGCACTTCGGCCGGCATGCCGCTGCCGGTGTCGCTGACGGCGAGCATCACGTAAGGACCGGGGCGCACGTCGGGGTTATTCTGCGCATAGGCCTCGTCGAGCACGACCCGGTGGGCCTCGAACAGCAGCTTGCCGCCGTTCGGCATGGCGTCGCGGGCGTTGATCGCCATGTTGAGCACGGCATTGGTGAGCCGGGACGGATCGATGTGCGAGGTCATCGACCCCTGTTCCAGCACGGTCTCGATCTGGATCTGCTCGCCGAGGGTGGGGCGCAGGAGTTTTGCGATGTCCGCAACCGCAGCGTTGATCTCGACGTCGCGCGGCTGGAGCGGCTGCCTGCGCGCAAAGGCGAGCAGATGCTGGATCAGCTCGGCGCAGCGCTCGGCGGCCTCGTCGATCAGCCGCGCCGTGCGCTGGAGTTCGGGCTGGGTCTTCAGGCTCGCCACCAGCGTCTCGGTGTTGCCGGAGATGACGGTCAGCATGTTGTTGAAGTCGTGCGCGACGCCGCCGGTCAGCTTGCCGATGGCATCCAGCTTCTGCGACTGGTACAGCTGCCGCTCGGTCTCGCGCGACATGGTCGCGTCGTGATAGACCAGCACCGCGCCGGAAATGTCGCCTTGGCCGTCCAGCATCGGCCGGCCGCTGATCATGAGGTGACGGGGAGCATTGCCGCTGTGCGGGCGGACGATCATCTCCATATCCTCGAACTGCTCGCCGCGCAGCACGCGTGCCGACGGCAGCTCGTCGGGCTTGAGCGGGGTGACGCCGTCGCCGTGAAGCACCTCGGACAGCGCGCGCAGATTGCGCAGGTTCATGCCGGTCCGGTGCAGCAGCATGCGCTCCGCGGCCGGATTGGACAGAAGGACATTGCCCTCGGTATCGATGACCAGCACCGCCTCCGCCATGCTGTGAAAGGTGCTCTGGAGCACGTTGACCGACAGGCGCAGCTCGTCATGCGCGGTGACCAGATGCTCGGTGCGCTCGGCCACCGCGGCCTCGAGCTGCTGGTTGGCGGCCGTGGTCTCCGATAGCGTGCTCTTGAGCGCGACCTCGGTGCGCTGGCTCTCGCGCATCACCATCACGACCAGCAGCAGGATCACCAGCGCGCCGGCGACGTCGATGCCGAGCAGCACGATGCCGGTGCGGCGCGAATCCTGGGAGCGCGCGGCGAGCAATCGTTCTTCCTCTGCGCTCAAACGATCGAGATTGCCCGTCACCGTGTCCATGAGGCCACGGCCTTCGCCCTTGCCCTGGAGCGCGGCAATGCCGGACTGGTCGTCCCCGGCGCGCAGGCGCATGGCCTCGGCGGCGATCTCGAGCCGGCGCAGCGCCAGCGGTTCGGTACCCTCCAGCAGCCCGACCTGATCGGGATTGTCGCGGACGCCGCGCTTGAGGTCGGCGAGTGCCGGCGCGATCTGGGCCTGCACCGCATGAAACTCCTCGCTGAAGCCCGGGCTGCGGTAGATCTCGTAGCCGCGTGCGGCGCTCTCGGCGCGGCGCAGCAGCAAGCGCAGATCGGAGATCTTCTTCAGCACCTCGACGGTGTGATTGACCCAGGCCGCATCGGACCGTGACTTGACGTCGAGGCCGATGGAGGCTGCGGTGATGATCAGGAGGATGGCAAGTCCAGCACCGAGAATGACGCGCTGCGTTGGGATCAAGGGACTTCTTTCTTGTCCTTCGGCTGTCCACTCTCGCCCGCGAGGCATTCCCGGATCGTGGTCAGCAGCGCGTCCGGCGTGAACGGCTTGCGCAGGCAGCGTGCTGCGCCGAGCTCCAGCGCCATGCGGAGGAAATCGGGAGAGGGCGAGGCGGATGACGCGAAGGCGTAGCCGGACATCGCGATCAGCGGCACCGCCGGCGCGCGCTCATGAAAGATGCGGATGGACTCGAAGCCGCGCATATGCGGCATGAAGATGTCAACCAGCATCACGTCGAAATTTTGCGTTTCGAGCGCAGCCAAACCCGTCTCTCCGCCGTCGGTCAACGTGACGTCGAAGCCCTGACGTTGGAGGAGGACCTCGATGGTCGCGCCGACCATCGGATCGTCATCAACCACGAGAATACGCGGCATGACACTTCCCAGTAATCGAAGTCCCCACAGTCATTGGTGATACAGGTGAATCGCGCGTCGGGTCAATTTGGGATTGGATCCTCGTAGATATGCACTGCGCGGTGCATAGGGGCGTGGGTTCCCGACAGTTTGGGAAGCGTCGTCTGGTTCGACATTCCATGAAGTCGAGACAAATCGAGCTGACCAGCGCAAGCCGCTCTCGCATCATGGAACCTCGCCCGGCGCGCAACTGCTGGCCTTCGAGGTCCTCGTGCTGGGCGATTCAGCCGTCGACACGATGGTCTGGCGGAAAGATCAAACAGCCGCGCCAGCTCGACCTGCGAGCGGGTGTCGGCACTGGTCAGGTTCATGAGCGTTGGCGACGGCTCACGGCGCAAGCTTGTAGGAGAGGCCGGGCCGAACGGTCTCAATCGTCTGATGTCCGCCGCGATCGGTGGACTGGAATGCGCCGGGGACCGTTGACGTCACGCTGCTGGTTGGTTCCACCGTGCCGAAGTCGTAGTGCAGACGGTCGGGGATCGCGTGATGCCGAAGACGTCGCGAGAAACCGGTAGTCTCCGATGCGTGGCGGCTGTTTCCGCCGTACGCCCGTCGGCGAATGAGCGTGCGGAGTTCGAGCAGCTGGATGCCACGGCTCCGCTGGACGAGGAGGGGCGACCGGCATGGTCGTTCCAGGGCGAGCCGTTGACGGCGCGCGAGCGGCGCTGGCTGGAGCTGTATCTCAAGCTGGAAAACCACGAGGAAGCCGGAAGCCCAAATGGGCGGCGCCAATAATCATCGGCGCCGCCCACAGGTCTAGATGGTCAGGCCGCCTTACGGGCAGGGATGACGCAGGCCGTCATAGCCGAGATAGGTGCCTGAGCCCGGGTCGTAGGACTGGTAGCGCTGCGCGCAGTAGCCTGCGGAATCGCCGCCGCCATCGGGGACCACCGCCACTGACGGCTCGTCATAGTAGCTGTCGTCGCCGTAATAGTAGGGATCGTTGTAATATCCTCCGCCGTAATAGGCGTAAGAGCCGAGCCCGCCGATCGCTGCACCTGCCGCTACGCCGGGCCAGAAGCCGCCGCCGCGCCGCCAGCCGCCGCCGCGCCAATGCCCGCCGCCGCCATTCCAGTTGCTGCCTGTGGCTGCGAAGCTGCGACCGCCGCCGCTGAAGGCTGCTCCGCCGCTGGGACGAACAGCTGCACCTGCCGCGAAGTTCGCGCCGCCGCCGCCGATCCGTGCGCCGCCGAAATTGCCGCCGCCCATACGGGGGCCGCCACCACCGCCGCCACCACCGAAGTGAGCGCCACCGCCGCCGCCGAAGTGGCCACCGCCACCTCCGCCACCACCGCCATGTCCGCCGCGGCCTTGGGCGAAGCTCGGCGTCGCCAACGGGAGAATCAGCGCCACTGCTGCAGCGGCACTCAAAACTTTCAGGCTTTTCATGATCAAACTCCTTTTCCCGGAGGCAAACCCCATGAAAGGGCTGTAGTTCCCGGGATCACGGCGGTTTGCGTGCGGCGAAAAGCTCGCATACGGACGCTGTATCCAGCATGAACGGATCGCGTCCGATTTGCGGCATCCGGGCCTCGCCACATCGTTTTGCGTGGGGCACCGCCGTCCCCGCCGAACTGGACATTTCGCCGTCAGGATGGCATCAGGACCCGACGAAGCAGGGCCCTTGCCGCATGAAACAATTCTTCCTCAAGTTCTTCACCTGGTGGAGCGGCCAGACTTTTGGCACCCAACTCTGGACCAAGCGGTACGGGGAACTGGTCGGCCAGGACGAACAGGGCAATCTCTATTATCGCACCCGCGGCGGGGCGATCGACCCGACGCTCGGCTTCGAGCGGCGCTGGGTGATCTACAACGGCTATGCCGAGGCGAGCCGTATCCCGCCATCGTGGCACGGCTGGATGCATCACACCGTCGATGTGCCGCCGACCGAGACTAATTACCAGCCGCGCGAGTGGGAAAGGCCGCACCAGCCGAATCTCACCGGCACGCCCAACGCCTACCGACCCTCGGGCTCGACGCTCGCCAGCGGCAAGCGTCCGAAGGCGACCGGCGACTATCAGCCCTGGACGCCTGGCTAGGCTTCCAGGCTCCGCCCCAATCCTTGTCGTGCGAGTGGATGCACACGCTTTCGCCTCACCCTGCTGTGGACACCGCGAACAGCGGGGATGATTCCTGCGCGGGCGTTGCAGCCACGCGAGCGATGCGGCTCAATGGTCCCATCTTACGGAGATGGGAGACCATCGCGTTCGGTTCGGGCAACAGTTCGCGACTGTCCCGAAATGCAGCGGCCGCCGACCAGGACTCGATCGGGAGATAGGCCCCCGGTCTGGCAGTTCCGAAATCGCCCGATGAAATGTGCAGCCGCCGTAAGACAGGAAAGGCCGCTTGGGAAACCGGGCGGCCTTTTTCTGTTTTCGCGCTCTACATCACCCGTTCGGCCGCCCGCTTGACCGCTTCGAGGCGGCGGACCTGGTTCGGCGCGATCCGTTCATTGACCTGCGCGAGCACGTCGGCCGGCGCAGTATCGGGCGAGCCTGAATTGAACGGAGGTGCCGGATTGTATTCGATCCCGAGCTGGATCGCCTCCGCCGTGGTGCGGTCGACCAGGATCGAGACCAGGGTCAGCGCGAAATCGATCCCCGCGGTGACGCCGCCGCCGGTGACGCGGTTGCGGTCGATGCAGACGCGCGTCTTGGTCGGCGTCGCGCCGAACTGGCCGAGCATCTCCATCGCGCTCCAATGGGTGGCGGCGCGGTAGCCTTTCAGCAGGCCGGCGGCGCCGAGCGCCAACGACCCCGTGCAGACCGAGGTGACGTACTTGGCGCCGTCGGCCTGCCTGCGCAGGAAATCCAGCACCTCGTCGTCGTTGAGCAGATCGTCGGTGCCACGGCCGCCGGGCACGCAGATCACGTCGAGCTGCGGGCAATCGGCGAAGGTCGTGGTCGGCGTCAGCGTCAGCACGGAATCGCTCGGCACCGGCTCGATCCGTTTCCAGATCAGGTGCAGTTTTGCACCGGGCACGGAGGAGAACACCTGCAAGGGGCCGGTGAAGTCGAGCTGGGTGACGCGCGGAAATACCAACAGACCGATCTGGAGCGGTGACGACATCGGAGATCCTCCAAAGATAAGCTTGACGGACGCAGCCTCTCATGATGCCCTTCTGTCCAAAATGGCGTAATTCCCTCGCTTTCGGACATGACCCATGATCGGCATCCTGATCTTCCCGGATTTCCAGTTGCTCGATGCGGCCGGCCCGATCTCGGTGTTCGAGATCGCGGCGCGCGCCACCGGCAAGCCACCGGCGATCCGCGTGCTCGCGCTGAACGCGGGGCCCGTGCGCAGCTCGTCCGGCGTGGAGATGATGGCGCGCGATTTCAAGTCGGCGAATGCGATCACGACGCTGGTCGTCGCGGGCGGTGCAGGCGTGACGGAGGCCGCGCGCTGCGAGGTCACGCGCGCCTTCGTGCAGCGGCTGGCGCGGCGCGGCGTGCGGGTCGCGAGCGTCTGCTCGGGCGCGTATGTGCTCGCCGAAGCGGGCCTGCTCGATGGCCGCCGCGCCACCACGCATTGGGGGCGGACGCGGGATTTCGTCGCGCGCTATCCCAAGGTGAAGTTCGAGCCTGACCAGATTTTCACGCGCGACGGCGATGTGTGGACGTCTGCAGGCATCTCAGCGGGTATCGATCTGGCGCTCGCGATGGTGACCGAGGACCATGGCGAGGAGATCGCGCAACAGACCGCACGGCAGCTCGTGCTCTATCATCGCCGCAGCGGGGGCCAGTCGCAATTCTCTTCGCTGCTGGAGTTGAAGACACCGAACGGCCGCTTCGGTGCGCTGCTGTCCTGGGCGCGCGAGAACCTCGACGCCCGGTTGACGGTGGAAGACCTCGCCGACCGTGCCGGCATGAGCGCGCGGCATTTTGCCCGCGCCTTTGCCGCCGAGACCGGCACGACGCCGTCGAAGGCCATCGAGCGCTTGCGCATCGAGGTCGCGCGCGAGCGCGTGCAGTCCTCGCGCGAGGCGATCGAGCTCGTCGCGGAGGCGACCGGCTTCCGCGATCCCGAGCGCATGCGTCGCGCCTTCATCCGTGCCTTCGGCCAGCCACCGCAGGCACTGCGCCGCGCGGCGCGGGCAGGTTAGGACGTTAACTCGCTTTGATCCGAGCGCTACTGCTCGACTGGTGTGCCGGCCGGGACATGAGCGCCCGACGCGGTCCACTGGTCGTAGGTCTGAAACTTGACGCCGAGCATGTCGTAAGAGACCCGCAAGTAACCGTCGCCGCCACGCATCACCGCGGTGGGCATGATCGTCTGCACTTCCTGCGCCATCACGCCGACATAGGTCTTGTTGCCGCCGTTGTAGGCGAAGCGATAGAAGCCGAGGCCATTTTCGAGGTGGCCGAGGAGGAAGATGTCATGCTTGAGCATCATGTCGGATCGCCGAACGACACGCCGGGTTGTCCGCCGTGCAACACCTCGCACACCGACGACTGGTGCCACAACGGGCCCGACAGGTCGGGCGACGCAGCCGGCGCGGTAGACACCGGCGGCGCAATAGACAACAGCATTTGCCTCAGGTGTCTCGATAGCCATAGTTGCGGAGAAGACCGTAACGCCGAGCGCGGCCAGGAGGATCGAGCGCATCATTGTCTCCTTCATTCAATTGTTGGCAGGGAAATTGTCTCGCATAGATAGAGAATACGATCAGATTTTCGTTCAGCGAGCAATCGTCTTCGAGCAATACCTGCCGCACCTCGGTTCACAGAACCACCACCGCATTGCAGCGTAGCGAACTAATGGGAGCTCCGCCGCCTCCATGAGTTGCAGCCAACGCCTTCTCGATCAAGGTCTTGTCGATCAAGGTCTTGTCGATCAATGGCTTGTCGGCCGATAGGAATGCCGTCAGTCCACAGCCTGGCTGGTGCTGTTTGCGGCGGTCGCCGTGGACGTATCCGCGCACGCCGCCAGACGCCGCGCGATCGGCATCAGCATGTACGGCGCAAGATGAATCGGAAACTGCGTCATCGCGAAATAGAGCCAGGTGGTGGGCGGCAGCGCGCCGGCGGTGGCGGCCAGCATCAGGCCCAGATTGCGCTGTGACACCATCAGCCCGAGCGCCAGCGCGCGCTCATAGCCGATGCGGCGGAACAGCAACGTGGTCACTGCGAGCAGCGTGAAATAGATCGCGAAGGCGAGAGCTGCGAAGCCGATCGTGAAGATCGGCCGGGCGACGAGATCGCTTGCGACATCGCCCATGATCGCGGTCGCGAAGACCAGCAGGATGATGATGTTGAAGCCGTCGATCGGCCGCCTGTGGCGCTGGATCGCGGCCGCGCCAAAAACCCATCGGATCACGGTCGCGGCAAGCAGCGATGCCGCGAGGATACCGAGCAGCTTCAGCCCCAGCGCAAGCGGCGAGATGCTGAGCATGCCATCGAGGAAGAGGCTTGCGAACAGCGACGCCGTGAACGGCACGAGCGCGGTCGAGGTCACCAGCGTGACCAGCACGAGCGTGGCATCGAGGCCCATCAGCGCGGCCAGCGCCGGCGCGGCCATCATCGGCGAGGCCATGCTCTGGAGCATCAAGGCCAGGGCAAGGCCGGGCGAGTGCGCCGTGAGTCCGGTTGCATGGACGATCAGCCCGACGATCACAGGCACGCCGACCGTGGTCCAGGCGGTCGCGGTCGCGACCAGCGCCGGCCGGCGCAAATGGCCGTAGAGCGCGGCGAGATCGACCCGCATGAAGGAGATGCAGAGCAGAACGAGGATCGCCTCGGTGACGTAAGGGCGTAGCACCGCACCGAGCGGCGGCACCGCGAGCGCGATGAACACGACGGCGGCCACCGCGCGGGTGCCCTGGCTGCCGAGCCATGTCAGCCCGCGCAGCGGGAGGGCGACAATTTTTTGAAAGACGGATGGCATGCGGGACGTCGGCGTCAGCCCAATCCCTTCAACCAGACGCCGATCTCGCTCGCGGCGATATTGGCCTCTGGCAACAATTTTCCCATGGTGAAGAAGCCGTGGAACTGGCCGGGATAGTGCTTGGTGGTGACGGGCACACCGGCCTGCTTGAGGCGCTCGGCATATTCGTCGCCTTCGTCGCGCAGGGGATCGGCGCCGGCGGTCAGCACATAGGCCGGCGGCAAGCCGGCAAGGTTTTTCGCGCGTGCCGGCGAGGCGCGCCAGTCGTGGATGTCGGCGGCGCCGTTGAGATAATGGTCTCGGAACCAGCGGATCACCGAATGCGTCAGCAGCACGCTGGTCTCGGGCTCGCTGTGAGAGCCGTGCGTCATGGCGAAATCAGTCGCCGGGTAGATCAGCAACTGCCCCGCGATCGCAGGACCGTTGCCGTCGCGCGCGGCAAGCGCGACGACTGCGGCGAGATTGCCGCCGGCACTGTCGCCGCCGATCGAAAGCCGCGTGGCGTCGATGCCGAGCTCGCGCGCGTTGGCGGCGATCCATTTGGTCGCAGCGATCGCGTCATCGGTGGCGGCGGGAAATTTGTGCTCGGGCGCGAGACGGTAGTCGACCGAGATCACGATCAGCGCGGCTTCGACCGCGAGCTGGCGGCAGACGACGTCGTGGGAGTCGAGATCGCCGATCACCCAGCCGCCGCCATGGAAGAACACCAGCGCTGGCGATAAGCCATCATGCCGGCGCGGCTCTTTCGGAACATAGAGGCGCGCGGGAATGGCGCCGTGCGGTGCCGGGATCGACAGCGGCGTGACGCGCGCGAGTTCCGGTGGCTCGGGGTTGGTGGCAAAGCGCGCCTGCGCGTAATCGGCGCGCGCTTCCGGCGCGGTCAGGGTCTCGTAGGCGGGGCGGCCGGCCTCCTGGAAGGCCTTGTAGACGGCGGCGGCATCGGGATCGAGCACAACGGGCATGGGGAGCCACCTCCGAGTTTTCAGTTATGGTTGGACGTCGTTTTCGGGGGCGATGCCCGCCTCGACCCTTTGGAGACCCTTTGGAGACCCTTGGGGAGGTCCTTGGGAAGGGTGTGCGACTATCCCATCCGGGGGCAGATCTGGCCAGACCGGGCCGGGAAGGGCAGGGATGCCGCCCTTCCCCCGCCGTATTCGCCGTGTTAACCGGATGGCCTGCGAGCGGCGGTACCCCTGTAGAATGTCCAGCAAACCCGATTCGCTGTTGAAGCCGCGCGAGATGTTTCGAACCTTTACCCTGACAGGTCTTGCGGCGCTTCTGGCCGCCACCGCACTGACGGTTGCGACACCGGCGCAGGCGCAGATCGGCACGATCTTCTCCGATCCGCCGCCGCTGCGGCCGCCCGGCAACATTCCGCGTGGCCAGCCCCAGCCGCAGCAGCAGATCCCCGACGACGACGAAGAGGTGCCGGAGCTGCCGCCGCAGGGCCGTGTGCTGCCGTCGCGCCCGATGGCGCCGCCGCCGGGCCGGCAGGGCAATGTGATGCCGGGGCCGGTCGAGACCCAACCTCTGGCGCCGCCGCCCGGTTCTAGCATCGCTCCGCCAAACCAGCCGCCGTCCGTGGCGGTCGCTCCGCCCAATCCGCAAGGCGCTCCGCAGCCGGGTGCGCCCGGTCAGCGCCAGCCGCAGCAGAAGGGCGGGCCGGGCGGCACTGTCCCGCAGACGCCGGCGAGCCTCCAGCCGGGCGACGAGGTCGTCACCGAACCGCCGGCCCAGAAGATCGTGAACAAGAAAGCGACCTTCTCCGGCCTCGACAAGATCACCGGGCGCATCATCAATTTCGACGAGGATATCGGCGAGACCGTGCAGTTCGGCGCGCTGCGCGTCAAAACCAACGCCTGCTACACGCGGCCGGCGACCGAGGCCGCCAACACCGACGCCTTCGTCGAGGTCGACGAGATCACCTTGCAAGGTGAGGTGAAGCGCATCTTCTCGGGCTGGATGTACGCGGCAAGTCCGGGCCTGCACGGCGTCGAGCACCCGATCTACGATATCTGGCTCACAGACTGCAAAGAGCCGCAGCAGACCATCGCAACCGCGGCGCCGGATCCCGGCACCAAGCCGGCCGCGCCACCGCCGCCCGCGCAGAAGAAGGCCGCGCCCAAGCAAGCCGTGCAGCAGCGTCCGCCGCAGCCGTTGCCGCCGATCCAGCAGCAGCAACCGGCACCACCGCCGCCTCCGCCGCCGGAGCAGCGGCCGGGTCTGTTCGGTATCCCGGGGTTTGGCCGCTAAAGCGCGATGAGATGAGGATGAATCATCATCGCGCTTTAGGTTGTTGTTTGAGCATGATCTTTTCGGAAAACCGCTTCGCACTTTTCCGGATCATGCTTTAGGCCAAATCCCCCGGGTTCGGCCGGTAAGATCCCCGATTATTGCCGTGAGGCGATGATCTCGAGCGCGCGTGCGCCCGGGATCGCTTCACCGGCGGAGAGCTTCCGGAAATCGCCGGGCTCACCCGCGAGCGCCTTGTCGAGCAGCGCGGTGTAGCGCCGCCGCGAAATCTCGGCCGCGCCAAAACTCTTCAGATGCTCGGTGACGTATTGGGTGTCGAGCAGTTCGAAGCCGCCATGGATGAGCCGCGCGACCAGATGCACCAGCGCGACCTTGGACGCATCGCGCGCGGTGTGAAACATGCTCTCGCCGAAAAAGGCCCGCCCCAGGCTGACGCCGTAAAGCCCGCCGACGAGGTCCTCGCCCTGCCAGGCCTCGACGCTGTGGCAATGGCCGAGGTCGTACAGGCCGCCATAGAGGTCGCGGATGCGCTTGTTGATCCAGGTGTCCTCGCGCCCCGCCTGCGGCGCGGCGCAGCCGGCGATCGTGGCCTTGAACGCGGTATTAACGGTCACGCGGAATGAATCCGAACGCACGGTGCGCGCGAGTCGCGAGGCCACGCGAAATCCGTCGAGCGGGATGACCCCGCGCAACTCCGGCTCGACCCAGAACAGGGTCGGATCGTCGGCGCTTTCGGCCATCGGAAAGATGCCGCAGGCATAGGCGCGCAACAGCACGGCCGGCGTGATTTCAGACGGGGCGGAGTCGCGCGAGGTCATGGCTCGCGACAATAGCAGGATCGCAATGCGGTTGCGATGGGCGGCGCAGGTCAGCTCGCTGCGGCAGTATTGGGCTTGACGGGGGCAACGGGCACGCGGCGGAACCTCAACATGATGCGGGTTCCGGAATGCGCGGGGTCGCGCTCGACCGAGGCGTCGAGCTTGGTGGCCATGGCTGCGACGATGCGCTGGCCCATGCCGGTGGAGCGCGGATCGGCCTTGACGTTGTCGCCGACGCCGTCATCGCTGATCGCCAGCAGGAGATCGTCGCCCTGCGAGGTCAGCTCGACATGAATCGGGCCGGCGCCGTCGGGATAGGCGTATTTCACCGCGTTCATCACCAGCTCGTTGACGATGATGCCGACGGCGACCGCACGGTCCGGATCGATCTCGATCGGTTCGGCCTTCAGCGTCAGGCGCGACATCCGGTTGCCCTCGGCCGAGCGGCGCAAATCCTCGAGCAGCGAGTCCAGATACTGGTTCAAGACCACACTCTTCAGGTCCTGCGAGGTGTAGAGGCGGCGGTGCACCTGCGCGACCGCGGCGACGCGGCCCATCGCATTGGTCAACGCCGCCTTGACCTCGTCCTGCGCGGCGGAGCTTGCCTGGAGATGCAGCAGCGAGGCGATGATCTGGAGCGAGTTGCCGACGCGGTGATTGACCTCGCGCAGCAGCAGCTCGCGTTCGGCGGCAAGGGCAGCGTAGCGGTCGCGCGACGCATGGATCTCGGCTTCGGCTTCCTCGCGCGCCCTTTGCAATTCGGCCTGGCGCAGCGCGCCCTCGGCCGCGACGTGAAGCAGGGGGATGAAGTCGCCCCTGACGTCCTTGACGAGATAATCGGCAGCGCCCGCCTTCAGCGCCGTCACTGCAATGCTGGAATCCTGCGAGGCGGTGACGAAAACCACCGGCGGCGCGTCTGAGATCGCCATGATCTGGTCCAGCGTCTCCAGCCCGTCGAGGCCGGGCATGTACTGGTCGAGCGCCACGACGTCGATGCCGCCGGTCGTCCCCGCGCGACGGATGAGCTCGAGGCCTTCCTCACCGCTTGCGGCATGAACGACCTTGTAGCCGCGCCGTGTCAGGCCGCGATCGACCAGGCGCGCCAGCGCGCCGTCGTCGTCGATGTAGAGCAGTGTAGGCGTGCGCTGGTTCATGAGGCGGCGGGCGGGACCTGGATGACCGAGAAGAACAAGCCGAGCTGCCGGATGGCATTGGCGAAATTCTCGTAGTTCACGGGTTTGGTGATGTAGACGTTGCAGCCGAACTCGTAGCAGCGTTTGATTTCCTGGGAATCGTCGGTGGTGGTCAGCACCACCACGGGCGAGGCCTTCAGATATTTGCTCTCCTTGATCTGCTTCAGGATGTCGATCCCGGTCATGTCGGGGAGGTTGAGATCGAGCAGGATCAGGAGCGCGTTGCCCTTCTGGACGAGCCCGCTGCCGTCGGCCCCGAACAGGTGCCTCATCGCGTCCGTGCCGTTGGCGAAGGAGATGATCTCGTTGTTGACGCCGGATCGGCGGATGTTCCGCTCGATCAGTCGCGCATGTCCCTCGTCGTCCTCGATCATGATGATGCTGACGGGTTGAGTCATTGATCGGCGTTCCGGTTGCTGGCGTTCCAGGTGATGGGCAGCGTAATGGTGAAGGTACTTCCCGTATTCAGTTCCGATGATACCGACATGGTGCCGCCGAGGCGACGCACAAGTGCACGCACATGCGCAAGACCGATGCCCTGACCGGGCGTGTCCTGGGTTCCCGCGCGGCGAAACAGGTCGAATATCCGCTGGTGATCCTTCGGATCGATCCCGCGGCCGTTATCGCTGATCTCGAAGATAGCGTAGCCGAGCTTGGTGCGCCCGCGGATTCTGATCTCGCCGGGAGCGCCGGGCTTGAGATATTTGATGGCGTTGTCGATCAGATTGGAGAAGATCTGCTCCAGCGCCAGGCGGTCGCTGACGAGATCCGGCAGGGGCGCGATGTGGATCTCGGCCTGCGCTTCGGCGGCCTGATGCGCCAGCGTCGATGCGATCGCCTCGATCAGCCCGCGCGTGTCGATCTTTTCCGGCTGGAACTCGCGCCGGCCCTCGCGGGTGAGATTGAGGATCGCCGAGATCAGGCGGTCCATCTTGGCGATCGACGACTTGATGAAGTCCAGCGCTTCGGAAAAATCCGCTGAAAGCTGCTTGTCGGCACCTTCGAGCGCGATCTCGCCGGCCGCCGGCGGCGGCCCGTCGGCCGGGACATGGGTGAGGCCGCCGATACGGCGGAAAATGTCGGCGCCGAGCTCCTCGAGCTCGCTGGTGAAGCCCATGATGTTGACGAGTGGCGAGCGCAGATCGTGGCTGACGATATAGGCAAAGCGCTGGATCTCGTTGTTGGCTTCGCGCAGATCGGCCGTGCGTTCGTCGACCACGGCCTCCAGATTGACGTAGGCATCGCGCAGGCGCGCCTCGGCGTCGTCGCGGGCCGTTGTCGAGCGCCGCACCAGCCAGGTCGAGATCAGGGCCAGCAGCACGACGAGGCCGGAGCCAATGCCGGTCATCGACGCGGCGAGGGTCTGGCTGCGGTCCGAATTTGCCGTTCGAAGCAGGAACAGCCGTTCTTCTTCCTGAATCATCTCCGTCGCGACTTTGGCAATCACGGCTGTGGCGTCCGTGGGGGCGATCTCGCGGACCCGCGCTGTGGCTTTCTCCGGCTCACCCTGGCGGACGAAATCCATCTCCTGCACGAACTGGCCGAGCCGGGTCTCGATCGCCGCGCTCAGCTTCTCGATGCTTTCGCGTTGCGCCGGATTGTCGCCGGTCAGGCGCGTAAGCCTGTCGAGAGCGGGGATGATTGCCGCCACGGCCTTGTCATGGTCGCTCTGGAAATCCGCCCCTTGTGTCAGAAGGTAGCCGCGGGCGGCGCTCTCGGCACGGCGGATTTCCAGCAGCAGGGCGTTGATCTGGTTCTCCGCCTCGATGGTGTGAAGCACCCATTTGCTGTCATCTCTCGCCTTGTTGACGAGGTAGACGGAGCCGGCGCTGATCACGGTCAACACCAGAAGGCCCGCCGAGAACAGCAGGATCTGCCAAAATGCGCGCCGTCGCTGCGCGTCAGCGGTCACGACGGTCTCGCCTGATCAGGCTTCGCGGAATATCAGGCTTGGCGGAATTCAAAACACCCCCTCGGAACTGTCCCCACCGTCCAGAACGCGATTGGGGCCAAAGGGTTCCGTGGAGAGAAGATTATCTCGGGGCGGGTTCCGTCTTGCCGGCGAGATACTGTTCCAGCCAGTGAATGTGGTAGTCGCCGTTGATGATGTCGTCTTCCCGCACCAGCGCGCGGAACAGCGGCAGCGTGGTCTCGATGCCCTCGACCACCATCTCGTCCAGCGCCCGGCGCAGTCGCATCAGGCACTCGCCGCGGGTCTTGCCGTGCACGATCAGCTTGCCGACGAGCGAGTCGTAATAGGGCGGGATCGTGTAGCCCTGATAGACTGCGGAATCGATCCGCACACCGAGCCCCCCGGGCGGGTGATATTGCGTGATGCGGCCGGGCGAGGGACGGAAGGTCTGCGGATTCTCGGCGTTGATGCGGCACTCGATCGCGTGGCCGATGACCTGGACCTCTTCCTGCCTCGCTGGCAGGTCGCCGCCGGCGGCGATGCGGATTTGCTCCAGCACGAGGTCGATGTCGGTGATGCTCTCGGTGACGGGATGCTCGACCTGGATGCGGGTGTTCATCTCGATGAAGTAGAACTCGCCATCCTCGAACAGGAATTCGATGGTGCCGACGCCGAGATATTTCATCTCGCGCATCGCCTTGGCGCAGGTCTCGCCGATCTTGGCGCGTGCAGCCGCGGCCAGCACGGGCGAGGGGCCTTCCTCCCAGACCTTCTGGTGGCGTCGCTGCAGCGAGCAGTCGCGTTCGCCAAGATGGATCGCGCCGCCGCGGCCGTCGCCGAGGATCTGGATCTCGATGTGGCGCGGCTTCTGGAGATATTTTTCGAGGTAGACGGAGGCATCGCCGAAGGCGGACTTGGCCTCGTTGGCGGCCGTCGACAGTGCCATCTGAAGGTCGGCCTCGCTCTCGGCCACCTTCATGCCGCGGCCGCCGCCGCCGGCAGCGGCTTTGACCAGCACGGGGAAGCCGATCGTCTTGGCGATCGCCATCGCGTCGTCGTTGGGGCCGACCCCTCCCTCGGAGCCGGGCACCACGGGAATGCCGAGCTTCCTGGCGGTCTTCTTGGCCTCGATCTTGTCGCCCATCAGACGGATGTGCTCGGCCTTCGGGCCGATGAAATGCAGATTGTGCTCGGAGAGGATTTCCGCGAAGCGCGCGTTCTCCGACAGGAAGCCGTAGCCGGGATGCACGGCGTCGGCGCCGGTGATCTCGCAGGCCGCGAGCAGCGCCGGCACGTTGAGATAGCTGTCCTTGGACGCCGGTGGCCCGATGCACACGCTCTCGTCCGACAGACGCACATGCATGGCATCGGCGTCGGCGGTGGAGTGCACGGCGACGGTCGCGATCCCGAGCTCCTTGCAGGCGCGCAGGATGCGAAGGGCGATCTCGCCGCGATTGGCTATGAGGATCTTGTCGAACATGGTGTCCTTAAGGACTGGCGCGCGGGAAGCGGCGAGGGCGATGAGGCCGCCCTCGTCCGTCACTCAATGATAACGAGCGGCTCGCCGTACTCGACCGGCTGGCCGTCCTCGACCAGGATCTGCGTCACCGTGCCGGCGCGCGTCGAGGGGATCTGGTTCATGGTTTTCATGGCTTCGATGATCAGCAGTGTCTGGCCGACCGAGACCTTGCTGCCGACCTCGATGAACGGCTTGGCGCCGGGCTCCGGCGCCCAATAGGCGGTGCCGACCATCGGCGAGGTCAGTGCGCCGGGATGCTTCGACAGGTCGGCTGCGGCTGGCGCGGCGGCCGATGCTGCGGCCGCCTGCAGGGCGGCGGGGGCGGCTGCCATCTGCATTGGCATGGTCGCGGCGACGCTGATGTTGCGGGCGACGCGCAGGCGCAGGCCGGAACGTTCGATCTCGATCTCGGTGAGGCTGGTTTCATCGAGCAGCAAAGCGAGCTCGCGGACGAGCGCGGAATCCTCGCTGGAAAACTTTGCGGCTGCTTTGTCGTCTGGCTGGCGCGCCATGTTGTCTGATCCGAATGTTCTGTGTGAAGAGGGAGCGTCAGGCCTTGGGCTTGATGCCGAGCTTGGCGGCAAGGCCCTGGATGGCGAGGCGGTAGCCCTCGATGCCGAAACCGCAGAGCGAGGCGAAGGCCGCGCGCGCGGTGTAGGAGTGGTGACGGAAACTCTCGCGGGCGTGGATGTTGGTCACGTGCACTTCGACCGTCGGGATCTGCACCGCGAGCAGCGCGTCGTGCAGCGCGATCGAGGTGTGCGAATAGCCGCCAGCATTGATGATGATGCCCTTCATCTTGCGGGCGTGTGCCTCGTGGATGAAGTCGATCAGCTCGCCTTCGCGGTTGGACTGCCGGCAGTCGGCCTTGAGACCGAACGTCGCTGCCGTCTCCCGGCACAGCGCCTCGACGTCGGCCAGCGTCGCATGGCCGTACTTCTCGGGTTCGCGCGTCCCCAACATGTTGAGGTTCGGCCCGTTGAGAACGAGGATCGTGTCGGTTGCTGGTTCGGCCATTCCAATCCCGCAAGAGGCGCTTCGGCGTGGCGGGGTTATAGGTAACAAAGCGCGTGAGGGGAAGCCTTGAAGGACTTCCCAGGTGGCTTCAGATACCTCATCCGGGGTGCAAAAACCTGTGCGGAAGCTACGGAAATTGCTTGTTAACCAGTCCGAAGCATGGCTGCCGGACGGGACAGGCGGGGAAGGGGCGCCCCACAGCCCAAAAGCCCCTGCCGATCTCTCGGCAAGGGCTCATTTGGGCATCAGCGAGGCAGCTTACCCCTCGATGACGTACACGATCTCGCGCGTCTGTGGACGAACGATGACGTACTGGCCGTGCACGAAGATCACCTCGTAGCCGCGCCACTCCGGATAGATCTCGACGATCCGGGGCGGGAGCGGATGGAAACGAACGCTCGCCGGGATAGTCGTGCCCACCGAGATGTTGAAGTTGACGTTCGTCGTCTCCTCGATCTTCGTCGACTTGATCGCCGATGAGATCTCAGTCCGCTTCTCGGCGGGCGGTGCAGCAGCGGTCGCGGAGGCCGTGCCGGTCGTGGTCTGAGACTTGGTGTCGGCAGCCTTGCTGTCTGCGCCCTTGGTCTGGGCGTTCATGTTGCCGCTCTTGGTGTCAGTCTCCGTGCTCTTGGACTTGTCCATCTGGGACTTGTCCATCGTGCTTTTCGACTTGTCCTGCGCGGATTTGTCTTGCGCAGACTTGTCTTGCGTGGACTTTTCATGCGCGGACTTGTCTTGCGTGCCCTGGGCGTGCTCACCCTTCGCCGCGCCGGCCTTGTCGTCAGCCGCGTTCTTGTGCATCGCGCCGGACTTTTCCGTCGCACCGGATTTTTCCATTGCGCCAGACGACTTCTCCTCGGCGGCTCCGCCGGGCTTCGTGGCGCCGCCGGCCTGACCAACGGTGCCCTTTTCCTGAGCGGATTCGCGGCCCATCGAGCCACCGCGCTCAGCGGCGCCGCCGGAAGGCTGCGAATGCTGCGTCGGCTGCGCGCCTGCGCCGCCACCGCTGTCGCGGTTCATGGTGCCCTGTGCGTTCGCCAGACCGGTGCCGGCGACGAGCGCGAGCGCGGCGACCGAGATCATAAAGCGGTTAGACATTGAATTCTCCTCACGTGTTTCTTTGCGTCATTGCCCGCGCCGACAACGAAAGGAGATTTGAGTTGTTCCGGAACATCAGCGGTTCCGCGGCATTTGTTTGTTGAACGCCAGATGAATGCGTGTGCTGGATTTCGTCGTAAAAAAAGGCCGGCTTCTCAGCCGGCCTTGCGTCAAGATTGATGTCGTGAATGCGATCGGCAAGTCGCCTTTCTTAGCAAGTCGCCTTCTTAACAAGTCGCCTTGCCGCAGCGGGCAACGCCGATCTTTTCCTTGAGGCCTTCGAGGCCGACGGCGCCGATCACGATCTGCTTGCCGATCACGTAGCTCGGGGTGCCGTTCATGCCCATCGCCTCGGCGAGCTTGAAGTTCTCCTCGATGGTGGTACGCACCTCGGCGCTGCCGATGTCCTTCTCGATCTTCGCGGTGTCGAGGCCGGCTTCCTTGGCTGCCTGAAGCGCGCGCGCCTTGTCGGCCGCGCCACGACCGCCGAGCAGCTTCTGGTGGAAGTCGAGGTACTTCTTGCCGGAGGGATCCTGCATGCGCACGGCGACCGCGACCTGGGCTGCTTCGACCGAGCCCTGGCTCAGCACCGGAAACTCCTTCAGCACGACCTTCAGCTTCGGATCGGCCTTCATGAGGTCGAGCATGTCGCCCATTGCGCGTTTGCAGTAACCGCAATTGTAGTCGAAGAACTCGACGAAGGTGACGTCGCCGTCCTTGTTGCCGAGCACGACCTGGCGCGGCGAGTTGAAGATCGCATCGGAATTCTGCGCGATGCTGGCCTCGTGCTTCTGCGTCTCGGCCGCGGCCTGGCGCTTGGTGAGCTCGGTCATCGCTTCCTCGAGCACCTCGGGATGGGTGACGAGATAGTTCTTGATGATCGCCTCGATGTCGGTGCGCTGGGCATCGGAGAAGCTGTCGGCCGACGCAGGCGCGGCTGCGCCGAACATGGCGAGCGCAAACAGCGCGGGAGCAAGCAGGCGCAGCGAAGGCATAGGCAAATCCTCTTATCCAAAGCAGGTTTCGGAAACGTCCGGCGGACTTAAGCTAGGTGTCGTGACGTCGTGGTGTAAGGCGTCGTCCTGGTCCAATTAGTTGCGCGACGGTTTTGACGCCACGATGTCGTCGGCCTTGACCCATCCGGGCGTGCCGACGGCGAAACGGGTTTTCGCGCGCGTCGCAAGCTCGCGGGCGGTCTTGTTGTCACCGCGCAAGTAAGCGGCCTGTGCCGACGCCAGATCCGCCTCGGCATAGTCTCCCTTCCGGCCATAGGCCATCGCGAGCTGCATGTAGCCGAGAGCGGCCTCCGGTTCCCGTGCCACCGCGGCGCGGAGAATCCGAACGGCGTCGTCGGTGTAGGCCTTATTATCGGACCCAACCAGAGCCTGCCCAAGTAACATCTCGATGAGGGGGGCGTTGTTCGAAAGTGCGACAGCCTTGCGCAGGGCGGGAATCGCCTCGGCCGGCTTGCCACCCTCCAGCAGGGCCTGGCCGCGCACCTCGTAAAAATACGCATTGTTGGGCTGGACCTGAATCAGCGCGTCGATCTGGGCGAGCGCGCTGCGCAAATCCCCGTGCAGATAGGTGTTGATGGCGCGGGCATAGCGCGCCGGCATGCTGTCGTTCGTCAGGGGATAGCGGCGGTACACCGTCTCCGGCCGCTCCATGAAGGCGGATATCTTGGCGCGCACCATATCATGGCGGAGCTGGAGCGCCGGATCGTCCTTCTTGTCCCAATAGGGGCTGGCGCTGGCGAACTCCTGGAGTGCAGCGACGCGCTCGGCGGGCATCGGGTGCGACTGGAGATAGGGATCCGCGCCGCGCGCGGCGAACAGGCTCTCGCTGGTGAAGCGCTTGAACGTCTCGTACATGCCCTTCGGCGACTGCTGGGTCGCAGTCAGGAATTTCACGCCGGCGCGGTCGGCGTTCTCCTCCTGCTGACGCTGATAGGACAGGAGCGTGCGGCGGATCATCTCCTGCGGGCCGGCGATGGCGGCAGCCCCAGCATTGGCAAGGCCGTTGTTGCCGGCGCTGCTGCTGCCGCGGGTGCTGCCCATGGCGATCGCACCGGCGCCGAGCAGCATCGCGATGATCATCTGGGTCTGGGCGTTGGCGAGCTGCTCGCGCAGCTTGGACAGATGGCCGCCGGCCAGATGCCCGGTCTCGTGCGCGAGCACGCCGATGATCTGGTTCGGCGTCTCCGACTGGAGGATCGCGCCGTAATTGACGAAGATGCGGCGGCCGTCGGCGACGAACGCGTTGAACGAGCCCTCGTTGACGATCACCATCTGGATGTTCTGCTTTTCGAGACCGGCGGCGCGCAGGATCGGGCGGGTGTATTCGCGCAGCAGTTGCTCGGTCTCGGTGTCGCGCAGCACCGGCGGCCCCTTGGCCTGCGCATGCGCGGCCGAGAACGGCGTCAGCGCGATCGCAGCCGCCGCCAAGAGGGCGGTGAGGGCGGTGGCCTTCTTGCGCAATGCGATCTGGAGCAACATCAAGCGGTCTGGGTCAAACGGTCTTGGTCAAGCAGTTTTGGTCAAGCAGTTTTGGTCAAGCAGTTTCGTGATTGGTTTTGGCGATTGGCGGCGGACCGGATACGCGATATGCCCTTATGAGCAGTACCCCTTATGAGCCGTACAATGCGGCCAGTCTGGGGCGCAAGCGCCCGTTTCCCGGACCGGACGGACCGGTCCGCCAGCGAAATAGCAGAAATCGATGCACGATGCGATATTGAGGAACCGGTTGGGGCAGTGGCTCGAGCCCTCCCGCCGCAGCGATGTTCCCCCGTTCATGGTGATGGACGTGATGGCCGCGGCGGCCCGAATCGAGGCGGCCGGGAGCCATGTCATCCACATGGAGGTCGGCCAGCCCGCTGCCGGCGCGCCGACGACCGCGATTGCGGCCGCCCATGCGGCGCTCGAGGCAGGGCGGATCGATTATACCTCCGCACTCGGCATCCCCAGCCTGCGCGAGCGCATCGCGCGGCATTATCGCGATGCCTATGGCTGTGACGTCAGCCCCGAGCGGATCGTGGTGACCACCGGCTCCTCCGGCGGGTTCATTCTGGCTTTCCTGGCGATGTTCGAGCCGGGCGACCGCGTCGCCGTGACGGTGCCGGGTTATCCGCCGTACCGTCATATCCTCACCGCGCTCGGCTGCGAGCCGGTGCTGATCGAGACCACGAACGAGACGCGCCATGCGCTGACCGGCGAGGCGCTGCTGGCCGCCCATCACAAGGCGCCGCTGAAGGGCGTGCTGGTCGGCAGCCCCGCCAATCCGACCGGGACAATGATGTCCCGCGAGGCGCTCGCTGGCCTGATCGCGGCAGCGGAAGATGCTGGCATCCGCTTCATCTCGGACGAGATCTATCACGGGCTCGACTACGCGTTTCCCGCGGTGACGGTGGCGGCGCTGTCGGACCACGCCCTCGTGATCAACTCGTTCTCGAAGTATTTCTGCATGACGGGCTGGCGCGTCGGCTGGATGGTCGTGCCCGAGCTTCTGGTGCGGCCGATCGAGCGGCTCCAGCAGAACCTGTCGATCTCGGTGCCGTCGCTGTCGCAGATCGCGGCAGAGGCCGCCTTTGACGGGGCGGCCGAGATGGAGGAGATCAAGCACGGCTATCAGGAAAACCGGCGCATCCTGATCGAGGGATTGCCCAAGGCCGGCCTGACCAGATTCCTGCCGGCCGACGGCGCCTTCTACCTCTACGCCGACGTGTCGGACTTCACCTCCGACAGTTTCGAGTTCGCCAAGCAGATGCTGGAGCAGGCGCACGTCGCGGCGACCCCGGGCCTCGACTTCGATCCCATTCATGGTCGTTCATTCATTCGGCTCTCTTATGCGCGTTCGGCAGGGGAGATGCGGGAGGCAGTTGACCGGATCGCCCACTGGCTTAAATAGCCGCCAGTTTTCGATAGCCTCCGGAGTTCAACTTTGTCTGACCCTTCCCTCCCGTCCGCCGCCGCGCCGCATTCTCTTCTCGCCGCATTGATGTGGCCGATCCGGCCGGGTGAAACCGTCGGCGCCTTGCGCGCCTTGGTGCTGATTGTGCTCGGCACCGCCTTGATGGCGCTGTCAGCCAAGGTGAATCTGCCGCTGCCTTACGTCCCCATGACATTG
Organism: Bradyrhizobium nivariense; assembly: GCF_029846715.1. Classification (GTDB taxonomy): domain Bacteria; phylum Pseudomonadota; class Alphaproteobacteria; order Rhizobiales; family Xanthobacteraceae; genus Bradyrhizobium. The sequence goes on from NZ_JARVWW010000045.1 coordinate 29,350, forward strand.
CAGACGCTGGTCGTGCTGATGATCGGCGCCGCCTATGGCTGGCGCCTTGGCAGCGCAACCATGATCGCCTACCTCGCCGAGGGCGCGATGGGCCTGCCGGTGTTCGCCGGCCCGGTCGGTGGAATTGCACCGCTGGTTGGCCCGACCGCGGGCTATCTGTTCGGCTTCATTGGCGCCGCCTTCGTCACCGGCTGGCTCGCCGAGCGCGGCTGGGATCGCAGCGTGGTGCTGCTGTTTGCGGCAATGGCCGTCGGCCACATCGTCATTCTGGCCGCCGGGTTCGGCTGGCTGGCCTTCGGCCTCGGCCTGGGTGCCGCGAAGGCGTGGCAGGTCGGCCTGATGCCGTTCATTGCGGCCTCGCTGGTCAAGAACGCGCTCGGCGCGACGCTGATGCCGGCGATACGCCGGGTCGTCGATCGCGGATAAAGCGCGCAATAACGAGCAGTTCCAATTGACAGGGCCGGCCAAGTTGATCTTGGCTGGCCCGGCGTTTTGAGGGGGAGTGAAACAATGACAACGACAACGATGGCGGGGGCGCCGGTCGCGCCGACCGCTGCCAAGCCGTGGTATAAAGTTCTCTACGTTCAGGTGCTGATCGCGATCGTGCTCGGCGCCATCGTCGGCTGGCTCTGGCCGACGGTCGCCACCAACGAATGGATCAAGGCGCTCGGCGACGGCTTCATCAAGCTGATCAAGATGGTGATCGCGCCGATCATCTTCTGCACCGTGGTCTCGGGCATCGCCCATATCCAGGACGCCAAGAAGGTCGGCCGCATCGGCGTCAAGGCGCTGGTCTATTTCGAGATCGTCTCGACCTTCGCGCTGGTGATTGGACTTATCATCGGCAATTTGGTGAAGCCGGGTGCGGGCTTCGGCAGCGCCGCCGCCAACGCGCAGGCCGTCGCCAACTACGCCAAGCAGGCCGAAGGCCAGAAGTCGGTCGACTTCGTGCTGCACATCATTCCGGACACCGTCGTCGGCGCCTTCGCGCAAGGCGAGATCCTGCAGGTGCTGCTGTTCTCGGTGCTGTTCGGCTTTGCCATCATGGGGCTCGGCGAGCGCGGCCACACCATCCGCAGCTTCATCGACGACGCCGCGCATGCCGTGTTCGGCGTCATCTCCATCGTGATGCGCGCGGCGCCGATCGGTGCCTTCGGCGCGATGGCCTACACCATCGGCAAGTTCGGCACCGGGGCGATCCTCAACCTGATCGGCCTGATCGCGACGTTCTACGTTACCGCGGCGCTGTTCGTGTTCGTCGTGCTCGGAATCATCGCGCGCTTTGCCGGCTTCTCCATCTTCAAGTTCCTCGCCTACATCAAGGACGAGCTGCTGATTGTGCTCGGCACCTCGTCGTCGGAAAGCGCGTTGCCGTCCTTGATGGAAAAGCTCGAGCGCCTCGGCTGCTCCAAGTCGGTGGTCGGCCTCGTGGTGCCCACGGGCTATTCGTTCAATCTCGACGGCACCAACATCTACATGACGCTGGCAACGCTGTTCATCGCGCAGGCGCTCGGCTTCGATCTCACCTTCGGCCAGCAGCTCACCATCCTGGTGGTGGCGATGCTGACCTCGAAGGGCGCCTCCGGCATCACCGGCGCTGGCTTCATCACGCTGGCGGCGACGCTCGCCGTGGTCGATCCGCGCCTCGTGCCGGGCATGGCGATCGTGCTCGGCATCGACAAGTTCATGAGCGAGTGCCGCGCGCTGACCAATCTGTGCGGCAACGGCGTGGCCTGCGTGATCGTTGCCTGGTGGGAGGGCGAACTCGATCGCGACAAGCTCAACGCCAACCTCGCCAGGCAGATCGATCCGACCGACATGGAGACGGCGGTCACGACGGACTGATCTGCAAGCTGTCACCGACGGCGCGCCGTCAGGTCTCGAAATAACAGGGCTGGTCGAGATCCTCGATCAGCCCTTTTTCTTGCGGCACCCAGCCCAGCAGGGCGCGGGTCTTGGTGCTCGAAGTTGGGACATCGACGCCCGCGAATTGCGCGAACCAGCCGAAATGCGCGGGCGCTTCCTCCGGCGACTTCGAAACCACGGGCACGCCGAGCCTTCGGCCGATCACCTCCGCAATCGCCTTGAACGGCACGCCTTCCTCGGCGATCGCGTGATAGCGCTTTGTGGTTGCGCCTTGCTCCAGCCAGCCGGTAGACACGCGCGGCATCAAAACGATGCGCGGCCGGCCAGCGGTTGCTGCCGTCGCCGACATAGGCAGCCACGCCTTTTTCGCGCGCGAGGTTGATCAGGATCGGAACGAAGCCATGATCGCCCTCGCCATGCGTGGACGGCGGGAGACGAACCACGGCTGCGCGGACGCCGGCCAGCGACAGCGCGGCCGATTCAGACACGCGCGGAAAGCGGTGCGCCGATTCATCCTCCTCGGTTGCAAGGCGCCCGGGCGCGAGCAGCGCCACGCCTGACGTGACGATGAGAGGGCGGTCGGATCCCTTGAGTTCTTCGCCGATCGCGAGGATCGCACGGCGGTCGAGTTCGCAATTGTCCAGGAATTTGGAGAAGTCGTGGTTGAAGCCGAGGTGCAGGACGCCGTCCGCTGCGGCCGCGCCGCCGCGCAAGGACGCATGATCCTCCAGGGAGCCGCGATGGACCTCGGCGCCCATCGCGGCGAGGGCGGCTGCGCCGGCATCGCTGCGGGCAAGGCCGGTAACGCGGTGGCCGGCGGCAATGAGGTCCAAAACGACGGCGGAGCCGACGAAGCCGGTGGCGCCGGTGACGAAAACACGCATGAGTCATCTCCAGGGGTTGGTGGAGACAACCATCTGCGCTAGGGTTATCCGGGTAAAGTAGTGATATTATCGGGGTATAATAGCTAACAGGATGAGCGAGAGCGCGACAGCTGAGAACCTCCTGGGGACCTACCTCAAAGACCGCCGCACCCGGCTCGATGCCGCGGCGTTCGGTTTCGCCGGCAGCCGCAGGCGTACGCCCGGGCTGCGCCGCGAGGAGGTGGCGCAGCGCGCCAATATCAGCCCGACCTGGTACACATGGCTGGAGCAGGGCCGCGGCGGCGCGCCGTCGGCCGACGTGCTCGACCGCATCGCGCGTGCGCTGATGCTGACCGATGTCGAGCGCGAGCACCTGTTCCTGATCGGTCTCGGCCGCCCGCCTGAGGTGCGCTATCGGGCGAACGAAGGCGTCTCGCCGCGGCTGCAGCGCGTGCTCGATGCACTCGAAGTCTGCCCGGCCCTGGTGCGGACCGCGACCTGGGACGTCGTCGCCTGGAATCGTGCCGCAAGCGTGGTGCTGACCGACTACGGCGCGATCCCGCCGGGACAGCGCAACATCCTGCGCTTCATCTTCTGCGATCCCAGGGTGCGCGCCGCCAATCAGGACTGGGACAGCGTGGCGCGGTTCGTCGTGGCCGCCTTCAGGGCCGACGCCGCGCGCGCAGGCGCGGTCTCACATGTCGCCGATTTCGTCGATGAGCTCTGCCGCACCAGTCCGGAATTCGCGGCGCTCTGGCGCGACAACGACGTGCGCCATCATGGCGACGGCACCAAGCGGCTGCGGCACCCCGTTCACGGCACGATGTCGTTCGAATATTCGAGCTTCAATGTCGAGGGCCGCTCCGATCTCAGCATGATCGTCTACAATCCGGCGACGCCTGAAGATGCCGAGCGGATCAAAAGGCTGCTCGCCGGGCACGCCGACTGACGGATTTCTCGAGCTCGCGCGTTTAACCCGCATCTCGGACCTCGAAGGGATGGGTGGTATCGTGGGCAATGCGGCTGTGAATCCGATTGTGTCGCAAGCGGCGGAGCACTTTGCGGCGGGGCGTCCGGACCAGGCGGATGCACTCTGCGCGGCGGTTCTGAAAGCCGATCCGGATCACGTCCCGGCGCTACATCTGGCCGCTGTCGCTGCATTCGTCGCCGGCCGCGCGGCTGACGGCGCCACGCTGCTCGGCCGCATCTTCAGCGTCGATCCCGATCACGCGCCGGCGCTCGTCACGTTCGGCGATGCGTTGGCTGTGAAGGGCGAGCAGTGAATTGCACTGCATATTGCGGTGCTCAATTTTCGGTAGCGCGCTGGCCGACCGCATACACATGGCACGCTGTGCCGGCGCTGTTGCTTTGGCGTTCCGCGATGGACTTGTCGCGCGCTTCCGTGACAGTCCGGCTGGCGGAAGCGAGGCCGCAACCTCCCTTGTCATCGATGGCAAATGCCTTGGTGTCGCTGCGAATGGCCAGGTAGACGGAAAGCGCCCTCTGGCAGTCGGACGAAAGATCCGCCGGTGGTGGAAGCGCGGCAGGCTCCGGCAGACTGATCGTTACCGCGGTCGGCAGTTTAAGCTCGGCAAGGAATGGCTCGACGGTAGGAAGCCAGGTGTCCGCCACGTCCCTTATGATGAGGTCATGGCCGTCTGTTCCAAAAGGCGGCAGGATGTGCAATCGCGCTGGCGCGCCGCCGGTCGTGTATGCGGCGAGCATCTGATGCGCCAGCTCGGGGCCATATGATTGATCATCTTCGGCGTACAGCCAGAGCGCGGGCACGCGGGTGGTGCGGCCAAGCGCTTCCACGACGAGACGATCGGGGCCGCAGGCATCGCCCGGCTTGGCCATCGAGTGTCGACCGCCATCGAAGTTCAGAACGCCCACCACTATGGGCTAGAACCGCTCCGGCCGATATGGCGTCGGATCGATCGTGGGCGTCTCGCCGCTCATCATCTCCGCGAGCAGGCGCCCGGTCGCGGGGCCGAGCGTAAAGCCCTGGTGGCCGTGGCCGAAGTTCATCCAGAGACCGGGATGGCGCGGGGCAGGGCCGAGCACCGGCAGCATGTCGGGCGTGCAGGGGCGGGTGCCGAACCATGGGTCGGGCTCGACGCGCCTGCCGAGGTCGATCAGCTCGCGCGCGGAGGCTTCGGCGCTGGCGAGCTGCACGGGCGTTGCAAGCGCGTCCAGGCCGGTCAACTCCGCGCCGGTGGTGATGCGGATGCCCTTCGCCATCGGACCCATGGCGTAGCCGCCGGCCTTGTCGACCAGCGGCAGATCGAGCGACGCGCCACCGCTGTAATGCATGTGATAGCCGCGCTTGCGCACCAGCGGAATGCGATAACCGAATTTGTGCAGGAGATCGGGCGACCACGGCCCGAGCGTCACGACGGCGTGGGCGGCGTCGATGCGTCCAAGGTCGGTCTCGACCGACCAGCCGGTCGCGGTCTGCTGCAAGGTCTGGGCATCGCCAAGCACAATGGTGCCGCCGAGGCGCTCGAACAGATCGGCATAGGCCGTGACCAGCGCGCCGGGATCGGACACGGTCCAGGTGTCGAGCCAATGGACCGCGCCGGGCAGATCGTCGCGCAGGATCGGTTCGGCCTTGGCGAGCTCGGCGCCCGAGAGCGCCCGAAACCTCACGCCGAATTCGCGCTGATCTTCTTCCGCCGCCTTGACGGCGAGATCGAACGAAGCTGCGTCGCGATGCAGATGCCGGTATCCCGCGCGGCGGATCAGATTGTCGGCATGGGCTTCGCGAATGAGGATGTCGTGCTCCGCCGTCGCGTAGGCGATCAGTCGCGCCCAGGCGTCGATCGCCTCGCGATGCCGCTTCGGCGCCGAATGCCACCAATAACGGAGCAGGGGCTCGATATGGAGATGCAGCGACGACAGGCTGTAACGCACGTCGTTGGTGCGGCCGGTCGCGATCTTCAGGAGCGTGGCGATGTCGCGCGGCATCGGATAGGGGCGCACCGCTTCCGCCTGGATCATCCCGGCATTGCCGTAGCTGGTCTCGCGGCCCGGCTCCCTGCGGTCGATGAGCGTGACGGACCAGCCGCGCTGCTGCAGGTGCAGCGCAGCGCTGACGCCGATCATGCCGCCGCCGAGTACGATCGCGCTTTGCATCGGGGGAAGTTCTCCTGTCAGGCCGTCTGCGGGGCGAGCTTCGGCTCGGCCGTGTTGATGGTTGCGGCGACCACGACGGACAACGCCGTCATCGCCACGAGGAAGCCGAAGGCGGCATCGAACGATCCGGTTCCGGTCACGATAAAGCCGATGGCGACGGGTGCGACGAAGCCCGCGCTCTGGCCGCCGAGATTGACCATGCCGATCCCGGATCCGATCTGGTCGTCGCGGAGCAGCTTGGTCGGAAGCGCAATCACCGAGGCCAGCACGAAGGATTTGAAGAAATAGACCACCGACTGGTAGGTGATCAGCATCGCGATCGTCTCCGCCTTGTACATGGCGTAGAGGAAGATGCCGGTCAATGCGGAGGCGCCGATCAGCAGATACTTTTCGCGCTCGGCGAAGAATGTCGTCATCACCCAGCCGCCCATTGCGGTCGCAATGGTCGCCATCACGAACGGGATCGGCGCCACCACGCCGACGGTCTTGAGGTCGAGCCCACGCTGCTGGAGCAGATAGAGCGGCATCCAGGAATCCAGACCCTTGTTGACGCAGCTGAGGCCGAACCACACCACCATCAGCTGCCACAGCAGCGGAGTCTTCATGAGCTCGCGCATCGGCGCACGGTTCTCGGCCTTCGCGGCCACGCCTGCACCGGGCTCGCCCGGACGTCCCAGATACGGGACGAAGACGAAATAGGCCACCGCGAAGACGATGCCGGCAATGCCGATCGTGTTGAAGGCATGGCGCCAGCCGAGCCAGAGGATCAACGGCGCCATGATCAGCGGCGCGACCATGCTACCGGCATAGTTGGAAGACAGCAGCAGCGCCGACATCTTCGGCCGGCTGTCCTTCTTGAACACTTCCGCGACGGCGCGAATGCTCGCCGGCGGAAAGCCGCCCTCGGCGATGCCGAAGATGAAGCGGATCGCGATCAGCGAGGTCAGCGACCAGGCAAGGCTCGTGAAGGCCGTGAACAGCGACCACATCACGATGGTGATGATCACCACGTATTTCGAGCCGAAGCGGTCGGAGAGCCATCCGCCCGGCACCTGCATCGCGGCATAGCCGAGGAAGAACGCGCTGATGACGATGCCGAGATCTGCGGCCTGGAGGTTGAAGTCCTTGCCGATCTGCGCCAGCGCCAGCGAGATCGCCGCGCGGTCGACATAGGAGATGCAGTAGGCGAGATAAAGCAGGACGAATGCGACGACGCTGGTCCTCCTCGGCAATTCCGTCATCCTCGTCTCCGTTGCGCCGGCGCTGCAGCTAGGGCTGGCTTCGGGTCATTGCCACGTTCTGGTCATTCCCAAATTCTGTTCATTCCCAGATCAGGAATCCGGGTGCCGCCGACAGCGGCGGCGCCGCGGCAAGCCGCGCCAGATCGGGCGCCGGCCGGCACAATTGCGCGTCGCCGGCGAACGCCGCTTCGAGGCTCGCGGCCACCGAGAGCACGGCGGCGTCGCCGCCACGCGGACCGACGATCTGGAGGCCGAAAGGCAGCCCGGCTTCATCGAGGCCGAGAGGAATGCTGATCGCGGGATGGCCGGGAAGCGTGACCGCATAAGCGAGCGCGAGCCAATGGAAGTAGGATTTCGTAGGTACCCCGTCGATCTCCGCGGGATGGGGCTCCGACCACGGCCGCGGACTGAGCGTGATGGTCGGGCTGATCAGCACGTCGCAGCTTTCGAAGAAGCTTTGCCAGGCGCGATAGATCCGTGTCTGCGTCGTTGCGGCGCGCGCGTGATCTTCCAGCGTGTAGCCGAGGCCCTCCTCGACATTGGCGCGGACATTGGGGCCGAGCATCTCGGGCCGCTCTTTGTAGTTCTTGCCGTGTGTCGCCAGGAACATGCCTGCGCGCAGCACGGCGAAGGCGTCGTCGGCGCCGGAGCAATCCGGCGTCGCCTCGCGGCATGCGGCGAAGAGCGGTGCAAGCTTGCCTACGCGGCGACGGAACACGCGCCGGATCGCCTGCTCGGTCGGGGCGAAACCAAAGTCCTCGGTGAAGGCGAGGCGCAGCTTGCCGAGTTCGGCGGGGCGCGGGGTGGCCCAGCGCTCGGCGCGAGCGCGCAAGGGCTCGCCGGGCAGCGTATAGGCGAGCGGATCGCGGGCATCGTCGCTCGCCATCACCGACAGCATCAGCGCGGTGTCGGCGACATTGCGTGCCATCGGCCCGTCGGTCGACAAATTGGACCAGCCGAATGCGCGCTTCTCGCTGGCCACGAGGCCGTAGGACGGACGCATGCCGACAATGCCGGCGAAGCCCGCCGGATTGCGCAAGGAGCCACCGGTGTCCGAGCCCGAGGCGAGCGGGGCCATGCCGCAGGCGAGCGCCACCGCCGAGCCGCCGGAGGAGCCGGCCGCCGAGCGCACGGGATCAAAGGGATTGCCGGTCGCGCCGAACACGGGGTTGCGGGTGTTGCCGCCGGCCGCCCATTCCGGTGTGTTGGTCTTGCCGAAGACGATGGCGCCAGCCGCGCGCAGCCGCGCGACCGAGCCTTGGTCCGCGACCGGAACGTTGTCCCTGAGCAACGGGCTGCCATAGGTGGTGCGCAGGCGAGCGGTATCCTGGGTGTCCTTGATGAGAACGGGGAGCCCGTGGAGCGCGCCCCGATCCTCGCCGCGGAGGATGGCGGCCTCGGCTTCCCTGGCGGCGGCGCGAGCGCCGGGCTCGTCCAGCGTCACGACGGCGTTGACGGCGGGATTGACGGTGGCGATCCGCGACAGGCAGGAATCCAGCAGCTCGACGGGCGAGATTTCCCGGGCGGCCAGGCGGAGGCGCAGCTCAACGGCACTGGAATCGCAAAGTTCGGACAATGCCAACCCCTTTCAAATTTTGAAAACGATTTAGCATATCGGAAAGTGGAGACCGCGCATCAATATTCGTCAGATATGGCTGTTTCATGCGCAAATGCTGGTGTTCTTGCCCAAGCGGCGACCAAATGGCGACCCCCGGGATCGACTACCGCCGAAAAGATTAGATGGATCGGTCAACAATTTTTCCGCCGCCGTGGTAGCCTTGCTGCATGAGCGAAATCATGACGACGCCGGAGGGCGCCAATTCCCAGCTCGGCCAATGCCTCAAGGCTGCCCGTCAGGCCCGCGGCCTGACGCTCAAGCAGGTGGCGGAGCGGACCGGCATGGCGCTGTCGACCCTGTCCAAGGTCGAGAACGGTCTGATGTCGCTGACCTACGACAAGCTGCTCCAGCTCACCTCGGGCTTGAAGATGGAGATCGCCGAGCTGTTCAATCCGGCGCCCCCGCGTCCCGAACAGAGCCGGCCGGTCACGGCCCGACGGAGCATCAGCCGGGCCGGGCAGGGGCAGGTGATCACGACCGGCTTCTACACCTACACGTATCAATGCACCGATCTGATCGGCAAACGCATGGTGCCGATCCTGGCCGAAGTCCGGGCGCGCTCGCTGGAGGAGTTCGGCCCGCTGCTGCGCCATGCCGGCGAGGAATATTTTGTGGTGACGAGCGGACGCGTCGCCGTCCACACCGAGTTCTACGCGCCGGAGATCCTGGGTGAGGGCGACGGCATCTATCTCGACAGCACCATGGGCCACGCCTACCTCAACGCCGGCGATGCGCCTTCTGCGAAAGGAGTCTGCCTCTGCACCAGCGAGGCGCCTGATCTCTATGATCAGCTCCGCCGGATCGCATCGCGCGACATGGCGCCGATCGAGGACGATCCGCCGTCGCACTGAAGTCGATAAAGAGAGCGCGAAACGGAAAACGCCCGGCCAAGGCCGGGCGTTTTTGATTGGGCTCGTCTATTCGCCGCCGCCGAAGCGGCGCGACCACCAGCCGGCGCGGCGCGGTGCGGCCGACGTTTCGCTTGCCGCTTCCGGCGCGGGCTCCGGAGCCGGCGCGGGCGGGGCAACCGGTTCGATGGTCTGCGCCGCCGGCTCGCTCTGGCTGCTCGACAGGAAGCTCACCTTTTCCCGAACAGTAGAACGGCGTCGTGCGGCCTTGTCGTCGGCGGGCTCTTCGTCCGCGGCAGCAGGAGCAGGCTGGGCTGTTGCCTCAATCCGTGCCTCGGCGCGCGGCTCGGGCTGGGTGACCTGAGGCTCTGAAGGGTGCTCGGCCTGCGCGATCGAGGGCGCAGCCTCGCCGCCAAAACCGTCGAAATCGGCGACTGCGTCGGTCACTTCCGACGGCGCATTGGCGGCGAGCTCGTCGCCGATGGAGCCGGCGAGACCTTCCTCGCCAGGACCGCGCCGGCGGCGTCCGCCACGGCGACCACGCCGGCGGCGACGGTCGGCGCTGCCCTGCTGCTCACCGCGGGCTGCCTGTTCCTCGCCTTCCTCGCCGTCCTGCTCGGCTTCTGCATCCTCTTCGCCTTCGCCGGCCGTCACGGCCGTCTCGGCTATAGCGGGAGCGCCATCCTCGCGCGGCTCCTCGTCGCGCTGGCCACCGCGGCCACGGCGGCGACGGCGACGCTTGCGGCGCTGGCCGTCCTGCTCGGAAGCGGCGTCGCCTGCGGCCTGCTCCTCGGTGAGACCTTCGGTCTCCTCGGTCTCGACCTCGGATTCGGTCTCCGGATCGAACTCCTCGTCGTCATAAGCTTCTTCGGCCAAGGGCGGCGGGCTTGCGGCCGCCTGCGCCGCCAGCAGAGCCTTGGCGGCTTCGAGCGTATGCACCTGCTCGCCGCGGTCGATGACATAGGCCTGCGGTCCGCTGACGCTCGCATCGGCGATGACCGCCAACGTGACCTTGAAGCCGTTCTCGAGGTCGCGCAGATGGCCGCGCTTGTGGTTCAGCACATAGAGCGCGACATCGGTGCGGGTGCGGACCACGAGATTGTGGGTCGCGCCCTTCATCAGGATCTCTTCGAGGCCGCGCAGCAACTGGAGCGCAACCGAGGACACCGAGCGCACATGGCCGGTGCCGCCGCAATGCGCGCAGGGATCGGTCGAGGACTCCAGCACGCTGGCGCGGATGCGCTGGCGCGACATCTCGAGCAGGCCGAAATGCGAGATGCGTCCGACCTGGATCCGCGCGCGGTCCTGCCGGAGGCAATCGGACAGCTTGCGTTCGACCGCGCGATTGTTGCGCTTCTCGTCCATGTCGATGAAGTCGATGACGATCAGGCCGGCGAGGTCGCGCAGCCGAAGCTGACGCGCGACCTCTTCGGAGGCCTCGAGATTGGTCTTGAGCGCGGTGTCCTCGATATGATGCTCGCGCGTCGAGCGTCCGGAGTTGACGTCGATCGAGACCAGCGCTTCGGTCTGGTTGATCACGATGTAGCCGCCGGAGCGCAACTGCACGGTCGGCGAGAACATCGCATCCAGCTGGCTTTCGACGCCCATGCGCGAGAACAGCGGCTGACCGTCGCGATACTGCCTCACCGCGCTCACGTTGGCGGGCATCAGCATCTTCATGAAGTCGCGCGCTTCGCGGTAGCCGGATTCACCGGCAACTGAGATCTCGTCGATCTCCTTGTTGTAGAGGTCGCGCAGCGAGCGCTTGATCAGCGAGCCTTCCTCGTAGACGAGGGTCGGGGCCTGCGACTTCAGCGTCATGTCGCGCACCGTCTCCCACATCCGGATCAGGTACTCGAAGTCGCGCTTGATCTCGGGCTTGGTGCGGGCGGCACCCGCCGTGCGCAGAATGATCCCCATGCCCTCGGGCACGTCGAGATCCTGCACCACTTCCTTCAGGCGCGAACGGTCCTGCGCGCTCGTGATCTTGCGGCTGATGCCGCCGCCGCGCGCGGTGTTCGGCATCAATACGGCGTAGCGGCCGGCGAGCGAGAGGTAGGTCGTCAGCGCCGCGCCCTTGTTGCCGCGCTCTTCCTTGACGACCTGCACCAGCATCACCTGCCGGCGCTTGATGACTTCCTGGATCTTGTACTGGCGGCGTGGACGGAAGCTGCGCTCCGGCACCTCCTCCAGCACATCGTCGCCGCCGACGGATTCAACGACGTCCTCTTCGGCTTCCTCGTCGTCTTCGTCTTCGTCGTCGTCCTCGGCCATCGCTTCGGATTGGTGATGCAGAGCCTCGGCGCGCTCGCCGGCGGCGTACACGGCGTCGGCCGGTTCGGCCGCCGATGTCACGGCTTCGGCGAGAGCCTCGGCGTATGCTTCGGAGGCAACCTCCTGCGGCCCGGCAACGGCCTCGGTGGCGACCGCGGGCTCGGCGCCGATTGCTGCGACAGGCGCTGGCGTCTCGTCGGCATGATCATGGTCGTGATGATCGTGCTCGCCGTGATGACCATGGTCGTCGTGATCGTGGGCGTGATGATCGTCACCATGGGCATGATGATGGTCGTCGTGCCCATGTCCTTCATGACCATGTCCTTCATGACCATGTCCTTCATGATCATGTCCTTCGTGATCATGTCCTTCGTGATCATGTCCTTCGTGGTCGTGATGATCGTGGCCTTCGTGCTCGCCGTGATGCTCCGCGCCGGCGTGCAGGTGCTCGCCCTCGTGCGAAGCGCCCTCGGGCAGGGCTTCGCCCTGGACCGGCTGGGCCGCGGGATCGGCGCCTTCGACGATGTCGCTGCGGACGCGTTCGCCATGACTACGGCGGCGGGAGTTGCGGTGGCGCGAACGGCGCCGGCCGTGGGAGCGATTCTCGCTCTCTTCCTCGGCCTCGCGATGGGCCTGCTCCTCGGCTTCGATCAGTGCCTGCCGGTCGGCAACCGGGATTTGGTAGTAATCGGGATGGATTTCGCTGAAGGCGAGGAAGCCGTGGCGGTTGCCGCCATATTCGATGAAGGCGGCCTGGAGCGAGGGTTCGACCCGGGTGACCTTGGCGAGGTAGATGTTCCCGCGTAGTTGCTTGCGTTGCGCGGTCTCGAAATCAAACTCTTCGACGCGATTGCCGCGGACCACGACGACCCGGGTCTCTTCCGGGTGGGTTGCATCGATCAACATCTTGTTGGGCATGTCTTAACTCTTGGCGGCGGCGGGCGCTATTCACCGTGGGCGCCATCAGCGCTGCCGGGTGACGCGACGGTCCACCTGATTCGGGGGTGAGGGGAAGGCCGAAACGCCGTCTCTCGCGCGTTGCCGAACCGGAAGCCGGAAGACCAAAGTGGCGCGCGGGATTGTTACTCCGCAGCGTCGCGAATGGTCCTTCAGAATTGGTCGGCACAGTCTGGCGCATCAAGCGTCGGCCCGTATGAAACATTGGGCGGCGGGGCCGCCCCTCAATCAGTTGCTGCTGGCCAGGCATGGCGCGAGCGCGCTCGCCTTGGGTATTACGAACCGCTCCCTTGGGATTAAGGGACCGGGTAACGGGTTGCGCCGCTGTCAGAACGTCCCGGAAACGTGGTGGTAACCGGGGACCGTCCGCCGCCGGGGCTTTGCCCCGCTCCACCTCGCTGCCGCGCACCGCGCTGGACTTAGAGGGGAACGGAAAAACGCTGGAATTCCCAAACCTTGAGAGTTCCGGCGCTGCACCGGGAGGCTGAATGCGACACAGCCGGAAATATCGGCCGTCAGCATTCCGTACATACGTGGATTGGGCCATCCGTGCAAGGAGCGTCGCACGGCGGTCACAGTCAGCGAATTTCGCGCATCTGTCATTAAGGATCGTTTAACCCTGTGGTTCTATTGCCTTAAAAAGGCTGCTCGGAGGCACGGAATCGGTGGCGAGCCGCGCAAATCAAAGGGTCTTGCTGGGATGCGTGCTGCTCTGCGCCGCGGCATTGCCATGTGCTGATTCCTCGCGCCTGAAGGCAGCGGAAAGTCAGGCCCAACCCTCTGTTGCAGCAGCGAATTTCCCAGCCGCCTCAGCGGCCCGGCTGGCCGGTGACGGCAAGCAGACGCGCTTTATCCTCGACCTCGACCAGACCGTTACCTTCCGCGCCGTCACCTTGGCTGACCCGTATCGGGTGGTGGTCGACGTCCCCCAGGTCAATTTTCAACTCCCCGCGGGCACCGGGGCCGGGGGGCGGGGACTGGTCAAGGCCTTCCGCTATGGGCTGGTGATGCCCGGCGGATCCCGAATCGTATTCGACCTGACGGGTCCGGCCAAGATCGCCAATTCCTATGTGCTGGAGGCCGCCAACGGTCAGCCGGCCCGGCTCGTGCTCGAACTGGAGGAGGTCGACCGCGCCGCCTTCGTGCCGTCGCTCGCTCCGGAAAACCGTCCTGAGCTGCGGCCCGCAATCGCCGATCCACCGCCCGCGACGGTTCCCGCATCTACACCCGCTGAAGCCGGGCAGCAGAAGGCCGATGGCCGTGCGGTGGTCGTGATCGATCCCGGCCATGGCGGCATCGACAATGGCACGCAGTCGAGCGGCGAGAGCGAGAAGAACCTGGTGCTGGCCTTTGGCCTGGCGCTGCGCGAACGGCTGGAAAAGACCGGCAAATATCGCGTGGTGATGACGCGGGACGACGACACCTTCATCCCGCTCAACGACCGGGTCAAAGTCGCCCGCAGCCTCAAGGCGGCGTTGTTCGTCTCGATCCACGCCGACGCGCTGCCGCGCGCCGAGGGCGATGCGCAGGGCGCGACGATCTACACGCTGTCCGACAAGGCCTCCGACGCCGAGGCGCAGCGGCTGGCGGATGCGGAAAACCGGGCGGACGCCATCGCCGGCTTCAACCTCGCGGAGGAGCCGACCGATGTCGCCGACATCCTGATCGATCTCACCCAGCGGGAAACCCGCACATTTTCAAGCCGTTTTGCCCGACTGTTGATGGGCGAAATGAAGTCGACGGTGCGGATGCACAAGCATCCCCTGAAGTCGGCCGGCTTCCGGGTCCTGAAGGCGCCCGACGTGCCGTCGGTGCTGGTCGAGATCGGCTATGTCTCCAATAAGGGCGATCTCGATCATCTGGTCTCCGAGGGCTGGCGGTCGCGTGCCGTGGGTTCGATGGCGCAGGCGATCGAGGGCTTTTTGGCCAAGCGGATAGCCACGGCCGGGTCGTCGAACTGAGAGGGGATTTTCCGTCCCGCCGCAAAAGCCCTAGTTTGGCCACAGCGGGCGCTTTATAAAAACGCCGCAAGGGGGTTCCGGAATCGGCGAGAATCCCGTTCGGCAAGCGTCTTGAGTCCGGCACGGATAGTATTTGAGTAGGCCGGTGAATTCGCGACGTGAGAGTGGCGCCTGTTTTGGGTGCCAAGGGCTGATCTTAATCTGATCTTGGGCTGATCCAGAGTTTGAACGGATAAACAGATAATGCGCTTGCTGGTGCGGTTCATGGGCTTCCTGTTCGCCGCGGGAACGGTGTTGTTCCTGGTTGGTGTCGGTGCCGTCGCAGGCCTGATCTGGCATTTCTCCAAGGACTTGCCGGACTACTCTCAGCTTCAGGATTACGAGCCGCCGGTGATGACCCGCGTGCACGCGGTCGACGGCTCGCTGCTCGGCGAATACGCCAAGGAGCGGCGGCTTTACCTGCCGATCCAGGCGGTGCCGAAACTCGTGATCAACGCCTTCCTCGCAGCCGAGGACAAGAATTTCTACGAGCATGGCGGCATCGACTACACCGGCATGGCGCGCGCCGGCGTGGTTTACATCCAGAACTACGGCTCCAACCGCCGTCCGCAGGGCGCTTCCACGATCACCCAGCAGGTCGCCAAGAACTTTCTTCTGACCAACGAGGTCTCCTTCGCCCGCAAGATCAAGGAAGCCTTGCTGGCGATGCGCATCGAGAAGACCTACTCGAAGGACAAGATCCTCGAGCTGTATCTGAATGAAATCTATCTGGGCCTCGGCGCCTACGGCATCGCGGCCGCGTCGCTGGTTTATTTCGACAAGTCGGTGAACGAGCTGACGGTGGCGGAAGCGTCCTATCTCGCGGCGCTGCCGAAGATGCCCGCGACGCTGCATCCGGTCCGCAACCGCGACCGCGCCGTCGAGCGCCGCAACTACGTGATCGACCGTCTGCTGGAGAACGGCTGGATCAAGCAGGCCGACGCCGACAAGGCGCGCAAGGAGCCGCTGGCCGTCACCAACCGTTCCAACGGCGCCCACACCTTCGCCGGCGAATATTTCGCCGAGGAGGTGCGCCGCGACATCTTCGAGCGCTACGGCGAGAAGAAGCTTTACGAGGGCGGCCTCTCTGTCCGCACCACGCTCGATCCCAAGATCCAGGTCATGGCGCGCAAGACCATGGTCTCCGGCCTCGTGAACTATGACGAGCAGCAGGGCTATCGCGGCGCCATGAGCAAGCTCGATATTTCGGGCGACTGGGGCGTGAAGCTCGCCGAGATCAAGTCGCTCTCCGACATCTCGCCATGGCGCATGGCGGTGGTGCTGGAGACCAGCGACCAGTCCGCGCGCATCGGCTTCCAGCCGAGCCGCGAGCTTGGCGGCGCCGTGAGCAAGCAGCGCGAGACCGGCCTCATCACGCTCGACGGCATCAAATGGGCAAGGGCGGCCTCGGGGCCTGCGAAGGGTAGGGCTGCTACGGGTGTGTCGCAGGTGCTGCAGCCCGGCGATGTGATCTATGCCGATCCGCTCTACAAGGACGGCACCGTCGTCGAGGGCCAGTACCGGCTGCGCCAGATCCCCGAAGTGTCCGGCGCGATGGTGGTGATGGACCCCTGGACCGGCCGCGTGCTGGCGATGGTCGGCGGCTTCTCGTTCGACCAGAGCCAGTTCAACCGCGCCACGCAGGCCTACCGGCAGCCCGGTTCGTCGTTCAAGCCGATCGTCTATTCGGCCGCGCTCGACAACGGCTATACGCCCTCGACTGTCGTGCTCGACGCGCCGATCGAAATCGACCAGGGCCAGGGCGCGGGCGTCTGGCGGCCTGAAAACTTCTCCTCGGGCAAGTTCCAGGGACCGGTGACGCTGCGCAACGCGCTGCGGCAGTCGCTCAACACGGTGACGGTGCGCCTCGCGCAGGACATCGGCATGCCCCTGATCGGCGAATATGCCCGCCGCTTCGGCGTCTATGACGAGCTGCCGAACTATCTGTCCTACGCGCTCGGCGCCGGCGAGACCACGGCGATGCGCATGGTCACGGCCTATTCGATGCTCGCCAATGGCGGCCGCCGGGTGAAGCCGACCCTGATCGACCGTATCCAGGATCGCTACGGCCACACCATCTTCAAGCACGACCAGCGCGAATGCCGTGGCTGCGACGCGCCGGGCGGTTGGAAGAACCAGAACGAGCCGCAGCTGATCGACCGCCGCGAGCAGGTGCTGGATTCCATGACCGCCTATCAGATCACCGAGCTGATGGAAGGCGTGGTCCAGGCCGGTACCGCGACCGTGGTCAAGGAGGTCGGCAAGCCGATCGCCGGCAAGACCGGCACCACCAACGAGGCCAAGGACGCCTGGTTCGTCGGCTTCTCGCCCGACGTCGCCGTCGCCATCTATATGGGCTACGACAAGCCGCGCGCGCTCGGCAAAGGCAACGCCGCGACCGGCGGTCATCTGGCAGCTCCCATCGCGCGCGATTTCCTCAAGCTCGCGCTCGCCGACAAGCCCGCGGTTCCGTTCAAGGTGCCGGCCGGCATCAAGCTGGTGCGTGTCGTCTCCAAGACCGGCATGCGCGCCGGCCCGGGCGAGACCGGCGGAACCATCCTCGAAGCCTTCAAGCCGGGCACGGCGCCGCCGGATAACTACTCGGTCATCGGCGTGGCCGATGCCGACGGCCGCATGCCGGCGTCACAGCAGCAGCAACCGGATTCCGGCTTCTTCATGCGGCCGGGCACCGGCGGGCTGTACTAAGGCCTAGGACAAGACAGACGTTCTTCGCGGCGGCGGTTGCGCTTTGCAGCCGCCGCCGCTACATCCCCATCAAGCGCGATGATGAATCTTCGCGCTTTAGATTTTTGTTTTGCGCATGATCTGATCGGGAAACGCTCCACACTTTCCCGGACCATGCGTCATGCACGCGGGACCAATTCCGCGAGACCAGAGAACCACATGCGCGCCGAAATCGAACGGTTGGTAGAAGAGATCAAGCAGTCAGTCGGGCTGCTGAGGAGGCATCTTTGACGTCGAGAAATCGACGGCGCGCCTCGCTGAGCTGAACAAGCTCGCTGAAGATCCCAACCTCTGGAACGATCCCCAGAAAGCCCAGAAACTGATGCAGGAGCGAACCTCGCTTGAGGATTCGCTCTCCGGCATCGGCAAGGTCGAGCAGGAGCTCGAAGACGACATCGGCATGATCGAGCTCGGCGAAGCCGAGGGCGATGAGGGCGTCGTCAAGGAAGCCGAAGCTGCACTGAAGAATCTCAAGAAGGAAGTCGCGCGGCGCGAGCTCGAGGCGCTGCTGTCGGGCGAGGCCGATGGTTTCGATTCCTATCTCGAAGTGCATGCCGGCGCCGGCGGCACCGAGAGCCAGGACTGGGCGCAGATGCTGTTGCGCATGTACTCGCGCTGGGCCGAAACCCGCGGCTTCAAGGTCGAGATGCTGGAAGAGTCCGAGGGCGAAGAGGCCGGCATCAAGTCCGCGACCATTCAGGTCTCCGGCCACAATGCCTATGGCTGGCTGAAGACCGAGGCGGGCGTGCATCGCCTGGTGCGGATCTCGCCATTCGATTCCAACGCGCGGCGGCACACCTCGTTCTCGTCGGTTGCCGTGTTCCCCGTCATTGACGACAGTATCAAGATCGACATCAAGGAATCCGACGTCCGCGTCGACACTATGCGCTCCGGTGGTGCTGGCGGCCAGCACGTCAACAAGACCGAATCCGCGGTACGGCTGACGCATATCCCGACCGGCGTTGCAGTGGTCTGCCAGGCCGGCCGCTCCCAGCACAAGAACAAGGCGCAGGCCTGGGACATGCTGCGCGCGCGGCTCTACCAGATCGAGCTGAAGAGGCGGGAAGAGAAAGCCGCCGCCGATCAGGCCGCCAAGACCGACATCGGATGGGGCCACCAGATCCGCTCCTATGTGCTGCAGCCCTACCAGATGGTGAAAGATCTGCGCACCGGTGTGCAGACCTCCGACACCTCCGGCGTGCTCGGCGGCGATCTCGACGACTTCATGGCCGCGACCTTGGCGCAGCGTGCGTTTGGCACCACCGGCGCCGACATCGAGGACGTCGACTGATGCCCCGAATCGCCTTCATCGGGCTCGGGCGGATGGGCCATGGCATGGCCGGCCGTTATCTCGATGCCGGTTTTACGGTGATGCTGTGGAATCGCAGCAAAACAAAAGCGAAAGATCTGATCGCGCGCGGCGCGCTCTGGGCGACCTCGCCGGAGGATGCTGCGATCGACGCCGACGCCGTCGTGACCATGGTCGCCGACGACGAAGTCTCGCGCGCGGTCTGGCTCGGACCTGAGGGCGCGGCCAAGACGGCGAAGGCCGGCACCATCGCGATCGAATGCTCCACCGTTTCCTATGACCACGCCCGCGAGATGGGTCGCGAGCTCAACGCGCGCGGGCTGATCTATATCGATTGCCCCGTGACGGGATTGCCGGATGCGGCGGCGAGCGGAAAGCTGACGCTTTTGGTTGGCGCCGATGCGGCCGATCTCGAACGCGCGCGGCCCTATCTCGAGCCGATCGGCTCGACCATCCGCCATTTCGGCGCTGTCGGTTCCGGCACGGTCTACAAGCTCATCAACAATCTGATGGGCGCGATCCAGATCGCCGGTCTCGCCGAGGGCCTCGCCATCGCCGAGCAGGCCGGCCTCGACATGAATCTGGTGCTGGAATCGATTCTGTCAGGCGTGGCAGCTAGCCCGCAAGTGCAGCGCCACTCCAAGCGCATGGTCGCCCGCGATTTTTCCGGCGCGACGTTCACGGCGGCGCTGCGGCACAAGGATGCCGCCTACGCCGTGAAGCTCGCAGAGAGCCTGCTGGCCGACAAGCCGCTGGTCTCGCGCGCCGCGGTCGAATCCTACGCGCAGGCCAAGGCCGCGATGCCTGACGACGATGAAGGCAAGATGATCGAGCTGGTGTCGCGGCCGAAGAAGCCGTCCTAGCGGATCACATCGACATGGGGCAGCCTCGTTCGAGCATCGGTTTTGTAAACCGGTGCTTCATCGGAAATCGGGTGGCGCTGTTCGCCGTGTTGTCCTAGGCGGCTGTCTCGCCTACCGACATGAGACGCCATGCCCCCGAACGACAACCGGATCGACGCGCGAGACTGGTCGCTGCTCGCCGTGCTCTCGGTCCTCTGGGGCGGCTCGTTCTTCTTCAATGGTGCGGCGTTGCGGGAATTGCCGCCGCTGACGCTGGTGTTTTTGCGCGTTGCACTTGGCTCTGCCATTCTTCTGCCGCTGCTCCGCATGCCGGGCATCGGTTTTCCCAAGGGTATCACGGGCTGGAAGCCGTTCGTCGCGATTGGGCTCCTCAACAATGTCATCCCGTTCTCGCTGATTGTGGTCGGCCAGACTTTCATTCCGAGCGGCCTGGCGTCGATCCTGAACGCGACCACGCCACTGTTCACGGTGATGGTGATGGCTGCGGCTGGCGAGGAGGCGTTGCAGATGCGCCGCGTGGCGGGGGTCGCACTGGGGCTTCTCGGCGTAGTGATCCTGAGGGGATGGGGCGTCGAGACGCGGACGGAGCAGGGACTCGGCATCCTGCTCTGCCTCGGCGGCGCCTTCAGCTATGGTTTTGCGGCGCTGGCGGCGCGGCGGCTGTTGAAGGACTCGCCGCCGCTTGGCACCGCCACTTTTCAACTTATGGCTTCGACGGTGATGATGGCGCTCGTCGCCGGCGCGGTGGAGCAGCCGTGGCGTCTCCCGATGCCGGGCCTGACGATTTGGCTCGCGGTGCTTGGCCTTGCCGGACTCTCGACAGCGCTGGCCTATATCGTCTTCTTCCAGATCCTGCGGCGCTCGGGCGCAACCAATGTCATGCTGGTGACGCTGCTCATTCCCGTCACCGCCATTCTTCTGGGATGGCTGGTGCTGGGTGAGCCGATCTCCGTGCGCGAGATTGCGGGCGCGATCGTCATCGGCAGCGCGCTGCTGGTGATCGACGGGCGGGTGCTGAACCTGTTGCGGCGCGGCGCGTAAGTTCCAGAGCCGTCGTTTCACCTCGCGGAAAATCGCGGCGCTTGCCAGCCGCAAGCGGCCTTGCGACACTGTCCACAAAACAAGACTAAAACACAGGGGAGAGAACGATGCCGGGTCGTCGCAACAACCTTGCTGCCCTCGCCATGCTTGCTGCCGCAGTGTTGGCCACAACACCGGCTCTGGCGCAGAAGAAATACGATCCCGGCGCTACCGACACCGACATCAAGATCGGCAACATCATGCCCTATAGCGGGCCGGCATCGTCCTATGGCGTGATCGGCAAGACCGAGGCCGCGTTCTTCAAGATGATCAACGACCAGGGCGGCATCAACGGCCGCAAGATCGACTTCATCAGCTATGACGACGCCTATTCTCCGCCGAAGGCGATCGAGCAGGCGCGCAAGCTGGTCGAGAGCGACGAGGTCTTGCTGATCTTCCAGCCGCTCGGTACGCCCTCGAATTCGGCGATCATGAAGTACATGAACGCCAAGAAGGTGCCGCAGCTCTTCGTCGCCTCCGGCGGCACCAAATTCGGCGACCCGAAGAATTTTCCGTGGACGATGGGTTTCCAGCCGAACTATCAGAGCGAGGGGCGGATCTACGCAAAGTACATCCGCGACCACTTCCCCAACAGCAAGATTGCGGTGTTCTGGCAGAACGACGATGCGGGCAAGGACCAGTTCAAGGGCCTGAAGGACGGGCTCGGCGACAAGGCCGGCATGATCATCGCCGACAAATCCTACGAGGTCAGCGATCCCTCGATCGACTCGCAGATTGTCGCCCTGCATGATTCCGGCGCCGACATCTTCTTCTCATGGGCCGCGCCGAAAGGTTCGGCGCAGGCGATCCGGAAGGTCGGCGAACTCGGCTGGAAACCGAAATTCTTCCTGGCCAACACCGCGACCTCGGTCGCCTCGGTGCTCAAGCCCGCCGGGCTCGACTATTCCAAGGACATCATCTCGACCGTCTATCTGAAGGACCCAACCGATCCGACCTGGGACAAGGACCCGGCGGTGGTGAAGTGGCGTGAATTCATGGACAAATATTATCCTGATGGCGACAAGGCTAATTCCAACAACATCTACGGCTACGTCCAGGCTGAGGCGATTGCGCAGGTGCTGAAGCAGTGCGGCGACAATCTCACCCGTGACAACGTCATGAAGCAGGCTACCAGCCTGAAGGATTTTCACACCGACCTGATGCTGCCCGGCATCCTGGTGAACACCTCGGCCGACGATTATTTCCCGATCGAGCAGATGCAACTGATGCGCTTCAACGGGCAAGCCTGGGAGCTGTTCGGCGACGTCATCACCGGTGAGGTCGGCCACGAACGCAGCCAGTAGTCAGGGCTGGCTGACGGGTTTCGCCTTCAGGACCATGCCGCCGGCGACGCCGACGCCGAGCACATACATCCAGCCCTCGTGGAAGTCGAACAGATGCGAGTTCAATAGCGAGCTCGCGATGTTTTGCACGACGACCGCGAGGCCGATCCAGGCAGCAAGGCCCTCGCCCAGGAACAGGCGAAGGTGCGCGATCCACATGGCGTAGAGCAGGGCGATGCCCAAGAGGCCCCACTGCATGGCGACATTGAGGGGCTGGTTATGCGGGTTGCTGACGACCTCCGCATCAAGGCTGCTTTCGTTCGTGGCAGCTCGTTCGAACTGCCGCTTGATCGAGCCGGTACCGTGACCGATCAAAGGCGCCTCGGCAATGCCATGGATCGCCTTGCGCCAATAGGTCAGCCGTTGCGCGGTCGAGGCGCGGCTGATGTCCTCGTGGCCGTGGCGGTATTCGACGGCGATGTCGGTAATGCGCTGGCGCAGATAGGACGAGGTCGTCCAGGCCAGCGCGCTTGCGGCGACCGCGCCCGCAAGCAGGAGCAGCGCCGCGCGCCGGCTCAGATGTTTCCAGGCAAACAGGCCGAGCAGCACCGCGATGCAGAGCAGCGCGGTGCGGGCCGAGGCGACGAACACCATGTTGGTGACGAACAGCAGGATCAGCGCAAGGCAGGCGGCCGTCGCCAGCACGCTCCCGCCGCGCCAGAAAGCCAGCGCGGGCAGCGCAAGCGCAAAGGCGCAGAGTGTGAATTCCTGGCTCTGGTCGACGTAATTCTTGACGGGAACGCCGGCCGATGCCGTCGCGGTGATTTTCCAGGCGGGATCGAGCAGCACGATCCAGGAGAACGCTGCAAGCAGTGCGCAGGAGGCGACAAAGGCGAGGCACACCCAGAGGCAGCGCTCCGATTGGCTGAAATGGTAGAGCAGCGGCGGAATGAGCATGAGCTTTGCGACCGGCTTGATCGCATGCAACCGGTCTGCCCACGCGCCGTCCGACCACAGCATGCCCAGAAGCGCGAGCAGCAGGATTGCGAAGGGCAGGGCAAGCGCCGGCCGCGTGAGACTGCGCGCATAGTCGCGCCAGTCGATGGTCGGCGTCACCACCAGCAGCCAGAGCCCGACGAAGATCGAAGGCGCAGTGGTCGACCAGGGCAGCGCCGCCGCGATGAGGGCTGCGAGCAGATCGGCCGCCAGCATCAGCGTGGCCGAATTGCGCCAAGTCAGTTGCGCCAAGTCTGCCATCGGCTGCTCCCGCCTTGCTGATCGGCAGGACCGGACCACATCGCGGATTCGGCGGTCATCCGTATGACGCGAGTTGCTCGGTGGCGAGGCTTTCCGCGAGCACATGATGCCCGAGGAAATCGCGGGCCTGGGTCTCGTAGCCGAAGCGCTCGGCGAGTTCGTGCCGCCGGGCCCGGATCCTGCCGCGGCACTCCTCCTGGCGCATCAGCACGCGGGTGACGGAGGCCGCGATCGCCTCGGTCGAGAACGGGTCGAAATAGTCGGCGAGGTCGCGCGCGACCTCGCGGAACACGGCGATGTCGGAGCACAACACCGGCGTGTTCGCAGCCAGCGCCTCGATGATTGGCACGCCAAAGCCTTCGGCGAAGCTCGGCATGATCAGCCCGTGCGCCTCCGCGATCAGGGCCGCCTTTTCGTGCTCGTCGACGTAGCCGGCGAAGCGGACGTTTTGCGGCAGATTGCGCATCCGGCTGATCTCGCCGGCATGGCCGATCACCACGAGATCGGCCTGGGGCACATTGCGGAAAGCGCGGACGACGGTGGCGACGTTCTTGCGCGGTTCGTTCGAGACGATGACGACGAAGCTCGGCCGCCCCGGACGCCCCGACGGGGCTGGGAGGTGCAGGACATCCGGGGCGTCGAACCGGGTGCGGGGATACACGACCCGCGCCGGCAGGTGCGCAAATTGCGGCAGCAGTTCCCTGAACCGCGTCATGCTATAGTTTGAAACGAAGGCGAGCTCGTCGGCCTGACGCAGGCTGGTGAGCAGCCGCGACAGGAACAGCCGCGTCGCGACGTCGCTGAGCTTGAGGTCGGTGAGCGGCAATAAATCGTGGACCACGCAGATCACCTTGGCATCCGGCTTGCGCCTGATCGCAACCCGGGTCGGGGTATCCACGACGATGACGTCGTAGTCGCGCGCGTCGACCTGCGGCGGCGGCAGCAGGAAGAAGGCCGAGGAATCCTGGTAGCTGTAGAAGCCGGGCTCGAGCTGGAAGTCGCGGAACAGCTCCAGATGGCGCAGGTCCGGCGGGACGTATTCCAGCGCCGCGGTCTTGTTCTCGATCAGCCGCGCATTCAGCCCACGCAGCCCGATTGCGCGCAGGAAGCAGAGGACATAGTCCCACGAGACCGACATGGTGGCCTTGTGGTGGAGCCAGTCGAGCGTGCGCCGCAAGCCATTGCGCGCCAGCGGCTCGCCCATGTTGATCTCGTCGAGGAAGCGGTACAAAGCGAGCAATTCGATGTTGCGCGCCTCTGACGGAAACAGTTTTGTGCGCCGCTCGCGCCGGCGCAGCTTGCGGAAGCGCCGATTGGTCTCCACCAGCAGCGTCAGATCGTGGCCTTCGGCCGCGAGCGAGCGCATCAATTCGCGCGTGAAGTGGAAGATGCCGCGCTTGTGGTTGGGCTCGCCCAGCGCTTCGGATACGACGAGGATATTCTGCTTCATGCGCGTTTCCCGCGGAGCTCGAATGAATGTGTGGCCGGCGGATCGACGGTGACAGTCGAGGCGATGCGGCCGTGATCGAGGTTGATGATGCTGGTGCAGGTGCGGCGCAGCAGCGGCTGGTCGTGCGAGGCGATGATCACGATCGCTGCCTGCGACACGAGGTTCAGCAGCCGCACCTCGGCCTTCTCCGCAAAGTGCTCGTCGACGACGCTGAGCCATTCGTCCAGCAGAAGGATGTCCGCCGGAAAAGCGGTGGCGGTCGCAAACAGCACCCGCATCAGCATGCCTGACGAGAACATCCGCAGCGGCAGCCGCTGCATGCGCGTCTCGAGCTCGGTGAAGGCCCAGATATCGTCGATAACGCTGCGGCTCGGCTTGCGGCCGCTGATGCGCAGCAGCAGCGCGATGTTGTCCTCCGCCACGAAGTCCAGGTTGACGCCGGCGTTGAGGCCGAGCAGGGGCACGACGTTACCTTGGATCGCGACGCTGCCGCTGCTCGGCGGATAGACGCCGGCGATGAGGCGCAGAAGCGTCGATTTGCCGGAGCCGTTGGGCCCGGCAAGGCCGATGCGGGCGCCGGCCTCGGCCTCGATCGTGAAGTTGTCGACGGCGCGGATGATCCGCATCTCACCCGGCTCGCGGATCAGATGACCGATCAGCCGCCGCTTCAGCGAATAGTCGTATGCGCCGTAGAGCGGGTAGTCGAGACAGACATTGCGTAAGCTGATCGAGACCATGCGTCAGATCCAGAAGGCGGCTTTGCGCAGGTGGACCAGCGTCAGCACGCTCGCAAAGATCAGCAGCGCCAACGTGATGAGGACGTAGACGATGCTGGCGGGATCGATATGGCCCCCCGCAAGCGGCTCGCGCCACACCGCGAACAGATGCGTCAGTGGATTGAGCCGCATCACCGTCGAGCGGTGGTTGATCATCTCCGACGACCAGATCACCGGCGAGGCGAGAAACGCCAGCATCAGCGTGGATTCGATGATCGGCTTGAGGTCGCGATAGCGCGTCGCCAGCGCGCCGAGGACAAGGCTCAGGGCGAAGGTGCAGGTCACGAACAGCAGAAGGCCGGGCAGCGCCGCCAGCGCGTGAGAGAGGTCGCGGGGCGACAGGATGAGCCACAACAGCAGCGGCACGCAGGCGTTATGCAGCGCGAACAGCCCCTGCCGGAACGTGCATTGCAGGAGAAAGATCACCGGCGGCAGCGCCCGGTCGCGGATCAGGCTCGCGGAGTTCTGGAGCGCCGTCGTGGCATCGAGCACCACGCTGTTGAGGAAGGTCCAGGCCGTCATCGACAGCGCCAGCATGGGCAGGCGTGACAGCACGTCGGCGTTCGTCATCTGCCCGATCACCGAGCCCAGTACCGCGACCACGATCGCCATCTGGAGCGACATCCAGAACGGTCCGAGCAGCGAGCGCACGTAACGGTGGCGCATATCGGACCAGGCCAGCGTCGCCGCGATCCGGACAGTGTCCAGCCAGCCGGCCGCCTGCTGCGGCTCGGCGGCACGTGCCTGTTCCTTGCAGGACGCGGTGACGGCGGCGCGATAGACGGTCTCCATGCCTTCCCTGAAGGAAGTGGTCGAATAGCGACTGAGGGCGCGGGTCCGCGCCGAGAGTCCCATGCGGCGGCGGCGCTCGGGATCGCGGATCAGGGTGTCGATGGCCTCGCCCAGCTTCTCGGCGTCGCCGGGCGGCACGGTGATCGCCTCCATGCCGTGGCGGGCGACGCGCGGCACCGCGGTGTCGAGCGCCGTGTTGACGACCGGGCGGCCGGCGGCCATGGCCTCCAGCTGGACCAGGCCGAAGGTCTCGGCATTGGTGACCGACGGCATCACGAAGACGTCGGAGAGGCACATCAGCTTGATGCGCTCGCAATCGTTGACCGAGCCGAGAAGGCGGACGCGCTCGCCGAGGCCGAGCTCCTGGATCAGTTGCTCGAGCCGCGGCCGCTCAGTGCCTTCGCCGATGATCCAGACCTCGAAATTGTGCGCAGGCGCAGCCCGGATCAGCACGTCGAAACCCTTGTAGGGCACGAGCCGGCCGCAGGCGAGCACCAGCCGGCCGCGATCATTGATGTGGTGCGGCTCGATCTTCGGCCAGTCATAGCCCGTGGTGTCGATGCCGAACGGCACGACGTGGCACTTGTCCTCGAATTCGCGCAGCAACGGCGTGTTGTCGACCAGCACGTGGTCCGAGACGATGATCGCCTTGGCGCGGCGCAGCGTTCGCCGCATCAAGGGCTCGATGAACCAGCGCAGGCCGGCATGGCTGACGATGTCGGCGTGCCAGTGCACCACCAGCGGCCGGGTGCGACCAAATCCGAAGGCGAAGACGAGGTCGGCGAGCGGGAAGGGAGCGTGGAGCGCGAGCAGATCGTGCTGGGCGATCTTGCGCCACAGCCGCCACGGATAGGTGGGCGCGGCGGGAAGCGACAGCAAATTGCCGAACGAGCGGACGCGCTCCACCTGCACGTCGTTGACGACGATGTCGCGCGGTTCGGCTGATTGGGAGCAGACCAGCACGGCGGAGGCAAAGGCGTCCTTGAGGCTGGCGCAGATGTCGCGGATCACCGTGAGCGTGCCGCCGAACAGGTCGGGATAGTAGATCTTGAAGATGTGCAGCACCGACGGGCGGCGCGGGGAGTGGCTGGTGTGATGCATGACGGCGCTCACCCTGCGAGAAGTGCTGCGACGAACGGCGCAGCCAGCACCGAGATGAAGATCACGCCGCGCAGAAGCGCCGGCAGTATCGGCTCGATCGTGATGCCGTGACCGTGCGCGAGAATCGGCGCAGCACGCAGTGAACTGGAATTGCGGACCAAGCAGTCAGCCATGGGTGTGAGTCCCTTTCCGTCGCGCCCTCAGTGGGGTTCCGTATATGTGGGAAAATTTACCACGTCAATTGTCAAACGGCAAAAAGTGGGATTGTGTCCCACGCGAGGCGCCGTTACAGTTCAGACATGAATGCCAAGTCCGGGTCCAAAGCAGCGTCGCCCCAGCCGAACGCCGCCGCGAAGCTGCACGCGCCGCTGGCGCGGCTGCTGCGCCCGCTCGTGCGGCTCTGCATCCGCAGCGGCATGACCTTTCCGGCATTGGCGCAATTGCTTCGCGAGCTCTTCGTCAACGTCGCAGAGCACGATTTCGCGCTGGAGGGGAAAGAGCAGACCGACAGTCGCGTCAGCCTGCTTACCGGCATCCACCGCAAGGAGGTGGCGCGGCTGCGGGGCGCCGGCGCGCCGGTGCACGAGACGCCGGCCGCGGTGTCGCTGACCAGCGCGGTGATCGCGCGCTGGGTTGCCGCGCCGGAGTTCACCGATGCGAAGGGCGAGCCGCTGGCGCTGCCGCGCACGGCGGAGGGCGATGCGCCGTCGTTCGAGCAGCTCGTCGCCTCCGTCACCAAGGACGTGCGCCCGCGCGCGGTGCTCGACGAATGGATCGACCGCAAGCTCGTCACCATCAACGAATCAGACGAGATCGAGCTGGTCGAGGCGGCCTTTGTCCCGAGCGGCGGGGACGACAGCAAATGGCATTATCTCGGCCGTAATCTGCACGACCATATCGCGGCCGCGGCCGAGAATGTCGCGGGACCGGCGCCGCACTTCCTCGAACGCGCGGTGCACTACAACAACATCTCGCCGAAGCTGGCGCGGCGCCTCGAGGCGCGATCGCGCGAGCTCGCGATGGACGCGCTGAAGACCGCCAACCGCGAGGCCAACCGCGCGCTCGCCAAGGACAAGGGCGGCGACGCCCGCTGGAATTTCGGCATCTACATCTATTCCGAGGCTGTCGATGAGGAGGGCGACGGCAAGGAAACTGGCAAGGAAACCGGCAAGGAAACCGGTAAGGATGGCGGCGAGCAGGGTGGTTCTTCATGAGCCGGCCGCCGCTCGTCTCCCGCCGTCTGCTGCTGATGGGATTTTGGCTTGCCGGGACGGCGATGGCACGCGCGCAGGTCAAGCGTGGCACCGATCAGGGCATTGGCGGTACCGGCATCACACGCGGTGACGACCACGGCATCGGTGGCACCGGCATCGTCGGCGTGATCCAGCGTTTTGGCAGCATCTACGTCAACGGCGAGCGTATCGCCTATGCCAGGGACGTCCCGGTCCGGATCGACGGCGAGGCGGCCAGCACCAAGGACCTGCGCATCGGCCAGCTCGCGCGCGTGGTCGCCACCCGTCAGGCCGACGGTACACTCGTCACGCGCAACATCACGATTGCGAGCGAGGTCTCCGGTCCGATCGAAGCCGTAAAGGGCAACGAATTGACGGTGCTCGGCCAGAAGATCGTCGCGACCGACAAGGAGAGCAAGCTTCGTGCGGGCACGCAGGTGGCCGTCTACGGCCTGCGCAGGACCGACGGCGTTATCGTTGCAAGCCTGGTCGAGCCGCGGCGCGAGGCGCGCGAGCGGGTCACCGGTCTGGTCGAGCGCGGGCCCGACGGTCTGCGAATTGGCGGGCTGAAGCTGAACGGCGTCGATCCGCTGCTGGTCGGCCAGCGCGTCCAGATCGAGGGCAGCGTGAGCCAGGGCGCGATGCGGGCCGCGCGCACGCGGATCGATGATTTCTCGGATCTCGTCGGGGCAAGCCGCCTTTCGATCGAAGCCTATGTGCAGCGAGCAGGTGCGAACCTCCGGCTTGGCTCCGGCTTCGTTGCCCATGACGGCTCGCGCTTTGGACCGGCAGCCGGCGAAGCCCGCATGGTGGTCAACGGCGTGTTCGATCGCTCGCGCGGCCTCCAGGTGGATTCGGCTCAGGCGATGGGCCAAGGGGCGGGAGCACCTCCGCCCGGCGGCGGCAATCCCAACCGCTCGCCCGGCGGTTCGATCCTGCACCCGAACCGCGGCAGCACGACTCCGAGCGGCAGCCAGCCGGGCCCGGCCGGCGCGCCTGGATCAAGCCCCGGTGTAAATCCCGGCTCCGGGCCGACAGGACCAAGCGGCCCGTCAGGTCCCGGCGGCCCTGGCTCGCCCGGCGGGCCGATGGGGCCCGGTGGTGGAATGGGGGGTGGTGGCCTCGGAGGTCCCGGAGGCGGGATGGGCGGCGGTCGGCGCTAAAGCGGAATGGGGTTAGGTTGAATCGATTTGGGATTCCCAAATCAGCTTGTTTCTGATTCACCATGCTGGCTGGGCGGAGGCCAGCATGGATGGGCAAGCCTTATTCTCTGGATCTTCGCAAGC
>NZ_JARVWW010000046.1 GCF_029846715.1 Bradyrhizobium nivariense
GGCTCTGCGTGGTCTCGGCGGTGCGGGTCAGCGTCGAGGCTGCCGATTCCAGATGCACGGCAGAGGCCGAGACGTTGGAGACGATGGCGCCGACCGCGCTCTCGAAATCGTCGGCGAAGCGGATCAGTTCGGAGCGGCGGGCGGCGCTCGCTTCCTTGTTCTGGACTTCGCTCGCGGCGGCATCACGCTCCGCCTTGGCAACGGCCTGCACCTTGAACTCCTCGACCGCGCCGGCCATCTCGCCGATCTCGTCCCTGCGCCCCAGGCCCGGCAGCACGACGTCGAAATTGCCCGAGGCAAGCTCGCGCATCGCCTTGCACATCGCGATCATCGGACGCGAAATGCCATTGCCCAGCATCCAAGCCAACGCGGCGCCAATGGCGAGGCCGCCGAGCGCCATCATCAGCATCGTCCGCTCGGTGTCGCCAATGGTGGCATTGGCGCTCGCCTCGATGCGCTGCTGATCGGCTGAGAGTTCCGACCGCAGCTCGGCCGAGAGTTTCAGGATGGTCCCTGCCGTCTTGGTCATCTCCCCATTCGACTTGACGATCACTTTCACGTTCTCGGTCAGCTTCGAAAAGGAGGTGCGGTACTGCTTCAGGAGATTGCCGATCTCGGTGACGCGTTCGGTGATCTTCTGGTCGTTGGCATAGATCGAGACCAGCAAGGTCTCCAGGAACTTGATGCGGGCGATCACGCCGTCGGCGGTCTTCGGCTCCGGCTTGGAGACAAAGGCGCTGACCGAGGTGGAGACCGCAAGATATTGCGATGTGATGTCCTTGGCCGTGGTCTGAACGGATGCAAGCCCCGCCAGCGCCGCGGTGTCGGCGAGATCGTCGAACTTGAAGCGGATCTTGTTGCCGACGCTGTTGAGCTCATCGGCCGCGATCTTGTTGTTCTCGCGCGTCAGCGTGATGATCTCGCTGAACACCTTCGTAAAACGCTGGAACTCGGCCTCGAGCTTGCCGATCTGCTCGCGGCGCGCCGCGCCGGTCGTGGCGGCCGTCGACTTTGCGATCGCCACCCTCAAATTTTCTTCGGCGGCCTTGGCCGCGGTCTCGTCGTCCGGCGCCCCGGTCAGCGTATAGGCCCGCGCCAGCCCCTGATAGCTGATCAGCTCGCGATCGACCGTCCGCGCAAGGTCCGCTTCCGCCACGCTGGCGCGATAGGAGGCCACGGCGGCCTGGATCCGCTCGAAGCCGAAATAGGCGAAAGCCATGCTGATGGCGAGGATGGCCAGCACCGCCACGAAGCCGAGGATGATTTTTGCGCGAAAGCGCAAGGTGAGCAGCTTCGATGTGTTCGGCTTCGACTTGACGGGCATTCCCCACCCCATTCCATTCGCGGAAAACCAGGCGCAGCCTGGAAGCAGCCCGCTTCCTGACTCGTGAGCACAGTAAGGGGCAAAGGATAAGCGGCGGTAAATTTGTGGCGCCGCAACTGGCGGTTAGGCGACGCGCCTCCCTCGTCGTCCCATCTTCCTTCAGGAAGACGCCAACAACATGCAATCCAGGACCCAGCCACAGGGGTGGTTTGACGAAAACTCGGGGTTACCGGCGTCGCACCAGGACTCCTCACTGGGGTCATGGGTCCTGGCTTTCGCCAGGACGACATTGGAGGTGGTGCGGCAGCGGAACGCTACGCCGCCCGGATATTCCCCATGAAGCGGTCGAGCTCGGCGCGCAGACGGCTGCTTTCGGATGACAGCGTCTTGGCCGAGTGCAGCACCTCTTCCGAGGCCGAGCCGGTCTCGGCGGCGCCGCGGTTGACCTGACCGATGTCGGTGGCGGCGGTCTGAGTGCCCTGCGCGACGGTCTGGACGCTGCGCGCGATTTCCTGCGTCGCCGCGCCTTGCTGCTCGACTGCGCTCGCAATCGATGTCGAGATCGACGAGATCTGGCCGATGGTCGCGCCGATCTCCTTGATCGCCGCAACTGATTCGGCGGTGGCGCCCTGCATGCCGGCGATGTGCGAGGAGATTTCGTCGGTCGCCTTCGCGGTCTGGCTTGCCAGCGACTTCACTTCGCTGGCGACAACTGCAAAGCCGCGGCCGGCTTCGCCGGCGCGCGCCGCCTCGATAGTCGCATTCAGAGCGAGAAGATTGGTCTGCTCGGCGATCGCAGTGATGAGCTTGACGACTTCGCCGATCTGCTGGGCGGCATGCGAGAGCTTGCCGATGCGACCATCGGTCTCCTTCGCCTGCACCACGGCGGCCTCGGCAATGCGGCTGGAATCGCGGACCTGACGGCCGATCTCCTCGACCGAGGCCGAGAGCTCTTCCGTCGCGGTCGCGACCGACTGCATGTTGCTGGAGGCCTGCTCGGAGACACCGGCGACCTGGCTCGACAGGCTCTGCGTGGTCTCGGCGGTGCGGGTCAGCGTCGAGGCTGCCGATTCCAGATGCACGGCAGAGGCCGAGACGTTGGAGACGATGGCGCCGACCGCGCTCTCGAAATCGTCGGCGAAGCGGATCAGCTCGGAGCGGCGGGCGGCGCTCGCTTCCTTGTTCTGGACTTCGCTCGCGGCGGCATCACGCTCCGCCTTGGCAACGGCCTGCACCTTGAACTCCTCGACCGCGCCGGCCATCTCGCCGATCTCGTCCCTGCGCCCCAGGCCCGGCAGCACGACGTCGAAATTGCCCGAGGCAAGCTCGCGCATCGCCTTGCACATCGCGATCATCGGACGCGAGATGCCGGTGCCGAGCAGGAAGGCGAGGACCGCGCCGAGCAGCGTGCCGCCGACGGCCAGCATCAGCACCAGTTGCTCGGTCTTCCCGATGGTCGCTTCCGATTCGGACTCCAGCCGCTGCTGTTCGGCAACGAGGTCCGCCTTCGTGGCGGTGGCGCCCTGAAGGATCGCTCCGGCCGAGCCGCTCATCTCGGTGACGAGATCGTCGACCATCCTGGCGTTGGCGATCAGCTTCTCCAGCGCTTCGCGATAGGCCCCTAACAGCGCCCTGGCGTCCTTCAGGCCGGCGACGATCTTGTCGTCCATGGAATAGACCGCGCCGAGCGAGTTCTCTACGAATTTCAGCCGCGCCAGCGCGCTGGTCGCGATCGCCTGGTCGGACGTCAGCACGAAATTGGTCGCCGCCGCGTTCGCGGTCTGGAATTGGGCATTGACCTGCTTGGTGCCGAACTCGATCGCCTGCGCCTCGGAATCGGAGGCGTTGTTGCCGACGTCGTCGAGCTTGTATTTCAGGAGGTTGGCGTTGCGCGTGAGTTGGTTCTGCACCAGCAGCGCGCTGTCACGCTTGGCCTGGAGGACCTTTGCGAAGGTCGCGGAGAAGTTGGAAAACTCCTTGGCGAGCTTGTTGAGGCTCTCCTGGCGCGCCGGCTTCTTGGCGCTCTTGATGGCTTGGTCGATGGCGCTCTTCAGGCCGGTCTCCGTGTCCAGCGCCGCTTTGGCGTCGTCCTCCTTGCCGGTGACGACGAAAAATTTGACGGCCGAGCGATAGGCGAGCAGCTCGCGGTCGATATTGCGGGCGAGATCGGCCTCGGTGACGCTGCTGCGGTAGGACCCGACCCCGGACGAGACCCGCTCGAAGCCGAAATAGGAGAAAGCCATGCTGCCGGCGGAGATCACCAGCACGGCGGTAAAGCCCAGAATGATCTTGGCGCGGAACCTGAGGGTCGGCATTATTGTGCGCTTCGAGGACGACGCGATACGCCCGGACATTCCCACCCCCATTTTCTATTGAGCCGCGATCCGGGGGGCCGCCCCCTGACCTGGCTGGGCAAAACTAAGGCAGAATCGATAAGGGGCGGTAAATTCGGCGCGCCCGCAGAGTTTCCGGCTCTATCGGCCAGGGCGGACCGCATAGGGATATAGAGGCTGGCATCCCAGATCCGCCCGGCGCCGCCTGCGATCCTGGCGACTCGCCCCCCAAATTAACGCAGGTCCGTCTGGATCAGTGACTTTTCCATGACGCCGGCGACCAAAATGCCAGTTGCAAAGTTCCGGGTCGCTGTCTCTAATTAGAAACAATCAAAATCAATCCGGGAGGACCTCAACCGTGTCTACAGTCAAACTGACGGTGAACGGCAAGGCCGTTGCTGTCGACGTCGAGGACCGCACGCTGCTGGTCCAGCTGCTGCGCGATCACCTCAATCTCACGGGAACACATGTCGGCTGCGACACCAGCCAGTGCGGCGCCTGCGTCGTCCATATGGACGGCAAGGCGGTGAAATCCTGCACCATGCTGGCGGGCCAGGCCGACGGCGCCAGCGTCATCACGATCGAAGGCATCGCCAAGGGCGACGAGCTGCACCCGATGCAGGCCGCCTTCCGCGACAATCACGGCCTGCAGTGCGGCTATTGCACGCCGGGCATGATCATGTCGGCGATCGACATCGTGCATCGTCATGGTGGCGAGCTCGACGAGGCCACCGTCCGTCAAGAGCTCGAAGGCAATATCTGCCGCTGCACCGGCTACCACAACATCGTCAAAGCCGTGCTGGATGCGGCCGGACGCATGAAGGTCTCGCAGGCGGCCGAGTAAGCGGCCCGCCTCGAAATACGAACCACCGCTGCCGCTTTCGAGGGAAAGCGCGGTGAAAACAATTCCGGTCGGGAGGACCAGACAATGGGTGTTGAAGGCATTGGCGCGCGCGTCGTGCGCAAGGAAGACAAGCGTTTCATTACCGGCAAGGGCCGTTACGTCGACGACATCAAATTGCTGGGCATGACCCATGCCCATTTCATCCGCAGCCCGCACGCGCATGCCAAGGTGAAGGGGATCGACTCCTCCGCCGCGCTCAACATGCCGGGCGTGGTCGCCGTGCTTACGGGACAAGAGATCGTCGACGACAAGGTCGGCAACCTGATCTGCGGCTGGGCCATTACCTCCAAGGACGGCAGCCCGATGAAGATGGGCGCATGGCCGGCGATGGCGCCGGAGACGGTGCGCTTCGTCGGTCAGGCCGTCGCAGTCGTGATCGCCGAGAGCAAGAATCTGGCGCGCGATGCGGCCGAAGCCGTGGTCGTGAACTACGAAGAGCTGCCCGCGGTCGCCGACGTCCATGCCGCAATCAAGTCCGGCGCGCCGCAGCTTCATCCCGAGGCCCCCGGCAACCAGGTCTATGACTGGGTGATCGGCGACGAAGGCGCGGCGGATGCCGCCTTCGCCAAGGCCGCCAACGTGGTGAAGCTCGACGTCACCAACAACCGTCTCGCGCCGAATGCGATGGAGCCGCGCGCGGCGATTGCCGATTACGATGCGGCGGAAGAGCATTTCACGCTCTACACGACCTCGCAGAACCCGCACGTCGCCCGCCTCGTGCTGTCCGCGTTCTACAACATCGCGCCCGAGCACAAGCTGCGCGTGATCGCGCCCGACGTCGGCGGCGGCTTCGGCTCGAAGATCTTCATCTATCCCGAAGAGATGGTAGCGCTGTGGGCCTCGAAGAAGGTCGGCCGTCCCGTGAAATGGACCGGCGACCGCACCGAGGCTTTCCTCACCGACGCGCATGGCCGCGACCATGTCACTCATGCCGAGATGGCGTTCGACGCCAACAACAAGATCACCGGGTTGAAGGTGAAGACGTATGCCAATTTCGGCGCCTACATGTCGCTGTTCTCCTCGTCAGTGCCGACCTATCTCTACGCGACGCTGCTGTCAGGCCAGTACAACATCCCGGCGATCCATGCCGAGGTGATCGGGGTCTACACCAACACCACACCGGTCGATGCCTATCGCGGCGCCGGCCGCCCCGAGGCGAGCTATCTGATCGAACGGCTGATGGAAACGGCGGCGCGGCAGTTGAAGGTCGATCCGGCCGCGCTGCGCCGGACCAACTTCATCACCCAGTTCCCGCACCAGACGCCGGTGATCATGGCCTATGACACCGGCGACTTTAACGCCTCGCTCGACGCCGCGATGAAGGCGATCGACTATGCCGGCTTTGCCGGGCGCAAGGCCCAGGCGAAAGCCGACGGCAAGCTGCGCGGCATCGGCGTGTCCTGCTACATCGAAGCCTGCGGCATCGCGCCGTCGAAGGCGGTCGGCAGCCTGGGCGCCGGCGTCGGCCTGTGGGAATCCGCCGAGGTGCGGGTCAACCCGGTCGGCACAATCGAGGTCCTGACAGGATCGCACAGCCACGGCCAGGGTCACGAAACCACGTTCTGCCAGCTCGTTGCGGAGCGCCTCGGCGTTCCCATCAGCCAGGTCTCGATCGTCCATGGCGACACCGACAAGGTGCAGTTCGGCATGGGCACCTACGGCTCGCGCTCCGCAGCCGTCGGCCTCACCGCGATCCTGAAGGCAATGGAGAAGATGGAATCCAAGGCCAAGAAGATCGCCGCGCATGCGCTGGAAGCCTCGGAAGGCGACATCGTCATCGAGAACGGCGAGTTCAAGGTGGCCGGGACCGACAAGGCGATCGCGTTCCCGATGGTCGCGCTTGCGGCCTACACCGCCCACAATCTGCCTGACGGGATGGAGCCGGGCCTGAAGGAAAGCGCCTTCTACGACCCAACCAACTTCACCTTCCCCGCCGGTGCGTACATCTGCGAGCTCGAGGTCGATCCCGGCACGGGCAAGACCTCCTTCGTCAACTTCGTCGCGGCCGACGATTTCGGCCGGCTGATCAATCCGATGATCGTCGAAGGCCAGGTCCATGGCGGCCTCGCCCAGGGCATCGGGCAGGCGCTGCTCGAGCACGCGATCTACGACGCCAACGGCCAGCCGGTCACGGCCTCGTTCATGGATTACTCCATGCCGCGCGCCGACGATTTGCCCTCGTTCAACCTCTCCCACACCACGACGCTGTGCCCGGGCAATCCGCTCGGCATCAAGGGTTGCGGTGAGGCCGGCGCGATCGGCGCCTCTGCGGCCGTGATCAATGCGATCACGGATGCTATCGGCAAGAACAATCTGGAAATGCCCGCGACCCCGGATCGGGTGTGGCGCACGATCCACGCGGCATAAGGGGAGGAACGAAGATGTACCAGACCGTTTATCATCGCGCGTCCTCGGTTGACGAAGCCGTCAGCCTGTTCGGCAAAGCGAGCGAGGCGCAATTCCTCGCCGGCGGCCAGACGCTGCTACCGGTCATGAAGCAGCGCCTCGCCAGCCCCTCCGACGTGATCGACCTCGGCAAGATCAAGGAGCTGCAGGGCGTTGAACTCTCCGGCGACGTGCTGACAATCAAGGCCGGCACGACCTATTTCGACATCTTGCAGAATTCCGATGTGAAGAAGGCGATTCCCGCAATCGCCTATCTCACCTCGGTGCTCGGCGACCCCGCCGTGCGCTATCGCGGCACGATCGGCGGCTCGATCGCCAACAACGATCCCGCCGCGGATTATCCGGCCGCGCTGCTCGCGCTCGGCGCCACCGTGAAGACCAACAAGCGGTCGATTGCGGCGGATGACTTCTTCCAGGGCCTGTTCACGACGGCGCTGGAAGACGGCGAGATCATCACCGCCGTGTCGTTCCCGGTTCCGGCGAAGGCAGGCTACGAAAAAATGCGCCACCCGGCCTCGCGCTTCGCACTGACCGCCGTGTTCGTCGCGCAGACGAAGTCGGGCGAGATTCGGGTGGCCGCCACCGGCGCTTCGCAGAGCGGCGTGATGCGGGTCCCCGCAATCGAAGCG
Source organism: Bradyrhizobium nivariense (assembly GCF_029846715.1). GTDB lineage: Bacteria > Pseudomonadota > Alphaproteobacteria > Rhizobiales > Xanthobacteraceae > Bradyrhizobium. The sequence goes on from NZ_JARVWW010000046.1 coordinate 7,597, forward strand.
GCGCTGAAGGCGAATTGGTCACCGTCGGCGATCGACAGCGTCAGCATTTCGTCGAGCAATCTGCTGGCCGACATCCACGGCACGGCGGAGTACCGCGCCAACCTGATCAAGGTGATGGCACAGCGCGCGGTGGCTGCTGCCGGCTGATAGCGCCTCGACGCAAATTTGCCGCGGCGCGCACTTCGGTGCGCGCCGTTTTTATTTTGGCCGTGCGGCACGAAAACCGCTTGCCTCGCTGGCGTGAAGGCGAGAAAAGTTAATCAGCCAATTAACTCGCCCACAGAGGAATGTCGGAGGCGATTGCCGCACCATCGGCAATCCGCCCGCGACCCGAGGAAACAACAACGTGCTCGATCAACCGGCCCCCACCTCTTCCGTCCGCACCTCCGGCCCGCTATCGGGCTTCCGCATCGTCGAATTCGCCGGCATCGGACCCGGCCCGTTCGCCTGCATGATGCTGGCCGACATGGGCGCCGAAATCGTCACGCTCGACCGGATCGGCGCCAAGAAGAGCATGAAGTCGGTCGCAGGCCGCGGCCGCAAGGTGATCGAGCTCGACCTCAAGGACAAGGCAGCGATCACGGAGGTGCTCGACCTGCTTGCGAATGCCGACGCGCTGGTCGAGGGTTTTCGTCCCGGCGTGATGGAGCGGCTCGGCCTCGGGCCTGATGTGGTGCTCGCGCGCAATCCAAAGCTGGTCTACGGCCGCATGACCGGCTGGGGCCAGGAGGGCCCGCTTGCCAACGCCGCCGGCCACGACATCAACTACATCTCCATCACCGGCGCGCTCGCAGCGATCGGCACCAAGGAAGCGCCGGTGCCGCCGCTCAACCTGGTCGGCGATTTCGGCGGCGGCGCACTCTATCTCGTCGTCGGCGTGCTCGCAGCGCTGCTGGAATCCTCGAAGTCCGGCAAGGGTCAGGTCGTCGATGCCGCGATGTGCGACGGCGCGGCATCGCTGATGTCGTTCTTCTTCGACATGACCACGCTCGGCCGCTGGACCGAAGGCCGCAACCAGAATTTCCTCGACGGCGGCGCGCATTTCTACGGCGTCTACGAATGCGCCTGCGGCCATTTCGTCTCGATCGGCTCGATCGAGCCGCAGTTCTACGCGCTACTGCGCGAGCACGCCGGCCTGACCGATGCCGATTTCGACGCGCAGATGGACCGCAAGGCCTGGCCGGCGCTGAAGCAGAAGCTGCAGGCCGTGTTCAAGAGCAAGACGCGCGAGGACTGGTGCAAGATCATGGAAGGCAGCGACATCTGCTTCGCGCCAGTGCTGACCATGTCGGAAGCGACCGAGCATCCGCACATGGTCGCCCGCCAAGTGTTCGTCGAACGCCACGGCGTGAAGCAGCCGGCGCCGGCGCCGCGATTTTCACGGACACCGTCTGTGGTGCGCGAGCCAGAGGGCGCGGAGATCGGCGCGGTGACGAAGGAGTGGAAAGCGGGGCGTTAAGACCTCCGCTGTCGCATCACACTCCGGGTCGTCCTGGCGAAAGCCAGGACCCATAGCCACAAAACGTGGTTTGACGAAGACGTGGTTTGACGAAGACTCGGAGTTACCAGTCCGCCCACCGACCGCTCCCTGGGGCAATGGGTCCTGGGGGTATGAGTCCTGGCTTTCGCCAGGACGACGGCGGCATTTAATGCCACCGCGTCCCCGTCAACGGCCGCTTACGCTGCCGCATCCACCTTCAACACCCCGCGCCGGATCTGATCTTCCTCGATCGATTCGAACAGGGCCTTGAAGTTGCCTTCGCCAAAGCCGTCGTCGCCCTTGCGCTGGATGAACTCGAAGAAGATCGGGCCAATCGCGTTCGCCGAGAATATCTGTAAGAGCACCTTGGTCTGGCCGCCGTCGACGACACCCTCGCCGTCGATCAGGATGCCATTCTTCTGGAGCCGCGCAAGGTCCTCGCCATGCTCAGGCAGACGCGCGTCAATCCTCTCGAAATAGGTCTCCGGAGGCGCCGGCATGAAGGGCAGGCCCGCTTCGCGCAGGCCTTCGATGGTGCGGTAAATGTCGCTGCAGCCGCAGGCGATGTGCTGGATGCCCTCGCCGCGATAGATATTCAGATATTCCTCGATCTGGCCGGAATCGCCGGCGTCCTCGTTGATCGGAATCCGGATCTTGCCGTCGGGGCTGGTCAGCGCGCGCGAGAACAGGCCTGAGGCGCGGCCCTCGATGTCGAAGAAGCGGATCTGGCGGAAGTTGAACAGCTTTTCGTAGAAACCGGTCCACACGTCCATGCGGCCGCGATGGACGTTGTGGGTGAGGTGATCAAGATAGAACAGGCCAGCCCCTGCGGGCTGCGGATCGCGGGCGCCAAGCCATTCGAACTCGCTGTCATAGGCCGAGCCCTTGGCGCCGTAGCGATCGACGAAATAGAGCAGGCTGCCGCCGATGCCCTTGATCGCTGGGACATCGAGCGTCTTTTGCGCCGAGGACACATCGGCAGGTTCGGCGCCGAGCGCAATCGCGCGGTCATAGGCCTTCTTCGCATCGACGACGCGAAACGCCATCGACGGAGCACAGGGGCCGTGCGCGGCGACAAAGTCGTGACCGTGGGTGCCGGGCTCCTCGTTGACGAGATAGTTGATGTCACCCTGACGATAGACGGTGATTGTCTTGGACTTGTGGCGCGCGGCGGGCGCATAGCCCATCAGCTTGAACAGGGCGTGCAGCTCTTCCGGATTGGGATGCGCATATTCGACGAACTCGAACCCGTCTGTGCCCATCGGATTGTCGGCGCTGATCGTGGCCGGCGGTGCATCGTGCGGAAACGGACCCATGCTGCTCTCCCAAATTGCTGCTGTCAGGAACTATCGTTCACAGGGCATGCAATGGGCGTGCAAACGGGACGCTCTTTGGCTATCTTGTGCACGATCTGTGCATAAAACAGGAAAATGGCACATGACTTCCGTGGATGCCTTCGATCTCAAGATCCTGGGCGCGCTCCAGGACGACGGCCGCCTCACCAACCAGGAGCTTGCCGAGCTCGCTGGCCTCTCGGCCTCGCAATGCTCGCGCCGGCGGATGCGGCTGGAGGAGGAGAAGGTGATATCAGGCTACCACGCCGATCTCTCCAGCGAGGCCCTCGGCTTCGGCGTGATCGCCTTTATCCAGGTGACGCTGGCGACTCACTCACCGGATAACTCGAAACGCTTCCGTGCGCTGGTCAATCGAATCGACGAGATCCAGGAGGCCTATTCGCTCACCGGCGACGCCGACTATGTGCTGAAGGCTGTGCTGCGCGACCTGAAAGGTCTCTCCAACCTCGTCAACGACGTGCTGATGCCGCACCAGAGCGTGGCGCATGTGCGCTCCTCGATCGTGCTTGACCGGTTGAAGGAAAGCACGCGTCTGCCGCTGAAAGAAATCAAGCCCGGCTGAAATCGAGGGAAATGCGGCATTCGCGCTGCGCGTGCGATCTGCGATGATCCCGGCCAATCTCCGGAGACTCAGCCATGGCCCTCCAGCTTCGACCGAACTGCGAATATTGCGACCGCGACCTGCCGCCGAACGCAACCTATGCGCGGATCTGCTCCTATGAATGCACCTTCTGTGTGGACTGCGTGGAGACGAAACTATCCAACGTCTGCCCGAACTGCGGCGGCGGTTTTGTCGCGCGCCCGATCCGGCCCACGCAGGAATGGCGGTCGGGCGTGTGCGTGACGAAGCACGTTCCGTCGGACAAGCGGGTGCATTTGAAATACAGTCTGGAGGATGTCGCGGCGCACTGCGCGAGGATACGCGGCGTGCCGCCGGAGGCGCGGTGAACCTGTGGGGCCTGGAATGAAAATTGAAGTAACGCCGGAAGAGCTTAGGTATATCATTCGGTGCGGCGCAGCGCTGTCGCAAAATGTGCCCGAGAAATCTCTCCCAACGTATTGTGGTTTCGACAAGCGGCAGATCGTCGATTTTTCAGATCGAATGAGAGATGAGCTCGATAAAGCTGGCCTGGACATGTAGGCACATAGAGGGCTGGCACCTTAAATAGCATTGATTGGCGCATATCACTCCGCCGCCAGAATCGTCCCCTCGACCTCGCCAAAACCGACGCGATAGCCGCTGCCCTGGCACCAGCCGCGCATGACAAGGCTGTCGCCGTCTTCCAGGAACGACCGCTTGATGCCGCCGGGCAATTCGACCGGCTCGCTCCCGTTCCAGCTGATCTCCAGAAAACTGCCGCGCTGGTTCTTCTCCGGGCCGGAGATCGTACCGCTTCCCAGGAGATCTCCGACATTCATGGCGCAGCCGGAGGAGGCGTGGTGCATCAGCTGCTGCACCGACGACCAGTACATGTACTTGAAATTGGTGCGGCTGATGCCGGCGGGCGCATTCGCGCCGGCGGCGCGCAGGGAGACGTCGAGCTCGAGATCGTAGTTCTGCGGCTTGCCCTGCTTGAGGTAGTCGAGCGGCACCGGCTCCTGCTCCGGCCCTTTCAGGCGGAACGGCTCCAGCGCCTCACGCGTCACCACCCACGGACTGATCGAGGTCGCGAACGCCTTGGCGAGGAACGGACCGAGCGGCACATACTCCCATTGCTGGATATCGCGCGCGCTCCAATCGTTGAGCAGCACGAAGCCGAAAATCATCTCCTCGGCCTGGCTCTCCGTGAGCATGCCGCCCATCGGCGAGGGCTGGCCGACCACGACTCCCATTTCCAGCTCGAAATCGAGCCGCTTGCATGGCGCAAAGCTTGGCACCTCGACATTCGGCGGCTTGAGCTGCCCGCGCGGCCGCTTCACCTTGGTGCCGGACACCACGACGGTGGAGGCGCGGCCGTTATAGCCGATCGGCATATGGAGCCAGTTCGGCTGCAGCGCATTGTCCTTGCCGCGGAACATGACGCCGACATTGGTGGCGTGCTCTTTGGACGAATAAAAGTCGGTGTAGCCGGAGACAGTGAACGGCAGATGCAGTTTTGCGTCGCGCATCGGCACCAGCGCTTGCTTGCGCAACTCCTCGTTGTCGCGGAGCTCCGGATGATCGTGGCGCAGCAGCTCGCTGATCCGCGCCCGGGTCTTCGTCCAAACCTTTGGTCCCAGCGCCATGAAGGGATTGAGCGACGGCGTCGAGAACACGCCAAGCGGGCCGACGTCGAGCCGCGAATCCTGCTCGAGCTCCCAGAGATCGAGCACGTAATTGCCGATCGCAACCCCGACGCGCGGCGTCGGGTTGGCCGCGGTCGAGAACACGCCATAAGGCAGATTCTGGATCGGGAAATCGGAGGCGGGATCGATTTCGATGAAGGAGCGGAGGCTGGGATCGTTGGGGTGGGTTGTCACTTTCGACGGTCCTTTTTCCTTCTCCCCTTGCGGGAGAAGGTGGCGCGAAGCGCCGGATGAGGGGTTTTATCTGCGTGTCCGAATGAGAGAGGCCTGTTCGCGGAGACACACCCCTCACCCGTCTCGCCGCTACGCAGCGATCCACCCTCTCCCACAAGGGGAGAGGGGAAGAACGTTATGGCTTGCTCGGATCGAACCGCTTCTCGAGGCCCTTCCAGCAATCCGCGTAGTCGTCCTGGAGCGTGGACGCGTTCGCGGCGTGCGCGGTGACGCGCTGCGGATAGCGGGTCTCGAACATGAAGGCCATGGTGCCGGTCAGCTTCACCGGCTTCAGCTCGCCATTGCTGGCGTGCTCGAAGGCGTCGCGGTCGGGGCCGTGCGGCAGCATGCAATTGTGCAAGCTAATGCCACCCGGGACAAAACCTTGAGGCTTGGCGTCGTAGACGCCGTAGATCAGCCCCATGAACTCGCTCATGATGTTCATGTGATACCAGGGCGGGCGGAAAGTGTTGTCGGCGACCATCCAGCGCTCGGGAAAGATCACGAAGTCGATATTCGCCGTGCCCGTGGTCTCCGACGGCGACGTCAGCACGGTGAAGATCGAGGGATCCGGATGATCGAAGCCGATCGCGCCCACCGGCGAGAAGGTACGCAGATCATATTTGTACGGCGCGTAATTGCCGTGCCAGGCGACGACGTCGATCGGCGAATGGGCGAGCTGCGTCTTGAACAACGATCCGCCCCATTTCACGAACAACTCGGTCGGTGTGTCCTTGTCCTCGTAGTGCGCGACCGGTGTGAGGAAGTCGCGGGCATTGGCGAGGCAGTTGGCGCCGATCGGCCCGCGCTCCGGCAGCGTGAAGGCGCCGCCGTAGTTTTCGCAGAGATAGCCGCGCGCCGGCCCGTTCGGAATCTCGACGCGGAATTTGACGCCACGCGGGATCACCACGATCTCGCCGGGCTCGGCGTCGATGCGGCCGAACTCGGTGACGATGCGAAGATTGCCCTGCTGCAGCACGAACATCAGCTCGCCGTCGGCATTGTAGAAGTGCTGATCCGCCATCGACTTGGTGATGAGATAGACATGGGCGGCCATGCCGGCCTGGGTGTTGACGTCGCCGGCTGTGGTCATGGTCTGCACGCCCTGAAGGAAAGTCATGTCCTCCTTCGGGATCGGCGCCGGATCCCAGCGCAACTGCGCGATCGGCAGATCGTGTTCATGGCAGGGTGCCGAACGCCACAGGCCGTTGTCGGCCTTCTCGAAACGACCCGAATGTTTCACCGACGGGCGAATGCGATAGAGCCAGGAGCGCTCATTGGTGCCGCGCGGCGCCGTGAAGGGAGAGCCGGAAAGCTGCTCGGCATAGAGGCCATAGGCGCAACGCTGCGGCGAATTGCGCCCGATGGGCAGCGCGCCCGGTAGCGCCTCGGTCTCAAAACTGTTGCCGAAGCCGGACATATAGCCCGGCGTGACCTGGGCGGTGCTGCGAACGATCTGATCGGGCGAAGTATTGATGTTCATGACTATCCTCCTCTTTGCAGGGCGGCCCACATCTCCTGGTCGCGCTTGTCGGTCCAGATCACGGGGTCGTCGATCCCCGACGCCTCGTCATAGGCGCGCGACACGTTGAACGGCAGACAGTGTTCGTAGATGGCGAAGCTTGAAAATTTCGGATCCATGACCTCGCGCGTCGCGGCCATCGATTCCTTCAGCGTGCGGCCCTTGGCGACCGAGATTTCGGCGGCGCCATAGAGAGAGGTGACGAAGTCGCGCGTCATCGCGATGGCTTCGCGCACCGTGGCAACACCCTTCAGCGCATCGCCGCGGCCCGGCGCGATCGCCTTGGGATTGAAGTTGCGGATTTCGTTCAGCGTCAGCGGCCATTCGCGCAAGTGCGCGTCGCCGCAATAGCAGGCCGAGTGGTATTCGATCAGATCGCCGGAGAACATCACCTCGGCATCGGGCACCCAGGCGACGATGTCGCCGGAGGTATGGCCGGCACCAAGCTGCATCAGGCGCACCTCGCGCTTGCCGAGATAGATCGACATTTCGCCTTCGAAGGTCAACGTGGGCCAGGTCAGGCCGGGAATGCTCGAGGCGTCCTGGAACAGGCGGGGGAAGCGGCCATACTCGGAATCCCAATCCTGCTGGCCACGCTCCTCGATCAGCCGATAGGTCTCCTGCGAGGCGACAATGCCCTGCGCCTTGTAGGCGGAGGCGCCGAGCACGCGCACGGCGTGATAATGCGACAGCACGACATATTTGATCGGCTTGTCGGTGACGGTACGGACGCGCTCGATCACCTTGTTGGCCATCGCCGGCGTCGACTGCGCGTCGAACACCAGGCAGCCGTCGTCGCCGACGATGATCGCGGTGTTCGGATCGCCCTCCGCGGTGAAGGCGTAGAGATCGGTGCCAATCTCGGAGAACGTGATCTTCTTCTCGGAGAGATCGCCGGTGGATGCGAAGTTCTTCGCCATTAGTTCGTTCCTTTGGACATTCGTTATTGCTGTTGCTGTTGTTGCTGCTGGCCCTCGACCATACGGCGCCTTGCGAGCAGAATCGCCTCGCGCAGCACGTCGATATCGCCGATATGGTTTGCGAGGATCAGCACCAGCGCCGTGTCGAAATCGGCGCTTTCCTCGTCGGTGAAGCCACGATGCGCCTCGACGACAGCGCGAAAGGCGTCGTCCGGCCGCGCGAAGTTGGAGCTGGTGGAGAGCGGCATGCGAGACCTCAATTCAAGCCATTCAATTCAAGCCTTGAGCGCGTGACAGCGCCGCCGCGATCGCCCCGCGCGTCGGATGACGGAAGCGTGCCGCCACGTAGCCGTCGGGTCTGACCAGATAGGCTGAGCCGGGCTCCCCGTCGTAGCGCTTCGCGGCAAAACCCGCCGGATCGGCGAATCCGCCCTCGCCGCCGATGCGGATATCCTTCACGCCATCGGGCGCATCGATCACCGCGCCATTGCCAAACGATAGTAATGTGAAGTCCGTTCCATCCTCGCGGAATGCATCCGTCAAATAGATCTGCTCACCTGCGCGCGTTGCAACGGGGGCATCAGGCATCGAACAGCCGGGCCGCGGCCCAGTGCCCCACATGTCGACATCGGCCGACGACAGCGGCGAGTCGTAGGTGCACGGCACCGACAGGCGTCCCCCATTGACCATGCGCTTGCCAAATTCGGTCTCTTTCGCCAGCGACAGCACCGCCTTGCGCAGCCGCGCTTCCTGATGCGAGTTCGGCGCCATGAAATCGGTCGAGCGCGTGGACTCGCGGATATTCTCGTCCGCCGCCATGCTGCGCTCGACATGATAGCTCTCGAGCAGGCTCGCGGGTGAGGCGCCGCGCAGCACGCGATCGAGCTTCCAGGAGAGGTTTTCGGCGTCCTCGAGCCCGGAATTGGCACCGCGCGCGCCGAAGGGCGAGACCTGGTGCGCGGAGTCTCCCGCGAAGATCACGCGGCCGTGGATGAAGCGATCCATCCGCCGGCACTGGAATTTGTAGAGCGATATCCACTCGAACTCGAACTTGTCGTGGCCGAGCATGCGCGCGATCCGCGACCGCACGTTCTCAGGCTTCTTCTCGACGATGGGATCGGCGTCGCGGCTGAGCTGGAGGTCGATGCGCCAGATATCGTCGGGCTGCCGGTGCAACAGCGCGGAGCGGCCGGCGTGGAACGGCGGATCGAACCAGAACCAGCGCTCCGTCGGGAATTCCGCGGTCATCTTGACGTCCGCGATCAAAAACTGGTCCTCGAACACCTGGCCGGCGAAGTCGGCGCCGACCATCTGCCGCAGCGAGGACCGCGCACCGTCACAGGCGATGACGTATTGCGCGTGAAGGCGATAGGCGCCCTCGGGGGTCTCAATCGTCAGTGCGACGGAATCGTTGCGGCTCTCCAGCGCCGTCACCTTGTTGCACCAACGCAGATCGATGCCCGGAAGATCCTGCACGCGATCGACCAGGTAGGCCTCGGCGTAATATTGCTGAAGGTTGATGAAGGCGGGCCGCTTGTGGCCGTCTTCGGGCAACAGGTTGAACTGATAGAGCTGGGACTCGCCGTGAAAAATGCGGCCGACGCTCCACACCACGCCCTTGTCGACCATGCGGTCGCCGACGCCGAGGCGATCCCAATATTCCAGCGAACGCTTCGAGAAGCAGATCGCGCGGGAGCCCTCGCCGATGCGATCGGCGTCATCCAGAAGAACGACGCGCTGACCGCGCTGGGCGAGATCGATCGCCAGCGACAGCCCGACCGGCCCAGCGCCAACCACGACGACTGCGTGTTCGGCCGGGCCTTGGCCGGGACGATCCTGATCGGGGTGGCGGCGATAGCCGAACTGGGTCTTGGCCTGGTGGGTCTTGGCCTGGTGGGTCTTGGCTTGCGCCATGCGCTAACCTCGGCTCTGGTCAGGAGAGGACTGATCTGCTAGATAGTCTCACGTGCAACTATTTTGGACCGGTGCCGGCCGGCCGTCAACTGGAATTCGGAGCGCTCTCCTTGGCAAGGACATCCAGCGACATCGCGCTGAAGACACGGGTGGCCGACGAGGCTTTACCGCAGCCAAAAACGCGGCTCGACCTGTTCAAGTTCGTGCCGTTCCGCCTCAACCGGCTCGCGGCGGAAGTCAGTGCCGCGCTTTCGGTCGAATATCAGGAACGTCACGGCCTCGACATCCCGGCCTGGCGCGTGATCGCGACGCTCGGCTTCCGCAACGATGCCTGCAGCGCGCAGTACGTCGCGCAATGCACCCGCACGCATAAATCCACCATCAGCCGCGCGGTGACCATGCTGCTGCAGCAGGGGTTGATCGAGCGCGTCGAGAACGAAGCTGATCGCCGCGAATTCCGCCTGCAGCTGACAAAGAAGGGCCGCACGCTCTACGAGGAGCTGTTTCCGCAATTGCTGCGGCGGGAAGACGAGATCCTCGCCTGCCTCACCGCGCAGGAGCGCAAGCAGCTATCGACGCTGCTCGGCAAGATCGAACAGAGCCTCGACCTGATCCAGACCAGCGAGGAGGCCGACGCCAAGCAGGCGTATTGACACCTCGCGTGACGCCAGACCCTCATCCTGAGGAGCGCGCTCTTCGCGCGCGTCTCGAAGGATGAAGACCGAGCTGCGACAGCTGGGCCTGCATGGTTCGAGACGGCGCTTTGCGCCTCCTCACCATGAGGATCGGCAAGCAGTCATTTGGCAAACGACCGCGACGGCGGCAAATGCAGCGCCCAGGCATCGACCTTGTCGCTGGCGCGCGGATAGATCTCGGTCACGATCGGATCATGCCCGGGAATGAACCGGTCAGGATGGCCGGCGAGACGCTCGATCGTCTCCCAGCCAACCGCCATGTCGCCGACATTGTAGACGATCGGGAATGGGCTCCGGCGCTGGAGATTGGCGTAATAATGCGCGGCGTCGGAGGCGAGCACCACCGGTCCGCGGGCGGTCTCGACCCTCACCACCTGCAAGCCGTCCGAATGGCCGCCGACGCGGTGCACGGTGACGCCGGGCGCGACTTCGCCGTCGCCGGAATAGAAATTGACGCGTTCGCCATAGACATGGCGGACCATCTGCGTGACGTGCTCGACCGAGAACGGATGTCGCAGCAGTCCGTTGCACATGCAGCGCCCCGTCGCGTAAGCCATCTCGCGCTCCTGGAGATGGAAGCGCGCGCTGGGGAAGCGGTCGAGATTGCCGGCGTGGTCATAATGCAGATGTGTCACGATGATGTCGCGAATCGCTGGCGCCGCGACACCAAAGCGCTCCAGCGCATCGACCGGATTGAGCGTCAGCTTGCGTGCTCGCAAGCCCGCCTCCTCGGCATTGAAGCCGGTATCGACCAGGATGTCGCGGCCGCCGCCGCGGATCAGCCAGACGAAATAGTCGAGATCCTGCGCCGCGCTGTCATGCGGATCGGGCGCCAGGAAATTCATATTGGGGGTGCGGGGCGACATCGTCGCATAGCGCAGTGCGTAGATTTCGTAGGCGTTTCCCATGATTTTGATCTTGCTCTTTTTTCTGGGTGGACCTTCAGGAGCGATCGATCGCACCAAGCCATTGTCCGCCGCAAAGGTCAAACACCAGAGGCCGCGAAGGGCGCCGGCCTGCAATGTGAGACCAATCACATTTCTGTCGCCAGGACTGCCCTAACATCAGGACTGCCCTAACATCATGACTGCCCTAACATGGAGCCACAATGTCAACCACAATGGATCGCGTACAATCGTGACACCCGTTTATTCCCCTCGCAACGTGCCCATGCGTCGCGGTCAATTGTCGCGATAGCGCCGAATCTGCAAGCGGTTGACGCCCTCGTTCCCCGGTTTGATAATGCACATTGCGTAAGTTAAGGTCGCCGCGGCGCAAGCTGGAAACGGCGCCTTTTTGGCTGGACCGCGCTGATTATGAAAATTCGCTTCCTTTTCCTTCTGCCCTTGCTCGTCGCGCTGATCCCGACCGCTCCGTTGCTTGCGGCCGGCGATCGCTTTGCGCTGGTCATCGGCAACGCCAAATATCCGGACGCCGACGCCCCGCTGAAGGAACCGCTCAACGACGCGCGCGACGTCGCCGACGAGCTCAAGCGCGACGGTTTTTCCGTCGAAACCGGTGAGAACCTGACCGGAGACGGCATGCGCCGCGCCTTCGACAAGCTGTACGGCAAGATCAAGCCGGGGTCGGTGGCACTGGTGTTCTTCAGCGGCTTCGGCATCCAGTCGGCGCGGCAAAGCTACCTGCTGCCGATCGACGCGCAGATCTGGACCGAATCCGACGTGCGCCGCGACGGCATCAGCCTCGAAACCGTGCTCAGCGAGCTCAACACCCGCGGCGCCGGCGTCAAGATCGCGCTAATCGATGCCTCCAGACGCAACCCGTTCGAGCGCCGGTTCCGCAGCTTCTCGGCCGGCCTCACCCCGGTCATCGCGCCGAACGGCACGCTGGTGATGTATTCAGCGGCGCTGGCCTCGGTGGTGTCGGATGCCGGCGGCGAGCACAGCCTGTTCGTCCAGGAACTCCTCAAGGAAATCCGCGTGCCCGACCTGATGGCCGAGGAGACGCTGAACCGCACCAAGATGGGCGTCACCCGCGCCTCGCGGAGCGAGCAGGTGCCGTGGATATCCTCTTCACTGGCTGAAGATTTCTCGTTCATTCCGGGGGCCGGCGGGTCGCGTCCGACAACGCCGCCGCCGCCCGCGCCACCCGCTCCGCCACCGGTCGTCGCCAACAACCCGCCGCCGGCTCCGCCCGCACCATCGCCGCCTCCGCCAGCGAAACCGGCCGACACGGCGGCTGCTCCGTCACCGAAGCCGCAGGTCGACGCCGCCTTGCCGCCACCGCCACCGCCGGTGAAACCGGCCGATCCTGTCATCGCTCCGAGCATGGATAGCGGGCCGAGCGCGGCCGCCCTGGCGGAGGATCCCACCATCAAGGGCCTGACGGCCAAGATCGCCGCCAATCCGGACGACGTGAACGCGCTCTACCGGCGCGGCCAGGTCTATGCCAGCAAGGGCGCCTACAATCTGGCCATCAAGGATTTTGACGAGTCGCTCCGGATCAACCCGAAAGACGTCGAGGCTCTGAACAACCGCTGCTGGACCCGCACTGTGGTCGGCGACCTCCAGGGCGCGCTGAAGGATTGCAACGAGGCCCTGCGGCTGCGGCCGAACTTCGTCGATGCACTGGACAGCCGGGGGCTCGTCAATTTGAAATCGGGAGCGGCCAAGAACGCCATCGCCGATTTCGACGCGGCCCTGAGGATCAATCCGCGCCTGACCTCCTCGCTGTTCGGACGCGGGATCGCCAAGCAGCGCAACGGCTCGGCCCAGGAAGGCGCGCTCGACATCGCCAATGCCAAGGCGATGGATCCGAACATTGTTCAGGAATTCGCAAGCTACGGAGTGCGTTGATATTTTTTGAATCGGGGCCGATGCGCCTCGAACCCTCGACGGCCCGGCGAAGACTAATCGAACGGATGCCGCAGGCCGCCTTTCGGGGGCTTATTGCAGGATTTTGGAATCGCGCCAGCTGGCTGCGCAGGAGGGACTGGCTATGAGATTGGCTGCAAAGGGACTTACCGCAATCCTGTCCATCATCACCGTCGGCGCCGCGCTGTCGCTGACGATCCCGCTGGCATTCGCGGGCGACGACGGCAACAGCAAGAACGTCACCGAGGACGAGATCGTCCGCGCGCTGGCGCCGCCGCCGAAAAAGCCGCTGACCCGCGGCCTCTCGATTGCTCCGCAGGCCGATCCCGCGCCGAGTGCGTCGGAGACCAAGCTGATCCAGTCCGTGCGCGGCCGCTCGACGCGCTCGCTTTCGTCGACCGAGCGTGAAGAAATCGCGTCGGTGGCCATGGACAAGCCGAATATCGATCTGGAAATCACGTTCGACTACAACTCTGCCAATATCAGCGCCAAATCGCTCACCTCGGTACAGGCGCTCGGCCGTGCGCTGACCAGCCCCGACCTGAAAGGCTCGACCTTCGTGGTCGCCGGCCACACTGACGCTGCCGGCGGCGAGGCCTACAACCAGGACCTTTCGGAGCGCCGCGCGGATTCTATCAAGCGCTATCTGGTCGACAAGTACAGCATCTCCGCGACCGACCTCGTCACCGTCGGCTACGGCAAGAGCAAGCTGAAGGACCCGAGCCAGCCGATGGCGGAGGTCAATCGTCGCGTGCAGGTCGTCAACATGGAAAACAAGACCACCGCATCGAAGTGACCACGACGTAATGCTTTGAAGTGACAAGTCGTGATGTGGTGTAAAGTCTCGCTTCCAGAGCGCGTCCCGCAGCCTTGCGGGACGCTGCTTTGTTTCAGGGAAATGCTCTCCATGGGCCGTGTGCGGATGGCCGTGAGCCAGGCCAGGACGATCCGGCGATGAACCTCTCCGAATATCTCAAGCCGGCCGGAACGATGGTCTTCGTCGTTGCGCTCGGCGTCGGCTATTATCTGTTCGAGCACCGGCATCGCCCCGAGGCCAAGGAAACGCCGAGCGAGGCGCTGGTCATCGTGACGAAGTCGACCAATGCCTGCTTTTCCGATCTGGTCCGGGTGACCGGCTTCTTCGTGCCGCGCCGCGAAGCCGTGGTCGTCGCCGACCAGGAGGGGTCCAGGGTCACCGACCTCTTCGTCACCGAGGGCACCCTTGTCACCGACAATCAGGAGCTGGCGCGCCTGACCGCGCCGCCCCAGATCCCGGGCCAGCCGCAGCGGCCCGGCCCGCAAGGCCCGGTCTCGCTGAAGGCCCCTGCGCCGGGCCTCGTCACCGAGGTCCGCACCATCGTCGGCGCGCCGGCCTCGCCGCAGGCCGGCCCGATGTTCCGCATCGCCGTCAACAACGAGATCGAGCTCGACGCGCAGGTCCCGGCGGTGCACATGCCCAAGCTCAGCTCCGGCGCGACCGTGCGCATCAGCCGCGACGACGCGCCCGATTTGATCGGGCGGGTCAGGTTGGTCGCGCCCGAAATCGATCGCGCCACCCAACTCGGCCGCGTTCGCATCAGCGTCACCAACAATCCCTCGCTGAAAGTCGGCGTGTTCGCCCGCGCCTCGATCGACGCCAAGCGAAGCTGCGGCGTCGCGGTTCCCAAGACCGCTATCGACCATCTCACCGTGCAGGTCGTCAAGGGCAACATTGTCGAGACGCGCAAGGTACGGGTCGGGCTGTCGTCCGACAGCGCCACGGAAATCCTCGAGGGCCTCGACGTCGGCGAAATCGTCGTCGCCGACGCCGGCTCTTCGCTGCATGACGGCGACCAGATCAAGACCATGTTCGCCGATGAACTCGATCGCACGCGGGTACGCTGATGGCTCTCAATATCTCGGCATGGTCGATCCGCAATCCGCTGCCGTCGGTCGTTTTCTCCATCATCCTCCTGATCCTCGGCTGGGTGTCCTTCACCAAGCTCGCGGTGACGCGGCTACCCTCGGCCGACATTCCCGTGATCTCGGTCGCGGTATCGCAGTTCGGCGCGGCACCCGCCGAGCTCGAATCCCAGGTCACCAAGACGGTTGAAGACGCCGTCTCCGGTGTCGAAGGCGTCAGGCACATCACCTCGCAGATCACCGACGGCCTGTCGGTGACCACCATCCAGTTCGCGCTGGAAACAAACACCGACCGTGCGCTCAACGACGTCAAGGACGCGGTGACGCGCGTACGTTCCAACCTGCCGCAAAACGTCACCGAACCCCTGATCCAGCGCGTCGACGTCATCGGCCTGCCGATCGTCACCTACGCCGCGATCTCCCCCGGCAAAACGCCGGAACAGCTCTCCTATTTCGTCGACGACGTGGTCAAGCGCGCGCTGCAGGGCGTGCGCGGCGTCGCCCAGGTCGAGCGCATCGGCGGTGTCGAGCGCGAGATCCTGGTCTCGCTCGATCCCGATCGCCTGCAGGCGATGGGGCTGACTGCCGTCAATGTCAGCCAGAGCCTGCGCGGCACCAATGTCGACGTCGCCGGCGGCCGCGCCGAGATCGGCAAGAACGACCAGGCGATCCGCACGCTTGCGGGCGCCAAGACGCTGAGCGACCTCGCCGGCACCATGATTCCGCTGTTCGGCGGCGGCGAGGTCCGGCTCGACGATCTCGGCACCGTCACCGACACCATCGCAGACCGCCGCACCTTCGCCCGCTTCAACGGCGAGCCGATCGTCGCGCTCGGCATCAAGCGCTCCAAGGGCGCCAGCGACGTGAAGGTGGCCGAGGCCGTGCAGAAGCGCATCGACGCGCTCAAGGCCACCTATCCCGACGTCGACCTGAAGGTGATCGACACCTCGGTCGAATATACCAACGGCAATTACCACGCGGCGATCTCGACCCTGTTCGAAGGCGCCATCCTCGCCGTCGTCATCGTGCTGCTGTTCCTGCGCGACCTGCGCGCCACCATCATCGCCGCGATCTCGCTGCCGTTGTCGATCTTCCCGGCGTTCTGGGCGATGGACCTCCTCGGCTTCTCGCTCAACCTCGTCAGCTTCCTCGCCATCACGCTGTCGACAGGCATTCTTGTCGACGACGCCATCGTCGAGATCGAGAACATCGTCAGGCACATGAACATGGGCAAGTCGCCCTATCGTGCCGCACTCGAAGCCGCCGACGAGATCGGCCTCGCGGTGATCGCGATCTCGCTGACGATCATCGCGATCTTCGCACCCGCGAGCTTCATGTCGGGCATCGCCGGACAGTTCTTCAAGCAGTTCGGCATCACCGTCTCGGTGCAGGTATTCTTCTCGCTGCTCGCGGCGCGCTTCGTCACGCCGGTGCTCGCTGCCTACTTCCTCAAACATGGCAATCACGAAGAGCCGCCGCCCGGCCGCGTGCTGCGGTCCTATCACAGGATCGTGGCCTGGTCGGTGAAGCACTATTTCATCACGGTGCTGGTCGGCTTCGGCGTCTTCGCCGCCTCGATCTGGAGCATCACGCTGCTGCCGCAGGGCTTCCTGCCGGCGCAGGACAGCGCGCGCTCGCTGCTGGCCCTCGAGCTGCCGCCGGGCACACAGCTCGCCTACACCGAAAAGGTCACCGAGGATATCGTCGCGCGCCTGCGCAAGCGGTCCGAGGTCAAGAGCATCTTTGTCGACGGCGGCCGCGTTCCACCAGGGACCCAGGAGGTCCGGCGTGCCGCCCTGATCATCAATTACACGCCCAAGGACAGCCGCGACATCACCCAGCGCGAGCTCGAATTCTCGATCAGCCAGGAACTGGAGAACGTTCCCGACATCCGCTTCTGGTTCCTCGACGAGAACGGCCTGCGTGCCATCTCGCTGGTTGTGACCGGCGTCGATGCCAACATCGTCAACAATGTCGCCAGCGAGCTCGCGACGCAGATGAAGCGGATTCCCACCATCTCCAACGTGATCTCGGAAACCACGCTGGAGCGGCCCGAGCTGCGCGTCGAACCGCGCGCCGATCTCGCCGCCCGGCTCGGCGTCTCGACCGAAAGCCTGTCGCAGACCATCCGCGTCGCCACCATCGGCGACGTCGGTCCCGCGCTCGCCAAGTTCGACGTTGGCGACCGCCTGGTGCCGATCCGCGTGCAGCTCGAGGATGCCGCGCGCGGCAATCTGAAGACGCTCGAGCAGTTGCGCGTGCCGCTCGGCGAGCACGGCGAGAAGGGCGGCGTGCCGCTCTCCGTCATCGCCGACGTCAAGCTCGACCAGGGTCCGACCAGCATCAACCGCTACGATCGCGAGCGACAGGCCACCGTCGCGGCCGATCTCGTCGGCTCCGCCGCGCTCGGCGACGCCACCAAGAAGATCTACGACCTGCCGGTCATGAAGAGCCGGCCGAAGGGCGTGAAGGTGTCACCCTCCGGCGACGCCGAAAGCCTGAACGAACTGTCCGACGGCTTTGCCACCGCGATCACGGCCGGCCTGATGATGGTCTACGCCGTGCTGGTGCTGCTGTTCGGCACCTTCCTGCAGCCGATCACCATCCTGTTCTCGCTGCCGCTCTCGATCGGCGGCGCGATCGCGGCCCTGCTCATCACCGGCAAGCAGCTCACGACACCGGTGTGGATCGGCATCCTGATGCTGATGGGCATCGTCACCAAGAACGCGATCATGCTGGTGGAATTCGCCATCGAATCCATTCACGCCGGCAAACCGCGCGACGAAGCCATGATCGACGCCGGCATGAAGCGTGCCCGCCCGATCGTGATGACCACGATCGCGATGGCCGCCGGCATGATGCCGAGCGCGCTCGCGGTCGGCGCCGGCGGTGAGTTCCGCTCGCCGATGGCGCTCGCGGTGATCGGCGGCCTGATCTTCTCGACCATCCTGTCGCTGGTGTTCGTGCCCGCGATGTTCATGGTGATGGACGATCTCGGCGCCCTGATCTGGCGCTTCGGCAAGCGGCTGGTCGTGCACAGCGAAGATGCGAAGGACGCCGGTCATCACGGCGCTGCGCCTGCCGAAGCGATGCCGGGGCCGAAGAACATCGCGCACCCTGCGGCGGAGTAGATTCCGGGCGAGCGATAGGGTGCCCACAAAAATGCAGATTCCGAATGGCAAGAACGCCACCCTCGACATTCAGAAGATCGAAGACTACTGCCTCCCTATTCGTTCCGCGCGATCGCCGTCAGCTTGGTCATGTTCCGCAGCAGGATGCGGCCGCGCTGGAGATCCAGGATCGCTTCCTTGCGCCAGGCCTGAAGCTGGCGGTTGACGCTCTCGCGGGCGGCCCCGACGAAGACGCCGAGCTGCTCCTGCGAGATGTGCACCTCCGAGCCGAAATCGGCGGCGAGCGCGCAGAGGCGCCGCGCGAGGCGAACCGGCAGCGGCTGAAGCATGGACTCTTCCATGCGCTCGCTCTGCCAGCGGATGCGCTGGCACAGCAGCGCGATGATCTTGATCCCGACCTTCGGCTCGCGTTCGAGGAAAGCGAGAAAGTCTTCGCGCCGCAGCACGAATAGTTCACTGGCTTCGCCCGCGGTCGCATCCGCGGTGCGGCTCTGGCCGTCCAGCACCGCGACCTCGCCGAACAGGTCGCCCGGGCCCATGAAGTTCAGCGTCAGCCGGCTGCCGTCGGAGACGCCGGTCTCGATACGGACCTGGCCTCGGCGCACGCCGAACAGCGCATCGCCCGCGTCGCCCTTCTGGAATAGCACCTCGCCGTTCCCCAGATGCTGGGTGTGGCAGAGATTCGACAGCCGCTGAAGCTCGTCCGCGCCGAGATCGGCGAACATCGCGTTCATCTTCAGGATGACCGCAAATTCGGCCTGCTTGCTCATTTCAATGTCCTTGTGAATTTCCTTGACCAGTTTCCTTGGCAAATCGCTTGGAACCATCAACATCAGGATCGCGTAAAACCGCGCCGGGGAAGTGTGTCACAAGTCACATAACTTTGCAGCACCCCCAGACTATTTTTACGCGCTTGGAGTCGCTTCCCGTCCGGGGATAAACTCGGGCGCAGAGGACGGGTGCAAATGACGGTCATCTGCCGGATTCGACGCCGATTGTCCGTCGTTGGAAAGTCGACATGAGAGCAGTGAAATTCGCCGGCGCGGCGGTGGCCGCCGTCATCATCGTGATCGCACTCCTGCTGGTGGTCGGGATCCCCTCGGGCTTCCTGACCTCGACGATTGCCTCGCGGGTCGAGAGTGCGACCGGCTATCGCCTGTCGATCGACGGCACCACCAGGATCAGCCTGTGGCCGACACTGAACGTGACGCTGAACGACCTCACGCTTCAGGACCCCAAGGACCGCAGCGGCATCACGCGCCTGACCATCGACAGCGTGCAGGCCGACATGTCGCTCTCGAGCGTTTGGTCGGGCCGCCCGACGATCAGCGAGCTCGTCGTCACCCATCCCGTGCTCTACCAGCCGCTGCTGCGTGAGCGCCTGCCGAATGCCGGCGGCGCGTCGAAGCCGATCGCGCTCGATACCGATGGCGCCGCCATCGACCGCATCAAGGTCACAGATGGCGAGGTCGCATTCGCGCGCGTGCGGGATCGCGTCGAGAGCCGCATCAGCGCCATCAATGCCGATGCGATTGTCGGTCGCGACCGCAAGGTCAACATCACCGGCACCGCGCGGGTCGGCGAGCATCCGACCAAGTTCGACATCAAGGCGACGATGCCGACCCCGCCAGCCGACCGGCCGACCATCCCGGTGGATTTCGTCATCGACATGCCCGATGTGCTGAAGTCTCAGCTCGCAGGTCGTGCCGAGATGCGGCTGAGCGGCGATGTCGTGATGATCAACGGCGTCAACGGCACGCTCGGCGATGGCGCGTTCAACGGCTGGGCCTCGGTCGATATCGCGAGCAAACCTCTGGTCAAGCTCGATCTCGACTTCCAGCGGCTCGCGATTCCGCTGGCGAAATCGCCGGAAGGCGCGTCCGGGCAGCCCTGGAGCGATGCGCCGATCGACGTGTCCGGCCTCAACTATGTCGATGCACAAATCAGGGTCTCCGCGAACGAGGCGGTGATCGGCGATACGCGCCTCGCGCCGCTGGCGCTCGATGCAAAACTCGCCGGCGGCGTGCTGAAGGCCGGCACCGCCAATCTCGGCGCCTATGGCGGCCAGGTCTCGGGCGAGGTGATCCTGGATGCGACCAGCGGCGCGCCGAGCTTTGCCATGCATTCCGACCTCACCGGCGTGCGCGCGCTGCCGCTGCTCCAGGGCCTTGCCGAATTCGACCGGATCGACGGCAAGCTGCAGGCCAAGCTCGCGCTGCGCAGTGCCGGCACCAGCCAGCGCGCGCTGATGGCGAACATGCAGGGCACCGCCTTCGTCAATTTCCAGGACGGCGCCATTCGCGGCATCAACGTCGCACAGATGATCCGCTCGCTGACGTCGGGCACGCTGTCCGGCTGGCAGGACAACCAGGACAACAGCAAGGAGCAGAGCACGGATTTGTCGCAGCTCTCGGCGTCCTTCCGTGTCGACAAGGGCCAGGCGGTGACCACCGATCTCAATTTGACCGGACCGCTGGTCCGCGTGACCGGCGCCGGCACGATCGCACTCGACACCAAGATGATGGGCTTTCGCGTCGAGCCGAAGCTGGTGATGACGACCGAAGGCCAGGGCCGCGCCTCGGAGCCGGTCGGCTTCGGCATCCCCGTGATGATCCAGGGCACCTGGTCGCAGCCGCGGATCTATCCTGACATGACCGGCATGCTGGACAATCCGGACGCCGCCTATGCCAAGCTGCGCGAGATGGGCAAGGGCCTGTTCGGAGCTGATGGTGCCGGGCTCGGCAATATTTTGGGCGGTCTTGGCAGTAACCTTGGCGGCAACCTCGGCCTCGGAGGGACCACCGCGCCAGGTGGCGGCAATGCGGCCGGCAATGCCAATCCGCAAACCCAGCAGCCGGGACAGAACAATCTGCTCGGCGGTCCCTTGGGCGAGGCGATCGGCAATCTGATCCAGCAGGGGCTTTCCAGTGGTGCGGGAAACGGCACTGGCACTGGTACTGGCACCGGTAATAGCACCGGCCGCAGCCGCAGCCTGCCGGCAGCGCCATCCACATCCACACTGGTGCCGCAGGTCTCGCCCGCGTCCCCTGCCCTGGAGGACCCGCCGGCGGCGCAGCAGGACAGTCAGCCGATGAACGACGTGCTGCGGCAGCTCTTTAATCGATGAATGGAGGACCGAAGCGCTGGACTCCAGAGCATCCCCTTACATCGGCTCGCCCGGCCGCCGCTTCCTCCAAACGGATGAGACTGCGACAATTCACCATCCTTCCGCCTGCCCCCAGCGTCCACAGCCGGTAACCACACCGACCGGTCAAGCGGTCCCTTGTCCAGTCCCTTGGCCCAAATTGTGGTAGAAGGCTCGCAGGGTCTGTACGGCCCGTAGCGCCGGCGTCGATGGCGGCGCGAGAGGATCGGGATGGCAGGAGAGAGCGACAAGACACGGTTTCTGCGCGAGGGCCTGTTCGCCAAATACGTCGTCTCCCTCGTCGGCCTCGTCGTGTTCGTGCTCGCCGTCAACGGCGCGATGGAGAGCTGGATCTCCTACCGCGCCACCAGGACCTCGCTGACCGACGGTCTGGAGGACAAGGCGCAGGCTGGCGCCCGGCGGATCGAGCAGTCGATCTCCGAACTCGAGCGCCAGATCAGCTGGGTGACGCGGGCGAGCCAGGACACGCTCGAGAAGCGCCGCGCCGACTACGCCCAGCTGCTGCACCAGGTCTCGGTCGTCAACCAGCTGTTCCAGCTCAACGGCGAGGGCCGCGAGGTGCTTCGCGTCTCGCGCCAGTCGACCACGACCGGCAGCAATGCCGACCTCTCCCGCGACATGCGCTTCACCGACACCGTCGCCCGCGGCGTCAGCTACGCGCCGGCCTGGTTCTCCGACCGGACGCCGTTGATGTCGATCTCGGTGGCGCATTCCGGCTTCAACGCCGGCGTCACCGTGGCCGAGATCGACCTCAGCTTTCTCTCCGACTTCCTGTCCGACGCCCAGGTCGGCAAGGCTGCCTTCGCCTATGTGGTCGATCCGCGCGGCCGCGTGCTGGCGACGTCCTCGAAAGGGCCCGATGTCGGCAAGGACCTGTCGAAGCTGCCGCAGGTTGCGGCCGCGGTCGCGCCTGGCCACGAGGGCGACACGTCCGGCACCGATTTCAACGGCCATTCGGTGATGAGCGCCGCGAGCACCGTGCCGAAGCTCGGCTGGAGCGTGTTGTTCGAGCAACCGACCACGCAGGCCTTGATGCCGATCCGCGACCAGCTGGTGCGCATCGCGCTGCTGATCGGCATGGGCCTGTTGGTCGCGATCCTCGCCGGCACGCTGCTCGCCCGCCGCATGATCATTCCGATCACGGCGCTGCGCGACGGCGCGCACAAGCTCGGCGAGGGCGATTTCAGCCACCGCATCGACGTGCACACCTCCGACGAGCTGGAAGATCTGGCCGGCCAGTTCAACCGCATGGCCGGCCAGCTCCAGGAGACCTATTCGGACCTGGAGACCAAGGTCGAGGAGCGCACCCGCGATCTCGCGCAGTCGATCAACGAGCTCAAAGTGCTGGAAGAGGTCGGCCGCGCGGTCGCCGCCTCGCTCGATCTCGACGCCGTGCTGCCGACCATCGCCGCCCGCGCGATCGAGATCACCCATGCCGATGCGGTGCTGATCTACGGCTATGACGCCGAGGTGCGCCGCTTCAATCTGGTCGAGGCCAACGGCATCGACAAATCCGCCGACGGCGCGCATGTCACCATCGAGCAAGGCGCGAACATCCTGAGCGACGCCGCCGATAGCGGCGAGCCGATCGCGCTAGCCGATCTCGACCAGGCCTCCGAGCAGCCGCTGCGCGACGTCGCGATCGAGGCCGGCTTCCATTCGGTGCTGGTGGTGCCGCTGGTCGACCAGCAGGGCACGCTCGGCTCGCTGGTGGTGCTGCGCCGCGCCAGCGGCGAGTTCGCCGCCAGCATCATCGGCCTGATGCGCACCTTCGCCAACCAGGCCGTGCTGGCGATGCGTAATGCGCGGCTGTTCACCGAGGTCGACCACAAGGGCCGCGAGCTCGCGGCTGCGAACGAGACCGTCCGCGCCCAGGCCGACAAGCTGCGCGAGCAGACCGAGCAGCTCAAGGACTGGAACAAGTCGCTGGAGGAGCGTGTCGAGACCCAGCTCGGCGAGATCGAGCGCATCCGCAAGCTCGAGCGATTCCTGGCGCCGCAGGTGGCGCAGCTGATCGCCTCCTCCGACAGCCCCGAGGGGCTGCTCACCAGCCAACGCCGCGAAGTGACCGTGGTGTTCTGCGACCTGCGTGGCTTCACGGCCTTCACCGAGGCGACCGAACCGGAAGAGGCGATGAACGTGCTGCGCGAATATCACGCCGCGCTCGGCACGCTGATATTCAAGTACGAGGGGACGCTCGACAAATATGCCGGCGACGGCGTGATGATCCTGTTCAACGCGCCGATCCAGTTCGAGGACCACACCAAGCGCGCCGTGAAGATGGCGGTGGAGATGCGCGACACGATCGGCCCGCTGACCGAGCGCTGGCGCAACCGCGGCCACAGCCTCGGCTTCGGCATCGGCGTTGCGCTCGGCTATGCAACGCTCGGCCAGGTCGGCTTCGAGCAGCGGCTGGAATATGCCGCGATCGGCAGCGTCACCAACCTCGCCTCCCGCCTCTGCGGCGAGGCCAAGGCCAACCAGATCGTGGTCAGCCGCCGCGTCTACGGCATCGTCGAGCCCTGGGTCGAAGCCGGCGCGCTCGATGATCTCCAGCTCAAGGGTTTTAACCACCCCGTGCTCGCGATGGAGATCTTGTCGTGGCGCGAGGAGGTGGAGAACGTGGTGGATGCCGCGGCGGCAAGGCGGCGAGGGTAGCCAAAACAAAAAAATGCGAAAACAACCCCATGCACAGTAGCCGGGGGCTGTGGAATCAATGACTTGCGCGGCACGCTACGAAGCCGCTTTGACACGTCCGGCAAAACACCGGCTGGACGGCATCATCGGCGATACAGCCATTACTCACACCCCGCGCTTCGGCCCGATTGCCTCGAACCCCGCCTTCTGCTCGTCGCTCAGGTCCGCCTCGAAATCGTCGAGCGCGTCACTGACGCCGTTCACCGCTTGCAGCATCGTCTCCAGCCGCGCCTTCACCGCTGTGAGGCGGGCTTGAGGCGTGAGCTCAGCCTTGGACGGACAGGCGCTCAGCGTCTCCATGGTGCGCAGCGTGGTGTCCTGGAGGACGTCGAGCCGGGCGCGGGCGGTATCGTCGAGCTTGAGCGTGGACGCGATGTCGGCCGCAGGCCATTGCTGCTGCACGAGCTGCTCGTATTGGCGCTGCACCTTCTCGTCGTAGCGGGGATCACTGTCCGCCTGGCAGGCCGATGCCGCCTGGGGATTCTTTTGCTGGATCGACGCGAGCGCGGCGCGACGGTCCGTGGCCAACCCATCGAACTTTGCCTTCTGGCCGTCGTCGAGGAGACCTTCGAATTTCGCCAGGGGCGGTGCGATGGCGTCCGTTGCCTTGATCACGGCCTCGAGGCGCTCGCGCATCAGGCCGAGGCGCTCTGATGCGGTCGCGGGCACCTGCGATGGGCAGACCGCACGAATGCTGTCGCGGGCAGCCAGCCAGGCGGCACTGAAATCGTCGAGTGCGGTGCGCTGCAATTCGTTCGGCTGCACCGCTGCGGCGATGCGATCCACCGGGAAGCCGGCGGGATCACTGACGTCGCAGATGTTTTGCGCCGACGGAATTTTGCGCGCGCGCCTGCCTTGCGGCGCGGTGTAGGCGGCAAGCTCCGTGGCGGCATAGGGCGCGAAGATCGCGGCGTAGATGTCGCCATAGCCGTAGAGCGAGATGCTGGTCGTATCGCCGAAGATGATTGCATTGGTGAGATCGTCATGGGCGAACGGCCAGAACACCGGGCCGGCCCAGCCGTAGCTGCCGTCGGGATGGCGCCACCAGCCCTGCGGCCGGCGGCCACCACGCCAGCCCGCCAGCGCAGCTTGCGCCGTGAGCGCCGCACGGAGGACGTAGGGATTCGCAGGCTGGGGATTGGCGGGCTGGCCACGCTCTGCGCCGCGAGGATCTTGCGACCTCAACGCGGCGGAGCGGTATCGGCCGCCCCGCACCGCCATGCGGGCATGGCGCAAGCGCGACAGGCCAATCACGTGGCCGACGGCAAAGCGTGCAACGCCGAGCGGGCCGCCGCGCAAGCCGAACTGCGCCTCGGCGCGATTTGGCAACAGCGCCGCCAGCATCACGAGGGTTGCGCCTGATAGCGCCAGCCCCAGCCTGGGCCCCAAGCGTGATCTCGACATGACCACTGACCTGTCCACCTTGGCCCTCCTCCGGCGCCAAGCGCGCATCGCGCCGCATCACGATGACGCGCAGGGGAACCAAAAGTTCCGGAAGCACACAGGGCAAAGCATCGCGGGCTGCGGGAGTCCCAACCGGCTGCGCCTTCGCGGAGAGAACCCCTCACCCCACCCTCTCCCCGTAAGAACGGGGCGAGGGAGAAGAACAGCGGGTCTAGACGGCAAGATTGCAAACGCAGCGGCGAAGCGCCGCCCTCACTCCGCCTTCTGCGGCAGCACAAAGGTCTGGCCGGGATAGATCAAATTGGGATTGTGGATCTTGGCGCGGTTGGCGTTGTAGATCACGGCAAAGCGGGCGCCGTCGCCATAAGCGAGCCGGCTCAGCGCCCACAGGCTGTCGCCGCGGGAGATCACCCGGCTGCCACCTGCTTCCGCGGCTGCACCGCTGATGACGTCCGCCGGCGACGCCGATGCGACCGCCGTGGCCGCGGGCGCCCGCGCCATGACCTTAGGTTTCGGTGCGCCCATCAGTCGGGGCCGGACCGCGGACCTGTCCGATACCGATGCCACGACATCCGACTTGTCATCAGGCTTCTCGGCCTTCGCCTCTTGCTTCGTATCTTGCCTCGCGGCCGGTGCGGCGCGCGCGGGCGGCGGCGCGGCTTCGGCGATCGTTACCGGCATGCTGCGGCTGGATTGCGTGACGGTGCCGTCAGGCGATTTCGCCCGCAGGGTCAGCTCATAGGAACCGGCAGGAAGCTGCGGCGGCGTCATCACGAACTGGCCCGACGCATCCGCCACCACCGTGTCGAGCGGCTTGCCGTCGCGCAGCAGCTCGACCTTGGCGCCCGGCGTCGCTTGGCCCGCGATCACCGCCGCCTCGCCGTGATTATCGACGCGCGCGACGTCGAAACGGGGACCGGTATCCGCAACCGCCGGCGGCGGCTTGACCGGCGCAAGATCGGCAAGCGCGGCCGTGACCTGCCTCTCGGTCTCGACCACCGCACCCGCCCGCGGCTCGGGGGCGGGAGACGCGGCCGGCGCCGGCGCGTTCGCGGCAAGCCTGGGCTCTTCCGGCTTGAGTTCCGGCTTGGAGGCGACCGAGATGTCGGTCTTCGCCCCGTTCGGCAGCAGGCGGCGCAGCTCGGCGGGGCCGATCACCAGCACGGTGCCCCCCACCGCGAGCAGACAGAGTGCAATGAAGGCCTTGGATGCGGTCACCATCGTAAACGAACCTCGATCAGAACGAACCCTGCAAATCAGCCGGGGGCGGCAGGTTGCGCCGTTTTGGCTACGGCAGCAAGACGGTCGATAGGATGATGAGCCAGCGCGCAAGGGATGAACCGGCGCCACCCCGCCGGCGTCAAATCATCGAGGCCGCATCGCGGCATTTTTCTTGAGGAATTTCCCCGTGAACGCATTTTGCCGTCCCGCACAATTGCTGGTGCTTGCCCTGACGCTGGTCGCAACTCCGGCGCTGGCCGCTTCCGGCCCGCCGCCTGGGTTCACTCTCAGCGACGATGCCGAACTGGCCTTCACCTCGCCCGACAAAACCACCAGGCTCGAGCAGTACATGAAGGACGGCGGAGATTTCGATATCAAATGGCAGGTCTGGGCGCGCAACGGCGAAGCGATGACCGAGCTGAAGCCGGAGCAGGACTATCCGGCCGGCTTCCGTTGGACCCCCGACTCGCAATGGCTGCTGCGGATGCAGAAGACCGGCTCCGGCGAGCAGGACCTCTATCTCTACCATGTCGAGAAAGGCGCTTTCGCGAGCGCAACGAAGACCTCGCTCAGCGATCTCGCCTGGGCCTATTTCCACAGCCGGCCGGACACCAGGAAGATGAAGCTCGACTACCACATCTCGGCCAATCTCGTGCAAGGCAGCGAAGAGGCCTATCGCGGGCTTGGCGTGCACTGGCCGGACAACCGTTACCTCGTGATCTCGTTGTCGGGCGAAATGGACAAGCATCCGAAGAACGTCGCCGTGAAAGGGCTGGCCGACTGGCGCTGCCGCTATGATCTCAAGACCGGGACCTTCGACGTGCCGGCGATGTTCGCCAAGACGAATGCGGAAGCGCTGAGATGGGAAATCCGCCGCTGAACGCACCCGGATCGTCGGGAACCAACCCGCTGATTCCGTTCCGATTCATGTTTTCCTAACCGTCGCTGGTAACGGGCTCTTGTCGGTTTTGCTGCATCTTGCATCCGACGGGAGGACTGCATGGGCACATCGATCCGGTGGAGCGCGCGCACGCGCGCGTTGCTGCGCCGTTGGCGCGGGGCGCCGCTGACATGGCTGATCATCGGCGGCTTCGTGCTGATGGCCGCAATGGCTATCGGCACCGCGCTCACCGTCGACCGCTTCCGGCAGAATGCGATCGAGAGCGGCCGCGACAGCCTGGAGAGCGCGGTCCGGCTGCTCGCCCGTCATTTCGACCGCGAGTTCGCGGACTTCGCGGTGCTTCAGAAGAGCGTCATCGCGGAACTCGAAAGCCACGGCATCGAATCGGCGGACGTCTTCCGCAGCGAGATGGGCACGCTCGCCATGCACGAAGAGCTGCGCGCGAAGGCGAGCGGCTGGTCCGATGTCGCCGGCGCCAACGTGTTCGACGCCAATGGCGTGCTGGTCAACTCGTCGCGGCGCTGGCCGGTCGCCGATATTTCGGTCGCGGACCGCGGCTATTTCAACCGGCTCAAGAACGATCCGATCGCACAGGAAGAGATCGAGGTCGTGCCCGGCCGGCTCGGCAATGGCCCGGCGATCGTGATCGCGCGCCGCGTGTCCGGCCTGCATGGCGAATTCCTCGGCATGGTCACCCGGGCGATCACGCCGGAGCAGCTCGAATCGTACTTCGCTTCGACAGGATTGGGCGAGGATTCCTCGATCGCGATGCACCACCAGAACGGCCAGCTGCTGGCGCGCATTCCTCATGTCGACGCGATGATCGGGCAGAATTACCGCACCGGCTCGCCCGAGCAGAAAGCCGTGTTCGAACGCAGCTTCGTCACGACGCAGCTCGCAAGCCCGATCGACGGCAAAGACCGCATCGTCGCTTCGCGCCTCCTCACCGGCGAGCCGCTGGTCGTGGTCGCGACCAAGTCGCTGGATGCGACGCTGGCGACCTGGCATACGCAAACGAAATTTTTCGTCACCGTCGCCGTGCTGTCGATCGGCCTGCTCGTGCTCACGCTCTATTTGATCTTCCGCCAGGTGACGCGCCGGCTCGCCGTGGAAAAGCAGCAGCTCGACACCGCGATGAACACCATGACGCAGGGCCTCCTGATGTTCGATCAGGACGAACGGCTGATCGTCTGCAACCGCCGCTACATCGAGATGTACGGTCTGTCGGCCGAATTGGTGAAGCCCGGCGCCTATTTCCGCGACGTGATCCGGCATCGCCACGACACCGGGTCGTTCCATGGCGACGTCGATTCCTATTGCGACGGCATCTTGAGCAATGCCGGGCAGACGCAGAGCACGATCGTCGAGACCGCGGACGGCCGCCTGATCGAGGTCAAGAACCAGCCCGGCGCCGCCGGCGGCTGGCTCGCGACCCATGACGACGTCACCCAGCGCATCCGTGCCGACGAACGCATCGCGCATATGGCGCATTACGACGCGCTGACCGACCTGCCCAACCGCGTGCTGATGCGCGGCCATCTGGAGCGCCGCGTCGCGGAACTCAGTCAGGGCAAGCCGTTCGCGATCCTCTATATCGACGTCGACGAGTTCAAGGGCGTCAACGATTCGCTGGGACACGAGGTCGGCGACGAGCTGCTGCGCCAGGTCGCGAACCGGCTGCGCGCGTGCGTCAGCGGCAACGACATGGTCGCACGGCTAGGCGGCGACGAATTCGCCATCGTCAAGGCCGGCAGCAGCGATCAGGCCGAGCTGACGGCCCTTGCCGAGCAGATCCTGACGGCGCTGCGCGCGCCCGTGAACTGCAACGGCCAGGAAATCCCGACCGATGCCAGCATCGGCATTGCGATCGCACCCGACCACGGCGACACCCTCGACGATCTGCTCAAGCGCGCCGATCTGGCGATGTATGCGGCGAAATCCGAGGGCCGCCGCACTTACCGCGTCTTCGCGCCCGAATACGACGCCAAGGCCCGGCAGCGCCGCCAGCTCGATCTCGATTTGCGTCAGGCGCTGCCCCGCGGCGAGTTCGAGGTGCACTACCAGCCGCTGGTCGATCTCGCCGCCAATGTCGTCACCGGCTGCGAGGCGCTGCTGCGCTGGTGCCATCCCGAGCGCGGCATGATCTCGCCTGCGGACTTCATTCCGGTCGCGGAAGAGACCGGCCTGATCGGCGAGATCGGCGAATGGGTGCTGAAGCAGGCCTGCACGGAGGCCGCCTCCTGGCCCGGCGACATCCATATCGCGGTCAACGTCTCGCCGGTGCAGTTCCGCTCCAGGACGCTGGCGCTCAAGGTCGCAGCTGCGCTGGCGGAGTCAGGGCTGGCGCCCGGACGGCTCGAGCTCGAGATCACCGAGACCGTCCTGATTCGCGACGATTCGGAGGCGCTGACGATCCTGCAGCAGCTGCGCGAGCTCGGCGTCCGCATCGCGCTCGACGATTTCGGCACCGGCTATTCGTCGCTGAGCTATTTGCACCGCTTCCCGTTCGACAAGATCAAGATCGACCGCAGCTTCATCAGCGACATCGGCGAACCTGAGGATTCCTCGCCGATCGTGCAGGCCGTGGTGCACATGGCCGCCGCCCGCCACATGGCAACGACCGCGGAAGGCGTCGAGACCGAAGCCCAGCGCGATGTGCTGCGGCAGCTCGGGTGCAGCCAGATGCAGGGCTGGCTGTTCAGCCCGGCCGTGCCGGCGGCGAAGCTGAAGCAGCTCTTGTCGGCGCAGGCGGTGGCGGCTTAGCCGCGCACGGTCATCTCGTACCCTCCGTTGGAGGGGTGTCGCAGAATCGGAAGGCTTTCCCGCTTCGAAATTCGGCCTTGCTGCGCCAAAAACGGGTCCAATCGTCACAGCCCCGTGACGGCCTGTCGCACTTGTTGTCATAGACATCCTTTCCAGCCGCCCGCCCGCCGTGCGTTCGCGCAAGCGCGCGCCGGCTTGGAGCAGGATCGGACAAAGAATCGCGGCTTCAGGAAATACGCCGGGCATTCGCGGCGCATAGAACATGCGCCGTTCCGTACAAATACGGACGACTGATCCAAAATCCGAGGTGATCAGGAGGAGCCACACCATGACCGGGAACACCGCACTCATGCGCAATCCCTCGCACAAGAGCTTGCCGCCCGCACCTGGCGCACAGCCAGACGACAGTTCGACGTCCGAGCGCCGCGCCGCCGACGCGGAGATGGCGCGCGTACTCAGAACCGAGCCGTTTCGCATGGCGCTGGACTCCTCCGGTGCCGGCATCGCGCACTGGAAGCATGATCCGCTGCACGACGTCGTCGAGCCCATGAGCCACCACGTGATCATGGCCTATAACGGCGTGATGCAGCGCATGGAGCGGCGCTCGGGAAAATCGGTTGCGATCGGCACGTTTCGTCCCGGGGCCCTGATTATCATTCCGGAAGGATCGAGCTCGCGATGGGATATCCCGAAGCCTGTCGACGTAGTTCAACTCTATCTTCCCGATGCAATCCTGAAGCGCGTTGCGGACGAAGCCGGGACCGCCGGACCGGCCGACCTGCTGGAGCGAACGGCGCATCCTGACCCCATCACGTCCCGACTGCTCCTGAGCGCGGCAGATACGCTGGAGGGCCATGGCGCGCTGGATACGCTATTCCGGCATCAATTGACCGATCTTCTGGCCACGCGCCTTTTGGCGGCGCACGCAGGCTCGCCCACCACGTTCCAACCGACCATGGGCGGGCTGTCGCCGAAGGTCCTGCTCCGTGCGATCGAACGATTGCGCTCCGACAGCGACGCGGACGTCTCGCTCGATGCGCTGGCGTCCGATGCCGGTTTATCGCGCTTTCATTTCTGCCGGTCCTTCAAGGAGAGCACCGGGCTCTCGCCGCATGCATGGCTGCGCCAGCACCGGCTCGAGCAGGCCATGAACATGCTGCGGGAGAGCGACGATTCGATCGTCTCGATCGCGGCCGCGCTTGGTTATTCCTCGCAAACCGCCTTCGCCGCGGCATTCAAGAAGCTGACGGATGAAACGCCGAGCGATTGGCGCAGGCGCGTGCGTTAGCAGCAATCTCTCGACAGGAACGGCAATCGCGCTGGGGCAGCGGCAAATCGGGTCGGCTACATCATCACCATGTCCAGACCAATCGAGGGAGACCAAAGATGACCTGGAAAAACTTCGTCAGCCGACGGCTGATTGCGTCACGCCGCCGAAGCCTCGCGACCGCAACCTTGTACGGACTCTCGCTGGCCGTTCGCTTCACGTCGGCGACGGGCGAGGAGGTGGAAATTCCGGCGTACTCCATGCACCCGACCTACCCGCTGGTTTCCATCATGACGCGAAATGGCCCCGGCCTGCCCTATCAGGACTGGGGTCCAATGGAGCCTCAGCCGCTCGTCCTTCGCTACAGCCTGCCGCCGCGTTCGCCGCTGCAACGCTGCATGGCGCCTTAAGACCAGCGATCGAATCCACCTCTTCGTGCCGCTGCCGGACGCTGCTCTCAACGCAGCAACGCGGTCGCGTGCGAACTTTCGACAAGCACAAACAAGGAGCAAACCCATGCGAATCATCATCATCGGCGCCGGCTTCGCCGGCATGTACGCCGCGCTTTCCGCAGCGCGCCAGCGCGAGATCCAGGGCGTCTCGCCAGAGCAGCTCGAGATCGCGCTGGTTGCCCCCTCGCCTGTGCTCGTGGTTCGCCCGCGGCTCTATGAAGCGAAGCCCGAGACCCTGACGGCGCCGCTGCTCGATGTCCTCAAGGCCATCGACGTCGCCTATGTGCAAGGCAGCGCCGAGACCATCAACATCGAAGCTCGAACGGTGCAGATCGCTACCGCCAAGGGCACCAGGAAGACGCTCTCTTACGATCGCCTCGTCGTGGCCACCGGCAGCCGGCTGTTCCGTCCGAACATTCCGGGCCTCGCCGAGCACGGCTTCAGCGTCGACACGATCGACGATGCGGTTGCGCTCGACAGGCATCTGCACGGTCTTCCGGAGCGGTCCGCCGCGAACGGACGCAACACGGTGGTCGTCGCAGGCGGCGGCTTCACCGGGATCGAGGCGGCCACGGAGATGCCGGCGCGGCTGCGCGATATCTTCGGCAAGGACGCCAGGCCCCGCATCATCATTGTCGAGCGCAACAATGCGATCGCACCCGACATGGGCGAAGGCGCCCGCCCCATCATCGAGGAAGCCCTGCGCAAGCTCGGCGTGGAGACGCGGCTCGGCGCCGGTGTCGCCTCGCTCGATGAATCCGGTGTGACGCTGTCGAACGGCGAGCGCATCGAAACCGAGACCGTGATCTGGGCGGCGGGCATTCGCGCCGCGCCGCTGACCGCGCAGATTCCCGCCGGGCGCGACAATTTCGGGCGGTTGCTGGTGGACCGCGATCTGCGCGTGCCCGGTGCCGCGGGCGTCTTCGCCACCGGCGATGCTGCGCGAGCCGCCTGCGACGATGACGGCAATCACGCGCTGATGTCGTGCCAGCACGCCACGCGGATGGGCGCCTTTGCCGGCAACAACGCCGCGGCCGAGCTGCTGGGCGTGCCGACGAGGCCCTATCACCAGAAGGCCTATGTCACCTGCCTCGACCTCGGCGAAGCCGGGGCGCTGTTCACGCGTGGATGGGAGCGCAAGGTCGAGATGGTCGGCGCGACCGCCAAGAAGACCAAGCAGGAGATCAACACCGTCTGGATCTATCCGCCGAAGGCGGAGCGCGCCCTGGCGCTCGCGGCGGCCGATCCGGAGCGCGTGACCAGCCTCTAACGCGCGAAGCGATGACGGCCGCGCTCTCCTGGCGGCGCGGCCTGCTCAACAGACCAGCCGGGAGCCTTTAACCTTGAAACAGGAGACCAACATGAATCTGCACAACACCTCATATCCCGTGACATCGGGGCCCGAAGAGCTCGTTCCGTCGCGCTACGCGCTGAAGATCGGCGAGATCGACGTGCTGGTGGTCAGCGATGGCGTGCTGCCGCTGCCGACCAAGATGCTCGCGCACAACGCCGACCCGGCGGTCCGGGCGACCTGGCTGCACGACATGTTCCTGCCGCAGGATGCTTTCGACTGGGCGCTGAACGCCGTCATGGTCCGCAGCGGCGGCAAGACCATCCTCATCGACGCCGGACTGGGGTCCGACCCGAACCTGAACTTGCCGCGGGCCGGGCAGTTGATCAAGCGACTGGCGGCCGCGGGTATCGATCTTGCGTCCGTGACCGATCTGGTGCTGACCCATTTGCACATGGACCACATTGGTGGGCTGCTGGTCGACGGGGTGAAGGAGCAGCTGCGCAAGGACCTGCGGATCCACGTCGCGGCCGCCGAGGTCAAGTTCTGGGAAGACCCTGATTTCTCCCGCACTGCCATGCCGGAAGGGTTCCCGGACGCGCTGCGATCGACCGCCAAGCGGTTCGTGAAGGAGTACGGCCGTCAGCTGCGGCTGTTCGATGACGAGCACGAGATTGCGCCTGGCGTCATCGCGCGTCGCACTGGCGGCCACACCCCCGGACACAGCGTGGTTCGCATGGCGTCCGGCGGTGACGCGCTGACATTCGCCGGCGATGCCGTGTTTGCCGTCGGGTTCGAGCAGCCCGACTGGCACAATGGTTTCGAACACGACCCAGAGGAGGCCGCGCGCGTTCGTGTCCGTATGTTGCGGGAGCTTGCCGAGACCGGCGAGATGCTGGTGGCCACGCACCTGCCGTTCCCGTCCGTGGGCCGGGTCGCCGTCGACGGCGACGCCTTTCGTTGGGTCCCGGTGTTCTGGGACTACTGACCGCTTGCCGGGCTAGAGCCGAAGCAGGGCGCGGACTGATTGAATGGACCCATGTTGTATGGACTCATGGCATCGATGAGTTCGCGCCCTTGAAAATTGGATCAAACATCGACCCTCGCGGTTATCGCCCCGCTGAGACGGCTGGAACCCGGTCGGCGGGCGTCAGCCAGCATTGCGTCACGTGCAGCGCAGGCGGCTTCTCGTC
The DNA here is from genome assembly GCF_029846715.1 of Bradyrhizobium nivariense. Lineage (GTDB taxonomy): Bacteria > Pseudomonadota > Alphaproteobacteria > Rhizobiales > Xanthobacteraceae > Bradyrhizobium. The sequence goes on from NZ_JARVWW010000046.1 coordinate 42,204, forward strand.
TGCGCTCTTGCGCGCGCGAGATCGAGCGAGGCGATATGGCGATCGTGGCATTCAGGATGATCCCTCTCGTAGCTGTTGTCGCCATGATCGGCCTGTCCGCAAAAGCCCGCGACGACGGTCGCTATGCAAACTCTCCCCTCAAGGGCTGGTTCGAGAGCCTGCGCAGCAAGGGCGGCGGTCCGTGCTGCGCCGACGCCGACGGCACCGCCCTCGACGATGTCGATTGGGACACGCGAGACGGACATTATCGCGTCAGGCTTCTGGGCGACTGGATCGAGGTGTCCGACGATACTGTGATCACCGAGCCGAACCGCGCCGGTCGCACCATGGTCTGGCCGTATTACGTCAACGGCCGCGCCATGATCCGCTGCTTCATGCCCGGCAGCATGACTTGAGGTTATGCAGATTGGTAAGCGTGGGGTAGCCGCGCGGCTGCGCGAAGCGCAGTCCCGCCCGGCTCAACCGACCCTCTTTTTTCTTGCCGCGGATAGAGAAGTCGCGGGTTTGACGCAGGCGAGCCGGACTGGGTTGGATCACGGAGATCGGAGCAGCCTAAAGACGCGCGGGCTCACTTTGCCTGCTTGGCCGCACGGATCTCGGCGAACTCGGCGTCGGGATGGGTGACGATGGTGGCGAACATGATGCCGCTGATGATGAGGGACCAGGCGGTGTCCCAATAAATCCAAAACACGTGCCAGCCTCCGTTTCGATCTGCTCCGCCCGCGGGATCAGGGTAACGGCAAGGCGGGGCCGCCGTTCCCAGAGCGAGCGCGGCGCGAGCGAGGCGCTATTTTGGTTTGGTCGGCGCGGAGTTGCGATCGGTTTGGCCGGTGTGGCGCTTTGCCACGACGTCCTCATCGCGCTCGCCCTGATGCGGGCGCGGCGGCGGCTTGGGCTGGCCGGCCTGACCGCCATGCTTGCCGCCCATGTCGGGCTTACCTTCGAGATCGTTTTCGCGGGGCATGCCGGTCAATGCGCTCGCGCGGCATCGGTTCGTTTCGCCTGTGAACGAGTTCATAGGATCGCCGCGGTTTGCAGTGCACGATCGCAAGGCACGCTCCCCGGGAGCATTCAGATTCATATGACGGACGGATTCGGCCCGATGCGGAAACAACTCGTCGCCTGGACGATCCTGACCTGCGCGCTGCTCGCGGTCACCGTGTGGACCGTGCTCGGGCCGCCCGACCACACGTCCGGCGCGCATCCGCCCTCCCGCACAGCGGCGGTGCGGTAGACCTCCCACCGATACCATTTCGGCATCGATCGATCCCAATTGGAATTTGGTGCGGCGGGGCGGCTGCCGCTATCCTCGCCGGCAAAACGACAATGCCGCACCGGCTTCCAGGAGGACCCCATGTTGAAACCGACCCGACGCATTGCATCCGGCGCGCCCCGCGCTGCGATCGCCACCACCCTCGCTTTCCTCACTCTCATTTCTGGAGTCCGCGCCGGCATGGCCGAGACCTTCGCCTATGTCGGCAACGCCGATAGCAACGACATCAGCGTGTTCAAGATGGCCGAGAGCGGGGAGATGACGCCCGTGCAGACGGCCGCCTTCACCGGCGTCGAAAAGCCCGGCTCCTCGACGCCGCTCGCGATCACGCCCGACCACCGCGTGCTGATCGCCGGAATCCGTTCGCAGCCGTTCGTGGCGGTGAGCTTTGCGATCGATCCCAAGACGGGCCAACTCAGCCATATCGGCAACGGCCCGCTCGCCGACAGCATGGCCAATATCGCCTTCGACCGCGGCGGCAAATTCCTGTTCAGCGCCTCCTATGGCGGCAACAAGGTCGCGCTGAATCCGCTGCTCGCCAACGGCGTTGCGGGCGAGCCGAAGCAGGTGATCCCGACCGGGCTGAACGCGCACGCCGTCCTGCCCTCGCCCGACAACCGCTTCGTGTTCGCGACCAATCTCGGCTCCGACCAGGTGCTGGCCTTCGCGTTCGACGCCACGACCGGTACGCTGACGCCGAGCGATCCGCCAACCCACAAGGTGCCGGAGAAATCCGGGCCGCGGCATTTCGTGTTCCACCCCAACGGCAAATTCGTCTATCTCGTCCACGAGCTGAACGGCGACGTCGCGGCGTTCGCCTACGAAGCCAAGAGCGGCGCATGGGACGAGATCCAGCGCACCACCGCGCTGCCGGAAGGGTTTTCCGGCAAACCATGGGCCGCCGACATCCACATCAGCCCCGACGGCCGTTTCCTCTACGCATCCGAGCGCACCACCAACACGCTCACGGCCTACAAGGTCGATGCAACAACCGGCAAGCTGACCACGATCGGCAGCGTGCCGACCGAGAAGCAGCCGCGCGGCTTCCACATCGATCCCAGCGGGCGCTACCTCGCCGCGGTCGGCGAGCTCTCCGACAGCATGACGGTCTATGCCATCGACCAGAGCAGCGGCGCACTCGCCAAGCTGAAATCCTACGCCACCGGCAAGAAGCCGAACTGGGTGGAGTTCTTGAGCCTGCCGTGAGATTGCTCTCCCCTGGAGGCTGCGGGATGAGCTCGGCCTGCATGGTTCGAGACGCCCGCTTTGGCGGGCTCCTCACCATGAGGGTCTGATAGCTCGCCGCGAAGCACGACCTCATCCTGAGGGCCCGCCGCAGGCGGGCGTCTCGAAGGATGGCCGCAAGGACGGTGGAAGACAGCGAACCTTGGCGCCGGTCCCGAAGACTAATTCACGGGCGGCATCGCGCCGCCCGTGCTTGCTGCGGCATTCTCATTCGGCCGGCCCATGGTCCGCCGCGGTTGCTTCTGCTATCGATGAGGCCGTCACGGCCCCAACCGGAATGACCGATGCGTCCTTTGCCTGCGCGTTCCTTTTCCCGACATTTCGTTGCGCTCACCGGACTGCTGTTGCTGTCCGCCCAGCCCGCGCCTGCCGCCGATGACGACGCGCCCAAGGGGCCGGCAGTCACGGTGCTGAAGGTCGCAAAATCCTGTTTCTCCGACATCGTCGAGGCCACTGGCACGATCATCGCGCGCGAGGAAAGCTCCGTGCGGCCCGAGCGGCCCGGCCTGAAGGTGACGGAAGTGCTGGCGGAAGCCGGCGAGACCACCACCGCCGGGCAGGTGCTGGCGCGGCTGGCGCTGCCCGAGGGCGGCACGCTTCAGGTCACCGCCCCCGTGGCGGGCGTGATCGCGACGTCGACCGCGCAGATCGGCAACCTCGCCTCGGCCAAGGGCGAGGCGCTGTTCACGATCGTGGCGCGCAGCGAATACGATCTCGTCGGCCTCGTCGCGACCAGCGATATGCGCAAGCTCGCGGTCAACCAGCAGGCGACCGTGCGCATCGCCGGCGCCGGCGATATCGACGGCAAGGTGCGCCGCATCGGCCCGACCGTCGAGCCGAACATCCAGCAGGGCATGGTCTATATCGGCATCTCGTCGCAGAAGCGGCTGTTGCTGAATGCGAGCGGGCGCGCGCTGATCAAGTCCGGACAGAGCTGCAACGTCGCGGTGCCGCTGACCTCGGTGCAGTATTCCTCCGCCGGCACCGTCGTGCAGGTGATCCGCCGCAACCGCGTCGAGACCAAGCGCGTCGAGGTCGGACTGATGTCGGGCGGCAATATCGAGGTCCGCGACGGCCTCAACGAAGGCGATATAGTCGTCGCCCGCGCCGGCGCGCTCCTGCGCGAAGGCGACCCGGTGGGCACGGTGATGGCCGCGGAAGCAGCGAAGTAGGTAAAGTGGCTCGTGTCCCGGACGCGCTGCAGCGTGCAACACTGCTGCGCAAAGCCGGGACCCATCGCTTGATGTGCGGTTAAAAAAATCAGGCCCCGGCTCGGCGTCGCATCATCATGTGATGCGCCGTGTCCGGGGCACGCGACTTCGCAGGACTTAAGAAAAACTAAAGCGCGATGAGATGAGGATGAATCATCATCGCGCTTTAGGTTGTTGTTTGAGCATGATCTTTTCGGAAAGCCGCTTCGCACTTTTCCGGATCATGCTTTAGCCGCCGGCTTCGCCGAAATGGACGTCTTCGAGCAGTGAGGAGGAGACGGACGGGACCTGGTCGCCTTCGCTGGCACGGGAGATGGCAACACGGGTCTTGTTGAAGACGCTCTCGGCGCTGCCCTGCGCATTGAGGTTATTGAGGAACTCGCTGACCAGCACACTGTGCTCGCCCTTGCCGTCGTCGACGACCTTGCCGGGCGAGGCCGAGGAGAGGATCAGCGCATTGTCCGTCGCGCTGATCGGCGCGAGGCCGTGGCTGTAGGAGCGGAAGCGGCGCTCATAGGGATTGCGGCGGGAGGCGTCGACCACGACGAGCTTGGCCTTGGCGCCCTGCTCCTTCATCATGTCGAGCACGCCGTCGATGGAGACGCCCTGGCGGCGGACATCGTTTTCCCTCCAGATCACGGCATCGACCGGCAGCATGTAGCTCTCGCGCCCGGCCTGCACGCCGTAGCCGCCGAAGAACAGCATGACGACGGTGTCGCGCTTGATCCGGGACTTCAGGCGATTGACGGCGCGGACCATGTCGTCCTTGGTCGCGTCTTCCACCATGTCGACGTCAAAGCCGCTCTTGCGCAGCGACGAGGACAGCGCGCGGGCGTCGTTGATCGACTGCGTCAGCGGCGCGTTGGCGTCGGGGTAATGTCCATTGCCGATGACGAGGGCGAGACGCGAGGCCTGGCCGATCGAGCCGGTGACCTGGTCGGTCGCGACGGCCTTGGCGGCATCGAGCGCCCGCATGTTGAGAGCAGCATGGGCGCCGATCACGAGGGACACCGTGCCGATGAGGGCTGCGGCGACCGCGATCGTGCGTCGGGAAAGGTCGAGCTGCCTTAAATTCATCTCGGTTCGTTCCTGTGCCAAAGACCAGCCAAGCGCGCGCACACTGTTTGAGTAGCGCGATTGCGTCTTCAGGTTTGAGGGATTGGCCGGGGTGTGCCCCCGAATTGCGCGCAATTTGCGGCGCCGCACCAAACAAACCCTTAACCGGATATCGCCTCCCCGGCAATAGATTGCCCAGATTTTGAGCTAAATCACTGAAGTCATTAGTTAATTCTCCCGCCCAAAAGTCTCCATCTTTCGCGCCCCGCAGCCTTTCGGAGCCTAATCATGCAGCCTTCGTGCCGGCTTTTTCTGTGACTCCCATCACATTTGTATTTCCTGCGAATCCGGGTAGCTTTTTCAACGACTTGCAGGGGGTGGCGCGCGGCTGGGAGCGTGCCGGTCGGCCCCCGGCCAAATTCCCGCGACCAGGTATTTCATGAGCTTTCAATATTTTGCCGGCGCCGCCTGCCGGGCGCTGACGGCGCGGAAGGACGGCCCCTCGCTTTACGACGTCTGCGATCCCGTATTGTCTGTGGCGGCCAGCGGCGATCCGCATCTGGCCAAGTTCTACAAGACCGCGCTCGGCAATCCCGCATTGCGGGTGCTGCTCCGCCGCGCAGGCCTGCCCGAGCTGCGCAACGAAGCCAAACTGGCCCGGCTGCGCGAGGCGCTGGTTCGCGCCCGCGACGAGGCCGAGCCCGATTGGGCGGCGGTCGGCCAGCCCGTCGCCGATCTCGTCGACAGCATCGCGCTGGATCATCCCAAGCCGCCGCCAGCCATGTTCACCGGCTCCATGCCGCAACAATCGCAGATCGACGGCGTGATCCGCGACTGCGCGCAGCATCTGCTCGGCTCGTACCGCAAGAACGGTTTCCTCCCGACCTACGCCGCGTTCAACCTGATCGGCGATCCCGATTTCCGCGGGCGCGAGCTGACCATGGCGCTCACGGGCCTCAACGCGCGCGGCTACAAGAACTCGTCGCTGCTGTTCAACCTCGCCCGTGTCTTCATCGCGCGATCGCCGGCGCGCGCGGTCGTCAATCCGCCCTGGCGAGGGGTTGCCGAACCGATGTGGGAGCCGGTGCAGATCCGCCACCGCTCGGCTTATTACGATGCGTTCTTCATCGAGGCGCTGTTGAGTTATGTCGAGACCGGGCTCGCCTCGGCCGCCGACAAGATTGCGGCGGAGCGCGCGGTCACCGACATGGTCGATTTCTGCGTCAACATCAGCCGCGAGGAAGTGGAAGGCATCGACGGCGCGCGGTTCAACGTCATCACCGCGCTCGCGCCAGCGCCGCATCCGCGCTTCTCACGCTACTTCGCCCAGATCAAGCAGGACCTCGGTTTCGGCGTCTACGTACCGGATTGCGACACCACGGCGTGCTCGATCTCCGCGGCAACGCAGGCCGGCTGCACCGATCCGATCCTCGACCAGCCGCTGCTGGATTTCTACGCCGGCTATCAGGTGCGCGCCGGCGTCAACGAGCCGCGCGTGACCGTGCCGATCAACGAGAATATCGACTACGAGGGCGGGGTCGCGACCTGGATCGACAACCTCAAAGGCGAGCGGCCCTACGGCAACGATCTCGATCCGACGCTCAATCTCGACATTCTCGAGGTCAGCTTCCGCAACCTCGCGCGCTGGAAGGTATTAGAGACGCCGGCGCGGCTTGCCACCGTTCATCGCATCATCGGCTTCCAGAAGCGGCTCGCCGCAAGCGGCGCCTTCGCCAATCCGCGCTCGCACATCTATTATCTGCCGGAACTCTACAGCGCCTATTTCGGCCGCTGCTACGCGGCGTTCCTGGCGCTGCCGCTGGCGGCGCAGGCCGCGATCGATCCCGACGGCGATTTCGACTTCATCCGCCACCGCGTGCTCTCTTACGTCAAGGGCGAGCTGATGGCCGCCGAAATGAACGTGTTCGACGCGGCACTGGCGCTGATCGCGCTCGGCCATCTCGGCGCCGACCCGCGCGCCTTTGCGCCGGCGCTGAACGTGATCGTCGGCGCCATCGGCGAAGGCGGCCGCCGCGGCCCGTTCCGCGCCTATGAATGGAACAAGATGAAGACGCCGACGCGGATCCTGGTGGGCGGTCCGGAGGTCACGTCGGCGTTCGTGCTGATGGGGCTGGCGGTGGCGAAGCGGGCGATGGCGGGGCGCGGGTAAGATGGTCTCATCCCCCGGCCCGATGACAGTAAGTTGAAAGCCCAACTGTCAGGCATATGCTGGCCGGGCGGACAAAAGCCGACCACAATTGCGGGGTTTATCGCCATTTTCATCAGACGCGGACCGGCATGTTGCGAAAACTCCTGATTGCGCTGTCATTGGTCGCCTTATCCTTGCCCGGCTTGCCGTCGCCGGCTGAGGCCGCCGACATCACCGGCACGGCAAAGGTCCGCGACGGCGATTCCGTCTTGATCGGCAACACAAGGATCCGGCTCGGCGGCATCGATGCGCCGTCGTCCGATCAGCTCTGCCTCAACACCAAGGACGAGCGCTGGACCTGCGGCATCGCGGCGCGCGACGAGCTCGCCAAATACACCGAGGGCAAGAGCTGGGTCTGCCATGCAAGGTCGACCGACCGGCGCGGCCGCACCGTGGCGCGCTGCGAGGTCGGCGGCGAGGACATCCAGAAATGGCTGGTGCGGAGCGGCTGGGCGCTGTCCTACACCCGCGTCTCGCACGACTATGACGCCGATGAGGCCGCCGCGCGGGAGGCAAAAGCCGGGATGTGGCAGGGCGCCTTCATCGCGCCCTGGGACTGGCGCGTACGCAACAAGAAGACCACGATATTGGGCGCGATCAAGCCGCCCGACGGCGCGCATTCGGTGCTGCTCGCCTCGGCCTCGGGGCCGGTTGCGCCCTCGCCCGACTGCACCATCAAGGGCAACGTCAACAGCGCCGGCGAGTGCATCTACCACCAGCCAAACAGCCGCTGGTACACCCAGATCAAGATGAAGATCAGCAAGGGTACCCGCTGGTTCTGCTCGGTCGAGGACGCCGAAGCCGCGGGCTGCCGCGAGACGAAGCGATAACCCACTTCAGACCTGCATTTTCCGTGCTTTTCTTGGACGCCTCCACCGCGTAGAAACGCAGTCGTCTACCCTCCAGAGCGTCTTCACGACACAAGGACCAACAGCAATGACCGTTCGCGCGGGCCGGGAATTTCTGGCCATCCCCGGGCCCACCACGATGCCCGACGAGGTGCTGCAGGCGATGCACCGTCCGGCGATCGACATCTACTCCAAACAGATGACCGATCTGACCGAGAGCCTGCTCCGCGATATCTCGAACCTGTTTGCGACCAAGGGCAAGTCCTACATCTACATCGCCAACGGCCACGGCGCCTGGGAAGCGGCGCTGAGCAACGTGCTGTCGCGCGGCGACAAGGTGCTGGTGCTGGAGAGCGGGCGCTTCGCGATCGGCTGGGGCCATGCGGCGGCGCTGATGGGCGCCGAGGTCGAGGTGCTCAAGGGCGACTGGCGCCGCGCGGTACGGCCGCACGAGGTCGAGGAGCGCCTGCGCCGCGACAAGGAGCACACCATCAAGGCGGTCGTCGTCGTCCAGGTCGATACGGCCTCGGGCGTGCAGAACGACATCGAGGGCATCGGCAAGGCGATCAAGGCGAGTGGCCATCCCGCGCTGTACATGGTCGACACCGTGGCGTCGCTCGGCTGCATGCCGTTCGAGATGGACAAATGGGGCATCGACGTCGCGATGTCCGGCTCGCAAAAAGGCCTGATGACGCCGCCCGGCCTCGGCTTCGTCGCCGCCAACGCGCGCGCGCTCGAGGTGCAGAAGAAGGCCAACATGAGCACGCCCTATTGGAGCTGGAGCGAGCGCGAGGGCACCGAGCACTATCGCAAATATGCCGGCACCGCGCCGGTGCATCTGCTGTTCGCGCTGCGCCAGGCCATCGACCTCCTGCACGAGGAGGGGCTGGAGAACGCCTTCCGCCGCCACAGCCTGCTCGGCGAGGCGGCGCGCCGCGCGGTCGGCGCATGGTCGGAAGGCCAGGTGCTCGGCTTCAACGTCGCCGAAGCCAGCGAACGCTCCAACACCGTGACCACGGTGACCATGAGCAACGGCCACGATCCCGCAATCCTGCAACGCTATTGCAAGGAGAAGTGCGGCGTGGTGCTCGGCACCGGCATCGGCGATCTCTCGGGACAGGCCTTCCGCATCGCCCATATGGGCCATGTCAACGCCCCGATGCTGCTCGGCACGTTAGGGGTGATCGAGATCGGGCTGAACGCACTGAAGATTCCGCACGGCAAGGGCGGGCTCGAGGCCGCGGTCGCGTATCTCGGCGAAGAGGTGGCGGTGTAGTATCCGCGGTCGTCCCGGCGAAAGCCGGGACCCATACCGCGTGATCTATCGACAGAGCGCGGTCGTAGTACCGAAGACCGTTTTACTGCGAGTCTTCGCCAAACTCCTCCCTGGGGTTATGGGTCCCGGCCTTCGCCGGGACGACCCGGTTGTTTTAACCGATACGCTTCAACCTGCGCCTTCAGCTCATTCAGTGATGTGAGCGGCGCCTTCGGATCGACCCGATACTCCCCACCCACCAGCCACGACAACACCTTCGCGTCCACCACCGGCGAATGGTGGATGACGTCGCCGTAGTTGTCGAGGTCGTGCGTCACTTCCTTGATCGTCCGAAAATCGTACAGGCGCACATTGGGAAACTGTGTCAGGCGCTGCGCAATGACAGCCGTGAGGTCGTAAACGATCTTCAGCGTCGCAGGCGAGGCATCGCGCATCGCGACGAATTGCAGGATCGAATAGGGCGGGAAGTAGATGTCGAAGGTCACGTCCGGATGGCGCGTGATCAGGCCGACGGCATCGCGCTCGAAGTGCCGCACCATAGCCTCGTAGCCATAGCCGTCGCCGAGAAAGCGGCTGCGTACGGGACTGGTGATGTAGGCGAAGGCCGCGAGCGTCTTCTCTGCGTTGTAGCCACGCGCGACGTCGAAATCGCGCGGCAGCGCGTAGATGTCGTCGACGTCGGACAGCGCAAACTTGACGGGGAGAAAGGGCGACGCGCGGGACAACGGCCCTCGCAACGGTGGAACCGACCGCAGCAGAGCGAACAGGGATTCCTTCGCCATCGCCGCGCTGAACAGATAGGACGCGATGCCCTTGGCCGTCCCGCGATAGAGATCGACGGACAGAAAGGGATCCGACTCGATGTCTGCCGCATCGACGAAGATAAAATCGTCCATCGCCCAGATCACCCGCCTCGCGCCGCGGTCGATCGCGTGCTCCAGCACAAAGCCCTGCTGACGCGAATTGGACCCGGTCATCGCCAGCTTGAGCGAGTGCACGCCGAGCGCACGGTCGATGTCGCTCTGACGGAAATGGATCGCGAGCGAGGTGCCCATGAATGCGGCGTCGAACGACTGGCTGCGGATCAGCCCGGCATTCTGCACGCGCGTATCGTCGGAATAGAACGGCGCGACGACACGCGAGGGCCGAAACAGTTGCAGGGGATCGATGACGTAGGTGAGCGCAGCCGCCCCCAGCACGCACGCGATGCTCGCGAGGAGAAGACGCCTTGGATGTGTGAACGCGCCTCGCATCAGAACCGGAAATAGATGAATTCGCTGTGGCTCTGGATGCCCAAAATCCCGAACGCAAGCACCAGCGACGCGCCATACAGGACCAAAGGCCGCATCCGTCCGGCCATCAAGCGCTCGCCGACCCTGCGATTGGCGTGGTCGTATCCCATGAGTCCTTGCGTGTTCGGCGCCAGCCACACCAGCGCAGCATAGATCGATACCTGCACCAGCGCCGCGATCTCCTCGCGGCCGAAGGCGATGTTCGCGGGATCGGCCATGGCGTGGAGAACCCGCAGCGCCCAATCGACCCGCTCGGCCCGGAAAAACACCCAGGCGACGACGACGGCAAGGAAAGTCAGCACGGCCCCGGCGATACGGACCGGGCGCGCAAGGAGCGTCGGAATGTCAGGCACCAGCGCGTTGAAGGCGTGATTGACGCAGAGATAGGCGCCATGCAGCGCGCCCCAGACGACGAACGTCCAGGCCGCGCCGTGCCAGAGCCCGCCCAGCAGCATCGTGAGCATCAAATTGACATAGCGCAGCACGCGGCCGCGCCTGTTGCCCCCGAGCGGGATGTAGAGATAGTCGCGCAGGAAGTGCGACAGCGTCATGTGCCAGCGCCGCCAGAACTCGACGATGCTGGCAGCCTTGTAGGGCGAGTTGAAATTGACCGGCAGGAAGATGCCGAACATCAGCGATATCCCGATCGCCATGTCGGAATAGCCGGAGAAGTCGAAATAAAGCTGGAACGTGTAGGCGAGCGCACCGAGCCAGGCCTGGTCGAAGCTCGGCGAACGCGCCTCGAAGGCCAGCGCGACCAGCGGCTGGATGCCGTCGGCAAGGCACGTCTTCTTGAACAGGCCGATCGCGAAGATGATGAGGCCGCACAAGATCAGATGCGGATGCGGATGCTTCGTTTCCTTCCGCTCGAATTGCGGGATCATGTCCTTGTGGTGAAGGATTGGCCCCGCGATCAGATGCGGAAAGTATGTCACGAACAGCGCGTAGTGCGGCAGCGCGTAAGCCGCGACCTGGCCGCGATAAGCATCGACCAGGAACGCAATCTGGGTGAACGTGTAGAAGGAGATGCCGACCGGCAGCAGGAAGTGGACCGCGAAGTGCGTCCCGGCTAGCGCGTTGATGTTGTCGGCGGCGAAGCCGGCATATTTGAAGAGGCCAAGCACCAGGAGATCGCCGGCGACGCCGAGGGCAAGTGCCGCCCGGCGCTGCGAGGGAGCGAGCTCCGCCGCAATCAGGAGATAGCCGACGCCATAGTTGAAGGCGATCGACACCAGCAGCAGGGCCACGAACTGCCAGTTGCCGATGGCGTAGAACGCCAGCGAGGCGGCCGCGAGCCAGATCACCGGGGCCAGATTGCTGCGTCGCCCGAGCCAGAAATAGCCAGCCAGCGCAGCCGGCAGGAACAGCAGGATGAACGGGTAGGAATTGAACAGCATCAGGCTGGACCGGCGGCGGGGACATGGTCCCTAAAGCATACAAGCCGGGCCCCAACAACCCCGCGACTTGGCGCAGCGGCGCTGGCAATTCGCGGAATCGAGACGATATAAGACAGTGCGTAGCTTTCTTCTCCCTCTCCCCGTTCTTACGGGGAGAGGGTTGGGGTCATTCGCGCTAGGTTTAGCTCTGGACACAAAGAATCTCGATATGATTCAAGCTTGGGATGAAGATTCGTCCTGAGATTTTGGATCATTG
>NZ_JARVWW010000047.1 GCF_029846715.1 Bradyrhizobium nivariense
TTCTGCGGCGAGCAGCTGGCCGTGAGGCCGCTCGAGCGCGACGGCCGGTACGGAATCTTCTTTGCCAGCTGGCAGGTCGGATCAATCGACTTGACGCGCGGCCAAACTGTCAGTGATGTCTCCGAACAGGCGTCAGCTATGTCTCCGGTCTAAACAGAAGGCGGGCGATGACACCGTTGGTGCGGACCCAGCGTGCCCGCCCGCTCACCCGTGGCAACACGCGCCCGTCGCCGCCTGCGGCTCGTATTGGTCGCGCAGCCGCACCCAGTCCATCGGATAAGGCAGGCCGTCCTCGTGTCGACCGAGCGGCGTGAGGTCGAGATATTGATAGGCGGCGTTCATCATGTCGAGGCCGCGGGCGAAGCAGGAATAGGTGTGAAAAATCTCGCCGGCCTCATTGCGGAAGAACACGCTGATACCGGGCAGCTCCGGGCCGTAGAAGGGCGTGGTGCCGAAATTGTATTTCGGCACGCCCTTGTCGATCTGTTCGCGCGTGAACGAGACTTCGTAATCATAATTGAAGTCGTTGCTGCCCGACGAGACCCAGTCGAACGTCCAGCCCATCCGCTTCTTGAAAGCCTCGAGCTTTGCGGCGGGCGCGAGCGAGACCGCGACCACGGTGGTGTCGCGGGCGGCGAGATGCGGCACCATGCGCTCAAAACCGTCGGCCCAGAACGAGCAGCTCTTGCAGGCCGCCTCCCAATCGGGCGCGAACATCACGTGCTGAACGACCAATTGCGGGCGCCCCTTGAAGAGATCGGCGAGCGTGACCTTGCCGCCCGCTCCTTCGAACACGTAAGTATTGTCGACCTTCACCCAGGGCAGCGCGCGACGCTCCTCGGCTAGCCGTTCGCGGGCCTGGGAGAGTTCCTTCTCATGCGCAAGATGGGCTTTGCGGGCTGCGATCCACTGCTCGCGAGAGACGATCTGATGTTGCTGCATGGTCTCCTCCATGGTGTCAGGCGACGAAGGCATCGAGCTTGTCGAAGAACGAGCTCCAGCCGCGCTGGTGATTGTCGCGCGCAGTCTCGTCGAAGAACTGGGCGTGATGGAAGATCATCAGGGTGCCGGCACTGTCGGGCTTCAGCGATATCGTCACCAGCGATTCACGCTCCGGTGTCGAGTGCCAGGCCCAGGTGAAGACCAGAAGCTCGTTCGGCACGACCTCGCGGTAGACCCCGCCTGCTTCAAAATATTCGCCGTCGTCACGCGTGAAGCTGATGCGGTAATGGCCGCCTGTGCGGACGTCGAGCTCCGCGTTCAGCGTCGCCGGCTTCATGTTCGGCGGCCCGAACCATTGCACTAGCTGCTCGGCTTGCGTCCAGGCGGCGTAGACTTTTTCTGGCCGCGCGCGGAGCCGGCGCGTGAGCGTGAGGCTTGGACGTTCGGTTGGGCTTTCTGTGCTGCGGGGACCGGCGTTGACGGCTGCGTTGGCCATGGGTCTTTCTCCACAAAGGCGGCAAGGCGATCGAGATTGTCGGACCAGAACTGCGCGTAGCGATTGAGCCAGTTCATCGCCTGCTCCATCGGCTGCGCGGTGAGCCGGCAGGCGACGGTGCGGCCGCTCTTCTCGCGCACGATCAGGCCCGCATCCGTGAGCACGTCGAGATGCTTCATGACCGCCGGCAGCGAGATCGGAAACGGCGCGGCCAGCTCGCTCACCGACAGGGTTTCCTGCTCGCCGAGGCGCGCAAGCAACGCGCGGCGCGTCGGATCAGACAGCGCCGCAAAAGTCCGGTCCAATATCTCATCTTTATACTTAACCATAAGGTTTAGTATAGATGCGAGCACGATCAGGTCAAGCGGGAACCCGCACGACTGCGTGATCAGTCAGCGATCCGTGGGAGCGTGAGGCGCGGCTAGTACGGTGCAACGTGCCGCGCGCGACGGTGCGGGCGCGGTGGCGGCTGCTGCACTTGCCCATAGGCGACAAGCGGATTGGGGCTGCAGGCCATCAGCCGGCCAGAGACGCTGGCCTGACATTGGTTATAGGTGCTGTAGGTGCAGTCGCCGGGATAATCGTACCCGCCGCCCTGCGCGCACCAGGGATAGCCGCCTGCCGCCGCCGGCGTAATAATGGTGACGAAGCCGGCAAGGACCGTCGCGCCCAGCGTCAGCAGCGCCAATTGCGTCTTGCGCATGATCGCAACTCCTCTGTTGGTGGCGCGATATACGGCGCCATCTATCATCAGGTTTCGCCGCACGGTTTTATTCCAGGTCGACGGGACAAAGCACGCAAGAAAAAAGCCCTGCCGAACGGCAGGGCTCCAATCACGGACATCACAAGATCGCTACTCGACCTTCAGGCCGGCGAACTCGACGACCTTCTTCCATTTCTCGGTCTCGGCCTTGATCTCCTCGCCGAACGCCTCGGGCGTCTGCACCCGCGGCTCGCCGCCGAGCTCGACCAGACGCTTGGACATGTCCGGCTCCTTCATCAGCGTGTTGATCTCGCTATTTAGCTTGGCGATGATCTCCTTAGGCGTATTCTTCGGCGCAGCCATGCCGAACAGCGCGCTCGCCTCGTAGTCCTTCACCGTCTCGCCGATCGCCGGCACGTCGGGCAGTTGCGGCGAGCGCTCCGCTGTGGTGACGCCGATGGCACGGAGCGAGCCGGAACGGATGTGCTGGATGATCGAGGGCATGTTGTCGAAGATCACCTGCACCTGGCCGCCGAGCATGTCGGTGATCGCGGGCGCCGCGCCGCGATAAGGCACGTGCTGCATCTTGCAGCCGGTCAGCGCCATGAACATCTCGCCGGACAGATGCACCGATGTGCCGTTGCCCGAGGAGGCCATGTTGACCTTGCCGGGATTGGCCTTCACGTATTCGATGAACTCGGCGACGGTCTTGGCCGGCACGTCCTTGTTGACGGTCATCACGTTCGGCACGCGCTGGAACGAGGCGACCGGCGCGATGTCGCGCACGAAGTTGAACTTCAGATTGGTGTAGAGCGAGGCGTTGATGAAGTTGGCCGGATTGACCAGTTGCAGCGTGTAGCCGTCGGGCTCGGCGTTGACGACTGATTCGGTGGCGATATTGTTGCCGGCACCCGGCTTGTTCTCGATCACGAATTGCTGGC
The DNA here is from genome assembly GCF_029846715.1 of Bradyrhizobium nivariense. GTDB lineage: Bacteria > Pseudomonadota > Alphaproteobacteria > Rhizobiales > Xanthobacteraceae > Bradyrhizobium. The sequence goes on from NZ_JARVWW010000047.1 coordinate 3,083, forward strand.
CGAACTTCTCCGACAGCCGCTGGCCGATCAGCCGCGCCAGGATGTCGGTGGCCCCGCCCGGCGGATAGCCGACCACCCATTTCACCGGGTGGGTCGGATAATCGGCGGCAAAGGCCTTCGACAGCGGGCTGGCTGCTAGCGGACTGGCGGCGAGCAGGCTCAGCGCGGTACGGCGAGTGATCATCTCAAGGGTTCTCCCAACGTGTTGTTCTTGAAGCCAGATAGCTTGAAAGTGGCGTCGATGCGGTTGTAACAAAGCTTGCCGCAGGCGGAAAGTGGACGGCGCGCATCACGACGAAAGGATAAGGCATGCCGGTCAAGGTCGAAGCCCTCGATCATCTCGTGATCAACGTCGCCGACGTCGCAGCGACCGCCGAGTGGTACGGCAGGATTCTCGGCATGGAAGTCAAGGTGTTCGACCCCGGTGGCGGCAAAGCGCCGCGGACTTCCCTTCAATTCGGTAACCAGAAGATCAACGTCCGGCCGCGCGATGCCGACAAGGTGGAGTGGTTCACCGCGGACCACCAGACCGCCGGCAGCGAGGATCTGTGCTTCCTCACCTCCGCCACCCCCGACGAGGTCGTGGCGCATTTGGAGGCACATGGCGTCGCGATCGAAGAAGGCCCGGTTCCCAAGCAGGGCGCCCGCGGCACGCTGCGCTCGGTCTATTGCCGGGATCCGGATGGCAGCTTGATCGAGATTTCGTCGTACGAAGACTGACCAGCGCATTTGCTCCCCGCGCCATCCAATGGCAAAAGAGCTCCCGACAATAATCTGAAGACAGCCGCCAACCAGAAGCAGGCTGCACGGGAGCAAAACATGCCGAACGACACGGCCGCCGGAATCGTCGGCCCATTCGACGGGCTCGACGTGCCCTGGCTGCTGAAGATGCGCGCCGAAATGCGCAGCTCACACCCGTTCCTGATCTGGGCGCCGTTCGACGCGCCCGCCCGGCACTGGAGCTATGGCGAGTTTCACGAGCGGGTCGGCGCGCTTGCGGCGGGACTGGCAAAGCGCGGCGTCAGGCCCGGCGAATATGTGCTCATTCATCTCGACAATTGCATCGAGGCGCTGCTGGCCTGGTTTGCCTGTGTCGAGCTCGGGGCCATCGCGGTGACCACCAACACGCGCTCGGCACCGGCCGAGCTCGACTATTTTGCCGATCATTGCGGCGCGGTCGCCGCGATCACGCAGCCGGCCTATGCCGAGATCGTCGCCCAGAACTGCCGCAACATCCGCTGGATGGCGGTGACCTCGCATGATTCGGGCGCGGCTCCTGCGCAAGCGGTGTCACGCGGCGACAGTTTTGAGGAGCTGTTCGCCGACAGCGCCGACCGTCCCAGGCGCGCGACCGATCCGCTCGCGCCGTGCAGCGTGCAATATACCTCAGGCACGACCTCGCGCCCGAAGGCGGTGCTGTGGACCCACGCCAACGCGCTGTGGGGCGCCAAGATCAACGCCGCGCACGAGGACCTGCACGCAAACGACGTGCATCAGGCCTATCTGCCGCTGTTCCACACCAACGCGCTGGCCTATTCGATGCTGGCGACGCTATGGGTGGGTGCCACCTGCGTGATCCAGCCACGCTTTTCCGCCAGCCGGTTCTGGCGCGCCGCGCGCGAGCACGGCTCGACCTGGACCTCGACGATACCGTTCTGCATGAAGGCGCTGCTCGAGCAGGAGGTCCCGAAGGATCACAAATTCCGTTTGTGGGGCACCGCGATCAACGAGCCGCCGGCCTTCGCCGCTTTCGGCGTCAAGATCATCGGCTGGTGGGGCATGACCGAGACCATCACCCACGGCATCGTCGGCGAGGTCGACCAGCCCAACATCCCGATGTCGATCGGCCGCGCCGCGAGCGAGTACCAAATCCGCATCACCGACGATGACGGTAGGCCGACCGAGGTCGGCAACACCGGCAATCTCTCGATCAAGGGCATTATCGGCCTGTCGCTGTTCGCCGAATATCTGCACAACGAGAAGGCGACTCGCGAGAGCTTTGACGAGCACGGCTTCTTTCTCACCGGTGATCGCGTGGTGCGGCTGGAGAACGGCACCATCCGCTTCGGGGACCGCAGCAAGGACATGCTCAAGGTCGGCGGCGAGAACGTCGCCGCGTCCGAGATCGAGCAGGTGGTCGCACTCGTCCCCGGCGTGCGCGAGGCCGCCGTGGTGGCGAAGACGCATCCGATGCTGGACGAGGTGCCGGTCGTCTTCATCATCCCGCAGGGCGGCGTCGCCGGTGCGCGGCCCGATCTGCGCGAGGCCGTGATGGCCGCGTGCCGCGCCGGTCTCGCCGACTTCAAGGTGCCGCGCGAGATTCGTCTCGTCGACGACATGCCGCGCTCGACGCTGGAGAAGGTGGCGAAGGCGGAGTTGCGGAAGATGGTGGGGTAGCTCGGAGGGTGGGTTAGCCGAAGGCGTAACCCACCGACTTCGTCCGGCAAATGCGGAGGCATGGTGGGTTACGCTACGCCAACCCACCCCTACGGCATGGTGCTCAGAACGACCCCAGCGCCACCGGGCGGAACGCCTGCAACAGCTGCTGGTCCAGCTTGCCGCCCATGCCTTCCATCATCGCAAACGCTCGCGAGTGGGTGAAGGGCATGCGGTAGGCGCGCTTCTCCACGAGTGCCGCGTAGACGTCGACGATGGTCGTGACCCGCACGATATCGCTGATCTGGTTCGACGAAAGCCCGTTGGGATAGCCGCTGCCGTCGAGGAATTCGTGATGATGCAGCACGACGTCGAGCATCTCCGGCGGGAAGCCGCCTTGTGCTGCGAGCGCGTCATAGCCGCGGCGCGGATGCTGGCGGACCTCGGCCATCTCCTCGTCGGTGAGCTTGCCGGGCTTGTCGAGCAGCACGGAGGGAACGAAGGCCTTGCCGACGTCGTGCAGCAGCGCGGCACGGGTCAGCCGGCGCTGGTCATCCTCGTGCATGCCGAGGTGCTGGGCGAAGGAGACCGCAAATCCGGTCACGAACAGGCAGTGGCGGTAGCTGCCGACATGGTGGCAGCCGACGGTGGTGAGCCATTCGCGCAGCGAGGAGTGCTTGATCGCCTTCAGGATCTTGCTCTCGGCGGCGATGACGTCGTCAAAGGTCAGGGGCACGCCGAGCGGCAGCTTCTCGAACATCTTCTTCAGCACCGCATGCGCCGCCTCGACGCCGCGGTTGAGCGTCTTGCCGCGATCGGTGGCATCATAGGTCGCGGTGTCGGGAAACGCCGCGCGGATGCGCTGCAGGATGGCGTCGGGCTGAAGCGGCCGCGAGATGGTGTCGGTGGCGCCCAGCGCCCAGGCCTGCATGGTGCCGTGATGCAGGGCGTCCGCAAGCACGAACAGCCGCGGCATCGCGCGATAGGCGTCGCCGCGCAGCTTGTTGCGCACCCGCTGCACGCTCTCAGGCGAGCGCAAATTGATGTCGACCACGAGACCGGAGAGATCGCGCGCGGGCTGCTCGGGGAGCTCCTGGGTCGTCACCGTCGCGACGTCGCCGACCGCCTTGAGGATGCTGGCGAGCTCGGTGCTCTCGTCGCTCCGGTCGGAGGCGAGCAGAAGCCGGCGTTTGGCGGCGGTTTTGGCTGAGGCGTTCATGGCTTCCCCAAGAGCACACGGGACTGGATTTGGCGTCAGCCTAAGCCGGATCAGGTTCTCCGGCCCTTAAGAGGCGTGCTCAATGGAACCCTGCGGAATCAGGGACAATTTTACCGAGTTCGGTTCCCGTAGCCCCTAATCAAAAACAGCGAAAACAACCCCATGCACAGTAGAATGGTCATTGATAACAAAGGGAAATTTTGGGCACGGCCCGTCCCGCCCACCGGCGTCATCGCCCGGCTTGACCGGGCGATCCAGTACTCCGAGACGGCGCGGCCGAGAAGCCGCGGCGTACTGGATGCCCCGCTTTCGCGGAGCATGACAGCGAATATGCGGATGCGGTGTATCACGCACAAGCAAATCCGCCGGAGGCTGCCCCCCGGCGGATCATGTCAGGTCACAATCGCAACCAGCCTTACGCCTTCATCGCGCCCTTCACGGCCTCGGCCGTGATCGGCAGGGCCCGGACGCGCGCGCCGGAGGCGTTGAAGATGGCGTTGCCTATTGCGGGGGCGATCATCGTCACCGCGGGTTCGCCGACGCCGGTGGCCTTCTCGCCGTTGGCGATCACGGTGACCGCGACCTCCGGCATCTGGCTCATGCGCAAGGGCGGAGTGCGGCGCCAGGCATGCAGGCCATCGCGATCAGACGGTTTCCTCAGAGTAACCCAGCGCGTTAGGATGGGTGAAGAAACAAGATAACAAGGTGGATGCAATGCCTGGGATCGATCGGGACGGCGTCCGGATCTACTACGAGGTTCATGGCGAAGGCCCGCCGCTGCTGCTGACCCACGGCTACTCCTCGACCTCGGCGATGTGGCATGGGCAGGTCGATGCGCTTGCCAGGGATCACAAGCTGATCTTGTGGGACATGCGCGGTCACGGCCAGTCCGACTATCCCGACGATCCCAACGCTTACAGCGAAGCGCTCACGGTCGGCGACATGGCGGCGATCCTCGATGCGGTCGGCGCTGAGCGTGCCATCATCGGCGGGCTGTCGCTCGGCGGCTACATGTCGCTTGCGTTCACTCGCGCACATCCGATGCGCGCCCGCGCGCTGCTGATCATCGACACCGGCCCGGGCTTCAAGAAAGATGACGCCCGCGAAGCCTGGAATGCGCGGGCACTCGCCACTGCCGACAGGCTCGATCGCGAAGGCCTCGACATGTTGAAGGCGGCGACGCGCGAGCGCGCCACCGCGAGCCATCGCACTGCCAAGGGATTGGCGCTCGCCGCACGCGGCATGATGACCCAGCGCGATGCACGCGTGATCGAGCTGCTCCCGGAGATCAAGGTGCCGTCGCTGATCGTGGTCGGCGCCGACGACACCCCGTTCCTCGCCGCGTCCGATTACATGGCCGCGAAAATTCCCGGCGCACAAAAGGTCGTGATCCCGGCGGCGGGACACGCCGTCAACATCGATCAGCCGCAGGCTTTTGTTGACGCGGTGGTGCCTTTCCTGAAGAACTTGCCGGGATAGGGCGGTCGGACAGGAAGGCAGACGATGAAGCAGGCGATGCTGGCCGCTGGGGCAATGGCGGCGCTTATCTCGGTGCCGGCGCAGGCCGAACCGGTCGGTGGGCCGCCGCCGCGCCTGCCATTCGTGGCGACATCGTCAAACAATACGCCACTGGCATTCGGCATGGACGCCGAGCAGACAGCGCGTGCCCTGAGGCAGCCGCTGCGATATGTGCGGGGCCGCCCCGGCAACGAGATCTATCTCGCCCTGCGCAACATCGGCGGCAGCGGATTGATCCCCTATCGCCACCGCCTGTTCCTGCAATTCCGTCATGGCCGGCTGGCAGGATGGAAAGAGGACTACGGCGAGAACTGGATGTGGGAGTAGGTGCCGTCCCTCATGGTGAGGAGCGCGCCCTTGCGCGCGTCTCGAACCATACAGGCCCGCCTCTCGCAGCTCGGCCTCTATCCTTCGAGACGCGCGCGAAGGGCGCGCTCCTCAGAGGGTGTGATCTATTCGACGGCTCATCGAGCACTATAGCCGAAAGCCGTCGCAGTGTGATTCTCTGGCGATGGCGGATTCGCAGGAGACCACGATGGCAAGCGATGAATTGTTCGGAGCACTGCCGGCGCAATCGAAGCCGCAAGCCGAAGGAGCGCCACTCGGGGCGCCGCGGCTGCGTGAACCCGAACGCGACCAGATCGCATTGCGGGCGGTGGATATCGAGAGCCTGATCGGGGAAGACCATCCGGCGCGCCTGTTCTGGGCGTATGTCGAAGAGCTTGATCTGAGCGAGCTGGAGAACCGGATCAAGGCCAGGGGCGATCATCCGGGTCAGCCCGCGACATCGCCCCGGTTGTTGCTGGCGCTGTGGCTCTTTGCCACGAGCGAGGGCGTCGGCAGCGCGCGGGCGTTGGCGCGGCTGTGCGAGAACCACGATGCCTATCGTTGGCTGTGCGGCGGGGTGTCGGTGAACTATCACATGCTGGCGGACTTCCGGGTTGGTTGCGCCGATCTGCTCGACCGGCTGCTCGGCGAGCATCTGGCGGCACTGGCGCAGGCTGGCCTCGTCAAGCTGGAGACGCTGGCGCAGGACGGGGTCCGGGTCCGGGCCAGCGCGGGAGCCGCCTCGTTCCGGCGCGAGGCGACACTCGATCGGCATCTGGCCCTGGCTGAGACCGTGGTGGAAGATCTCAAGCGCGAGGTCGACGCACGCTCGGACGCCAGCAATCAGCGCGCCCGGGCGGCCAAGGAGCGAGCCGCGCGGGAGCGCAGCGAGCGCCTGAAAGCGGCGCAGACAGCGCTCGCCGAGATCAAGCAGCAGCGCAAGGAGCGCGAAGAAAAGCGCAGCAATGGCAAGAAGCCGAAGGAGGCACGTGCGTCGACGACGGACGCCGATGCACGGGTCATGAAGATGGCCGACGGCGGCTTCCGCCCGGGTTATAATGTGCAGGTGGCGAGTGCGGCCGGCGAGCAGTTCGTCACTGACATCAAGGTATGCAACACCGGGTCCGACCGCGGGCTGATGCGGCCCATGCTGGAGCGGCAGCGCACGCGCCCTGGCGGTCTGCCCAAAGACCACCTCGTCGATGGCGGCTTTGGCAGTGCCGAGGATATCGAATGGGCGCACGCCGAGGGCATCGACATCTTTTGTCCGCCCACTCAATCCAAGCACGGTACCGATCCCTACCTGCCGCGACGCGGCGACGGCCCCGGGGTACTGGCTTGGCGCGCGCGGATGGCGAGCGACGAGGGCAAGGCCCAGTACAAGCCCCGTTCGATATGCGAGTGCATCCATGCCCGCTGGCGCAACTGGAACCTGCGGCAATTGACCGTGCGCGGCATCGAAAAGGTCCGTGCCGTCGTGCTCTGGTACGCGCTCACCAACAACATCACGCAAGCCAACCGCCTCGCCAGCGCATAAGCGGGAGTTCATCGACAAACTCGAGCCTCAAACTGCCGTTTGCCACGACGAGCACTTGCCACATCGCTCCAAAACTCCGCAGAACGCCAAATGCGTCACAAGCTCTCAGGATGACGGATAAACATACGAGCAAGGATTCAACATGCCGCATCCGCTCGACAGCTTCTTTGCACCGGCAAGCATCGCGCTGATCGGCGCTTCGCGTGATCACGAGAAGATTCCGGGCCGGCTGCTGTCGATGTTGCGCAAGAACGAGTATCCCGGAAAGATCTATCCGGTGAACCCGAACTACGCCGAGATCGACGGGCTCATTTGCCACAAATCGATCACGGAGATCGGCGCGCCGATTGATCTCGCCGTCATTATCATTCCCGCACGCGTCGTGCTTGCCGCGCTCGAACAATGCGCCGCCGCCAGCGTCAGGAACGCCGTCATCATTTCCTCCGGATTTGCCGAGGAAGGCGGCGACAGCGCGGCGATGCAAGATGCGATTGCGGCGCTGGCAAAACGCACCGGCATGCGGATTTCCGGTCCGAACGCCGAGGGCTTTTTCAGCCAGATGCAGCGCGTGGCGGCGACGTTCAGTCCCGCCGTGGATGTCAAGCCGGGCGTGGTGCCGCTCGTGGCCACGACAAAGCGGATCGGCATCGTCGCGCAGAGCGGCGGCATCGGCTTTGCCTATTATCACCGGGCCAGGGCGCTCGGAATCGCCGTGAGCTATGTCGTCAGTACCGGAAACGAATCCGATCTCGGCGCCGGCGAGTTCCTGGACTATCTGGTGCAAGACGCTGCGACCGACGTGATCCTGCTGTTCATCGAAGGCATTCGCGACGTCGACAAGTTTCTCGCGGCGGCGCGGCGGGCAGCCGAGCTGAAGAAGCCTGTCATCGTCACGAAGGTTGGTCGCTCCGGCGCCGGGATGCGCGCCGCGGCGTCGCACACGGCGAGCATGGCCGGATGGTCGGCGGCCTATGACGCGGTGTTCGCCAAATATGGCTTCATCGTCTCCAACGATCTCGACGAGGCGCTGACGATCGCGGCGCTGCTCGCGAGCAACCCGCTGCCGAAAGGCGATCGCGTCGCCGTGGTCACCGTCTCCGGCGGTGCCGGCATCTGGGGCGCCGATGCTGTGGCGCTGCAAGGCTTGCAGGTGCCGGAGCTCTCCGAAAAAGTCCAGGTGGAGATCAGGGCGCTGATGCCTTCCTACGGCACCGCGCGAAACCCGATCGATGTCACCGCGCAGGGCGTGACCTCGGGCGGTCTGCAGAAGAGCGTCGATTTGCTCACCGCTTCGGACGAGATCGACGCGATCCTGGTCGTGCTGTCGCTGTCGAGCGAGGTGCGCAAGCCCTTCAGGGAGGACGAGCTGAAGCCGGTGCTGGCAGCGCAGCACAAGCCGGTGGTGTTCTATTCCTACACGGTCCCGTCCGATTTTGCGCGGCGCGAGCTTGCCAAATCCGGCGTCGTGGTGCTCTCGGGCCTCACCCATGTCGGCGTCGCGATGCGGCAACTCGTCGACTACGCCAACTTCAAGCTGCAGAAGCCCGCGGACGGGGCGCAAGTGCCCGCGCGGGACATCTCTGCGCACCTGAAATCGCCGGCCTTCTCGGAGGCCGACAGCAAGGCGTTGCTCCGCGCCGCCGGCATCATGCTGCCGGACGAAGTGCTGGTGAAGGACAAGGGCGAGCTCGACGAAGCCGTCGCCCGCGTCGGCTTTCCGCTGGTGATGAAGATCCAGTCGCCGGACATTGCGCACAAGAGCGAGGTCGGCGGCGTGCGCGTCAACATCACGGCAAAGGGCGAGGTGTTTCTGGCGTTCGAGGCGCTGCTCAACAATGCGCGCAAGCATCGGCCGGATGCTGTAGTTCAGGGCGTGCTGGTCGCACCGATGGCGAAGCGGGGCGTCGAGATCATCATCGGCACGATGACGGACAAGACCTTCGGGCCGATGGTGATGGTCGGCCTCGGCGGCATCACCACGGAGCTGTTTCGCGACGTCGTCTACCGCCCGGCGCCGGTGAGTGCGGAGGAGGCGGAAGCGATGCTGGCGCGCTTGAAAGCCGCGCCGTTGTTGAACGGCTTTCGCGGGGCGGCGATGGCGGATGTTGCGGCGGTGTCGCAGTTGATCGCGGATATCTCGGTGCTCGCCGCGCGGCATGCAGAGGAAATCGCGGAGATCGAGCTCAACCCGGTGCTGGTGCACGCCGAAGGCCAGGGCGTGACGATCGTCGATGCACTGGTGGTGGGGAGGAAGTAGCGCGCCACAAACACCGCTGTCGTCCTGGACAAGCGAGCGGAGCGAGCGCTGATCCAGGACCCATTACCACAGGGAGTGGTTTGGCGAAGACTCGTGGTTACCAGCTTTGCGCCACAACTTCTCCCTGGGGTAATGGGTCCTGGCTTTCGCCAGGACGACCATGGAGTGTCTGGCAACGCCGCCCCAATGCGGCGACGTAAGGCGGTGGCTACCGCCCCCTGAAATTCGCCGCGCGCCGTTCCTCCGTGGCCTTCACGCCTTCCTTGAAGTCTTCCGTGGCACGTAGTCGCGTCTGCTCCTCGAGCTCGTGATTGGTCGCAGCCATGACGCGATCGGCGAGGCCGGCGCGCATCGTGGCGCGGGTGGAGACGAGCCCGAGCGGGGAGCATTCGGCGATTTCGCCGGCGAGCTTCAGTGCGGCCGCCTTGACCTGGTCCTGCGGCACCAGTTCGTTGGCGAGGCCCCATTTGACGGCCTCTTCGCCGGTGACGCGGCGGCTGGTGTAGAACATCAGCTCGGCGTTGTTCTTGCCGATCAGCTCGGGCAGCGTCACGGTCAGGCCGAAGCCGGGATGGAAGCCGAGTTTTGTAAAGTTCGCGGAGAAGCGCGCTTCGGGGCAGGTGACCCGGAAGTCCGCCGAGACCGCGAGGCCCAATCCGCCACCGATGGCGGCGCCCTGCACGGCGGCGACGATCGGCTTCTTGGCGCGGAAGATGCGCACGGCCTGGATATAGAGGTGGTTGATCGCGCCGAGGCTGTCGGCCGGATCGCCCTTCGCCGTCTTCTCGGCCTCGCGCGCTTCCTGCGCCTGTCGCGCTGGGTCACCGAAATTGGCGCCGGCGCAAAACGCCTTGCCCTGCGCCGATAGCACCGAGGCGCGGATCTCGATGTCGCGATCGAACGCGTCGAGCGCGTCCGCGATCTGGTTGATCAGCGAAATGTCGAAGAAGTTCAGCGGCGGGCGGCGGATTTCGATGGTGCCGACGTGCCCGACCTTCTCGACGCCGATATCTTTATAAGTGCTCATGATGTCCTCGAAGAGTTAGCGCAAACCAAGCCCGCGGGCGATGATGCCGCGCAGCACCTCGGTGGTGCCGCCCTGGATGGTGAGTTTCGGTGCGGTCTTGATGGCGAAGTCGAGCTGCCGCTCCAGCGTCTCGCGGTTGGTGGCGGTCTCCTCGACGAAGGCGGCGAGATCGCGAACGCGGTGCGGAAGCTGCTGCTCCCACACCGTGCCGATGTCCTTGACGATGGACGCTTCGACGACCGGCTCCTTGCCGGCCTGCAACATGCCCGCGACCGAGACCGACATGCGCCGCATGGTGTGGAGCTGCGCCACAAGCCGGCCGATGCCTTCGGCGCTGCGCGTATCCGGATTGGGGCCGACCGCGCGCACCAGCTCGGTCAGCACGTAATAGGTCTCCAGAAAACGCTCGGGGCCCGAACGCTCATAAGCGAGTTCGCTCGTCGCCTGCTTCCAGGCGCCGTCGACTTCGCCGAGCACATGATCGTCAGGCACGAAGAAATCGGTGAAGACGACCTCGTTGAACTCGTACTGGCCGGTGATCTGGCCGATCGGATTCACCTGGATGCCCGGCTGCTTCATCTTGACCAGGAACTGCGTCAGGCCGTGACGCCGGTTTTCCTTGGTCGGCTGCGACGTCCGGAAGATCGCGATCATGTAGTCGGCGATGTGCGCCGACGACGTCCATATCTTGGTGCCGTTGATGAGATAGCCGCCATCGGTTTTGGTCGCGCGCGTCTTCGCGGCGAACAGGTCCGAGCCGGAGTTCGGCTCGCTCATGCCGATCGCAAAGCAGATCTCGCCGCGGCAGATGCGCGGCAGGATGTCCATCTTGATATTTTCGGGGGCGTATTTCAGCAGCACCGGCCCGCTCTGGCGGTCGGCGACGAAGAAGCGCCGCGTCGGCGCGTTGGCGACGCGCATCTCCTCCGTCACCACGTAGCGTTCGAGGAACGAGCGCTCCTGGCCGCCATATTTCTTCGGCCATGTCATGCCGAGCCAACCCTTGGCGCCCACCCGGCGGGAAAATTCCGGCGCGTCGGTGTCTTCGCGGTTGGGCTTGTGCGGATCGAAGGTGCCGGCGGCGATCTCTTCCGCGAGGAACGCGCGCACTTCCTTGCGCAACTGCTCGCATTTCTCGGGCAGGCGGATCGGATCGAAACGGAGGGCAGCGGTCATTGTTGTCTCGTCCCTGATCAGCGCGAAGCCACGAGCGGCCACAATTCGTCGGCGCCGCGGTTTGCGATGAGCTTGCCGAGCTCGACGGCCCAGTGGCTTTCCGAACCGAAATCGTCGCGCCAGGCCAGCGCCCGCAGCGAATAGCGATGCAGGATGTGCTCCAGGGTGAAGCCGATCGCGCCATGGACCTGATGCGCGATGGCGCCGCCCTTTTCCGCAGCTTCCGCGCAGCGGATTTTTGCCGAGGCGGCTTCGAGGTAGACCGCATCGTCGAACGATTTTGCATTGGCGAGGGCATCGGCCGCGGAGGTCGCTGCGGCAAGGGCAGCAGCGGACTCGCCGGCGAGGCGGGCGAGATTGTGCTGCACCGCCTGGAATTTGGAGATCTTCTTCTCGAAGGCGACGCGCTCGTTGGAATAGCGCACGGAGATGTCGAGCATCGCTTCCAGCGCGCCCGCAATCTGAAGGCTGCGTGCGACGCCGCCCATCAGCATCAGGGTGGTCTGGTCAAAACCCTTCGGCGCAGGCTTGATGGTGACCGGCTGGACCTTGTCGAGCGTGACGGTGTCGCTGTGGTCGTAACCGACATTGAGTCCGGTCTCGATCCGCCCCTTGCTCGCATCGACCAGTGCGATCGAGGCGCCGTCCTTGCCGTGTGCCAGCACTGCAAAGTGCTTTGCCGCCTTTGCGAAGGGCACGCCGCGGGCGCGGCCGGAGAGCGCGCCGTCGGCATCGCGCGTGATCCGATCCTTCGGCGATGCCGGCAGCAGCGTCATCTCTCGCCCCGGGGATGCGATCTTCGCCTGCGCCAGCAGCCAGCCCGCCAGCATGGTCTCGGCCAGGGGAACCGCGACTGCGAAACGGCCGGCCGCGTTCAGCAGCGCAAAACCGTCGGCAAGGCTAGCGCCGGAGCCGCCGAGATCGTCCGGCACCCAGGACAACGGCAAGCCGGCTTCGCTCAGTGCCTGCCATAGCGGCGCCTGCCACGAATCCTTTTTGTCGTTGTTGACGGTTTGCGGATCGGCGAGGTCGGCGAAGATTTTCTCCGCGGTCTCGACGACGATATTGTCACTCTCCGCCACAGCGTTCCCCGTGTTTTGCCATTGGCGCATCCGGCCCCGTGGGGCGGGCGCGCAGGTTCTTCTTGCGCCCGATGATCCGAAAAAGCCATGGCCCTGACAAGCGTTGATCGCAGGTCAACCTGCGGCACGGGCATGGGCGACAAGCTAATTCCGCTTAGCGGAGTTTGCTCGATTTGCAGGGCGCGGCAAACTCGCTAAACAAGGTCAGCTAGCCAAGGCTTGCGAGCCAAGGCTTGCTAGCCCAAGGCTTGCATCAAAGACAGGGGAAGGAAATCGGATGGCAAAGGACAGTTTGTGCGCAATCGTGACGGGGTCCGCCTCCGGCCTGGGTGCTGCGACCGCGGAAATTCTCGCACGGAGCGGGGCGCGGCTCGTCATCAACTATTCCTCGAGCCAGAAGGAAGCGGAGGCGACCGCGGACCTTTGCCGCAAGGCGGGCTCTCCGGAAGTTCTGGTCGCGCAGGGCGACGTTTCAAAGGATGAGGATTGCCGCAAGATCGTCGCGGCAGCTGGCGGCTGGGGCCGGCTCGATGTGCTGGTCAACAATGCCGGCATCACCAAGCATGTCGCCCATGCCGATCTCGATGGATTGTCGGCGGAAGATTTCCAGCGCCTATACGGCGTCAACACCATCGGCCCGTTCCAGATGGTGCGCGCGGCGCGCAGCCTGCTGGAGGCCGGCGCCAAGGCCTCAGAGCGGCCGTCCGCCGTGGTCAACGTGTCCTCGGTCGCCGGGATCAGCGGCGTCGGTTCATCGATCGCTTATGCCGCGAGCAAGGGGGCGCTCAACACGATGACGCTGTCGCTGTCGCGCGCGCTCGCGCCGCTGATCCGCGTCAACACGGTATGCCCGGGCTATATCGACACGCCCTGGTTCACCAAGGGCCGCGGCGAGGCCGGCGCCAAGCAGGTGCGCGACAGCGTTGTGGCGAAGGTGCCGCTGAAGGTCGCATCATCAGCGGAGGACATCGCGCAGCTCGTCTGCTTCCTGGCGATGCCGGCCTCCAGCAACATGACCGGCGAGGTCGTGCGCATGGATGCCGGGATGCATTTGGTGACGTAAGGCCTCGCAACACACTCGGTGTCGTCCCGGCGAAGGCCGGGACCCATAACCACAGGGCGTATTGTGGCGCGAAGCCGGCAATGACCGATCTTCGCCAAATCGAATTCGGTGGCTATGGGTCCCGGCCTTCGCCGGGACGACACCGTTTTTGTAGATAGACCACAGCCCAAATTGACTGCGACTACCCCTTGATCACGCCGCTCGCGACCAACCGGTGCCAGATGAACAGCACCACTACCGCGCCGATCGTGGCCATGATGAATCCGGCGCCCTGGTCGGGACTGTAGTGACCGATCGCCTGGCCGACGAAGGTCGCGAGAAACGCGCCGGCGATGCCGAGGATGGTGGTGAGGATGAAGCCGCTCGGGTTGTTCGGTCCCGGCGCCAGCCAGCGCGCGATGAGGCCGGCGATGAAGCCGACGACGATGATCCACAACAAGCCACCCATGCTCATGACAGTGCTCCCCTCGCTTTGATTAAAATCAGATTCTGCCCGAAAGCTCGTTCTCGGTCGGCAGCCGTCCGTCCGGTGTCAAATGATCAATCACCTGCGGCAGATACTGGCTGAGGCCCGAAAGCAGCTCGTCGCGCGACAGGCCGCTCTGGGCGGACAGGCTCTCGATCTGGTCGGCGCCGAGCGCGTTGGCGAGATCGCCCGGCGCGATCGCCTTGTTCTCGCCCTTGCCGACCCAGGTATTGGCGGCGTCGCCATGGCCGCCCTGCTGGAGCTGGTTGAGGAGATCGCCGAGACCGCCACTCAGCACCGTGCCGGCCGCACCGCCCGCGAGCAGGCCGCCAAGGCCGCCCTTGAGCAGATCGCCGAGACCGCCGCTGCCGCCGGGAACAGCGCCGCCGCCCGTATTCACCGGCGTCGGAGGCGGCAGCGGTGACCGCTGCTGCGGCGCCGCGCCGGGCTGGCCTGCAGTCATGTGCTTGAACGCCTTCCAGGCGAGCAGGCCAAGGAGCGCCATGGTCATCGGCGACATGCCGCCCGAGGACTTCTCAGAGCTTGGCGTGCTCGGGCCGCGCGGGCCGTTCTGCATGCCGTTGAGGACGTCGAGTAGACCCATGGTGCTCTCCTTTGGCGTTCTCGTTGGCGAGTGCCCGCCGCTGATAGGCCCCCGGGGCAAAAACATATGGGGCTCTCATGACGGTTACAAGGCGGATGCGCCGCGATGGGCAGCCGGCCTCGCCTCTGCTATCGAAGGCCGGGCATTCAGGGAGCAAGGCGAGGTGATGACGGATCGACCGATCGTGGTGGCCGGCGCGGGCGCCATCGGATGTTTCGTCGGCGGCACCCTGGCGGCCACCGGCCGCCGCGTCGCATTCCTGGTGCGGCCGCGGGTGAAGGCCGAGATCGAGCGGTTCGGCCTGCGGCTGACCGATTTCGACGGCTCCGAGAAGAAGCTCAGCCCGGGCCAACTCGCGCTGTCGGAAGATCCCGCGATCCTCCACAGCGCCGGTATCGTGCTGGTCACGGTGAAGAGCGCGGACACGGCTGGTGTCGCGGACCAGATCGCGCAGCATGCGCCGCAGGATGCCGTCATCGTCTCGCTGCAAAACGGCGTCGGCAATGTCGCGGTGCTGCGCGAGCGCCTCGACGGCCGCCGCGTGCTCGCCGGCATGGTGCCTTTCAACGTGATCGGAATGGGCGAGGGCCGTTTCCACCGCTCGACCTCCGGCGACATTCATGTTGGCGAAGACGAAGCGAACACGGCCGCAGCGCTGTCGGTGCCGGGGCTCACCATGCGCGCGAGCCGCGACATCACGGGCGTGCAATGGGGCAAGCTGGTCATCAATTTGAACAATGCGCTCAGCGCCTTGTCCGACATGCCGCTCGCCGCGCAATTGGCGAACCGCGACTGGCGAAAACTGTTCGCTGACCAGATGGCGGAGGGGCTGGCTGCGATGAAGGCGGCCGGCATCACACCGGTTTCGGCGACGCCGATCCCGTCGTCCTGGACGCCCACCTTGCTGAGACTGCCTGACCCGATTTTCAACCTGATCCTGGGAAGGACCATGAAGATCGATCCCGAGGCGCGTTCCTCGATGTGGCAGGATTTGAAACAGGGCCGCAAGACCGAGATCGACTATCTCCAGGGTGCGATCATCGCGCTCGCCGAACAGAACAGCGTCGACGTGCCGCTGTCGCGCCGCATTGTTGCCCTGATCAACGAGGCTGAGGCCGCGGGCAAGGGTCCGCCGCGGCTGACGCCGCAACAGATCCACGGCGCTGCATGAGCTCACGCCGGCCGACGGGAGACGTGCGATGAAGCGCTATTTGACGATCGGGGTCGCACTGGCCGTCCTCTGCGGCGCCGTCACGTTTGCCCAAGCAAGGCCGCCGACGGTCACGAACTCTCCCGGCTATGACGCGCGATTGCGGGAGAGCCGGAAGGCGTTGAGCGGCTCGCCGACAACGGCGCCGGCCAGTGTGCCGGTGGTCGCACCCAAGCGCAGCAAGAAGAAGCACACGAACTGAGGCCGCATCCTCAGCCGTCGTCCTGGCGAAAGCCAGGACCCATACCGCGGAATCTATCAATAGTGAACGGTCGGAGTACCGAACTACAAGCCTGCCGCCAAACGGCCTCTTGGGATAATGGGTCCTGGCTTTCGCCAGGACGACGGCGGAGCTTGTGGCCGCAGCTCAGCCCTTCTTCGCGGGCTTGCTCGGCGTCGGGCTGAACAGCTTCTTCAGGTCGTTCAAGCTTTCCGACAGCCGCGGCCATTCGCAGGAGAACGAGCCCTTGGTGCAGGGCGCGCCCTTCGGCCGCGGTCGCGCGTCGCCGATGGCGGCCTGCTGGACTTTCGGCCGCTCGACCGGTACGGGCACGCGCTCGACCTCGGTTCGCAGCGCGACCTGCTGGAGCTGCTGCGCCTGTTGTTCCTGCTGCTCGCGCTGCAGGCGCATGGCGGCCTGGGCGGCTTCATTGCTGCGGCGCTGAGTGGCGAGATAGGCGGTGTAGGATTCGTCGATCTTCTTCTGCTCCTCCGGCGTTGGATTGGGGCCGGCGATGTCGAAGGTGCGGTCCTGGAGGAAATCGTAATAGGCATAGCCGCCGCCTGCCTTGCGCCGGCCGGCGAATTTGGCGTTGCAGTCTGCAAGCGCAGCCGTCTTCTCGGATTTGGTCGCGGCTTTCTCGGCGGCGTCGGCGCAGGCCTCGAAGTCGACAGGGGCGCGCTTCCACCATTGTGCCTGGGCATGCGACGGCGTCAGCAGGAAAAATCCTGCTGTGGCGACGAGGAGCGCCGCACGACGCGATGCAACTGCGACCGACATTCTACGAGAGCATTCCTTGCAAAACTCAACCCGAACTGAGTCGAGCCGGATTTTTGCCCCTTTATTGCCGGCTTGTCACCCATGGAACCCGGGAATTTCATGGCTGTGATGCTGACATTTTTTGCTTGACGTGGTGCAGGAGTCACAGCGTCACTTCATCCTGCGCTCGCCTCGTCGGCGACGCCAAGAAGACGAAGTGGAAACGCCTGATGCTGCTGCCCTTGTCCGATGTGCCGCGCTGGTACGCCGCGCGCAAACCGCAAGGCACGATCGCCGTCCGTCACGGACCGGACACGCTGACATGGGACGCGCTCGAGCGCGGCGCCAACCGGCGCGCGCGCGGCGTTTGCGGCCAGCGGCGTCAAGCCCGGCGACTTCGTCGCGATCGGGTTGCCCAACGGCAATGCGTTCTTCGAGACATCCTTTGCGGTGTGGAAGTGCGGGGCGACGCCGACCTCGCTGTCATGGCGGCTGCCGCGCGGCGAAGCCGCCGCGGTGCTTGCTATCCTGAAGCCGGCGCTCGTGGTCGGCGGCGAAGCCGACTGGAACGCGCCGAACCGCCTTCCTGCGGATTTCGTGCCGGAAGGATTTTCGGACGAGCCGCTCACCGCACCGGTGGCGCACTATTGGAAAGCCATGACCAGCGGCGGATCGACCGGCCGCCCGAAGGTGATCCTCGACCACCAGCCGGCGGTGACCGACACGGTCGCCGCGCCGCCGCTCAACATCCCCTTCGGGGTCTCGCTGCTCAATCCCGGTCCGCTCTACCACAATGCGCCGTTCATCGTGTCGCATTACGCGCTGTTCACCGGCGGCCAGCTCACCGGCCTCATCAAGTTCGACGCCGAGGAGACGCTGCGACAAATTGCGCGCGAGCGCGTGCAATGGGTCAATTTCGTGCCGACCATGATGCACCGGATCTGGGCGCTGCCGGAGCACGTGCGCAATTCCTACGATGTGTCGAGCCTGCAGACCGTCTTCCACATGGCAGCTCCGATGCCACCCTGGCTGAAGGAGAACTGGATCGCCTGGCTCGGGCCTGAGCGGATATGGGAGCTCTATGGCGGCACCGAGCGCCAGGGCTCCTGCATCATCTCCGGCACGGAGTGGCTGACGCACAAGGGCTCGGTCGGCAAGATCGGCGAGACGGCGCGCTTGCGCATCATCGGCGAGGACGGCAACGACGTCGCGCCAGGTGAGACCGGCGAGATCTATTTCCTCAACAATGACGGCAAGGATGCCACCTATCACTATCTCGGCGCCGAGCCGAAGCGCCGCGCGGACGGCTGGGAATCGCTCGGCGATATCGGCAGGCTGGACGCCGAAGGCTACCTCTATCTCGGTGACCGCCTCGCCGACATGGTGCTGCGCGGCGGCGCCAACATCTATCCGGCCGAGGTCGAAGCCGCGGTCTCCGAGTGCCCCGGCGTGCGCTCCTGCGTGGTGGTGGGATTGCCAGATCAGGAATTGGGCCAGCGCGTGCACGCCATCATCGAGCCGGAGGGCGACGCGGACGGTCAGGCCATCGCCGACGGCATGGCGGACTTTTTGAAGGACAGGCTCAGCCGCTACAAGCATCCGGAGAGTTTCGAGATCGTCAGCGTTCCGCCGCGCGACGATTCCGGAAAAGTTCGTCGCACGCTGTTGCGCGACGAGCGCGCGGCGTGGATGAAGGAGGGGCGCGCCTTCCGGATTCTGCCGGCGAGGGCGCGGGCGCACGCCGAGTAGGACAATTACGGAAGGATTTTGGGATATGACCATCACCATCGCTGCGAACAGCGTGCCGAAGCCGCCGGCCGACATCATCGCGGGTTTTCGCGGTGCGCCGACCTCGGTCATTTCAGACAATCTCGCCCGGCTGCCGGGTGCGGTGGGGCTCAAACCCTATCATCGCGGCGCCAAGCTGGTGGGCACGGCCTTCACCGTGCGCACCCGTCCCGGCGACAATCTCGCCATCCACCGCGCGCTCGAGCTGGTCGGTCCCGGCGACGTCATCGTGGTCGATGGCGGCGGCGATGAGACCCGCGCGCTGGTCGGCGAAATCATGAAGACTATCGCGCAGTGGCGCAAAGCCGAAGGCTATGTCATCGACGGCGCGATCCGCGATGTCGCAGCGTTCGCGGCCGATGACTTTCCCTGCTACGCCCGTGCGGTGACCCACCGCGGCCCCTACAAGAACGGCCCCGGCGAGATCAACGTGCCTGTTACGATCGGCGGCAGCGTGATCTCGCCCGGCGACATCGTCGTCGGCGACGAGGACGGCGTGGTGTCGTTTCCTGCCGCTGGTGCCGCCGCGCTGCTGGAAGCGGTGCGCGCCCAGGTCGCGCGCGAGGAGGAGACACTGAAGGCGATCCGCGAGGGCCGCTACCAGGGCTCTTACGGGAAGGCCTGATCAGAATAGGCGAGGAAGGACGGGCGTGCTGCTCGAGGGTTGGGCGATCCGCGTCACGAGAGGCCCCGTCCCGGGGATTGCCATCCCAGGTCCGGTGCGCACGCGCGGGCTTGAGCGTCAGATCATCTTGCCAACGATCTTTGTCATATCTGCCGCCGAAAACGCGCGCAGCGTTTCGGTGCGGACGTTGCCGAGTGCGCTGAGACTAAGGCTGAGCGACATCGCGGCGGCCTCATCTGGGGCCTCGAGAACGGTCACAACGTCATATCGTCCCTGCGTCCAGACGATCTCTTTCACGGTCACGCCGAACGTTTTGGCCAACTCCTTGAATGCCTCGGCCCGTTTCGGCGACTCCCTGACGCTGCGGACTCCCTGATCAGTGAAGTTTCCCAGCACGACATAGGTTACCATGGTCGTCCTCCCTGGTTAGATCCCAGATACAATTCTCGCTTGAGGAAACCGCGCCAAGCTTGCCACAGCGGCTGGGATAGCGCTACCTGCGCGTTGGGAGCGTCAGCGGATGTGACTTAACCGGTCAGGACAATGGCCGCGCAAAACTGAGTTCGTGGCCGTCTGGGTCGGTAAGATGGAAGTAGCGCTCGCCCCATTCCGCATCGCGTGGCGTGGTCGAGGGCTGCCACCCGGCGTCGCATGCGCGCTGGTAGGTCCCGTCGACATCGGCCACGTAGAAGATGACGCGGCCCCACCAGGACCAGTGCTTGTCGTCCGGCTGTGCCGTCAGGTTGAGATAGCCGGTCCCGGCGCGAAAGCTCGTGAATGCCGCGGCCTCGCCGCCATGCAGGAGCTCGAATCCCAGCGAACGATAGAAGTGCACGGCGCAGCCCATGTCATGCGTCCCGAGTGTGATGGCGCTGATGCTTTCGATCATGTGGGCTGCTCCACCGAGAGGGATCTTGGTAAACGATTGTACCGTAGCCTTGTCGCGATTGACGATGATCTGCCCCCGCCTTGCGGCTGGCGAACCGCACCCTGCTCTGCTATGAGGGGGCCGAACTCTTTCAAGCGGGTTCCGCGGTCCCGTAGCTCAGCCGGATAGAGCGACGGTTTCCTAAACCGTAGGTCGGAAGTTCGAGTCTTCCCGGGATCGCCATTTTGTCATAGGCACCGTCGCCGTTTGCCACACCCATCGGCGCAAAAATTGCTAGAAGCGAAGGCCTTCCTTGCTGGCCCGGCTGATGTGCCCCCCAGCCACACCTCACTGCCCCCATCCGGAGACGATAATGCCTTTCGACTTGATCCTGCGCGGCGGCCGTGTGGTCGACCCGTCCCAGAAGCTTGATGCCGTGACGGATGTCGCCTTTGCGGGCGGCAAGGTCGCTGCGATCGGCACCGGGCTCAAGGCCGATCCGGGCACCGATGTGCGCGACGTTTCGCAGCTCATCGTCACCCCTGGCCTGATCGATCTCCACACCCATGTCTATTGGGGCGGCACCTCGCTCGGTATCGACGCCGAGGAGTTCTGCCGCCTCTCCGGCGTCACTACCGCGGTGGACACCGGAAGCGCGGGGCCCGGCAATTTCGCGGGTTTCCGCAAGCACGTGATCGAGCCGAGCCAGGTCCGCATTCTCGCCTATCTGCACGTCTCGCATGCCGGCATTTTCGGCTTCTCGCACCGGATCATGGTCGGCGAGAGCGAGGAACTGCGGCTGATGAATCCGATCGAGGCGGCCAAGGTGGCCGATGCCAACCGCGACCTCATCGTCGGCATCAAGGTGCGCGTGGGGCTGCATTCCTCGGGCACGTCGGGGATCGTGCCGCTCGACATCGCGCTCGAGGTCGCGAACGAGGTCGGCATGCCCCTGATGGCGCATATCGACCATCCGCCGCCGAGCTACGAGGAGGTGCTGGCGCGCCTGCGCCCCGGCGACGTGCTCACCCATGCGTTCCGGCCCTTCCCCAACACGCCCGCGACCGCGCAGGGCACGGTGAAGCGGGCGGTGCTCGACGCCCGCGAGCGCGGCGTGCTGTTCGACATCGGCCACGGCAAGGGTTCGTTCGCGTTCAAGACCGCGCGCGCCATGCTCGCCAACGGCTTCTATCCGGACACCATCTCCTCCGACATTCATCAGCTCTGCATCGACGGCCCGGCCTTCGACCAGGTGACGACCCTGTCGAAATTCTTGTGCATGGGCATGCCGCTGTCGGACGTCATCGCGACCTCCACGGTCAACGCCGCAATGGCGCTGCGGCGCCCCGAGCTCGGCAGCCTCAAGCCCGGCAGCGTCGGCGATGCCACGCTGATCTCGGTCAAGGAAGGCCAGTTCGACTATGAGGACGTCGTCGGCGAGCACCTGATCGGCGATCGGAAGATCGTGTCCGAAGGCGTCGTCATCGGCGGCCGCTGGTGGCATCCGAACTAAAGCTTCGCCTCTCGCCGCTCGTGACAGCTCCCGTATCAAGAAAGCGTGGCGGGAAGCTCGCCTGCGGCCATCCTTCGAGACGCCCGCCTACGGCGGGCCCTCAGGATGAGGTCGTGTTTCGCGGGGAGATACCAAACCCTCATGGTGAGGAGCCCGCCAAAGCGGGCGTCTCGAACCATGCAGGCCGAGCACGTCCGGTGACCTCTCAGCTGCCATATGCGATCGCCCTGCCCCTTATGGGAAGAGGCCGTCAGCCTACTCGTTCTTGTCGACATTCCAGAACATCGGCGTTGCCGGGCCGTCGATCACGCCGGTCAGTGATTTGCGCCATGCGCTCGGCGCCTGGAACTGGCCGAGCGGGATGTAGATCACCTGATCATAAGCTTCCTTCTGCACGTCGAGGGCGATCTTCTTCTGCTCTTCCGGTGAGGTGGCGCGGGCAAAAGCGTCGCGGAGCTGCTCGAGCTTGGGGTCCTCGGACCAGCCGTACCAGCCGCCGCTCGTGCCCTTGCCGCCCATCGGGACGTTGACCAGCGGGTTCATCGAATCGGCGGCGCCCTGGTAGGTGAAGAACATGTTCCAGCCGCCTTCTTTCGGGGATTTCTGGCTGGCGCGGCGGGTGACCACGGTCTGCCAGTCCATCGCCTGAAGATCGACCTTGAAGCCCGCCTCGCGCAGGAGCTGTGCGGCCATGACCGGCTGCGCTTTCAGCAGGATCTGGTCGGTCGGTGCCAGGATCACCACGGGCGTGCCGTCATAGCCGGCCTCGGCCAAGGCCTTTTTGGCGTCCGCCATGCCGTTGCCCCTGATCAGGGTCTCGCCGCCTTCGTCGCTGGCGAGCGGCGTGTCGCAGATGAAGAATGCGCCGCAGAACTTGTAGTATTTGGGATTGCCGATCTGTGCGTCGAGCACGTCCTTCTGGTTGATCGCGAGCAGCGCGGCGCGGCGGATCTTCACATTGTCGAACGGCGGATGCAGGAAGTTCATCCGGCCGAACGATTGGAAGCCGAACTTGTTCAGGATTGCCACGTTGATGTCCGGATTGGATTCGAGCGTGGGCAGCATGTCGAACGGCGGCGTTTCAACGAAATCGACATCGCCTGATTGCAGCGCGTTGAGCGCGGTCTGCGCGTCCGGCATCGTGATCCACTCGACGCGGTCGACTTTCACCACCTTGCCGCCCGAGGTCCATTCGGCCGGCTCCTTGCGCGGCACATAGTCGGTGTTCTTTTCGTAAACGGCTTTCACGCCGGGCTGGAATTCGCTCGCGACGAATTTGAACGGGCCGGAGCCGATCTGCTCCGGAATCTGCTTGGTGATCGGGGTCTCCGCAAGCCGCTTGGGCATCATGAAGGCGACAACCGCCGATGGCTTGGCGATCGTCTCGAGCACGAGGCCATAGGGCTCCTTCAGCTTGAAGACGATCGTTTTGGCGTCTGCGGCTTCGATGCCTGCCGTGAAGTCCATCAGCTTGCGCGCCATGCCGTCGACGCTCGTGCCCCAACGCTTCAGCGAGGCGACGCAATCCTCCGCCGTCACTGGCGCTCCGTCATGCCATTTCAGGCCCTCGCGCAAGGTAAAGGTGTAGGTCAGCTTGTCCGCCGACACCGTCCAGTCGGCCATCTGCGGTCGCACCTTGAAGGTGGTATCGATGCCGAGCAGGGTGTCGAAGACCATATAGCCATGGTCGCGGGTGATGATGGCTGTCGTAAAGCCGGGATCGGTGACGCGAAGGTCCGATTGCATCACCGCAATGAGGGTCTTGGGGCCGGCAGCGGCTGATGCCGGTGATGTCCAGGCGGCGGAAAGGGCAGACGGCGAAACAGCAGCAAGCTGGAGGAGTTTCCGGCGCGAAACGTGAACCATTCGCTTGTCTCCTGACGTGACGCAAACGCAACCAGATGGTGGTTGCCCCGTCACACGCAGCGTATGGTCTGGTGCCGCATCTTGCAATGAGGGGTTGTCTCGCAAATTTGAACCCGTTCGCGATCGAGCGAGGGCCGTCGGAACCGGCGGCGTGACGGCAGGCCGCTTCGTCCTAGGCCTGCTCGCGATAGAATTGCAGCAGCCGCGCGCCGGCGGGCGAGAGCCAGTCGGGTGCGCCGGTGATATAGCCTTCGATGTAATGACTCGTTCCGACCAGATAGGTGACGGGCATGCCGACAAGCCTGAAATTCCCGGCCGATGCTTCCGCGGTTGCGCCATACGCGTCGACGTAGCAGGCGAGGTTTTGCACGGCCAGACCGCCGAGGAATGCGCGGATCTTTCGCAAGTCCTTCGTATCGGTGCAGATCGCGAGAACGTCGAGCCGGTCCGGCCGCGATCCCGCGAGGCTTGCGAGCGCGGGCAGATCGACCCGGCAGGCCGCGCACCACGTCGCCCAGAAATTGACGAGCGTGATGCGTCCCGGCTTTGCCGTCGCAACGATGTCCCTGCCATTGAGGTCCTGAAGCCGGAGCGGAGCCATCGGCGCACGAGGCCGCACGACTGTGAACTGGTTGCGGCCGGTCTCGAACACCGGCGGCCAGGACGGGTCGCCGCCTTGCGCAGGGCTTGCGCGCAGGGAGGCAATGAGCGCGGGCGCGGCCATCAGGAGCGATCGCCTGGACGGCGCCGTGCCGGGCACGCGAGGCCTCTCACGCATGGATATAGGCCCAGCCCTTGAGTTGCAGATCGACCACGCGACCGATCCCGAACGGGACGAGGCTGGCGCCCGATATCAGCGGAATGGAGATCTGCTCCTTGGCTTCCGCGATCACCTTGGACGACGCGCACATGCTGTAGGCGAGGTTGGGCAGCGACTGCCGCAGCGTCGCGAGCGGCTCGACGAGCGGAGTCCTGTCCGCCCGGAAGACGTCGATGCCCTTGCCGTTGGCGACGATCTCGATCAGCAATCTCGCGCCTCTGTCGGCAAAATGCCTGGAGAGATTGGCGGAGTAACTGATCGCGTGGCCCATGACATAGGGCTCGTTGCTGTCGATCAGGATCACGACGCCCTCAGTGAGACGATCCTCCTTGGCTGCGGCGGTGCCGCTGGCCGTGAGGATCGCGGTGCCGGCGAGTAACCCCCTGCGCGACAAACCATTGGAAAATGTCGTCACGATTGGCGTACCCGCTTTCGCGTCAGAACTGACGTGGTGCAATCGGCGCCTTTCTCTCGCGTCCCCACAGCACGAAGACGGCGAGCGCCAGCAGGACGAGGTTGAGCGGTGTCGTCGCGGCTTCGCCACGCGAGACATGGAAGACGAATGCGAAGACCTGCAGCGCGCTACAGCCCAGCGCGGCCAGCACCGTCAGTCGCGGCAGGATCCGCGTCAGAGCCGGCAGCAGAATGCCGATGCCACCGGCGAGATCGACCAAGGCGACGGAGCGAACGAACGCTTCGGAATATTCGCCCGCAAATGGCATCATCGCGGCGAGCTGGGGAATCGGCGTGAACAGCTTGACCAGGCCGGCCGAGACGAAGACGAAGGCGAGAAGGGCCTGTGCGGACCAGAGGCCGATGCGCAGGGCGCGGCCGGGTGTGGTGGTCTCATAGGTGGTGGTGGACACGGTGGTTCTCCAAAATGTGTGGGCCGCCACCATTTGATGGTTTCCTCATATTTGATCATTATACGTGTCGGGATTAGTTCATTTCCTGGATGTTGATAATCTCATGGATTCTCTGGTCAGCATGAGGGTGTTTTGCCTGGTCGCCGAGCTCAAAAGCTTCGCGACCGCGGCGCAGCGCCTGCGCATCTCGCCCGCGATGGCGAGCAAGCATGTGATGCAGCTCGAGAAGCGGCTGGGCACGCGGCTGCTCAACCGGACCAGTCGGCGCGTCAGCCTGAGCGAGAGCGGAGCGCTCTATTTCGAGCAGGCGCGGCAGATGCTCGACTCGCTCGACGAGGTCGAAGCCGCGGTCAGCAATGCGACGGTCGTTCCGCGCGGCACGCTGCGGCTGACCGCGCCGGTGTGGATGGCGAATACGATCTTCGCGGGCGTGCTGGCGGACTACCAGGCGCGTTATCCGGAGGTGCGCCTCGACGTCGATCTCAGCGGACGGATGGTCAATCTGGTCGAGGAGGGCTTCGATCTCGCTCTGCGCGCGACCGGCGCGCTCGACGAGGCGCTGATCGCGCGGCCCATCACCAACGTCCCGTTCTACCTCGTTGCCGCTCCTGCCTACCTTAAACGTGCGGGCCGCCCGGCGACCTTTGCCGATCTCGCCGGTCAGGCTTTGCTGCACTACGCGCTTTATCCCGGCGAGAGCTTCTCCTTCCAGGGCGAGCACGGCACCGAGACCGTCAAGCTCAATCCGGTGCTGCGCAGTGGCAACGAAACGCTGCTGCACATGGCCGCGCTGGAAGGCATGGGTCTCGCCTTCCTGCCGAAATGGCTGGTCGCCGAGGACATCGCTGCCGGACGTCTCGAACACCTCATGCCCGGGCAGGTCATCTTCGAGGGAAAGCTGTTCGCGGTCTATCCGAGCCGCAAATACCTCTCCGCCAAGGTAAGAACCTTCATTGATTTCATCGCCGCCGACAAGCGGATGAAGTAACGCTTACAGCGACCTGACTACAGTGACCTGGCGATCAGCAGCTTCATGATCTCGTTGGTGCCGCCATAGATCTTCTGGATGCGGGAATCGATGAAGATGCGCGAGATCGGATATTCCTGCATGTAGCCGTAGCCGCCGAACAGCTGGAGGCATTCGTCGGCGGTCTGGACCTGCTTGTCCGAACACCAGTATTTCGCCATCGACGCCGTGACGGTGTCGAGGTCCTTGGCGACCAGGCGCTCGATGCACCAGTCGACGAAGACGCGCGCGATCATCGCTTCGGTCTTGCGCTCGGCGAGCGTGAAGGCGGTGTTCTGGAAATCCATCAGCGGCTTGCCGAAGGCTTTTCGCTCCTTGGTGTAGTCGACGGTGAGTTTTATGGCGCGCTCCATCGCGGCGACCGCGCCGACCGCGAGCGCGAGGCGCTCCTGCGGCAATTGCTGCATCAGCTGGACAAAGCCCTGGCCTTCCTCGCCGCCGAGCAGGTTTTCCGGCGGGACCGTGACGTTGTCGAAGAACAGCTCGGACGTATCGGAGGCATGCAGGCCGATCTTGTCGAGATTGCGCCCGCGCTTGTATCCATCCGCGCCCGATGTTTCGACCACGATCAGCGAAATGCCCTTGGCGCCGACGTCGCCGGTGCGCGCGACCACGACGACGAGATCGGCGGCCTGGCCGTTGGTAATAAAAGTCTTCTGGCCGTTGATGACGTAGGAATTGCCCTGCTTCCTCGCGGTGGTCTTGACGGCCTGCAAATCCGAGCCGGTGCCGGGCTCGGTCATGGCGATGGCGCCGACCATCTCGCCCGAGGCCATCTTCGGCAGCCAGCGCTTCTTCTGCTCCTCCGAGCCGTAGTTGAGGATGTAGTGCGCGACGATGGCGCTGTGCACGGAGACGCCGGTCGTCAGCTCCGGCACCATGCTTTCGAGGTCGTCGAGCACGGCGGCATCATAGGCGAAGGTGGCACCCAAGCCGCCATATTCCTCCGGCACGCTTGCCAGCAGCGCGCCCATCTCGCCGAGCCCGCGCCAGGCGAAGCGGTCGACCATCTTCTGCTCACGCCATTTTTCGGCATGCGGTGCCAGGTCCTTGGCCAGATATTTCCGGAACTGGTCGCGGAAGATTTCGAGCTCTTCGGTCATCCAGGAGGAGCGGTAGGACATGGTCACCTCGGTCAATGCGGCTTCCCTGCTTGGTAGGCTAGTCAGCGGCGGCAATTATTGTGTTTTCAGGCTGCGCCGGTGACGCTAACAAGGCGGCCGTACCAGCGTCTGTCGGGATGTCTGATTGTGGCTGTCAAAATCCAAGCCGTCAAAACCAAAGAGCTCAAGCTCGACATCGAGCGCATCGGCACGGTCTCGGCGATCCTGACGCAGCCGGACGCTGCGCGCGCCTGTTACGTGCTGGCCCATGGTGCGGGCGCCGATATGCGGCATTCCTTCATGGAGAAAGTCGCCGCCGGCCTTGCGGAACGCGGTATCGCGACGTTCCGCTTCAATTTCGCCTACATGGAGAAGAAACAGGGCCGTCCCGACCAGCCGGCGGTCGCGCACGCCACCATCCGCGCGGCGGTCGAGGAGGCGGCGCGGCTATGCCCCGGCGTGACGCTCATCGCGGGTGGAAAATCCTTCGGCGGCCGCATGACGTCGCAGGCGCAATCCAAGGCGCCGCTGCCGGATGTCAAAGGGCTCGCCTTTCTCGGCTTTCCCCTGCATGGCGACGGCAAGCCATCGACCGAGCGTGCCGAGCATCTCGCGAGCATCGCAATTCGTATGCTGTTCCTGCAAGGCACGCGCGACAAGCTCGCCGATCTCGGCCATCTTAAGCCCCTCATCGAGGCGCTTGGTCCGAAGGCGACGCTGCATGAGGTCGAAGGCGGCGATCACTCTTTCGCGGTGTTGAAAAAGTCCGGCCGCACCAACGAAGAAGCCCTTACGGAGGTGCTTGATAGGCTCGCGGCCTGGATCGATGGGCTCGCCTGAAGCCAGAGCATGATCCGGAAAAGTGTGCAGCGGTTTTCCGAAAGGATCATGATCAAGAAATCAAGCCGAATAAAGCCCCTTGTCGCGCGCCTTCTGGATCGCGAGCGCGGCGATCAGGTCGAGGGTCGGCGTCGACAGGCCGGCGGTGCGCGCGAAGGCGGCGGGCGCCTTCACCAGCACGTCGATCTCCATGGCGCGGCCGAGCTCGTAATCCTGCAGCAGCGACGGCTTGTGATTGGGGGCGGGGCCGCTGCGGCTCACGCGCTTGACCTCGGGGATGAAGTGCTGGGCGATATCGTTGGCCTCGTTCAGCATCCGCGGAATGAGCTCGGCGAACGCAGAATCGTCGCGCACGCCGCGCGCCGTCTGGCCGGTGAGCAGGCAGAGCACCGACAGCGACATGTTGGTCAGCAGCTTTGACCAGATCGCCTCGCGGATATCAGCGACCGGCGGCGATTCCAGCCGTGCGTCGTTGAAGACGCCGCGGAGTTTCGTGATGCGCTCGCAATTGCGGTCGTCGCATTCGCCGATCAGCAGGCGGTTGCGGTCCGGCGTCAGGTTCTGCACCACGCCGGGCGCGGTCACCTCGTTGGAGGAGAAGACGACGCCGCCAACGATCCGCTCTTTCGGAATGCAGGCGCGCAAGCGCCCGCCCGGATCGAGGAAGGACATGTCTGGCGGGGTCGGGTGCCGCGGCGGCAGGCCGATCCCGTACCACCAGGGAATGCCGTTCTGGGCAAAAACGATCGCGGTGTCGTCCTGCAGCAGTGGCTTGATGCTGGCGACCAGCCCCTGGAGCGCGGTTGCCTTGAGCGTCGAGATCACGACGTCCTGGGGGCCGAGCTGGGCCGCATCGCCGGACGCGTTCACCTTGGCGGAGACCTCGGAATCGCCGACGCGCAGCTTGAGGCCGTTGGCGCGCACCGCCTCCAGATGGGCGCCGCGCATCACGCACGAGATCTCATGGCCGGCGCGGGCCAGCCTGACCGCGATATGGCTGCCGACGGCGCCCGCGCCGAAAATGCAGATGCGCATGGTGTGATGTCCCGTCCCTGATCCCTTGAATGCCCGCCCGGCAGCAGCATGACACAAGCCGCCATGCGATGGACGCGGCCGCCCTACGCCGGAAAGATATGGATCGGAACGTGCGGCCTCGGTCATAGTGCCGGGCAAACAAACGACTGGAGGGATCGCCGATGACTGACCGCCCCGTCCTGTGGACCCTGGATGCGCGTGGGGTTGCGACCGTCACGTTGAACCGGCCGGAGGTCAACAACGCCTATGACGGCGCATTGATCGCAGGCGTGCTCGCGGCCATGGACGATCTCGGCAAGAAGCCCAATCTGCGTGTCGTCGTGCTCAGGGGCAATGGCAAGCATTTCCAGGCCGGTGCCGACCTCAAATGGATCAACGGCGTGCGGCCGCAATCGACCGAGGCGAACGAGGCGGCGTCGCGTGCGACCTTCGAGGCCGTGCAGCGGCTCAACACCTTGCCGATCCCGACGGTCGCGCTGGTACAGGGCGGCTGCTTTGGCGGCGGCACCGGCGTGATCGCAGCCTGCGACGTCGTGATCGCCGCGGACAACGCCCTGTTCTCGATCACCGAGGTGCGCTGGGGTCTGACCGCCGCCATCATCATCCCGCAGCTCTGCGATGCCGTTGGTGTACGGCAAGTCCGCCGCTACGCACTCACCGGCGAGCGCTTCGGCGCCGAGGACGCCCGCCGCATCGGCCTCGTCCACGAGGTGGTGCCGCTCGCCGATCTCGACGCCGCCGGCGCCAAGGTGGTCGAGCAGTTGCTTGCCAACGGACCGGAGGCGATGGCCGAGACCAAGCGGCTGGCGCTGGAGAGCTCGTTCGGCGGCATGGCGGTGGACGATGCGGCTTACAAGCGGCTCGTGCACCTGCATTCGCTCAAGCGGCAGAGCGCGGAAGCCGCGGAGGGGCTGGCGTCGTTCGCCGAAAAACGCGCGGCGAATTGGAGTGGCGGCAAGGCCTGAGCGCGTCGCTCAGCAGCAACTCGATACGATCTGCATCGTGCACCATCCCCAAATCTTGCCCGCGGCGGGATCGATTCGAATCCCCGTAATTCCGCGGGGCCGTCCTTAAGGGTTCAATCATTCCCGGCCATTATGGTTACGACAATTGTCACACCATGGTGTCGAATGCGCAGAGAAGTTCTGGGATTTTGGAAGGCCGTATCGATTGTCGCGGCGGCAACGCTGCTGGCCCTGCATCCGGTGACCGCTTCACCTCGACTGGTCTCTCTGGCGTTCAATTCCCAGCTGGGGAGCCCGCAGCAGATCGGGGCGGATGAGTTTCGCCAGAATCTGGCGGCATTGCCCGGCAAGCACATCGTGGTCGACCAGCGCGCCACCAATGCACTCGGTAGCGAGAACGCCATTCTCGCCGCGACGCAAGCGGGCGCCGTCGATATGGCGGTGCTGTCGGGTTCGGTGGTCAGTGCGGTCGTCCCCGAACTCGGTGTGTTCGACATTCCCTTCCTGTTTCGCGATACGGCTCACGCCAAGGCCGTGGCGCAAGGTCCGGCCGGCGCGGCAATCGCCGCCAAATTCGGCGATAAGGGGCTGACCTTGCTGGCGATTGGCCGACAGGGCTTCCGCAACGTCACGAATTCCAAACGGCCCGTTCGCACGCCCGAGGATATCAAGGGTCTGAAGATTCGTGTCATCCCGAACCCGATCTATCAGATGACGTTCAAGGCGCTCGGTGCCGAAGTGATCCCGATGGAATTTCCGCTGGTCTATACCGCGCTCAAGGACGGCCGGCTCGATGGGCAGGAAAATCCGGTGCCGACCATTGCCGGCTCCCGTCTCTATGAAGTCCAGAAATACCTCACATTGACCGGCCACTTCTTCGCGCCGATCGTGTTCATCGCCAATCGCGCCATGTTCGAACAGCTCACTCCGGCCGACCAGGCAACGCTGATCGCGCAAGCAAAAGCGGGGGCGGAGGCGGCATGGTTGGCAAAGCTCGATGCCGCGTCGCTCGAGCAGGTGCGCAGCGGCGGCATGGACGTGATCGAGAAATTCGATCGCCAACCCTTCGTCGACGCGGTCAAGCCGCTCGATCAGGAATTCGAGAAGCGGTTCGGCAAGGATTTGCTCGTCACCATCCGGTCCACTCAGTAAGAATTTCGGAATTCCCATGAAATTATCGCACATGATGTCCCGGGTCGGTGTTCGTCCGCGCGTGTTTGGCGGTTTTGCGCTGGTTCTGAG
The DNA here is from genome assembly GCF_029846715.1 of Bradyrhizobium nivariense. GTDB lineage: Bacteria > Pseudomonadota > Alphaproteobacteria > Rhizobiales > Xanthobacteraceae > Bradyrhizobium. Next base: position 34,482 of record NZ_JARVWW010000047.1, read on the forward strand.
CTTTCTGGTCCTGCTCGCGGGCTTCGCCGTGGTCCAGGTCGAGCGGATCGGCGGAACGGTCAATGACCTCGTTACCAGCGCTGCTGGCGACGCCGGCATGTCACAGGCGCGTGCCGCGCTTCTGGAAGCGAACTCGGCGGTAGAGAAATTCATCCGAACCTGGAATGTCGGCGACAAGGATGCCGCAGCCAAGGCGATCGACGGCGTGGGCAAACTGGCCGATCAGGCCGATCGGCAATTCGGCAAACTGCAAGCGATCGCGGAAGGCATCGGCCCGGTCAAGACGGCGCTGGATACCTATCGTTCGTCGTTCACCGCGGCGGCAGATGCCGCAGATCGGCTGCGCGCCGCCACCACGAAGACCGACGCCCAGGGCGCGGCCGCCGGCCTCAATGTCAGCGGCATTCAGGTTGCGCTTGCCAATCGCTCGGATGATGCGGAACGGCTTGTCAACCCGATGCGCCTGGCCGGCGTTGTCGACGCGCTGCGCGTCACCGTGATGCGCTATGGGTCCACTTTGTCGACGGGCGATGCCGACGACGCCAAGCAGGCGTTGTCGTACGCCCAGTTGGCGATCGGAGACACCGAGTCCGAGCTGGCGACGGCGGACGCCCCCAAATTGAAGACGCTGGTCGCAGCACTTAAGACCGCGATCGCCGCCGACACGACGGCGCTCGAAGAGGTCATCAAGGTCGCCGCCGATCTGCGCGCCAGGCAGGCCGAATTGAAGAAGGCGAGTGCGGCGATCGACGATCAGGTCAACAAGATCAATGCGAAGCTCGGCACCGTGCGCGCCGAGCAGGGTGACAGGACCTCGGCAGCGGTCGATCAAACCAAACAGACCGTTATCGCGACCGCGGCCGGCGCGCTGCTGCTGGGAGCGGTGCTCGCATGGCTTATCGGAGCCAGCGTATCCGGCCCGATTCGCGGCATGACGGACCGGATGCAATCGCTGGCGGCGGGCGAGCTCGATGAGCCGATTCCGGGCGGCGAATCGCGCGACGAAATCGGCCGCATGGCGCGTGCCGTCGAGGTGTTCCGCGAAAACGCACTGGCGGTTCGTCGCATGGAAGGCGAGGCCACGGCACAGCGCGAAGCCACCGAGGCCGACCGTGCCCGGATGATGTCGGATCTTGCCGGCCGTTTCGAACAGGGCATGCAGGGGGTGATTGCCGGTGTCGGTGGCCGCGCCGACGACATGGGGCGCAGCGCCGAGGAGTTGGCAAAGGTCGCCGAGCGTGGTCGCGGGCTCGCCGAAGCGGTCGCGACCCGCGCCGAGCAGGCATCGATGAACGTGCAGACCGTCGCCTCCGCCACCCAGCAACTCGCGGCCTCGATCCGAGAAATCTCGAGCCAGGTGCACCGCTCCGTCGCGGTCTCGAACCGCGCGACCGACGAGACCAACCGCACCTCCGATTTGATCCATGGGCTGTCGGATGCGGCTGAAAAGATCGGCACCATCATTCAATTGATTCAGGCCATCGCCAGTCAGACCAATCTGCTGGCGCTGAACGCGACCATCGAAGCGGCGCGCGCCGGTGACGCCGGCCGGGGCTTCGCGATCGTCGCCAGCGAGGTCAAGAGTCTCGCGACCCAGACAGCGCAGGCGACCGAGCAGATCGCCAGCCAGATCGCGACGATCCAGAGTGCGACCGGCCAATCGGTCCAGGCGATCAAGCAGTTCGGCACCACCGTCAAGGAAATGGCCGACATCGCCACCGCGATCGCCGCGGCGGTCGAAGAGCAGGGCGCAGCAACGGGCGAAATCGCGCGCAACGTCGAAGAAGCGGCCAACGGTACCACGGCGGTGACGCAGGAAATCGGTCAGGTGCGCGCGGTGGCGGGCGAGACCGACGCCGGTGCCGAAGCCGCTCTTACGGTCGCGGCGGCCCTGAAGCAGCAGGCGGATTCAATGAAGTCGAACGTCGACGATTTCCTCCACACCATCCGCTCGGCGGCCTGAATTCCCGGAGAAATCGGCGATGCCGCAGGTGCAAACGAAACGGGCCTTACAGCACCGGCAACAGCGAGCTCTTCAATTCGCGCAATAGCGCCTGAACCGCTGCAGCCTGGACCCGCCGCTCGGGAATGGTTGCCTTGACCCATAATTCGGGGATTGGAAAATCCGGCAACACGACCTGCAACGTGCCTTGGCATAGTGCCTCTTCCGCAAGGTAGTGCGAGATGAAGGCGATGCCGTTGCCGGCGATCGCGCTTTTCACGAGCACGTGGCCCTCGTTCGAACTCAACAGCGGGCGGACCTGAACCGTGATACGGTCGCGCGGCCCGTCGAACACCCAGTCCGGGCCGGTGGGAAGAAAACTCAGGCAACGATGATCGACCAGATCGCGCGGGTGTCGCGGCATGCCGTGCGCCCTGAGATAGGCCGGCGACGCGCACAACAAGCGCTTCAATCGGCATAGGGGTTCGTCGACCACACCGCCGAAAGAATGCGGGAACGCGCCGATGGCGATATCGAAGCCTTCCGTCACCGGATCGACGGGACGGTCGATCAGGACGATTTCAAGTTTCAGGTTCGGGTTTTGGGTCTGGAACGCGCTGAACACATCGGCAAGCCGGGCGATGGTCAGCGATGTCGGTGCCTTGATACGCAAATGATCGATAAGATCATGCCCTTTCTCGCCCATGCGCGACAGGAGATCGCCGACATCGGCGACCACGCTCCGCGCCCGGTGGAGATATTCCTGGCCGGCCGCGGTCAGCCGCAATTGCCGCGTCGAGCGATGAAACAGCCGCGTGCCGATCCGCGTCTCCAATTGGGTGACCCGCTTTGCGACGACCGAAGTCGCGACGTTGAGCTTTCTAGCCGCGGCGGAAAATCCGGCCGCGTCCGCGGTGGCGAGGAACGCCTGAAGGTTTACCAGGATGTCCATCTCCGACCTTTCGCGATTCGAGAGAAGTGATCGCTTATTTTGGTGGATTGTAGTCCAACCTGCGTTAATTCATAGTCGGCCCAAGCAGAGATTTTTCAGGGACAGGACGCGCCATGCAGGCCATGACGATCGAAGAACCGGCGCGCCATGTGCCGCTCTATGGCGAATATGAAGTCGTCGTGCTCGGCGGCGGTCCGGCCGGCATCGTGGCGGCGGCGTCAGCGGCGCGCGCGGGGCGGAAGACGCTGCTGATCGAGCGCTACGGCTTCCTTGGCGGTATGGGCACCGCGGCCGGCGTCACCAATTTCTGCGGCCTGCACGGCAATGTCTACGGCGAGGCCCACCGGCTGGTGCAGGGCATGGCATCCGAACTGCTGGCGCGTATCGACCGCTTGAACGGCCTCAACGCGCCGCACCTGATCCTTGGCAAGGTGTTTGCGCAGGCCTACGACACCGCCGCCTACAAGATCGCAGCCGACGAGCTCCTCGCCAGCCACAAGGTGCACATCCTCTTCCACGCGCTTGGTGCCGGCGTGGTGATGGGCGATAACAGCCGCATCGATGCGCTGATGGTCGAGACCAAGGCCGGCCGGCAGGCGGTGCGATCGGAGATCTTCATTGATTGCTCCGGCGACGGCGATCTCGCGGTCTGGGCCGGCGCGCCGTTCGAAATCGGCGACGAGCACGGCCATCCGATGTATCCCTCGATGATGCTCCGTCTCAACGGCATCGATCCCGAGAAGGCTGGCGATGCCTGGCGGACCATCCCGCAATTGATGGAGAAGGCCACCGCCGCCGGCACCCACAAATTCCCGCGCAAAAGCGCGATCGTGCGGCCGCAAAAATCCGGCATCGAATGGCGGGTGAACTTTACGCAAGTGGCGCGCGAGGACGGCCATGCCATCAACGGCATCGAGCCCGACGATCTCACCCGCGGTGAGATCGAGGGCCGCAAGCAGGCGCTCGCTGCGTTCGAATTCCTGCGCGGCACTGTGCCGGGCTTTGAAAAGTCCTACATCGTCGATCTGCCGCCGCAGCTCGGCATCCGCGAAACCCGCCGCATCAGGGGCGGCTATCAGCTCAGCGGTGAGGACGTGCTCGGCTGCGCCTCGTTCGAGGATTCCATCGGGGTCAATGGCTGGCCGATCGAGGCCCATGTTCCCGGCGATGTCGTCTTCACCTTCCCGCCAATCCCGGAATCGCGCGGCTATAACGAGCTGCCCTACCGGATGCTGGTGCCCGCGGGCGTCGATAATCTCCTGGTCGCCGGCCGCTGCGCCTCGATGACCCATGAGGGCCAATCGGCGGCGCGGGTCTCCGGCGCCTGTTTCGTAATGGGGGAGGCCGCCGGTTCCGCCGCCGCGCTGGCGCTGTCGGGAAACCGGATCCCACGTGACATCCCGGTTGAAAAATTGCAGGAAACGTTGAAACAACAGGGGACCTTCATCGGACGGGACCAGCCCGTGCCCGAAGGGCTCTGACGGGCTGCAAGAGAACGACCAAGAGAACGACCAAGAGAACCACGAGAGGAAACGGCATGATCGGGATTGCGCGGCTCGCGCTAGCTAGCCTGATGGCGATCACAGCGCTGGGCACGGCCCGAGCCGAGGACGCGCTGAAGGCCAGGATCGGCGTGCTCCGGCTGTCGTCCTCCGCGCCCGTCTTCATCGCGCAGGACAAGGGCTATTTCCGCGAGGCCGGCCTCGACGTCGAGCTGAAATTCTTCGACGCGGCGCAGCCGATCGCGGTCGCCACCACCTCGGGCGACATCGATTTCGGCGTCACCGCCTTCACCGCGGGCCTCTACAATCTCGCCGGCAAAGGCGTGCTGAAAGTGATCGGCGGCATGAGCCGCGAGAAAGCCGGCTATCCCCTGATCGGCTATTTCGCCAGCAACAACGCCTATGCCGCCGGGCTGAAGACGCCGAAGGACCTCGCGGGCAAGCGCGTGGCGATGACGCAGGTCGGCTCCTCCTTTCACTATTCGCTCGGCCTGCTTGCCGACAAATACGGCTTCAAACTCGCGGACGTGAAGATCGCGCCGCTGCAATCGCTATCGAATGCGGCGGCTGCGCTCAAGGGCGAGACCGTGGATGCGGCGCTGCTGCCGATCTCGACGGCGCGAAAGCTGATGGACGAAGGTGGCGCGAAGTTTCTCGGCTGGGTCGGCGACGAGACACCCTGGCAACTGGGCGCGGTGTTCGCCTCGCCGAAGACGCTGACCAACAAGGTGCTGGTGACAAAGCTGCTCAGCGCATTGGCAAAAGCCGATCGCGAATATCACGACGTCATCCTCGCCGCGATGAAGGACGGCGTCGCTCCGATCAACGACAAGACAAAGCCGCTGCTGGAGATCATCGCCAAGTATACGAACCTGCCGGTCGAGCAGGTGGTCGGCAACTGCGCTTATATCGATCCGGACGGCAAGCTCGACGTCAAGAACGTCGACAACCAGATCAAATGGCTGCAGGAGCAGGGTTTCGCCGACAAGGGCTTTGATGCAAATGCGATCATTGCCAAGGACTTTGTGAAGGCGGATTGAGAGTAGAACGCAGCTCATGGACCTGATCGCCAACCACATCACCCATCGCTTCGGTGAGCTCGCCGTGCTCGACGACATCTCGTTCACGGTCAGCGCCGGCGAGGTGGTGGCGATCGTAGGTCCCTCCGGGTGCGGCAAGAGCACGCTGCTGTCGATCCTGGGCGGACTGTTGCTGCCGACCTCCCGCGCGCCCGAGCTGCGCGGATCGCCGCCGGCGGACAGCCTCAATCCGCTGACTTTTGTGTTCCAGGACTTTGCGCTGCTGCCCTGGGCCACGGTGGAGCAGAACGTCGAATTCCCGCTGCTGCACACCCAGCTCTCGGCCGTGCAGCGCCGCGCGCAGGTCGATGATGCCTTGCGCCGCACCGGCCTGACCGATTTTCGCAAGGCCTATCCGAAGCAGCTTTCCGGCGGCATGCGCCAGCGCGTCGGCATCTCGCGTGCGCTTGCGGTCAGGCCCGCGATCCTGCTGATGGACGAGCCGCTCTCGGCGCTGGATTCGCAGACGCGTGAGCTCTTGATGGAAGATTTCGTCCGCCTGCTCGCCGATGGCGGCATGGGCGCGGTCTACGTCACCCACAATCTCGAAGAGGCGGCGCGGCTTGCCGATCGCATCGTGGTGCTGTCGCGGCGTCCCGGCCGCATTCGCGAGGTCGTGACCGTGCCGATGACGCGTGCCCAACGCGGCGAGATCGCTGCGCGTGAAAAGCTGCTCGCGCTTCAGAACCAGATCTGGTCGCTGATCCGCAACGAGGCCATCGATGCCGAGCGCGAGGTTCAGCATGCTTGATCGCGCGGCGGCTGAGACTGCGAAGGATATCGCGACCCGGCGCGTCCGCTTCCGCGGCGCCGGCTTCGTGCCGGCTTCCAGCCGTTTCGGCGGCTGGATCGCGCTCGCGCTGGTCATTGCGATCTGGCAGGCGGCCGGCAGCGCCGGTCTCGTCAATCCGCTCTTCCTGCCGGCGCCGTCGGCGATCGCGCGGGCGATCTACCAGCTCGCTGCCTCCGGTGCACTGTGGCAGCACCTTTCCGCTTCGCTCCTGCGCATCGGTGTCGGCTGGCTGCTCGGCACGGCGGCCGGTGTCGCCGTCGGCTTTGCCATCGGCCTGTCGCGGCTGGCGCGCAGCGTCGGCATCACTTTCATCTCGGCGCTGTTCCCGATCCCGAAGATCGCGCTGCTGCCGCTGTTGATCCTCTGGCTCGGCATCGGTGAAGAGCCGAAGATCGCGACCATCGCGCTCGGGGTGTTCTTCTCGACCGCAATCTCGGTCTACAGCGGCGTCGATGCGGTGCCGCGCAATCTCATCCGCATGGCACAGAGCTTCAACGTGCCGTTCGCCACCATCGTGCGCAAGGTGGTCTGGCCGGGCGCGCTGCCCGCGATCCTCGCCGGCTTCCGCATCACCGCTTCAGTGGCGCTGCTGCTCGTCGTCAGCGCCGAGATGATCGGCGCGCAATACGGCATCGGCGCGTTCGTGTTGCAGGCGGGCAATCTGATGCAGACGGATCAACTGCTTGCCGGTGTGGTGATTTTGTCGGTGTTTGGGTTGATGGTGGGAAGGGTGATCAACTGGCTGGAGACGCGGCTGCTGCACTGGCGGTAGCCCAACGTCGTCCCGGCGAAGGCCGGGACCCATACCGCGTGATCTATCGGTAAACGACGGTATTCGTACCGACGAAGATCCTTCGCCAAACTTCTCCCTGTGGTTATGGGTCCCGGCCTTCGCCGGGACGACACTGAATATGTCGTGGCGAGCAGGCCTCACGCATTCCCGCGGTCTTCGCGGAACAGGTCGAGCTTCTGCTGCACCGGGCGGTCGGAGAAGCTGAACAGTACCGCATCCATGTCAGCCTCGTGCGTGACCCACTGCCAGCTCGGCACCACGAACAGGTCGCGAGGGCCCCATTCGAAGGTCGCATCGCCGATGCGGGTGCGGCCGTGGCCTTCGATCGGACAGAACACCGTCGCGTCCGTCGCGCGATAGCGCGCGGTCTTGAAGCCCTTCGGCAGCAGCTGGATGAAGGTGCCGATGGTCGGCATCGCGAAGTCGCCGGTTTCGGGGTTGCTGAATTTCAGCTTCAGCCCGTGACATGCGTCCCACTCCTGGCTCGCCCGAGCTTTCTCCAGTGCCTCGCGGGTGTAGGCATAGGGATAGCTGAAGATCGGTGAGGTCTTCGAGCTCCGTTTCACGTCGACCGGCAGCAGATTGTGACCGTAGCGCGCAAAGCTGTCGCCGGCCGGCCTTGTGATCTTCTGCTGATCCTCCTTGGAGCCTTCCGCAAAGGAGCAGTCGAAGAACTGCACCAGCGGAATGTCGAGCCCGTCGAGCCAGAACATCGGCTCGTCTGTCTCGTTGGAATGATCGTGCCAGGTCATCGACGGCGTGATGATGAAATCGCCGGGCTCCATCGCGGTGCGCTCGCCGTCGACCGCGGTGTGGGCGCCCTTGCCTTCGAGCACGAAGCGCAGCGCCGATTGGCTGTGCCGGTGCGCGGGCGCGACGTCGCCGGGCACCACCATCTGCACGCCGGCATAGAGCGAGGTAGTGATTTTCGACTGCCCGCGCAGGCCCGGGTTCTCCAGCACCAGCACACGCCGCTCGGCTTCCTTCGCCGTGATCAGCTTGCCGGCCTCGGTCATGTAGTCGCGGATGATGTCGAACTTCCACAGATGCGGCCGGCAGGCGCTCTTCGGCTCCGGCGTGATCAAATCGCTCATCACCGTCCACAGCGCGGTGAGATTCTCGCCGTCGATCTTCTTGTAGAACACCTCGCGTTCCGGCGTCTTGGTCACGGCTTCCATGGTGCGGCTCCCGTTTGTTTTGTTGATTGACAGTATACTTACGATCTAGGTAGCGTCAATGTGGCGAACAAGAACGAAACGGGAGGGTTCCGATGAAGCTGCACGGCTATTTCCGCTCCAGCGCCGCCTACCGGGTGCGGATCGCGCTGAACCTGAAGGGCCTCGGTGCCGAGCACCTGCCGCACCATCTTCGCAAAGGCGAGCAATGTGCCCCCGCCTATCTCGCCATCAATCCGCAGGGCCTGGTGCCCGCGTTGGAGAACGATGCGGGCGCGGTGCTGACCCAATCGGTCGCCATCATCGAATGGCTCGACGAAACCCATCCCAACCCGCCGCTGCTGCCGAAGGATATTTTGCAGCGCGCCAAGGTGAGGGCGTTCGCGCTGGCGATCGCTTGCGACACTCACCCCGTGCAGAATCTGAAGGTGCTGGCGCGGCTGCGTGAGCTTGGCCTGGCCGAGGAGAAAGTTCAGGACTGGGCGGCATGGGTCAACCGCGAGGGGCTCGCGGCCTGCGAGACGCTGATCAGGGACGAGCCGGGCCCGTTCTGCTTCGGAGAAGTGCCGACGCTCGCCGATCTCTGCCTCGTGCCGCAGCTCGCCAATGCGCGCCGCTTCGGCGTCGACGTCGCCGCCTATCCGCGTCTGCTCGAGGCGGAAGCCGCGGCCAAGGCGTTGCCGGCGTTCGTCAACGCCGCGCCGGAGAAGCAGCCCGATGCCGAGTAAGCCGCCTCCGATCACCATAGACGCGGTCTATGCCGCGCCGGGCTATCTGTTCCGGCGCATGCAGCAGATCGCGGTCTCGATCTTCATGGAGGAGTGCAAGGCGTTCGACCTCACGCCGGTGCAATACGCGGCGCTGATCGCGATCCACACCCATCCCGGCATCGACGCGACGCGGCTGTCGGCGGTGATCGCCTTCGACCGCTCCACCCTCGGCAGCGTGATCGAACGGCTTCAGGCCAAGGATTTTGTCGAGCGCAGGCCGGCGCTGGAAGACAAGCGGATCAAGCTGCTCTATTTGACCAAATCTGGCGCGGCGATCCTGCGCGACATCATTCCCGCCGTCGAACGCGCCCAGGCGCGGATGCTGGAGCCGCTCAAGCCGGCGGACCGCAAGGCGCTGATGGGGCTCTTGGTGCAGCTCGTCGATCTCAACAACGAGGCGTCGCGGGTGCCGCTACGGGCCGAGGATGCGCTGGAGCATCTGGGGAAGGCGGGGTGAGGGGGGTGGTTGGCGAGGTGGTGGCTTAACGCTCGATGTCGTCCCGGCGAAGGCCGGGACCCATACGCCGAGGCAGCGATGACAGCGCGAGAAGGTCATTGCCTGTCTTCGCCAAACCAAATTCGGTGGTTATGGGTCCAGGCCTTCGCCGGGACGACACTGAATGTGAGACTGCGCCGTCCCCTCACATCCGCAACAACGCCTGCCGGTCGATCTTCCCCGTGCCCGTCTTCGGCAGCTCGTCGATAAAAATCACCTCGCGCGGATATTTGTACGGCAGCAGCTTGCCCTTCACGTAATCCTGGAGCCGCCTTGTCGCTTCGCCCTGGTCGACCGCGCGGCTGTTCATCACCACCACCGCCTTCAGCGTCATGCGCCGGTCCGGCAGCTCGGCGGCGAACACCGCGCATTCGCGGATGTCGGGGTGATCGGCGAGACACAGCTCGACCTCGAGCGGGTAGACCCACTGGCCGGAGATCTTGATGAGATCGTCGGCGCGGCCGCGGAAGAAGTGAAAGCCGTCGGCATCGCGGACGAATCGGTCGCCGGTGTAGATCCAGCCGCCCTGCCGAATCGTTTCGGCGGATTTGTCCGGCCGGTTCCAGTACAGCGGCGTGTTGGAATCGCCGCGCACCCACAAAATGCCTTCCTCGTCGTCGGCGACATCGCGGCCGTCCTTGTCGCGCAGCGCGACCTCGTAGCCGGGCACGCGCAGGCCGGCGGCACCGAGCTTCTTCTGCTCCGGGCGGTTGGACAGATAGATGTGCAGCACCTCGGTCGAGCCGAGGCCTTCGAGGATCTCGAGGCCGGTGAGCGTCTTCCAGCCGTTGAAGACCTCGGCCGAGAGCACCTCGGCGGCTGAGAGCGCCATGCGCAGCGACGAGAAGTCGGTCTTGTCGGCACCCTCGGCCTTGGTCAGCGACGTATAGAGCGTCGGCAGGCCGAAGAAGACCGTCGGCCTGTACTGCTCGATCGCCGTGAAGATCGCCGTCGGCTTCGGCTGGCCCGGCAACAGCAGTGTCGTCGCGCCCGCCGAGAACGGGAAGGTGATCGAGTTGCCAAAGCCATAGGCGAAGAAGATCTTCGGCACCGAGAAGCAGATGTCGCCGGGCGCCAGCTTCAGCACGTTCCGGGCAAAGGCGGCCTCGCTATAGGCCATGTCGTGCTGGAGATGCACGATGCCCTTGGGTCGGCCGGTGGATCCGGACGAGTACATCCAGAACGCCATCTCGTTGCGATGCGTGTCGGCTTCCGCGAGCTCAGCCGGAAACTGCGGGAGCCAGCCGGCGACAGCAATGGCGTTCGGCGCGGCGTGATCACCCACCGCGCCATTGACGACGACCAGCGTGCGCAGGCTCGTGTCCCTGCAGGCCTCAGTGTTGAAGCGCGCACAGAACTCGGCGTCCGCGATCGCGACGCTCGCACCGGAATCGGCGAGATAGAATTGCAGCAGATCCGGCGGCGTCAGCGTGTTGATCAGGAGCGGCACGAAGCCGGCGCGCACCGCGCCGAAGAACGCGGCCGGATAGGCCGGGGTGTCATCGAGGAACAGCAGCACGCGATCGCCGCGCGTGAGGCCGAGCGAGGCAAAGCCGTTGCCCCAGCGCCCGGCTTCCGCACAGAGCTCCGCATAGGTGCGCGTACCCGCGGGGCCAATGAGTGCGAGCTTGTCGCCGCATCCTCTCGCGAGATTGTCGAACAGCACGCGGCTGGCATTGTAGACCTGCGGAACGGCGAAGCCGATCTCGCGCGCGCCCGCACAGTCGGCAGGCACCTGGTCGTGTATCTGGTCGCTCATGCCTGATCCCCACCGTTCTTGGCGGCTTCGTAGCGCGCCATGAAGGCCGGCGACATCGCGCGCAGGCGAGCGTCGTCGATGCGGCCCGAACGGGTGATGTAGCTATAGGCAAAGTCCATCAGGCCTTGCTGCATGTGCTGGGCAAAGTGCTCATACCAGAACGAACTCGTCCGCGCGGCGTTGACGAGCTTCTGTACCACCGGTTTTCGCGCGGCCTGGTAGCGATGCAGGGCGGTCGAAAGATGCGCGTCCGATTCCAGCGCCTTGACCAACGCAATGGCGTCCTCGATTGCGAGCCGCGTGCCCGAGCCGATCGAGAAATGCGCCGAGTGCAGAGCATCGCCGAGCAGCACCATGTTCTTGAACGACCAGTGCTCGTTCCAGACCCAGGGAAAGTTGCGCCAGACCGATTTGTTGGAGACCAGCGAGCGGCCGCCGAGCGTGTCCGCGAACACCTCCTCGCAGACGCCCTTGGACTGTTCGACGTCCTTATAGGCGAAACCGTAGGCCTGCCATGTCGCGTAGTCGCATTCGACCAGGAAGGTGCTCATGGTTGGCGAGTAGCGGTAGTGGTGCGCGTTGAAGGCGCCGCGGTCGGTCTTGACGAAAGTCTGCGACAGCGTGTCGAAGCGCTTCGAGGTGCCGTACCAGACGAACTTGTTGGAGGAGTAGGACAGCGAGGTGCCGAAATCGCCTTCGAAGGCACGCCGCACCAGCGAGTTCAGCCCGTCGGCGGCGACGATCAGATCATGGCCGTTGAGCTGGTCGATCGCGTGAATTGGCGTGTCGAAACGCGGCGTGACGCCGGCATCGAGCGCGCGCTGCTGCAGGAACTGCAACAGCTCGAGCCGGCCGATCGAGGAGAAGCCGACACCGTCGATGGCGACGCTGTCGCCGCTCAGGTTCAGCGTGATGTTCTCCCAGCTCTCCATGTGCGGTGCGATCGCGTCGACCGTCTCGGGGTCGTCGGCGCGCAGGAATTCCAGCGCCTGGTCGGAGAACACGACGCCAAAGCCCCAGGTCGCGTCGGCCGGGTTCTGTTCGAACAGGTCGACCTGATCCTCGGGGTGGCGCTTCTTCCAGAGATAGGCAAAGTAGAGCCCACCGGGCCCCCCGCCAATCACGGCGATCCGCAACGTCTGCCTCCCTAATTGACAGTATACTTACTATCTAGGAGCACACTAATGTGCTCCGACGTCCGGCGCCAGCGGAATTATCGGCAAAGCGCAGGCGCGCCGAAGCTCATGCCCGGACACGCGTTTGGCGCGTGTCCGAAGCAGTGACGTGCGAACCATAGCCAAACCGCGCCGGCTTGGCCATCCGCACCGTCAGACGCAGCGCTTCACCCAGACGCCGTTCACCAGCACGGTGGTGCAGCCGACCGCCGGAACCGGCTTGCGGACCACGCCAGCCGCGTTCGGCCCGGCGCAGCCGGCGCGATAGATGCTGCGGGCGCACACCACCGCGTTGGCATCGGTGGCTTCGAAGGTCATGCAATTACCGTTTCAGGCGTGCGAAAGCCGCGCACGCCGTCAGATGTTGATGGCACGCTGCTCTAGCGTGCAGCGAACGGCGCCAGCACATCCTTGCATGCCGGCGACAGCGACGCGGCATTGCTGGCGATGCACTGCACGATGCGGCCGCCGCCGGGCGCGACGCCGGCGCAGAGCGTGCGGATGTCGGCGCCGCAGGCGGAGCGGACGATGAACAGCTCTTCGCGCGGCCGCAGCGGGCGCAGCACGATCACGGCCGGCGCGGCACCTGGCGCTGCTGCCGCAGGAGCCGCGCCCGCAGGCGCTGCCGTTGTTGCTGCGCCGCCACCGGCCGCGGCGGTCACGGTCTTCTCGCAGGCCGGCGAAACCTTTGCCTTGTTCTTCTCCAGGCATTCGAGCGCGGGCGCGCCGCCCGGGGGCACGCTGGCGCACACTTTGGGATAATCGGCGCGGCACGCGCTCTTGACCGCCGCAACCTGGGCGCTGCTCGGCTGTTTGGCTGCAGCGGCCTTCGGCGCTGCTGCGCCAGCCGGCTTTGCGGCGGGAGCGGATTCAGCCTTTGGGGCGGCAGGCGCGGACTCCGCCGTGGGTGCAGCCTCGGTTTTCGGCGCAGCTTCGGTCTTCGGAGCCGCAGCGGGCTCGACCGCGCGCACCGCGGTCTGGCATCCCGATGACAGGCTGGACATGTTCTTCTGGAGGCATTGATACGCCTCCACACCACCTGGCGTGACGCTCGAGCAGTGCGCCATGAAGTCCGAGCGGCATGCGGAGCGCATGGCGCCCTTCTGAGCCTCGGTCGGTGCTTGCGCGAATGCGCCTGGGGCAGTTGCGAAGAGTGCTGCCGCCAGCAACGCGCTACGCGTTGCTGCATGTTTCAATGTGTTGAACATTTGAGTGAATTCCTGCCCTGTCGGTAACGCCGACAATTTTTCAAATGTGATGCAAACAATCGTCGCGGGTGATGCCGCATGCGGCATCATTGGCCGCCGCGACCTCTACCGCAAGCAGATATTGCCTTCGCAATTGCGACGTAACTAGAGCATGATCCGGAAAAGCGTGCAGCGGTTTTCCCTCGCGACAAACGCCGAACGCGTTTGCGCGAAGATCATGCTCAAACAATACGTCGTCAGAGCTTGACCATGCGCTTGCCGCGGTTCTCACCCGCAAGCAATCCGATCAGCGCCTTCGGCGTGTTCTCGAGACCGTCGATGATGTCCTCCTGCACCTTCAGCTTGCCGGATGTGACCCAGGACTGGAGGTCGGCGAGCGCACGCTGGCTCTCCTTCATGTAGTCCATCACGATGAAGCCCTGCATGACCAGCCGCTTCACCACGATCAGGCCGGGCACGCCGCGCGGGCCGTGTGCCGCGGGCGCACCGTCATATTGCGAGATCGCACCGCAGCAGGCGATACGGCCGTAATTGTTCATCTGCGGCAGGCAGGCTTCGAGAATGTCGCCGCCGACATTGTCGAAATAGACGTCGACGCCCTTGGGCGCCGCCGCGCGCAACGCCTTGAACACCGCGCCGTCCTTGTAGTCGACAGCGGCATCGAAGCCGAACTCGGAGGTCAGCCAGTTGCACTTGCCGGCGCCGCCGGCGATGCCGATCACGCGGCATCCCCTGATCTTGGCAATCTGCCCGACGATCGAGCCGACCGAGCCTGCGGCCGCGGAGACCACGACCGTCTCGCCCTCCCTGGGCTTGCCGATCTCCAGCAGGCCGAAATAGGCGGTGAGGCCGGCGATGCCGAACACGCTGAGCAGATGCGTCATTGGTTCGAGCTTCGGCATTTTCGTGAGATGCTTTGCCGCCACCACGGCAAACTCCTGCCAGCCGGTGTCGCCGAACACGATGTCGCCCGGCGCAAGCCCCGGTGCCTTCGAACTGATGACCTCGGCGATGGCGCCGCCGGCCATCACGCTGTTGGCCTCGACCGCGGATCGATAGGTCGCGCCGTGCATCCATGCCCGGTTGGCGGCGTCGAGCGAGATGTAACGCACGCGCAGCAAGGCCTCGCCGTCCTTCGGCTCCGGCATCGCGCCTTCGACCATCTTGAAGTGCTCGGGGCCGAGCTTGCCGCTGGGCTTTTCGACCAGAAGAATCTGACGATTGATGCTGCCGCTCATGATGTTTCCCCTTCGCGTGTTTGACGATTATTGATGCAGCCGCCGCAAGAAAAAGGTGCAAGCCGCATTCGTTGTGCGCTGCATGAAGGCTAGATCGCGGGCGCCGGTTTCGCAACGGGAACCTCCCGCCCACCGCGGTCACACGCCAAGCGTGTTGCGTGATCGTCATATCTGCGACATCATGAAGCGGCCGGTGTAGCGGGGGTCTTCAATGTCGAACAGGTTTACGCAATTCATTTTGGTGGCGATGGTGCTGGGCATCATCATGGGCGCGGCGATTTACAATTTCCTGCCCGACACGCGCGGCGACTGGGCCTCGTCCATCAACCTGATTGCCGTGATTTTCCTGCGTCTGATCAAGATGATCATCGCGCCGTTGGTGTTTGCGACTTTGGTCGGCGGCATTGCTCATATGGGCTCGGGCTCCAAGCTCGGCCGCATCTTCGCCAAGACCATGGGCTGGTTCGTGAGCGCTTCTTTCGTCTCGCTGATGCTCGGTCTCGTGATGGTCAATTTGCTCCAGCCCGGCGCGAATTTCCCCGGCACGCTGCCTGACAAGACGCAATCGACCGGCCTGCCGGTTTCCGCCTTCTCGATCGAAAAATTCCTGACCCATCTGATCCCGACCTCGATCGCGGATGCGATGGCGCAGAACGAGATCTTGCAGATCGTGATCTTCGCCGTGTTCTTCTCGGTGGCGATGGGCTCGATGCCCGAGCGCTCCAAGCCGATCCTGGCGCTGATCGACGATATCGGCCACATCATGCTCAAGGTTACGGGCTATGTGATGCTATTCGCGCCGTTCGCCGTCTGGGCCGCCATCACCGCGACGGTTGCCAAGAACGGCCTGCTGGTGCTCTGGAAGCTCATCGTCTTCATGGGCGGGTTCTATCTCTCGCTCGCGCTGCTGTGGGGCATCCTGGTGGTCGTGGGCTTTATCGTGATCGGGCCGCGCTACGCCCATCTGCTGAAGCTAATCCGCGAGCCGCTGATGATCGCGTTCTCCACCGCGAGCTCTGAAGCGGCCTATCCGAAGACGCTGGAGGGGCTGAACAAGTTCGGCGCCTCATCGCGGATCTCGAGCTTCGTGCTGCCGCTCGGCTATTCCTTCAATCTCGACGGCACGATGATGTACTGCACCTTCGCGAGTGTCTTCATCGCGCAGAGCTATCACATCGACATGCCGCTCGGCACGCAGCTCGCAATGCTGGCGACCCTGATGATCACCTCGAAGGGCGTCGCCGGCGTGCCGCGCGCCTCCCTCGTCGTGATCGCCTCGACGCTGTCACAGTTCGGCATCCCGGAGGCGGGTCTGCTCATGATCATGGGCATCGACACCTTCCTCGACATGGGCCGCAGCGCCACCAACGTGATCGGCAATACGCTGGCGACCTCGGTCGTGGCAAAGTGGGAAGGCGAGCTCGGGCCCGAGCACGAGGTTGGAGCGGACGACGCCGTGCCGGGAGACATGATCCCCGGCGAAGTGCCCGCCATGGCCGGCCATTGAGGTGCATCATGCGCCTTTCAACGGCGATTTCGGGCGGCCTGTTGCTGGCAGCGTGCCTGCTGGCAACCGGTGCCTCTGCCCAGAGCGGCGGCAGCGAAGGGCTTAGCCCGACGTTGCTCGCCATCAAGAACGCACACACCGTGCGGCTCGGCTATCGCGAGAGCTCGCCGCCGTTCTCCTTCCTCGACCAGGCCAACCGGCCGATCGGCTACAGCCTCGAGCTCTGCGAGGCCATCGTCGAGGAGATCGGCGTCGAGGTCGACGATCCCAATCTGAAGATCGGCTACGTCAAGGTCACCTCCGACGACCGCATCGATGCCGTGATCCAGAACAAGATCGACCTGGAGTGTGGCTCGACCACGGCCAACGCCGAGCGCGGCAAGCGGGTGGCGTTCTCGCCACTGATGTTCGTCGCCGGCACCAAGCTGATGGTGTCGAAGGCATCAAGCGTCCAGTCCTTGGCCGATCTGAAGGGCAAGACCATCGTGGTGACGAAGGGCACCACCAACGAGCAGGCGATCCAGGCGGCCGACAAGAAGTCCTCGTTGGGACTGAACATCGTCGTCGGTGCGGATCACGAGCAGTCGTACCAGATGCTCGTCGACGGCAAGGCCGACGCCTTTGCGACCGACGACATCCTGCTCTCCGGCCTGATCGTGCGCCACAAGGCACAGGACAAGTTCCGCGTCACCGGCGATTACCTGTCCTACGACCCCTACGGCATCATGTTCCGCAAGGGCGAACCGCAACTGACGGCCGTGGTCGATCGCACCTTCCGCAAACTCGGCTCCAATCACGACCTCGTCCCGCTCTACAACAAATGGTTCATCGCACGGCTTCCGACCGGCGAACGGATGAACGTGCCGATCTCGCTGCAGCTGGAGGAAGCCTTCAAGGCGATGGACGATTCGGCGAGCGCGAATAATTAGCGCTTTCTTCCTTCTCCCCTTGTGGGCCCCACAAGGGGAGAGGGTGCAGAGCGCCCTTGGCTGCATGAATCTGCTCAGAACTCCTCGCCAAACATCCGATCCAGCGCCGCATCGTACGTCGCCTGCACCAGCTCGGGATGCAGCTTCCCCAGCGCTTCCATCATCACGCCGGAATTGATCTCGAGCACACGCCACTCGCCATCGACGCGGACCAAATCGATCGATGCGAAGGTAATGCCGATGGCGTTGGCAGCGTCGATGGCGCGTTGTGCGCAAGCCGCGCGGACTTCACCGCCGTTCAGGAGCACCGGCCGCGCACCGGCGTCGAGATTGTGCCGCCAGTTCAAGATGCGCTGCTCGCCCTTCGGGACAATGGCGTTCGCCTCGCCCGCACCGATCTCGCGGAGCTGCTTCTCATGTCCCGCCGCGGTCGCCAGTTCACGCAATGTCTGCACGCCGTCGCCAGTGACCTGCGGGCGCTCCTTGCGGTAGACGATCATCGGCTGACCATCGAGCAGGATCACGCGCACCTCATCCTCGATCTCGACATAGGGCGCGATCACGAGGCCGAAGCTCGACGAGAAAACCTCGCCGACGGCGCGATCGAGCTCGTCGCGACCCGTCACCTTGAACACCGCGCGTCCCGAGGTGCCCTCGTTCGGCTTCACCACGACGCCTTGTGGATTCTGCGCGAGCAGCGCCAGCATCGCTTCACGCCCGCCAGGACCGGCGACATGCGCGCCCATGCTCGGATTGAGGAAGAGGTGATGGGGAATGCGGGGCACGTCTTCGAGCGCAAGCACCTCGGCCGTAGCTGATTTGTCGTTGGCAAGACGATGCGCGATGGCGCTGTTGAGGCCGATGTCGTAGCCGAAGGCGAAGTGACGCTGCTCGCCCCGGCGCATTGCGAGCAGCCAGCCACCGGCGCGGACATCGAGCGCGATGCCATGGTTCGCGCAATAGCGCTTGATCGCCTGGATGAAGATTCGCTCGCCGCTCGCCGCCATGTGTTTCGGTCGCTAGGTCCAGTCGTTCCTGTCGCCAAAAGCCGCAAAAATGCGGGAAACGGCGCCAAACCGGGGTGAAAGTCAGAGCTATTCTTAATGAAATTATCGCGAGCGCGACGGAAATTAAGTGCTGCAATCAAGCCCTGGAGGGAAAAGAAATTGCCCCCCGCGCGCGCCCGGCAGCAGATTCATTAATGATGTGACCATTTCCGCTGCAAATGCCGGTTTGACCGGCATCAATTGCATCCGGAACGAGGTTGATTATTGGTCGCAATGGCGTAGATCACAGACGCGAAATCCTCCGCCATGGCAATGGTGTCCGCTCCGCTTTCAGGGGCTGGGCAACGCTTTTGCCCTAAAACCGCAATTATTCGGAATAGCGAAAATCATGAGCGCGTTTTACCGAGAGAAAGTTCTTTCCGTCCAGCACTGGACCGACACGCTGTTCAGCTTTCGCGCCACTCGCGATTCCGGCTTCCGCTTCCAGAACGGCCAGTTCGCGATGATCGGCCTCGAGGTTGAGGGCCGTCCGCTGCTCCGTGCCTACAGCATGGCGAGCGCCAATCACGAGGAAGAGCTCGAGTTCTTCTCGATCAAGGTTCAGGATGGCCCGCTGACCTCGCGTCTCCAGAAGATCAAGGAGGGCGACACGATCCTGGTCGGACGCAAGGCGACCGGCACGCTGATCACCGACAACCTCATCCCCGGCAAGCGTTTGATGCTGCTCTCGACCGGCACGGGGCTTGCGCCGTTCGCGAGCCTGATCAAGGACCCCGAAGTCTACGACCAGTTCGACAGCATCGTGCTGGTGCATGGCTGCCGTCAGGTCTCCGAGCTCGCCTATGGCGAGAAGCTCGTGGCCAGCCTCCGCGAGGACGAGCTGTTCGGGGAGTTGCTCGCGGACAAGCTCATCTACTATCCAACCGTGACCCGCGAGCCGTTCAAAAACCGCGGCCGCATCACCGACCTCATCAGCTCCGAGCAGATCTTCAACGACATCGGCCAGGGCCCGCTCGACATCGCGACCGACCGCATCATGATGTGCGGCAGCCCGGCAATGCTCGAAGAGCTGAAAGTGATGTTCGAGGGCCGCGACTTCGTCGAGGGCTCCGGCAACAAGCCCGGCCATTTCGTGATCGAGAAGGCGTTCGTCGAGCGGTAAAGCGCCGCTCGCTCTGGTCGTCCCGGCCTAGCAGTCTGCTGAAAAACTATGAAGTCGAGAGTTTTCTTGTCTTTGTTCGGTCGCTGTCGGGGCGGAGCGCTGGAGGTTGGATGTCGTGTTCGGCTTGGCGCCGGGTTACCCCGGCGCGGGGTGG
>NZ_JARVWW010000048.1 GCF_029846715.1 Bradyrhizobium nivariense
GTAGCCGGCTGCGGTCGTAGCGACCGCGATTCTCCTTCGTCCACATGGGCGCTCCTTCAAATCGGACCGCCACCCTTGAATCACAAATGATTCCGATGATTCAAGATGTTCCCGGACAGACACTAAGGAGTTGGTGTCGCGTCTTGTCGGCTCGTCGGACCCATCATGAGGTATGAGTCAGCTGATGCCATCGGCCGGAGAAAACTGCATGCGCATGTACTACCAGGTGGACGCTTTCGCAGAGGGACTTTTCGCCGGCAATCCCGCAGCCGTTCTCGTTCCTTGACGGATGGCAAAGCTCCAATTGATCGTCCGACAAGTGCGCCATTCCAGCCTGCTCTTCCGATAAGAGTTCCATGCTACCGCATATCTGCTCTGCTCATTGCATGTCGGCTGTGGCGAGGCGTTGCCTTCGTGATATCGAAGCCCGCCTCTAGGGGCAGGCCGGCATGGAACAGGAATTACGAGCGACGGTTGAGCGGGCGATTGTCGCGGCGGTTCGCGTTCACGAACCGCCTCGCTGCTCATCAATCATAGACGCGTCGTCGACACCCGGCGCATGCGGGAGTTGGCGCAGCCCTTGGCGGGTGATCTTCCTCCCTTCGCCTTCATGCAGGCCCCGCAGCCATCGCTCCGGCCCCACCCAAGAGCTTCACGTTGAGGCGGCCGCCGGTGAACAGCATGTCGTCGAGCGCTTCCTCGATGTCAGCTGTGGTCACTGAGTTTCCGCCGTCACGAGCGATGCATGATTGCGCAATGCGTCGCATCAGCTCCTTAATGAAAGCGGCGCTGACGCCCTCAGTGCGGCGCACCGTCTCGGCTACGATCTCCGCCTCAAGCGGCAGGCCCATGCCGTAAAGCCGGATCAGCTTGTCGCGGCCGGTCGTATCAGGCAGCGGCATCTCGATCGCCTGGTCGATGCGGCCGGGGCGACCGGCCAGGGCGCCCTCGAGTTGCTCGGGGCGGTTGGTGGTGAGCACGAAGAGGATGTCAGCGTCTTCCTTCAAGCCGTCCATTTCATTTAGGAGCTTGTTCAGCGCGGCCTCCTCACATGTTGTCAAGTCGTCGCGCTTGCTGGCGATCAGATCGACATCCTCGATCACCACCATAGTAGGCTGCAGCAGGCGCGCGAGCGCCATGTAGGCGCTCAGCTCACCGACCTCTTCGGCGGTGATGATTAGCGTGGTGTGTCCCGGTAGGTTGGTGGCGAGATAGCGGATGGTGTGGGTCTTACCGGTGCCGGGCGGGCCATAGAGCAGGATGCCCTTGCGGGTCGACTGGCCGAATCGGCGGAGTGCGCCACGCGTGGCGACAAAACTCAACACGTTGCGATCGAGCAATTTGATAGCCTGTTCCCGCAGGATCACGTCCTCGCGCCTCACTGGTGCCAATCGATGCACCATGATGCCTCTTGAGCGGCCGCTGTAATCCGCACCTTTCTCGAATGAGAGAATCTTGCCGCGATAAGAACGTGCCGCGTGTACCGCCCGTTCCAGTTCGTCAAAGCTGCGCTGAACAAAGGCTTCGCCGCCAGTCCCCGCAGGGGCAACGATTTCAATCCGGATCCTCGGCTCTTGCTCGAACTCGAACTCAGTAGAGAGCACGACGGCATAGAAAAATTCGCTCGCCCGGCAAAGCCACAGTCCATTGTACAGGCATTTGACCGGCGCCGTCTCGCCAGTATCAACCTGGTGATATTGCGGTGGCACCAGCGAAATCGCATTCTGTCCACGCTTCTTCATCCGAGCGAATGAAAGCGTCTCGTACCTATGTTCTGCATAGGCGCCGAAGAAGCGGACCGGATCGGCGAATAGCTTATCGATCGCGACCTGAACATCGGCCTGCATGTGGCCCGGGAATTGCCGCACAGTAGTGGCGAGTTCGCTCGACGGTATATTGGTGAAGTGCCACTCAAGGGCTTCGAAGGCATATTCGAATTGCACGTCGGACAGGTCGGGGCCGTCCGCTTCGCCCGCGGCTTCGCCCGTGATCAGCAGGGGACATCCTTCAGCTCGGATACGCTCTTGCGCCGCCTCGAGGAGCGCCTTTGCGACTGAGGGAGGATAGCGTCCGCAGACGGCCTTGCCATGCAGCAAGACGAGTTTGGCGAGCGCAATGGCATCCCGCTCCTGTTTGTCGAATACCTCGCGCAGCAGGCGTACCACGAAACCGAGAGTCGTCTTGCCGTCATTGTGCAAAAGAAGCTGAATGGGCGCACCGCCTGCGCAGATCTTGTCCACAAAGACCCCCGGTGCGTGTTCTAGTTGTTCGGCAGTGTTCGTCATGTGGTTTCCGATCTAAGCTCATCACCGGACACTTCGGCCGGCTTAGACACATTATGCAAATTGCTTGCCGCCGCGTTCCTTACGCTTCATCGGCGGAATCCATAGAGAAGACACGCAAAGCCGCCGCAATCCCTCGAAGGCCTTTGTCAGCAACCCTACACGCGCCGCAAAGCCAACAGGCGCGATCTCGGACAATGTCAAGCTCGAGCGCGCTGGCATGCGACTTGCCAATTCCTATGCAAACAACCCAGGCAAAAAGGATAGCCATGATCAATCTGACGGATAGCGCAGTGAATGCGCTCAAGAGCGCGATCTCGGCTTCGGCACAGCCGACGAGCGGCCTGCGCATCATGGTCGAGGCCGGTGGCTGCGACGCGTTCAAATACCGGATGAGCCTGGCCGACGAGGCTAAGCCTGACGACACCGTGATCGAGCGCGACGGCGTCAAGGTGTTCGTCGTCGACAATAAGGGCCCGTCCATAAACAACTGAGTCATAATTGCCACAGATCGCGAGGATTTTTTGCGCAGGATTCACAATGATGAGTCGCGCGACAGCGTCGCGGGATGATTCGAGCCGCTCAGGCGCGCGCCGCGCGGAAGCGCTATCGGGAGATGGCCCCTGTTCTGAATGAACAGAGCCTCCGGCGCTTTGTCGCCCTGGAGGCGAAAGCGCTGGGACACGGCGGGGTCAGCTTGATGTCCGGCATCAGCGGATTGGCGCGCTCGACGATTTATCACGGACTTTCTGACATTCGCGACAACGTGGCGGTTCCGGCTGGACGTGTCCGTAAGGCGGGCGGCGGGCACAAGAAGAAGTCGTCCCGGGATCCAACCCTCGCGGCCGATCTCAAGCGCCTGGTCGAACCGGTGACGCGGGGCGATCCGATGCAGCCATTGTTGTGGACGACCCGCAGCTTGCGTAACCTCGTGACCGAGCTGGTGAAGGAGGGTCATAAGGTTTGCCCGACGGTTGTCAGCGAGCTTCTGCGCGGCATGGGCTACAGCCTGCAAGCGAACAACAAGACACGAGAAGGCGGCCAGCACATCGATCGCGACGCGCAGTTTCAATACATCAACACGCAGGCCACGACGTTCCTGGTGGCGAACGAACCGGTCATATCGGTCGACACGAAGAAGAAGGAATTGGTAGGCAATTTCAAGAACAACGGCCGGGAATGGCGTCGCCAAGGCAGGCCTGAGCTCGTCAACATTCATGACTTTATCGATCCCAAGCTAAGCCGCGCCGTGCCGTACGGCGTGTACGACATCACCAATAATGTCGGCTGGGTCAGCGTCGGCACGGACCACGACACCGCCAGCTTCGCGGTCAATGCGATCCGCCGATGGTGGCGGACGATGGGGAAGAAGCGTCATCCGACAGCCAAACGCCTGATGATCACGGCCGACGGCGCCGGCAGCAACGGGTCTCGTGTGCGCCTGTGGAAGGTCGAGCTTCAAAAACTGGCGGACGAGCTCAAGTTGCCGATCACGGTTCCTGCCGCCCGGCACCAGCAAGTGGAACAAGATCGAGCATCGTAAACTGGCGGGGAAAGCCACTGCGTAGCTATCGCACGATCGTCCAGCTGATCGCCGCGACGACAACAGATGCCGGCCTCAAGGTGCGCGCCGAGCTGGACGAAAAGAAATATCCCAAAGGCGTCAAGGTTTCCGATCTCCAGATGAGTTGCGCGTGCTCGCGGATCACAAAGCCAGTAACAGGCGCGAGCGTCTGGCAAAGGAGCTTAAGCGCTTCAATCTAACTCTAGGCGGGCTCGGGTCAGGACATGGGTTCCTTCTCGACGGCGTCTACGACTTGGTGATCCGCAACCTTGAAGCGGCGAAAACAAGATCAACGCCGCGCTCGCAATCCGTACAAAATTGGCCAGCGTTGTCGAGCAGCCAAGATCTGCTGGGAAAGTCGGCGCACCCGTGCCAGCAGCAGCAAAAAGTCGGGCGAAGCCTCATCGAAAACACGTCGAAGTCGTCGCAGGCATGAACCAAACCAAAAAGAAAAACCGCCTTGGGAGTAGTGGATCGCGGTTCTACTGGACTAGGGTCTGTTGGGATTCAGGATTCTCATCGGGGCTTGGTTGTGATTCAAGCTTGGGATGGACCGATTCGTTTTGACTGACGCCCAATGGGCGAAGATGGAGCCGCATTGTCTTGGCAAGCCGGGAGATCCGGGCCGCAGCGGCAAGGACAACCGACTGTTTGTCGAGGCCGTTCTGTGGATCGCCCGAACCGGCAGTCCCTGGCGGGATCTGCCGGCGATGTTCGGCCACTGGAATAGCACATTCACGCGCTTTCGCGACTGGGTGAAGGCGGATGTCTGGAAGCGGCTGTTCGAGGCCATCTCCGACGATCCCGACATGGAATACGCCATGGTCGACGCCACCATCGTCAAGGTCCACCGCCACGGTCAGGGCGCAAAAGGGGGACGCAAAGCCAGGCGATCGGCCGCTCGAAAGGCGGCATGACCACCAAAATTCTGGCGCTCACCGATGCGCTCGGCAATCTCGTGCGCTTCGTGCTCCTGCCGGGACAGCGTTTCGATACGGTGGGCGTGCCGCCGCTCATCGAGGGATTGGCCTTCAACGCGCTGATCGCTGATAAGGCCTTCGATAGCAACGCCATCATCGCCGAACTCGAAGCGCGTGGCGCCAAAGTCGTCATCTCCCAGCATCCGCGCCGTGCACAGCCTCTCGCCATCGACAAGGAGATGTACAAATGGCGGCATCTCATCGAGAACTTCTTCGGCAAGCTCAAGGAATTCAAGCGCATCGCAATGCGCGCCGACAAGACCGACCAGAGCTTCACTTCAATGATCTATCTGGCCGCGGCCGCGATAAACTCCAGATGAATCCCAACAGACCCTAAGCCAAGACCACCGAGGTAATCTTCCAGTTCTTGAATCGACTTATTCAGGGACGCTGACGCTCCCTGCTTAAATTGCTTCGAGCTTTTGGCCATCCAAGCCCTCCCTTGTTTCGTTGCGTCGAAGATACGTTCACATAGAAAGACCCGCTCAACGATTTCTCGGAGCGGGTATTCGAATTGGGGAGGGATTCGAACCCTCGGAACGCCTCGCGGCGTTCGTCTCCTTCGCAAGGAGATGCCTTCGGCCTCTCAGCCACCCAGCCATAACGTATGGCGGCCTGTCCCAAATGGGCACATTTCCCCGAGATTTCAAGACGCCCCGCGAGGAAAACCCCAAATGATATCAACGACCAAAAGGAAAGATTGAGGCCCGCAGCCTTTAGATTGGTTCGAATTGCTCTTTTGGCCATGCCGAATGCAGCAGGTCAAACTTCATATTGTCGGGACGCGGCAGCACACTCGGACGTCGAACGGGTCGCTAAGGCGCGCAGCGCAGGCCTCGTAAATCATCTTACCAGTTCAACCGTCGGAAAGCGGCTGGGCCAGCTTGACCTCGCAGAGGGAGGAGCTCTTCTCCAGCGGTTCGGCCAAAAGGCACTTCTGCGTGCGAAATGCACCAAATCTCTTGTCCTCCGCTATAACCCGGAAATCACAGCAAATGCGACCGCCCCCGAGCGGACCATAAACCCCCAATGAAGTCGCGTCGCCAGGATGGACTCTGGATCGGAGTATCCCGCCGTAGCGGTTCGGCCGTCATCGGCCGCCTCGGCGAATCTTCTGAGCAGCGAAAATGCATCCGATCAAGCCGCCGCCGCGCCCGCCAGGGCAAGCGAGTCGGTATTGGCTCCGCCGATTGCGTCTGCAGTGCCGAGAAGCGACTCATGATCTTCTTCTACAGGGCCTCTCAATTCATGGGCTCTCTTTTGTCCCGTTCTGGTCTTTTCGATCATGCCGCGCCCGGCTGTTGAAAGTCCTGCGACCCAACCGTCATGAGCGCCGGAAAGTATCTTCGTTCGCCTGTAAAATCCCTTATTTTGAGGGCTTCCCGGTCTTCACAGTTCCAGTTTGCACGCTTTAGTTGTATCATGTCGACTACATTTATAGCTTCTTTTTCCAACATTCACCGTTGATTTGGGGTTGACAGAATATAAGGAATTCCCTATATGCTTGTTTCGTTCGAGGATCCCGATTGGGAGACGCGGCTGATGAGTTGGAGCAGCTTGGGCACAATTTCGCTTGCGAGATCCTGCTCTATCTCCAGAAAGTCCACAGCGGATCAGTGGATAGCAGGGATCTGTTGCCCTTCTATACGTATAGGGGCGTGGAGATGTTCCATGCTTCCGCGGCGGCTAAGTTTGCGATCTTCGCTGTCGAAATCGATGATGATGGCGATGTGACGGTAACCCTAATGCTCGCGGCTGAGCATGCGTGCCGATGTACGCTGGAGGGTCTTCCTGGAATGGCGGCAATTATAACGCCCTGAAGACCGGAATACTGAATGCGCGAGCTTCAGTTTGGTTCGTATGAAGAGTGGAGGCTGCAATGGTCAAACTCAAAGTCGACAAAAGTCACAAACGTAGAGTGCGAGCCGTTGCTGAGGTTAGCAGTAAGGGGCGTGGTCGTTCGCTTGCTGATCTGGTCGAAAGAATCGAACGAGCTGATGCAAGCCTTGCAGCTGAAAAGGAACTGTCGAGTGCGGCAATGCGTGCTGGCGAACTAGTTCGGGCCATGCGCAAGGATGCCAGATTCTCTCAGTCACAATTGGCGGATAAGTTGGGTATTAGCCAGGCTCGAATTAGCGAAATCGAATCGGGAGTCGGGACCCAGGGGCCAACTTGGGATCTGATGGAACGAATTTCGGTTGCGTGTGGCAAGACGCTTGGCGTTGCTGCCTCTAGCGATGACCTAGAACTCGCGGCGCACATGCCAATGGCTGTGTAGTCTGATCCGTCGATGAGAGCCTGAGATACATGGCGTACTCTTGGTGGGACGCTCTCAAAGACGTGCTCGGCGCCGCGAGTCCAGTATGCATCGCCGTGCCGTGGTTCAGAGACTTTTGGCTGCGCGCTCGCAGATCGAAACTCGAGCAAGTCGAGGCAACAGGACGGCTTGGCAGGCTGAAGGCGTCTGTCGAAGGTTCAATCCGCCAGAAAATTGAGTCCCCCAAGCTGGCCGACATAGTGTGGACCACACTTGGGCTAATGCTAATGTTCATAAGCTTCTTGATTGCCATTATTCGAGGCCTCGCTGATCTCTTGGGCGGAACTTAATGCAGCGTTCCCCAATGACGCGTGCGTTCAGAACACTGGTCGGCATCTGCGCGCGGTAGTTGTTGCGGCATGTTTCTCACCAAAGCCAGAACTGCGCTAACCCGATGATAGCTCCGGTGGGCCAGGCTGACTGTAAGCGCTTAGGCGGGACCCTTATTGGGGCTGGCTTGACGATTTGCGGAATCGCCAGGGCATGAGGTCTTCGATCCTGCTAAGAGGATAGCCGTCGATGATCGCCTCGAGTGTTTCGGCGATGTAGGCAGCCGGGTTGACGTCGTTGAGCTTGCAGGTGGCGACGATCGACGCGAGCAAGGCCCAGTTTTCGGCCCCGATTTCATGACCGGCGAAGAGCGCATTTTTCCTGGTCAGGCAGACTGGCCGGATGGCGTTCTCGACCGGGTTGGTGTCGAGTTCGAGGCGCCCGTCTTCGAGGAAGCGGGTCAGCCCTTGCCAGTGATTGAGCGCATAGCGGATGTCCTCGGCGAGCGTCGAACCGCTGGAGATCATCGACAGCTGCTTCTCGAACCAAGGCTTTAAGGCGGCGACCATGGGCAGCGAGTGCTCCCTGCGCGCGGCCAGCCGGATGTCCGGCGATGAACCGCGTACCATGGCTTCGATGGCGTAAAGCTGTGCGATGTGCCGAACCGCGGCTTTGGCGATCGGTGATTTGCTGTTGCGGGCCAATTTGACGAAGCGGCGGCGCAAATGGCTCCAGCAATGCACGAGCGTCCACGGCCCCTGCGGTCGAGCAACTTCGGTCAGCCGGTCATAACCGTCATAGGCATCGCATTGCAGGAAGCGTCCGCCAAAGCCATGCAGGAACTGCTTCGCGAAGGCGCCGCTGCGACCGGGGGCATATCGGAACAGCACGATCGGAGGACTTGGGTCGGTGTGGCCGCGGTCGTCGGAGACGATAGCCCAGAAGTCGCCTTTCTTCGTTTGGCCGCGCCCGGGATCGAGCACCGGTGCCGTGGTTTCGTCCATGAACAGACGATCCGCCATGGCCAGGCGGCGGCGCATGTGGTCCGCGATCGGCTGAAGATGGAAGCAGCCGCGGCCGGACCAGTTGCCCAGTGTCGCCCGATCAAGCCGGATCCCCTGCCGAGCATAGATCTCTGCCTCACGGTAAAACGGCGTGGTCGCCGAACTTGGAGACGATCACGTGCGCAATCGCCGCTTCGGTCGGCAGTCCACCAGGCACACGACGTGCTCCGGCGCGTGGGCCTGCA
Source organism: Bradyrhizobium nivariense (assembly GCF_029846715.1). Lineage (GTDB taxonomy): Bacteria > Pseudomonadota > Alphaproteobacteria > Rhizobiales > Xanthobacteraceae > Bradyrhizobium. The sequence goes on from NZ_JARVWW010000048.1 coordinate 8,663, forward strand.
CGACAGGGCCCGAGCAGCGGCGACAGATGTATTTCGGGCCGCGCGTGACCAGCACCCGCCATTGCGCCGGGATCACGTCGAGGCGTTTGCTGACGTCCTCGCCGATCTTCGTCATGGCGCCGCAACCGCATGGACAGAGCGTGCTCGCAGGCTCGATGATCCGTTCCACCCGCGGCAAATGGGCAGGCAAGCAGCCGCGATTGCGATGAGAACCTTCCGGCACGCTTCGCGATCGGCCCTGGATCACAGCCTCGGCTCTCTCCTGCGCCGTGTCCAGGATGCCTTGCGCGATCTCCACGTGTTCCAGCGGCAAGTGATACTGATCTGGTCGCAGCTTCTCGGACTTCGCGCCGAACTTCTCGCGTCTCAATTCTCCGAGAATGACCTCCAGCCGACGTCGCGCTTCCTCCGATGCCGCCAGTGCCCCCTGATGCTCGCTCAAGGCTGCCTGCGTTTGCGCCAAAAGCGCCTTCAGTTGTTTATTTTCGTCGCGCAGCGCCGCGATGTGGGCGGCGGCGATCAAGGTCAGACCGCGCTCTCATCCTGATTGTCGCGCCATAGCGATGCTCATGCGCTATTTCGAGCACATCGCCACTGCGCCTGCCACGTTCAAAATAGCTCCCGAGTCATTCTGCCGCAGTTATCCAGCCGCCTGGGGACGCCGCGCTTCTTCCGGGCGGACTAACCTCCAAGTGCGATCGTTGGCCAAACGAACTTGCAGCCTTCGAGGCGCTTGTGAACTAACACCAGGCCCGTTCGATCCCAGACCAAAATCTTGATCCGGTCCGCCCGTTTCGATCGGAACACGAAAGCTGCGCCGCTGAACGGGTCGAGGCGAAGCATCTCCTGCACCTTCGCCGCAAGTCCATCGTGGCCACAGCGGAAGTCGATCGGCCGCGTCGCGATGTAAATCTTCAGATCCGCACCAGCCGCGATCATCGTGACGCTCGTACCGCGCGGATCACCCGGGACAGCTGCTCGGCATCAATGGTCATATCCGTTCGCAGCACGACATCGCCGATCGCGATCTCAAGCTTGATCGCCGGAACCTGACGCTCCTCCAACGCGCTTTCCACGACCAGCGTGCGAATGTCGGCTGCGACGCCTCGCACGGCGGCAACATCCCTTGCTGTCGAAACCGCCGTCGCCAATCGTAGATCTGCCAGCGCGTCGCTCCGTGCTTGCGCGCCACCTCGGACACCTGGGCACCGGGTAACAGACTCTCGGCGACGACCCGAGCTCTCTCAGCTTCCGAACGTACGCGGCGCCCCGATGGTCCTTCAAGAACCTCCAGCCGGCTCACCGACCCCGTCGTTGAGCCGTCCAAATGGACGTCCTTTTTGCTGTCCAATCCCATCCCAAACCTCCGTCCAAGCCGGAGGCTTCTTTCGCACAGCTATACCGATCCCGAAGCAAGGGTTCCGGCTAAGCGCTTACGGCTGACTCGAACCTGCAACCAGAAGGCCGCGTGAGCATGACGAACCTCACCGGCGACGATGTGCGTTTCGGCCAGCGGCGAGGACGCCTGCGAACTGTCCTGGATCTCGACATTTCGGCCGATGGAAGGTCAAGAAAGCTTTGCAGAGGTATTGGCCGGCATTCTCGTTAGTGGCGCGGACCAGATCGCCGTCGACCTCCGTGTCGATTGAGCGGCGGCGATAGCCAAATCGTATTTCTCTCAAACGGTTGTCCGTTTGATCTTAGCAGACCATCGTCGACCGCTCGAGAACGGTTTTCTTGATGCAGCAACCGCGGCCTGCCGGAATGCATAAGACCGTTTATGGCTCCTGTACATGAGACCAACAGGTCAAAAAACCCCGGCCCATTGGCCGGGGCTTTCGATCCGCCGTTTGAACGATAGATCAGTATTTGAGAAGAATCGGACCGCCGAACTTATAGTTGAGCCGCGCAGTCATAAGATCGAAATCCTGGCGGATGCGATCGCCGCCCAGTGAACCACCAGCAACGGTGAAGTTCACGTCGGCATCCCGCATGAACAAGTGGTCGTATTCGACGCTCACCGACCAGTTCGGCGCGAAGCCGAATTCGATCCCGGCGCCCACAGTACCGCCCCAAGGGCTGCTATTGGCGCTCGAGAGCTGCGCGCCCGTGAGTTCGGATTTGACCTGATAGGTGTTGCTCGTCACTGCGGCGCCACCTTTGGCGTAAAACAGTACGTTGTCCAAGGCAAAACCGATCTGCCCCGTCATTGTACCGAACGCACCAATCTTGCTGTGGTTGAGATCCGAAAACGCGACGCTGACATTGGATCCGCTCAGATCAGCCCAGTTCCCCTGACCTTCAACGCCCAGCACGATCTGGCCGATCTGCCATCGATAGCCGATCTGGCCACCGACGGTCATGCCGGTCGCATCATGACAACCCTCAGGCGTGCGGCCATTGAAATCCCAGCAATTCGAGCTTGAGCCCAAGCCGCCGTTCATACCGAAGTAGGGGCCGCTCCAGTCGTAGATTGCAGCCGCGACAGGCTGCGGAGCTTTGGTGGAGAGAGATTGGACGGGCTGCGCAGTCAGATCTGCACCGAATGCGGGCGCCATTGCGGCAAACGCCACCATGCTCACAGTCGTAAGCAAGAAGTTCTTCATTTCTACTCTCATGTCCCTTGAGCGCCCCGAGCCCCGTGCGTCTTAACAACGTCCGCGCGAATTGCTGTAACTGCATCGCAACATTTGCGCCGAAAGAAATGCTTGAACCGAACGCTGCGTCAGGTTGCGACGTTGCAGATCATCTCCAACTGCCTCGCAAGGCTCCTGCGCGTGCGAGCGTAGATTGCGTGGGCGTGAGCGAGAGCGGGCTGCTGATCTCAGCGGAGTGAGCGCACGGCAACCCGAGCTCAAGAGCTTTAGATTGTTCGGAATCGCTCGAACGTAGCTATAGCTACTTCAAGGTCCATGGAATGCTGATTTCGCCACCTCGCGTGCCTCTATCACTGCGGTGACGCGGAGCGCGAAAGCTTTAGCGTCGACAAGCTTTCGTCGGAGGAAGGCGAGCCGCATCCGTAGCTCGCCCGCATTCCCGAATTGCTGATGACGCGCCAAGGCTTCTATTGGGGCGTGATAGATGTCGTGGTGCGAGCGCAGAGACGGCAGGCGTACGCCGGCTGCCAGCCGCTTCGCCCTCATTCATGCGCGCGGCCGGCCAGTTGCGCCGTCGAACAGCATGTGAAGTAAGGAAGCGGCAGGATTGTTCACGCCGTTCTCAGGAACAACGGTGACCAGCTTCATGCCGAGTACCTTGCCCCGCTGCTAGGCCGGCGTGGTCAAGAGGTGATCCGGCCATGCAACTGTACCGAGTCGTAGCTCTGCCGCTTCTTCGCCGCACCGAAATGCCTCGCCTAGAGCATCGATCAGCTTGGGATGGTCGATGCCCCTCTCAACCTCCGCGGCAGAAGGACTGCCACATAATTTCCTCGTTCGTTCGGTCGGCCAAACATACATGTGTCGAAGGCATCGGTGTGCAGATCACGGCATCGTTTCCATACTGCTGCGAAGAAAGAGTGCCAACCGAGTTGCTCGGTGATCAGAACCAGGAATCCACCAGGTGAACAAGCTGGGAGCCCGCCGTATAGAAGGCTTCCTGCCCTGCACGAAAACGCTGGCGTTCAACCGCAGTGACCGGCAACGGCAGATCGTTCTCAGCGATCTGCCCCAATATGTACGAAGCCAAAACGGCGCCAAACACTGTGCCTGGTGCGATTCCGCGGCCGTTATAACCACTGAAACCGATGACGTTGCGGTCCAGCTTGTGAAGCCGGGGCAAATTGTCCGAGGTCATTCCAATCATGCCAAACCAGCCGGTTTCAAACTGGACGCCCCGAAGTCCTGGAAAAAGCTTGCGCAACGATCTTTGGGCCCAGGCCCGGTGAATAGAACGTCCAATCCGTTCAAGCGCACCAACACTGCCAAACACGAGTCGCCCGGAGCGATCGAGGCGAAATGAAGAGAGGACCTCTTGAGTGTCCCACGCGCCCTGCCGCTCAGGCAGGATCGCGCTTCTCAGATCGTCGGGCAGAGAAGGCGTGGCAAAGTTGAAATAGGGCAGTTGAATCTGTTCCTGCTGTACCTCAGACCAAAGTCCTTTGCCATAAGCATCCGTTGCGACGACTACCCAGTCGGCCTCTACAGATCCGCTTTCCGTGCTGATTCTCCAGCGCAACCCGTTGTGCTGCGCCGTGACAGCCTCGCTTTGCGTAAATATCCTGGCTCCCATCGCAAGCGCGGCCCGCGCTAACCCTCGCACATAGGCCAATGGCTGTATGGTGCCGGCGCGCTTATCGAGCAGCGCGCCGGTGTAGTCGCCACCGCCTACTTTGCTGCGTGTTGCCTCCGCATTTAGCACCAAGACGGGCGCTCCACGCTTCTGCCACTGTTCGGCACGGGCCTCAATCTCCTCCAAGCCCATACGTCCGACCGCACAATGCAAGGTGCCGGCACGTTCCACTTCACATTCGATGTCGTGCTTTTCGATGAGCTCGAACACCGTCTGCGGTCCGCGGCCGAGTTGTTCAAGCAACCGTTCTCCAAAGGGCGCGTCGAGCGTGTCCGGAAGTGCGTCAGGCATGAGCCACATACCCGCATTCACGAGCCCGACGTTCCGCCCGGAGCCTCCGAATCCTATTTCAGAGGCCTCCAAAAGCGCGACATGCGCTCCTCCTTCAGCAAGATGGAGGGCCGCCGACAACCCGGTATATCCACCGCCAATCACGACGATATCCGCCGCAGTGTCAGCGGTAAGCGGAGCAGTTTCTGGTGCTGGTGACGCAGTCAGCGACCACAGTCCGTGTGATCGTCGATTGTTTCGCATCCGCCAATCCCCTTACAACTAGATTCTGGATCGACCCAAGGTCCAGCAGCTATCGCGAATACGGTAAGCTCTGGCGGACCTCTCTAGTCTGCAAAACTGACGTGGCAGCGCCACACGGGCAAGCAAATCGCAGGCCAAAGGACAGTTCGTCAGCACCGCGAGGATGGGGGGCGAGCTTCTAAGTTTTTGATCGCTCTTGAGGGGGCCCGCAGCACCCACGCGCGGTGGGCCGGAGCCTCCGACTGCACGAACCAAGCCCAAGCCCAAGCCCAAGCCCAAGCCCAAGCCCAAGCCCAAGCCCATTGACGCTTGCTGGGAAACGCGCCTCCTGTGCGGGACAATGGTCCAAAAGGGCAGTATCCGCCCGGCTCGGCGGCAATGTAGTCCTCCCACATCTAACGGATTGTGGGTGCCCATATACGCCTCCCATAAGCCTCCAGCCAGGCAACGATGTTTCGCCTGTATTTTGGTTTCCTGCACTCATCTATGTGAACGGAAACGGCCACATGTCCCCAGCGGACTTCGCCTTGGGAACGCCAGGGCCACGCCCTCCAATCCCAGTGGCAAACGGGTTACCACAAAGCAGTCGGGACTGTGCCGGGCCAGCTTATTGGTGATTGATGCCTCAGTGTCTATGTCGCCTCTCACCGTTGCATAGCGCGTGACCGTGGTACGGTTGGTCTCTGCAAGGCCACGCCATTGTGGGCCTACCAATGCGACTCTGGAGGGGACGATTTGACCGACCTTGACGGCGAAATCCGGGACGGCGGGCACCACATGCAAGTCCGCGTTTATTTTGAGGACACAGATTTCAGCCAGATCGTATATCACGCGAACTATCTACGCTTCATGGAGCGCGGCCGAACGAACTACCTTCGGCTTTTGGGGACAGATCATCGCAGGTTGTTCGAGGCTAGCGGCGAGGAGCTGAGCGGCTTCGCCTTCGTGGTGCGTTCTATGAAACTGGACTTCTTCAAACCTGCCTATATGGATGACGTGATTGATGTGATCACGGCTCCTGAGGAGGTGAAGGGGGCTTCGATCGCGCTGCACCAACAGTGCAGGCGTGGAGCCGACTTGCTAGTCGCGGCGCGTGTGCGTGTGGCCTTCGTCTCGGCTCGCAAAGCTCAACGCATCCCCAAGAGCCTGAGGGATGCCATGGAAGCGAGCGTTAAGGGCGCTTCTCAGGCGGGCTGATATTTGGCTGTGGAAAGACGCCCCAAGGATCGGCGCAGCCAGCTGGAAAACGGCTTTCGCGTCCGTCGCCTGTGCAATAAGGCGCGCAATTCCGTCCAGCGTTTGCCGGACATTGATTTGGCGTGACAGCCGCTGATAGCGGGCGATCTTGGCGTCGTAAGGGATGCACTGCTCACACATGGCTTGCGCGCAGAGTCCTATTCCCGCAACCACCGATGCTTGCGATAGCAAGCCATCCAGAGCCCCCGGCTTCCGATATTGGGATCTCGGTCGAGGCCTTGGCCTTGTTCGTTCGCCTTGGTTGACGACGACACCACCACTCCCTGAGCCGGCTGCAAAGGCGGCGAGAGCGCACCCGGCCGTGCGCTAGGACAATTTCGTCGCGGCACTTGGGCGACGGCTCAGCCAAGGGCCGAAGCTGCGACAGGGGATCCCGGATAAGGAGGCCGAGCCGACGTGAGGGTAGGGGCTTAAGAGTCCGATGATCGCTCACCGCGTGGACGAAAATCCAGCCGCGGCGGAGATTTAAGACCGCGCATCGCAAGCAGTTCCTGAGCAGGAACCGACAGCGCACAGCCGATCTCTTCAACGCACGGGGATGCATCGTTCTCAACATCGGCTGGAGAGAATGCGAGGACGGGAATCCCAGAGACGATCATTGTCCGGGCTCGAACTCGGGTGTGAATATCCTCGGGCGGCGTGCGATTGGGGGCATGGCACTCAACCGCCAGCCACCGGTAATCACTCTTCATGCAGACCTTCGGTACAAAGGTTGGTGTGAAATCTCGGATCCTCTGTTTGACACCCCACAACGTGTCCCAATCAGGGCTGCCTTGTGCGCCCCAGTCACACTGATAGCGGATTTCGTTGTACCCGTCGGTTCTTTCCAACGCGAGAAATCGGCAAGCCTTGCAAGGAGCGGATCATCCGCTTGTTCGGTTGCGAGGAAAAGGTCGTCACCGAACCGCTCAAGAAACCGCCGCGCGACCCGAACATTCGCAATCACAGTGTCGGTATCGTCGTGGCCTGCGGCAATTGCTTCCGAAATAGCCTCAATCCTGATTTCTTCGCTCCGGTCCGCGACGGCTTCATAAAAGTCGAGCGGCGGGATCGGAATTCCATGGCCCGACAACATGCTACTGTCGCGAACACGATCTCGCGGAGCAACCCTAGCCGCCATCCGCGGCGTGGGTTGGGGGCCGCTTATTGTCGCGCGTGCCGAACGACCAAATTCTAGATTCGTGACTTGACTTGATACTCCTACATCTGGTGGGCCTAAACTGTCGACGGAAAATTAGGTTCGGACCTGCTCGGTGGAGCGCCACATCGCAGGACGGACACTAGCGGACATCCAACGGCGGAGGTAGGTATGTCGCCCTCCTGGCCAAGTATGTGGATATCGCGCGTTGCCTTTGTCCAAACAGGCCAGGCCTGGAAACAAGAAGGCCACTCGCCGGGGGACCATGCACGGGGGGAAAACTCGAAACAGGCCTGTAAAACAGCACTACGTGCCATAGTGCTACCTGCGCCAGTTCGCCGATACGCATGAAGGCTCACCACGTATCCGTCTTCGAGCGCAAGAAGCCCCAGAGCTACAAGAACAACACCCAGGATGTGGCATGCCAGAACTACTTCAATCGCATCCAGCTCGACGGTATGGATCCGGACGCGCTCGAGGCGGCATTGCGCAAGATTCCAGTGAGTTGATCCTCGACGTTTCCTGCCTGACTCGGCTTGATGTTGTTATCGTTGGACATGGCATATCGCTCCTTCGGTGGAGAAGTGGAGGCCTCAAGCACCCCCACGATATGCCGCCTTCCCGATTCCCGCCGTCGCCAACTTTCAGCGATAACTCGCGAGCGGAAACATGACCGACTATTCCCAGGAGATCGATCATCTGCTTCAATGCGTTGGCTTGGTCGACGCACCTCTCCGGAAGCTGCGAACGTCAGACCGTTCGGGCTGAAAGGCCTCAACTAGAATTGGCACGGCGCTCGCAGGATCGCTGTCGCCACATACGAAAACATCAGCGGCCGCGTAGGACCTCTCAGGCCAAGTATGCAAGGTAATGTGCGATTCAGCCAACAAGGCTATTGCGGAGACGCCGTGACCCGGACAAAACTTATGAACATGAAGGTGGAGTAATGTCGCACTCGCCGCACGGATGGCTTTTCGAATTGCGTCTTCCGCGATGGCCGGGTCGTCGAGGTTCTTCGCTCCCCATAGTTCGATGAGTATATGCGTCGCACCGGTGGACAGAGCCGGTGGGGCGTCCTTCTCGTCATCAATAGTCATTAAGAAATCTCCATTGAATTATCGGCCCAATAAGCTGAGCTATTCGGGATTTAGGTGACGAGGTGATCAGGCGCTTGGTTTGCCGGCACTTGGATGATCTCAATGACGCGTTGAATCCGAATTGCGACGACCTTGGGCAACGGATTTGTGCCTTTGAGCCGCCGCCAGGTCCTTGATGCGGCGATCACCAGCTTGAATACCATCAGCCTGGCGGTGGTTGGCGACAAGGAGGCCTTCGGCCGCACGGTCCTGTATCGCCCGGTGGCGAACACGCGCTCGATGGGTTTGGTGGTGCGCAAGTGATCCCAGTGTTCGGCAAGAAAATCGTAGAAGGCCGGCAGCGCTTCGCGATCCTTGACCAGGCATTCGACCGCCCGGCCGTACTTGGCGCAATCGGCGAAGACGTCGGTCGCCGCTTCGGCGGACGCTCGGTTCGCGCCCAATAGACCTCGCGCAAATCCTTCCTCATGGTGGCCTGCACCGAGAGTGAGACCTTGTCCAGGACGTTCACGGTCTTGTGCACCCAGCCGCGCCATCGCCGACAATGGCCAAACTCGTTGTTATTGATGACGGCGCCTCAATTGTTTTGCCAAGCCACACCTCCCTTGAGGGCGTATGGCGCTGCGCGCCAAAGGCGTAACCGAGGCGACCGGCTCCGGTGACAAAGACGTTTGGACTCGCCTTGCGCTCAGTACTATGCCGGAGGCGGCGAGGCGGGTATTTGTGCCATCGGAGATAGCACTGCTGGCTTCGAGTTTGAGGCCAAACACCCAGCTATTCTTCTGCCAGTCGTAGCCGATCTGGTCGCCTGCCAGAAACACAGGAGTATCGACGCCGCCGCCATAGACTGACGGACCGCAGGGATTACTGAAGGATTTTTGGCCGTAACCACGGCCGGCGTGCCCGCCAATACATCCTCCGGACCAGCTCCACAGAGCCGGTGGCAGTTGTACTGCTGGCTCAAGGTCCGCCGAATTGGCTGTACCGCTTGCGACCAGCGTGATCGTTGTCGCTCCCCAAAAATGAACTCCAGATCGCATCAAACACTCCGCGGCGCTTTCCCGATACACTACCGATCGAGCTGGCACCGGTGATGGCACCGAGAATGAAGCAAGCAGCGTGCCGCTTGGAAGTGAGCGGTCTCCAGTTGCTTCGTACCGGGTGCATGCGTCAACTTGCGGACAATGGTCTTAAAGCTGACAATCCCGCTGTAGCGTCCGAGAGTATGCTGCGCAGCAGAAGCCGCCTTTCCCGCTGCAGCAGTAAAAGGAGACTTTTGTTGGCCTGGACAGATTTTCGATCTATCGAGGCACAGGCGAAACGGTGAAAGCCAATGGATATTGCCGGCGAGCGGAGCCGGCCTGGACGCTGGACCCGTCTACCCACACAGGGATCGCACTGGCTACGCCGCGGTTATCGAAATCCAACTCGTGGGAACAATCGTCACGAGCGATCAGTCACGCAACGCGGCACGCGCAGGAAAGGCTCATTATTAGGGTCTTCCAGCTTACCACGAATACCCGCGCGATAATAACAGTCCGGCTCCGGCTTCGCCGTAGTGCTAAGCGGCTTTGTCGCAACATTATTCGTACCGGTTCTGCTGTAGACGCCGAGACGGAAGCTTCTTTGACGCGTGAAGAGAAGTCGCCGAGCATGCATCTCGTGGAGGCTAAGCGAAGGCGCTACCAAGGACCTCGGCGCGGATGGTTCTGCACGCCCACGGGTCGTTACGCTGCCCATACCTATCTCGCTATAGCCACGAGCGTCAAAGTGTTTGAGCGCTTAACGACTGTCCTTCAACCGTTATGCAACCAACGCCGGCCTCGTGGAAAACGGTAACACACCTCTGTGTTGGGTCTTGCACAATCGATGTCATCGCTTGGGCGCCGCAGGGGGCCTGCAGCCCGGCGAACGCCAAGTCCGCTTCCATGAGGAGAGCCCAAATGCAAGAAACCACAAGCCCGAACGAGTCTCTGAGCGCGTTGGTTGCGGGTGCCATGCAGACTATCCCGTGTCTCCTACAAGATCCGGTAGATGCCAACGCCAACTTGAGGCCCTAGCGTCCGGCCGTGTTCCCCTGCCGATCATCGAGGAATCGAAGTGAACGCAAAGGACGAGAAGTTAAGAACGGGCAAAACGGCACAATATGACTGGCAGAACCAGAGCGGCTACGCAATGCACACCTCAATCAGGATCCTCGGTGTTCTGATTTGAGGGCCGCAGAAGGCGATGAATGGCGAGACGCGTATGCCTACGGAAAATCGATCAGGCAAAAATCAGCTTCTGGAACGTCAGCCGGTCGACGCGATCACGGCGATCGATCGCCTTGCAAGATCGGATCCGGAGAGGGTTGCGCTGAGGTACGGCGCAGACGAACTTACGTACAAGGCGCTGCGAGTAAGATCGGAATGCCTCGCGAGGACGTTGCGAGAGCGGTGCGCTCGCGGCACAGTGATTGGCTATTGGGGTGAGCGGGACCTCGACTGGGCGACGGCAGTAGTCGCAATTTTGAAGGCTGGATCAACGTACCTGCCGCTCGATCCATCGTTACCGGCTCCGCGTACATCATTCATGATCGAGCAGAGTCGCTGTGCTCTGATTATGGGGCCAGGCCAGCTGGATTCGGTCAGCCCAATCCGGGCGAGCAGCAAAGGCGCCACGCAATTCATGACGATAGAGGCGGCGCTGCGCGAGGGCCAGACTTCGTCTGTTGTGCCATCATGGAGCGAGGATGGACTCGCTTACATTCTGTTTACCTCTGGTTCAACGGGCCGTCCTAAGGGGGCAATGATCGAGCGTGCAGCCCTAAACAATCATCTGGCGGCAAAGATTGATGCCCTAACCCTCACTCGGACGGATTGCATTGCGCAGACGGCATCGCACTGCTTTGACATCTCTTTGTGGCAGCTTTTGGCGGGGCTTTGCGTCGGAGGCTGTACCGCGCTCATTGATGATGCGACACTGAAATCGCCAATATCGCTTCTCAAAGCGATTCAGGGACACGGCGTGACGGTAGTTCAACTCGTTCCCTCGATGCTTGCAGTATTTGTTGAATATTTGCAGCCGCTTGCGGCGGCTGATCGAGCTCTGGACGATTTGCGGATTATTTCGACGGTCGGAGAACCTTTGACACCCGCACTGGCGCGCGCGTGGCTTGCCTTATATCCGCGCGTCCCAATTCTCAACCACTACGGGCCGACCGAGTGCGCGGACGGCGTCACGCATCATCTGGTTTCCGCGCCGCCTGCGCTGGCTGACGCTTATGTGCCGATCGGCAAGCCGATTTCTAATCTTGAGGTTTATATCGCCGACGGGCCGCGGCTGTGCAAGGCGGGAGAGGTCGGTGAAATCTGCGTTAGCGGTGTTGGCGTCGCTGCTGGTTACGTCAATGACGACGTCCGCACCAAGGATGCCTTTGGGCCAAACTCGTTCTCAAACGTTCCGTCCTTGCAGCGCCTATACAGGACAGGCGATCTCGGGCGCTTTCGTTCCGATGGTCTTTTGGAATGTCTCGGTCGACGCGACCGTCAGGTCAAAATCCGCGGGCACAGAATTGAGCTAGGAGAAATCGAGGCTCGCCTCTCCGCTCATCATTCGGTGCGTGGCGCCGTCGCGGTCGCCTCCGTCTGCGCAGGCGTAAAGCTTATGGCGAGAGACATAACCAGGGCTGAGGAGGAAGGCGGGACGAGACGACTCATCTCGTATGTGTCCGCTCCAGCTGAGGTAACGGAAGGCGAGCTTCAGAACTTCCTTGCTGAAGCGCTGCCCATCTACATGCTCCCAGAAAGAATCATCCACGTCGACGGTATTCCACTGACCAGTAATGGAAAGGTCGATTTTGGAGCATTGCCCGACCCGACCAGTCTTCGCCCTCCATTGCCGACGCCATTCGAGGAACCGCAAACCGACCTCGAAGCCCAGCTGCGCCAGATTTGGTCCGGTGTTCTGCGCATTGAGAACATTGGTGTGAATGACCAGTTCATAAGCCTCGGCGGAGACTCGCTCCGGGCAATGCTCATATTGGGCCGTTTGCAGACCGGGCTCGGAGTGAGAACGGATTTCAGGCTGGTCCTGAATGGAACGATCCGATCTCTTGCGGCTTCGATCTCGGCGCGAGCCGAATCTAGACCGTGCACAGCACCCGCTTGCGGAAAGCTGCTTACACGATCGCCTCTGACGCGAGTTCAAGAGCACCTGTGGTTTCTTTCGCAGCTCGATCCGTCTGCCAGGAACTACATCATTCAGGGCGGCCTGCGAATGCGGGGCATCATCGATCTGGCCGCGTTCAATCGCGCCTGGACCGATGTCGTTCATTCCCATCAGGCACTTTCGGCACGCATTATCGACGAGGACGGTCCGGTTCAGCTTTTTGATGCTCCGGACTGCGCAAGTCTCGAATTGACTGATGCATCTCAACTCACGTCGCAGGAGGCTGAGAAGCTGATCGCAGAGCTAAGGCGAACAGAACTGAACGGCCGCTTTGATCTCAGCCAGGGTCATCTGTTTCGCGCGCGCATGATCAGTTTTGGCCCTGCCAACCATCTCATACTGATCACCGCTCACGAAATCATCATCGATGCCTGGTCGATCTCTGTTCTGCTCAGGGACCTCCGACAAAGGTACGTGGATGCCGCGGCGTTTCTGCCAGAGAACCGAGTGTCACTCTCGACCTACGCGGTCTGGGAAACACAACACGCTACTCCGGAGGCGCTTGCCAACCAATGCAGCTATTGGCGTCGCCAGATTGGTGATGATCCGCCGGTGCTTTCGCTTGGAACGGGACGAGCGCGGCCGCAGACAAATTCGTATCGCGGCGCATCGCATGCGGTGCTACTTGGCAGCGAGCTATCCCATCAGATAAGGGAGTTTGCGCGCCGACATAGGTGCACCACGTCGACAGCACTCCTCGCATGTTTCAAGCTTCTGCTGCGGATGTACAGCGGTCAGGATGATATCATCGTCGGCATACCGCACGTCGTACGGGATCAACCTGGCAGTGCCGAAATTGTTGGTTTCTTCCTGAACATGCTGCCAATCCGCTCCGCGATCGATGTGGGCCAGTCCTTTGCGGTTCATGCCTTGCGCATCCAGGCACTGGTCAGCGATGCCATCGCAAATTCGGCATATCCGTTCGGCTGGATGGTAAGGGATACCAGGCTACATCGCGACGCGGGACGATCACCGATCTTCCAAGTTATGTTCAACATGTACTCCGAGGCCGCGGAGCCACTTGGCGAACATGAGCTGGATCTGACATTCCGCGAATACGAGACCGGCTACGCAAAATTCGATCTGACATTGTAACGCACAAGATCATGGCGAGGAAATTGCCCTCCAGCTAGCGTACGCGGAAGACCTATTTTCCAGCGATCTGATTATCCGCATGGCCGACAATCTGCGCCGCCTGATTGCAGCCTGCATTGAGAAGCCGCTTACGCCCATTCAAGATCTGAGCTGCCTCAGCGAGTCAGACATCGCTATGCTGGACGCGATAGAGGGCTCGGCGCAGTCATATGAGACCGAATGTCCGCTTGTCCAAGCGTTCGAGCAAATCAGCGTCTCTAATCGCAGCCACTTGGCATATTATGGCGATTTCGGTGAGATCACATTCGGGCAGTTGCGTGAGCGCGTAACAGCTATCAGGTCGTTACTGCGGACTTCTGACGTGGGGGCTGGCGACATGGTCGCCATGCTGGTCGACCGGTCGCCTGACGTTGCCGCTGTTATTCTTGCCGCACGAGCTTTGCAGTCCATTGTTGTCCCTATATCGCCGGATTATCCGCGTGATCGGATCGAACATATTCTGCGAGATAGTCAAGCAAAGCTTTTGGTTCACGCAAATAGCTCTGAGCCTGCTTTTGAAGTGCCGTCGAGATGTTTATTGACGCTAGAAGCGTGCGGCGCGCCCGCGCGCGATTTTGAGTGCAGCGACAAACCACCAGATCAGGGAATTGCGAGCCTTATATACACGTCGTCCTCAACTGGGAAGGCGAAGGGAGTTCTTATACCGGAATCGGCAATTCTCAATCGACTGAACTGGATGTGGCGACGCTTTCCCTTCGATAGTACCGACGTGATGGTTGTCCAGAAGTCCGCATCAATTGTTGCGTCCGCTTGGGAGTACTTTGGGGGCCTTCTGAGAGGCGTGCCGGCGCTGATCCTGACCCAAGAGCAGTTGCTGGATCCAGATCTGTTGTTGTGCACGCTGGCGAGACATCGCGTGACACACTTGTTTGCCTCGCCGCCACTCCTGTCCGGCCTCGTTGCTTCCCAAGAACGGCACTCGCGCCCGACCTCCTTGCGCTTGGTCACGAGCAGCGCCGAACCGATGCCTTCCTCGCTCCCTGTTCGCTGGCGTGAGTATTTCCCGGACGTGCCGTTGTGGAACTTCTATGGTGCTACGGAATGTGCATCCAATGCGGCAGTCTACGAAACATCGGATGCCTGCGACGGCTCGTCGCACGTCCCCGTTGGACGCCCAATCGATAACGTCAAACTCTACGTGCTCGATGCCCGGTTGAAGAGAGTCCCCGTCGGAGCCGCCGGCGAACTCTGCATCGCGGGACGCTGCGTGAGCGCTGGGTACTGGCGGGATCAAGATCGGACCAATTGCTGTTTCGTGCCGAATCCGTATGACGGCGGGCAATACAGCGTTCTTTATCGAAGTGGCGATATCGCGCGCATCTCAACAAGCGGCCTTCTTGAGATTTGCGGCCGATCGGACAACCAGATCAAAGTACGGGGCTTTCGCATCGAGCTGGAGGAGGTCGAATCAGCCCTTGAGTCTCATGCGGCAATCGCAAAGGCCGTGGTCGTCGCAGAAGACATCGATGACCAGCGTCGCTTGACGGCAAACATGGTTCCGGCTCGCGACGGTCTAAGCCCTGCAGATATTGTCACCCACTTGCGCCACACATTGCCGTCCTACATGATTCCCACCTCCTTCCGTTTGGTTGACCGTATTCCCCTTACGGCGAGCGGAAAGATAGATCGTGCTCGCCTGTCGTCCGTTCCTTACCGTGAGGTCGGGCCTGTGCCATCTGCTGAGCTCTGCACGAGGAAGGAGCGTATTCTTGCTGCGATCTGGCGGGATCTATTAGGCGCCAAGTGGGTCGGACTCGATCAAAGCTTCTTTGATATCGGCGGCGACTCTCTTCTGAGCGTGCGCTGCGTCACGCTGGCGCGCAAAGCCGGGCTGAATCTCACTGTCGACCAACTCTATCGAACACCGACCATCAGGGAATTGGCGGCAGAGGAAGCGGCAGTTGCACTCGATCCCTTCCTTTCCGGGGATGACTCATTGCCGGTCACCCCCGCGATCTCATCTTGGAACCGTCTTGTCGGCTTCGATGAGCATTTCAACATCGGCGATCTGTTCTTCTTGCCCGGCGCCATCCTGAATATCCGAATTCTGGAGCGCGCCCTTGCGCATGTCATGGATAGGCACGAAGGCCTCAGACTCCGTATTGCCCGAACCGACGATGGTCTACGTCTGACAATCGGGCCTTCCGTGGCCGAACGCCTGGTGGAGGAGATCGATCTTGTCGGAATGACCGCCCCACAGCAACGTAAGGCAATCGAGAGCATCTCAGCAAGACGTCAACACATGTTTCGGTTTGACGGCCAGACGCCTCTTGTTAACGTCACGGTGTTCCGCACATCGGAAAGCGGCGACTACTATCTGCTGGTCCTGATGCACCATTTTGTAGCGGACGGGATAGGCTATCGACTGTTCCTGGAAGCATTGGATGCGGCGTACGCCCCGGCCTCAGGCCACGCCGTGAGTGATCCCGAGAACATAGAAATGCTCTCTGCATGGTTGAAGCGCCTTGAGCACTACGCGAACAGCGAAGCGCCAGCCGAGCTCAGCTACTGGGAGAGGATTGACTACTATCAGTTCAATTTGCACGTCAGCGCCACCTCATTGGGCGGCGCGAGCTTTTCGAAAGTGACCGCGAGAGAGCTTCATTATGCACGCCTTGAAGGTCGCATGGATGAAGCGAATTGCCGCTCCCTTTGGAAAGATCAAGGCAAGTACCATCTTGAGATTAACGAAGAAGCGACAGCTGATCTCCTCAATATTTCAGCCAGATTGACGCACTGTCAGGACTTTGATGTGTTTCTTGCCGCCATTTCTGGCGCCTTTGGGCGCGTTTTCGGCAATTATTCGATCTGGATCGATAGCCTTACCTCGACCCGAGGTCGGCTGTTCGACGATCTCGATCCATCTCAGATCATCGGTCATATCAGCGAGCTCATTCCGCTTCCCTTGAGTCTCACCGGAACGGAGCCCCGTCCCGATCGTGCTCGTTCAATATACCGCCAGCGCAATGCTCTGCCGCGCAGCGGAATAGGCTTTCGGGCCATGAAATTCGTAAACCGAGATCCAGCCGTGCGGAGCCGGATCGATCGCCTGCCTTTGCCCAGAATTGGAGTGAATTATCGAGCGGGTTTGCAGCGCCATTTTCCACGCCGTTTCCTAGGCAAGGAACCTTCTCCACTTTGGATCGGCGAAGACATGGATGAAGGGGCCGTGATTCACCTCTTCTGGTTCGATGTCGGATATCAAGCCGGCCATCTACAGATCGAAACGAGGTATGATCCAACCCAAGTCGGTTATGAGGTGACCCGTAATCTTTGCATGGTGTTGCAACAGGAGCTGTTGCAGACGATCAGCGAATTCGGAAGAGCTGGAGGCACCTTCATCCATGAATGAGCCGGATGCAATTTCGCCATCGAGAGCGATCGCAATGTGATGCCAAAGAAAAAGCAGCACATCGATCTATCGGATCCCAATCTCTCGAGCCTTATCCTGCGGCTCGCCATTCCGTCTGTTGTTGGCTTATCGATCCACGCGTTACAGCAGGTCGTCAACGCGATCTTTGTTGGCGCACTTGGCGCGCAGGCGCTCGCAGCTGTCAGCATGACCTTGCCGATCGTGGTCCTGCTCGCGGCAGTCGGACAGGGGATCGGTGTTGGAGCAGCGTCGTTCATATCTCGTCATCTTGGCGCCGGTGAGTACCTGGAGGCGAGTCGAGGCGCAAGTACTGCACTCGCGCTCGCCGCCCCGATCGGTATCATAGTTACCGTCGCTCTGCTTCTAAACCTGCGAGGGATCTTCGTAACGCTCGGGGCAAGTCCAACCATCATGCCCGTGGCGCTCGACTACGCGGCGACGCTTTTGTTCGGGTACACCCTGATGCTTCTAAACATTGTCAACGGCTTCATCGTCAGAGCCGAAGGCAACACACGATTCAGCATGTGGACGATGATGACCGCCTTCATACTGAACGCGGTGCTTGATCCCGTCTTCATATTCTTGCTGGACTTGGGTGTGCGAGGCGCAGCCCTCGCAACGCTGGTATCTCAGATCGCTGCTATTAGCCTCTATATCGCGTATTTTACGAAGCTTGGCGGAACAGTTGTCGTCAGGATATCTCACATATCATTGCGAGCAGATCGCATCAGACAGCTCGCGTTCATAGGGGCACCGTCGACGATCACCAGTATCTTATCTGCTATTACCGTTATGCTCTTGTACGGAGCTGCTGCGCCGTTCGGCGACGATTCGATCGCGGCCGTGGGAATAGCTGTGCGAATCTTGACGATGGGCGCACTACCTATCACCGGCTTCTGCATAGGCTCTCAAGCTGTCCTGGGTTTCGGTTGGGGCGCACGCGACTTTGCTCGTGTATTGAAGGCTGCGAAGTTCATGCTCGCCATGACTGTCGCTCTCGCCGTCGCGTATTCTGTGGCCGTTGTGATTTTTGCGCGACCTTTGGTCAGGCTGTTCAGCGATAGCGATAAAGTCACGGAAATTGCCGTCTCGACCTGCATCGTCTTCCATCTGTTTTTTGGACTGTTTGGTGTTGAGAGTTTTGTGGCGACGATGCTTCAGTCGTTCGGGAGAGCACGCCTCAGTGCGGTTGTGTCCTTGGCAAGGCAGGGCTATCTCTTCATACCGGCCGTACTGTTATTCCCGGTCATATCGGGTTTCAACGGACTGTTGGCCAGTCAAGCAATCGCTGAGCTGGGCGCCGGAATGATCGCGCTGTTTGTCATGTTCCACCAGTTCGCTGAGCTCAGACGAGCGCTCCGGCATCCTATTTCAAGATCGATCGAGATCGCGGGGTGACCTGACAAGAGACGTCATCGGAGCTCAGAGCAAAAGGGCCTACATAGCCGGGGAGGTGTTGCGCTACAAATAAAGTGTTATTCGGCTTGCAATATGGGCTCTGTGTCATATGTGGAACGGCCGGGATCGCTTCCGCACCGGTCACATGCCTAATTAGCGCTGAGAACCGGATTCGCAGCAATGTCGAGGCTCTCCCGCATTGCCCACTTGAGCATTGAGGATAGGGCTGTACGGGCAGCGGGCTGCTGAGATCGCTCCATGAGCTGATGCGAGGTCAGCGATACGAGCCGAGAGATGGCGGCGAGTGATCCTGGAAAACTGACACGGATGCAGGGGTCTCCAACTGGCCAACAAGTAGCGTTCTATTTCCGAATTGGTCGGGGCTTCAGCCTTTGTTTGGGGCTCCGGAGATATTGATCCGCGATTGCCGGAGTGGGTCGGCCGCTGCAGGCGCGCCTTGGCTTTCTCGTCGACCGAGTCTTTGCCATTGGCAACCAGGCCCAAAAGCCGCTTGGCCTCCTTGCGTGCAAGTTCTGGTGTCCAAGGGACGCCGTGAGGACCGATGGTGACGAAGCGCTGCCGACCGAACACTCGGTACTTTGAGAACGTATGTCGCTTTTGTCGTGTTGACGTTTACGGCGGGAAACGGCACGCCTTGATCATCCGCATGGGGCAATACCGGATACGGTTGATGACGAAGACCAAAGGCATGTCTAAAGTCTGGATGTATACGCGTCGTACGATGCTGTTGGGCAGTAGCTTGTTGGGTAGCGCGTTGTTCGGGGGCGTTACGCTGCCTACACCCAATCGGCCGCAGCGCAAGGTTACCATGGTGTTGAAGGCGGCCGACTCTTCCTTCGTCGTTGGGTGCACACAAGATGGCATTACCTCGTTGCGTTATCGTAACGATACGTATGACACGGATTATGTCCTGCCTGGAGCCGTGCTGGGGACGGCTCACGCTAGAGTTCGGCGTGCCGGATCCGAGTGGCATACGCTTCGAACCGGCGTTGATGCAACAAAGCCGATGAATAGCGCGGCTCTTGAACTAGCAGCCCGCGATGCCGGTGTCCTTCTCACGACCCGGCTCGCAGTCGACGAGGCTGGATTGACGTGGGAGATCATGCTGCGGAACGACGGCATGGCGAGCGTGGAGGTTGGCGACCTCTATTTGCCCATGCCGATGAACACCGAATTTCCGGCAGGGCAACCGGTGTCGGTGGCTGTTTTGAAGCACAGCTTCGTCTCGGGGCATGGATCGCACATCTTCTGGATTCGCGGCAACAGCACCGGTCCCTTCCTCATGCTCTTACCGGAAGCGGACACGTCACTGGAATATTGGAATGTCCACAAGGATTCGGCCGAAGCCAGTGGGACGTGGTGCGGCTACATCTTGGGCGGGGCGGCCGCCAGCGAGGCAGTGGCGGGCGGGACTCGCTGGCGACAGCCGACCCATTCCCTGTCCCTGTCGCCGGCAGAGGAACGGCGTTACCGTCTCCGCTTCCAGTGGGTTGCTGATTATGAGGCGGCGCGCAGGGCTATCGCGGACGCCGGTCTGGTGGACGTGGAGGTAATGCCGGGCATGACGGTTCCCAACGACCTGCATGTCGACATCGCGCTCGCGTCCTCCATTCCAGTGGAGCGAATCGAAGCGGAATTTACCGGCGACACGGTGGCGCAACGATTGCCGGATCGGGCCGGCAGGCGACTATGGCGGGTCCGGTTTTCGCGATTGGGCGAGAACCGACTGACCCTGCACCAGCCGGGTGCGCGCCAGACCTTTCTTGAATTCTTCGCTACCGAACCCGTCGAGACGATGATGAAGAAGCGCGCAGCCTTCATCGTGAAGCGGCAGCATCGTGACTCGTCCAAATGGTACGACGGTTTGTTCGGCGAGTGGAACATGGAGACGCAGGTCCTGCTTGGCCCGGACAATTACGACCGGATCAAGGGCGGGCGCATCTACGAGGTGACGTGCGACGATCCCGGGCTGAGCAAGCCCGCTTACCTCGCGACCAAGAATGCCGAGCATCCTGATGCGGCGGAAGTGGCGGCGCTGGACCGGTATATCGATGCGTTCGTCTGGGGCGGGCTGCAACGTACCACACAGGAGGCATACGCCTACGGCCTCTACGGCATACCCGATTGGAAGCAGAACCGGGCAAGCAGCGATCCCGGCCCAAAGGGCCGCCTGCACATCTGGCGGCCTTATGACTATCCGCACATCTTCGCGATGTATTTGGCCATGCACCGCATCGCGCGTGACCATCCCGCGATCCCCACCCGCCAGAGCGCACGAGATTATTTGGTACGCGCCTACGGTACCGCGCTGGCCATGTTCACGGTGCCGATGCGCGTGGTCATGTGGTCTGCCTACCGCACCGGCTTCTACAACGAATGTGTGATCCCCGAACTTCTTTCGGCGCTCACGACGGCGGGCTTGATGCGCGAGGCGGCGACGCTGGAGGCGCACTGGGCGCGTAAGGTGCGAGCCTTCGTCGATCCGAAGGCGGACCTGTTCGGGTCGGAATATCCGTTCGATTCCACAGGCTTCGAATCAACGCAGGCACTGGCGCGCTCGGCCCTAGACGACCCTGTCGCCATGGGGGTTTCGAAGGCGGCAGCCCTTGCCTTCGCGGAGCGTCAGATCGCTGCAAACCTGCTCTGCCGTGGCTGGCTGGAACCTGCTTATTACTACCTGGGCAGCGATTATCGCGGGACTGCGGGCGACGCCTATACGCTGACCTACATGGCGCAGATGGGCGGCTGGGCGCTGCTTGATTATGCGCTGAACGATGCAGACGACCCGCATCCGCTCCTTCGTCTGGGCTATGCGTCACAACTCAGCGCGTGGGCCTTGCTGAACAGCGGCCCTGCGTCGGCCGGTCATGGCTATTGGTATCCGGGCGAGGAGAATGACGGCGCGGCCGGTGGCGGCTTCGAGCCGGCGCCGAGCGGGACCACATGGCTCGGTCAGCCGCATCACCGTGGAACGTGGTATTACTCGTGCGAGATCGACCTGGGATTTTGTGGGGCGGTCCGCGCTGCTGCGACGATCGTTGCCGACGATCCCATCTTTGGGCAGGTTTGTCACGGTGGCATCGTGGAGACGTTCGCTCACACCCTGCGTATCTGGCCACGTGATGGCGTGCGGCGACGGCTCAACGTGCGGCTCCAGTCTCTCCGATTGGACCTGGTGCTGCTTGACGCCCGATTCCGGGCGGATGGACCGATCATTCTGAATTTGGGGGAGGGGTGGATCAGCCTTACGCCTGAGCCCTTTGCCCCATCTGCATCGGGAGTGACGTTCGAATTGCGGTACGATGACGGGAGGAAGCGCAAGGAAGTCGTCGACATCACGGACAGCCAGATCGTCGTCCGCTTGCCTGCGGCGCGCTTACCGCGGGTTCAGGTTCGCTAGTATTGCCGAATATGGGGTGCGATCGGCACTTATGGCCTGCTGTTCCACGCGGCTTCCGAGGCGATGACGATCATCGCCGCAAATCCCGGGCATCTCGGCGCACGTATCCGTGCCACTGCGGTCCTGCATACCTCGGGTTCGGCGATGATCCACCATCCGCACATCCACATGATCGTGCCGGGTGGGCATCGGCGGAAAATTCAACAATCATCGAAATATGGAAAAAGTGAATGCCGTGGCCGCGCTGGCCGCGCTCTCCCGGGAGAATCGCCTCTAGCTCGGATATCTCGCACTATCTTGGCACAAGCGCTCAATTGAGCCGACATTTTTCCGCAACGGACGCACGCTGCCGTGGCGCCGAGAAGCGCGAGACGAGTCGGGGATTTCAGGCAGCAAAAAAAAGGTCTCCGGTGGGCCTTTGAACGGTCCCGCGTGGTGACGCGCCGTAAGCGTAGCGCCGCGGCCCTTTAGATTATCTGTGCGCGATGTTGGGAGCACCGCTAGAAGAATCATCTTCTGCAAGGGTGCTCACAATGGACGACCATTCGGACGACATAAGACGACCGCTGTCTCCGCGTATCGAAGTGTATGCTGGAGTAGGCCGAAAGCAGTGGCCGGATGATTTGAAGGCCCAGATAGTCGCGGAAAGCCTCGAGCCAGACGCGATTGTAACAGATATCGCGCGTCGCCATGGCTGCCGGCCCCAGCAGGTGCATGACTGGCGGCGCCGAGCGCGTTCAGGTCAACTGGTGCTGCCGGCTTCGGCGGATACAGTAACATTCGTGCCTTTGGTGTCGGAAACGTCGCCATCGGCGGCTGCCGCGCCGTCCGGATCGTCGGAAGCTGCCGCTGTTACGGTTGAGTTCCTGGGGGCCCGGGTGGAGGTGCGGGGAACGCCTGGGCTTGCCGTGCTGAGTGATGTGTTTGTGGCGTTGCGCCGGACACGTTCATGCTGACGGCTCCCGCTGGCCTCATGATTTACGTTGCAACCCGACCTGTAGACTTCAGGAAGGGCGCGGATGGCCTGGCGCTGTTGGCGAAGGAGACGCTGGGCCACGATCCGATGAAGGGCGTGGCGGTAGTCTTCCGTGCAAAGCGCGCTGATCGGGTGAAGATCGTCGTCTGGGATGGCAGTGGCCTTGTGCTGTATTGGAAGCGGCTTGAGGGCAGCGCCTTCAAGTGGCCGCCGGTTGTTGACGGCGTCATGCCAATGGACGCCGCGCAGTTGTCGGCGCTTCTGGCCGGCATGGATTGGACACGCATGCATGCGCCTCGAATCCCGCAGCCGAAAGCGCTTGCGTAGGAGATAAAATCTTCGCTGCATCGAGGCGCGAAGCATGGCAGACTCGGGCCAATGAGTGATTTGCCTGATCAACTGCCGAGCGACCCAGCCGAGTTGCGTGCCTTTGCCGCGGCTCTGCTGGAGCGCTGCGCCAGCCTCGAGCGGTTGCTCAAGCTTGCAAAAGATGCGCAGTTCGGTCGATCGTCGGAAAAGCTTGACGCTGATCAGCTCCAGCTTGTTCTGGAGGATATCGATCAGGCTGCCGCGGCTCTCGAAGCAGCCGAGGACCGCGCCAATCGCAAAACACGCGAGAAGAGAGCTGCCGAGCGCAGGACCAATCGTGGCAAGCTGCCGGAGCATTTGCCACGCATCGTCGAAACGCTGATGCCGGGTGCAGCCTGCTGCCCCTCCTGCAAAGGCGATCTCGTTGAGATTGGCCGCGATGAGAGCCAGAGGCTGGACGTCGTACCGGCGCAGTATCGCGTCATCGTCACCCGCCGGCCCAAACTGGCCTGTCGCGCCTGCCAAGGCGTCGTTCTCCAGCACGCTGCTCCCGAGCGACTGATCAGGGGTGGATTGCCGACCGAGCGGCTCGTAGCGCATGTGATCGACGCCAAGTATCATTGGCATTTGCCGCTCTATCGTCAGGCGCAGATGCTGGCGACCCACGGAATTGCCATCGATCGTTCCACGCTCGCCTTCTGGGTCGGCTACCCTACTGCAAGAATGCAGGCGCAGAGACAATCTTTTGGTAACAGCCCGGGTACGCGTGGCATTTATCTCGGGTAGAAAGGCGCAGCGCGTTCCCAAGTCCCTGCGGCTCGGTATGAAAGAGCATAGGCAATATAACTCTCGTCACGCTGTAGCTTTCCAGCGCCCCAATGGAATCAATCGGTTAGTCTCCTGCTGCTGCGAGATCGTCAAATCAGAGTTAGCGGCCTTATCGCATCTGGCCAAATAGTCGCGCACTGCATCGACACGATAGAGCGGGGGCCATCGACATAACGCCATTTCAGCGGGTGGTTCGGATCCCGCCGCCACTGTTCCAGCGCGCCGGGCGTGCGCCGGATAACCGCAGCCGCCTCTAAGGCCGTCAAATTAGAGCTACCCGGCAGCGTATCGATGTCGAACGTCGCGGGCGGTGGCATGCCACGATTCTTGCGACGGCGCTTCGTGGCACGCGGCATTTTGCTGGAACCCGCCGACTCAAATGCCTCGATCTGCGTCTTTTCGTCCTTGCCGGCCATGCCTCAGCCCCGAAGTAGAAACGGTCTGAGGCAATAAGATCGTAGGCTTCTCCCCAGCAAGAAACAAATCTAGAGCGGAGGTGTGGCTGCTGGGTAGCCGTGGCGTACAAATGGGACGAACGGTGGCTATTCTTCCAAGACAGACGAAGTAGGGCTCGATCTCTTAATCAGCGGGTCCCAAGTTCGAACCTCGGTGCGCGCACCAAAGGAATCAAAAGCCTTAGCGGAGCCACACTTCGAGAAGGTCGATGATCCGTGTGCGCGCGCCGCCGTGAGCGATTGATCATGGCTAAGCCCGTGCCCCTTCCATCGCCGAACTCGCTTTGCGATCGTCATGAGAACGTATTCAGACGCTGCCCTCTCAACAGGGGGTCGGTTCCCTAGCAGTCTGCTGAAAAACCCAAAGAATTGGGCATTTATTCTGTCGCGGGTCCCATTGTTGGGATGATGTGATCGAGGGTTTGAAGCGCTTTGGTGGTCTGGACGCCGGGTTGGCTACGCGGCAACCAGTTTGGGGATGCGGATCAGGTTATAGGCGATCAGATTGAGCATGAAGTCGGCGGCGACGCGGCCGATGCCGCGATGTTTGGTTTTGCGCATGGTCCCGTGCTGCTTGCCCCAACCGAAAATGCACTCGGTCATCGCCCGGCGAGATTGCGACATGCCGTACCCTGGATGCCGCGTGGTTCGTTGGTCGATGGCGCTGTTGCGGGTCTTGCCGGTTTTGGTGACGGCCTGGTTCTGCGTCACATGCGGTGTCACGTTGATGGCGCGAAGATTGGCGACATGATCGGCCGTATCATACGCCTTGTCCTCACCGGCCGTGATGCGGCGGCCGGCAGCTTTGCTCTTGGCTTTAAGCATGATCTCCGAGGCGCGGCGCTCGGCAGTGCCATTGGCGTGCGTGACCATGCCGGCCACCGCCAAGCCATGCCGGTTCTCCATGGTGGCGTGGCCCATATAGCAAAGCTTTGCCTCCCGCCCGGCGGCCTTGCGATAAAGTTTGCTGCTTGGGTCGCTGGTGCTGGCATGGGTGTCGTTCTTGCGCTTCTGTCCATGGAAGTTCGCGCCGTCATCATCGTCACCGCTGCCGTCCCTGGGGCGAAAGCTCTTCTGTGAAGCCCAGGCTTCGATCAGTGTTCCGTCCACCGAGAAATGCTCGTCCGACAGCAGAGGCTTGACCTGCGGATGGTTCAGAAGCTTGCTCATGAACTTCGCAAACACTTCGCCGTTCTGCAGCCGGTCCCGGTTCTTGGTGAAGGTGGTCGGGTCCCAGACCGGGTCATCAGGCGAAAGCCCCACGAACCAGCGGTACAGAAGATTGTAGTCCAGTTGCTCCATCAACTGGCGTTCCGACCGAATGCCGTAGAACACCTGCAGCAGCAATGCGCTCAGCAATTGCTCCGGAGGGATCGAGGGACGTCCTTCGCTTGCGTAAAGCTTCCCCAAGCTACGGTTCAACTCGCCCAAGACATCGCGGACCAGCGCACGAATCTTTCGCAATGGATGGCCGGCCGGCACTCGTGCCTCCGGCGAGATGTATGAAAATAACCCGCCCTGATCCGCAAAAGCGCCCCGCATGCGAGTCCCCGACGATTCATGATATATAATTGAATCATCAACCGTCGGCCTTTACGAGGACTTTTTCAGCAGACTGCTAGACGACGAGGGGAACCGTGGGCACTTGGACGTCCTTGCAGAGCTGATCTGTAAGGAATTTTAGACAACGCGCATTTCGGAATCCGTGCGATTCGATGGCTGCATGGATAGGAGTGCTTCGCGGCCAAGCCCTACGTTGCGAGCTGCGGAGCATTCAATCGCCTGCCAAGGTAAGCAAGAGGACGCGGCGCGAAGCTCATAGCACCCGCCTCAGGGGGCCTGCCGCTTATCGGCGGGCGGCGTGAAAGTGTAGACGGTCTGGCCGCCCATGTGAGGGTTCTCGTCGAGTTCGCTTGTCTCGTGCAGCGAGATGCGCGGCAAACGGCTCTTGATCCTGCGCCGCACTTCCGTCTCTGGGAAAGTCAGTCTCTGAAAGAAGTTCCAAGTCCTGCCGCTCTTGTCGGCGAGAGCGTGGGCGGCCTTCACCCACTCGCCCTCGATCCGCCTGCGCTCCAGCTTGATGGCGAGGTCGAGGTCGCCGAGATCCTCGCTATCGGTGAGATAAGAGCCGAACACGCGCACCTCAGTGACATAGTGGAGGAGTTCGCCATCGCTGTTGATCCTAGCGACGCGCGTCAGGACCTCTTCGAGCAAAGCCGCCGCGGCCGCGCGGTTCATGCGTGGAATCAGGGATTTCATCCCGGTCGCGTGGCCTTCATCCGTGACGCGGTAAACCACGCGGCCGTCGCTTTCCCGGCCCTCTTCGCAGATCAACTGGTAAGCGAGTAAAGCTTCGATCAGACTGTGGGTCTGAGCAGTAAAATCCGGAACTGTGGGTAAGCGCAGTCCAAAGATCTTATTGCGCTGTCGTGCGTTCGTCCAAAGGCGCAGGGCATGGCTGCGATTGGATCGCTCGAGCTTGCCCGTTTCGATAAACTCATCGATAGTTGCGCGCCACCATGCCCTGAGCAGATGTTCCTCGACCAGGTCGGCATAGAAGCCGTCGGAGTTCGTGGCATCGGCCAAAAGGTCGCGCACGAGCTTGGCCGGTTGCCCTCCGATCCGGGTGTTGCGGTCAATCTTCATCGCGCTTCCAGGTGCCTCGCGATGTCGGCCACCTCTTTCGGAAACAGCCTGGCCGCCTCGGCTTGCGTGTATTGCGCGCCAGCCCGTCGGGCGCTGGTCGAGGCCCAGCATTTGGTCAAGCCCGTGAAGTCGGCATAGACGATCTTGTCGCCGTGTCGGTGCACAATCATGCGCAACGAGCCCGGCATACCGGTCTTCTCATAATAGGATCCTTGCTCGACCTCCGAGCCTTGATGGGATTGGTCATGACTTCGCCGCATCACCGAAGCTGTCGATGGCCTGCTGGAGTCGCTTTCGAAATTTGCCATGGATGTCGAGCGCGTAGCTGTCGAGCATGTAGAAGGTGTTGGCGCGCCAATGCTGCGGCTTTTTTTCGGTTTGCTGAGACTGGTCACCTCGAACTCGATCTTGTTCGCGACACGCGGATCGGCAAGCACGAGCCAGTCGTCCTGGACGAACCTGTAAGTCCGAACATTGCCCTCGACGATGATCTCGAAGCCAAGATCGCGCAGCCGCTGCTCAGAATCGCCCATCTTTGCCTCGCCTCGCGCCGGGCCGCGCCACTCGGTCTGGTAAAGAAAGGCCGGAGGCGCCTGCGCCGCATGCCGCACCATCGGTTCGGACTGCCGCCGCTCCTGCTCGCGCTCTTTTTCGGCGCGGTCGCTGGCGAGCAACGTGTCGTGCAGGGATTCGGCCGAGAGCTTGAATGCCGTGCCGAGCACTGGTGCATATTGGCGTAACCCATCAGGTGACGTTCCAACCCCGCCTGGAGAGGCGAACCCGCCGCGGGCGCCGAATGCGCTTGTGCCATCCCCGCAGAGTGGACACACCGCGCCCTCCTCGATGCCGGGATAAGACAACAGCGTCGGATCGACCTTGGCGCGTTCAATCACGGCCTCGACGGTGTCGCGCTTCCATTTCCCCCACTCGGCCCGCGTCGAGCAACCGTAGTAGCTGGTCAGCAACTCCACGATGCCTTGAGGCTGTAGTCGGATCAGATCATGGCGAAGGTTCGACAGCTCGCATCGCAATGCCTTGATCTCTTCATCGCGCGGGTCGACCGAAGGCGAATAGACAGGTCGGTTTGTCCTTTTAGGCATGACAATGGTTGTGAGTTCGAAAAAGATTCTGACCTGTGTGGGCGGGCCGTGGGGCTAGCGCGATAGTGTGGCTCCTTGAGCGTAATGCTGAACTTTGTAAGATAGGCTAGGCAATTTGGCTAGAGAGGGGGCGCTGCGGTACTGCCACGCCTCTCGGGGGACTCGCAGTTATGATGGTCGATTCTGTCGTTGCGCGACACGCGTCGCAATATGAGACCGTATCGAATCGGTGCGATTGGTAGATCGGCGGGCCGAGTTACGGACCGTAGCCGCCGTTGATCGCCTGGTCGATCGTCGGTGACGGATCGATCGCCGCGCCGTCCGCCCACATGCGCTCGTTCCAGCTTTCGCAAAGCAGCTTGTCCGCCCGGCGGATCGTGGCCTCGGCCTGGGCGGCGCGGAGTTCCTCCGACCGTCGCGCCAGCACCGTCGTCATCGTGTGCGCCTTACAAAACTTCTTATTGAGCGCGCTGAGGAGCCCGCCGGAAGCGGAGTGTGGGGTGGTGTTTCGGTGCCATCCGGATCATCTTGAGACGCTGGCCGGCGGCGCGCCGGCGACTAATCGAACTCGGGCCAGCAACCGTCCTCATCGTGTCGGCGAGTCCGGACCTGGCATGTGCCGTCGAGCAGCCGCTGCGCGCAGTCCTTCCAGTCAGCCTTCGGACCGTACAGCCGCACGGCCTCGGCGTTCTCGATCTCGACGGTCCGGCACATCCTGCTGCGAGAGACCCAAGCACCTGCCGTGCGATCTCTGAAGCAGCTGGATCCAGATCCGTGCCGGGCGGTCCCGCGTCGGCGCGCGCGTCATCCAAGATGGCCTGCCAGTATTCGGGAGTGATCTCGTCGCGGGAGCCGACCGGGCGAGACGGCGGCGTGGTCCTACCGACCTGACCGGCCAGCTTTTCCATCTGCATGGACGCCGCATGCGCCGGTTCGCGGGTAGCTCGTTCATACGGAAATTAGAATATATCAAGAACAAAAGAGTCGAGTCTAGCTTGGCGAAGCTTGAAATCGTTTAACTTTTGATGGGCTTATATATCTAGCGGTGAAATAGTAGCGTGGTGGCTCGTCTTGCGCGCTAAGCGTGCGATCATATGTTGAACGACAATCTCAATCGCAGCGCGCGATTGCCGAGAGTTATTTCAAATACCATAACCATTTCAGATGATTGAGCGAAATGCGGGAAATTCGAGAATCTGCCGGACCAGCCAATTTTCCAGCCATAGCTTCGGTGTCGGAGCGGCGAGCGTGAGCATCACGTACGTGCATCTGTCCGACATTCACTTCGGCCAGGAAAAGGGCGCGGATGTCGTCATCAACAACGACGCCAAGGAAAGGTTGATCGAGGACGCGGCAGAGCAGGTCAAACTTCACGCCGGCGGATCTGCGAAGGGGCTGATCGTCACCGGTGACATCGCATTCGCAGGCAAACCGAACGAATATGCTGATGCGGCCAAATGGCTCGACCGTCTCGCGAGTGCCGTCGGGTGCCCGCCTACGGCCGTCAAATTGGTGCCAGGAAACCATGATATCGATCGGGACAGGCTTTCCTCCGGCTGCACCTTTCTGATCGACGAAATCCTCAGCGGTGGAGAGGCAAGGCTCGATGCCTTTCTGGCCAACGACGACGACTGCAAGACCCTCTACAATCGCTTCGTGGGATACGAGCCGTTCGCACTTGGCTACGACTGCCCGCTTCATCCTGCCGGCGGCATCGCCAGCGACTCGCGCGAGGAATTGGCTCCAGGACGCTTCATCCGTTTCTTCGGGCTCAACTCCGCCCTGATCTGCTCGAAGAGGAAGGACGAAGAAGGCAAGCTGATCCTGGGTGCCGCACAGCGCGTCTTGCCGTCCGACCCTGGCGTCGAACTGGTAGTTCTCTGTCACCACCCTCTGCACTGCCTGCAGGACAGTGTCGACGCGCGGAAATACGTTCGCAATCGGGCGCGCGTGTTTATTTCCGGTCACGAACACAACCCATCCTTGCAGATCGAGACGATCGAGGACGGATGCGACCTGCTTATGCTGGCATCCGGCGCGACCGTTCCGCCGAAGGTCGAGAACGGATATATTTATACCTACAACTTGGTGACTTTCGACTGGTGCTCGAAGGAGGACAAGCTTTCGGTCGAAGTCGTGCCGCGAGCGTGGAACGACGACAAGAAAAGGTTCGAGGCCGACGATGTTCGCCTGGGAGGCCATAAACCGCGAAACTTGCTTGCGAGTCCCAACTTTCGCCGCGGGCCGCCGCCGGCGGCTGAAAGGCAGCCCGTACCCATGGCGGAGCCAGTCCCCGATGCGTTGCATCCGGAGCCGGAGCTCAGCGGGAAATTGCCCCCAGACCACGTCACGACACCCGAGCCCGCGTCGCCTCAAAATGCGCCGATGGATGCGATGAGCGACACGTTCCAGCTTGTCCTGCTCAAATTCTTCCGTGACCTGACAGCCGCGCAGCGCCTCAAGGTCCTGATCGATCTCGACGCCCTGCCGGACGACTGGAACGAAGAACTGACGCTCATGATGGAGCGCAATCTCATCGAAGATCTGGTGAAGGACGGACGTCTCAGCGATCTCGATAGCTCGATCGAACGCAACCGACACTGAACACGCACCTTCCGGGGGAAACTTCATGACGCACATCGCTACCCACATCCGAATTTTCGCGTCCGATCCGTCCGACGAACTGGTCGAGAAACGCACGGCCGCAATCGGCGAAATCGCGGGCATCTTCAAAGGACGCCGAGAGGTCGGGGAGCTGCTGCAGACTGCGAACGATCTTGCCGTTGCCGTCCAGCAGGATGGCAAGCTTTCGGCCGCACTGACAGGGACCATCGAGGGAGCTATTCGAAAGACATCGACGGCGTTCGTCGCCGAGGGACATGAGCTCGAAATGCTGGTTTGCGGCTTGTCTGGCGCTCTGCAGGCAATGTCGGGCAGCGCGGCCCTCCGTCACGGCGCGGTATCGATTCCCGACGTGCTGTCGTTCGGATTGTGGTCCGCGCTCTCGTACCAGAAGCCGCGGACCGAGCCGAAGATCGAACAGCTTCGCGACGAACTCCTGCAGGCCGCGCATGGTCATTGCGCCGCCGTCGCGCGCGACAGTCGGCAACGCATCAAGGTGTCCGACCCCGAATTCAAGGAAGCCCCCAAGAAAAAAGAAGGAGAACCCGAGACCCCGTTCGACGCTTCGGCCATGAAGGAAGGTCTGAAGCCTTTCAAGGACGCGATCGCCGATCTCAGGTCGAACGCCGCCGTCGATCGCGAGGAGATCGACCTCCTGTGGTGGGTGCTGTCCGATTGGAGCTCGCTGCTCGGACGGCGCTTCTCCGACGAGAACGCTGGCGACGCTGCAGCTGCAGTGGCGTCCGGCATCGAGGCCGGGCGCATGATCCGGAGGGCGCCCGCGGAAGCACACCGCCATCTGGTCCTGCGCTACGTACCGACCGGAAAGGACCTGTCGCTGATAGAGCTCCTGACCGCGATCGGTGGGGACCGCGCCGCGCTCGCACCCACCGAGGCGGAAACCTACATCTCGAATTGCCTCGCAGTCTTTCCGCTCTCGAACGCGCTGCGAACCGGGTCGGCCTCGGATCCACGGCCGAAGATCAAACGCCCGCTGGGCGATTGGGCGGCACGGGCTCTGCTGGAAAGCTCGATCGCGCACCTCTGTTCCAACAATACTGGCGTGTCCGTCTGATGGCCCTCGGCTGCACCAAAGACAACTGCACTGTCGCGGAGACGGGCATCTGCCTCGCCGAGAACCCACCCGAGACGTGTCCGTTCAGGATGAAGGCTCCGGCGGACGGGCCCGTTGCTTCGCCCGAACCGCCGCTTCCAAGACCCGAGCGAAATCCGAGCCTGCCTCACAGTCGCGCCCTTACTCCCCAACTGGCGCAGGACTTGATGGCCGATCGCTACTGCACACTGGTCGGCATCCTGGGCGATCCAGACGCCGGGAAGACGGCGGCTTTAGTCAGCATCTACCTGTTGGCGTCCAAGGCCAAACTCAAGGAATTTTCCTTCGCCGACAGCAGGACCCTGATGGCGTTCAACGAAATAAGCCAAGTCGCTCTCGACTGGAACGAAGACGATCCGCCGGACCAGTTCACGCAACATACCGAGCTGGCCGACGACCGTATGCCCGGTTTTCTGCATCTGCGCCTGCGGCATGGAGAAGAAGAAAAGATCGACTTCCTGCTGCCGGACTTGCCGGGGGAATGGTCGCAATCGTTCATAGACAAGGACCGTAAGGATCGACTTCGGTTTCTGAACAGAGCCGACGTCATCTGGCTGTTGATGGACGGATCGCAACTTCGCGAGCCTTCTACGCGCCAATACGTCGTCCACCGAATGCAGCTTCTCATCGACCGCCTTCGCGCTTCGATCGATCATGTGCCGCCGCTGGTGCTGGTGTTGACGAGGCGGGACGGCGGTGAGGTGCCGGCGTATTTCATCGAGCCGATCGTTCAGGAAGCGGAGCAACAGAACCTGCAGATATCCGTCGCTCAGATCGCCTCGTTCGGCGACCGGGGCGACGTCGACCCGGGCTACGGCCTCGAGGCTCTGATGCGGACCTGCCGGCCCGATGTCCCGGACCGCACGCCGACCTGGCCCACACCGGGACCGGATATCGAGGAAGGTAGGGCGATACTGCGCTATCGGCACCCGGAGCACCGGCTATGAGCGAGAGAACCTTCATTCTGGTCGGAGGACCAGATTGCGGCAAGACGAACTATATCGCGCGTTTGTGGGAGTCGATTCGCTCGAAGACCGGTGCGTTGGTCGCGCCACATCCGCCGCAGAATGTCGAATTCGTAGAGAAGGCGTTGGAGTTTCTCCTGAAGGGCGAATTTGCTCCCCGCTCCAATCGGGACGTGGCGGAATCCACCCACAGCTTCGAGGTCTCCGTACGGAGAGCGGGCAATGCGAACGGGCCGCTGTCGGACATCGTCGTTCCCGACGTGACCGGAGAATTGTGGAAGAAAACACTCGAGACGTACGAAATACCCAAAGACTGGATGCAAAGCCTCGAAGGCGCATCGGGGGCCTTGCTCTTCGTCCGAGAAGGTTCGGAGGAGAACGAGGTAGCTCTCGACTGGGTGACCTGCGGCAAATTTCTGGCCCAGCGTGCGAAGGCACGAACGGCACGCAACGCCAGGCACGACGCGGCCGGCGACGCCCCAGCCGACGAGAGCAAAGAGCCGTGCACCCCATCCGAGGCTCTCGGCAACGATAAGGAGGAGCAGAGTGGCCAGCCAGACGATGACGAAGGGAAGCCGACCAAGATACCGACGCAGATCGCTCTGTGCGAATTCCTGCGATTTCTCGAATTCGGAATGAAGAGAGCGCCAGGCAGACCGCGACCGCGCGTCGCCGTACTGGTCACGGCGTGGGACAGGCTCGACAAGGAGCAACGGGTACAGGGTCCCATGGCGTATCTCCGGACCCAATATCCGATGTTCGCGGGGCGCCTCGAAGACATCGAAACGCTCGAAGTGAAGGCTTTCGGCGTCAGCGTCGTGTCAGGCGATTTTGCCGATCCGGTGTTCAAAGCGGAGTTCTACGAAAAGGGTCTGAAGAATGCGGGATACGTCGTCAACGACGACAAGCCCGACGAGTTCGTTCCGGACCTGACCCTGCCGGTCTCTTGGGTGATGACGAGCTAGATGCAGCCGCTCTTCATAGACCAACAAATCCACGGCTACCGAAGCGGTCATCAGTTGATCGCCTCGACCAGGCGCCTGCCGCGCCAAGATCAGGACTTGATCGACCGTCTCTCCGATATCGGCGGCCAATTGCGACCAGGCGAAACGTTCAAGCCCTATCTGACTGCCTATCCCCTGCCGAGCGGAAGCGATTACGTCGTTGGCCGGACCTGGCAAGATCTCGGCGCGCCGAGGTCCGGTTGCGTCCGGACCCGGAGCTTGATCGTCACGATGGCGCAATGGCTATCGATGGACGGCATCCGCTCTCTTCTGCCCCTGCTGGTTTCGGTGGAGTTCGACGAGAAGCTGGCACGACTGGCATCGGCGGATCTCTCCCCGCCGATTAAAACGGTATCCGATCCGAGGCGGGCGGAATTGGTCGAGGCTCTGTTCTTCGAACCGCGGCAGCCTATCGTCGTCTTCGATAGCGCGGAGGCCGAGCCGACCGTCGAGCGACTTCTCGCCGCGTTCTGGCCGGCTCTGAAGCAGAATTTCTCCGTCTGCACGTACGCGCTGGCGCCGCGCAAGATCGAGGGACGATCGTTCGACCTCATCTTCGCGCCGAAAAGTGCACGCGCTCGGTTCTCCGACTGGAGCGGCCGACGAGTCGAAGGCGCGTCGAAGTCGGAACGGCATCCGTGGTCCCGGCTGGTCTCCGAGAAGATATTCGACGCTGAAGATCCGGATCTGCGGACAATTGACACGCTCGGTGCGTTGCGCGCGGATCGGAGGGGCGATGAGGGCGCCTTGAGGCTGTCGTTGATGTGGAGCGATCTGGCCGCGAAGTCGCGTACCACACCCTCTGCCGTTCTCGGCATGCTGGACATCCTCAATTCCCGGGCATGGCCCGAATTCGATCGCAGCCGCCTGCAGGACGTCCTTCAAGGAGCGACGGAGCTCGCCGTCGCCGAGCCGGACGAAGCCGACGCCTTGCGTTTCCTTTCGACCCTTGCGGCCAAGGTTGCGAACTTCGACGTCGGCATGCTGGACGACCTCAATCTATCCGGGCTGGCAGGATCCCTGACCAGGCGTTCGCCGCGCCATGCCCTATCGTATCTTCGGTCGGAAATCGACGCCGGCCGCGATCCCGTGATTCCGATCATCACGGGAATGGCCGATGGGCTCGGTGAGGAGCGCTTCAACGACGAGATCTCGGAATTCGTGCTGCAGCTGCCTCCCGACCTCTCGTCGGTCATGATTTCGCGCAGCGAGAAGTATGCTCGGGAGGTCTGGGAAAGGTGCGCGGCGGACGCGTCGGCATGGGTGCCGGCAACCAAAGCAGCGATCGGGGCGATGAGCCGGCATGACCGAGCCGATCTTCTTCAAAAGATTCCCGCATGGATGACGACGGAAGTTCAGGCGCCGGTGATGGAGGCAGCCCTCGACGGCGTGTCGGGCGACGATCTGGCCGGCTTCGCCGTAGCTATCGGAAGGCAGACCGGATTTGACATCGCAGCGTTCGACGAACCTATGGCGAACGCTGCGCGGAACGCGGAATCGCTCAACGGACTTCGTGCTTCGATCCTTTCAAATTTCCGCAGCGAGGGCGCCGATCGCTTCCTGTTGTCGACCTTGGACCTGTCCGCCGCGGACCTCGCATGGCTCGACGGTGAAGTGGAGAAGACGAGGGCTGTCGGACTGTTGCGTCAACTTCTCGACGATGCATCGCCGAAGGCGCTCGTCTCAGCGCTGCGAGATCCGACCAGCAGAGATCGTATTCTCGGACTGCTGATGGAAGACGTGGCCGGCTCAGCGGGGCAGTTGATCCGTATCGCAGGCTCAAGCGACCTGCCGATCGACCGCTATCTGGATATCGGTCGAGCCGTTCTGCCTTTCCTCGCCTCGGAGCAGCGCGAGAAGTTCGTTTCGGAACTGCTCGGTAGGGCATTGGCCCAAGCGGATCCGGACGACGCGCGGGTGGCTTCGGTGATCGAGGAATCGCACGGCATCGTGTCGCCTCGGCAATTGGTGCATCTGGCAACGCCAAACGGTGTGTCCGCGCAGCGCGTAGCGGCGAACCTGGTCCTGTTGAGCACCTTATCCGAGCGGGTCCGGCGTGCTGCCGCCGCGGCCATCGAGGATCTCTGCGAGAGATTGATACATCGGTACGGCGAGAACTTGGGCGAGGCCGGCTACAACGCCTGGGCGGTTCTGCTGAGAGAGTCGGGGAACGTATCTCCCGACGTCCAGCTTCGTGCCTCGCTGCCCACGCTTCCGTTCGCGATGGGAAAGCGCGACCTGCCGGTTAGTGCCCTTATCTGCGCGGCGTTTCCACCCGTCTACGCCGAGCTTCTCAGATCGACGGGTGACGAGGATTTCAAGCGGTTGCCGGCGCTTCTGGCGCTACCGCTCAGCATCTTTATCGACTGGGACCGCGCCAAGTCGGCGCGGCACGAATTGGTCGACGCTTATCTGTATTCGCCGTGGCCACCCGCTGATCTGCTTCTCACGTCGCTGGCCGCGGGCATCCAAAGAGAGACGTTGCGTCGGTTGGCTGGGAGCCATCGCGGCCGTGACTACATAGCCGCGATCGACCGAGACAGCCACAGACTGGAGCCGGCTCAGTTCGGCCGGATCCAAGACTGTCTCAGCCGCTTGAATTATCGATACTGAGCGGAAGCATTCAGCTTTATGCTTCGTAGAGTCAGAGCTGCACGTTCCCCAACACGCGCGGCAATAGCGTCGCTTTGATAACGGTAGGTTATACATGTAGTCGATGGCATCGGTACTCAGATCGCGCGGCATCGTTCCATACTGCTGCGAAGAAAGAGTGCCAACCGAGTTGCTCGGGTGATCAGAACCAGGAGCCCATCAGGTGAACAAGTTGGGAGCCTGCCGTATAAAAGACTTCCTGCGCTGCACGAAAACGCTGGCGTTAAGCGGCAGTGACCGGCAACGGCAGATCGTTCTCCACAATCTGTCCCAATACGTACGAAGCCAAGACACTGCCAAACACTGTGCCTGGTGCGATTCCGTGGCCGTTATAGCCATTGAAACCGATGACGTTGCGGTCCAGGTTGTGAAGCCGAGGCAAGTTGTCCGAGGTCATTCAAATCATGCCAAACCATTTCAAACTGGACGCCCCGAAGTCCTGGAAAAAGCTTGTGCAACAATCTTCTGGCCGAGGCCCGGTGAATAGATTGTACGGGTGGCGTTTATCTCGGCCGGAAAGGCGCAGCGCATCCCGAAGTCGCTGCGGCTCGCTATGGAAGGGCATAGATAAATCTGCCGCCTCATTCACACTTTTGCCTTCCAGCGCCCCAATGAAAGCAATCCGTTAGTCTTCTGTTGCCTTATCGCATTTGGCCAGATAGTCGCGTACCGCATCGACAGGATAGAGCGGGCGGCCGTCGACGTAACGCCATTTCAGCGGGTGGTTCGGATCCCGCCGCCACCGCTCCAGCGCGCCGGGCGTGCGCCGGATAACCGCGGCGGCCTCTAATGGCCTCAAATTGGAGCTGCCCGGCAGCGTATCGTTATCGAACGTCGCGGGCGGCGGCATGCCACGGTTCTTGCGAAGGCGCTTCGTGGCACGCGGAATGTTCCGATTACTTGGCAGTCCTAATGCCTCGATCGCAGCCTTTTCGTCCTTGTCGCTCATGCCTCCGCCCCGAACGATAGTCGGTATGAGGCAATGAGATCGTAGGCTTCTCCGGCATGAAAGAAATATAGAGCGCAGGTATGGCTGCCGGACAGCTGTGGCATACAAATAGGACGGATCGCACCCCTTTCTCACGCCCTCCGACATCACGCGATCCAAGTGATCGGTGCGCATCACGAGATGGATCAAGCATCGCGCGGCGACATTCGAGTCAATAGTGTCGCCCGGCCCCTGGTCCGCATAGCGTTAACGACTTTGATCTTGTTCGATGTCCGTTATCAACTCATCCAGTGTCAATGAGTCGTCGAGCGATTTACGCGAACAGAACCAGTCGTCCACGCCATTATCGGCAATGCCCACAACTCTGCCTTGGAGCCACGACGATGTAGCTGGGTCCGCTACGCCTCTTCCGTGGGGTCATGCAGAAAGCCGCGCTGGAGCAAGCGCTGGACATAATGCTGGCGCTTACAAGCCATGAGGTGACCTATCCCAGGCCTAGGTTAGGTCCCGGACGTCAAGTGTGCCGTTGTTGCAACCACTGCTGTCGCGTTTACGACGTATGTCGCAATCGCTTCGACAGCCGATGGTGCTGCAGTTGGATCCGCAGCTTCCCAGGCTGATCGGTGCTCCTCAAGGCTTGTCTTGGCAGGAGAATTTGCGATCGCCGTCGCGTGGTACGGCATTTGCTGATCATGTTCCAGTCGTCTCGGCTCCAGGAGAAACACATGGTCGACGTGCAAGAGGTTGTGCTGTCCGCACGAGAAAAGCAGTGCTTGCAGTGGGTAGAGGAGGGCAAATCATCCTGGGAAATAGGGGTGATATTGAAAATCACCGAGAACACCATCAATTTTCATCTCAAGAACGCGATGCGAAAGCTGGAAGTGACCACCCGAATCCAGTGTGCTATCAACGCGCGCCGCCTCAAGCTTTTGGACTAGGGAGTGCTGCTGTTGTCAAATTGTGCCGACGGCGACGTATAACATCCGGCGATAGGACTACTCCATGAGACGGGATCGCATCTGCCGAGAGTAGCGGCCCGTTGTGAGCGCAGCGCTATAGTGTCCGCCGGCTCTTACGAGGAACGACGTGTATCTGTTTCGCACGAAAGTCGTGGGGGCGCACCACTATAGGCGGGTTCCGATCGCAAGTAGTAAGTCTCGAGCTGAAGCGGGCAACCTTCAAGCCAACTAGCGTCCGCAGCGCGCAGCCAGATCTGCTTGGTCGCAGAGGATCTGATCCATAATAGGATGCAGCGAAAGAGTTTATAGAGATGCTTGTTGAAGCTATAATGACTGACCTACCCGAATTGAAGGCAACCAGCTGTGCTGTCGTCCCGCGGCAGCAGCGTCATTCTGCCACGCACTTCCATCCTGATTGCCGCGCCGCAGTGATTACATGATTGACGTGAACCTTGATACCAGACGCGATTTATCCGCGATGATTCCGGCTGACGCGGCCTCGCACCATTGAGCCACGTCCCGGGATGTCGCGCAACTCGATTGCGCCTGATATCCTGGCTGCAAACCGCTTCCGGTGCATACGCTAATGTCGTCACGAACAGGCTCTTTGCGCTCCTTCTACTGTAGCGATGCCATGCAGTGCGGCGACAGCATCAAGGCGAATACTGCTGTGTGGCGCGTATCCCTCCAACGCAGATTCAAGCAAGCCGACGGAAACAACTTCACCTGTCGTCAGCGTCCAATGATGCACCCTCGCATTTTCAGTTGCAGACGCCAGCTGCCTTAGGGGCCTCTGTTATCCCCATACGTCGAACTAACTACGAAAACAACTTGATCTGCATCAGTCGCGAGTCTGTTCGCTACGCGGAAACAGACTGGTAGCAACCCGCATCACGAAACGAAGAGGAGCTATCGCCCAAAGTTGGTGACGGCGGGAATCGGGAAGGCGGCATATCGTGGGGGTGCTTGACGCCTCCACTTCTCCACCGAAGGAGCGATATGCCGTGTCCAACGATAACGTCATCCAGCTGATTCA
Source organism: Bradyrhizobium nivariense (assembly GCF_029846715.1). Lineage (GTDB taxonomy): Bacteria > Pseudomonadota > Alphaproteobacteria > Rhizobiales > Xanthobacteraceae > Bradyrhizobium. Next base: position 48,150 of record NZ_JARVWW010000048.1, read on the forward strand.
GCCAGGAATCTTCGACGATCAACTCACAGAAGTCTTGCGCAACGGGGCACGTGCCCTTCTCGCCAAGGCGGTCGAAGCCGAGGTCGCAGACTTTCTCGGCCAGCATGCCGATTTGAAGACCCCGGACGGCCACCAGCGCGTCGTGCGCCACGGCCACCTGCCGGAGCGCGAGGTGATGACCGGTATCGGTCCGGTCGCCGTCCGCCAGCCGCGTGTACGCGATCGCGAGGCCGCCGCTGCCGATCCTGGCCGCATCCGGTTCTCGCCGTCGATCCTGCCGCCCTACATGCGCCGCTCGAAGTCGATCGAGACGCTGCTGCCGGTCCTTTACCTGAAGGGGATTTCGACCGGCGACTTCTCCGAGGCGCTGGCGGCGCTGCTTGGCAAGGATGCTGCCGGGTTGTCGGCCTCCGCGATCGGCCGCTTGAAGGACGGCTGGCTCGACGAGCACGCCGCGTGGCAGAAGCGCGATCTGTCGGCCAAGCGCTACGTCTACATCTGGGCTGATGGCATCCATCTCGAAGCCCGCCTCGAAGACGAAAAGCAATGCATCCTCGTGCTGATCGGCGCGACGCCGGAAGGCCGCAAGGAACTGGTCGGCTTCACCGATGGTGCCCGGGAGAGCGCGCACGATTGGCGCGATCTGCTGCTCGATATGAAGCGGCGCGGGCTCGACGTGGCCCCGCAGCTCGTCATCGCCGATGGCGCACTCGGGTTCTGGAAGGCGGCCGGTGAGGTCTGGCCGAAAACCCGCGAGCAGCGCTGCTGGGTGCACAAGACCGCCAACGTACTTGCCAAGCTGCCGAAGAGCCAGCACCCGAAAGCCAAACGCGCGTTGCAGGAGATTTGGATGGCCGAAACCAAGGCCACAGCCGAGCTGGCGTTCGACGCCTTCATCGAGAGCTACACGCTGAAATACGAGAAGGCGGCCGACTGCCTGCGCAAGGATCGAGACACGCTGCTCGCTTTCTACAACTTCCCGGCCGAGCATTGGAAACACCTGCGCACGACCAACCCCATCGAAAGCACCTTCGCCACCGTGCGCCACCGCACGATCCGATCGAAGGGCTGTCTATCCAACAAGACCGCGCTCGCGATGGTCTTCAAACTGGTCGAGGGCGCCCAGAAAAATTGGCGCCGTCTCGATGGCCACAACCAGTTGCCAAAACTCGTTCTCGGTGTGACATTCAACAACGGGATCGAGGTCATCGCCAAGCCGACCGACCGTCAGCCCAAAACCGCCGCCGCCTGACCGGCCCGGCCGTCACCAAAATTTGGCGATAGCTCAACGAAGAGCCGCCGAACGTTCATGATCTTAACTGTCATGCCGTCCTCAAGTCAGTAATGAGAAGGCCTGAGTCAGGTGCATCTTGCGAGTGATCGACCTGATCTGCGAGCGGCACATTAAGCAGGCGCGCAGCTGCACGCATCTACCAGGACTCACCTCCATTAGGCGATTCACACGATCGCGAGCGGCAACCGAGTCATGAGGCTCATCTACGGTCAGTGGTTGTATTGCTAGCGCCGCGAAGCCGTTGGCTTGTTCGTAACCGGCAAGAGGGGCCCACCTCGCCGTCGCGAGGTTCGCCTGCGATACAGCCTGGCATGAGCTGATCGGTGGAGGTGCAACGATGGCAAATGCCATGCTTGATGCCAGGCAGGAAGGCGACTCG
>NZ_JARVWW010000049.1 GCF_029846715.1 Bradyrhizobium nivariense
AGCGTAGCCGGCTGCGGTCGTAGCGACCGCGATTCTCCTTCGTCCACATGGGCGCTCCTTCAAATCGGACCGCCACCCTTGAATCACAAATGATTCCGATGATTCAAGATGTTCCCGGACAGACACTCAGGCGCCTTGCCTTGTCCGGGCCGCTGTTATGCTCTTCGTGGTCCCGATCGCGTCTGAGTTCGCTTTTGATAGCTGAAGTCGGTCGTATCATGGGGTACTAGGACCGTGCCGCCCGCTGCAATCGTGCGCTAACCCGTCGATTGAAAGTGGCCAGCCAGAATGTCCGCTTCCCTTACTTGAGTATTCGCCCAATCCTGGCAGACGAGCGGAATAGTCTGTCCCATGGCACTTCCAATCTGCGTGCGCAGTTTGCGGAAACTGTCGCCAAGCCGCGCGACCGCTCAAGGTATCATCGGGTGAGCATCCGATTCGAGCTGGAGCCGATCACGAGGAGAAGATTGGCGGATACGGCAGTCTCGAGATTCTGCACGACCAACGAAGTCTGTGGTAGATCGCCGGTGGAGGCAGGTAATCCTTACCGCCGCTGTGGCGAGGCATTGCGTTCAACGCCAGCGCTTCTCCTCAGCGTCGTAAGCGCCCGCAAGCGGGTCGCTAACTGCCATTAGCTCCCGTTTGAGCACTTTATTGCTGGACGTGGTTCTAGGAAGGGCCGAAATGAAGCTAATGTAACGTGGCACCTTGAACGCGGCGAGGTGCTTACGAGCATGCTCGAGAATGCGCTGGACGGCGAGATTATCTGGCGTAATGCCTTTCCTTAACTCGACGTAAATCTTCACCTCTTCCCCGCGCTTCACATCGCGAACCGGCACGGCGGCCAAATCTGAAATCTCGGGAAGCTCGCGGATCACCGCCTCCACCTCGCGTGCAGCGATGTTCTCGCTTGAACGGCGAATCATGTCTTTTGTGCGCCCGACCAGCCAATGGAAGCCGAGTTCATCGCAACGCATCAGATCACCGGTCTTGAACCATTCTCCTTCAAACGAGGCGGCATTTGCGTCCGGCTTTTGCCAGTATTCTTTAATGACTCCGCGCCCTCTCACCCACAGTTCGCCAACTTCACCCAGCGGTGTGGGACTGCCGTCCTCGTTTGTCAGCCTCAGTGAGCGAAAAGGTGCGCGAATGCCTATGGAGCCCGAGTCGGCCAGCTCGTCAAAGTCACTTGCCATTCGGGTGCCGAAACCGATTTCCGTCATCCCGTAAGCTTCCTGGGTGCGCACTCGAAACCGCTTGCGGAACTGGCGTACGGTATCAGGCCCCCAGCCCCAATTCAGGATCTGCTTCAAGCAGGTCGCCCCGTCTTCGTTGATGACCTCGGCCTGGCGCGCTATCAGCTCGGGACACTGGCACCACTCAATACGGTACTGCTTGACCCAGCCGATGAAGCGAGTCGAGCTGAGTTGCGGACCTAGGTAGTGCGTACCACCATGTCGATACGATTGTAGAAGGTGCCATGGGCCATCGACATAGAAGAAGGGCTGCGCAGAAAGATATCTCTTGTACGGCTGCTCGTCCCAACTCGCCGCCTGGTACGAGAACACGCCCCAGTAGTCGTGGGTCAACATGCACCCTTTCGGAAAGCCCGTTGATCCCGACGTATACTGAATGTTCAACAGATCGTCGGGACCGACCGCCTCGTTCACGAAAGTGGTGGTAACGCCCTTGAGCAATTTATCAAGGGTAGTGGCTCTCTCGTCGTAAGCCTGCCCGACAATAATCGCTTGTTCACTTGTGAGATCTTGCGGCCAAGACTTCATTGCGGTTAACAATGACCATGCAGATTCGTCGACGACGACGAACTTTGCCTGTGCATCACTAAGAACGTATTCTACCTCCCTGGGCGTGTAGCGCGTGTTGATCGGGACCATCACCGCCCCGATCTTTGCAATTGCGAACCACAGGATCGGAAATTCGATGCGATTGGGCAGAATCACGCCGATGCGATCGCCCTTGCGTACGCCGAATGCCCGCAGGGCATGTGCATATTTGTTCGACAATTGGTCCATCTCGGAGTAAGTCGCCCGCTGGCCGCGGTCGAAAACGTCAATTGCAACTGTTGAACCGTGCGTTCTTGCCTGACTTGAAACCAGCTCACCGACAGTGATCGTCTCATATGCGGATTCCAGCGTCTCGATTTTGCGCATCACGTTCGCGACTAGCTCTTGCAGCTTACGTCGTCTCATTTTTGCAGGCTTCATCATTGTACCTTGCACTTCGGGGAGACTAGACAAGTCTACCAACAAGCCTAGCTTTCGGTAGGATCGCTCTCTAACATCGTGTTGCCATAGTAACTATCTTACGTTGCAACTGTTCGACACATCCGACCGCCCGCCGGCATGCGTGTGACGAAGACGATTGTTGGTCCGCGCGCCTTGAGCTCGAGGGGGCGATGTGCGGCTCCTCACTTTGCTTGATGTCGAATGGCGGGTGAGAACGCTAACAATGCGTTGCTCGTCTCTCCTCTGGACCGGTGTATAAAGACGTTCAACGGATCGATGTAGCTTGCCATTGCCGCTTCTTCTCACATCGTGATCAACTTCAGCAAGTAGCTGTAGCTTTTGAACGGGGATCGAGAAACTACCAACTCTGGTGAGGAATATTGGTTGCCTTTTTGAACAAGTGGCCGTCGCGGCCTGAGGTGGCTGAGCGATTAAGTACAGTGCGCTTTCGCGGCCATCTTCGCCTCAGCCAATGCGCAGCGGCAAGTCGCCGCACCAGCCGAACCCTGCAGTACCCAGGCGATGGCCTTGTGTATTCAAGCGGATGATACTTGCTCGGGTTATCTAGTCATCGACGGAGCAATCGAGGTTACTGTTGAACGTCTGCCAACTGTCAACTATTCGCATGTTGGGTGAAGACAGCAGAGTTTGAGAGCGCCATCCCCGACGGCGAGTTTTGGCATCATCTACGGCGCACTCGATGGGGACATCGCGCCAGCTCTGTGAACCTTCCCGCCCAACGAGCTGATCCCGCACTCCATCGCACCCTCTACCGCTCCGCCGATCAGCACCAGCGGGCACTCGTCTGCAACCTGATCCGCTCGCTATCGCTGCCCCAACCTGCCGTCGCGACCGCGCCCTGCCATCTACACGGGCCGCCCAAGTCTCTATGGTCGCGGCCGCTAACCATGCGGCAGGCCACCAGGTACGCCCGGTTGGCAGGCTCCGGTGCTTTGGCTTGGCAACAAAGACCCGACTTCCATCCACCTCGAAGACCGTAACCGCAGCTGGCGCGTCTAAGCCCGTAGGACCGCCAGTAATTGGCGATCCATGGCGTCTGGCTGAGGAGTAGGACAGTGCTGGCAGTGTCATTCATCGCGTTCGCTGCCAATGGACTCCCACTGGATACGACGTCTATTTCGTGCTGTCATCATCCATTCTCTGCTTACGTCCTTGTCAGCCTGACCATGTCTTCTTTGTTTTTGCTAGTTCCTCTTCGGAGTGCATCGCCGTGCCAATGATGCCGTCCTTCGTCAATTTCGCGATCTCAGCGTCGGAGACGTTGAGGAGCCCTGATAGGATCTCTCTGTTGTGTTGTCCTAGTGTGGGTGCAACCGTGCGGATCGCATGGGGACGCCCACCTTCGCGGATCGGCATCGACGGCTGCGGATGCTTGCCTATGAAAGCACGTTCCACTTCCTGCAAAAATGCTCGCGACCTGAGATGTTGATCGTTTAGCAGGTCAATTGGCAGGCGGGCCACCCCGGCAGCAACTCTCGCAGCCTGCAATTCGCGCATAGCCTGATCCGAATCGAGAGTGATCGTCCAGGCTTCGATGCCGCTCTCGATGACCTCCTCAATCTCACGACGCGCTTCCGCGTTTTTCAAGGCTTCGTCCTCAGCCCAGTCTCTTCGGCCAATAAGCAATGCAAGCCTCTGCCACATGCCTTCGTCTGTCACCGCTAACACAATCCAACTATCCTCACCCGCACATCGGAAGCAGCCATGCGGCACGAACTGCGGGTGTCGATTGCCATACCTTTTCGGAGGCCTACCGTCGATCGATTGGAGTGTGATCCATGGCGCCGCGAAGGGCATCATGCATTCGATCTGTGCAAGGTCGATGAACTGACCATGGCCGGTACCGCGCGCGTGGATCAGCGCGACCAGAACTGCAGCACAGCCGTTCAACCCGCCAACGGCATCTCCAAATGCGATATGGCTCATCGCAGGCGGCCCATCGGCGTTTCCGATGACGTTCGGCAAGCCGGAGCCCTGCTCGAGAGTCGAACCATAGGCCCGACAATCTCGATGTATACTGTCCGCACCAAATGCGGACATCGACATCATCACGATTCGAGGGTTTAGAGTCTTAAGCACGTCGTAACCGAGCCCGAGCTTCGGCAGCACATCGACTGAATAATTGTCGACGACAATGTCTGCGCCTGCTAAAAGCCTTTTTGCAAGCGCGACGCCCTGCGGACGCCTCAGATCAAGTGTGATACCCCGCTTGTTGCGGTTCAGGGTGCAGAATGGCGCAGCCTTCTCGTACATCTGCCCGTCGACGTAAGCGGGCCGCCGGTCAACGCCACGCAGCCAATCCGGATATTGGATCGCCTCAATTTTGATGACGTCCGCACCGAGGTCGGCCAGTGTGCGGGTACACAACGGGCCCGCCCAGCCCATGCTGAAGTCGATGATGCGAATTCCTTGTAGTGGCTGCTGGTTGGCATCGCTGCAGCCATCGGGTGCGAACGCGGTGCTGATCGGATGTCTTCGGCAATTTGCGAAAAGCTGTTGCTCACCGACGGCAGGAACCTTCCCCCCGCGGAGAGGCGGGGTCAAAGTCAGCCGCTGAGCCGGGCCAACAGCGAAGGCTTCTTCCTCCCCAAACAGCACAGGCACGATCGCGCCACGCCGCTTCTTCTCCTCATCCTGGAGCAGATTGGATATTTCGGGCACTGGCACAAGCGGAATTCTGCGGTTTAGTCCCTCCGCAAGCCACTCCAGCGCTGTCCGGCTCTTCAATCTTGGGATGAACTGTGGTTCGATCTGCTCCAGGTACTGTAGACGATCTTCGCCGAGAAACAAACCTGGATCATCACGCAATTCGGACAGGCCCAGCATATCGCAGAATGCGCGCCACTGCGTTGGCGTCCCCACCGAAACCCCGAGCCACCCGCTCCTGGTTTCATAAATGCCCCACGGAAAGACCGGCCAAAAGCGATTGATGCCAATCCGGCGCATCACGTCGCCGTGCTGAAACGCTTGCAACATCTGATACTCGCTCAGAGCGATGCTTGATTCGAAAACGCTGAGCGACCAGTAGCGCCCCGTTCCCTGCATCCGCGCAACCGCTGAAGCAGCCGTGGCGATGAAGCCCCACAGGCCGGCGACGATGCCCGTTTGGAAATCCGGTGCGTGCAGCGGGGGCCCCTCGGCCGGTCCAACTAATTTGATGAGGCCTGCGAGCGCGCGGACGGTGGAATCAGTCGCGCTAAATCCTGCATAGGGCCCTTCCGCTCCGAACCAGCTCGCTTCGAGGTAGATCATTTCCGGGCGCTGCTCACGGATTGCGGCGACATCAATAGGGGGGCAATCTGCGGAGTCGATGTCGCGGCCATCGACTAGAATGTCACAGCTCTTGATCAGTGCCGACAGCCGCGTCGTCGCGTCCGGCTCGGTTGGCTCGACGATGATGCTTGACTTGTTGAAGCTCAGGAATGCGAACCACGCGCTCTGGCCGCGGGGCGTGAATGGCGCGCTCCGGCGAAGTGGATCGCCTGACGGCGGCTCGACTTTCTGAACATCGGCGCCGAAGTCAGAAAACAACCGCGCGCAATAGCTGGTTGCGACCGAGCTGCCGATTTCGACGACGCGCAGATGCGCGAACACTTTCGTCGATCGCTCTACTTTTTCAATCATGCTGACGTTCCGGCGCGTGGTTCGCTTTGACATGGACACCTGTCGAGACCGCGATCGCAGCGCTGCTCATTAGCCCGCCACTCGCAAATGATGGCGCCGCGGAGACGCGCAGACCCATTTTGATACAAAGTGGATTCCGCGATTGCTGTGGAATGCCGTGAAGCCGGGCGTTGCGTACTTAGGCGCGGGCCATGTCGACGATCCGATATGCACCTATCTTCGGCGGGATGTAATCGTATTGTGCTCCGACGAACGTCGTGTGATGGGAAGCTCCCAGCGCGCCGCTGCGAACGGCCCGACTGGATGTGCTGCGTGGCAACGATTGCGCTATCATTTATAGGGACACACGATAATTGCGTCGGACAAGCTACTTTTGTCAATGCTGCACCTTCGCCTATCGTTACCAGCTGGGTCGCCCCTACGGCGACTTACTGATTCACGATACGCGATTGGAGGAAGACCGAGATACTACCTACTTTGGTGAGCAACCGGTTGGTCCATCAGGCTTCAACGGCGGCACAGCGCTCCTGAGCGGTAGCGGTGTCGATGGATACTGTGGCTGGTAGCAAAACATCTCGCCAGGCGCAGTACATTGAGTTGTAACCGCGATCGAGCATCGCCTACCATTCTTTGACGAAGAGGAGGAGGTCGAGGTTCCAATTGCCGGTATGAATTGCAATAAACAATTTGCTGAGGTTGAAAGTAGCATGCGATCACATTTCGACCGTCGACGCTAGGGTCGCTCGGCAACACAGATCGGACGCTGACACCTGCAATCTCTCCGCCGGTTAATGAAGAGCAACGTTCATCCTTTTGTCGTGAAGATTTGGTCTGGAGATCCGCATTCTCAGCACTTTCGCGATATCGCCGACACGTGGTACCTGCAAACATCGCGCCGTTACGCGGTCGACATCGGCTCTAAACGACCTGTTTTCCAGGAATCGAATCATCAAGAGCGGCGTTGGCCAGGGTGTATCTTCGAACCAAGCACCTAATGTAGGGAGATGCCGATCACCCAGTAAGTCTTTCGAGCAAACAAACGCGGCACCCTCGTGTCCTTCAGTCCACGCACCCGCCCTAGTCATGCCCTCAGCAGCTTGAGGAACAAAGAAAGTCGCACAGATCAAGAAGCGCCCTGGAGCGGTCCGATGTCGCATCGGGATCGCCGGCCGATTCGACCAAAAGCAACTCGGCGTTGGAAAGCGCGGTGCTCAAAAACGCTTCAGAATTGAAAGGATCGCTGCACGAGAAGCATCGCGAACTAATCCTGCCGCTTGATGCGGGGACCTTCGCGGCCGTCGACGCTCAGCTGAAGCCCACGCCGCCGCGGCTGCCGATGCCGAAATGGATCTAGGGCAAGATCGCGCTGACCCGAAACGCGATCTGATGAGCGGCGAGGCGCTCGGACTGATCAGGCGACGCGCGGAGCGCTGGGGCGGAGAAGAATCCGTGCCTCACTCGTTCCTCTTCTCGAAAGGCGCAAAGATCGAGTTCACCCACTGGTTTGCCGCCGCAGTCCCTTCGTTCAGCTGAATCTTCGCATATTGTTTGAACTCGGAGTCAGAGTTCTCCATGATTAAGCCCGCTTCGGCGCCATACCGCAAAGCAGATTCGAAGCCTCCCGCGTTCATCGTATTGTTCAGCGCACGCTTGTGCCACACTAGGGTCGGCATAGCGACGCGCGAGATGCGCTTCGCGATGCGGATGACTTCTTCCTCAAGGCGGTCTTTCGGAAAGACACGATTCACGAAGCCGAGCCTATATGCTTCCTGCGCGTCGAACAGATCTCCAGTGTACATCAGTTCGCGGCAACGTTGACCCATAACCCAGGGGATCGACATCATCATAATGGGCTGTCCAAACCGAACCTCGACAGCACCGAAGCGCGCGTCGTCAGAGCAGTAGCGAAGATCGCACATCGAGATGAAATCCATCGCTCCTCCCAGGCAATAGCCATTGACCATTGCGATCACCGGCTTGGAGCACTTGAAAGGAGAATAAAGGAACTCAAACGAGTCATCCACGATCTTCTTCCAATCGTTGACGGTTCTTTGCTTCTCGCCGCCGGCCTTCACTTCGGCATCCTCATCATTGAGGTCAAAGCCGGCGGAAAATGCGCGCCCGCCAGCGCCATTAATGACAATCACGCGAACTTCCGAATCGCCATCGGCAGCTGCTAGCGCATCTTGGAATTGTTTGCGCAGCCTGATGGAGATGGCATTCATTTTCTTTGGCCGATTCAGGGTGACCCGCGCAACGCGATCGTCCACTTTGTACAGGATGCTATTGTATTCCATAATTTCCCCTCTTTGCAGCTCGCCGATGCGACGCTGACACATGCAGGCATCATGCCGGCTCTTTGGTACGGTAAGTGCTCCACGACGATAGGGCGCTGCGCGCCCACGCGGATAGATGTTAAGCACCATCGCGCCAAGCCGTTTCACGGTAGTCGCGAACAGTTTCGTCTCGAGTGCGGGGAGCAGAGCAAACTTCCGCATGCAGCTCAACGATAATTCGGTAGGCTCGCCGACCCCGAGACCCATGGAGGGGTCGTGGCCTCTAGCCCGCGCGAGCTTGCTTGAAGAGGGCAAAAGATGTGCTTCGCTCCGCGCGAACGGAATAGCCCGCGCGCCATGTGTGTCCGGTTCCGCACGTAGACGTGTCAAACTCCACAAGGGCCCATCCCGAGAAAGCCGCCTGGGCGAAACACAGCGTCGTGACGAGTCAAGGCGCTCTTACGCCTGTGAACTGAACCGTCATTGCAGGGTGCTTAACGACCCGCTGTTCGGTGAGTTAATGAAATTGAAGGCCCGGCCTCAACAGACACGGAGGGGGCGCATCGAGCTTCAAGCGGGATGTTCGATCGGTGTGGCACTGATGAATCGCGAGCTGTTCCTAGCTGATCTCACCATCGCCTAGCAACAAGACTAGACTGCACCCCTTAAGTGAGACACGGTAATTGCGGTGACAGTGCGGTTGCCACGGTACGTTATCGTGTTTTGTTTTGCGCGAACGCGGTTTCGCACTCAAGGGGTGATTGGTAGCCGAGCGCCGAATGGAGGCGCTCCTTGTTATAGACCTCCCCGATGAAGCTGTTGATGCGGCGACGGGCGTCGTCGAGGTCGACGAAAGCTTTACCGTTAATCTCTTCGGCCTTGAGCGTCTTCATGAAGCTTTCGGCTTTGGCGTTGACGGGGTTGCCCGGCCTGCTCGTGCTGAGGGTGAAGTCACGATCGGCAAGCCTTTGGCGATAGGCGATGGAGGCGTATTGGGCGGATTCAAACGGTCGTCGCAACACCCTGAAGTTGGAGGTTGCGATGAAATTTGTAAGTCGACGTTCGGAGAGGTCAGGACGAGCGCCATTGCCATCGCCAGGCCGGCCTTCTGCTGCAGGGCGCGATGAACAGAATAGATTTTGGAAGGCGATTGCCACAGGGCAGAGCAGCGAAGATGCTGCGTTTGAGGCCGGATTATCGCAACCTCTCGGAAGCAGATTGTTCCGAAAGGCAGGCGGCATGCCACCAGCGATGTTCAGATCTTCGGCCAAGCCTCTCTCCGGGCGCTACCTTTCATTGGCGGAACGCGAGGAAATCGCCCTTCTAAAGGTGCAGGGCCATTCCATACGGGAGATTGGGCGCCGCTTGGGGCGGGCTGCTTCGACGGTCTCCCGTGAACTGCGGCGGAACGCGGCCACCCGCGGCGGCGGGTTGGATTATCGGGCAACAACTGCCCAATGGCATGCAGACCGATCTGCCCGCCGGGCCAAGCCGACCAAGCTTGCGCCCAACGCAGCCTTGCGGACTTATGTGGAGGAGAGACTTGCCGGCAGGGTCGTAGCCCCGAGCGGAGCTTGTATTGCCGGCCCCACCGTTCGGTGGAACGGCCGCCGGCATGGCCGGCGAAAGGATCGACGATGGGCCAAAGCATGGAGCCCTGAGCAGATTGCCCGACGCTTGCCGATCGACTTCCCGGACGACAAGACGATGCGCATCAGCCACGAAGCCATCTATCAGGCTCTCTTCGTTCAGGGCCGCGGTATACTACGCAGCGAACTGACGGCCTGCTTGCGAACCGGCCGCGTGTTGCGCGTGCCTAGGGGGCGCGTACGCAGGCGGGGCAAGGGCTTTGTCTCGCCGGAGATCATGATCAGTGAGCGCCCCGCTGAAGCGGCCGATCGAGCCGTGCCGGGACATTGGGAGGGAGACCTCATCCTCGGTCTTGGCAGCTCGGCGATCGGCACGTTGGTCGAACGCACGACGCGCTTCACAATGCTATTGCACCTTCCCCGGTTGGCGGGGCATGGCGAAGCTCCGCGCAAGAAGAACGGGCCTGCGCTTGCGGGACACGGGGCGGAAGCCGTGCGTGACGCGATCTCGCGCACCATCATCACTTTGCCCGAAGAACTACGTCGCACGCTGACTTGGGATCAAGGAGCCGAAATGGCTCAGCACGACCGTCTCAAGATCGATGCAGGCATCCAAGTTTACTTCTGCGACCCGCAAAGCCCTTGGCAGCGCGGCACTAACGAGAACACCAACGGGTTGCTGCGGCAGTACTTTCCGAAAGGCACAGACCTGAGCATCCACAGCGCCGACGAGATATCCGCTGTAGCAGCGACCCTCAATGCCCGACCGAGAAAGACACTGGGCTGGAAAACGCCGGCAGAAGCGCTTGACGAATTACTGTCATGAGTGAAAACAATTGGTGTTGCGACGACCGTTTGAATCCGCCTTGGGCGCCGTGATCGGAATGATGGATCAGGCCGCCACGGTTCGGGCGTCTCGCGGCGATAGCTTTATCCAACGCAGTGATTGCAAGTGAGGTATCGAGTGTGTCGTCGAAAGCCAAGCCGACGGCCTTGCGTGAGAATGCGTCGAGGATGACGGCGAGGTCGGCGAACGCCCTGGCGAGATGGACGTAGGTGATGTCGGCGACCCAGATCTGGTCGGCGCGGACGGCGCCAGGCCGCGCACCAGATTGGGTACGACGAGAAAGCCAGATGGCCGCTCCGAAGGCGGCTTCAAGAACGGCGTCTTGCGCTGCGCGAGCAGGTTATCCTCGCGCATAAGCCTTTGAACCTTCCTGGCATTCACGACCATGCCCTGGCGCTTGAGGCTAGCCGTCACGCGCCGATAGCCATAGAAGATATGCTTGAGGCAGATGCGCTGAATCAGGTCGCGCAGCTCGCAATCTGCGGCCTTGCCGTCATGTCTGGCGAGGCGCCTATAATAAGTCGCGCGCGGCAGCCCCGCGAGGCGGCACAGGCGTTGGACGTTGGCATGGGAATCGGTTGTCTCCACTGTCATGGCTTTGACGACTTCGATGATGCCGGTACGGGTTTGCCTTGCGCCACCGGCTGCTCCAATGCGCGCAAGGCTTGCCGAAAAAACTCGATGTCCATCTGCTGGCGGCCCACCAACCGTTCGAGCTCGGCGATGCGGGCCTTCGCCTGTGCGAGCGCGCAGCGCTTGTCCTCATATGACGGCGGGGGCTTAAGCTTTCTGGGATCGGGTTGGGCCCGGGTCTACGATTTAATCCCTCTGGCCCATGCGCCTTCCACTCCTTGATCCAGTCGTGCAAAATCTTGCGTGATATCCCAAGCTCGCGTGCGACAGGCAGAACGCCGTCGTCTCGTTCGACACGCTTGATCGCCTTCAATTTAAACGCCGTCGGAAACTGACGGTTCTTTCCTCGTGCTGCCACAGGTCATCCTCGAAATGCCTGTCACTGCAATTACCGTGTCTCACTTAAGGGGTGCAGTCCAAGACTGTCACCGCAAACTTGGATAGAGAGTCAGCGGCCGCATCTGGCGTTCACCTGTTCTCGCCTGCGGGCGCAGCAGCCTGGCGGTCGAAGTAACTTGCATCGTGCAAACTCTAGGGCGTGCCGCCCCAACCTTCACGCGCAAGAAGAGAGGGGCAAAGTGCATCCGAGACGCTGTCGGAATGAAGTCTACCCTGGTATGAGGAGATCTTTTTGCCGAATTAGTTGGCTTTCGGCTGCGCCCACTTCTTCGAGTTCACTCGGCTCTCGACGATTTCGCTGGCCGTGATGCGGTCGCGCGGACTAGGCGCGAGAGTGACCAGCGCTCGTTAACGCTGCTTCATATTGTTCTGCAATCTCTTTCACAAGCTCGGCGGCACCTATAATCGAGCGAACACCTGAAACGGAGTGGCCAGCAGACCGGATATTGATCCAGCGCGGCGGTTCATCGCTTGAAGAAGATCCGCCAACGTTATGCTTTGCGCGAGACTCCGATACCGATTCGCCAAGTTTTGACGGGTCGAGACCGGCCGCCACGATTGAGCTACGCAGCACATTCACCGGGATTCCCGAAAATGCATTGGTCAAGACGATGTCATCGAGCGTGCTATCAACCACCATCTGACGATAGGTATCGCTCGCCATGCTTTCCGGGGTGGCAATGAAGCGAGTACCCATGCAAGCAAGCTCGCACCCAAGCACGCGTGCTGCCGCTAGAGAGTGGCCGTCTGTAATACCACCAGCGAGTACAATTGGGCCCTCGAATCTGGTGCGAACCGCACGAACAAAAGCAAATGGATTCGCCCACCCGGTATGGCCTCCCGCGCCGGCAGCAAGCAGAATCAAGCCGTCCGCACCGGCTTCGATGGCTCTTTCCGCGTGATACAACGACGCGATGTCGGCGAACACGAGACAACCGATTTCGTGCAAGGCGTCAACTGCTGCGGCCGGGGGTCCCAGGCTGGTGATGGCAATCTCCACCTTGTGGCGCACGAGACAGGCAAGATCATCCTTGAACCGCGGGTGACGGATCATGACAGTTGGACAGTGCGGCGCTACTGGCCGATCCGAGTTAGCGAGATTATGCTCAATCTCGATCAACCAACGATCGAGTTCATCAATAGATCGGGCATTGGCTGTGGGAAACGCGCCGATCGCACCCGACCGGCAGACCGTACTGACAAGGTCCACCCCAGAGACATCGGCCATGGGCGCGACGATAAGAGGCAATGTCAGCCGGGCAGAGAACGCATTCCGCAACCGGGCACTCTCGAAAACTATGGTCATAGTATCAGCTCCTTAACTTGAATTGCGTTTCGCAGCAGATCTCTTGTCAGTTGAGTGCACTCGCAGCCGTGAACATGGGACAGGTCGTGCAGGGCTCGAGGACCTGACGGTTGCTAGACAGTCGGTCGCATGCTCTTGCGATCAATTCAATCGCAAAACTTGGTAGTTGACGGGACTGCATATTGTAGGCGCTCGCCGATTTGCGGTGCCAGTCGGACTCGAACGAGACGAAACTGCTTCCTGTCTCCTCATGCGGGGGTAAAGCGAACAGTTGCGGGACGCTGCGCGTGCTCGATCGCCTCGTCAACGACAAACCAAAGGGAAGACAGAAACGCTCTCGCACTATTTGATCAAGACGACCGCTCGGCGGTTGTCTCGCCCGCGCCAGCGATCCGCATCCGGCGATACCGTTATCTGGCGCGGGCTCTCACGCCTCACCGACATCGCGCTGGGCGCCACGGTCCGAAGAAAATTTGAGGGTAGTTGAAAGCTTGACCAGACGGATACGATCGGTGTGCCCCGTCAACTGAGAACTGATTGTGATTGGAACACTCTTTGCGTTGTGCTGTGCGAGCTCCGCCGGCAATGGCAGCTTTAGACCTCGGCAACGAGCGCTAGATCGGATTCCGCGTACTGAAAGGCCAACTGTCGGATTGGCGACGAGATGTCGGGCCCCGACATCCGGCTTGAGCAATGCGTTAGGGAACCAAGTTCTTGCACCTGCGACGTGAAATGGTAAGGTCATCCAGATTCGCCTGATCAAACGAATAGGAGTGATAACTTTGAGGTATTGCATTTCGGCTTGACCAGCTTGCGTTGCGAGTTAATTCGGCCGGCCCATAGGCATCTGTGCCGGTGCCACGCCCAGTGTTCTGCCGCGATAGTCAACCCATTTGGCCAACGCGCCTTCGCGCAACTTGCGCTAGGATGTGGCAGCGAGTGCCTGATCACGCAAGAGGTTTATCTCATTAGTGGGCGCCTAGCGCCGCGCTTGCGCCTTCGGGACTGGTCGCTCGTTGACATCCAGTACACCGTGCTGCGGCCGCGCAATCGAGAAAACGCCCTTGCCTCGAACGTTCAAATCCGGGTCGTCGCGAGCTTCTCACCGAAATCGGTACTAAGAGGTAAACCTTCGGGAGATCGTGGTCGAGTAGCTCGGCCATTTGACTTTCGCCCTCACAGATCCGGGCGGGCGGCTTTCCCGCACCCGGCTCTTCCCGAGGGTAACCCGCGTCATATCCGCGCCTGCGCCCAAGTGCGAGTGTTGCGTGGAAGGGGCAGACGGAAGCGTGCCATCAGGGTCTCGAACTCCGACCAGCCCATGCGCCGACTTTTCTGACTGCGCCGTCTCAGACAGCGCAGCCAAGTCCGACGCACTTCGCGATAGAAGCCGTTGAGCGCTGGATAATTGTGCGGCCTGCCGTAGTAGCCGTAGTGTCCACGCAGCACTGCGGCGAACCACTCGTGCTGGGTGGCCAGTGACTCGTGCATGAGCCGCCAGGCTTCCTGGCGCAACGCCGTCAGCTTGCGCGTCAGGCGTTTCCCTTCCGTCTTGTGCTTCACGATAAACCGGCCGTCCCGGGTCTGCCCGCAGTAGTGGGTGAAGCCGAGGAAGGCGAAGGTCTCGGGTCGCCGCTCGCCGCGCCGCTGACGCGAGAGGGCCGCAAATCGACCGAACTCGATCAGCCGCGTCTTGCCCTCATGAAGCATCAGGCCAAAGCTGGCCAGCCGCGCCTTGAGGGCCAAGAGCATCTCCTGCGCATCCGCCTTGCTCACGAAGCCCATGACGAAGTCGTCCGCATAGCGCACGGCCACAACGCGACCGCGTGCGCGGCGACGGCGCCATTGATGGATCCAGAGATCGAGGATGTAGTGCAGAAAGATGTTGGCGAGGAGCGGACTGATGCCCGCCCCCCTGCGGGGTACCCCTGTCTGTTTCTTGCTTCTCGCCGCTCTCAAGAACGCCGGCCCGCAGCCACAGCTCTATGAGCCGCAAGATGCGAAGATCGGCGATCCTGTGCGCCACCATCTGCAGCAGCCACTCGTGGTCGACCGAGTCGAAGGAAGCGGCCACAGACTACCCATCACCGTGATATTCCAGATTCGCTGACCATCACCCGCGAGCGCCACGCCTTCGAAGGCCAGTCGCTGGCCGTGATCAGCAGCATCCGGCGGCGCGGCGTCCTCCTCGTTCTCGTGGTCTTGCCAGACGGTAGCCGCTCGCTGATTCCGGCCAACTGGACCGATTGGAACGCCGAGCAGGCAAGGCGAACGCCGGCGGTCGATGCTGGTGGTGCCCACGATCTCGGCCGGCTCGGCGATTTGCTCCACCTGCGCAAGATCATTGACGCTCTCTACGGCCGACCTGCAGTGCAAGGAGAGCAGCCATGCAACTGAACCTGGCCTTTCTCGACCGCCCCGATCTTTCACCGAACCCTTTTCCAGCAGCCCCGTCGGCGACGACGTGGGAGCAGCTCGACGAAGCCTCGCGCATCGCGGCGCTCGAGATCCTCTCACGTCTCATCGCCCGCATGATCTCGGCCAGGTCGACGAGGGAGGCAAGCGATGAATGAACGCGCCAAGATCACGGCCAGCCATCTGTCCCGCCAGGCCATCGTCTACCTGCGCCAGTCGAGCGCCGCCCAGGTCGAGCACAATCGCGAGTCGACCGATCGACAGTATGCGCTTGCGGCCAAAGCCCGTGAACTTGGCTGGCCCAATGATCGCATCATCGTCATCGATGAGGATCTTGGGCTCTCCGGTTCCGGCTTTGTTGCGAGATCGGGCTTCGCCCGCCTCACCGCCGAAGTCGCACTCGCCCACGTCGGCCTCGTGCTCGGACTTGAGGTCTCGCGCCTGGCGCGCAACAACGCCGATGGCACCGCCTCATCGACCTCGGCGGCCTCACCGACACGCTGATCGGCGATGCAGATGGCATCTATCATCCAGCCCTCTTCAATGATCGCCTTCTGCTCGGGCTCAAGGGCACCATGAGCGAGGCCGAACTTCATGTGCTGAGGGCCCGCCTCAACGGCGGCATTCGCAACAAGGCAGCACGCGGTGAACTCCGCCGATGATTGCCGGTCGGCTTTGTCTGGGGCGAGGCCGATGGCGAGGTCCGCTTCTACCCCGACGAGGCCATTGTCACCGCCGTCCGCAACGTCTTCGCGCGCTTCGCCGAGACGGGCTCGGCGCGCCGCGTCTGGTTATGGTTTCGCTCGGAAGGGCTCACATTCCCTCTGCAGATGCACCAAAACGCAGAGATCCGCTGGGTCGAGGCCAGCTACACCGCCATCCACCACGTGCTCACAAATCCCGTGTATGCCGGCGCCTACGCCTATGGCAAATCACGCCAGGAGACGATGCTGGATGCAGCGGGTGCACGCACAAAGCGCGTGCGACAACTGCCGCGCTCCGAGTGGCAGGTACTCATCCCGGACCATCATCCGGGGTTCATCGATTGGCAGACCTATGAGGCCAACCAGGATCGCAACGCCAAGAACACCCGCCCCGGACCGCACAAAGTGGGCGGCGCCGTGAGGGAAGGCAGCGCCCTGCTGCAGAGCCTTGCCAGCTGCGGCCACTGCGGACGCCGCTTGCACACGCACTATCGCGGGCGCAGTTCCGCACCGGGGTATCATTGCCCCGGCAAGATCCTGGTCGAGGGCCGCGGCGTCTATTGCCTCAACATTGGCGGCATTCAGATCGACGAGGCCGTCACGCGGGCCTTCATCGCCGCCCTCGAGCCGGCAAAGCTCGCTGCCACGCTCGCCGCTGCCGAGCGGCTCGAAGCAGATCGCGAAACCTCGCTCAAGCAATGGCGTCTCGGCGTCGAGCGGGCGAGCTACAAAGCGAGCCGCGCCGAGCGCCGATACCGTGCCGTCGATCCAGACAACCGGTTGGTCGCTCGCGGCCTGGAGCGCGAGTGGGAGGAGAGCTTGAGCGCACTCGAAGCCGCCAAGGCCGAGCTTGCACGCCGCGAACTAGAGCGTCCACGCGTGCTCTCCCAAGAGGAGCGCGACCGTCTGCTCGCGCTCGGGCGCGATCTTGCCGCCGTCTGGCACGCGGCAACTACCACGCCGCGTGACAGGAAAGAGCTGCTGCGAGCATTGCTCGAGGAGGTCATCATAAAGGTCGAGCGCGACAAGGCTGCAGCCCACCTCACGCTGCGCTGGAGGGGCGGCGCGCTCTACGAGATCGATCTCGCGCTGCCGCGCTCGCGGCCGGCCACGATACGCACCGATGAGGACACGATCGCACTCGTCCGCCGGCTGGCCGTCCATTATCCAGACACCGTAATTGCCGGCATCCTCAATCGCCAGGGGCGCACCACGGTATACGGCCATCGCTTCGAGGCGGGCCGTGTCGGCAATCTGCGTCGCCACTGGGACATCCCGTGCTTCGAGGCCGGGCCGTCTCCACCAAGGGCGAACTGGCGTCGATCAAGAAGGCCGCGGTCGTGCTCGGCGTCGCCCCTTCGACTTTGCACCGCTGGCTCAACCACGGCATCATTCCGGGCGAGCAGCTGACGCCCGGCGCACCCTGGCGCATTCGCCTGACCGATGACCTCATCGCCCGATTCAGCGAGACTGCTGGGGACGGCTTCGTGACCATGCACGAGGCAACCCGCAAGCTCGGTGTCTCGCGCCAAACCGTGTTGCAGCGTGTCAAGCGCGGCGAGCCCGAAGTCGTGCACGTCACGAATGGCAGGAAAAAGGGAATCCGGATCAAGGTGATAACCCGGCAATCCGAACTCTTCGATCAAACCTCATGAACCAGGGGGCATTATGAAGCAGTGTCCAAGAAGTTGCGTATGTCGGCATCGAGCACCCAGTTGACGCGCTGGCTCATGATCGCCGTGTGCAAGGCGTCAAGCGCCATATGAGGATTCCGCCCCGGCCGGAAGCCGTAGGAGAACCCGAGGAAGTCGACCTCATAGACGGCGCTCAGCACCTCGGCTACCGCGCTTTGGACAATCTTGTCCTCTAGCGCCGGCACACCGAGAGGCCGCTTACCGCCATCGGCTTTGGGGATGTAGACTCGCCGTACCGGGTGTGGCCGGTAGCGACCCGTGTGGACGCGTCCGCAGAGCTCGCGAATGTTATCCGTGAGCCTCTGTTCGTACTTCGCCATCGTTACCCCATCGACCCCCGCGCTGGCCTGCCGCTTTTGTCGTCGAAACGCCCGAAGCAGAGCGTCCTCGTCGATGTGGTGCAGCAAGGCTGTGAACCGGGTTTGGGCAGCCTGCTTGGCTGCCGCGTTCACCCGTTCGAGGTTCGGCGGCAAGGCAACCCGGCTCTGTGTCCGGACCCTGGCCTTCTCGCGCGGGCTCCCCTCGGGCTGGCCCCTTCCCTCCATGCGTCTCGTTTCCTTCGACGACTTCACAGGTACTATGAACCAGTCCGACTCCCGACCTCAGCTCGGACCGCGGCTCTGGCACTGCCTTGCCGCTGTCCCCCACTGGAGACCAATCCAGTGGACCCGGTCGGGCCTCTCATGTTCCGATGATTACCTTCCATGCGTGATGCGGCCATCGACCCCGACGGAGCGGCATCGTCTCGCATAACGACAATGCTCATGCTGCCTTCGTGTTTAGGGAACACACTCGGCCTCCGCGAACATCCACCTTTCGAGGCTCATTCCCGCACCCCGCATGGCTCCTGTCTACACTTCGAACCCCGCGTTGCCGCGACGCCCGCAAGACTCGGTCCCGGCTTGCCTGCTTCGGCTTTGGCCGGATGGGACTTGCACCCACAAGCATTCATCAGCTTGGCATGACGTACTCCCTGGGCGTGGTGTAACTGGCGGCGGGTCACCGCGTTCACCGGCCAAGGCCGGGCAGGTCAGCTGGCGATCGCCGGAAGGCTGACGATGGGATCATCGCTCAACGGCGCGATGGTTTCCAGCGTCCGCAAGCGGTTCGCCGGCGAGGATCATCTGGTCGTGGTCCAGCCCGACGGCACGCTCGCCCTGATTCCGAGACCACGCAGAAGCCTCTGCTTGTCAGGGGCGCCTCGTGCGTCGCACGCGAGCGCGAAGTCGATTGATTTGATCCTCCGAGAGTTCGATTTGCCACGGCTGACCCTTGGTCAGCTGGTGTCCGGTGAGCAGGCCACGCGCGAGATAATCGAATACGGTTTGCGGCGTAATTCCGAGTTCCTCAGCCACGCCTTGGATTGAGAAGCTGCCGTCGGGCCACCGCATGGGATTCGCGCCGACGCCGTTGATCTTGACGGTGGGAATGCCCCAGCGCGTCCGCAACAGCCAGACATTCTCACCTTTGTAGGCGCAGCCTCGGGCCGCGACAAAGCCTTCCTGATTGAGTATTGCGGCGATCTCCTTGTCCATTTTACCGGCCCCGTTTAGCTCGGTGATCCGCTGCCGCAGCCGTTCGACGTCAATGTAGTCGCGGTAGGTGTGAACGCGCCGCTGCAGGCTATGCTCGCTCGCTGCTCCCGTTTGCCAAATGATCTTGAGCCACACCTGACCTTGTGCCCGTTTCTGGTCGAGAACAACTTCGCGTATGACAAAACGCAGGATGCGCTTTCGGTCAGCCGCCGAGGTGGTGGGGGCCTGGCAAATCCGCGGTAGGTTCTCGCCCAACCGCTGCAGGGCTGCGCGCTCGGCAACGCCGATCACAAGCGGTTCTTGCGACTGCCAGCGTGCATGTTCCTGCTCGACAGCTTCGATAGCGCGTATTGGCGACGCGCCCGCTCGGCCTCGTAGCGAGCGTGCTCGCGTCGCAGCGTCCATTGTCGTTCGAGCTGGCGGCTCTCTTGCTCAAGCTGCCCAACTGCGGCAAGCGCAATCGCGATCTGATCCGGCGCCAGGGCCTCGAGGAGGACGCGCTCGATAAGCGTGTCGACCCGCAAAGCGCGGACTTCCTGACACAGCGCACTGCCTTGCTGGTCCCGATCGGACCGGCAGCAATAGACAGGATAGTCACCATTCGGCCCGGTGTAGCGCAAGCTCATGCGACGTCCACACCGGCCGCAGATCGCGATACCCTGCAGCAGAGCCGAGCCCTTGCGCGGCACGCCGGCGTGCCCCGTCTCGTACCGGTTGACGTAGCTTGCCATTCGCCGCTGGTTGGCCATGAACTCCTCCTAGCCGATGTAACCAGGGTGAGCGGCCTTCAGGCAAACCGCCCAGTCCGCGATCGCCACCTTGACCGTTCCGGTCAGCGATCCAGGCCGGCATCGGCTCGGATCCTTCTGGCGGCGGCCGTAAACATAAGCCCCAGCATAGGCCGGATTTTGAAGGATATTACAAATCCGCACGCTGTCGGCATCCCGCCAGACCACCTCGTGCGGGAACGGTCCGAGTACCGGCCGGACCGGCAGCAACAACCCGTTCCTGCGCAGGTAGCGCATCACGCCGCGTGCGCTTTGCAGCTCCTGGAATTTGGCGAAGACGAGATACAGACGCGCCTGAACTTCCTCATCGGGATTGAGGATGATGGCGCCCGCTCGGTCATAAGCGAGCCCCGCAGGAAGCGGCAAGCGCAGTTCGCCGCGTGCCGCTTTCTGCCGCTCCCCCTGATGCAGGCGCATACGGATTTGGTGGAGTTCTGCCTCACTCATGATGCCGGACAAACCCAGCAGCAGGCGGTCGTGGTAGGCACGCGGGTCGTACAGACGTTCGCCATCAGCGATGAGCACGCCGAATACCGAGCAAAGTTCGAGCAACTGATGCCAGTCCCGATTGTTGCGGGCCAAACGCGACGCGTCGAGACTGACCACCAGGCCGGCATTGCCGAGACCGATCTCGGCAATCAGCTTCTGGAAACCGTGGCGGTCCACGCCGCCGGCGCCTGATTTGCCAAGATCCTCATCGATTACTTGCACGCGTTCATGGGGCCAGCCCAGACCGATGGCGCGATCGACCAGCCGGTATTGCAGCTCGGTGCTCTCCTGATGCTGCCGCACCTGGTTGACGGACGACTGCCGTACGTAGACATAGGCCAGCTTAGCACGGTGCGTCGTCGTGAGCCGTTCGTCAGCGATGTTCGAGCTGATCAGCACGACCCACCCCTTCCGGGCGCGTCGGGTATCGCTTGCACTCGCCGTATCAGCGAGGCGAGGATTTGAGCAATCTGCGTTTGCGTCTGGGTCGACAGATTCGGCCATAGGCGCGGAACGCCGGCCACCGGATGGCCGTGTGGGTTTGCCAAAATTGGCAGCGGTCGATACGCAACGCGACCTGGAAGAGGTCGGGGGTCCATCGCGAATCACCTTCTCGTCGAGAAGGCTCAGATTCGCGCTCAAATGTTGCATCAATGGGATCAGCGTGCGCGCGCTGATGCGCGGCAGACTGGGAATATCCGGGCCTAGTACCCTCTATCGTCGAAAGGTGATTCAGAATTCGGCGGTACGTCTAGCGTTTGTCCGTGTCACTTAACTCTGATTCCGGGTACTAGCCTCGTTGGCGCCTCAGCGAGATTGGTCGACGCGATCCGGACCGACCTCCGCCGCGCGTCAGGCAACGCCACAACCACGTACGTGGGGCCGCGTGCCGACCGCTCCGGCACCACCGAAAGCCGGTGTCCAAAAAGGAAATGATGGGGATCGGTGATCGTGACATGAGACACGACCCGCTCAAGAATAGGGGTACCCTGCCGTGTTTGGCGAGCCGATGACTTCATGATGCCTCCGTCTTCGACCGGTTGGTGCGTCGCACCCGGTTGCGAAGCTGACTGATTTGTTCGTCTGAGAGCTCGATCTGCCATGGTTGGCCTTTGGCTAACTGGCGACCTGCCAGCAATCCGCGCGCAAGATAATCGAAGATTGTTTGCGGGGTTACTCCAAGTTCAGCCGCCGCGCCCTGAATCGAGAAGCTACCGTCGGGCCAGCGCATCGGATTCTTGTCCACGCCGTTGATTTTGACGGTTGGAATGCCCCAGCGGGTACGTAGTACCCAGACGTTCTCGCCTTTGAAGGCGCAGCCTCGGGCCGCGACGAAGCCTTCCTGATTGAGTATTGCCGCGATCTCGGCATCCATTTTGTGTTCAGCATTCAACTCGACGATCCGTTGCCGCAACCGATCAATGTTGACGTAATTGCGGTAGGTGTGAACGCGCCGTTGCACGTGATGCTCGCTGGTTGCGCCGGTCTGCCAGACGATCTTGAGCCACACCTGACCTCGGGTCCGCTTCTGATCAAGAACGACTTCGCGGATGACAAATCGCAGAATGCGCTTGCGATCGGCTGCCGACGTGGTGGCCGCGTTCCAAATCCGAGGCAGATTCTCGCCGAGCGCTTGTAGCCCTGCGCGTTCCGCCGGGCCAATCAGAAGCGGCTCTTGCGCGCGCCAACGCGCATGCTGCTGCTCGACCGCCTCGACGACACGCAACTTGTCTTCCCAAGCCCGCTCAAGTGAGCGCGCCACAAGACGGTTCTCGGGCTCTACGGCGTCATACTGACGCCGAGCGCGCTCGGCCTCGTAGCGGGCGCGCTCCACGCGAAGCGCCCACTGGCGCTCGAGCTGACGGCTTTCCTGCTCCAGTTGGCCTGCCGCCGCGAGTGCGATCTCAATCTGATCCGGCACCAGGGCATCGAGGACTACCCGCTCGACCAAGGCATCAACGGCCAAGGCGCGGACTTCCTGGCACAGGGCACTGCCTTGCTGGTCCCGATCCGACCGGCAGCAATAGACCGGATAGTCGGCATTCGGGCCCGTGTAGCGCATGCTCATGCGCCGTCCACAACGGCCGCAGATCGCAATTCCTTGTAACAGGGCTGCCCCCTTGCGCGGCACGCCAGCATGTCCCGCCTCATAGCGGAAGACGTTATCTGCCAGTCGCCCCTGGTTGGCCATGAACTC
This sequence comes from Bradyrhizobium nivariense, assembly GCF_029846715.1. Classification (GTDB taxonomy): domain Bacteria; phylum Pseudomonadota; class Alphaproteobacteria; order Rhizobiales; family Xanthobacteraceae; genus Bradyrhizobium. The sequence goes on from NZ_JARVWW010000049.1 coordinate 22,764, forward strand.
CTCCCAGCCGATATAGCCTAGGTGAGCGGCGTGCAGGCAAACTGCCCAATCCGCGATCGCCACCTTGACCGTTCCCGTCAGCGATCCCGGCAGGCATCGGCTCGGATCTTTTTGCCGGCGGCCATAAACATACGCCCCAGCATAAGCCGGGTTTTGAAGGATACTAAGGACGCGTGCACTATCTGGCGCACGCCAGACGATCTCGTGTGGAGATGGCCCCAGCAGCGGTCGAAGCGGCAAGGACAATCCGTTCCTGTCCAAGTAGCGCATCACACGGCGAGCGCTTTGCAGTTCCCGGAATTTGGCAAACACGAGATGAAGACGGGCCTGCACCTCCTCGTCGGGATTGAGAACAATTGTGCCCGCTCGATCGTAGACGAGCCCGGCTGGTAGGGGCAGCCGCAGTTCGCCCCGCGCCGCCTTCTGGCGTTCCCCTTGGTGCAGGCGCATCCGAAGCTGATGCAACTCCGCCTCGCTCATGATGCCGGACAAGTCCAACAGCAGGTGGTCGTGATAGGCGCGCGGATCGTAAAGTCGCTCACCATCCGCAATGAGCACGCCGAATACCGAGCACAGTTCGAGAAGTTGATGCCAGTCCCGGTTATTGCGGGCCAAGCGAGAAGCATCGAGACTCACCACCAGACCGGCGTTGCCAAGGCCGATCTCGGCAATGAGCTTCTGGAAACCATGACGATCCACGCCGCCAGCACCGGATTTGCCGAGATCCTCGTCAATCACCTGCACACGCTCAGGCGGCCAACCCAGACCGATGGCACGATCGACTAGGCGGTACTGTAGCTCGGTGCTCTCCTGATGCTGGCGCACCTGGTTCACGGATGACTGCCGCACGTAGACATAGGCCAACTTGGCTCGGTGTGCGGTCGTGAGCCGCTCGTCAGCGATGTTCGAGCTGATCAGCACGACCCAGTTCCCTTCCGGGCGTGCCGGGGTTCGCTTGCATTCGCCGCATCAGCGCGGCGATTGTTTGCGCAATCTGGGTTTGCGTCGCGGTCGACAGATTCGGCCACAGGCGCGGAATGCCAGCCGTCGGATGGCCGGGTGGATTTGCTAACGTCGGCAGGGGTCGATACGCAACGCGACCTGGAAACGGTCGGTGGGTCATCGCGAATCACCTTCTCGTCGAGAAGGCTCAGACTCGCGCTCAAATGTTGCATCAATGGGATCAGCGTTCGTGCACTGACGCGCGGGAGATCGGCTGCGTCCGGGCAGGAAGTGATCGCCGTCTCGGCAAGGTCCGTCGACGCGATCCGAACCGCCCGCCGCCGTCCGTCCGGCAGCGCGACGACGACGTAGGCGGGACCGCGTCCCGACCGCTCCTTCAGCACCTCAAGCCGGTGCCCAAATAGGAAATGATGCGGGTCAGTGATCGTGACGTGAGACACGACCCGTTCAAGGCGACGGTCTCGGGCCGCCGTTTGCCGCACCGCTGACGCGAGAGGGCCACGAACCGTCAAAGTCGATCAGTTCCGTCTTGTCCTCACGGAGCATCAGGCCGAAGCTGGCCAGCCATGCGTGAGGGGCCAAGAGCGTTTCCTGCGCATCTGCCTTGCTTACCCTGACCAAGTCTTCCGCATAGGGCACGATCACGATGCGACGGTGCGCGCGGCTACGTGCCATTGATAGGTCCAGAAATCGAGGATGGCGTGCAGGAGGATGCCGGCAAGGACGGGCTGATACCCGCCCCCTTCGACGGCCCCTGTTCGTCAAGACTGATCAGGGTCTCCGCTGCTCGGATGTACCACGAAGACTCCGTCTGTCAGGCGCGGCATGCGCGCCAGGGCAGGTATGCAAATTTGTTGTCATTTGGACCGCAAACGATTGGACTATCGCATAGCCGTCCGATCGCTCGGCTCGATAACGTCGCTCAGTGCGCGATACGGCAAGCCCTTCTTGCTCGCGGAAAGCGCATGCGTGAGATGACCGCGATAGCAACAGACTCCATTGCTCAGGCTTTCATCTTCGGTGATGGCCGCCCGGGACTGGAGACTCGCAATGTAGCGTATGTACGCAAACGTTCGCGATGTGAGCATCCGCGTGGCGGTGTTAGCCACCATCGAGGGGATATGATCGCAATTATAGTGCACGATGCCTTCCTCACGATACGAGTGGTAGAGCGATGCCGACGAAATGCATGTCTCTATCAGGTCTTGATCGCAGGCAGTGCAGTCGCAGACAACGCTCCCCCTCTGCATGGCGCGAACCATGCTCCGATCGATCAGATATTCCATTCTCCACTTCGGAAGCTCGGGACGACGCACTGCGCAGTTGAGGAGGACGTCCGTCTCCGGTAGCACCCCTGCAATTGTGTCCTGGGTGCGAGAAGGCTCCTTTTTGTCCATGACGATCAGGTTAACGCTGGCTGCGCTTACGTAGTCGACACCCTTAGTTCCGAAGCGAATGTTGGCTTTGGCATTGAAATCTTCTCGGCCTCGATTGACAACAATAGTCAGGGCGACGCCGAGATCGGACAAGTACTTGAATGCAGACAGACCGATATTACCGCATCCGACGATTAGAGCCCGCCCCCCGGGAAGATGGCTTTCGTTCCGCGGGCAAAACACTCCCTTGTTCCGCGAGCAGAGATCTAACGCTCTCTGCGCGAAAAGATAGCCGGTTAATTGGCTCATCGGCTCGAGTAATGGATATTTTCCCGCTTTTCCCACCCACTCGTAAGCAATTCCTAGAAAGCCTCGACTGACGAGTTCGGAGATCTCGTGAGCAGGAATGTTCTCGTCGAAATGCAAATACGCGAAGAGGATATGATGCGGCGCATAATCGCAAAATTCTGAGCGCAGCGGGGCCTTAACCTTGAGCAGAAGTTGCGCTCGGGTGAGAACCTCTTCTTTCATGACAACTTCCGCGCCGCTCGCCCGATACTCCGCATCGGAGAATCCAGCTCCGTCGCCAGCGCCAACTTCAACGTAGATCTTGTGATCCAGCTGCGAAAGAGCGCTCGCCTGGATCGGTTGCAGCGCAACACGCCGCTCGTCTCGTTTGATTTCTTTTAAGACACCGATGTTCATCAAACCTACCTTGCTGTTTGCCCTCAGCTGCGACCCAAGCCGCCTCTACAAGCGTAGCTCATCAAGTTTTAACGCTTCACTTTGCCACAACGAAGTCCTGGCTCTCAGGTGTCGCTTTCACTGTAAATATTGGACGCGAGCAATCGACTGTCCGAAGACAGATCCGTTCTTAGGGTCAGGCAGTACGCTGAGCCGCCACTAAGATTGAATGACGACAATGACGTTATCGATACGGAATATCCCCGGTCCGCAAGTTGGCGCCGGAGACGCGAGCTGCAGCTGGAGAGGACCAGTTTCCTGCCAATACGAATCGCATTTAGATGCATGGTGCATGCGTCCTCTTCGCTGACCTCGATCCGGTCGCGTATGTCCACACGCTCATACAGCTTGTGCAGCGAGCTCGATGAGAGCGCCTCTTTGAAGTACATGATCTCGCCCTCGGCGAGCACGCTGAAAGCAGTATCGAGATGATAAAAACGGCTGTCGATCAGTTCCATGCTGAGGGTCGGAAACCCGAAGGTCTCTCGAATAATCGCGGCGGCGTGTTTGGACGACCGAGGGCCAAATCCCATCCAGAACAAATTCCGCTCCGGATCCCAGATGCAGTCACCTGCTCCTTCTAGCACGATATCCGCAGGAAGAAATGCACAGCGTTTGAGGACATTGCGCCCGATCAGCGCTTTGAGGGCGGCGGCAAAGTGGGGCTCCTCTAGCCGACGTTCCAGATACCTAAATCTGGCAAGCAATGCCGTCCCATCGAGCACGACGGCAGCATTTGCCGTAAACACTAAGTCCGGTGCTCCGGCGGCGGGGTCCATGAGATCGACAATGGCGCCGAGTTGCTCGAGAAGAGACTTGAGCGATCGCCATTCAGCCTCGCTCGTCTGAGCCAGAGTATCGGCACGTTCGCGCCATCCCTCCGGATCCATCCATGGGTTTATGGAGTACGTCACCGCGAAATGATTCGGGGGGCACATCAAGAAGCGAGGGTGGTGATCAGCAGCCAAGTTTGTCTCTCCTGAGCACTATGATTTCAGGAGAATACGGCGGACCGAAATAACAACAAACTATCAAGCTTGGTAGGCAAGATAGGCTGTTTGGGTTTAGTTAGACTCAAGATGTCGATTGGGGGATGTACCGGGTCCTGTTGGATTTCTGAAGAGGTCGGCGTTGCCCACCTTGAGCCGGTAGGCTCAGGGTGCTGATTCCACAAAGGAGAGCAACGCCATGACGAGAGATATCACACCGGCTGGTCCGCCGGCGACTGGGGCTGTGGACGAAACGTTTGCAGAGGTGCGGGCGAGCTTCGATCGGTTCTGCCTTGCGGCAGGGATCGAGGCGCTCGGCACGATGATGGAGGCGGATATCACGGCGGCCTGCGGGCCGCGCCACGGTCGCGGGACGCGGCGCGGCGGGCGCACCGTTGGGGCCGAGCGCGGGGACGGATCGGCTTCCACGGCGGCAAGATCGAGGTCGAGCGCCCGCGGGTCCGGGGCGTGGACGGCCGCGAGATCACGATCCCGGGCTGGGAAACGGCGGCGGAGGAGGATTGGCTCGGTCGCTGGGCGATGAACCTGATGCTGATCAATGTGTCGACGCGCCGGTTCGGCCGCGCTGTCCGGCTGCCCGAGGGTGACGTGCCGGCACCGCCCGGATCGGTGGTTTCGAAGTCGGCGGCCTCGCGGAGGTTCGTAGCGCTGTCGGCGGCGCGGCTGGCCGACTTCATGGCTGCCGACCTGTCCGCGCTCGACCTTCTGGTGGTCCAAATCGACGGGCTGCATCTCGGCGACGATCTCGTGCTGGTCGCCGCGATCGGGGTTGACGGCGAAGGCAACAAGCATCCGCTGGCGCTGGTGGAAGGGGCGACCGAGAATGCCGCAACGGTTCAGGCCCTGCTGGACAACCTGGTCTCGCGCGGGCTCGACCCGGCGGTGCCAAGACTGTTCATCGTCGACGGCGTGAAAGCGTTGTCGAAGGCGATCCGCCGCACCTTCGGTTCGGCCGCCGCGATCCAGCGCTGCCAGATCCACAAGGCGCGCAACGTCATGGAACGCCTGCCGAAAGAGCACCATGCGGCCACCCGTCGGGTGCTGCGCAAGGCCTGGGAGCTCGATGATGCCGACAAGGCTGAAAAATTGATCCACAATCTCGCGCGTCGACTCGACCAGCAATGGCCCGGCGTAGCGGCCAGCATCCTCGAAGGCTTCGACGAAATCCTGACCGTCGTCCGGTTGAAGCTGCCGAAGGAGCTTCGTCGATCGCTCGCCTGTACCAACATCGCCGAGAACATGATGGGCACCATTCGCCGCGTCACCCGCAACGTCAAGGTATGGCCTTGTGATGGGTCGCGGCCGGCATGATCGAGGCCAACAAGGGCTTCCGACGATTGAAGGCGCACAAGCAATTGTCGGTTCTGCGTGCGGCCCTTCAAGCTCGCCACATCGCATGACGATACATCGCATGACGATCAAGCCCGTTGCCCACGTCACGAGGGCCGCGTAACATTCATTCCGCCAACGTTGGCCCGACGTAGTTCAACACCGATCGGGACATCCCCATGTCGATTGTCACGCAACGATCTCGGTCCAGTTCTGGTTGCAAGAAAGCTAAAGTTCACGGCCCCTTATGCAAGGCATTAAGGGCGCGTCGAGAACCAGGCAGGGTTGGACCGACGGCCCTCTAACTCATTAGGAGAACACAGTGCGCTAGCTTTATCAGTTAGATCGACAGTTCTGCACATGACCTCCAGAAAACGCGCCGAATGCGCCCCATTGGAGCGTGCGCCGCATCGCGACGCGCGTCGTCTATCATGGCCGAGCCGGCCGCCTCGAACGTAAATTAGGAGTATCATCGGGCGGGCAAGGTCCAGTTTCTCCTTTGAGAAAGCCATGCCGGTCAGCAGCTTGATCACAGGTTTGCCGATGACCACGAACTGGTCACCCTCAAGCTTATTTTGATACGCGATTATCGCTGTGCCTGTCAGACCTGCGTCGGCAAAGCCCTGCTTGACCATTAGTCGCACTTGAGGCGTGTTCTCACCGGGCACCACGATAATTGCAGGCTTGCCGGCTTTAGTGCAATTCTCCTCGCTCCATTTGACGATCGCGCCGGTCTCGACAACACTGGTGCATATTGCCCCCACACGTTTACCGCACATTGTCTCGATATTGGCGAAGTTCTCGGCATTGGTGCGTACCGTGTAGAATACGTAGGGTTGACATACGTAATAAAGTTCACGCTGGCATGGCGTTCGGGCGTATCGCCTATTGCGCTCGAAAGGATGTCTGTCCGCTTTGTGTTGAGTGGGGCAAAGCTGAATATTTGGGCGAAGCTCGATTGGGTCCAGTTGACTTGCACGCCCATCTTCGAAGCGATCCCGTTCAGAATATCGATGTCGAATCCAACGAGATTTCCGGAAGCATCGGCGAATTCGAACGGCGGAAATACAGTTGCCGCCATGCGCGGCGCCGGTCTTCATTGGAAGCGGCAGAGCGCGCGACCGTGCCTTTGATGGGACGCGTTTCGACTTGTCGTCGATCGAGCCTAAGGAATCACTCCGGCGAACTGGAGGCGATCATCAGCTTGTCATAGTGCAGCAAGGCTGCAAAAGCTGCCGGGTTCAATGATTGCAGCCGACGGTAAAAGGCCAATGGGTCAAATGAGATCGCGAGCCGGCGCTGAAGCGCTGTGCAATGTTGGCTTGGAAGACGTCGCCAGCGAAAATTAGGTCTATAACTCGCTCTACCGCGGCAATGTACGCTCACGGCTGAAGTTCGAATGCCATGCGCCGGCAAAGCCGATCGAGCGCTTCGGCGCCGAACTTGGACTGGCAAGCAATGCTGCAAATTCATCCGCTCGGCGGTGTGCCCGCTCGCTCCGACGCGCTGGATCCTGCTCCGGCCATCCGGTAGAACCGATCCAGCATCTGCTGTCACGGTGATCGAAGCTGACGACCAGGTCATAGAAATGTAAAATTGGGGCAGACCCGGGCAGGGAATCGCCGGCACAGGCAATTGTCCCAACGTCGTGTTCAGATGGTAAGCCAAAAAGCCGGCTGCGCCCCGCTGGAAGGGCGAAGATCGGGGCTATGTTCTTGCCGATACGCGGCGAGAACAGCGCGAAGAGCATCCCATGGATCCCCCAGAGAGCCACTCCATCGCAACTCGCCCGTCCGCCCACGATCGTGTAGGTACTAAACGGATCGCAGGCCACGTATGAGTAGCGTCCGAGCAATTCATGCCTTGCCGCACTGTCGAGAAATGTAACCTGCCCTCGATGCGAGAGAGCGGGCCGCTGTGACAGGATCATCCACTGGAGTTCGCGGACGTGAAGCGGGCCATCAGTCACCGGCGATTTGCCTGTGTGGGCCTGGATGGTGATCCAGTTCAACGAGGGCGACGCTCGCGTGAAAGTCGAAAGCGATTGAGACCCTAGCCCGTCCTATTCGTGAGAGTGCGGCTTTTTGATCCGATTGATGTGGCCACACATGTCCTCTGACGAGGCGCAGAGGATTGCCTTCGGCTTTTCACCGCCTGACGACCGGTACTTTGCAACGCGCTTGAGGGATGGGTTGGGTGAACGGGGGCGGACGCCCCTCCGGTCTCCGGTCAAGGACCGAGCGGCAGCAGCGCGCCTGGCAAGCAGCGGATCAGGTCCGCTTCGGGACATGCCGCGGCGAACGCAAGGCGAATGCGGCTCGTGGCCTCGACGACACGGGGCAGCGATTTTCAGGAGACGAAGACGCAGCGTCGCGAACTCGGCTGTGGCCAATTCCCGGACTTTGGGAATGGCGTCGCGCACGGTCAGCATCAGCCAATAAGCGGCCGTATGGAGCACGAGACGGACCTGGTTGGCGAGCGCCAAACGGCAACTGGTGCGATCGGAGGCAAGCTGCGTCTTATGCAGCTTGATCAGATTCTCAGCTTGGCCGCGCGCGCAATACAGGCTGTCGTAGATCCACTCGGCCGAGCCGACATCGAGGCTGGCGACGACGAAGCGGATGTCGAGACCGAGCATCGTCGCCTCTATACGGGCGACGGTGCGCCGTTCGCGATCCCCGGACTTTGCCTTGTGGCGCGGCTCGGTATAGCCGCGCAGAACAGGCAGGTTCTCGATGGCGCGTCGCGTGCGGATGTCGTCAGCGACCTCGTCGACTTTTCTGGCTAGAGGCTTGCTACCGGACAGACCGAAGATGTAGTCGATGCCGTTGTTCTCGCACCACGTCATCGCCTCCGGCCGAGCATAGTGCCCGTCGCCACGGAACGTAATTCGCGTCTTGTGCCATCGCGTGCGGATGTGCCGTACCAGGCGTCGAAGATGGGCACGCACCTCGACGCCGCCCGGCGTCTTGCCGGGCCGCAGCACGACCGCCACGGGCCGGCTCGTCTCCGCGTCGTAGACGAGGATCGGCAGGAAGCAGCGTTCGTCATAATGAGCGTTGAACAGCGAGAGCTGCTGATGGCCGTGGACGACATCGCAGGAGTCGTCGATGTCCAGGGTGATGGATGCGGGCTCGCACGGATAGCTATCCAGCCATGCGTCGACCAAGGTGTAGGTAGGCGGATCACGTCGCGCAGTCGCGGCGAATTCTCCAGCCGCGACAGCGTCGGTGGGAACACAAATCCCGGCCGGTGTCCGGCAGGCGACCGCAGGCGAGCTTGAATGCCGGATCGGACCGCAGATGATCGAGGTCGTCGGCGTCCTCGTAGCCGCAGCAGATCGCGAACATGCGAGCGCGGAACATATCGACAAGGCTGTGCACGACCCGCATCGGATCGCGCCGATCCGGGAACACCCGGGCCAAATTGTCGGCCAAACCGAGACGCCGCTCGGCCATCGCCAGAAGCATCACGCCCCCATTCGAGGTCAGGCGCCCACCATCGAAGGCAGCTGTGACTTCCTTGGCGTGAACGGCTGGAAACGAGAATGGCAGAATCGTATCATCGGTCATGGCGGGCGTGGCGTTCGCGGTGAAAGATGATGGGGGTTGTAGCCGGCCGCGGCGAGGATAGCGTTGATGCGGTCCCCGACGCGGCCCTTGAGATAGTTGCGGTCCATGCGGTGCTCGGCCTTGACGTGGCCGATGACGGGCTCGACAGCCGCACGACGCTTCATCTCGCGCCGGATGGAAGCCGTGACGCGGCGGACCTGCCCCGAGATCCAGACCCTGAGCCGGTTCGGGTGGTTGTGGCCACGGTACCCTTTGTCGACGTGGATGCGGCGAGCCGGCGAGCCTCCACGCCGGTGAGCTTCTCCATGTCGGCGATCACGGGGCCGAGGGTGTGCCCATCGAAGGGATTGCCATGCAGTGCCTCGGCATGGAGCACGAACTGTCCGCCCTTCGGGGAGGTCACGGGGGTGGCGATACTGACCTTGCAACCGAACTCGTAAGGCGCGCGGGCTTTGCCTTTGCCGATGCCATCGACCTCCGGGGCATGTAACGCATAGACCTTGGGGCCGCGCTGATGCTGATCCTGAGTGCGCATGCGCTGCGCTAACTCGAGCAGCGCGCCGAAGCGGGCCTCCAGCATCACATCGCCATCAATCTTGCGGCGGATGTCGCGGATGATCCGGCCAAGCCGCGTCCGCGGGAACTTGAGCTGGCGCCGGGCGCGTTTGAACTGGTGGGCGTGGGTATAGCGGCCGACCATGATGGTGGCGCGCTTCGCCAGGCGCAAGTAACTCTGGCGCAGCGGCAGGCGGTTGCGCTTAGCGAGCCCGGCGAGCTTGGTGATGGCCCGATGCATCAGCCGCGCATCGGTCGGCTGCGCAACGGCCTTGGGCTGCACTGTGGTTTCGACCACCACCCGTTCCAGGTCCTTGGGACCGATCGCGCCAGTCTTGTGCGCCACCGACAGACTTTCCTGGATCAGCGCGACGAGTTGCTCCTCGCCGAGCCGCTGGCGCCAGCGCGTCATCGACGATCGATCGAACGGCAGCCGGTGGCAAAAGCTCAACTCACCGCAGAAGTATTGGTAGTAGGGGTTCTCGATCCAGCGGGCGCACAGCACCTCATCCGAGAGATTGTGCATGTGCTTCAGAATGAACAGGCCGGCGACAAGCCGCGTCGGCAGGCCAGGCTGCCCCGGACCGGCTTGGCACACCGAACCAAAGCGGTCATCCAGAAACTTCCAGTCGATCAGCGCCGCCAGCCGCGCCAGCGGGTGGCCCATGTCGATGATTTGATCGAGCGCCGGAAGCAGCAGGTCTTTCTGGCGATCATCCCGCGGTTTGCTCACCGCGTTCCCCATGCCGACGATCCGCTGTCAGGGAATCACGAATCGCTCAAGAGCAAAATCCCAAAACGCAAGAAAGCGAGGTCCAACACTCCGCTTTCCTGCAAAATCGGAATACTTTATCGAGACAACTTTTGCCTATTTCTCAGGTCGATCCGCATTCTTCACGAGCGACTCGTAAGGTAGCTGCCCGTGAAGATTGTCCGCCAACAAGAACGCGTGTCGTCGTCGTTACGCGAAGCCCGCATCCGTTGAAACATTGTAGTCAGCAGCAAACCGGACGTCCCGAAGCGGTCGGACTCGCCTGATCGATTCCTGGTAAAGATCATGCGCGTTGTAAGCCGCAAGTTCCATCTCGTTGTCGAACTCACCATAAACGACGTCAATATCGTTGCCGAGCTGGTCGGTCTTGCAATTGCGAGCCACCTGGAGTCGGCGCGCATGTGGGATTGTGGTAAGAACCGACAAGCCCTCGATCATTTGGTCATACAAGTCGTGTCTTTTGCGGTGAACAAGACAATGTGGCGGATCATGGATGGTCTTAACGCGATGACGTGACCTGGCACAATTAGCTTGGGGTCGAGCCCACCGCAACGGTTGGAACGATTGCTAAGCCTCGATCGCGGCAGCGTGCACACAGCTCTGGATAAGAGCAGAAGTCGCGCGCACGAATCCTCCACTTCACGATGGAAATCTGCGCAAATCGGCGAGAGCTCGCTTGATGGGTGCGCTGGCGCTGGGAAGGGCTGCCGTGGCAGTGGACAGAAATGCCAGTCACAACAATACGCCAGCTCGCGGTGACTGGGATTGCGCCGAAGCCGAGGCGCTAGATCGCCTGCCGTTTGCTGACCTTATGTTTTGCGCCCAGAGCGTTCATCGCGCGAACTTCGATCCAAACTACGTCGAAGCGGCAAGCCTACTCAGTCTCAAGACCGGCGGCTGTCCAGAAGACTGCGGCTACTGTTCGCAGAGTGGTACGCATACGACGAGGACCGCCTGATTGACGCATGCGCGCGGCACGGCGAGCTCTATGATGGCGTTGCGTGAAGGTCAGGCGGCCTGCTGACCGGCGGGCTTGTCGGCTTGGCGCAGGAGCTTCCATTTCCAGGGCAGCAGTTCGTGCAGACGCGACGCGGGAAGATCGGCGATACGGGCGAGGACGTCGGCGAGCCAGGCCTTGGGATCGACGTCGTTGAGGCGACAGGTCGTGATCATCGTCAGCATGATGGCGGCACGGTCGGCGCCGCGCTGGCTGCCGGCGAAGGTCCAGTTGCGCCTTCCCAAGGCGATGCCTCTCAATGCGCGCTCAGCGCAATTGTTGGTCAAGCAGATCCTGCCATCGTCGAGGAAGCGGGCGAAGTCGTCCCAGCGCTTGAGCATGTAATTCATAGGCTTCAGGACCTCGGAGGAGCGCGAGAGGGTTTCGCGCTCGCGCAGCAGCCAGGTGTGCATGTCGTCGAGCAGCGGCTTGCTTCTCTCCTGGCGCACGGCGCGCCGCTCGTCGGCGCTGCGGCCGTTGATGGCGCGTTCGATCTCGAACAACGCATCGAGGCGTCTGACCGCCTCCAGCGCGATCGGAGAGACCGGTTTGCCCTTCTTACCTTCCCGAGCATTTTTCTCGATGTCAGCCAGCTCGAAGAAGCCCCGCCGCGCATGGGCCAGGCAAAACGCCGGTGTGATCGGCATCGCTTTCTTTTGCGGGTCGAACAGCGGCTCGAAGCCGTTGTAGCAATCGGCTTGCAGGATACCGGCGAAGGCGGCCAGATGCTTCTGGGGGTGCTCGCCTCGTCGGTCGCTCGAGGCGTAATAGACCGCCGCCGGCGGCGCAGGCCCGGCAAAGGGCCGGTCATCCCGCACATAAGTCCAGATCCGCCCGGTCGTGCACTTGCCCTTCGCCAGGATACGGATGGTGGTGTCGTCGCCATGCAGGCGCTCGGCCGCGAGTACATGGCGTTCGATCAAGTGGAAGAGCGGCATGACGGCGAAGGTCCCGTGGCCGACCTGGTCGGCCACTGTCGACAACGGCAGGTCGATCCCCTCGGCCTTAAAGCGCGCGCTCTGGCGGTTGAGCGGGATATGCATGCCGAACTTGTCGAACAGGATCGTCGCCAGCAATTGTGGGCCGATGAAGCCACGCGGCGTGGCATGGAACGGCGCGGGCGGCTGGCTGATCTTCTCGCAATCGCGGCAGGTGAACTTCTCGCGTACCGTCTCGATAGCTTGAAGCGGCGCGGGATCTCCTCCAGCGTCTTGGTCACATCCTCACCGATCTTCGCCAGCCGCGATCCACCGCAGCAGGCGCAGCTCGTTGGAGCCTCAATGACGACGCGCTCGCGTTCGATGTCATCCGGCCATGGTTTGCGCACCGGCCGCTTGCGCATGAAGGGGCGGACGTTCTGCGTCTTCGCCGCTGCGGCCTGCGCGGCAAGCTCATCCTCGCTTGCCGTGGTGACGAGTTCTTCGAGCTCCAACTCCAGCTGCTCGAGCAGCCGTGCCGTGCGCTCGGAGCGCGGCCCGTACAGTTCGCGTTTGAGCTTCTCGATCCGCAGCTCGAGATGCGCGATCAGCGCCTCGTTGTCCGACAGCTCCGCCCGCGCGTTGGCGGCATCCGCGACGGCCACATCGCGTTCAGCCTGCAACGCCTCACGCTCGGCCAGCAGCGCCATGTAGGCACTCGCGAGGTCCGAAGGAAGAGCGCCCGGCTTCGATGTCATGAAGCCATTGAATCAGATTAGGCTGCAGATTCAATCGTAAAAAGGCTATCCAACTCGCGTTGGACGCAAAGTTTCTTGAGGATTGCGCCAGTCGATTCCAGATAAGAGATAACCCAACTGCGCCGGAGAGATCGTCACTGCTTCGCCCGCAACCGAAGGCCAGATGAATCTTCCTCTCTCAAGTCTTTTTGTAAACAGGCATGCCCCCTGGCCATCATGCCAAATCACCTTCAAAAGATCGCCGCGTTTTCCCCTGAAGCAGAAAAGACCACCGCCCATGGGGTTGTGCTTGAGCACTTCCTGCACGCGGAGAGCCAGGCTCGGAAAGCCGCACCGCATGTCGGTGTGGCCAGTCGCCAGCCATACCCGCACGCCCGTGGGGATCGGAATCATCGCCGGTCCAGAGCCTCGACGATGCGGCGAAGCGCCTCAACGTCAACCCCCGCATCGACAATGACGCGCCGCCCGCTCGTCAACTCGACCTCAATTCGCTGCTCGGTCGAAAGCGCCGGCGCGCTCCGCGATGAAAGTGCCGCCGATGGGACTGGCCTATCCTCTGCGACAACCGCTCTGACAAAGCCAGCCTCGGATTTGGCCCGGTTCGCCACCAAGCCCCTCCGCCAAGTCACCAGCAGAGAACGCGACAGACCATATCGTCGCGCCGTTGCCGCAACCAGACGCGGCTCGGACATGCTTTCCAAAACAATCCGCGCCTTCTCCTCCTCCGACCAGCGCCGTCGCCGGCCTGTCTCCACCACTTCAAGTCGATTCAGCGCACTGATCGTATGACTGTCCATACGTACAGTTCTCAACCATTAGACCACCCCGTCGCAAGGCGTCTCTCCTCGGAGGCTTACGCTCGGCTGCTACAATCACAATGTAGACACCTCGCCCGGGTTCTACTCCGAAATCATCACGACGCGCACCTTGCAAGACCGCATCGACACACTCGCACATGTGCGCGCCGCCGGCATCAAGGTTTGCTGTAGTGGCATTATTGGCATAGGTGAGCGAGTCGATGATCGGATTGCCATGCTCGTGCTGCTCGCCAAATCTCCCCAGTCAACCGGAAAGCGTGCCCATCAACCTGTGGAACGAGGTCAAGGGCGTGCCGTTCAGCGAAACCGCCGGATGCGTCCGAAGCAGCGACCTTCAAGCCCCGCGTTGTGCTGGTGGACGAAGAAAACCGCATCATCACACGTTCGAAGTCGGGCGAATGACGGCTTGAGCTCGTGCCTTTGAAGAGAGCCACATCGTTTTCTACCAATAGCGCCGGTTAGCGACACAATATGATCCCGAGCCGTCAAACCGAACTTTCCGACTATGTCGTTGCCTTGCAGGACTTGAAAGAAGACGAGCGGCTACGCTTTCTCAAGCGGCGCGCGGGACTCGATTTCGTATCGAATGATTATCTGGCGCTCGCGAGCGCTCCGCGGATGAAAGATGCTGTCTTAGCGGCTCTCGAATCCGGCACAGCCATTGGAGCAGGCGGCTCGCGACTTCTGCGCGGCAATTGCGAGGAGCACGAACGACTCGAAGAAGAAGCTGACAACTTCTACGGCGCAGAGACAGCACGTTTCTTCGGCGGCGGCTATGTGGCGAATTGTGTTGTCCTGACGACGTTGCCGCAGCGGGGCGATTTTCTGGGTTTCGTTTTTCTCGTGCATGCAAGTATTCGCGAAGGTGCGCGAGCTGGGCGGGCCGACTTTCGGATGTGCGCTCATAATGATCCTCAGTCGGTCGAAAGTACAATTCGTGGAGTGGCGGGCCAATGGTGAATCATGCCGATCCGAAATCCCGATCAGTTCTTCAAGCGGGGTGCCAAAACTAAATCTGCGTACTGCTTTATTCTTTCTAAACGCCGTCTCGAATGAGATGATGCCAGTCCATTCGGACGTTCGTAAAGCTTCTCAATGCGCTTCAATTTTATGTCACCTTTGTAGGAAATGCTTTGAAATACTGGGACAGGATTTATGCTTTCAATGTACGTGCGGGGCGCTCCACCAATAACACCCTTCGCCAGCTTCAGATTCAAGATCATGCCCAACGCAAAATGTGGCGCTGTATACCACCGCCAACCCAACCCTCCGAGAGAATAGGCAATCACGGCAACGCGGTTTGGATCTCTCTTTGTGCAATAATATTCAAGAGGCTGAACAACGTGAGGGTGATGCCCCAGAATAAGATCAACCCCCTCCTCAATCAGTGTGTGAGCGGCCTCGACCTGCCTGCCTCTCGGAAAAAACTCAAATTCGTACCCCCAATGCAAGGAAGCGACGATAAGATCACAATTCTGCTTCTTACAATCCCATATCTGCTTCTTCAGTAGCTCGAGGTCGGTCGAAGCATACTTTGAACACAATTGAGCCGTGTGGATTCGGTAAGCTTCGTTCTTAGGCGCCTGGAGACCGTTAAGGCCAAACGTCGCTGATATGAAGCCGATCTTAATCCCTGCTTGAACAAGAACTGTAGCTCGTCCGTATTCCTGCGGATTGCGGGGAGTGCCGATGTCTTTAATCCCGTACTGAGCGAAAAGTCTTTGTGTGGTCTCAAGGCCTTCTGTTCCCCAGTCAAATGCGTGATTGTTTGCCAGACTAAGAGCTGTAAAGTATTTCTCCCTATGACCAGCAACAGTCGGAAATTGGGCGATTGAGAACCCCATCGACTGCGTACCAGGACGATATTCTAGATACCGTTCTGTTACAGGCCCTTCGAGGTTCGCGAAAGAAATGTCAACTTCAAAGAGCACGTCCGCGACGTCTTCAAAAAGTATATCTTTGGAATATTCAAGTCCATCTGCAGGCATCAAGTCACCCGCCGCGCCAATGGTCACCGAAGCATCCGTTTTGAATCCATCCGGCAACTTAACAATGGATTTGTCGCGCAGGAACACTACAGCAGATACGTTCTTTTCTGCTGTTGTAATCGGCCTCGCCAATTTGTAAAGCCAGTATACCTCATCAAGAAACGTCATCTCTTCGGAGTTGGTGGCAGCGCCCGCGCGAGGATAATCCCAGTAGCCAAATAGTCTGGCGCTTGTCATGGCTGCCTTCATTTTTAACCAATGAATAAAGGTCGGCGCTCGATAAAGGTCGAGATAAGTGGCAGGAAGGTCATGCAGCATGACTTGCACCTCGTTGTTGTGAAGGGCTTTGCAACATCGACACATTCCTCCGCGGGGTTGACATCACGGCCCTTCTTCCCGGTGCATGTCTGGACAATCCAACCGCTAACGAGTGAAGGTGCCGACGTACCCAGCCATCGGTCACGATGACAACTCGGATATCCGCCTACGCCGCTTTGACGATCACGACTTCGCACACGTTCTTATTATCGAGCTAAACGCGTCGTAGCGGTTGAAGCGCGACGAATGTTTCGGAGGCGGCCTAGGCTAGCTGGCCGCTCCCGCGTTATGCCGGTGAAGCGGGTGCGGGTCCGCAGCGGAAAGTGAAGTGTTGATGGCGCTGAGGGGCGGCTCACAGCTCGATTCTGTCGTGGCGATCGACAACGCTCCTCAATTCCTCGCCGGTTGTCCAAGTAAGCCAATCATTGCCCACAATTTCCTCTTCTACCAGCCGTATTATTGCCCCGCCGGGCTCATGGTGTGTTATCTCGTAAACGCCCTTTTCTAACGCCCAGTTCGCGACAAACGCACATACATAATCGGGCTCCCAAAGAGCAAAAGACACCCCACTTGCTATTCTCCCTATGATTTCGGGGATGCCTTGTTTCCTAAAATCTTTGCGGACCCAGAGATCTCCGTGGTACGCGACTTTCCCGATCATTTTCTTCGCGCTTGGTGCTATGCAAGTACAACGGTCCTGAGGATGTGCATGCATGATTGGGTCAGCGTAAAAAGCTTTTAGAGATTCAAGATGTTCTGCAAAATTGCTCTGCGAAAGATCATATAGGCGAGCGGCGTATACAGCCACGACCTCATTATTCCTATTGACGCCGAGGACCCAATATCCCTCGCCTAACCTGATTGGCGAGCGATCTGGTCTAAAATTTGGATATGTTCGCCTCTTTGTTGGAGTTGTCCGTGTGATCGATACATACTCATCAAAATCGAAACCTATCGAAAGCTTAATACCCTTCCGGACGGCGGCGGCGTCATATGCTTGAAGGAAACGTGAGACTTGCAACGGATTAGCTAAGCATGTCACTGCTGCACCTTGTGCTATCGTTTTAGGCTGTGTCCTAGCCTAGGACGCGAGTTACAGTTGGTGATACAGGTCGATAATGGACAGAGGTACTACCTACTCTGGGAGGATTATAGCGCGACAATCTAGTCACGTGAATCTAAAGTTCGCCACATAAAGTCTGCTGGGCTTTGTGGCAGAAGCGTTTGACGGAAGCCAAGATCTGGTCTGCGGACTTGGTCCATTTGAAGGGCTTCGGGTTATTGTTGTGCAGTTCGATGAAGGTACGGATGTCGGCCTCGAGCTGGAGGTGTGAACACCTCGCTGGATCTGCTTTCTGGTGAGTTCAGCGAACCAGCGCTCGATCTGATTGATCCATGACGCGGAAGTCGGCGTGAAGTGGACGTGATAGTGCGGCCGGCGGGCGAGCCACGCTTTGATCTTGGGTGTCTTGTGGGTGGCGTAGTTGTCCATGACGATATGGACCGCGAGCCCCTCAGGGATTTGAGCGTCGATCTCTTTGAGGAACTTCAAGAACTCGACCGCCCGATGGTGCTTGTAGCATTTGCCAATGACAAAGCCGGAAGCGACATCGAGCGCGGCAAACAGCGTGGTGGTACCATGCCGCACATAGCTGTGGGTGCGACGTTCCGGCACCCCAGGCATCATCGGCAAGACCGGCTGCTCGCGATCGAGTGCCTGGATCTGGCTTTTCTCATCGACGCTGAGGACAACGGCTCGGTTCGGTGGGGACAGGTAAAGCCCAACAATATCGCGCACCTTATCGACGAATAGCGGATCACTCGACAGTTTAAATGTCTGGCTGCGGTGCGGCTGCAAGCCGAATGCCGTCCACATTCGGCGGATCGTAGTGTGGGAAAAGCCAGTTTCCGCGGCCATCAAGCGGATCGACCAGTGCGTCGCGCCGCGCGGCGTCGTACGCAATGTCCGCTCGATTACCTCAGCAACCTGATCGTCGTTGATGGTTCGAGGGCGGCCAGGGCGGGCTTCGTCAAGCAGGCCATCACAGCGATCCTTCAATAATCGGCGGCGCCACTTGCCAACGGTGTGTTCGTGGAGGCCGAGTTCGGCAGCCACCGACTTGCTTGGCAAGCCATCCGCACACCGCAGGATCGCGCGGCAGCGCTCAGATAGCGATCGGGCAACGCGATGACGACGAACTTGCCTCTCCAAGTACGCCCGCTCCTGCGGACTCAGAGCCAGCGGCGCGATCGGCCGGCCTCGTTCACCTGCATTCGCCACGAGCACTCTCCTCTGTAGAGACTCGAGCTATCAACTAATGTGGTGAACTTGCGTTCCAGATGACTAGGTGGGAAGCGCGCGACAATCAGGGGTTCTTCCGCATATTTGGTGCAGCTTGAGCAGCTGGGGTTGGATAGGTTGGGCGGTCGTTCTCAGGCAGCCAGAAGGACGCGTCGACGCAATAGCGGGTAGCTTGCCCGACCATACATTTGTCGTTTGATGGCTTTGATCCTGCCGATCTGGCCTTCGACCGGACTGGTTGTCCAGGAGGTAGTTATTGCCGCTCGGACCGCATCGATGTCGCGCGCGATGCCGTTGGCAAAGCTCTTGAGCTCGCTGTTGGCTGCTTGTGTGATCCATTCATCGAGCTCGGCGATGTCGCTACCACTGAGAAGGGACACAAACCGCTTCGCTAGCTCCGCCGTCGTGGCGAGTTCCGGAGCTCGCGCAAACAAGTGACCGAGGAACAGCCTGGTGGTATTCCTCCGTTGAGGGCCGCCTTGTTTGACGGACGTGAACGCTGCAGGTCCTAGGGGTAATCCTAGGAGAAGCGCTAGGACGATTTCGAGGGCGGAGGTGATTACATCGGTCGAGCGGCGGCGCCGGTGGTCGCAGGATGAGAAGGAACGGCTTGTTGCAGCATCGCTCGAGCCCGGAGCCTGCGTTTCCGAGGTGGCTCGTATGGCTGGCCTTCATGTAAGCCAGCTGTTCAGGTGGCGCAAAGAGCTTTGCAAGCACGCTGAAGCGAGTATAGCGCCGTTTGTGCCGGTCGAGATTGGGTCGTCTGTGCCGCCGCGGGCGGTGGCCGAAGCGCCATTGACGACGACGGCGGCGCGTCGACGGAAGAGCCATGGCATCATCGAGATCGATCTTGGTAGCGGGCACCGCATCCGGGTCGATGGCGACGTTGATGGAGACGCCCTGCGTCGCGTTCTCGAGGCTCTGGTGCGCCGATGATCCCGGTTCCGACGGGCGCGCGCGTGTGGCTTGCGACAGGCTACACGGACATGCGGCGAGGCTTTCCGACGCTGGCACTCCAGGTGCAGGAGGTGCTGCGCAAGGACCCGCTCAGCGGTCATCTGTTTGTCTTCCGCGGTCGCCGAAGCGATCTTGTGAAGGTGATCTGGCACGATGGCCAGGGAGCATGCCTGTTCACCAAAAGACTGGAGAGAGGGCGGTTCATCTGGCCTTCGGTTGCGGGCGAAGCAGTGACGATCTCTCCGGCGCAGATGAGCTACCTGTTGTCCGGAATCGATTGGCGCAACCCGCAAGAAGCCCAGCGTCCGACGCGGATCGGATAGCCGTTTTGGGTTTGAATCTGCTGCTTGATCTGATTCAATGGCTTCATGATATCGAAGCCGGACGATCTTCCATCGGACCTTGTGAGTGCCCTGGCGGCGCTGCAGGCCGAGCGTGAGGCGCGGCTGCGAGCCGAGGCGGTGGCTGCCAGTGCGCGGGCGGAGCTGTCGGACAACGCGGCGCTGATCGGTGAGCGTCATGCAGGGACCACGCGCTGAGGGCTGATCTGGTCGGCTAGAAAGATCTCGCGGAATGGTTTGTCGCGAGGTCACAATGTCCAAGGATAGTCGTAAGGATAGCGATAAGGGTAGGCATA